>CAVVQW010000009.1:0-61366 GCA_963750435.1 uncultured Actinomycetota bacterium | reverse complement strand
CGACCCGATCAGGCCGATGTTCGGGCCCTCCGGGGTCTCGATCGGGCACATGCGGCCGTAGTGCGAGGGGTGCACGTCGCGGACGTCCATCTGCGCGCGGTCGCGGGAGATGCCGCCCGGGCCGAGCGCGGAGAGACGACGCTTGTGGGTCAGACCGGCGATCGGGTTGGTCTGGTCCATGAACTGCGAGAGCTGCGAGGTGCCGAAGAACTCCTTCAGCGCCGCGACCACGGGGCGGATGTTGATCAGGGACTGCGGCGTGATGGCCTCGACGTCCTGGGTCGTCATCCGCTCGCGGACCACGCGCTCCATGCGGGCCAGGCCCGTGCGGAGCTGGTTCTGGATCAGCTCGCCGACCGTGCGCATGCGACGGTTGCCGAAGTGGTCGATGTCGTCCTTGCGGACCTCGACCGAGTCGCCGTTGAGGTTCTTGACCTCGTTGTTCTGCGCGTCGACGAGGTTGTCCTTCTCGGCGTGCAGCTCGACGATGTAGCGGATCGTCGAGACGATGTCGTCGATGGTCAGCGTCTGCTGGTCGAAGGCCTCGTGCGTGCCCAGCTTCTTGTTGATCTTGTAGCGACCGACCTTGGCCAGGTCGTAGCGCTTGGGGTTGAAGTAGTAGTTCTGCAGCAGCGTCTGCGCAGCCTCACGCGTGGGCGGCTCGCCCGGGCGCAGCTTGCGGTAGATGTCGAGCAGCGCGTCGTCCTGGCCCTCGGTGTGGTCCTTCTCGAGGGTCAGCATCATCGACTCGTACTCGCCGAACTCCTCGCGGATCTTCTCGTTGGTCCAGCCGAGAGCCTTGAGGAGGACGGTGACGTTCTGCTTGCGCTTCCGGTCGAGGCGTACGCCGACCAGGTCGCGCTTGTCGATCTCGAACTCCAGCCACGCACCGCGCGACGGGATCACCTTGGAGGTGAAGATGTCCTTGTCCGAGGTCTTGTCGGCCGTGCGCTCGAAGTACACACCGGGCGAGCGCACGAGCTGGGAGACCACGACACGCTCGGTGCCGTTGATGATGAACGTGCCCTTGCGGGTCATCATCGGGAAGTCGCCCATGAAGACGGTCTGGCCCTTGATCTCACCGGTCTCGCCGTTGGTGAACTCGGCGGAGACGTAGAGCGGGCGGGAGTAGGTGAAGTCCTTCTCCTTGCACTCCTCCTCGGTGTACTTCGGGTCGAGGAAGACGGGGTTCTCGAAGGAGAGCGACATCGTCTCGGAGAAGTCCTCGATCGGCGAGATCTCCTCGAAGATCTCGTGCAGACCGGACTTCTGGGAGACGTCCTCGCCGGCGGCCTGTCGCTCAGCGACACGCTGCTCCCACTTCTCGTTGCCGATCAGCCAGTCGAAGCTGTCGGTCTGGAGTGCGAGGAGCTGCGGAACCTGGAGGGGTTCAGAGATCTTGGCGAAGGAGGTGCGGCGGGGCATCTTGATGGTGCTGTTCTTGCTGCGCGAGGCGGCCAAGAGGGGTCCTTCCGGGACTCACGGGTTTCACGGCGCCGACCCACCACGAACCAGCCACCGGGCAGGCAGGAAGTATTTGAGGGAGGGCGCAAAGAGTCAGATTACAACATGACTCAAGACCCGGACAACCCCGGGTCTGGCACGTCGGCCTCCGAGGCGGACGTTGCGCCGAGAGTACCCCCTCGAGGCCTGTCTCAGTAGCTCTTCAGGTCAGCCACGAGCCAGCGATTCCCCTGCTGCTCCATCTTCATCGACACCCGGTTCTGGAAGATCTGCGGGTCGACCCCGGGCTTCTGCGAGACCTGGTTGACGTAGACCAGCACCCGGGCCGCGCCGTCCTCGGCGTCGACGACCCCCGAACCGAGCACCGTCGCGGTGACGACGGTCTTGGTCTGCACGGCCGCGCCGGGGGTGCCGTCCTTCTGCTTCTCGAGCAGCGTGAAGTTGGCGAGGTACTTCTTCTTGAACGAGTCGGTGAGGTACGCCGCGGCCCGCTCGCGGTCGGCGGGCAGCTGCTTGTAGTTGTAGGAGAGCATCGCCTTCGCGGCCCGCTCGGCAGCGGCGGGCGCCTCGTCGCGGGCGTCGGCCACGCGGCCCTCCTCGCGGACGGCGAGGCCGAAGCGCACGGCGAAGACCACCGCGACCACGCTCAGCAGTGCCAGCACGGCGGCGAGCACGACCTGGGCGCGCGACGGACGACGGCTGCGGGCGGCGCGCGCGCGGCGCGGCTCCACCGGCTCGTGGTCGTGGTCCTGCTCGTCCCGGTGGTCCTCGGACGGGGCGTCAGGACCGTCGGTCTCCTCGTGCACGACGGCTGCGTCGGGCGCGGGCTCCTCGGAGCGGTCCTTCGCGAGCGACACCGGGGCCGGCGCCGCGACGGGCGCCGGGACCGGCTGGTCGCCACGCTGGTCCCCCAGCTCCGCGTCGTACGCCGAGCGTCGCGCGGGGTCGAGCAGGACGTCGGCGGCCTCGTTGAACATCCGGAACTGCGCGGAGCCCGAGCCGGGCTCGAAGGTGTCCGTGGCGTGCCGCCACGCGGCCTTGATCTCCTCGGGGCTCGCCCCTCGGGAGACGCCGAGCACGTCGTACCACGTCAGGTGGGTCGTCATCGCTGCCTCCCTCTCTAGTTGACCGGGTTGAAGTCGTCGACCAGCCAGCGACCCTTGACCTTCACCACGTCGACCGACCAGCGGTAGTGGTGCTCGATGTCGCCCTGCGCGGTGGTCACGTCGGCGTCGTGCACCACCAGGACGGTCGCGGAGTCGGCGTCGGCGTCCCCGACGGCGGTGAGGATCAGCTTGCCCTGCCCCTTCACCTTGGCCGCGGTGTAGCTCTGCTTGAGCACCTTGAAGGTCTCGTCGTTCTTGGCCTTGGCCTTGGTGGTGAGCAGCTGGTTGACCGACGTGATGTAGGAGTCGAAGTCGGTGCCGTCGACCTTGTCCATCCGCAGCGCGAACTGGCCGGCCACGGTGGAGGCCGCTGCCCGCTGCTCGTCGTCCTGCGCGGCCGAGCGCGACCGCAGGCCAGCCCAGACCGCGAACGCGGTGCCGGCCACCAGCACCAGGGCGAGGAGCGCGGCCACGCCCCACCACAGCGGGCTGGAGCCGCGGGTGGGGGCAGGGCGCTGCTGAGGGCCGGGGTCCTGGACCCCGGCTTCAGTGGCGTTCGGCAACATCTACTCCTGGTCGTCGGGCAACGACGGCGAGAGCAGGAGGCTCTTCCAGGAATCTGCACCGTAGAGCTGCTCGGCACCGCCGTCGTAGGCGATCTTGGCGCTGGTGTCCTGGTCGGCCCACGTCGTCTTGCCGCTCAGGGCATCGTACGTCGCGACCGGTGGGCGGTAGTCGGCGCCGACGCGGTTGGTGGGCGTCTTCTCGGCACCGCGGTAGTTCTTGCTGCCGTCGGTGCACCCGACCTTCTCCGGCATCGGCCTGTCGGAGGTGTCCTTGGGGTTGCGCGGCGCGACGTAGCCGGCCTTGCAGATCGGGCCGTCCTGCTGGAGCACCAGGCCGAACCGGGCGTTGTAGTTGCCCCCGGTCTTCTCCGCGACGGTGAAGCCGCCGGCGACGACGTAGGGGTAGACCACGAGGATCTGCCGGATGCCGTCGAGGTGCTTGACCACGATCTCGTTGGTGGTGACCAGGTTGTTGATCAGCTGACCGAGGTTCACCCGGTTCTGCTGCAGGAAGGTGCGCAGCTGGTTGGCCGTGGCCGAGCCGTTGTCGATCAGCGAGCGCAGGTCCTTGTCGCTGCCCGCGAGCGTGCCGGTGAACAGGGCCAGGTCACGGGAGAAGTTGCGGATCGCCGAGCCCTTGTCGACCTGGGTCTGCAGCACGACGCGGGAGTCGCGGATCAGCGCCGTCGTGGTGGCGAAGTTCGCGTTGGCGGTGTCGATGAAGGAGTTCGAGGTGTCGATGATCTGCCCGAGGCTGGGGCCGGCGTCCTTGAACGCGGCGCCCGACTCCGACACCACGGTGCGGAGGTCGGCCTGCGGGACCGACTCGACCAGGTTGTCGAGGTTGGTCAGGATCTCGGTGGTGGACACCGGGATCTGGGTGTCGCGCTCGGCGATCTGCGACTTGTCCTTCAGGTAGGGACCGCTGTCCTTCCGGGGCTGCAGCTCGACGTACTGCTCCCCGACGGCCGACTTGTTGCCGACCAGCGCGACGGAGTCCTTCGGGATCTTGTCGTACTTGTTCTCCACCGAGAGGAGGACGTCGACGCCGTCGTCGGTGAGCTTCATGTTCTCGACCTTGCCGATGCCCACGCCGCGGTAGGTGACCTCGGCGCCGGTGAAGATGCCGCCGGACTGCTTGAAGTGCGCCGCCACGGTGTAGGAGGAGTCGTAGAACAGCCGGTCCAGGCGGGCGTAGCGGGCGCCCACGAAGGACACCCCCACGAGCGTGATGATGACGAAGACCAGCAGCTGCTTCTTGGTGCGTGAAGTGATCATCGGACCGTTGCCACCCCCTGCAGGAGCATCGTGCCGATGCCCGGGTCGAGGCCGACACCGGCCAGGCCGAACGGGTCGAGGGGCTGCGGCTTCGCCGACGCGCCGGGAGCCGTGCGCGGCAGGCCGAGCCCGCTGCCCAGCCCACCCGAGCTGTTGTTGGAGCCGCCTCCGGTGAGACCACCGAGGGCGCCGCCCACCTGACCCAGGGTGCCGTTGACGAGCTGACGGATCTGGGTCGGCGTGAGGATGTTCAAGGTGTCCAGCAGGTCCTGGAGCAGGGTGGTGGCCGAGGGCAGCAGCTTGTCCACGCTCACGGCGCGGCACTGCGACTGGGCCGTGGCCAGGGCGTCCTTCAGGAGCTTGTCCACGATGGCCTGCTTCAGCCTCTTCTGCTCGTCCTTGGTGATCAGGGGGTTGTCCGGCAGGGCGTCCACGACCTGGGTCGCCGCGGCGTTCACGTTGGCCCGGGTCGCCGCCAGCACCTGGTCGAGCGCGTCGCAGACGGGACCGGTCGGCAGCGTCGGCAGGTTGAGCAGGTCGATGTTCAGGTTGACCGACAGGTTCGTGTAGTCACCCATGTGCAGGTTGCGGGCGACCTGCGGGTCACGGCCGACGGCCTCGTCGACGAACGGGTAGGTCAGGAAGACCTGGAAGGACTTGGCCAGGTTGTCCCCCGACTTGGCGAACTGGTCGAGCACGGGGGCGAGGTCGCGCAGGCTGTTGATGGTCGACTGCTTGGAGGCCCGGATCACCCGGACGCCGACGCCGCTGAGGCGGGTCAGCGACTTCAGCAGCTTGACCAGGTCGGCCCGCTGCCCGTTGACCGAGCGCAGGGCGGCCGGCACGTCGTCCAGGGTGTTCTTGATGGTCTGGTCCTGCTTGCGCAGGTTCGCGGCCAGTCGGTTGGTGTTCTCCAGGGCCAGGACGATCGAGCTCTTGTTCTCGTCGAGCTGGCCGATGAAGGTCTTGATCTGGGTGAGCACCGAGCGGGCCTGCACCTCGTTGCCGTCGAAGGCGTTGTTCAGCTCCGAGACGATGGTCTTCAGCTGGCCGACGCCGCCACCGTTGAGCAGCAGCGACAGGGCACCCAGCACCTCCTCGACCTCGGGGTTGCGTCCGGTGCGGTCGAGCCCGATCGTGTCGCCGTTGCCCAGCTTGCCGCTGCCGGGGTCCTGGGGCTTCTCGAGCGAGACGAACTTCTCGCCGAGGAGGCTGGTCTGGCGGATCTGGGCGCGGGCGTTGTCGGGCAGGTCGACGTCGCGGGGGATCGCGATCGTGACCTGGGCGACGTAGCCCTTGAGGTCGACCGAGGTCACCTTGCCGACGGTGACGTCGTTGACCTTGACCGTCGACTGCGGGACGAGGTCGAGGACGTCGCGGAACATCACCTTGATGCTCATCGGGTTCTTGCCGGTGTCGGCGCCACCGGGCAGCGGGGCGTCGTAGACCGAGCAGCCGGAGAGCACGAGCACCCCGGCGAGCAGGCTCACGACCGCGGTCGCGGCGCGGCGCCGGACACCGCCCAGGATCGAACGCGGCATCGAGCGGGGGCTCATCGCTGCACCTCCAGCAGTCCACCGAGCGTGGTGTCGACGGGCTCGGCGACCCGTGCGGGCACCTTCACCTTCGACAGTGCCGGGGCGCGTCCGAGCGGGCTCTTGGCCCCCATGGCGGTCGGGATCGGGGCACTGCCCAGGGCACTGGTGATCGAGTCGCAGACCGCCGTTCCGGGGCCCTGACCGGTGAGCGTGCACAGGACCGCGGCCGGGTTCTGCTGCAGCTGGTTGAACAGCTCGCCCACGTTGTCGCGCACGTCGAGCGTGCCGTTCTTGACGTTGCCGGCGAGGAACAGGTTGTTCAGGGCCCCGCCGGAGTACCGGAGGGTCTCGTCGAGGGCGGCACGCCGCTTGACCAGGGTCTTGGAGATCCGGTTCAGCCCGGAGATGTTGCGGGTCAGCGAGACGCGGTTCTCCTTGACGAAGCCGCGGACCTGCACCATCGCGACGCTCAGGTTCTTCAGCACCGCGGCGAGCTCCTGCCGCTCCCCCGCCAGCAGGTTGGCGCCGCTGGCCAGCGAGTCGTTGAAGCGGCGGACCGTGTTGTCGTTCTTGGCCAGGGTGTTGGTGAAGTTCTCCACCTTCGCCAGCGAGCCGAAGAGCTCGTCCTTGTTGTCGGACAGCGTCTTGGTCAGCGCCCCGAAGTTCTTCAGGGTCTTGTTGAACTCCACGCCCTGGCCACCGAGGTTGCGGGCGGTGGAGTCCAGGAGCCGGGTGAGCGGGCCGGTGCCGCCCGCGTCGGCCCGGTTGGCGCCGTCGGGGCCGAGGGCCTTGTTCAGGTCGTTGAGGCTGCCGAAGATCTCGTCGAGCTCGAGGGGCGTGGCCGTGCGGTCGACGCCGAGCTTGGCGTTGTCGGGCATCTCCTGGCCGCTCGTGTACGCCGGGGTGAGCTGCACGAACCGGTCGCCCACGATGGAGGGCGAGATGATCACGGCCTTGGCCTTCGCCGGCACCTTGTACTGCGCGTCGTAGTGCAGCGTGACCCGCACCTTGGTGCCCGACGGGACCACCGAGTCGACCTTGCCGACGGCCACGCCGAGGATCTTCACGTCGGAGCCCTCGTAGAGGGAGACCGAGCGGGGGAAGTCGGCGGTGACCGTCTTCTGGTCCGAGCCCGGCCAGAACACCGCGAGGACCGCGGCGAGCAGGGCGACCACGGCGATGACCGCGATGATCGGGTTGATCTTGCCGAGGGACTTCATCAGCCGTTGCCCCCCGTCGGCAGCGAGGGCGCGGGCGGCAGGTTGGCGATGTAGGTGTCGAACCACGGACCGGAGCCGAGGGTGTTGGCGAAGACCCGGTAGAACGGCGCCAGCAGGCGCAGGCTCTCGTCGAGGTTCGACTGGTTCTTCAGCAGCACGTTCACGACGCCTTCGAGGTTGCTCAGGGCGGGCTTGAGGTCGGCTCGGGTCTGCTTGACCAGGGCGGTGAGCTCCAGGGAGAGCCGGTTGGTCGAGATCAGCAGCGTGTGCACGGCCTGGCGGCGGGCGACCAGCGCGCGGAGCAGGATGTCGCTGTTCTTCATCAGCGAGACGATGTCCTGGTCGCGGTTGGCCAGCGTGCCCGAGACGGTGTTCAGGTTGCGGAGCAGCTCACCGATCTGGTCGTTGCGGCTGGCCACCGTCTGGGAGATCCGGGACAGCCCGCGCAGGGTGCCCTGGAAGGCGGCCGGGGTGTCCTTGGTCAGGTCGGCCAGGGTGTCGATGGAGGTCGCGAGCTGCTTGACGTCGATGTCCTCGGCACGCGAGGCGAGGCCCGAGAACGCGTCGACCACGTTGTACGCCGACTTCGTGCGCGACATCGGGATCGTGCTGTCCTCCTTGAGCTGACCGTCGCCCTTCGGGTCCAGCGAGAGGAACATCGCGCCGAGCAGCGTCTTGACCTTGATCTGCGCCCCGGTGCTGGTGCCGAACTTCGAGGGGGTGTCGACCTTGAAGGTGACGTTGACCTTGTTGCCGGCCAGGTCGAGCTTGGTGACCTTGCCGACCCGGACGCCCGCGATGCGGACCTCGTCGTTGGTCTTGAGGCCGCTCGCGTCGGAGAACGAGGCGGTGTAGGTGCTGCCGCCACCGATCAGCGGCAGGTCGGAGGCCTTGAAGGCCATCAGGAGCAGCAGCAGGATCACGGCGATGCTGATCGCACCGATCGGGACCGGGTTGCGCTCGCGGAAGGGAACACTCATCCGAGGTTGCACCTCGCGTCCTTGCCGAGTGCACTGGTGTCGTAGGTGATCTTCTGGTCACCCAGGACCGGCACGTTGACGGTGCCCTGGAACTGGCACAGGTAGAAGTTGAAGAACGAGCCGTTGATGGCGGTGCGGCCGATCTTGTCCAGCTTGATCGGCAGGACCTGCATCGCCCGGTCGAGCTCGCCCCGGTTCTTGTTCAGGTTGCCCGCTACCTGCCGCAGCCCCTTGACGTCCTTGACGAGCGACGGGCGGATGCCCACCACCAGGTCGGAGGTCTCGTTCGAGAGCGCGGAGACGGAGTCGAGGGAGTTCAGGATCGCGTCCTTGTCCTTCACCAGACCGGTCATGAAGTTCTTGAACTCGGTGATCAAGGAGTTCAGCTGCTTGTCGCGACCGGCGAGCGTCCCGAGCACGGAGTTCAGGTTGTCGATCACGTCCCCGATCACCTGGTCGCGGTCGGCCAGGGTGTTGGTCAGGGAGGCCGTGCTGGTCAGCAGCTGGTTGAAGTTGCCGCCCTCCCCCTGGAACACCGAGATGACCTCGGCCGACAGCTTGTTGATGTCGGCGGGCGAGAGGGCCGCGAACAGCGGCTTGAACCCGTTGAACAGCACCGTGAGGTCGAGCGCCGGCTGGGTCCGGCTGATCGGGATCGTGGAGTTCTCCGACAGCCGGTCCAGGTTGCCCACGCCCTGGGTCATCGAGATGTAGCGCTGGCCCACCAGGTTGCGGTAGCGGATGGTCGCCGTCGAGCTCTTGGTGACCATCGAGGTCTTGGCGACCGAGAACGTGATCTCGGCGCGGGTCCGGCCGACGATCTCGACGCTCTTGACGCTGCCGACCTTGACGCCGGCGATCCGGATGTCGTCGCCCTTGACCACGCCGGTGGCGTCGGAGAAGACCGCCTTGTACTTGCGGGTCGCCTCGAAGCTCAGGTTGCCGATCAGGACCACCAGCACGCCGGTGGCCAACGAGGTCACGAGCACGAAGATCATCAGCTTGACCAGGTCGCCCCTGGTCTGCTTGTCGAGGATGCTCATCGGGGCCCCCGCGGAAGTGTGAGCGGAGCGAGCAGCTGCGTGCGATGAGTCATCGGACGCTCACCTCGGTGCCGGCCATGGCGGGGGCGAAGAGCAGGGACGCCACGTCGGAGACCTGGTCGACCGGCACGCCCATGGACGGTGCCAGCAGCGAGTTGATCAGGGCCTTCTGCGAGGCGGTGCCCGAGGTGCCGACCGTCAGCCCGTCACGCTCGGTCGTCGCGGCCGAGCCGGTGGACGCCGAGGCACCGCGCTGCGCGAAGCCGGTGGCGGCGCGCTGGTTGTCACCCTTGCCCAGGCCCGTGGTGCCGTCGTTGATGTTCGGGAACTGGCCCCCGCGCGGGTAGTACGGGATCGGCGGGCTGGGCAGGCCGGCGCAGTTGGGGCCGTTGTCGGCGCCGTAGACCGGCTTGTCGGCGGCGGTGTAGCCGCGCGGCTGGTTCGGCAGGGTGTTCAGGTTGATGTGGAAGATGAACCCTCGGAACGTGTTGCCGAGCCTGGGTGCCTGCTTCACGATGCCCTCCAGCAGGCAGGGGAACTCCCCCGAGTAGCGACGGAGCAGCGCCAGGATCGGCTCGCTGAGCTGCCCCAGCCGGATGATGTTGTTGCCGTTGTCGTTGAGGAACTGCGTCGTGGTGTCGGAGAACGCCGTCAGGTCGGTCAGGAAGGAGTTCAGCTTCTGCTGCTTGGACCGCAGCGTGTTGCCGGTCTTGGTCAGGTTGCGCAGCGTCGAGGCCAGCTGCGGGGTGACGTCGGCGTACGTGCCGGTCACCGTCGCCAGCAGCTTGATGTCCTGGATCAGGGCCGGCAGCTGCGGGTTCATCCGCTTGAGGTAGCTGTCCAGCGTCACGATCGTCTCGCCGATCTTCTCGCCGCGACCCTCGAGGGCGTCGGCCAGCGCGTTCAGCGTGTAGTTCAGCTCGGCCGGCTGGACCGTGCGCAGCAGGGGGTACAGGTCGTTGAGGACCTTCTCCACCTCGATCGGCAGCTTGGTCTGCTTGATCGTGTCGCCGGTCTTCAGCGAGGACTTCGAGGGCGAGCTCGGGATGTCGAGCTGGACGAACTTCTCGCCGAACAGGGTCTTGGGCAGGATCGCCGCCGTCACGTTCTCGGGGATGGAGGTGATCTTGTCGGGCTTGATGCCCAGCTCCAGGGTGGCCCCGTCGCCCTGGGACTCGACCTTGGTGACCTGCCCGACGATGACGCCGCGGACCTTCACGTCGGCCTTGGCCGGGAGCTGCAGCCCGATGGTGCTGCTCTTCAGCGACACCCGGTCGAAGGCGGTGAACTTCTGGGTGAAGGCCCCGTTGACCAGCCACACGGCCAGCACGAGCAGCAGGACGAACACGATCCCGAGGAAACGGTGGTTCATGAGGTACTTGGACATCGTCAGCCTGCCAACCTCACCGTGGTGGTGGAGCCCCAGATGGCCATCGACAGCAGCAGGTCGATCACGTTGACCGCCACGATCGAGGTGCGCACCGCGCGCCCGACGGCGACGCCGACGCCCGCGGGACCGCCGCTGGCGGTGTAGCCGTGGTAGCAGTGGATCAGGATCACCACGACCGCGAACACCAGCACCTTGCCGAAGGACCACAAGACGTCGCCCGGTGGCAGGAACTGGTTGAAGTAGTGGTCGTAGGTGCCCGGGCTCTGCCCGTAGTACTGGATCACGGTGAGCCGGGTCGCGAAGTAGGACGAGAGCAGGCCGATGACGTACAGCGGCACGATGGCCACCAGGCCCGCGACGATGCGGGTGGTGACGAGGTAGGGCATCGAGGGGATCGCCATCACCTCGAGGGCATCGACCTCCTCGGAGATCCGCATGGCGCCGAGCTGGGCGGTGAAGCCGCAGCCGACGGTGGCGGCCAGGGCGATGCCCGAGACCAGCGGCGCGATCTCGCGGGTGTTGAAGTACGCCGAGACGAAGCCGGAGAAGGCGGCGGTGCCGATCTGGTTCAGCGCGGCGTAACCGGACAGGCCGACCTGGGCGCCGGTGAAGAAGGTCAGCGCGGTGATCACGCCGACCGTGCCGCCGATGACGGCCAGGGCGCCCGAGCCCAGCGTCACCTCGGCGAGCAGCCGGAGGATCTCCTTGGGGTAGCGGGTGACCGAGCGCGGCGTGACCCGGATCGCCCGGATGTAGAACGCGAGCTCCTCGCCCATCTTGTCCAGGGAGGACAGCGGGCGCTCGTAGACCTGCTTGAGGTTGTTGGCCACGTCAGGTCACCCGGTCTTCGGTGGGATGACCTGGAGGTAGATCGCGCTGACCACCAGGTTGACGACGAACAGGAGCAGGAAGGTGATGACGACGGACTCGTTCACCGCGTCACCCACGCCCTTGGGGCCACCACCGGCGCTGCAGCCCTTGTACGCCGCGACGACGGCGGCGATCATCCCGAAGATCAGCGCCTTGACCAGGCCGACGTACAGGTCGGGCAGCTGGGCCAGGGCGGTGAAGCTGGCCAGGTAGGCACCTGGGGTGCCGTCCTGCAGGATCACGTTGAAGACGTAGCCGCCGGCGACGCCGACGACGGTCACCAGGCCGTTCAGGAAGACCGAGACCATCATGCAGGCCAGCACGCGGGGCACGACGAGGCGCTGGATCGGGTCGATGCCCAGCACCATCATGGCGTCGAGCTCCTCGCGGATCTTGCGCGCGCCGAGGTCGGCGGCGATCGCCGAGCCGCCCGCACCGGCGATCAGCAGCGCGGTCGCGATGGGGGCCGCCTGCTGGACCACGGCGAGCACCGACGCCGACCCGGTGAACGACTGTGCACCGAACTGACGGATCAGGCTGCCCACCTGGAGCGCGATGACCGCACCGAACGGGATCGCCACCAGAGCGGTCGGCACGATCGTCACCGAGGCGATGAACCATGCCTGCTGGATGAACTCGCGGGTCTGGAAGGGCCGCTTGAACAGGTTCCGGAAGGTGTCCAGAGCGAACGCGAAGAGCTTGCCGGCGGTCCCGATCGGTTGCAGGACCCGGCTGGCGGTGAGGGATGCCATCAGCCGCTCACAACGCCGTCGTCATGGTCATGTTCTGCTCGAACGACCCGGGAGGCGGCGTGATGCCGTTCTCCTTGCACCAGGCGCCGGGGTCGCGCTGGCTGCGGCGGGGCTGTCCGTTGGAGGGCTCGAGCTGCATCGGGATGGGCGGCAGGGCCGGCAGGTCCATGTCCTTCTCGGCCTCGAGCTCGTCGGCGTCCTTCTCCTCCGACATGCCGATCGGCCCGACGACCTGGGCGTTGAGGAACTGGCGCACGACCGGCTCCTCCGACGACAGCAGCATCTCGCGGGGCCCGAACATGGCGAGGTGCTTGTGGTAGAGCAGGCCGATGTTGTCCGGCACGGTGCGGGCGGTGTTGATGTCGTGGGTCACGATCAGGAACGTCGCGTCGATCTGGGCGTTCAGGTCCACGATCAGCTGGTTCAGGAACGAGGTGCGCACGGGGTCCAGGCCGGAGTCGGGCTCGTCGAAGAGCACGATCTCGGGGTCGAGGACCAGCGCACGGGCCAGGCCGGCGCGCTTGCGCATGCCGCCGGAGATCTCGCCGGGCAGCTTGTGCTCGGTGCCGATGAGGCCGGTGAGGTCGAGCTTCTCCATCACGATCGCGCGGATCTCGGACTCGGACTTCTTGGTGTGCTCGCGCAGCGGGAAGGCGATGTTGTCGTAGAGGTTCATCGAGCCGAACATCGCGCCGTCCTGGAACAGCACGCCGAAGAGCTTGCGGATCTCGTAGAGCTCCTTCTCCGGGCAGGAGGCGATGTCGACGCCCTCGATCACGACGCTGCCCCGGTCGGGCTTGAGCAGGCCGATGATCGTCTTGAGCAGCACCGACTTGCCGGTTCCCGACGGGCCCAGCATCACGCAGATCTCACCGGCGGGGACGGTGAGGGTGACGTCGCCCCAGATGAGCTGCTTGCCGAAGCTCTTGGTCAGATCCTTGATCTCGATCTCAACACCCATGGGGCCCTCTCCCTCTTTGCTCCCTGATGCGGCGCGTCACGGCAGGTGGTCCGGACAGCGTCGTACGCGTGAATCTCCCCAGTCACGCGTACCAACGAGTAGCCAACGGCTAAGTTACGCACACATTGCGCACTTCGTCTCGCTGTTCAGCAGACGTCTCACGAAACACGTGTGCACCGGGGAACGCGCTCCTGGCGGACTCCGACGACACCCTCCGGACATGACGAGAGCCGCCCCGGACACGTGGTCCGGGGCGGCTCTGGTCGCGGTGGGTCACCCGTCCCGAGGACGAGCGGCTCACACCGCGGGGATCACTTCAGGCTGACCTTGGCGCCGGCGCCCTCGAGGGACTCCTTGGCCTTCTCGGCGGCCTCCTTGGTGACCTTCTCCAGGACAGCCTTGGGGGCGGCCTCGACGAGGTCCTTGGCCTCCTTCAGGCCGAGGCTCGTGAGGGCGCGCACCTCCTTGATGACGTTGATCTTCTTCTCGCCGGCGGACTCGAGGACGACGTCGAACTCGTCCTGCTCCTCCTCGGCCTCGGCGGGGGCACCCGCGCCGGCGCCGGCAGCGGCGACCGCGACCGGGGCGGCGGCGGTGACGCCGAAGGTGTCCTCGAACTGCTTCACGAACTCGCTGAGCTCCAGGAGGGTCATCTCCTTGAAAGCGTCGAGCAGCTCGTCGGTGCTGAGCTTCGCCATGGTGGCGTTCCTTTCAGTGGTGGTGCGGCTCTCGCCGCAACCGGGATGTCAGGCCTGGGTGCTCTCGGTGGCCTCGGTGGTCTCCTCCGACGCGGGCGCGTCGTCGGAGGCAGCAGCCTCGGCCTCGGGGGCCTCGTCCGCTGCGGTCTCCTCGGCCGCGGCAGCCGGCGTACCGGCACCGCCCTTGAGGATGGTGGGGTCCTGCTGCGCCTTGCTCTCCAGGGCGCCGGCGAGCCGGGCGACCTGGGCGAGCGGGGCGTTGAACAGGTAGACGGCCTGGCTGAGGGAGGCGAGCATCGCGCCCGCCATCTTGCCCAGGAGGACCTCGCGGGACTCGAGATCGGCCAGCTTGGCGATCTCGGCAGCCGCCATCGGGGCACCGTCGACGTAACCGCCCTTGATCACGAGGGCGGGGTTGGCCTTGGCAAAGTCACGCAGACCCTTGGCCGCCTCGACGACGTCACCGCTGATGAAGGCGATGGCGGTCGGACCGTTGAGGAGGTCGTCGACGCCGTCGACACCCGCCTCCTTGGCAGCGATCTTGGTCAGCGTGTTCTTGACCACGGCATAGTGGGCGTTCTCGCCGAGAACTCGCCGCAGGTCCTGCAGCTGCTTCACGGTGAGACCGCGGTACTCGGTCAGCACAGCGCCCGTGGAGTCGTTGAACGAGTCGACGATCTCCGCGACGGCTGCTGCCTTGTCTGGCCGCGCCATGGGTCTCCTTCCAGCTGGTGCACAGTGATGTGCGGGGGCGCTGCGCGGGTTGCGCGGAGCCCCGAGCCTGGACCGGACGTGCAGAACGCCCCGGTGCAGATGCACACAGGGCGTCGGAGTCGAACTCAGTCACACGGTGTCACCTGCGCTGGTCGCTCGCACGTTCTGCGAACCTTCGGGTCACCCTCGTCAGGACGGGGACCGGCCGGCGGTCTTTGGCTACTGCGCGCAACGATACGGCCACTGCGGCACCGCGGCCAAATCGGCGGTGCCGCCGGACGCGCCAGGGCCCGGCACCGCGTGCGGTGCCGGGCCCTGGGTCGCAGGCGTCGAGGGCCTGGGTCAGGCGTCGTCCTCGCCCGCGATGTTGCGGGTGCGGTTGGGGTCGACCTGGACGCCGGGGCCCATGGTCGTGGAGACGGTGACCTTGCGGATGTAGCGGCCCTTGGAGCTGGCCGGCTTGAGCCGCAGCACCTCCTCGAGGGCAGCGGCGTAGTTCTCCGCGAGCTGGGCCTCGTCGAAGGAGGCCTTGCCGATGATGAAGTGCAGGTTGGCGTGACGGTCCACGCGGAACTCGATCTTGCCGCCCTTGATGTCCGCGACGGCCTTGGCCACGTCGGGGGTCACGGTGCCGGTCTTCGGGTTCGGCATCAGGCCGCGGGGGCCCAGCACGCGGCCGAGGCGACCGACCTTGCCCATCATGTCGGGGGTCGCGACGACGGCGTCGAAGTCGAGCCACCCGCCGTTGACCTTCTCGATCAGCTCGTCGCCACCGACGACGTCGGCGCCGGCCTCACGGGCGGCGTCGGCCTTGTCGCCGTTGGCGAAGACCAGGACCTTGGCGGTCTTGCCGGTGCCGTGCGGCAGGTTGACGGTGCCGCGCACCATCTGGTCGGCCTTGCGGGGGTCCACGCCGAGGCGCATGGCCACGTCGAGGGTCTCGTCGAACTTCTTCTTGGCGCCGCCCTTGGCGATCTTGATGGCGGCCAGCGGGGCGTGGAGCTCGTCCTGGTCGAACGTCTCCGCGGTCGCGCGGTAGGTCTTGCTGCGCTGCATGTCTTTTCCTCTTTCCGAAAAGCTGTGGTCTACGAGCCAGCGCGGCTCTGCCACGGGGTGACTAGGTGAACAGCTGGGTGAGCGGGGTCGCTCAGCTGTCGGTGGTGATGCCCATGGAGCGGGCGGTGCCCTCGACGATCTTCATGGCGGCGTCGAGGTCGTTGGCGTTCAGGTCGGGCAGCTTGGTCGTCGCGATCTCGCGGACCTGGTCCTTGGTCAGCTTGCCGACCTTGTCCTTCTGCGGGACACCGGAACCCTTGGCGACGCCGGCAGCCTTCTTGATCAGCTCGGCGGCGGGCGGGGTCTTGGTGATGAACGTGAACGAGCGGTCCTCGTAGATGGTGATCTCGACGGGGACCACGTTGCCGCGCATCGCCTCGGTCTGGGCGTTGTAGGCCTTGCAGAACTCCATGATGTTCACGCCGTGCGGGCCGAGGGCGGTACCGACCGGCGGGGCCGGCGTCGCGGCACCGGCGTTGAGCTGCACCTTGACGAGTGCAGCGATCTTCTTCTTGGGAGGCATGTGGTGCGTCCTTCTCGTTTGGTACGTCGTGGTCTTCACGAGCCTGCGCGTGTCACCGTGCGGGCTCTGCCACCTGATGTTGCTGCTTCGGCTCAGACCTTCTGGATCTGGGTGAAGCTCAGCTCGACCGGGGTCTCCCGGCCGAAGATCTCGACGAGGGCCTTGACCCTCTGCGCCTCCGCGTTGATCTCGGTGATCGTCGCGTGCAGCGTGGCGAACGGACCGTCGACGACCATCACCGAGTCGGAGACGTCGAAGTCCGCGACGGCGACCTGCTGGCGGGTCGCGGTCTTGGCGGGGGCACCGCCGGAGGTCTCCGCGGCAGCGGCGGCGGCGTCGGCCTCGGCCTGCACGGCGGGGGCGAGCATGTTCTCGACCTCGTCCAGGCTCAGCGGCACCGGCTGGTGGCTGTGGCCGACGAAGCCGGTCACCGAGGGGGTGTGGCGCACGGCCGACCAGGACTCGTCGGTCAGGTCCATGCGCACGAGCACGTAGCCGGGGAGGACGGTGCGCTTGACGAGCTTGCGCTGACCGTTCTTGATCTCCGCGACCTCCTCGGTCGGCACGATCACCTCGTGGATGTAGTACTCCATGTTGAGCGAGGTGATCCGGTTCTCCAGGTTGGCCTTCACCCGGTTCTCCATGCCGGAGTAGGTGTGCACGACGAACCAGTCACCCTCCTTGGCCCGGAGCGCGGCGCGGAAATCCTCCATCGGGTCGCTCGCGGGAGCGTCGACGGGGGTCTCGTCGGTGGTCTCGTCGTCCTCGGAGGCCAGGACGTCGTCGGCCTCGCCGGTGACGTCGACGTCGGGCTCGATCGCCTCCTGCACCTCGGCGGGGTCCTCGGAGGTCAGCGGGGCCGTGACGGTCTGGCCGGTCTCGGGGTCGGTGAGGACCTGGTCCTCGCCGACGGCCGACTCGCCGTCCGTCGCGAAGGTGGGGTCACCCAGGTTCGCGGTCGGGTCGGCGGGCTGCTCGGGGTACTGCTCAGACACGATTACTCCGTCATCTCGTTGCTCGAATATCCAGGACGTCCGGCGCACCGGCTCCGCGGCGGACTAGCCGCCGAACAGCGCGAACACGGCGCGGCCGAAGGCCACGTCGAGCACGGAGACGTACGCGATCATCACCAGCACGAAGACCAGCACCACGGTCCAGTAGGTGACCAGCTGCTGCTGCGTCGGCCACACCACCTTGCGGAGCTCGGCGACGACCTGGCGGTAGAACGTGACCGGGCTGGTGCGCTCGGGCCTGTCCGAGCGGACTGCCTTGTCCGACACGTGGTCCTTCTTCCGGTGGTGGTCTGGTGCGGTGCGTGGTGCTGGGACTGCTGCGGAACTCCTGGCTGGACTTCTCGCAGGGCACGAGGGACTTGAACCCCCAACCTTCGGTTTTGGAGACCGATGCTCTGCCAGTTGAGCTAGTGCCCTCCGGTTCGTTCGCGGGCATGACAAATCATGGCCGGAACAACCAGTGGATCACTCTACGTGGCGGGTCCGGACAAAGTCGAACCGACGCCCGATGACAGCTGGGGTGACGACTCGGGTTGCCCTCCCCGCACCCCCCTCTGCGAGCATGGTCGGCGTGACCCAGCAGAGCCAGCCCCCCGTCCCGTCGTCCGTCCAGTCCAGCGCCCAGGCCACCGTCCAGCCCCTGGCCGATCGCACGCCCGACGAGGTCGAGGCCTTCGTGCGCGAGCAGCGGGCGGCGTACGACGACCTGCGCGGCCGCGGACTCACCCTGGACCTCACCCGGGGCAAGCCCGCGGCGGCCCAGCTCGACCTGTCGGACCGCCTGCTCTCGCTGCCCGACGGCTTCAAGGACGCGGCCGGCGTGGACACCCGGAACTACGGCGGGCTCGAGGGCATCCGCGAGCTGCGCGAGCTGTTCGCCGAGCTGCTGTGGATCGAGCCCGAGCAGATCGTCGCCGGCGGCAACTCCAGCCTGGTGATGATGCGCGAGGTGCTGGTCGACCTGATGCTCAAGGGCGGGGTCGACTCCGAGCGCCCGTGGGGCCAGGAGGAGAAGGTGACCTTCGTGTGCCCCGTCCCGGGCTACGACCGTCACTTCACGCTGCTGGAGTGGTTCGGCATCGGCACCGTCACCGTGCCGATGAACGACGACGGCCCCGACGTCGACGCGGTCGCCGAGCTGGTGGCCTCGGACCCGAGCATCAAGGGCATGTGGCTGGTGCCGACCTATGCCAACCCCAGCGGCTCGGTGTGCTCCCAGGAGGTGGCCGAGCGGCTCGCCTCGATGACGACGGCGGCCCCGGACTTCAAGATCTTCTGGGACAACGCCTACGCGTTCCACCACCTGACCGAGGACGAGGCCAAGAGCGCCGACATCTTGTCGCTGGCCTCGGCCGCCGGTCACCCCCACCGGCCGATCATCTTCGCCTCCACCTCGAAGATCACCTTCGCGGGCGCCGGCGTGGCCTTCCTCGGCGGCTCGAGGGAGACCGTGAAGTGGTACGTCGGGCACCTCGGCCAGGGCGCCATCGGCCCCGACAAGCTGAACCAGCTGCGGCACGCCCAGTTCTTCGGCTCCCCCCAGGGCGTGCGCGACCACATGGTCAGGCACCGCGAGATCATCGCGCCGAAGTTCGCGGAGGTGCAGCGCGTGCTCGACGAGCGTCTCGGCGGCCTGGGCGTGGCCACCTGGACCCGCCCGACGGGCGGCTACTTCGTCAGCCTGGACGTGCTCGACGGCACCGCCTCGCGGGTGATCCAGCTGGCCAAGGAGGCGGGCATCGCGCTCACCCCGGCCGGCTCGGCGTTCCCGGGCAACCACGACCCCCGCGACCGCAACATCCGCCTCGCCCCCACCTTCCCGGGCCTGCCCGAGGTCACCGCCGCCATGGAGGCCGTCGCCACCTGCGTGCTCCTCGCCGCGGCCGAGAAGGTCCACGGCTGACACCCGTGAGGGGCACCGGGAACCTCGACCACGACGAGGGCGGAGCCCGAGAGTCCCCGATGCGCTTCCGGCAGCTCGAAGAGCTGCCGAAAGCGCATCTGCACCTGCACTTCACCGGCTCCATGCGCCACACCACGCTCCTCGAGCTGGCCGAGCGCGACGGGCACCGGCTCCCGGACGCCCTGGTGCACGAGTGGCCGCCGAAGCTGTCGGCGGCCGACGAGAAGGGCTGGTTCCGCTTCCAGCGGCTCTACGACGTCGCGCGCGCTGTGCTCCGCACCGAGGACGACGTACGCCGGCTGGTGCGGGAGGCCGCGGAGGACGACCACCGCGACGGCAGTCGCTGGCTGGAGATCCAGGTCGACCCGAGCGGGTACGCCGCCCTCTTCGGCGGGATCACCGCGTTCACCGACCTGGTCCTGGACGCCGTGCGGGAGGCCTCGCGCGACGTCGGCATCGGGATGGCGGTCGTGATCGCGGCCAACCGCACCCGGCACCCGATGGACGCCCGCACGCTGGCCCGGCTCGCCGCGCAGTACGCAGGACGGGGCGTGGTCGGGTTCGGGCTCTCCAACGACGAGCGCCGTGGCAGCACCCGCGACTTCGCGCCCGCCTTCGCGATCGCCGAGCGGGCCGGGCTGCTGCTGGCGCCGCACGGCGGTGAGCTGCTCGGCCCCGAGTCGGTGCGGGTGTGCGTCGAGGACCTCCACGCCGACCGGCTCGGCCACGGCATCCGGGCTGCCGAGGACCCCCACCTGCTGGACCTCGTCGTGCAGCGCGGCATCGCGCTGGAGGTGTGCCCGGTCTCCAACGTGGCGCTCGGCGTCTACTCCGACCTCACCTCGGTGCCGTTGCCCGAGCTGATGGCGGCCGGCGCCACGATCGCACTGGGCGCCGACGACCCCCTGCTGTTCGGCTCGCGGCTCGCCGGGCAGTACGCCACGATGCGCGCGGCCCACGACCTCACCGACGCCCAGCTGGCCGACCTGGCCCGCTCCTCGATCCGGGCCTCGCGGGCCCCGGAGACCGAGAAGTCGCAGTGGCTGGGTGAGATCGACGCGTGGTTGGGGACAATGGCTCCATGAGCACCTATCCGGGGGACGACCCGCAGCCGCAGGACGACCAGTCACGCGCGGGCCAGCACGACGACACCGAGCCGACCCAGCCGGTCGGCTACTGGGAGCGCCAAGCCGCGCAGCAGGGCCAGGCCGCCCAGCAGGGCCAGCCGGCGCAGCCCGAGCAGCCCACCTACGGGCAGCCCACCTACGACCAGGGCTCCTACGGGCCGAGCTCGTACGGCCAGTCGTCGTACGGCCAGAGCCCCTACGGCCAGCCCTCCTACGACCAGCCCGCCCAGCTGGCCTACGGCGCCTCGCCGTACGCCGGTGGCTACCCGCCCGCGGCCGGCTTCCCGGGCTATGCCCCGCGGGACCACCCGCAGTCCACGATGGCGATGATCCTGGGCCTGGTGGCGCTCGTGGGCGGCATGATCTGCGGCCTGCC
Organism: uncultured Actinomycetota bacterium; assembly: GCA_963750435.1. GTDB lineage: Bacteria > Actinomycetota > Actinomycetes > Propionibacteriales > Nocardioidaceae > Marmoricola. The sequence goes on along the minus strand of CAVVQW010000009.1, from coordinate 40,788 downwards.
GCTGCTGGCGGCGCCGTTCGCCTGGGTGGTCGGCGGGCGTGCCGTCAAGGAGATCCGCGCCTCCAACGGCCAGCTGGGCGGCGAGGGCATGGCCCGCGCCGGGCAGGTGATGGGCATCGTCGGCACCGTGCTGCTGGTGCTCGTCATCATCGGCATCGTGCTGCTGATCGTGTTGGCCGTGGCCGGCTCGTCGGGCAGCTCGGGCTACGACTACAGCAACGCCTGACCTGCTCGGGGCGGGCGGGGCTCAGAGCCGGCAGCCCACCAGCACCGGCTCGTTGACCAGCTCGATGTCGAACGCCCGGAGCACGCCGTCGCGCACCTCGCGGGCGAGGGCGAGGAGCTCGGTGGTGCTCGCTCCCCCGCGGTTGGTCAGCGCCAGCGTGTGCCGCGAGGACAGCCGCACGCGGTCGTGGCCGTAGCCCTTGGTGAAGCCGGCGTGCTCGATCAGCCACGCGGCGCTGGTCTTGGCCGTGCCGTCGCCCTGCGGCCACGCCGGGGCACCCTCGGGCACCCGGTCGACCGGCACGACGGGGTTGGTGAAGAACGAGCCGGTGCTCCAGGTGTCGTGGTCCTCGGCGTCGAGCACCATTGCCTTGCCGCGGCGCAGCCCGAGGACGGCCTCACGGACCTCCGCCGACGGCGCCCGGTCGCCGACCTCGACGCCCAGGGCCCGGGCCAGCTCGGCGTACCTCACGGGGGCGCCGAGGTCGCCCAGGGCCAGCTGGAAGGTCACCGAGAGCACGACGTGCCGCTCGGGGTCCTGCTTGAATCGGCTGGTGCGGTAGCCGAAGCCGCAGTCGGCGGCGGCGAAGGTGCGCACGGCACCAGCCCGGCGGTCCCAGGTGCGCACCCGGGCGACCGTCTGGCTGACCTCCTGGCCGTAGGCGCCGACGTTCTGGACCGGGGTGGCGCCGGAGGTGCCGGGGATGCCGGAGAGGGCCTCCAGGCCGATCCAGCCGCGCTCGACCGCGGTGGCCACGAGGCGGTCCCAGGGCTCGCCGGCGCCGACCTCGACGAAGGCCCCGCCGCAGGTGTCGCCCTCGACGCGGACGCCCTCGTTGCGGACGACGACCACCCGCCCGGCGTACCCCTCGTCGGAGACCACGAGGTTGCTGCCGCCCCCGACCAGCAGCACGGGCACACCGGCCGCGTCGGCCGAGCGCACGGCCTCGACGAGCGACGCCTCGTCGCGCGCCTGCACGAGCTCCGCGGCCGGCCCGCCGAGCCGCAGCGTGGTCAGGTCGGCCAGGGTCGCCGGCGCGGGCGAGGTGGGGTCGGGCACGGTCATGACGCTAGCGGCACGCGACAGAGGCGGCCCCGGCAGTGCCGGAGCCGCCTCTGGAGCGGATGCTGCGGTGCGCTCAGCGGGTCTCGCGGTGCGCGGTGTGCGTGCGACAACGCGGGCAGAACTTCTTCAGCTCCATGCGGTCGGGGTCGTTGCGACGGTTCTTCTTGGTGATGTAGTTGCGTTCCTTGCAGTCCACACACGCCAACGTGATCTTGGGGCGGACGTCAGAGCTCTTGCTGGCCACTTCGTGCCTCTTCCTTGCCTGCGGGCGATGCCGTTCGATGATGTGTAGCGGGGGCGGGGCTCGATCCCGCGACCTCACGATTATGAGTCGTGCGCTCTAACCAGCTGAGCTACCCCGCCTCGGTCAACGGCCCGAACACGCGAGCCATTCCCAGAGCCCCTTTACGGAATCGAACCGTAGACCTTCTCCTTACCATGGAGACGCTCTGCCGACTGAGCTAAAGGGGCGCTGCCCGGGGCCACCCGGAGGTGGCTGCCTGAGCCGACGAGAAGACTACACACGGGCGGGGCCGAACCTGAAATCGGGCCGGTCCCCGCTTGACGCACCCAGCATCATCGAGCAGGTGACCGCCCCCTCCGGCTCCTTCTACGAGCCCCTCCCGGACTCCCGCTTCGGCTCCACCCACGCCACCTCGGGGCCGTGGAGCGAGCATGCGCAGCACGGCGGACCGCCGGCGGCGCTGCTCGGCCGGGCGCTCGAGACGCTCGACGAGGGCAGTCCGCGGGTGATCGGCCGCTTCACGATGGACCTGCTCGGGCCGGTGCCCGTGGCAGACCTCACCGTCACGAGCACCGTGCTCCGGCCCGGGCGCACGGTCTCGCTGCGCCAGGCCGAGCTCAGCGACGACTCGGGGCGGGTGCTCGCCCGGGCGCAGGCGTGGGCCTTCCCGGTGGGCGAGGGCCCCTGGGACGCCGGCACCCCGCTGGACCACTCCCCCGACGACGGCCGCCGCGAGGAGCCGCCCGCGGCGTGGACCCGCGGCTACCTGGACTCGATGGACTGGCGGTGGATCGACGGGGCGGTCACCCGCCCCGGCCCGGCCACGGTCTGGATGCGGCCGCTCGTGCCGCTCCTGCCCGGCGAGGAGATGTCGCCGCTGCAGCGGCTGCTGAGCTGCGTCGACTCCGCCAACGGCGCGGCCTCGGCCGTGGACCCCGCCGAGTGGACCTTCCTGAACACCGACCTGAGCGTGCACCTCGTGCGACCGATGGTCGGGGAGTGGGTCTGCCTGCGCGCGCAGGCGCACCTCGGCCCCGGCGCGGTGGGACTGACCGCGTCGGAGATCTACGACGAGCAGGGCCTCGTGGGGCGCTCGGCCCAGGCGCTGCTGGTGGTGCCGACCCGACGCTGAGGCCTCAGGCCGTCAGGTGGCGGGCGACGAAGCGCAGCTGCGCGGGGACCATCCGGCGCCAGTAGTCCAGGTCGTGCGCGCCGGGAGCGAAGCGGACCACCGGCCGGGCCCCGGACGGGAAGCCGTCGACGTAGGTGCCGGTGGCGTCACGGAAGGGGTCGGAGTCGCCGCAGTCGACCCGGACCGGGATCCCGGCGAGGTCGCGCTGACGGCCCATGACGGAGTACTCGGCGTACTCCTCGGCGTCGCGGAAGCCCGAGGCGGAGGCGTCCTCGCCCCGCACCCACAGGGCGGGGCTCTCCGCGACGACGGCCGCACAGCGCCGCGAGGTGAGCCGGGCGCCGAGGCGAAGGGCGGCGTACCCGCCCATGGACCAGCCGAGCAGGGCCACCCGGTCGGTGCGCAGGCCACGCTCCGCCAGCAGGGGCAGCAGCTCGTCGAGCACCATCGCGCCCGCGTCCTCGCCGTCGGCGCGGCGGTGCCAGTAGGACCGGCCGCCGTCGACCGAGGCGATCGCGAACGGCGGCAGCCCCCGGCGTACGCCGGCGGACAGGAAGCGGTCCAGCCCGAGGTGGCTGCCGAAGGAGGTGTGTGGTCACCGCCCAGGCCGTGCAGCGCCACCAGCACCCGGGGGTGCTCCGGCGGGGCCGGCTGACCGAGCACGTCGGGCGGGTAGGCCACCGACCAGCCCGTGCGCACCCCGCCCCGGGCGGCGGAGACGAAGCAGCCGGAGACCAGCCGACCGGGCCGCGCGTCGGGCACCCGGCCGGGATCCCCGTCGAGGCCGAGGCGGCGGCGCACCGCCCCTCGTCCCGGGAGCACGCCCTGCTCGACGCCGGCGCCGACCGCGACGGCTCCGGCGGCACCGACCCCGGCCGTTCCCAGGAGCAGGGCGCGCCGCGACGGGCGCCTTGGCCCCCCGGGCCGTGGGGGCCGCGCCGCCCGGTCGAGCACGGTCAGTCCTGGATCCGGGCGAACGGCCGCGCCGCCTCGAGCTCGTAGGCCACCTCCAGCAGCCGCCGGTCGTGGCCCCGCGGCGCCGACAGGTGCACGCCGATCGGCAGCCCGTCGCGGGAGGTCCCGGCGGGCAGCGAGAGGGCCGGCTCCCCCGTGACGTTCTGCAACGGCGTGAACGTCACCCACGCGAGCAGGTGGTCCACGATCGTGGCGTAGTCCTGCGACGGGTCCAGCCAGCCGAGCTCGGGGGTGACCAGGCCGAGCGTGGGGTTCAGGACGAGGTCGTGGTCGTCGAAGAAACGGCGGGTGACCCGGTGCGCCCGGTTGAGCCGGGTGATCGCCACCGGGATCCGCCAGGCGTTCTTCAGCGCGTGGCGCGCGAGCCCCTGGGTGAGGTGGTCGGTGCGCGAGCGGTCGTAGTCGGGGCCGAAGGTGCGCTTCCCGCCGCGGGTCAGCGCGAGCGCGAGGAACGCCCAGTAGTCGAGGAAGTCGTCGGCGAGGTGCTCGGGGGCCGGGACCGTGGCCCGCTCGACGTGGTGGCCGAGCTCCTCGAGCAGGGTGGCCGTGGCCTCGGTGGCGGCCAGGGTCTCGGCGTCGACCGGGCGACCGCTGATCGAGTCGGTGACCAGGGCGACCCGCAGCCGGTGGCGGCCGGGACCCTGCACGTCGCCCACCGGAGGCAGCTCGAGGTCGCGGTAGGCCCGCTCGGACTCACGGATGAAGGCCGCGGTGTCGCGGACCGAGCGGCTCACGATGCCGTCGTGCACGATCTTCACCGGCATCTCGCGGTTCGGCCGGTCGGTGGGGGTCCGGCCGCGGGTCGGCTTGAGCCCGACCAGCCCGTTCACGGCCGCCGGGATCCGGATCGAGCCACCACCGTCGTTGGCGTGGGCGAACGGCACCGCTCCCCCGGCCACCAGCACCGCCGCCCCGGCCGAGGACGCCCCCGAGGAGCGGGTGGTGCGCCAGGGGTTGCGCACCGGGACGTCGTCGATGAACTCGGCGCTGGCGCTGAAGCCGTACTCCGAGAGCCGGGTCTTGCCCAGCGCGGTCGTGCCGATCAGCCCGAGCATCCGCGCGACGTCGCCATCGACCTTGGCCGGCCGGGCGACGAAGGCGCGGGTGCCGTGCTGGGTGGGCAGCCCCGCGAGGTCGCTGTTGTCCTTGACGAACGTGGGGACCCCGGCGAAGTAGCCCGGGTGGGGCTCGCCGGACTCGGTCACGGCCTTCTCGAACCGGTCACTGGCCACGGCGTCGAGCTGCTCGTCGAGGCGCAGGGTGCGCTCGACGGCGGCCTGCACGACCTCACGCCGCGAGACCCGCCCGGCTCGGATCTCCTCGACCAGGCCGACCGCGTCGTGCTCGCCCAGGGCGTCGTCGGAGAAGGCGTGCACGCGCAGGCGCTCGGTCGTCATGCGGCTCAACCTAGGGCGAACCGACCGTGTGTGAGGTGGGCCTCGCCCACATCACTGTCGTTGCTTGAGCCCTGCAACTAATCTGTGACGGTTGGCCGCACCCGGCCAGTGCCGCACCTGTGCCCCAAGGAGCTTCGTGGCCACCACGACCGCACCCACCACCGCCTCCGCCGCCGCCGCGAGCAGCGCCGAGTCCGGTGAGTACACCCACAAGCAGATCCTCACGATCCTCTCGGGCCTGCTGCTCGGCATGTTCCTGGCCGCGCTCGACCAGTCGATCGTCGGCACCTCGATCCGGACCATCGCCGACGACCTCAACGGGCTCTCGGCGCAGGCCTGGGTCACCACGGCGTACCTCATCACCTCGACGATCACGACGCCGATCTACGGCAAGCTCGGCGACCTCTACGGCCGCAAGAAGCTGTTCCTGTTCGCGATCACGCTGTTCATCCTGGGCTCGGCCGCGTGCTCGTTCGCGACCTCGATGCCCATGCTGGCCGCGCTGCGCGCCGTCCAGGGCCTCGGCGCGGGTGGCCTGTTCACGCTGGTCCTCGCGATCATCGGCGACATCGTCTCGCCGCGCGAGCGGGCGAAGTACACCGGCTACTTCATGTCGGTCTTCGCCACCTCCAGCGTCCTCGGCCCCGTCGCCGGCGGCCTGTTCGCCGGGCAGGACACGATCCTGGGCTTCACCGGCTGGCGCTGGGTGTTCCTGGTCAACGTGCCGATCGGCATCGCGGCGCTGTTCGTGGTGACCAAGAACCTGCACCTGCACCACGAGCGCCGCGAGGCCCGCATCGACTGGTGGGGTGCCTCGTCCCTGGTCGTCGCGCTCGTGCCGCTGCTGACGATCGCCGAGCAGGGCCGCACGTGGGGTTGGAGCTCCGGACGGGCGCTGCTCTGCTACGCCGTCGGCGCGGTCGGCGTCGCGTCCTTCCTGTACGCCGAGAAGCGCATGGGTGACGACGCGCTGATCCCCCTGCGGATCTTCCGGTTGCGTGCAGCCGCCGTGGTCATCGGCGCCAGCGTCGTCGTGGGTGCGGCGATGTTCGGCGCGATCACCGTGCTCCCGCAGTACATGCAGATCGTGCACGGCGCCTCCCCCACCGAGGCCGGTCTGATGATGCTGCCGATGGTGCTGGGCATGATGACCGCCGGCATCGTGACCGGCCAGATCACCTCGCGCACCGGCAAGATCCGGATGTTCCCGATCATCGGCTCGGCGATGGCCGGCCTCGCGATGGTCGCGCTCTCCTTCGTCAGTGCCGACACCAGCCTGCTGTGGGTCATGGGCGGCATGCTGTTCCTCGGCCTCGGGCTGGGCCAGTGCATGCAGCCGCTGACGATCATCGTGCAGAACGCCGTGCCCCCGCGCGAGATCGGCGTCGCCACCAGCTCGGCCACGTTCTTCCGCCAGCTCGGCGGCACGCTCGGCGTCGCGGTGTTCCTCTCCCTGCTGTTCAGCACGCTGGGCGACAACATCAAGTCGGCCTTCTCCGCGGCGGCCCGCGAGCCGGCCTTCCAGCAGGCGCTCTCCGACCCGTCGAACGCGGCGCTCAAGGACAGCCTCAGCAACGGCGGCGGCGTGCTGGCCAAGGTGCAGGACGACTCGTCGGTGATCGGCACCTTCCCCGACGTGCTCGCCCACCCCTTCAAGGTCGGCTTCTCCGACTCGATGAGCATGGTGCTGCTGTACGGCGGCCTCGTGATGCTGCTCGCGTTCCTGGTCCTGCTGCTGCTGCCGGCCGTGGAGCTGCGCGCGACGTCGGCCAGCGCTGCGGCCCGCGCGGAGACCAAGGCCGGCGACTCGGCGGCCGCCGACGCGGCAGCCGACGCCGGCGGGGCCGGCCCTGCGGCCGTCTCCGGCGGGGCCCACCGCGCTGCCGTCGACGGCGCGACCGACGACAGCAGCCACGAGGCCGCTGCCGGGCGGCACGCGGCCGGTGGTAGGCACGCCGGCCCGGCCCCGGCGGAGGGCTAGGCCCGGTCCGCCGCGTGCTGGCGTCCGCTGGGCACGCCGGCGAAGTTTCACTAGGGCCCTAGTGATTCCGCCACTGGTGACACGAAGTTTCACGTCGCTAGCGGCAGTTTCACTAGGGCCCTAGTGAAACTGCCACCCGCCCAAGCAGCGAAAGCGTGGCCCCAGCGGTCCTGCACTCGGTAGCTCTCGGGCTCTAGGCCCGGCCCGCGACGCCGCGGCGGTGGCAACCCAGGAGGTGGGTGTCGACGATGCCGGTCGCCTCCATCAGGGCGTGCATGGTGGTCGGCCCGACGAAGGCGAAGCAGCGCGTGCGCAGCGCCTTGGACAGGGCTGTGGACTCCGCCGAGACGGTGGGGACCTCGGCCTGCGCGGCCGGTCGGGGTGACGCGTCCGGGGCGAAGCTCCGCACGACCCCCTCCAGGCCCTCGGCCTCGCGCAGCGCGATGGTCGCGGCCGCGTTGGTGCGGGTGGCCAGGATCTTCGCGCGATTGCGCACGATGCCGGTGTCGCGCATGAGTCGCTCGACGTCGTCATCGGTGATCACGGCGACCCGGTCGACGTCGAAGCCGTGGAACACCTCGCGGAAACGCTCGCGCTTGTTCAGGATCGTGGCCCAGGACAGCCCCGCCTGGAAGGCCTCGAGGGAGAGCCGCTCGAAGAGGCCCTGCTCGCCGTGGACGGGCACGCCCCACTCGGTGTCGTGGTAGTCGCGCATCGTGCCGGGCGTCGCGGCCCAGGCGCAGCGGCGTACGCCGTCCTCGCCCAGCACCGCGCCGTCGCTCACCGCAGCGCCGCCGCCATCGCCTCGATGTGGGCGGGGGTGGAGCCACAGCAGCCGCCGACCAGATCGACGCCCAGGTCGCGGAGCTCGAGCGCGTGGGCGGCGAGGTCGTCGGGGGTGGCGTCGTACTCGAAGTGGTCGCCGACGACCTGCGGCAGGCCGGCGTTGGACTGCGCGACCAGCAGCAGGCCCTCGGGTCGGACGCCGGCCATGGCGGCCGCGATCGCGGTCATCTCGCCGGGCCCGCGGCCGCAGTTGGCGCCGACGGCGTCGGCACCCGCCTCGGCCAGCGCGACGACGGCCGCGGCGGGGGCGACACCCATCATGGTGTGCAGGTTGGTGTCGAAGCTCAGCGTGACGACGACCGGCAGGTCGGGGACGACCTCGCGGGCGGCGGCCACGGCCGCCTGGGCCTCGGCCAGGTCGCTGATCGTCTCGATCAGCACCAGGTCGATGCCACCGTCACGCAGGCCGGCCAGCTGCTCGGCGAAGATCTCCTGCGCCTGCGCGGCGTCCATCGTGCCGAGGGGTTCCATCAGCTCGCCGGTCGGCCCGAGGTCGCCGGCGACCAGGGCGCCGTGCGCGTGCGCGACCTCGCGGGCCACCCGCGCGCCGGCCTCGTTGAGCTCGTGGACGCGGTCGCCGAGGCCGTGCATCTCCAGCCGCGGGCGGGTGCCGCCGAAGGTGTTCGTGGTGAGCACCCGGGCGCCGGCCGCGGCGTAGGCCTCGTGGGCCGAGCGCACGGCCTCGGGCCGCTCGACGTTCCACAGCTCGCCGGAGCCGCCGTCGTCGAGACCGAGGTCCTGCAGGAGGGTGCCCATGCCGCCGTCGAGCAGCACGGTGCCCTGGGCGGCGAGCTCGGCGAGGGACGGGGACGGGGTCGGCGGCGTGGAGGTGGTCACGACGTCGAGCCTAGGCCGCGGCACCGACAGCGGGCACCGCGTCTCAGGGCCCCCGCTGCACCAGGCGTACGCCGGGCAGGGCCGGGGCGTGCAGGGCCTCCAGCGGGTCGCCGGCCGGGAGCTCGAACCGGGTGGTGTCGCCGGCGTCGATCCGGGCCTCCCAGTCGCGGCGGTAGGCCGCGACCTCGTCGTGGTCGCGGCCGATGAAGTTCCACCACATCACGATCTTCTCGCCGAACGGCGGGCCGCCGATGAGCAGGAGCCGGGTGTCCTCGTCGACGGCCAGCTCGAGGGTGTCGCGGCCGGGCTCGAGGTACCCGAGGGCGTCGCGGGCCAGCGGCTCGCCGTCGACCCGCACCGTGCCCGCGTCGACCAGCAGGCCGAGCTCGAAGGCCGGGTCGACCGGCACATGCAGCGTGCTGCCGGCCTCGAGCAGGAGCTCGGCGCCCAGCAGCGGCGTGTAGGTGTGCACCGGGGAGGTGGACCCGAGCAGGGACCCCAGGAAGACCCGGGCCTCCCAGCCCTCGCCGGAGACCGGCTCGGGGGCGTGGTGCTCGAAGGTCGGGTCGACGTGGCGGTCGCCGTCGGGCAGGGCGAGCCAGAGCTGGGCGCCGTGCAGGGTGGTGGTGCCCGGGGTGGAGTACTCGCTGTGGCTGATCCCCCGCCCCGCCGTCATCAGGTTGACCTCGCCCGGGCGCACGGTCGCGTGGTGGCCGGCGGAGTCGCGGTGCTCGATCTCGCCGGTGAACAGCCAGCTCACCGTCTGCAGGCCGGTGTGAGGGTGCGGCGGCACCACCATGCCGTCGGTCTCCTCGACCCGGTCGGGGCCGTAGTGGTCGACGAAGCACCAGGCGCCGATCAGGGTGCGGCCACGCTGCGGCAGGGTCCGTCGTACGGTCATCGCGCGCAGGCCGCCCAGCGGCACGTCGCGAGGGGTCAGCACGTCCATGCGCCCAGCCTGCCACCGGACCACACGCGCCGTCTCGGCGTGCACGCGCGCCGTCTCGGCGTACACCCGCGCCGTCTCGGCGTGCACACGCGCCGTCTCGGCGTGCACACGCGCCGTCTCGGCGTGCACACGCGCCGTCTCGGCGTGCACACGCGCCGTCTCGGCGTGCACCCGCGCCGTCTCGGCGTGCACCCGCGCCGTCTCGGCGTGCACGCGCGCCGTCTCGGCGGTGGTGGAGGATGGCGGCATGTCGTCCCCCGCGTCCCAGACCCTGCCCTTCGGCTCCTGGCCCTCCCCGATCTCCCCGCAGGACCTGGTCGCCTCGGGCGGTTCGGCGGCGGACCCGTGGTCCGACGGCGGGCTGGTGCACTGGCTGCGGACCACCCCGGAGACCGGGTCACGGGTGATCCTGTCGCGCCGCGAGGCCGACGGCACGACGACCGACCTGTCGCCGGAGTGGATGTCGGTGCGCTCACGGGTGCACGAGTACGGCGGCGGCGCGTGGGCGGTGCGCGACGGCGTGGTCGTCGCGGTCGACTTCACCACCCAGCGGCTGTGGCGCCTCGACGGCGACCCGCGGCCGCTCTCCGGCGTCACCGAGGACGCCGCCGTGCGCTGGGCCGCGATCGAGATCGACCCCGCCCGCGGGGTCTGCTTCGCCGTGCGCGAGGACCACCGCGACCCCGTCTCCGAGCCGGTCAACGAGGTCGTCCGGCTGCCGCTGGACCCCAGCGGCCAGCCCGGCTTCGGCGAGGTGGTCGTCCCCGGACGCCGCCGCCCGCTGCCCCGCCCCGACGCCGACGACGCGGGCGACCCGGCGCTGCCGGACTTCGTCAGCGACCCCGTGCTCTCCCCCGACGGCTCGCGCCTCGCGTGGGTGCAGTGGTCCCACCCGGCGATGCCGTGGGACGCCGCCTCGGTGCTGGTGGCCGAGCTGGACGGGGCCGGTGACGCCACCGGCGCCCGCGTGGTCGCCGGGGGCCCCGGCACCACCGCGACCGAGCCCGTCTGGGTCGACGCCACCCGGCTCGCCCTGCTCACCGACCCCGACGGCTTCGCCGTGCCGCACGTCGTCGACGTCACCTCCGGCGGCGCGCCCGAGGCGCTCGCCCCGGCCGACACCGAGTGGGGACTGCCCGGCTGGATGTTCCGCACGCGGGCGATGACCCGGGTGCCCGACGGCCGCCTCGTCGGGGTTCGCACCGTCGACGGGGTCCCCCGGCTCAGCACGGTCACCCCCTCACTGCCGCACGCGGTCACCGACCTCGACCTCCCGCTCGTCGCCGCCTCCGGCCTGGCCGCGCACGAGGGCGGGCTGGTCGCCGACGCCGGCCTGACCGACCTCGGCTTCGCGGCCGTCGCGATCGCGCTGGACGAGCAGGTCGCGTCATACGAGGTGGTGGGCGTCCGCGGCACCGTGCCGGACACGGCGTACACCTCGACGCCGGAGGCGATCAGCTGGCCCGGGCACGCCGGCGACACGGCGTACGGCTTCCTGCACCGGCCGCTGAACCCCGAGCACGTCGGGCCCGACGACGAGCTCCCGCCCCTGGTCGTGATCGCGCACGGCGGGCCGACCTCGGCCGCGAACGCCGTGCCCCGAGCCAGCACGAGCTTCTTCACCTCGCGCGGGATCGCGGTGCTCGACGTGAACTACGCGGGCTCGACCGGCTACGGCCGGGCCTACCGCGAGCGCCTGCGCGGCACGTGGGGCGTGGCCGACATCGAAGACGTCGTCGCGGGCGCCCGGCACCTGGCCGACACCGGCGTGGTCGACGGTGGCCGCCTCGGCGTGCGCGGCGGCTCGGCCGGCGGCTTCGTGGTCTTCGCGGCGCTGGCGTTCCACGACGCGTTCAGCGCGGGGGTGAGCTACTTCGGGGTCTCCGACCTGTCGCTGCTGGCGCAGGAGACGCACAAGATGGAGTCCCGCTACCTCGACGGGCTGGTCGGGCCGTGGCCCGCGGCGCGGGAGACCTACGAGGCGCGGTCGCCGCTGCACCACATCGAGGGCATCACCGCGCCGCTGCTGCTCCTGCAGGGCGACGTCGACCGGGTGGTGCCCCCGTCGCAGGCCCAGGCGATGGCCGACGCGCTGCGGGCGGCCGGCCGGCCGGTCGCGCTGGAGCTGTTCGCCGGGGAGGGCCACGGCTTCCGCGACCCGGCCAACATCGTGCGCGCGGCCGAGCTCGAGACCAGCTTCCTCGGCCAGGTCTGGGGCTTCACACCCGACGGCGACCTCCCCGAGGTGCCCGCTCGCCTGACGCCGAGACGGCGCGCGTGTCACGCCGAGACGGCGCGCGTGCACCGGCGGCGGTGCACGCCGAGCGGCGCGGGTGTACGCCGCTGGGCGGCCCTAGGAGGCGCTGCGCTTGCGGCCGGGGATCCGGTTGGCGAGGTCGCCGAGCGGGCCGACGGACTCGCCCAGGGTCTCGATGGAGGCACGCAGCTCGGGCAGGGTGCCGACGAGGTCGAGCAGCCGCGGGTGCACCTGCTCGAGGATCGGCCCCAGGGCCACCAGCTGGTCGAGGGTGCCGCCCTCGGCGACGAGCTTGTCCACGAAGCCGTCCTCGGTGAGCAGCCGGTCGACCAGCCCGCCCTCCTCCAGCACGAGGTCGAGGACGCCGCCCTCGCGGGTGACCCGGTCGAGCGCGCCGCCCTCGTCGACCAGGCGCTCCAGCGGGCCGTCGTGGACGAGCAGGCGGTCGAGCACCCCGCCGGGGGCGAGCAGCCGGTCGAGCGGGCCGTCGGGCGCGAGCAGCCGGTCGGCCGCACCGCCGTCGCTGAGCAGGCGGGCGAGCGGCCCCTCGTCGGACAGCACGCGGTCGAGGATGCCCCCGCGCGCCAGCGCGCGACCGAGCGGCCGGTCGGCCCCGGCGGCGTCGGCGAGCGCGGCCACGCGGCCGAGCGGGCTCTCGGGGTCGCGCGACATCCGGTCGAGCTTGCCGATCATGCCGTCCTCGCCGAGGAGGGCGGCGACCTGGTCGGCGTACCCTCCGCGGCGGCGTACGACGCCCTCGGGCGCGAGCAGCGAGCCGGCCGCGAGGGTGACCGTCACGCCGGCCTGGGCCAGCCGCAGCGGCAGGCTGAGCAGGCCGGGGAGCGGGCTCACGGCGGGGGTCGCGCTGCTCGTGGCCGGCCGGGCCGCGGCCTTGGCCGGGGTCGTGGCCGGGGCCTTGGCCCTCGTCGAGGACCGGGTCGAGCGCGTCGAGGACGCCGCCCGGGTCGAGCGGGACGAGGACGCGGAGGACGCAGCGGGGCGAGTGGCCATGGTCCGAAGAGTAGGGCGCCCGGGGGTGCCCCGGCGGGCGAGTCCGAGGACTCAGAGCCAGCCGCTGTGCCGGGCGAGCAGCGCGGCCTCGGTCTTGTTGCGGGTGCCGGTCTTGCCGATGGCGTCGCTGAGGTAGTTGCGCACCGTGCTCTCCGAGAGGTGCAGCCGCCCCGCGATGTCGGCCACGGTCGCGCCGTCCTCGGCCGCCACGAGCACGTCGCGCTCGCGCCCCGACAGCGGGTTGGGGGCGGTGCGCAGGGCGCGGCCGGCGAGCTCGGGGTCGACGACGACCTCGCCCGCGCACACCCGGCGCACGGCCTCGGCCAGCCCCTCGACCGGCCCGTCCTTGACCAGGAACCCGACGGCGCCGGCGGCCATCGCCCGCTGCAGGTAGCCGGGGCGGCCGAAGGTCGTCACCATCACCACCCGGCAGTCGGGCACGGCGGTCCGCAGCGCCTCGGCCGCCTCGAGACCATCGATGCCGGGGAGCTCGATGTCGAGCAGGGCCACGTCGGGGCGGCTCTCCAGCGCCGCCGGCACGACCGCGGTGCCCTCGGCCACCTGCGCCACGACCTCGAGGTCGGGCTCCAGGTCGAGGAGCAGGGCCAGGGCGCCGCGCATCATCGCCTGGTCCTCGGCCAGCAGCACCCGGATCACGGTCGCGCCACCCCGGCCCGAGAGCCCGACCCGACGGGCACCGTGGCGACCAGCCGGAACCCCGCGGCGGACGACTCGGTGGACAGCTCGCCCCCGGTCGCACGCAGCCGGTCGCGCAGGCCCTCGAGCCCGCCGAGCCGGCTCGACGGCGCAGCCGGGGCACCGGCGCCGTCGTCGGTGACGGACAGCTGCAGCACCCCGTCGGTGTCGGTGAGCCCGATGCGGCACGTGGTCGCCCCCGCGTGCCGCAGCACGTTGGTGACCGCCTCCCGGAGCACCCAGGCGAGGGCCTCGTCGGCCGGGCGCGAGGCCGCGGCGGGCTCGACCCCCGTGGGCGGCCAGTCGACGGTGGTCGCGATGCCGGCGGCGTCCAGGGCCCGGCGTACGCCGTGGAGCTCGTCGGCCAGCGTCGGCGCCCGCATCTCGTCCACCGCCTGGCGCACGTCGACCAGGGCCCGCCGGCCGATCTGCTCGATGTCGGCGGCGTGGCCCGCGGCGGCGTCCGGGTCGGTCGCGGCCAGGCGACGCACGGCCTGCGCCTTGACCACCATCACCGACAGCGTGTGGCCGAGCAGGTCGTGCAGGTCGCGGGCGAACCGCTCGCGCTCGTCGGCGACGGCGACGCGCGCCAGCTCCTGACGGGTGCGCCGCAGCTCGGCCACGGTGTCGACCAGCGAGGCCAGCGCCGAGGCGGCGGTGCCGGCCAGCAGCACCACGAAGACCTCCGCCAGCACCCGGTCGGTGCGGTGGGGGGCGACCGCCCAGGCCGCCAGCGCGGAAGCGGCCGCCGTGGCCACCACGCCCCCGGCCAGCCGGCGGCCGTGCAGCGCCGTGGGCAGGGCGTTGGCGAGCAGCACCCAGGTGGGCAGCCACTGGCTGCTGCCGAGGGTCGCGCCGACGACGGTCGCCAGCGCGACGACGACGAGCGCGACGGACGCACGGCGGTCGTGCCAGGGCGGGCCGCCCGTGAAGGCAGCGGTCAGCGCAGCGGCGGCGATCGCGACCACGAGCGCGACCTGGAGGGCCACCCCGCCGGCGCCGCCGCCCAGGTCGAACAGCGGGCCCAGCAGGAGCACGGGGGTCCACAGCACGACCGAGGCGTTGCGCCACGACGGGCTGCGGAGGCGCTCCCACACGACGGTCACGCTACGCGTCCGCACCGGTCGGCCGTCGCGCGACGACGCAGGCCGACCACGACCACGGCACCCACCTCGAGGTGCAGCGCCGCCAGCACCAGGCCCGCCGGCAGCGTGGCGGCCCCCAGCGGACCGGCCAGCGAGACCGCGAGCACGGCCACGGCCACCGCTGTCCAGGTGCGCCGGCCCCGCGGCGTACGCCGTGCCAGGACGCGCAGCAGCCCGCCCCCGGCGTACGCCGCGACGAGCGTCGCCACGACGACCGAGGCCACCCCGACGTGCTGCCGGCCCGCGCCGGCACCGACCACCAGGTCGACGCCGGCCGCCTGCGTCGCGACCACCCACGTAATGGCGGCCGACCCGGCGGCCAGCAGCCCCACGTCGCGCACGTCGCGCCACGACGGCGGGGCCGGCTCGCTCCGGTGCGACTCCTGGGTCTCGATCTCGGTCTGCATGTCCCACTCCCTCGCTCCTGCACCCGGTCCCGGGCACACCTCGACGCTAGGGACGCGGAGCTCCGGCAGGCAGGTCGGAATGTGGTCGGTCGGGCAGGACCGATGTCCTACCGGGGAGACGAGGCGACCCCCGCCCGGCGTGAGCCGGACGGGGGTCGCGAGGCGCTGCTGGCCGTGCCTGGGTCAGCGACCCTGGCGACGGCTGAAGTCGCTGGCGCTGTGCGAGCCACCGGACGACGAGGTGGTCGTCGCGCGGCCGCGGCCGCGGCTGCCTCCGCGCCCACCCTGGCCCTGCGGGGCGTCCTGGCCGGGACCGGTGCGACGACGCGAGCCCGACTGGCCGCCGCCGTTGCCCTGGCCGCCGGTCGAGCCGCCCTGGCTGCGTCGGCCACCGCCGCCACCGCTGCGGCGACGTCCGCCACCGGCGCGGGGGGTGCCGCCGCCGGAGTTGCCGGACGGGGCCGCGGGACGGTCGTCCTTCAGGCCACCCTCGACGAGCACGCGCTCACCGGGGGCGAGCTGCTGGAGCATCGCGTGACCGGGCCCGGAGATCCGGGTGGTGGTCGGGTGGATCTTGGCGGCGCGGGTCAGGTCGCGGACGTCCTTGACCTGCGAGTCGGTCATCAGGGTGATGACGGTGCCCGCGGCACCGGCACGCGCCGTACGGCCCGAGCGGTGCAGGTAGGCCTTGTGCTCGGCCGGCGGGTCGGCGTGGATGACCAGCGCGACGTCGTCGACGTGGATGCCACGCGCGGCGATGTCGGTGGCGACCAGCGTCGTGGCGCGGCCCGAGTGGAACGCTTCCATGTTGCGGGTGCGGGCGTTCTGGGCCAGGTTGCCGTGCAGCTCGATGGCGGGCACGCCGCGCTGGTTGAGCTGGCGGGCCAGGTTCTTCGCGCCATGCTTGGTGCGGGTGAAGATCACCGTGCGGCCGGGCGCGCTCGTCAGGTCGACGAGCACGGGCACGCGCTGGTCGTGCTGCACGTGCAACACGTGGTGGTCCATCGTGGAGACCGGCGACTGCGCCGAGTCGGCCTCGTGGGTGGCCGGGTTGCTCAGGAAGCGCTTGACCAGGACGTTGACGCCCGAGTCGAGCGTGGCCGAGAAGAGCATCCGCTGGCCGTTGCTCGGGGTGGCGTCGAGCAGGCGACGCACGGCGGGCAGGAAGCCCAGGTCGGCCATGTGGTCGGCCTCGTCGAGGATGGTGATCTCGACGGCGCTCAGGTCGGCGGCCCGCTGCTGGATCAGGTCCTCGAGGCGACCGGGGCAGGCGATCAAGATGTCGACGCCGTTGCGCAGCGCGGCGACCTGGGGGCCCTGGCCGACGCCGCCGAAGACGGTGCGGGTGGTGAGGCCGGCGGCCTTGGCCATCGGCGCGAGGGCCGCATCGATCTGGGCGACGAGCTCACGCGTCGGGGCCAGGATCAGCGCGCGGGGCTTCTTCGGCGTACGACGCGAGCCCGAGCTGGTGAGCCGGGCCACGAGCGGCAGCAGGAACGCGATGGTCTTGCCGGAGCCGGTGCGGCCACGGCCGAGCACGTCGCGGCCCGACAGGGAGTCGGGCAGGGTCGCTGCCTGGATGGGGGTGGGGGTGGTGATGCCGTCGGCCGCCAGGATCGCGGACAGGGAAGAGGGCACACCGAGGTCGGTGAAGAGATCGGACAAGGGAGATTCGCTCACTGTGGGAAAGGTTCCACCACAAGCCGTAGACGACGGGTTCGTCGAGAGGTACGGACTGCGTGGAGCACGAGGTTCAGTGCTGCGACACGCATCAGGACCGGGTGGGACTGGACGATCCTTGTGCTCCCACTCTAGGGCACCGCGCCCGATTCGCTCGCATCCTGACCCGGCGTACGCCGTGTGACCTGCGACTCCGCGGGTGGGGCGGGTGGGGCTGGGGTGGTGGGGCTGGGGTGGTGGGCTGGGGTGGTGGGCTGGGGCTGCAGAGGGCTGGGGCTGGTGGGTCGGGGGTGGTGGGTGAGGGCGGCGGGCCGCGAATGTGGCGGCGGGGAGCGCTGAGTCGTTCAGCCGGCTCCTGGCCCACATTCGCAAGCCGTACGCCGACGGCAGGCGCTGGGCCAGGCGCCCAACCTGCGCTGGTGACGCACGTGGCAGGAGTGGCGTCCTGACGGCCCAGGAGTCACATGCGCACGTCGGCGTACGACGAGCTGGCGCCGTGGCCCGTCACCCGACTGCGAATGTCGCGCGAGGGGCCCAGGGAACGTTCAGCCGATCCCTCATCCACATTCGCAGCCCGGGGCGGGGGTGTCCTCCCAGCCGCCTACCCCAGCCCCACCAACGCCGCCGACACCGCCCCACCCACGGCCCGGGCGAGCGACTCGTGCCCGTCCCCGAGCAGCTCGGGGACGACGTGGTGCACGATGCCGGCGCGCAGCAGGGAGGCGGCGTCGACGCCCTGGGCGGCGGCCATCTCGGGGGCGTGGTCGACGTCGCCGTGGCGGATCACGCTGGCGCCCTCGGGCGGGAGCGGGGACAGCCAGGCGTTGCTGGTGGCCAGCACCCGTCGGGCGGGCAGCAGCGCGAGCGCTCCCCCGCCGCAGCCCTGGCCGAGGATCACCGAGACGGTCGGCACCGTGAGCGTCGAGAGGGTGGCGATGCAGCGGGCGATCTCTCCGGCCACGGCGCCCTCCTCGGCCGCCTGCGACAGCTCGGCGCCGGGGGTGTCGACCACGGTCACGAGCGGGAGCCGCAGCTCCTCGGCGAGCCGCATGCCGCGGCGGGCCTGGCGCAGGGCCGCCGGGCCGAGCGGGGTGGTCGCGCTCTGGCGCAGCCGGTCCTGACCGACCAGCACGCACGGCTGCCCGTCGAGGCGGGTCAGCGCGATGATCACCGACTTGTCGCGCTCGCCCTCCTCGGTGCCACCGAGCGGCAGGGTGCCGGTGGCGGCGTACCTCATCAGCTCGCGCACGCCGAGCCGCTCGCCCGAGCGGGTCAGCTCCACCGACTCCCAGGCGGGCCGCGGGTCGGCGGTGCCGGTGCGCACCTCCAGCGTGGGGGTCACGGGCGCGTCGACCAGCACGGCCAGCGTGCGGTCCACGAGCTCCGGCAGGTCCTCGGTGGCCACGACGGCGTCGATGATCCCGTGGGCGACCAGGTTCTCCGCGCGCTGCACGCCCTCGGGGAAGGACCGGCCGTTGAGGGCCTCGAAGACCTTGGGCCCGAGGAACCCGACGAGGGCGCCGGGCTCGGCGACCGTGACGTGGCCGAGCGAGCCCCACGAGGCGAAGACGCCGCCGGTCGTGGGGTGGCGCAGGTGCACGAGGTAGGGCAGCCCCGCCCCACGGTGGTCCATCACCGCGCGCGAGATCTCCGCCATCTGCCAGAACGCCGGCGTGCCCTCCTGCATGCGGGTGCCGCCCGAGGCGGTCGTGGCCAGGAGCGGCAGGCCCTCCGCGGTGGCCCGGCGTACGGCGGCCACGATGCGACGGGCGGCGGCCATCCCGATCGAGCCGCCGAGGAAGCGGAACTCGTTGACCACCACGGCGACCGGTCGGCCGCGCACGAGCCCGCGCCCGGTCAGCACCGACTCGTCGGTGCCGGCCTTGGCGCGGGCGGCCTCGAGCTCGGCGAGGTACGCCGGGGCGTGGTCGCTGACGTCGACGGGCTCGTCCCAGGACGCGAAGGACCCGTCGTCCAGGACGAGGTCGACCAGCTCCTGGGCGCCCCAGCGGTGGGTCACGGCTGCTCGTCCCGCGCAGCGCCCAGCCACGACCGCACGGCCGCGCCGTGCTGGTCCAGGGTCGGCGGCGCGACGTGGTCACGGCGGGTGACCTCGTCGCCGTCGGCGTCGAAGAAGCGCAACGGAGGGCCGGGGAGGGTCAGCGGGCCGAGCACGTCGTGCTCGACGTCGATCAGCAGACCCTGGCTCGCGGTCTGGTCCCAGGCGTAGACCTCGTCGATGCTGCGGACCTTGCCCGCCGGCACGCCGATCTCGGCCAGCCGGGCCAGCAGCGGCTCGGCCTCCCACGCGGCGAAGGCGGCCTCGACGACCGCGATCGTCTGCTCCCGGTGGGCCACCCGCTCGGGGTTCGTGGCCAGCCCGTCGGCGGCGGCGTCGAGACCGAAGCCGTCGCACAGCCGGCGCCACAGGCCCTCGCTGCCGACCGAGATCTGCACGGCGCCGCCGCGGCAGTGGAACAGGCCGTAGGGGCTGATCGAGGGGTGGTGGTTGCCGGCCGCGCGGCCGACCTCCCCGGCGACGGTCCACCGGGTGCCCTGGAAGGCGTGCACCCCCACGGTCGCGGCCAGCAGCGAGGTGCGCACGACCGTGCCGACGCCGGTGCGCTCCCGCTCGTGCAGCGCGGCGAGCACCCCGTAGGCGCCGTACATCCCGGCGAGCAGGTCCGAGATCGGCACGCCGACGCGCTGCGGGTCCTCGGGTCCGGAGCCGGTCAGCGACATCAGGCCGGCCTCGCCCTGGGCGATCTGGTCGTAGCCCGCTCGCCCACCCTCGGGGCCGTCGTGGCCGAACCCGGTGATCGACAGCACGACCAGCCGCGGGTTCAGCTCCTGCAGCGAGGCGATGCCCAGCCCGAGCCGCTCGAGCACGCCGGTGCGGAAGTTCTCCACCAGCACGTCGGCGCGACGCACGAGCGCCAGCAGCACCTCGCGGTCGGCCTCGGCCTTGAGGTCGAGGGTCATCGACTGCTTGTTGCGGTTGGCCGAGAGGAAGTACGTCGACTGGCGGTCGTCGTCGGGCCCCACGAACGGCGGCCCCCAGCCGCGGGTGTCGTCGCCGTGGCCCGGGGCCTCGATCTTGACCACCCGGGCGCCGAGGTCGCCCATCATCATCGTGGCCTGCGGCCCGGCCAGGGCGCGCGAGAGATCGACGACGAGGACGTCGGAGAGCGGTCCGGTGGACGGAGCAGCGTCGTTCACGGGGTCACCATCCCGGCAGCACGAGGGCTGCCCACACGAGGAGCGGACCGATCAGGGTGACGAGCACCCCGTAGGTCAGGATCTGCTTGTAGTACACCGACTCGTCGATGCTGTCCGGCTTGTTGGCCAGCATCAGGGCACCGTTGGTGCTGAACGGGCTGACGTCGACGATGGTCGAGCTGACGGCCAGGGCCGCGACGAACAGGGCCGCGCTGATGCCGCCGTTGGAGATCAGCGGCACCGCGATCGGGATGATCACCGGCAGCAGGGCGGTCGAGGAGGCGAAGGCCGAGACCACGCCGCCGACGTAGCAGAGGATCAGCGCACCGATGGCGGCCGCACCGAGGCCGGCCGCCCAGTTGCCGACGAACTCGGGCGCCTTGGCGGTGGTCAGGACCGTCGCGTAGGTGCTGACGCCGGCGACCAGGAGCACCGTCGGCCAGGCGATCTGCTTGACCGCGTCCTTGTGCTCGTTCGGGGCGAGCATGTTGAGGATGACCGCGGCGGTGATGGCGACGAAACCGATGTTCTTGTCGAACGCCAGGGCGATCACGGCCACCGCCACGAAGGCGACCAGGGTGAGCAGCTGGTCGTGGCGCATGCCGAGGTTCTGCGTCGTCGTGGCGGTCGAGGTGCCGTAGCCGCGCTGCGGGATGGTGGCGCCGCCCCGGTGCAGGTCCTCGGAGAGGGTGTCGGGGTCCTCGGGGTCGAGCCGTCGACTCATCAGCGACCGGCCCCCGAGGGCGACGAACAGGACGGCGGCCAGGATCAGGTTGACGACCAGGCTGGCGAGGAACACCGCGATCTCGCTCGAGGGCAGCCCGGCGTCGGCCATCACCGAGTTGGTGATGGTGCCGTAGATGCTGATCGGCGAGAACCCGCCGGCCTGCGCCCCGTGGACCACCATCATGCCCATCATCAGCGGGCTGATCTTGTAGCGGCCCGCGAAGCCGAGGGCGATCGGGCCGATGATCGCGCACGCCGCAGGGCTGGCGGCACCGATGGCGGTGAGCAGCGCGGTCACGAAGAACATCACCCACGGGATCAGCGCCACACGCCCGCCGACGGCCCGGACCGCGCTGCGCACGATCAGGTCGACGGTGCCGTTGTTGCGCGCGATCGCGAAGAGGTAGGTCACCCCGATCAGGGTGAGGATCAGGTCACCGCTGACGCCCCCCAGGATCGTCTTCTCGTCGAGGTCGAGGGCGTACATCCCGACGAGCCACGCGGCCACGTAGGCCAGTGCTCCCATGTTGATCGGCAGCAGCGTGCCGATGACGAACAGCGCCACGAGGGCGATGATCGAGATCCATTCCGGTCCCATTGGTCATCCTTTGCTCAGGGGCGTCGCCATGTGGGAAGACGAGTGATCTGGCTCACCCGGATGGCTCAGTGGCCTAGCCAATAGCCCAACAGTCCATCTGTCAATACAGTGGGTCCATGACCTCGACGTCCGGCGGTCCCGCCTTCCCCGCCCGGCTGGCCCGCCCGCGCCTCTACGAGCAGGTGGCCGAGCAGATCACCGCGTGGATCACCGAGAACGGCCTGCGCCCGGGCGACCGGATCCCGCCCGAGCGCGAGCTGGCCTCGCGGCTGGGCGTCAGCCGGGCCACCCTGAGCCAGGCCCTGGTGTCACTCGAGGTCGTGGGCGTGGTGGCCGTGCGGCACGGCGACGGCACCGTCGTGCGCTCGGCTCCGGGGAGTCGGGTCGTGGAGTCGATCCGGGCCCACGCCGACCGACTGCCCGAGATCATCGACACCCGCGACGCCCTGGAGACCAAGCTCGCCGCGCTGGCGGCCGCCCGACGCACACCCGACGACCTGGCCCGCATCGACGAGGCGTTGTCCGCCATGGCGGGCGACATCGAGGCCGGTGGCCGCGGCGTCGAGGGCGACGAGCGATTCCACGGCGCCGTCACCGCGGCCGCCCACTCGCTGCTGCTGGCCCGGCTGATGGGCGAGATCAGCGAGCTGATCAAGGAGAGCCGCATCGAGTCGCTCTCCCAGCCCGACCGCCCGCGCGCCTCCCTGGCCGGCCACCGCGCCATCGCCGAGGCGATCCGCGCGGGCGACCCCGAGGCCGCCTCGGAGGCGATGCACGCCCACGTGGCGATGGTCAGCGACGTGGCGCTGCTGCGCGACCACGCGTGACCGGGCTGGAGCACCTGGCCGTCCTGGCCGCCGGGCTCGGCGCCGGCATCCTCACCTCGACCGTCGGGGTCGCCTCGCTGCTGAGCTTCCCCGTCCTGGTCGCCATCGGCCTGCCGCCGGTGGTCGCCAACGCGAGCAACACCGTCGGGCTGACGCCCGGTGGGCTGAGCGGCTCCTTCGGCTACCGGCGCGAGCTGCGCGAGCACCCGCGGATCGCCCTGGCCGTCCTGCTGGCCTGCGCCGCCGGCGCGGTGGCCGGCGCGGTCCTGCTGCTGGCGCTGCCGCCCGGCGTCTTCGAGGCCGTGGTGCCGTGGCTGGTGCTGTTCACCAGCGTGCTGGTGGGCGTGCAGCCGTGGATCTCCCGCCGGGTCCGCGCCCGTCTCGGCGACGCCCCCGACCGGGTCGAGATGTCGCGGACGACGCTGGTGCTGACGGTGCTGACCGGCACCTACGGCGGCTACTTCGGCGCGGGGTCCGGCGTGATGATGGTGGCGGTCCTTGGGTTCGGCCTCGACCTCGAGCTGCGGGTGGTCAACGGCCTCAAGACGCTCGCGGTGCTCGCCGCCAACGTCGTGGCCACGGTCATCTTCGTCGTGGCCGCCGACCTGGACTGGCCCGCGATCGCCCTGCTCGCGGCCGGGTCCCTGGTCGGTGGGTACGCCGGCGCCCTCGTCGGCCGGCACCTGCCGGACGCGCTGTTCCGGACGCTGGTCGTGCTGGCGGGCGTGACCGCCTTCGTGCTGCTGGTCTGAGTCCACTGCCGGGCCGGAGGGCGTCACGCCGAGCCCGGTGGCGGCGACACGCCCGAGGCGACGCGCGGGCGCGTACTGTGACGAGTCCGGATCAGCGGTGCTCCCTGCCCGCCCGACCGGTTGAGAGGTCGTCGCCATGCAGGCCACGCACAGACCGAGCTCCTTCCGACCCCCGTCGCCCCGAACCGCGCCCGTCCCGCCGTCCGCCGCCGTCGACGACGACCCGGTGCGGCTGTGGGCCGACGTCGTCGCGGCCCGCGAGGCCCTGGCCGAGCACCGGCGCAACGCCCCCAACAGCGCCACCCACGCCGCGGCACGGCGCGAGTTCCTGATCTCCCTCGAGGCCTACGCCGCGAGCATCGCCGTACGCCGCCGGCCGCTGCCCTACGTCCTGCGCGACGAGCTGCGCCTCCTCCGGCTGACCTGCTCGGCCGACCGCTACGCCTGAGAACTGACGCTCGACTCCGCCCGGACGTGGCCCCACACTTGGGGTCCGGGTCGGTGGCCGCACAGGGCCACCGATCGGCATCGGCGGACGGGGACGACATGGACACCGAGCACGCGCTCGACGGGATCGACACCACGGTGCCGCCCAGCGGCACCGGCTGCGCGGACTGCGACGCGGCCGAGCCGCAGGGCTGGTGGGTGCACCTGCGTCGCTGCGCGCAGTGCGGGCACGTGGGGTGCTGCGACACCTCGCCCGCCCAGCACGCCACCGCGCACGCCCAGGCCAGCGGTCACCAGGTGATCCGCAGCTTCGAGCCGGGCGAGGACTGGTTCTACGACTACGAGACCGGCCGGCCCATGGACGGCCCCGAGCTGGTCGGCCCGCAGTGCCACCCCGAGGACCAGACGGCGCCGGGCCCCCGCGACCGGGTCCCGTCGGACTGGACCGAGCACATCCACCGCTGACTCGGCCCTGAGCCGGCGCCGGGAGCGCTCAGCGGCTGACCCGGTCGTCGATCCAGCGCCGCAGGTCGGCAACGACCTCGTCGCGGTCGGTCTCGTTGAAGACCTCGTGGCGACCACCGGGCCAGGTCACGAGCGTGACGTCGTCGAGCCCTGCCGCCTCCAGCCGCTCGGCCAGCGCCGTCGACAGCGCGCCCCCGCCGGTCACCGGGTCGTGCTCGCCCACGCTGATGTGCACCGGCAGGTCCTTGCGGACCGCCGCCAACCGCTCGGGGTCGGCTAGCGGCCGGGCCGACACGAACATCTGCCGCCCGGCCTCGGTGTCGAGCCCGAAGCCGCACAGCGGGTCCGCGACGTAGGCGTCCACCTGGGCCTCGTCGCGGCTGAGCCAGTCGAAGTCGGTGCGCGCCGGCGCGAACGGCGCGTTGAAGGCCGAGAGGTCGATCGGGCCGTCGAGGTCGAGGGCGGGCTCGAGGAGGTCGATGGCCGCCGTGCCGGTCAGCACCAGGGCGTCGACGTCGCGGCTGTGGTCCAGGACGTGCTGCTGCGAGGCGAAGGACCCCATGCTGTGCCCGACCAGCACCAGCGGCAGTCCTGGGTGGGCGGCGCGCGCGACGTCGCCCATGCGGCCGAGGTCGGCGACCAGCTCGGTCCACCCCTCGGCCCCGATCGCGCCCGGCTCCTGGCCCTCGACGAGGGTGGCGCCGTGACCGCGGTGGTCCTGGGCGTAGACCACCCACCCGTCGGCGTTCAGGGCCGCCGCCACGTCGGCGTACCGCAGGGCGTGCTCCCCCATCCCGTGGGCGAGCTGGACGATGCCCCGGGGCTCGCCCTCGGGGTCCCAGCGGTACGCCGCGACGGTCACCGCGCCGTCGGGCCCGCTGGGGAAGTCGACGCGGGTGGGGGTGGTGCTCATCGGGTGACCTCCTGGGCCAGGTAGCTCTCGCGCAAGCGGCGCTTGACCAGCTTGCCGGTCGGGGTGCGGGGCAGGGCGTCGACGAAGTCCACGGCACGCGGTGCCTTGAAGTGGGCGATCCGGGCGCGCACGTGCGCGATCAGCTCCTCCGCCAGCTCGGGCCCCGGCCGGACGCCGTCGGCGACCTGCACCACGGCGCGCACCTGCTCGCCCATCTCGTCGTCGGGCAGCCCGATGACGGCGACGTCGAGCACCGACGGGTGCATGGTCAGGGCGTTCTCGACCTCCTGGGGGTAAATGTTCACCCCGCCCGAGATGATCATGAACGCCCGTCGGTCGGTGAGGTAGAGGTAGCCCTCCTCGTCGACGCGGCCGATGTCGCCGGTGGTCGCCCAGTTGTCGTGGTGCGGGTGCTGGGCCTCACGGGTGCCGACGGGGTCGTTGTGGTAGCTGAACGGCATCACGTCGCGCTCGAAGTAGACCAGCCCGACCTCGCCCGTCGGCAGCTCCCCGGCGTCGGGGTCGGCCTCGTCGCAGACGTGCAGGACGCCCAGCCCGGCCCGGCCGACGGAACCGGGGTGCTCGAGCCACTGCTGGGAGTCGATCAGCGTCACTCCGGCGGCCTCGGTCGAGGCGTAGTACTCGTGCAGCACCGGCCCCCACCACTCGATCATCCGGCGCTTGACCTCGACCGGGCACGGGGCGGCCGCGTGGATCGCCACGCGCATCGACGCCACGGAGTGCCGCTCGCGCACCTCGGACGGGAGCTTGAGCATCCGCACGAACATCGTCGGCACCCACTGGCTGTGGGTGACCTGGTGCTCCTCGACCAGGCGCAGTGCCTGCTCGGGGTCGAACCGCGTCATGATCACCGCGGTGCCACCGGTGGCGGTGATCAGCCCGCAGAAGCGCAGCGGCGCCGCGTGGTAGAGCGGAGCCGGGCTGAGGTAGACCGTGTCGGGGCCGAAGCCGTACATCGGGGCGAAGACCGCCAGCATCGTGTCGCCGGGCTCGGTGACCTGGCGCTCGGGCAGGGTCGTGCGGATCGCCTTCGGACGGCCCGTGGTGCCCGAGGAGTAGAGCATGTCCTGCCCGGCCGGCTGGTCCGCGAAGGCGACGTCGCGGCTCGCCGCGAGCGCCTCCTCGAGGTCCCGGTGCCCCGCGACGGCACCACCGAAGGCGAACCGCGCCGTGACCTCGGACGGCTCGTCGGCGAGCAGCTCCGCGACCTCGCCGAGCGCGGCGGAGACGATCAGCACCTGTGCCCCGCAGTCGCGGACGATGTAGGCCTGCTCGTCCACCGAGAGGTGGATGTTGATCGCGGTCAGGTAGAGGCCGCTGCGCATGGCCGCCCAGTAGCACTCGTGGAAGCGAGGGCTGTTCTCCGACAGCAGCGCCACCGTGTCGCCCCGCCGCAGACCGAGGTCGTGCAGCAGGTGCGCCAGCCTCACCGACCGCTCCTCGAGCTGGGCGTAGGTGACGGTCTCACCGGTCTCGGCCATCACCAGGGCCGGCTTGTCGGGGGTCAGCGCGGCATGGGTTCCTGGGAACACGGGCTCTCCGGGGGACGGCGTACGACGGGTGCGCCCATCGTGACGCCCGTCACGACCCGGGACAAGGGCACCGGGGGAACGCGGACGCGCCCACCACCGAGGATCCGGTGGCGGGCGCGTCGGGTGCGAGGAGGGGGCTCAGACCTCCTCGCGGGAGTGGACCAGCTCGGTCTGGTCCGTGGTCGCGGTCAGGTGGGTGACCGTGACGATCGGGGGCTGAGGGCGACCACGTCGGTGGGGGCCTGCGTGGTCGACCTCATGGCACGACTGTGCGCGACCCTCGCTGACAGCAACCTGACGGCCGGGCGACGGACGGTCAACCGTGGGGCCGGTCAGGACGGCGTACGACGACGGCGCGGTGGTCCGAGGCCGAGGTGAGCAGGGTGACGTCGGTGGCCGGGCCGGGGCCGAAGGCGTCGTCGACCCGCCGGCGCGGGCCGAGGGTGCCGAGATGGTCGGGGCGCCCGTCCCAGGCCGAGGTGAGGCCGGCGAGGGTGAACCCGTGCCGGTTGGCGTCGCCGACGGCGTGCACGACGTGGCCCGCCGCGAGCAACCGGTCGACCAGCTGCTGCAGGCACGCCGTCTCGTGGTCGTGACGGGCCACCAGCAGCGGTCGGTCGGCGCGAGGGGCGTCATGCTGCTGCACGCCCGAGACGAGGTGGTAGGAGACGAGGGCGACGGTGCGGGCGGTGCGGCGGTCGGCGTACACCCCGACGGTGGCGACGCGTCCGGGCTCCAGCCCGAGCCGCCCGCCGCGGTCGGCGCGGCCGGGCCGGCTCAGCACCACCGGTCGGGCGCGGAGGAGGTCGTAGCGGGCGCTGTCGGCCCCCACGACGCAGCCCCCGAGCAGCGGGGCGCTCCACACCCAGCCGCCCCTCCCCGTCGTACCCCGGCCCGAGGGCCCTGAGGGCACCGTCGTGACCCGTCCGCGGCGGCGGAGCACCCCGAGCCGCAGCGCCGACCACTCCTGCAGCCCGACGAGGTCGGGGCCGGCGGCCAGCACCCCGTCGAGGGCCTCGGCCGCCTCGGTCCGGGACAGGTCGCACAGCACGTTGGCCGTGGCCACCGTGGTCGTGCTCACGACGCGGTGCCGGACGTACGCCGCTCCCGTCGGCCGCGCACCACGTGGACCACGACGGCGAGCACGATGACGCCCACCACGACGTAGCTCACGTCGGAGATGTAGGTGCTGATCACCGAGCCGAGCGCCCAGCCCCCGAGCACGCACGCGGAGGCCCAGACGGCGCCGCCCAGCACGTTGAAGACCAGGAAGGTGCGGTAGGGCATCCGGGCCATCCCGGCCGCGCCCGGCACCATCGCGCGCAGCAGGGCGGTGAAGCGGCCCACGAACACCGCGACCGGACCGCGTCGCCGCAGGAAGTCCTCGGCGCGGCTCCACCGGTCCTCCCCCACGCGCCGACCCAGCCGGGTCGCCTGGATCCGCTGGCCGTAGCGCCGGCCCACGAGGTAGCCGACGCTGTCGCCGAGGATCGCGCCGGCGATCGCGACCACGAGCACCAGGGTCAGGCTGAGGTCGCCGCGGCCCGCGACGACACCACCGAAGACCACCGCCGCCTCACCGGGCACCACGAAGCCGAGGAGGACGGCCGCCTCGAGGAACGGCAGGCCGAAGACCGCGAGGTAGACCACCCAGCCCGGCACGCTGGACAGGACCGAGTCGATGAAGCCGCTCACGGGCGGGTCTCCGGTGTGCTCACGACGGTCATCCTCCGCCCCGAACCTGTCGCACGGGTGAACGTCTCGGGGAAGGGCGACCAGTGGCGCCGATCAGCTCGTGACGTCCTTGACCCCGAAGCGGGCCCACGCGGCCAGCCAGAACACCACGACGTACGCCGCGGCGGAGTAGAGGCCCTGCTCGATCCCCTGCCAGGCGATCGGGGCGCGCAGCAGGTCGCCAAAGGCCAGCCAGTGGTGGGTGATCAGGAACGGGTGCAGCCAGGCGACCTGCGGGATGCTGTCGAGGATGAAGCTGGCCGTGCTGAAGATGACCACGGCGATCATCGCGCCGATCGGCTGCTCGGTCAGGGTGGAGATGAACAGGCCGACGGCACCGAGGGCGGCGAGGCAGATCCCGAGGTACGCCGCGCTCGCAGCGACCCGGAGCAGTCCCTCGCCGAACCCGATCCGCGTGCCCGACAGCAGGGTCAGGTCGCCCCCGCCGAACAGCGCCACACCGGCGATGACGCCGGTGACGGCCACGGTGAAGGTGCCGGCGAAGGCGAACACCACGATCGCGGCGTACTTCACCGCGAGCAGGCGCGCCCGCCGCACCGGCACCGTCAGCAGGTAGCGCAGCGTGCCGATGTTGGCCTCGCCCGCGACCGAGTCACCGGCGATGGCGGCGACGGCGAGCGGCAGGAACAGGCCGACCTCGATGGACAGCGCCGCCAGGGCCACGAACAGGCCGTTCTCGGTGATCGAGCCGAAGAAGTCGGGCCCGTCGCCCCCGCGGCCCGGTGAGGAGACCTTGACCGCGAACGCGATGAAGATCGGCACCAGGGCGAGCACCACCAGCCCTGCCTGGTTGCGCCGGCGCCGGAAGACCAGGCGCAGCTCGGAGCGGAGGAAGCGCGTGGAGACGCGGGGACGGGGGCTCGCGGCGGTGGCCGGGGTGCCGGGGCTCACCGCGTCGGTCTCAACCGCTGACATCGAAGCCCTCCCCCGTGAGCGCGACGAAGACGTCCTCCAGCGAGGGGGCCGCCACCCGGAAGCCGGTGACCGCGAGACCCTGGTGGACGCACGCCGCGACCACCTTCTCCGGCGCCACCCCCGCCAGGCGGCCCGAGGCCGACGTCGGGTCGACGGTGACGTCGGTCAGCCCGAGCTCGCGCATGATCCGCGCGGCCGCCGTCGGCTGGTCGCACTCGACGACCGCCACCGGCTCGGCCCCGTTGCGCACCTCGGCGCTGGTGCCCTGCACGACGAGCTTCCCGGCGTGCATGACGCCGAGGTGGGAGCACATCTGCTCGACCTCGGAGAGCAGGTGGCTGGAGATCAGCACCGTGGTGCCCTCGGCGGAGACCGCCGCGACCAGCGAGCGGATCTCGCGGGTGCCCTGGGGGTCCAGGCCGTTGGTGGGCTCGTCGAGCACGAGCAGGTCACGCGGGCGCATGAGTGCGGCGGCGATGGCCAGCCGCTGGCGCATGCCGAGGGAGTAGGCGCGGTAGCGCTTGCCGGCCGCCGCCATCAGCCCGACCCGCTCGAGGGCGGCCTCGATGCGCGGCCGCGCGGTGCGGCCGTCGGTCGTGGTGTCGGCGGCGTCGAGGCGCGCGAGGTTGTCGCGGCCCGACAGGTAGGGGTGGAACGCCGGCCCCTCGACCAGCGCACCGACCCGTGAGAGCACCTCGCCGGAGCGCGCGGGCATCGGCTGGCCGAGCACCTCGACCTCGCCTGAGGTCGCGCCGACCAGGCCGAGCAGCATCCGGATCGTCGTCGTCTTGCCCGACCCGTTGGGCCCGAGGAAGCCGTAGACCGCTCCCCGAGGCACCAGCAGGTCGAGGCTGTCCACGGCCACCTGGTGGCCGAAGCGCTTGGTCAGCCCCGAGGTCACCACCGCCGGGGCGGTGTCGATCGCCGCCATCAGCGGGCCAGGGCGGCGTACAGCGCCTCCGGTGCCACCGCACCGACGGCCACCCGGCCGTCGTCGGTCAGCACCGCCGAGAACAGGGTGCCGCGCAGCACGTGTCCCGAGCCCCAGGAGCCGGTCACCTTCGGCAGCGACTTCAGGACGCCGGCCAGGCCGTTGCCTCCGCTGGAGGAGCCGCCGGAGGTGGCGGAGGCCGGGAGGTCGGCGACCACGACCGAGGCCCAGCCCTTCCCGACGACCGCGGGCTTGCTGCCGGCCTTCTCGGGGGCGGCCTTGCTGTCCGCCTTGTCGCCCGCCTTCTCGCCCGCCTTGCCGGCGTGGTCGCCGAGCGTCGACGTCGTCACCTTGGTGCCCGGGGGCGGGTTGAAGGCGAAGACGGAGTCGGCGGGGGCCGTGGGGTCGAAGGAGGTGAAGCCGACCTGGAAGGCGGGCTTGTCGGCGCCGCGGGCGAACGCCTGCACCCGCAGCGGCACGTGGGTCTTGCCGTCGACCGCGATCCGCACCGACTCGACCAGCGAGCTGGCCTCACGGGGCTGGAGCACCAGCTCGTACGCCGGCCGGCCGGCCACCGTCGCGGTGCCGTCGGTGCTGACCTTCGTGGTCGGGGAGATCGCCTTCAGGGCCGCGTCGGCGGCCTGCTGCGGGGTCATCGAGGGGTCGGCCGGGGTGCGGTCGGCCGCACCGGCCTTCGCGGGGAGCGTGAGGTGGGTCGCGGTCTTGTCCTTGCTCGACCAGGTCCACACGTCGTCGCCGTTGCGGATCACGTCGGACTCGCCGAGCGAGCCCAGCAGCGCGACGCGGGTCTTGTCGGCCCCGGCGGACCAGACCCGCAGGGTGTGCGAGCCGGAGACCAGCGAGGTCAGGTCGGAGCTGCCGCTGCCACCGACGCCGGGCAGGCTGGGCAGGCCGAGGTCGGCGTCCTGGACGACGGTGCCCGACAGCCCGGTCACGCGGGCCCCCTGGACGTCGACGAGCAGCTGGGAGGCCGTGCGCGGCGCCAGCTGGTTGCCGGCGCTGGCACTGAGCAGGCCGATCGCCGAGCCGCCACCGGCCAGGGCGACGGCGACGGTCGCCGGCACGAGCCAGCGGAGGACGGGACGACGGTGCAGGGTGGTCATGGCATCCATGGTGCCTCGCACCCCCTGTGAGATCGCTGAGAACCTGTGCGGCCCCTCAGCGGACCCGTGCCACCCTGAGGTCATGCGGCTCCTGCTGGTCGAGGACGAGGTGCGGCTGGCCCGCGCCCTGAGCCGCGGCCTGGGCGACGACGGGTTCAGCGTCGAGGTGGCCGCCGACGGTCTCACCGGCCTCGACCTGGCCCGGCACGGCGACTTCGACGCGGTCGTGCTCGACGTGATGCTCCCCCGGCTGTCGGGGTACGACGTGCTCCGCACCCTGCGCGCCGAGCAGAACTGGGTGCCGGTGCTGATGCTCTCGGCGAAGGACGGCCCGCACGACCAGGCCGACGGCCT
Organism: uncultured Actinomycetota bacterium; assembly: GCA_963750435.1. Classification (GTDB taxonomy): domain Bacteria; phylum Actinomycetota; class Actinomycetes; order Propionibacteriales; family Nocardioidaceae; genus Marmoricola. Next base: position 9,361 of record CAVVQW010000009.1, on the reverse strand, counting down.
CGACCTCGGCGCCGACGACTACCTGACCAAGCCGTTCTCCTACGTCGTCCTGCTGGCCCACCTGCGCGCGCTGGTGCGGCGTACTCCCCGGGCGCGGCCGGCCGTCCTCGCCGCGGGCGACGTGCGCCTGGACCCCAGCGCCCGCGAGGTGACCGTGGCCGGCGAAGCCGGTGGCGCTGACCCCGCGCGAGTTCGGCCTGCTGGAGTTCCTGCTGCGCCACCCCGGCGAGGTCACCACGAAGTTCGAGATCCTCGACCACGTCTGGGACTCCGCCTCCGACGTGCACCCCAACGTCGTCGAGGTCTACGTCGGCTACCTGCGCCGCAAGCTCGGCCGCCGCCTGGTCGAGACCGTCCGCGGGGTCGGCTACCGGCTCGACGCATGAGCGAGACGGCGCGTGTGCACGCTGACACGGCGCGCGTGTCCGCCGACACGGCGCGTGTGTCCGCCGACACGGCGCGTGTGCACGCCGAGACGGCGCGTATGTCCGCCGGGGGGCCGTCGTGAGGGGCCTGTGGCGGCGCCTCAGCCTGCGGGGGAGGCTGCTCGTGGTGGGCACGGTGGGGGTCGCGGTGGCGCTGGCCATCGGGTCGCTCTCGCTGTACGTCGTCCTGGGCCTCGCCGGGATGCGCACCCTCGACGCCGCCGCCGGGGCGACCGCCGCCGACGTCGTGCAGCTGGTCGAGGAGGGCCGTCTGCCGGAGCCGATCCCGGTGACCGGCAGCCAGATCGTGCAGGTCGTCGACGCCGACGACCGGGTGCTGAGCGCCTCGACGAACGCCGACCGGCTCACCTCGCTGCTGGGGCCCGCCGAGGTGGCGCGGGCGCTGGACGCCCCGGTCACCGTGCCCGGCTCGAGGATCGGGCTCTCCAGCCCGCTGCGCGTGACGGCCGAGCGGGCGGACGCGGGGACAGGCGGGTCGGCCCGGCGTACGGTCCTGGTCGCGCAGCAGTTCGACGACGTCGCCGACGCGCAACGGATCCTGGGCGTCACGCTGCTGGCGACGTACCCGCTGCTGCTCGTGGTGCTCGTCCTGATCGCCTGGCGGGTGGTCGGGGCGACGCTGCGGCCCGTCGAGGCGCTGCGCTCGGCCGCTGACCAGATCTCCGGCACGGGGCAGGGCGACCGGCTCCCCCTGCCCGCGTCGCACGACGAGATCCACGCCCTCGCGCTCACCCTGAACTCGATGCTCGACCGGCTGGCCGCCGCCCGCGAGCGGCAGCGCAGCTTCGTGGCCGACGCCGCCCACGAGCTGCGCAGCCCGCTGGCCTCGATGCGCACCCAGCTCGAGGTCGCCGACCGGCGCGGCGAGGCGCCGGACGTGCTGCCCGACCTGGTCGAGGAGGTGCAGCGGATGACCGGCCTGGTCGACGACCTCCTCGTGCTCGCCCGCCTCGACGCCACCCCCGACGGCGCCGAGCCGCGACCGGTGGAGCTCGACCTGCTGCTCGCCGAGGTGGTGGCGCGCTTCGACGACGCCCGCGTCCCGGTCACCCTCGTGCCCGGGCCCTCGGTGACCCTCCAGCTCGCCCGGCCCGAGCACCTCGACCGGGTCGTCACGAACCTGCTCACCAACGGCGTGCGCCACGCCAGGTCGCAGGTGCGCGTGAAGCTCCTGGCCGACGCCGCCGAGGTCCGGATCACCGTGACCGACGACGGCGAGGGCGTGCCCGAGGCCCAGCGCGAGGAGGTCTTCGAGCGCTTCACCCGCCTCGACGAGGCCCGCGACCGCGACGCCGGCGGCAGTGGGCTGGGCCTGGCGATCGTGCGTCAGCTCGTCCAGGGCCTCGGCGGCTCGGTGGCGATCGGTGGGTCTGCGGATGGCGGCGCCGTGGTCGTCGTACGCCTGCCGTGGGCGAGACACATGTAACGCGGAGTTGTTGATTCTGAACAAGCCGCGCACGGCCCACTCGGGGTCGACAACACCGCGTTACATGGGCGAGCGCCCCCTGCCGCCCGCCCTGCCCGCGCTCCCCCGCCTCTCGGCCGCGACCGCCCCGGCGGCGCACGCGACGGCCACCGCCAGCAGAACGACGACGACCAGCACGTCGGTCGTGGTCGAGAAGTCGGCCGAGACCGAGCCCTCCGCCTTGTGCGTGGCGCTGACGACGCTGCCCGCCGCCACGACGACCGCGTTCAACGCCGCCGACGTGAGCACGGCGACCACGGCGCGGTGCCCGAAGGCACGCCCCGTCGGCACCGCCGCTGCGAGCAGACCCGCGCAGGTCGCGAAGACCGCGACCATCACCAGGAACGCCGTGTGCTCAGGCCAGCCCACCTGGTCGCGGAAGCCGTAGGCGAACAGGAACGCGATGAAGTACGCCGGCGGCCCGAGCACGAGGTCGGCGAGCACCACCGGCCACGAGACCGACAGCAGGCGGACGGCGGGCGAGCCCGGGAGCGGGACCGAAGCAGACATCGTGGGCTCCTGACGAGCGAGGCGTCGTGCCCGGTGCACGGCGTGACCTCCAGGCTGGCCCCCGGCGTACGGGTCGCGCGTCGGTGCTCGTACTCAGGTCCGCGCAGCGGCGTACTCACCCGGTCGCGCATGATGGCCGCACACCCCACGACCCAGGAGACGACGTTGATCCTCATCACGGTGAAGACCAAGGTGAAGCCCGGCCAGGCCGAGGCCTACCTCGCGGCCAACCGCCCCTTCCTCGAAGCCACCCGGCAGGAGCCGGGCAACAAGTGGTTCGAGCAGTTCCGCAGCGTCGACGACCCCGACACGATCCTGACCCTCGAGGCCTTCGACGACTCCGCGGCCGGCGAGGCGCACGTCGCCTCCCCCCACTTCCAGAAGTACCTCGAGGAGGACGCCACCCGGCCGCTCGTCGCCGAGGTGCCCGACATCATCTACGTCGAGGTCCCCGACCGCGACGGCTGGGACAAGATGGCCGAGTTCTGACCGGTGTGCGGCACGATCACCGGGTGAGCCCCTCGATCCGACCGCCCCACTCGATCGTGCTGCTCGTCGGCCGGGAGGACTACGCCGCCCCGACCTCGTTCGGCGGCGCGACCTGCATCGCCACGCCCGACTGCATCGCCGTGGCCACCCTCAGCCCGGTCGACGGGCCGACGGTGGTCTCGGTCGCGCCGTACGCCGACGACCCCGCGCTCGTGACGCTGGGCGAGTTCACGATCGAGTCGGAGGGGCAGGTCTCGGTGCGGGACGTGTTCTTCCGCGAGCACGACGCGATGGGGGTCGAGCCGGGGTACGTCGACGTGCGCGTGCGGGCCAACGACGCCGACGAGCCGGACCAGGTGGTGTTCGTCGTACGCCCCGGGGCGTCGTCGTGACCGTGGGGGCTACCGCCTGACGCGGACCTGTCGGGTGGTGCTGACGGCGCGTGCGACCGGGTCGCGGTAGGTCACGACGAGCGTGGTCCGGCCCGCCCTGCGCAGGCGGGGCCGCAGCGTCACCCGCCCCCGGTCGCCGGCGCGCAGCTGGGCGGTCGCCAGGGTCCGGTGGTGGGTCCGGTCGTAGACGACGACCCGGCCGCGCGGGCGGGTCCGGTTCGACAGCACGACCCCGACCCGGACGCCGACCCGGTGGTTCTTGCGCGCCCGGTGGCGGTCGAGCGCGACGTGCATCGTGGCGCGCGGCCGGGGGTGGGTGACGACCGGCGGGCTGGTCGGGGCACCGAACGTGCCGCGGGCCGTGAGCATCTCGGCGTACGCCGTGTGGCCGAGGCGGTTGGGGTGGTAGAAGACCTCGATGGCGCTCCCGTCCCCGACCTGGTTGACCCACCGGACGGGGTTGCCGGTCGGCGTGGTGGCGTCGGGCTCGTGGCCGGAGAACTTCTCGGGGACGCCGGTGAGGAACGTCAGCTGCCCCGGGTGCCCGGCGTTCGCGTCGGGGACGACGGCGCCGATCGCGGCGTCGCCGTCACTCACCAACGCGCGGACCTCGTCGCCGGCGGCGTACCCGGGCGGGTCGACCAGCGTGAAGTCGTTGTCCAGCTGGAGCCACGGGTAGCCGAGCTGCACCATCTTGGCGTCGTCGCGCAGGCCGTGGGTGCGGATCGCGGCGATGCCGGTCAGCAGGCGGTCCTGGATCGTCGGCAGCAGCGCCCGCGCGGCGTCGACCTTGTCCTTGCACCCGCTGGAGGTGCGCGCGCCCGGCAGGAAGCAGTTCTGCACGATCGAGCTGAACCCCGCGTCGTTGCCGCCCATGGTGAAGAGCACGAGGTCGACGTTGCTGTTCACGAACTGGGCCTGCGGCCTGAGGTTGCGGGTGCAGTCGTAGGTGATGACGAGCGGGGTGACGTTCGTGGCGTGGTAGGTCCAGAACTCCTCGTCGGGGAAGGTGCGGGTGTTGCAGGGGTCGCTCTGCGCCAGACTCGCGTCCGCCTGGTCGGTGGTGGTCACCCCGGCAGGCGTGGGCTCGGCCTTGCTCGCGGTGTCCATCACCCGCGGCGAGGTGAAGTCGGCGGTCACGCCGCCGCTGCAGGCGTGGTTGACCAGGTTCACCGGCTGCCCGCCCGCGCGCAGCGCGGCGGCGTACTTCTCGCTCCAGTTCACCCGGCTGCGACGACACCCCTCGGGGCCGTAGGTCTGTTCGGCGCCGTTGTCGTCGGTGGCGCCGTTGCCGGCGGAGTAGGAGTCGCCCAGGACCAGGATGTCGAGCGGGTCGCTGCCGGCAGTGGCCGAGGCGACCGATGCCGGGGCGACGAGAAGGCCGCTGACCACGACTCCGGCGGTCAGGGCGAGGGTCAGTCGGGCCAGGCGAGAGCGCATGCGTTGCCTCCGGGACGAGATGGTGGTGTCGGTCACAACGCCGGCATGCCCGGACGCTAACCCGCGGTGCGGGTCAGAAGGGCACAACGGACGGACCGTCCTACCTGGCGGTCGGTGTTCCCGGCTCGGAGACGTCCGGGCCACTCGCACTCCTCGCGGCCGGCCGCCACGGCTCGTGCTCGTGGGCCAGCCACACCGCCTCGGGCTCAAGGGCACGGATCAGCCGCTGGCCCTCGGTGGTCGGCTCGTCCAGCTCGGCGTGGAAGACCGCCGTGTCGCCGGCGATGACGACCGGGCGCCCACCCGTTTCCACGACGACCACCTGGGACCCCCGGGTGTGCCCCGGAGCCGGGACGAGCCGTACGCCTGGCAGCAGCTCGTGCTCACCGTCGACGGGCACGTACGCCGCTCCGGGCGCCTCGACCCACTCGCGGATCGTGTAGTCGTCGAGGGTGCGCGCGTCGTCGAGCTCCTGGCGCTGGACGTAGATCGGTGTGCCGGCGAACAGCACGTTGCCGCCGCAGTGGTCGAAGTGCAGGTGGGTGTTGACGACGAGGTCGATCCCGGCCAGGTCGAGGTCCGCCTGCTCGCTCAGCGGGGTCAGGAGGGGATCCATGTCGGCGACCAGCGGGTGCAACTGCGTCATCCCGGTGTCGACGAGCACGCGCCCGCCGGGATGGTCGATCACGTGGACGTAGACCGGCATCCGCTCCCCCGCCGCCAGTAGGTCGGCCACGTGCACCGGGGTGAACGTGGGGGCATCACGGCCCTCAGGCGTGATCGTCGTCCTGGCTGCTCGCTCCTCCTGGGGTGGCAGCGCCTGGCGGCGCAGCTCTCGGCGGTACGACTCCCGTGCCATCCCATTGTCATCGGTGGTCGTCCCGCCGACCAAGGCCCCGGCGAGCAGGAAGCACACAGGCCAGGGGCCCACCGGGGGCGCGACGAGGTGCGGAACAATTCGGGCGAATCGCCATACGTGACCTGAATGGTTGTCATGCTGGGTGGGCAACCCGGGGCAGGAGCGCGATGAGCATCGACCACGACGCCAGCCACACGTTGCCCGAGCGCGCCCGCTCGAGCAGCTGGGGAGGTCCCGAGGTGCGGGCCGAGCTGCGCCGTATCGCCGACGACGCCCGGCTGCGCACCGGCTTCAGCGTCAGCATCGTCGATGTGCTGCGAGGAGACGGCTTCCTCGAGCCGGTCGCGTTCGCAGGCCCGGGGGTCCAAGAGGCCGACATGGGACAGAGCTACCCGGTCAGCCACATGCGGCGGGTGGCTCAGGCCGGCACGCGTTACGGGAAGTTCGTGTTCCTCGCCGAGGAGGACATGGACGCGGAGCTGCAGGACGCCCTCCGTGGCCACGGGTACGTGCCGAGCATCCCCGACTCCGGCGCCCCCGATCGCTGGCGAACCCTGGACATGCTGGTGGCCACGCTGACCGACGCCACCGGACGCACCCGCGCGCTCTTGCACCTCGACGAGCCCCTGTCCGGACTCCGCCCCGGGCCTCATGAGCTGTGGGGCATCGCCGACGACCTCGAGGTGGTGCTCCAGTCGGTGATGGTCACGGTCGACCGCGAGGAGCTGACCCGACAGGCCCGGCTCGACGAGGCAGCGCGCGGTGTCGTCCGCGCGGCGTCCCGGCGCGTGGGCGGTCAGGACCTGCTCACGGAGGTGCACGCCCAGCTGGTGGCCGGCTTCCGCGCCACGTTGCTGGAGGTGCGGCTCCACGGCCAGTCCGAGGGCGTGCCGACCACACGAAGCTCCACCAGCGCCTTGCCAGCCGCGCTGGACGCCCCGATCGAGGCCGCGACGCGCCGGGCATGGATGTCTCGCACGGTGATCATCGCCGAGCCGGATCGGGTGTGGGGCGACGACGAGCTGGACCGTGACCACCGCGAAGACCTGACCGACCTCCTCGCCGCGCACGCCGCCAGCGAGCTGCTGCTGGTCCCCGTGGGCGCCGGGCACGAGGCGATGGGCGCGGTGGTCGTGATCCGCGACAGCCGCGAGGACCGCTGGACAGAGAGCGAGAGCCAAGCTGCGCTAGGGGTAGGTCACGACGTGGGCCGGGCCCTGCTCAGCGCGCGAGCCCATGAGCGGGAGCAGCAGCTCATCGTGGAGCTCCGACAGCTCGATGAGTACCGTCGCCAGCTGATCGACGCCGTCTCCCACGAGCTGAAGAACCCCCTCGGTGTGATCCTCGGCCACCTCGAGATGCTCGAGTCGGTCACGACCATGCCGACCGAGGCGGAGACATCCCTGCAGGCGTTGAGACGCAGCGCTGCCCGCGCTAGTGCCGTCGTCAACGACCTGCTGCTCATGAGCAGCGTTGGGAACCAGGACTTCATGGTCGGGTTTCCGGTCGACCTCGGCACCGTCCTCGCCGAGGTGTGCGACGACGAGTCGCTCCGCGCCGCACAGGCCGGCGTCACGGTCCGGATCGCACCCCAGACGGATGCGCTGGTCGTGCCCGGTCACATCGAGGAGCTGCGACGACTCTTCGCCAACCTGGTCGGCAACGCGGTGAAGTACTCCGACTCCGGAGGCTCCGTGGACCTCTCGCTCGAGGGCGGCAGGGACGAGGTCGTCTTCACCTGTGTCGACCACGGCCTCGGCATCTCGGAAGCGGACCGGCAGCACCTGTTCACCGAGTTCTTCCGTTCGACCAACCCCGAGGCGTTGCGCCGACCCGGCACGGGCCTCGGTCTGGCCATCGTCGCTCGGATCGCTGCTCGTCATGGTGGCCAGATCGACGTCGAGAGCGAGCTCGGAGCAGGTACGACGTTCCGAGTTCGTCTTCCGACCTTGCACTCGGAAGGCCCCGTTCCGGTCGGCTCCATCGATGCCCCGGAGCGATCGACACCTCGGCTCACCGGCCAGCTGGCCGGGCGCTGACAGAACGAGGTGCTGCGTCGCTGCCGGCAGCGGCGAGCGTACGCCGACCCAGGAGCGAGACGAGCAGGGCGAAGGTCAGCACGGCGATGCCGCCCGCCCTGAAGGCGGTCCGTCGACCCCGGTCCCACAGCATTCCGGCCAGGGCCGAGCGGGGCGGGGGCCTCGGGTGAGGCACCCGACCACCGCCCTCACCACACCCAGGCCCGCGGAGTCCCGCGGTTCAGAGGCCTGCGGGCTTCGCTCCTCGTGCGGGTGTCAGGTGCGGACTCGAACCCGCGAAGGTGTAGGCCGACGGATTTGCAGGGCGCCGACCCCGTTGTGGTGGGCTCGGGCTTCGCCGCTGGCCGATGAACTTCCGCCGCTATTCCGCCGTCTCGGCTCGCTAAGCGCTCAAGACGAACCCTAATAGGCGGGCGGCCCTTGGCCCCGGTCAGTCCGGATCAGCACTTGCTTCACTTGAACGGGACGCCTACCCCCGCTGCACACCGCCGCAGTGGCGTCGGAGATCCTTCGCTTCAGGCATCGGATCGCCTCCAGCGGCTTCTTGCCCTCGGCGCGCTTGCGTCGGTAGTAGGCCCGGCCGTCGGTGTCGAGGCGTAGCTGGGTGACCGCGGCGATGTGGATCATGTGGTTCATCCGCCGGTTCCCAGCGCGTGAGAGACGGTGGCGATTCTGTTCACCTGAGGAGGCGTCGAGTGGGGCGGTGCCTGTCCAGGACGCGAACCGGTTGCGGTCGGCGAAGCGGGTGACGTCGCCGACGTCGGCCAGGATCCGGGCGGCCACGACGGGGCCGACGCCGTGGAGGTCCATCAGGTGTGAGCCACGGGCCAGCACGATTGCTTTGAGTTCGGCGGTGGCCTTCTTGATCTTGGCCTCGACCGCGATCAGCTCGGCCAGTTCCTCCGCAGCGATGCGACGGCGGGTCTTGCCGGCGATGTCGCGGGGCCGGACGCTGGCCAGCATCGTCTTGGCCTGGCCGGTGGTGATGTCGCGTTTGGCCTGTCCAGGCAGCAGTTCTGCGAGCAGGGCCTGCAACCGGTCGACTGTTTGGACCCGGCGCCGGGTGAGGGCTTCGCGGCGGTCGGTCAGGATCCTGAGTGCCTCGAGCTCGCCGTCGACCTGCAACACCCGCAGGGTGCTGGTGCGGACCGCGACGACGGCGATGGAGTGTGCGTCCAGTGCGTCGGTCTTGCGGTTGTGTCCGGTGTCGAAGAGTCGGACCCGGGCGGCGAGCTTGGCTGGTACGTCGACGACGCGCTCCCCGGCTTCGAGGAGCCGTTGCGCGAGTGGCCGCCCGGCTCCGTTGGCGCCCTCGACGGCCCAGACCCGGTCAGGCCACGCCTTGGCGTAGGTGCGCATGGCCTTGTAGCCGGCCTGGTCGGTGGTGAACCGTCCAGAGCCGAGCAACCGTTCGTGACGGTCCACGACCTCGATCGTGGCCGACAGCTTGTGGGGATCGACCCCGATGATGACCTGCTCCATGTTGCTGCTCCCGCCTATGCGTTCCGATGTGGACGGCGAGGTGGGCATTGCTACTACGAGCAGAGCAGTCCCTTCTTGAGCCACGCCTCGTCAGCGGCGCCCCGAGGGCAGCAGACCGATGGTGAGCCACACCCGCGAACTTCGGGTGGGCAGCCCAATAGAGAGCGATCCCGCGGGGCACCTAGACCGAGTCTGGCCAGACGCCGGCCCTGCCGGGAAGTCTCTAGTAGCCCAGAATG
>CAVVQW010000008.1:0-87531 GCA_963750435.1 uncultured Actinomycetota bacterium | reverse complement strand
AAGGAGGTCGTCATCGTCGGCGTCAGGCTCGCGCCGGAGGCCGCCAGCGGCTGCCAGGCGTCGTACCGCGTCGTGGCCGGTGCCGGCGGCTCCTGGGTGGGTCCGCTGCCTCCGACCACGACGTACGTCGGGTAGCTGGTGCTCCAGCCGACGCGGCTGCCGCTGACCAGGAGCGGCTCCTGGCGGACCCGGTAGACGACCGTCCCGCGAGCCGACTCGGTGAGGCCGGTGAAGTAGCCGTGCCCGTCGGAGGTCTCGGTGGTGCGCGCGAGCGTCGTCCACGACGTGGGGCCGACGCGCTTCTGCAGCGTCAGGCCGCGCCCGCCGAAGACCGGCGTGCCCCAGCCGAACCGGCGGCCCATGATGACCGGGGTGGTGTCCACGGAGACGTCGAACGGCACGCCCGCGCTCGGCGTGCCCGCCTGGTCCGGCGCGTCGCGGTCGGTGCCGCTGACCCAGAGGTCGGCCCCCTGGAGCTTCGACTCCAGGAGCACCGAGGGCGACGCGATCCCCCGGCTGACGACGCGGTAGCGGATGCCCCACATGTCGGGCGCCGGCACGCGCACCCGGAAGCTGCCGTCGGCGGCGGTCCAGCCGGCGTACCCCTTGACGGGGAACCAGATGTCACCGGGACGGCCCATGAACTGCTGCAGGGTGATCGCGCGGCGCCCGCTGACGCCGAGGCGTCCGCTGAAGGTCACCGCCTGGCCGCCGACGTAGTTCGTGGGCGAGACCCCGATCGAGCCGCTGACCCGCGCGGAGATCCCCGCGGTGGTCGTGGACGCCTGGGTCGCCGATGCCTGGGCGGCGGGGGTTCCGCCGGCGGTGCCGGCCAGGACGCACGCGAGGGCACCGGACAGCAGCCCGACGGTGAGCGGGCGGTGAGCGGACCGAGGCATGAGGGCTCCCAACGTGGGCAAGGGACCTCCACTATCGGGCAAGGTGTCCAATTTCGGGGGATATCTCCGGAATCGCGGGTTCCCGCTGGTAGGCAACCGGATCCGCCCCCCACGGCGTCGATAGTGGTGAGGAGCCGGACGAGGGGGGCCAGGGTGCGAGCACCGACCGACGCGGAGTTCACGGCCTTCGTCGAGGAGGCGTGGCCGGGGCTGTACCGCACGGCGTACCTCCTGGTCGGTGACCGCGGCCTGGCCGAGGACCTCGTGCAGACCTCCCTGGCCAAGACCTACGTCGCGTGGGGCCGGGTCCGGGAGCGGTACGCCGCCCGGGCCTACGCCCGCACCGTGCTGGTCAACACCGCCACCTCGTGGTTCCGCCGCCGCGCCTGGCGCGCCGAGGTGGCCTCGCCGCAGGTCGACGGGAGCCACGGAGGGCCGCCCACGGTGGGTCGCAGCGTCGAGGGCGACGGCACCGACCGGGTGGTGCTGGCCCAGGCGCTCGCGCAGCTGCCGCCCCGCCAGCGGGCGGTCGTGGTGCTGCGGTTCTACGACGACCTCAGCGTCGAGCAGACGGCCGAGGTGCTCGGCTGCGCCCCCGGCACCGTCAAGAGCCAGACCTCGCACGCGCTCGGCAAGCTGCGCTCCGCCCTCGGCGAGAGCTTCCTGACCACCACCGGAGGAGCCCACCATGACTGACCGCCTCGCCCTCCTGCTGCACGAGCAGGCCGAGAGCCTGCTCGTGCCCGCGCCCGACACCGCCGCCGTGCTGCGTGGGGGGCAGCGACGGCGGCGGCGTCGGCACCTCGGGCAGACCGTGGGCGTGGTCGCGCTCGTGGTGGCCGTCCTCGGGGTCGGGGTCGCCCTGCGACCCTCCGGTGGCCGGGCGACGCTGACGCCCCAGGAGCAGTTCGACGCGGCGTCGCCGGGGGCGGCGTACACGAGGTACGGCGCGTTCTCCGCCGGCAGCGTCGTCTACATCGGCAACCACCGGGTGCGCTTCGAGGACAAGATCAAGGCCCTCTACTACACCTCCGCGGGTGTGCTGGTCCGCGCCGGCCGCTCCGGCTACACCGACTCGGCCGGCCCGTCGCGCTACACCCTGATCGCCCCGGACGGCAGCGTGACGACGGTCCCCCTGCGCATGGGCGACCGGGTGCCGGGCACCGACATCGACAGCCCCGACGTGGCCTACGCAGCGCCCACCGGCGACCCCGGCCGGTGGTCCTACGTGGTCGTCGACGTCACCACGGGTCGCGAGGTGGCGCGCACCGACATCCCCGGCCGGTTCACCTGGGGCGGCTGGGAGGCGCCGCCCGTGTCGATGACCGGCACCCGGATGTGGGCGCACTTCGACGACGGCTGGACCGAGTGGGACTGGAGCACCGGCCGCACCCGCCAGGTGCCCGACAGCAACCGCGCCTCCGAGACCGCCCACGGCCGGTTCGTGGTGCAGAACACCCGTTCGTGGGTGGTCCGCGACTTCACCACCGACACCACGGTGAGCGAGCTGGCCGCGGCTCGCGACGACTACGCCTTCATGTCGCCGGACGGGCGGTCCCTGCGCGTCTTCGACCAGATGGCCGTCGTCGGCGAGGGCGAGAAGGCGCCGCAACCCCGGTTCTACGACGTGGACGCCGGCACGTCGCACACGCTCTCGCGTCGCGACGACGCCTTCGGCTGGACCCCCGACGGCCGGGTGCTGATGGTCGACGCGAGGAAGGACACGATCACGACCTGCGACGCCGCGACCGGCACCTGCCAGGTCGTCGAGCGGTCGATCGACGACGCGCCGGTCAAGCTCGGCGGGGAGTCCTACGAGAGCTGAGCGGGCCGGTCCGCCGTACGATCGCCGGGTGCGCAAGCTGACGATCCTCGAGCCCTACAGCGACGAGGACGGGAACGAGGTCGTCACGTCCGCGGCGTACGAGAAGAACATCGCGATCACCTTCCGCGGCCGGAACAACCGGGTCGTGATCGCCGAGGGCTGCCGCATCGAGAAGCTGTCGGTGGTCTTCGACTGCGACAACGGCACCCTCACGATCGGCCACAACCGGCGGGTCAAGGGCGGGCTGTGGGGGATCCGCGTCGGCCAGGACGCCACGGTGTCCATCGGCGACAACGTGTCGAGCACCGGGGTCTGCATCGTGTCGGCCGTCGAGGGCGTGACGGTGCGCATCGGCAACGACGTGATGATCGCCAGCCAGAACCAGATCCGCGCCGACGACGGCCACCCGATCTTCGACGTGCACACCGGCCTGCGGGTGAACCCGGCCGAGGACATCACCATCGGCAACCACGTCTGGCTGGCGCTGGGCTCGATCGTGCTGGCCGGCGGCCGCGTGGGCGACGGCACCGTGATCGGGCTGAACTCCCTGGTCACCGGCAAGGTCCCGAACAACTGCATCGCCGTCGGCTCGCCGGCCCGCGTCGTACGCCGTGACATCGCCTGGGAGCGCCCGCACCTGTCCTACGTCGAGCCGTTCTACAAACCCGATGCCTCGACGGTCCGCACGAGCGAGCGCTACTGGAACCCGACCGTCGAGGACACCCCGGTCGTGACCACGCGCCCGGGCGGCCGCGCCCGACGGGTGGCCCGCCGCCTGGGGCACGGTGCCCGGCGACGGCTCCGACGTGACTGACCTGCGGCGATCGGGCCCCCGGGCTTTGTAGGGTCGAGCGGTGCGTCGCGAGATCCAGGGGCTGCGGGCGGTGGCCGTGCTCATGGTGGTGCTCTTCCACCTGTGGCCGAACCGGCTGCCCGGCGGCTACGTCGGGGTCGACGTCTTCTTCGTGATCTCCGGCTTCCTGATCACCTCGCACCTCCTGCGCGAGCTCGACCGCACCGGCTCGGTCAGCCTGCTGCAGTTCTGGGCCCGCCGGATCCGCCGCCTGCTGCCCGCGTCGTACGTCGTGCTCGTGGTCTCGGCCGTGGGCGTCCTCGTCTGGGTGCCGCGGCTGGTGTGGCAGCAGTTCTTCGGCGAGATCCTGGCCGCCGCGCTGTACGTCGAGAACTGGGCGCTCGCCCTCGGCGCGGTCGACTACCTGGCGGCCGACAACCAGCCGTCGCCGGCCCAGCACTACTGGACGCTGTCGGCGGAGGAGCAGTTCTACCTGGTCTGGCCGCTGCTCGTGCTGCTCGGGGTGTGGCTCGCCACCCGCCGCTCCCGGCGCCGTCCGGACGGCGCCGCCGCGGGACTGGGAGGTCGCCGCGGCGTGCTGCTGGTGATGGCCGTGGTGACCGCGGTGAGCCTGGCCTACTCGCTGTGGATCACGGCCCAGGACCCGGCCTGGGCCTACTTCGTCACCCCGGCGCGGGCGTGGGAGTTCGGTGCGGGCGCGCTGCTCGCCTTCGCCCCCGACGTGCATGGACGCCACCTCGGACGGGCCCTGCTCGGCTGGGCGGCGCTGGTCACCCTCGGGTCCTGCTCGCTGGTGCTGGACAAGGACACCCCGATGCCGGGCACGGCGGCGATCGTCGTCGTGGGGGCCACGCTGGCGCTGATCTGGGTGGCCGCGCCCGACCCCGACTGGTCGCACGGCCGGCTGCTCACCTGGCGCCCGGCCGAGTGGATCGGCGACATCTCCTACTCGATCTACCTCTGGCACTGGCCGTTGGTGATCCTGCTGCCCTACGCGACCGGCCACCCGCTGACCACCGTCGACAAGGTCTCGATCCTGCTGGCCACGATCGGGCTGGCCGCGCTGACCAAGAGGTACGTCGAGGACCCGGTGCGGACCACCCGCCGGCTCGGGCTGCCCCGACCGCGCACCACCTTCGCCTACGCAGCCCTGGGCGCCGTCGTGCTCACGGTCGTCTGCGTCGGCCCCCGGGTCGCGGTGGCGCGGGAGAACGCCGCCGCCGAGCAGGCGGCCGCGCGGATCGCGAAGGACGCCCCGCCGTGCTTCGGGGCTGCGGCCATGGCCCCCGGGGCTCCCGGCTGCCCCAACCCCGCGCTCGAGGGCACCTTGGTCCCGACGCCGGCGGCCGCGGCGAAGGACTGGCCGCAGTACGAGCGCTGCAACGCCCCGCTGCTGGGCGACCCGGTCGAGCCGTGCCGCTTCGGCACCGACGACGGGCGCAAGCCGCACATCGCGGTGGTCGGCGACTCCCACGCCCGGGTGCTGATGAGCATGGTGGAGAAGATGGTCGACACCGGTCTGGTCAGCGCCGACATGCTGGTGCTCGGTGGCTGCCCCTGGTCGACCACGACGCCCCAGGACGACGAGGCCGGTCGCCGCTGCTCGACCTTCCGCGAGCAGCTGGGGCCGCTGCTGCAGCGCACGGCCCAGGGGTACGACGCGATCCTGACCACCGCCCGGGTCAGCACGCTGCGGGGCTCCCGCGAGCAGCGGGTGCGGGGGTTCGCCCAGGCCTGGCGCCCGGTCACCCGGCTCGGTGTCCCCGTCGTGGTCGTGCGCGACAACCCCGGCGGCACCACCGCGGCGGAGAACCCCAACCTGTGCCTGTCCCGCGAGGGCGTCGCGGGGGCCGACCGCTGCGCCTTCGACCGCGGCCCCGACCTCGACCGCCGCTTCGACGCGCTCTCCGCGGCCGCCCGGCGTACCCCCGGGACGACGGTGGCCGACCTGACCGACTTCTACTGCCGCGGCCAGGTCTGCCCGGTGGTGATCGGCGGGGTCGACGTCTACGTCGACAGCAACCACGTCTCGGTCACCTACGCCCGCACGTTGGCGCCGTACCTCTTCCGCCGGCTGGTCGACGACGGGGTGCTCACCCCGGGTTGAGGCCTCAGGCCCGGCTGCCCAGGTAGTACTCGCCGATCAGGTCGCCGAGCAGGGCTCCGGCCTCGATGTCGCTCGGCACGTGGCCGGCCATGTAGACGCGGGAGTAGTCGATCTCGGCCTGGGTCCAGGCGTAGTCCGCGACCCGGTGCGGGTCCAGGCCGCCGAGGTAGGTCGAGGCGGCGGCCCCGGCGGCGGCGTGCCGCGAGGGGTAGGAGCAGGGGCAGACCTGCCCCTTGGTGACGGTGTGGTCCGGGCGCAGCGACGGCTGCAGGACGTACGGCGCGGACTGCTGGTACTTCGTGCCGAGGGTGTCGGCGATGCTCTTGGAGAGCTTCAGCATCGCCTTGACGTCGGCCTTGCGGGCGTCACCGGTCGTGCCGGGCAGCAGCTCGGCCTGGTCGTGGGCGTAGAGCTTCCACAGGTCCTTCTTGCCGTAGGCCTCCAGCCAGGTGGCGGCCTGCACGCCGGCGGCCGTGCGGGCGGGCGCGATCTTGGCCACCGCAGCCACCTCGGCCGTACGCCGGGCGGCCGACGGCGGGGCGGGCAGCACCCGCTCGGCCCAGGCGGTGAAGGCCGCGTCGTCGCGCTGGTGGCCGTGGCTCGCCCACCAGGCCTGCATCAGCCGCTGCGCGCGGGCGGCCTGGGCCGCGACCTCACGCCCGGTCGGAGCGACTGCGGCGTCGCTGAACAGCGTGGGCGGCGGGTCGGCCTTGATGCGGTCCTTGGCCGAGAGGTTCTGGCCGCCGCCCCCCAGCGCCGAGGCGCCGAAGGCAGCGACGAGGACGGCGACCACCGCCACGACGGCGAGGAGCAGGTAGCGCAGGGGGATCCGGCGACGGCGGGGGCCGCCGGTGGGCGAGGAGGTGGTGCTCATGCGGTGAGGCTCCTGGGGTGGGGGGAGGCCGGTCGGCCGGACGCGGGTCGGCCGGAGGCGGGTCGGCCGGACGCGGGTCGGCCGGCCGAGGCGTCGCCGTGGTGCAGGACGGTGCCGCGCAGCCGGCGTACGTCGTTGTCGGCGACGGCGGGGTGCAGCAGGCCGGCTGCGGCGGCGTACTTGCTGAAGGAGCGCGGCCGGATGCCGAGCCCGGCGAGCAGGCGGTCGGCGTCGCCGGCCCGCAGGTCGCCCTTGGTCTCGAGCAGCACGTGGTCGTGGTCGAGGCGGACCTGCTGGCCGCCGAGCACGCAGCGCATGCCCCAGTCGACGGTCAGCCGGGCCGGGTGCTCGTCGACGCGGGCCAGCGTCAGCCGCTCGTAGGTGATCTCCATCGAGGGGGCCAGGCGGGCGGCGTCCACGGTGATCGCGTGGCCGGCGAGCGTGCCGGTGAGGAAGGCGAGGTCGTCGTCGGTGAGCCGGCCGTACGCCGCCGGGCTGGACGTGGTCACCGTCTTCACCGTGCGACCGCGGCCGTCCTTGGCCTTGACCTCGGTGCGGCACAGCCCGTCCTCGACGTACAGCCGGCTGCGCGCCTTCCACCGGCGCCGGCGGTTCTGCACGTGGGCGCGGGCGGTCGCGAGGTCGGGGCTGTCGAAGTAGGTGCTGCGGTAGTGCGTCGTACGCCGGCCACCGTCCAGGCCGCCGTCACCACGACCGTCGGCGGGCCCGCTCGGCAGCGTCAGCACGCCCCAGGCGGGGTCGAGCCGGGCCAGCACGTCGCGGGCGACGGTGACCGGCACGAGGTACTTGCGGTCCACCCGGGTCATCGCGGGCGCGGCGTCGACCACCTCGTGCAGGGGGAGGGCCCGCCGGTCGTCGAGGTCGAGGAGGTCAGCGAGCATCGAGCAGCCCCGTCGTCGGCCCGGGCATCTCGCCGGCGCCGGTGGCAGCGTCGGGACCCGGGGCGTCGGCCGGCCGCCAGGAGCCGGCCGGGGCGGCGAAGCGGACGGCGACCCGTGTGGTCTCCCGGACGAGGTCGACGTCCTCGACGACGACGTCGAGAGGCACGATCGCCAGCCGCAGCGCGACCGCGTCACCCGCCTCCTCGAGGCTGCTGACGGCGTGGTCGAGCGTCACCCGCAGCACCCGGGTCACCGGCTGCCGCGAGCGGGTCTCGTCGACCAGCCACAGCGCGGCCAGCAGCACGACGTCGAGGATGACCACCAGGGCCAGGTCGCGTCCGGGGAGGCCGTTGACCAGGGCCAGGACGAGGGCGACGAACGTGTAGGCGACGTCCTTGAGGGTGAACGCGGTGCTGCGCAGCCGCACCAGGCTGAGCAGCCCGAAGAGGCCGAAGCCGACCCCGGTCGGGAAGTGACCCGAGCCGATCGAGGACACCGCGGCGAAGAGGCCGATGTTCAGCGCGGTGAAGACCAGCGTCATCTCGGGGGCGGCCAGGCGGCGGCGGTAGAGCCAGCCCACCAGGAGCAGCATCGCGATGACGTCGAGGCCCAGGCGGCCGGCGAAGTCGAGCAGGTCGGTGACGTTCATGCGGGTGACGCTAGAGAACCGAACGTGACGGGAAGATGAATGTTCCGGACATCTCGGCCGCCTACCATCGAGACGTGCACGTGGTGGTGGTCGACGACGAGGTCCGGATGGTCGAGCTCGTCACGAGCTACCTCCGCGAGGCCGGCTTCGAGGCGACCGGGTGCCACGACGGGCCCTCCGCGCTCGAGGCGGGGCGTTCGGCGGAGGCCGACGTGATGGTGCTCGACCTGATGCTGCCGGGGATGTCGGGCCTGGAGGTCTGCCGCACCCTGCGGGCCGAGGGCAACGACCTGCCGGTGCTGATGCTGACCGCGCGCGGCGCGGTGCCGGAGCGGGTGGCCGGCTTCGAGGCCGGCGCCGACGACTACGTCGTCAAGCCGTTCGCCCTGGAGGAGCTGGTCGCCCGGGTGCGGGCGATCGGCCGGCGGCGCGAGGCGGCGTACGGCGACCGGCGGCTCGCCGTCGGCGACCTGGTGCTGGACCCCGACGAGCAGCGGGTCTGGATCGGCGGGCGCGAGACGACGTTCTCGCGACGCGAGTTCACCATGCTGGCCGAGCTGATGCGGGTGCCCGGCCACGTGGTCTCGCGGCAGCGGCTCTTCGACGCGATGTGGGACGGCGAGGTCGACATCCGCAGCAACGCGATCGAGGTGCACATGTCGCGGCTGCGCAACCGGCTCGAGGCCTCGGTCGACGTGGTGGTCACGACCCTGCGGGGCAGCGGCTACCGCATCGAGACCCGGACTCCGGAGGCACCGCCCGCCGGGTCGGGGCCGTGAGGGTGGGCCGCCTGGCCGGGCTCGTGGGTCGGCTCGGGGGTCGGCTCGTGGGTCGGCGACCGATCGTCACGCGGCTGGTGCTCGCCGTCGCCGTCGCGATGACGGCGATCCTGCTGCTCTCGTCGGGGTTCGTGTTCTGGCGGGTGGAGTATGCCTTGGACCGCCAGCTCGACCAGGACCTCGCCGCCTGGCGCAGCGTGGTGCTGCCGGCCGCCCGCGAGGGCCGTCCACCGCCGACCGACACCCCCGGGCTGACCTACCAGCTGTACGCCGCGGCCCCGGCCCGTGGCGCGGCGACGGTGCTCGGCGGGAACACCACGGTCGCCCCGCTCCTGACGCCCCCTCAGGTGGCCGAGGTCTCCGCCGGCACCGACCTGGACCTCGACACGGGTCGGGTGTTCCCGCCCCCCTCGACGCGGGGCTACCGCGTGCGCGCCGACCTGGTGGAGACGCCGTTCGGCCAGCGGGTGGTGGCGACCGCGATCAGCCGCAGCAAGCACGACGAGGCCCTGCGCGAGCTCCTGCTGCAGCTGTTCCTCGCCGGGCTGGTCACCTTGGTGGGCGCCTCCCTCGTGGGCTACCGCACGGCCCGGGCCGCCCTGGGTCCGGTGGAGAGGTACCGCCGGGCCGCGGCCCGCTCCGGCGACGAGGAGCTCGGTCGGCTGCCGGTCGCCGAGGACCGCGACGACGAGCTGACCCGCCTGGGCCACACCTTCAACGACCTGCTCGCCCGCATCGAGGCCGGGTCGGCCCGCGAGCGGCAGCTCCTCGCCGACGCCTCCCACGAGCTGCGCACCCCGCTGGCCCTGATGAGCACCGAGCTGGAGTGGGTCCGGCACCGCTCACGCAGCCCCGCCGAGCTGGAGGAGGTGCTGACCTCGCTGCAGCGCCAGGTGGCCCGGCTGGTCGGGCTGAGCGACACCCTGCTCGAGCTGGAGGAGATCCGGGCCGGTGGTCCGCTCCCGCGGGAGCCCGTGCGGTTGCGGGACCTGGCCGCCGACGTCGTGCGCGACGGCGTACCCCGGGGGACGGCGGTGGAGGTCGACGTCCCCGACGTCGTCGTGATGGTCGACCGGCACCGCCTCTCGACCGCCCTGGTGAACCTGCTCGGCAACGCGGTCCGGCACGGGCAGGAGCCGATCCGCCTGGAGGCGACGTACGACGACCTACGGCTGCGGCTGGTCGTCCGCGACGCCGGACCGGGGTTCCCCGCCGAGTTCCGCGAGGTCGCCTTCGACCGCTTCCGCCGGGCCGAGCAGAGCCGCACGACCCCGGGCTCGGGCCTCGGGCTGCACCTCGTGCGCAGCGTCGCCCAGGCGCACGGCGGGACCGCCGAGATCCTCGACGGCCCAGGTGCGGCGGTGGCCCTCGACCTGCCCGCGCCCCGGGGTTGAGGTGGGCAGTGGGTGGCGCGAGAACTACACAATTGTGTAGCCGGACGGCCGGATGCGCGCGGGCGTGGCTCGTCCTCTACACAAATGTGTAGCCGAGCTGCCACGTGCGCGCCGGCATGGCGCGTCCACTACACACTTGTGTAGCGCGTCGACCACCGACTCAGAAGTCGAAGGTGACGCCCGTCTTCTCCTCCGACAGGGTCCACAGGCGGCGGGCGAGGTCCTCGTCGCGGGCGTGGCG
This sequence comes from uncultured Actinomycetota bacterium, assembly GCA_963750435.1. GTDB lineage: Bacteria > Actinomycetota > Actinomycetes > Propionibacteriales > Nocardioidaceae > Marmoricola. The sequence continues at coordinate 77,047 of CAVVQW010000008.1, read as the reverse complement.
GCTGAGCTTGGCGGTGCCGAGGCGACCGCGGCTCTCGGCCAGGCGGGTGGGGCCGACGTAGGAGCCGGGCTCGGCGTACGTCGAGGCCCACAGCGTGGGGTTCGCGCCGGCGGCCGAGGACTGCAGCACGAGCGGCATCACCAGCGGCGCGATCCGGCGTACGCCGGGCAGGGCGCCCATGCCGTCGGGCGAGGTGACCAGGTTGGTGTTGGAGACACCGGGGTGCGCCGAGGCCACGACCAGCGGGCTGGCGGCCGCGTCGGCGCGACGCTGCAGCTCGAAGGCGAAGAGCAGGTTGGCCAGCTTGGACTGGCCGTAGTCGCGGTTGGCGTTGTACGTCGCCTCGGGGTTGCCCTCGAGCACCCGCTCGTCGCCGCGGTGGTGGGCGATCGAGGAGACGACCGCGATCCGGGGCGCGGACGCCTCGAGCAGGTGGCGCAGCAGCAGGCCGGCGAGCGCGAAGTGGCCGAGGTGGTTGGTGCCGAACTGCAGCTCGTGGCCGTCCTCGGTGGAGCGGTAGCGCGGCGGGGTCATCACCCCGGCGTTGTTGACGAGCAGGTCGAGGGGTCCCTCGAACCGGTCGGCGAAGGTGGTCACCGACTTCTGCGAGGCCAGGTCGAGCTCCTGCACGTCGGTGTGGCCGGGCAGCTTGACCTGCGCGGCGCGCGCGGAGTCGAGGTTGCGGCACGCGAGCACGACCTCGGCTCCGTGCTCGGCCAGCGCCTTGGCGGTGTGGAAGCCGATGCCGGAGTTGGCGCCGGTCACGACCGCGCGGGTGCCGCTCAGGTCGGGCAGGTCGCCCGGGCCGAAGCCGGCCAGGGAGGGCTTGCGGGTCGGGTCGGTGGGGCTCATCGGGTCTCCTGGGGGTCGGTGTGCAGGTCGCCGCCGCTGCTCTTGGCCATCGAGCGGCTGATCACCATGCGCTGGATCTGGTTGGTGCCCTCGAAGATCTGGGTCACCTTGGCCTCGCGCATGAAGCGCTCGACCGGGAAGTCACGGGTGTAGCCGTAGCCGCCGAGCACTTGCACGGCGTCGGTGGTCACCTTCATCGCGGCGTCGGTGGCGACCAGCTTGGCGATCGAGGCCTCGCGCGAGAAGGGCAGGCCGCGGTCCTTGAGACGGGCGGCGTGGAGGTACGTCGCCCGGGCGCTCTGCACGGCCGCCTCCATGTCGGCCAGCAGGAAGGCCAGGCCCTGGAAGTCGATGATCTTCTTGCCGAACTGCTCCCGCTCGCGGGCGTAGGCGACCGCGTGGTCGATCGCGCCCTGACCGAGCCCGACGGCGACGGCCGCGATGCCGAGGCGGCCGGAGTCCAGGCCCGCCAGCGCGATCTTCAGGCCGTCACCCTCGTGACCGAGCAGCCGGTCGGCGGGCACCCGCACGTCGTCGAAGCGCATCGTCGCGGTGGCCGAGCCGGTCAGCCCCATCTTGCGCTCGGGGGTGTCGGCCTCCAGGCCGGGGGAGTCGGCCGCCACCAGGAAGCAGGAGATGCCGCTCCCGGTTCCTGAGCCTGTCGAAGGGCCGGAGGTCCGCGCCATCACCTTGTAGAAGTCGGCGTGGCCGCCGTGGGTGGTCCAGGCCTTGGCGCCGTCGATGACGTAGTCGTCACCGTCGCGACGAGCCCGCGTGCGCATCGCCGAGGGGTCGGAGCCGGCGTGGGCCTCGGACAGGCAGTAGGCGCCGAGCAGCTCGCCGCCGAGCATGTCGGGCAGCCAGCGCTGCTTCTGCTCCTTGGTGCCGGCGGTGTCCAGGCCGAAGCAGGACAGCGCGTGCACCGAGACCCCGACGCCGACGCTGGCCCAGACGCTCGCGATCTCCTCGACGACCTGCAGGTAGACCTCGTAGGGCTGCCCGCCGCCGCCCAGCTCCTCGGCGTACGGCAGCCCGAGGAGGCCGGCCCGACCGAGCGTGCGGAAGACCTCGCGCGGGAAGGTCTCGGTGGCCTCGGCCTCGGTCACGGCGGGCAGCAGCTCGCGGTTGGCGATGTCGCGGACGAGCTCGATCAGGGCGGTGGCCTCCTCGGTGGGGAGGACTCGGGTGGCCGGCATGGGTCCGACGGTAGTACGCCGCCCCGAGGCGTCGCCGACCGCTGCGGGCGGCCTGCGGATGGGATGGCCACGGGTGGGCACAATGGACCCATGAGCGACTACGAGCCCGCGTCCGACCGCTACGACTCCAGGGACTACCGCCACTGCGGCCGCAGTGGCCTGCAGCTGCCGCCGCTCTCGCTCGGGCTGTGGCAGAACTTCGGGACCGACCGGCCCGAGGAGACCCAGCGCGCGATCCTGCGCCGCGCCTTCGACCGCGGCGTGACGCACTTCGACCTGGCCAACAACTACGGCCCGCCGTACGGCCGCGCCGAGGAGAACTTCGGCCGCTACCTCGCCGACGACTTCGCCGGACTGCGCGACGAGCTGGTGATCTCGACCAAGGCGGGCTGGGACATGTGGCCGGGGCCCTACGGCCAGGGCGGCGGCTCGCGGAAGTACATGTTGGCCTCGCTCGACCAGTCGCTGGCCCGCATCGGCGTGGACTACGTCGACATCTTCTACAGCCACCGCTTCGACAGCGACACCCCCGTCGAGGAGACGATGATGGCGCTGGACACCGCCGTGCGCTCCGGCCGCGCGCTGTACGTCGGGATCTCGTCGTACAACGCCGATAAGACCCGCGAGGCCGCCACGATCGCCCGCGAGCTCGGCACGCCGCTGCTGATCCACCAGCCGTCGTACTCCATGCTCAACCGCTGGATCGAGCACGGCCTCCTCGACGAGCTCGAGGAGCAGGGAATGGGCTGCATCGTGTTCACCGCCCTCGCGCAGGGCCTGCTCACCGGCAAGTACCTCGACGGGGTGCCGGCCGACTCGCGCGCCGCCCGCGACGACTCCACGCTGGCCGGGCTCGACGACGACGTGCTGACGCGGGTGCGGGCGCTCAACGCCATCGCCGAGCAGCGCGGCCAGCAGCTCGCCCAGCTCGCCCTGCAGTGGGTGCTCCGCGACCGCCGCGTCACCTCCGCGGTCATCGGCGCCTCGTCGGTGGCCCAGCTCGACACCAACCTCGACGCCCTCGACGCCCCCGCCCTGACCGACGAGGAGCTCAAGGCCATCGACGAGCACGCCGTCGACTCCGGCGTGAACCTCTGGGCCGACACGATGGGCGACTGAGCTCCCGGTTCCTTCGTCGAGCGTCGTCAATTTCGTCGGTTGAGCAGGTCGCCCTGGCGACCGTCGTCGAAACCTGGGCGTGTGCGTCCATTGGTTTCGACGACGGGCCTTCGGCCCTGCTCAACCGGCGTACGGCGCGGCCCTGCTCAACCGACGTGCGGCCTGGCCGCTCAGCTCTCGCTGGCGAGGACCGCGGCGCCGACGATGCCGGCGGTGTTGCGGAGGGTGGCCGAGACGATCTCGGTGTGCACGTCGATCAGCGGGACGAACTCCTGGGCGTGCTTGCTGACGCCGCCGCCGATGACGATCAGGTCGGGGGAGAAGAGCTTCTCCAGCGTCCGGTAGTACGCCGTGAGCCGCTCGGCCCACTCCTCCCAGCTGAGGCCCTCGCTCTTGCGGGCCGAGTTGGCGGCCTTGCTCTCGGCGTCGTGGCCGTCGACCTCGAGGTGGCCGAGCTCGGAGTTCGGCACCAGCACGCCGTCGTACAGCAGGGCCGAGCCGATGCCCGTGCCCAGCGTCGTCACGATCGTCAGGCCCTCGCGGCCGCGCGCCACGCCGTACCTCACCTCGGCGAGGCCGGCGGCGTCGGCGTCGTTGATGACGTGCACCTCCCGCTTCAGCGCGTCGCTGAGCAGGTCGTCGGCGTCGGTGCCGATCCACGACTTGTCGATGTTGGCCGCCGAGCCGATGACGCCGCGCTTGCGGACCACCCCCGGCACGGTGACGCCCACGGGTGACTTCTGGTCGTCGAACTTCTCCAACAGCTCGGCCATCACCTCCGCGACGTTCTTCGGGGTGGACTTCTCGGGGGTGTCGATGCGCTCGCGCTCGGCCGAGAACTCACCGGTCTTCAGGTCGACGGGCGCGGCCTTGATGCCGCTGCCGCCGAAGTCGATGCCGATCGGGTCTGCCATGCCCGCCAACCTATCGCCACGCGTCGCCGACGCGGACCGTTGCACGACTGTTAGCCGCGCGGGCTGCCACCGGTCACGTCCACGGGGTAGGAAGGTCCTCGGCTGTGTCCGTTCTGTGCACGTTCTCGAGGAGCCCCATGTCGATCCGTCCTGCCCTGCCCGAAGTCGAAGGTGACGCCCGTCTTCTCCTCCGACAGCGTCCACAGGCGGCGGGCGAGGTCCTCGTCGCGGGCGTGGCGGCTGAGCTTGGCGGTGCCGAGGCGGCCGCGGCTTTCCGCCAGGCGGGTGGGGCCGACGTAGGAGCCGGGCTCGGCGTACGTCGAGGCCCACAGCGTGGGGTTCGCGCCGGCGGCCGAGGACTGGAGGACCAGCGGCATCACCAGCGGCGCGATCCGGCGTACGCCGGGCAGGGCGCCCATGCCGTCGGGCGAGGTGACCAGGTTGGTGTTGGAGACACCGGGGTGCGCCGAGGCCACGACCAGCGGGCTGGCGGCCGCGTCGGCGCGACGCTGCAGCTCGAAGGCGAAGAGCAGGTTGGCCAGCTTGGACTGGCCGTAGTCGCGGTTGGCGTTGTACGTCGCCTCGGGGTTGCCCTCGAGCACCCGCTCGTCGCCGCGGTGGTGGGCGATCGAGGAGACGACCGCGATCCGGGGCGCGGACGCCTCGAGCAGGTGGCGCAGCAGCAGGCCGGCGAGCGCGAAGTGGCCGAGGTGGTTGGTGCCGAACTGCAGCTCGTGGCCGTCCTCGGTGGAGCGGTAGCGCGGCGGGGTCATCACCCCGGCGTTGTTGACGAGCAGGTCGAGGGGTCCCTCGAACCGGTCGGCGAAGGTGGTCACCGACTTCTGCGAGGCCAGGTCGAGCTCCTGCACGTCGGTGTGGCCGGGCAGCTTGACCTGCGCGGCGCGCGCGGAGTCGAGGTTGCGGCACGCGAGCACGACCTCGGCTCCGTGCTCGGCCAGCGCCTTGGCGGTGTGGAAGCCGATGCCGGAGTTGGCGCCGGTCACGACCGCGCGGGTGCCGCTCAGGTCGGGCAGGTCGCCCGGGCCGAAGCCGGCCAGGGAGGGCTTGCGGGTCGGGTCGGTGGGGCTCATCGGGTCTCCTGGGGGTCGGTGTGCAGGTCGCCGCCGCTGCTCTTGGCCATCGAGCGGCTGATCACCATGCGCTGGATCTGGTTGGTGCCCTCGAAGATCTGGGTCACCTTGGCCTCGCGCATGAAGCGCTCGACCGGGAAGTCACGGGTGTAGCCGTAGCCGCCGAGCACTTGCACGGCGTCGGTGGTCACCTTCATCGCGGCGTCGGTGGCGACCAGCTTGGCGATCGAGGCCTCGCGCGAGAAGGGCAGGCCGCGGTCCTTGAGACGGGCGGCGTGGAGGTACGTCGCCCGGGCGCTCTGCACGGCCGCCTCCATGTCGGCCAGCAGGAAGGCCAGGCCCTGGAAGTCGATGATCTTCTTGCCGAACTGCTCCCGCTCGCGGGCGTAGGCGACCGCGTGGTCGATCGCGCCCTGACCGAGCCCGACGGCGACGGCCGCGATGCCGAGGCGGCCGGAGTCCAGGCCCGCCAGCGCGATCTTCAGGCCGTCACCCTCGTGACCGAGCAGCCGGTCGGCGGGCACCCGCACGTCGTCGAAGCGCATCGTCGCGGTGGCCGAGCCGGTCAGCCCCATCTTGCGCTCGGGGGTGTCGGCCTCCAGGCCGGGGGAGTCGGCCGCCACCAGGAAGCAGGAGATGCCGCTCCCGGTTCCTGAGCCTGTCGAAGGGCCGGAGGTCCGCGCCATCACCTTGTAGAAGTCGGCGTGGCCGCCGTGGGTGGTCCAGGCCTTGGCGCCGTCGATGACGTAGTCGTCACCGTCGCGACGAGCCCGCGTGCGCATCGCCGAGGGGTCGGAGCCGGCGTGGGCCTCGGACAGGCAGTAGGCGCCGAGCAGCTCGCCGCCGAGCATGTCGGGCAGCCAGCGCTGCTTCTGCTCCTTGGTGCCGGCGGTGTCCAGGCCGAAGCAGGACAGCGCGTGCACCGAGACCCCGACGCCGACGCTGGCCCAGACGCTCGCGATCTCCTCGACGACCTGCAGGTAGACCTCGTAGGGCTGCCCGCCGCCGCCCAGCTCCTCGGCGTACGGCAGCCCGAGGAGGCCGGCCCGACCGAGCGTGCGGAAGACCTCGCGCGGGAAGGTCTCGGTGGCCTCGGCCTCGGTCACGGCGGGCAGCAGCTCGCGGTTGGCGATGTCGCGGACGAGCTCGATCAGGGCGGTGGCCTCCTCGGTGGGGAGGACTCGGGTGGCCGGCATGGGTCCGACGGTAGTACGCCGCCCCGAGGCGTCGCCGACCGCTGCGGGCGGCCTACGGATGGGATGGCCACGGGTGGGCACAATGGACCCATGAGCGACTACGAGCCCGCGTCCGACCGCTACGACTCCACGGACTACCGCCACTGCGGCCGCAGTGGCCTGCAGCTGCCGCCGCTCTCGCTCGGGCTGTGGCAGAACTTCGGGACCGACCGGCCCGAGGAGACCCAGCGCGCGATCCTGCGCCGCGCCTTCGACCGCGGCGTGACGCACTTCGACCTGGCCAACAACTACGGCCCGCCGTACGGCCGCGCCGAGGAGAACTTCGGCCGCTACCTCGCCGACGACTTCGCCGGACTGCGCGACGAGCTGGTGATCTCGACCAAGGCGGGCTGGGACATGTGGCCGGGGCCCTACGGCCAGGGCGGCGGCTCGCGGAAGTACATGTTGGCCTCGCTCGACCAGTCGCTGGCCCGCATCGGCGTGGACTACGTCGACATCTTCTACAGCCACCGCTTCGACAGCGACACCCCCGTCGAGGAGACGATGATGGCGCTGGACACCGCCGTGCGCTCCGGCCGCGCGCTGTACGTCGGGATCTCGTCGTACAACGCCGAGAAGACCCGCGAGGCCGCCACGATCGCCCGCGAGCTCGGCACGCCGCTGCTGATCCACCAGCCGTCGTACTCCATGCTCAACCGCTGGATCGAGCACGGCCTCCTCGACGAGCTCGAGGAGCAGGGCATGGGCTGCATCGTGTTCACCGCCCTCGCGCAGGGCCTGCTCACCGGCAAGTACCTCGACGGGGTGCCGGCCGACTCGCGCGCCGCCCGCGACGACTCCACGCTGGCCGGGCTCGACGACGACGTGCTGACGCGGGTGCGGGCGCTCAACGCCATCGCCGAGCAGCGCGGCCAGCAGCTCGCCCAGCTCGCCCTGCAGTGGGTGCTCCGCGACCGCCGCGTCACCTCCGCGGTCATCGGCGCCTCGTCGGTGGCCCAGCTCGACACCAACCTCGACGCCCTCGACGCCCCCGCCCTGACCGACGAGGAGCTCAAGGCCATCGACGAGCACGCCGTCGACTCCGGCGTGAACCTCTGGGCCGACACGATGGGCGACTGAGCTCCCGGTTCCTTCGTCGAGCATCGTCCGTTTCGTCGGTTGAGCAGGTCGCCCTGGCGACCGTCGTCGAAACCTGGGCGTGTGCGTCCATTGGTATCGACGACGGGCCTTCGGCCCTGCTCAACCGGCGTACGGCGCGGCCCTGCTCAACCGACGTGCGGCCTGGCCGCTCAGCTCTCGCTGGCGAGGACCGCGGCGCCGACGATGCCGGCGGTGTTGCGGAGGGTGGCCGAGACGATCTCGGTGTGCACGTCGATCAGCGGGACGAACTCCTGGGCGTGCTTGCTGACGCCGCCGCCGATGACGATCAGGTCGGGGGAGAAGAGCTTCTCCAGCGTCCGGTAGTACGCCGTGAGCCGCTCGGCCCACTCCTCCCAGCTGAGGCCCTCGCTCTTGCGGGCCGAGTTGGCGGCCTTGCTCTCGGCGTCGTGGCCGTCGACCTCGAGGTGGCCGAGCTCGGAGTTCGGCACCAGCACGCCGTCGTACAGCAGGGCCGAGCCGATGCCCGTGCCCAGCGTCGTCACGATCGTCAGGCCCTCGCGGCCGCGCGCCACGCCGTACCTCACCTCGGCGAGGCCGGCGGCGTCGGCGTCGTTGATGACGTGCACCTCCCGCTTCAGCGCGTCGCTGAGCAGGTCGTCGGCGTCGGTGCCGATCCACGACTTGTCGATGTTGGCCGCCGAGCCGATGACGCCGCGCTTGCGGACCACCCCCGGCACGGTGACGCCCACGGGTGACTTCTGGTCGTCGAACTTCTCCAACAGCTCGGCCATCACCTCCGCGACGTTCTTCGGGGTGGACTTCTCGGGGGTGTCGATGCGCTCGCGCTCGGCCGAGAACTCACCGGTCTTCAGGTCGACGGGCGCGGCCTTGATGCCGCTGCCGCCGAAGTCGATGCCGATCGGGTCTGCCATGCCCGCCAACCTATCGCCACGCGTCGCCGACGGGGACCGTTGCACGACTGTTAGCCGCGCGGGCTGCCACCGGTCACGTCCACGGGGTAGGAAGGTCCTCGGCTGTGTCCGTTCTGTGCACGTTCTCGAGGAGCCCCATGTCGATCCGTCCTGCCCTGCCCGTCTCCGGGCCCACGTCCGGGCCCACGTCTGGGCCCGTGTCCGGGCCCATCTCGACGCCCACCTGGCGCCGCTGCCTCGCCGCCGGGGCCGTCGCCGTCACCGGGCTGGTGCCGTTGCTCGCCGCGACGCCCGCGCTCGCCGCGACCGACGCCTCCCAGGTGGTGATCTCCGAGGTGTACGGCGGGGGCGGCAGCGCCTCCTCGGCGCTCGCCCGTGACTACGTCGAGCTCTACAACCCGACCTCGGCCGCGGTCGACCTGGCCGGCACCTCGGTCCAGTACCGCTCGTCCGGCGGCACCGCGAGCCCCACCGGGGTCACCGTGCTCAGCGGGACCATCCAGGCCCACGGCCACTTCCTCGTCGGCGAGGGCAAGGGCACCGCGGGTGCGGCCGTGCCGACGCCCGACGTCGAGGGCAGCATCGCCATGTCCGGCACCGCCGGCACGGTGTTCCTGGCCGCGCGGACCGCCGCCCTCGGCGCGCCGCCCACCGGCTCGCTCACCGGTGACCCGGCCGTGCTCGACCTCGTCGGCTACGGCGCGACCAACACCTTCGAGAAGGCGCCCGCGCCGGGCACGTCGACGACCACCTCGGCCAACCGCTCGGCGGCCGGTGTCGACACCGACGACAACTCCGCCGACCTGGTCACCGCCGCCGGCACCCCGACGCCCTCGGCCTCCGGCCCCACGGATCCGCCGACCGATCCGCCCACCGACCCGCCGACGGACCCGCCCACCGATCCTGCTCCGGTCGAGCGCACCATCGCCGAGGTCCAGGGCACCGGCCCGACCTCGCCGTACGCCGGCCAGGCCGTCACCACGACCGGCGTGGTCACCGCGGCGTACCCGACGGGTGGCTTCAACAGCTTCTACCTGCAGACCGCCGGCACCGGCGGCGACCTCGACCCGGCCACGCACACCGCCTCCGACGCGGTCCTGGTCTACGGCTCGGCCGCGACCGCGCGGGTCGCACCCGGTGACCACGTGCGGGTCACCGGCAAGGTCAGCGAGTTCCAGGGGAGCACCGAGATCACCCCGACCTCGACCGACGTGACCGTGCTCGACACCCCCGCCGCCGTGACGCCGGCCGCGGTCGCGGTGCCCCGCACCGAGGCGGGCCGCGAGTCGCTGGAGGGCATGCTGATCGCGCCGCAGGGGCCGTTCACCGTGGCCGACAACTACGCGCTGAACAACTACGGCGAGATCGGCCTGGCGGCCGGCACCACCCCGCTCGTGGCCCCCACCGAGGTCGCCGACGCCCAGGACGCCGCCGCGGTCGCGCGGGTCCGCGACGACAACGCCGCCCGCGCGGTGACGCTGGACGACGGCGCGACCGCCAACTACCTGGGCGCGGCCAAGGACGTGCCGCTGCCCTACCTCACCCAGGACCACCAGATCCGCGTCGGCGCCCCCGCCACCTTCACCGCGCCGGTCGTGCTGGAGTACCGCTTCGACGCCTGGCGGCTGCAGCCCACGGCCCAGCTGACCGCCTCAGGCACGCCGCCGGTCACCTTCGGCCACACCCGCACCGCTGCGCCCGAGCCCGTGGGCGGCAACGTCCGGATCGCCTCGTTCAACGTGCTGAACTACTTCCCCACCACCGGGGCCGACGTGGTCGCGGCCGGAGGGTCCTGCACGTACTACAAGGACCGCGCCGCCGACCCGGTCACCGTGAACACCTGCACCACCGCCGGTGGCGGCGACGGGCCCCGCGGTGCCGCCGAGGACGAGGACCTCGCCCGCCAGCAGGCCAAGATCGTCGCGGCGATCAACGGTCTCGGCGCCGACGTCGTCTCGCTCGAGGAGGTGGAGAACTCCGCCAAGCTGGGTCAGGACCGCGACGCCGCCGTGAGCACCCTGGTCGACGCCCTCAACGCCGCGGCCGGCCCCGGCACCTGGCGCTTCGTCCCCACCCCGGCCACCGCCGGTGACCAGGCCGACGAGGACGTCATCCGCACCGCGTTCGTCTACCGCGCCTCGGCCGTCGAGCCCGTCGGGCCGTCGGTGATCGACGACGTGCCGGCCTTCGACGTCGCCCGCGACCCGCTGGCCCAGGCCTTCGAGCCGGTCGGGGCGGGGAAGTACTCCCGCTTCACCGTCATCGTGAACCACTTCAAGTCCAAGGGCTCCGGCGTCGACGACGGCACCGGCCAGGGCAACGCCAACCCGGTGCGGGTCGCGCAGGCCCGGGAGCTGGTGCGGTTCGCCCGCGAGATGGAGACCCGGCTCGGCACCGAGCGGCAGTTCCTCTCCGGCGACCTCAACGCCTACACCCAGGAGGACCCGCTCCAGGAGTTGTACGCCGCGGGCTGGACCGACATCGGCTCGCACGAGCACCCCGAGGAGCACACCTACCTCTTCGACGGCACCGTCGGCTCGCTCGACCACGTGCTCGGCAACGCCGCGGCGATGCGCTCGGTCACCGGGGCGCACGTGTGGAACCTGAGCTCGGTGGAGTCCGTGGCGCTGGAGTACAGCCGGTTCAACTACAACGCGACCGACTTCTACCAGCCCGACCCGTACCGGTCCTCCGACCACGACCCGCTGCTCGTGGGCCTCGCGCTCGCGACCGGTCCGGTCGCCACGACGACCACGGCGAGCGTCAGCCCCGACCCGGTGCGGTTCAAGGCCGATCGCCCCGTGGTCACGGTCCGGGTCGCGGGCGCGGCTGTGGGCCCCATCGGTGAGGGCGCGGTCGAGGTGCGTGAGGGCCGCCGGCTGCTCGGCTCGGGCACCGTCGCCGACGGGGTCGCGACCGTGACGTTGCCGGCGTACACGAAGAAGGGGCGGCACACCCTCGTCGTGCGCTACCTCGGGACGCCGGACGCGCAGGCGTCGACGACGACGACGGGCTTCACCGTCGTGAAGTAGCCACCGCGCGCTTTACATCTGGGGAACTCTTGTCAAGCGTTTGGACAAACGCTACGGTCGTGTCCATTCCTTTGACATCTGGTCCCCAGATGTAAAGCGACGGAGGCCTCATGACTGACATCACCGGCAGCAGCGCGACCGTCCCGCAGGGCTCGACGGCCGGCTGGACCGACCAGAAGCGCTACCTGTGGCTGATCGGGCTGGTGGTGCCGTCCCTGGCCCTGATCGCCTTCGTGACCTTCCAGCTCACCGGCTGGAGCGTCTGGCTGTGGATCGGGCCGATCATCATCCTGGTCGTGGTGCCGGCGATCGACCTGGTGGCCGGCCTGGACCGCACGAACCCGCCGGACGACATGATCGAGGCCCTGGAGAAGGACCGCTACTACCGTTGGATCACCTACGCCTACCTGCCGATCCAGTACGTCGGCTTCGTCGCCGCCTTCGTCTGGATCGCCCGGCCCGAGTGGCTGGGGGTCGCCCCCCTCGACACGTGGGACAAGGTCGGCATCGCCGCCTCGATCGGCTGCATCGGCGGCATCGGCATCAACACCGCGCACGAGCTCGGCCACAAGAAGGAGAGCCACGAGCGCTGGCTGTCCAAGATCGCGCTGGCGCAGAGCTTCTACGGCCACTTCTACATCGAGCACAACCGCGGCCACCACGTGCGCGTCGCCACCCCCGAGGACCCCGCGAGCAGCCGCCTGGGCGAGTCCTTCTACCGCTTCTGGCCGCGCACGGTGGTCGGCTCGCTGACGAGCGCCTGGCGCCTGGAGAAGCGGCGCTACGCCCGCAAGCAGCAGCACCCGTTCCGCCTCGGCAACGACGTGCTCAACGCCTGGGTGATGTCGGCGGTGCTGTTCGGGGTGATGGTCGCCGTGCTCGGCGTCGGGATCCTGCCCTACCTCGTGCTGCAGGCGGTCGTCGGCTTCTCGCTGCTCGAGGTCGTCAACTACATGGAGCACTACGGCATGCTGCGCCAGAAGGTGGGCGTCGGTCACCGGCAGCGCTACGAGCGGGTCGACCCGAGCCACAGCTGGAACTCCAACAACATCGCCACCAACGTGCTCCTCTACCACCTGCAGCGGCACAGCGACCACCACGCCAACCCCACCCGCCGCTACCAGACCCTCCGCGACTTCGAGGAGTCCCCGGTCCTGCCCACGGGGTACGCCGGCATGATCGTGCTGGCCCTGGTGCCGCCGCTGTGGCGCCGGGTGATGGACCCCCGCGTGCTGCACCACTACGACGGCGACGTCACGCTCGCCAACCTGAGCCCGCGCCGGCGCGAGGCCTACCTGGAGCGGTACGCCGCCGAGGGCCGCGCCGCCGCGCAGGCTCGGGCCGATGCCGAGGCCGCCGCCGCTGCAGGCCGCCGCCGAGCAGGAGGTGCTGGCCGCCCGGTGCCCCGGGTGCGGCTACACCTACGAGGTGGCCCGCGGCGACGAGCACGAGGGCTTCGCGGCGGGCACGGCCTGGGCCGACGTCCCGGACTCCTGGTGCTGCCCCGACTGCGGCGTGCGCGAGAAGGTCGACTTCGTGCCGGTCGACTCCGACGCGATGGCCTGAGGCGGCTTGCTGGGCCTGCTCACTAGGGTGGGTCGCATGAGTCCTGTCGGCCCGCTGACCCGGCGCGTGGTCCCGGAGCCGGTCACCCACCGTGACCGACTCCTGGTCGCGGCGTCCGGCTTCACCGCCGAGCACGGCTGGGCCGGGCTGACGATGGCCAAGCTGGCCGACCTCGTCGGGGTCAGCCGGCAGACGGTCTACAACGAGATCGGCGGCAAGCCGCAGCTCGCCGAGGCCATGGTGATGCGCGAGCTCGAGCTGTTCCTCCAGGTCGTCGACTCCGCCTTCCGCGACCACCCCGACGACCTGGTCAAGGCGATCGAGGCGGCGGCGTACCGCGTGCTGGAGCAGGCCCGCGCCGACCCGCTGCTGCACGCGATCCTGAGCAGCCGGCAGGGCGCCGAGAGCGAGCTGCTGCCGCTGCTGACCACCAACTCCGAGATGCTGCTGGGCGCGGCCGGGGGGATGATCCGCGAGCACGTCGACTCCTACGACGTCGGCCTCGACGACGCCCGCCTCGAGCTGATGATCGACATGGTCGTGCGGTTGGTGCTCAGCCACGTCATGCAGCCGGGCGGCGACCCGGCGGCCACGGCCGAGACCGTCGCCTGGATCGCCGAGCGCGTCCTCGCCCCCTGGCCGGTCCGAACGCTCCGCGCCCAGGCGCCGCACGGGCCACCTGCCGGGCCGAGAACAGCCGAGGCCGGCCCTTCTGGGACTCCCCTCCGCGTCACCGCACGACGGTTACCCTGCTGGCGGAGGGCGACCAGCGCAGGCCGGTCGTCGGGGCACGGAGCTGGTCGGGGCACGGGGACGCCGTGCCCGGAGGGGATGCACATGCGCGAGCTGTCCAGGCGCGAGGTCGTGGGCCTCGGCGCCCTCGGCCTGATCGTGGCCGCCTGCGGCCGAGCCCGACCCGAGGACCAGGACCGCCCCGCCGACACCCGCAGGCGGCGGCACGACGGCACCACGGCCGAGCCGGCCAGGACGGCCGGCCCGACGTCACGGTCGCCGCGCCCGACTCGGTCAAGGGCGCGCTGTTCTCCGACGACGTCCTGGTCTTCGGCCAGGACACCCTCGACCACGGCACGGTCGCCGCCATCCGCGGCTCAAGGGCGTCGAGGGCGTCGAGGTGATGTCGATGGGCCAGTTCTACGTCGACGAGCAGGAGGTCACCTACGCCGCGGTCGATCCCGCCACCTTCTGGCGCTACACCCAGCCCGGCACCGCCCAGACGAGGGGTCTGGAAGCGGGTCGCCGCCGGCGAGATCGCCGTCGAGCCGGCTCGGACGCGCTCCAGCGCAAGGACGGCTTCATGCGGCTGGGCAACGAGAGCGTCGCCCGACCATCCACATCGGCGCCTACGCCCAGCTGCTGAACCCCTCCGTGGCCCGCCGCATCGACGCGGTGGTGAACTAGAAGTGGGCCGAGCCGCTGGGCATGCGGCACGACAACGCGCCGCTGATCGCCATGGGCGCCGCCCCCGCAGAGCATCCGCAAGCAGCTGCAGTAGCTGGCCGGCACCAAGGCCAGCGTGCAGATCCTCGGTCCCGACCTGGACATCAACGCCACCCAGACCGCCTTCCTCACCGGCGGCTCGGTGCCCGCGCGGTCGGCTCGTTCAGCTACACCGCCAACCCCGACGGCACCGTGAACCCCGACCCGCCTGGGTCTCGGCCAACATCCGCACCGACAGATGCCGATCATCGGCCGGGTCACCGGCCACCGGGTGATGCTTCCGCAGCTCGAGGGGCCCTGAGCGAGGTCGTGACGCGCGGGCTGTCGAGCAAGATCCACACCTACGACGGCTGCTACGTGCCGCGCTTCATCGCCCGGACCCCCTCCAGAGGTCTGAGCTTCCACACCTACGGCACCGCCATCGACCTCAACGCCTCCACCAACTACCGCGGCATCGCCGGCGACATGGACCGCACCGTGGTCTCGATCTTCAAGAAGTGGGGCTTCGCCTGGGGCGGCGACTGGCACTACACCGACCCCATGCACTTCGAGCTGGCCAGGCTGGTCAAGTCGCGCTGAGCCGGCCGCGACCCGGCGGCGCGCGCACCCGCTAGCCTCGGCGGCATGCGCGCAGTCCAGGTGACCCGGACCGACGGCCCCTCCGCGATCACGGTGCAGGAGGTGCCCGAGCCGGCCGCGGACGGCCCCTTCGGCCCGCAGGTCCTCGTCGAGACCCACGCCGTCGGGATCTCCTTCCCCGACCTCCTGCTGAGCAGGGGGGAGTACCAGCTCAAGCCCGACCTGCCCTTCACCCTCGGCGTCGACTTCGCGGGCGTCGTGCGCTCCGCGCCCGACGGCTCCGGCTTCGCCGCGGGTGACCGGGTCGCCTGCGTCCTGGGCCACGGCGGCGCCGCCGACGTCGTCGCGCTCGGCGCCGACAGCGTCTTCCCGCTGCCCGACGCGCTGAGCTTCGAGCAGGGCGCCGCGATCCCGATGAACTACCTCACCGCCCAGTTCGCCCTCGCCGAGCGCGGCGACCTCGAGCAGGGCGAGACCGTCCTCGTGCACGGCGCCGCCGGTGGCGTCGGCACCGCCACCATCCAGGTCGCCAAGGGGTACGGCGCCCGCACCATCGCCGTGGTCTCCACCGAGGAGAAGGGCGAGGTCGCCCGTCGCGCCGGCGCCGACGAGGTCGTCCTCGTCGAGGGCTTCCGCGACGCGGTCAAGGAGCTCACCGGCGGCGAGGGCGTCGACGTCGTGATGGACGTCGTCGGCGGCGACCTGATGACCGACTCGCTGCGCTCGCTCGGCGCCCAGGGCCGCCTGCTGGTCGTCGGCTTCACCGCCGGCGCGATCCCCGCGGTCAAGGTCAACCGGCTGCTGCTCAACAACGTCGACGTGCGCGGCGTCGGCTGGGGCGCCTACGCCATGGCCCGGCCCGGCTACATGCGCAGGCAGTGGGACGAGCTGCTGCCGATGATGGAGTCCGGCGTGATCGACCCGCCCATCGGGAAGACCTACGCCATCGAGGAGTTCGGCACCGCGCTCCAGGACCTCGCCGACCGCAAGACCCTGGGCAAGTCGGTCGTCACCCTGCGCTGACCCGTCGCGTCCGGCGCACGGCCGGGCCGTTTGCCCGTCGCGGCTTCGGGCACCGCGAGGGCATGCCCGCCTCCGACTCCGCCCTGCTCTTCGACATCGACGGCACCCTGGTCGACTCGACCTACCACCACGCCGTCGCCTGGCAGCGGGCCTTCGACCGCCACGGCGTGCACCTGCCGATGTGGCGGATCCACCGGGCCGTCGGCATGGGCGGCGACAAGCTGGTGCCGCACGTCGCGGGCGACGAGGTGGAGGAGCGCCTGGGCGAGGACCTGCGCACGGCCTGGAAGCAGGAGTACGCCGAGCTCGAGGCCGAGGTCGACCCCCTGCCCGGGTCGATCGACCTGCTGCGCCAGCTGGTCGCCGACGGCTGGACCGTCGCGCTGGCCTCCTCCGGCGAGCCCGAGTTCGCCCGCCACGCCGTCGACTCCCTCGGCGTCGGGAGCGACCTCGCCCTGCTGACGACCTCGGCCGACGTCAACGCCTCCAAGCCGGCGCCCGACCTGCTCGAGACCACGCTGGAGAAGCTCGGGGTGAGCCGCGCGGTGATGGTCGGGGACACGCCGTACGACGTGGAGTCCGCGGCCCGGGCCGGGTTGTCCTGCATCGCCCTGCGCTCGGGCGGCTTCGGCGAGGCCGAGCTGACCGAGGCCGGTGCCGTGCTGGTGGTCGAGGTGCCCGGCGACCTCGTCGGGCTGGACTGGGAGCAGCACCTGCGCGAGGTGTGAGCCTCAGCGGGCGCGGTGGCGCTGCACGGCCTGGCCCACGAGCGTGATCAGCACGGCGCCCACCACGGCCGCGACCACGGCGACCCGGGCGTCGGGGAAGATCGTGTCCCCGAGGATCCCCACGAGTGAGTAGGTCGCCGACCAGAGCAGGGTCGCCAGCACGGCCGCGCTCACGTAGCGCCGCCACGGGTAGCCGCCCAGGGCCGCGGCCAGCAGCACCGGGATCCTGCCCGCGGGGATCAGCCGCGACAGCAGCAGCGACCGGATCTCGTGCTCCTCGATGCCGGTGCGCAGCCGGCGCAGGGCGCCGTCGGGGTCGTCGGCGTTCAGCCAGCCCACCCGTTGGGCGAGCGGCTGGCCGGCGGCCCGGAGCACGGCGTACGTCGTGACGTCGCCGACGTAGGCCCCCGCGGCCCCGACGAGCAGCACCAGCACGAGCTCCCACGGGTGCTGGTTGCTGGCCAGCACGGCCGCGGCGCTCACCGCGGGGCCGGTCGGCACCACCGGGATGATCGAGCCGAAGGCGACGAAGCCGAACACCGCCAGCAGGCCGAGCGGTCCGAGGCTCTCGGTCATGACGGGCCCTCCTCGTGCAGGACGACCCGCAGGCCGTGCTCCGGTGGCAGTGCGTGGGCCTCCGGGGCGGCCGAAGCCAGGGCGTCGGCGAAGCGGGGGCCCGGGGTGACGAACAGGCGGTGGTGGTTGGCGCGGTGCACGAGCCGCAGCCCGATCGGCCAGAAGGTGCCGTGGTGCACCGGCAGCGCCCAGCGGGCCCCGACGAGGCGCACCGCCTCCGCGGCCTGCTCGGGGCCCAGGTGCTCGTGGCCGAGCGTGGGCCCCCAGCCGCCGACCGGCACCAGGGCGAGGTCGACCGGGGCGACCTCCGCCGCGCCGTGGTCGAGGCCGGTGTCGCCCGGGAACCACCACGAGTGGTCGTCGTCGTGCACCCGGAACCCGAGGGCGGGCCCCCGGTGCCGCGACCCCGGGAGGCGCCGTCCGTCGTGGTGGGCGGCCAGCACCTCGACGTGCACCCCGGCCAGGTCGAGGTGGTCACCGGGACCGGCCTCGACGACCGTGGCCACGCCTACGCCGCCGAGCAGCCCGCGGCTGCCCCGGGGCACCACCAGCACCGCCGAGGCGGGCAACCGCCGCAGCGACGGCAGGTGCAGGTGGTCGGCGTGCAGGTGCGAGACCAGCACCAGGTCGGCCGCCGCGGCCTCGGGGGCGGGGCTGGGCCCGTGCCGCCGCAGGTGGAGCAGCCGGTCGCTGAGCAGGGGGTCGGTCAGCACCCGCACCCCGCCCATCTCGACGGTCACCGTCGAGTGCCCCCACCAGGTGACCGCCAGCCCGCTGCTCATGCGTCGCCGCCCTCGGCGCTGCGGTCGGGGTTGCGGGTCGGCTGCGGCTGGGGCCTGCTGGGCGGGCGGGAGGGCCTCCGCAGCCCGAGCTCGACCAGGCGGCGCAGCAGCGCCTCGTGCACCTGGGTGCCGGTGAGCGGGTGGCCGGGGTCGACCTGCCAGGACGCCGGATGGATCAGCAGCGCCTCGGTCTGCCAGCCGCCGAGGCCGCCGTGGGACCCGACCAGCTCCTCGAAGGCCACGACCTCGCCGAGCGAGCGGTCCAGCGCCCCGAGCAGCACCAGGTCGCCGACGTGGTCACGGCGGTCCAGCGCCGCGAGGTCGGCCATGGCCAGTCGGCCGTACGTCGCGACCGGGTCCTCGCCCTCCCCGTCGCCCCCCGACGGTGCCCGCCGCCGGTCACGCGGCGCCAGCCCCGGGCCCCGTGGGCGACCAGGCTGCCGTCGGCGCGACGCACGAGCACCAGGCCGACGTGCGGGTGGGCGGCCAGGCCGTCGATCAGCGCGGGGTGCAGCCGGCGTACGTCCTCCTCGACGACGCGGCCGGGGACGCCGGTCAGGTAGACGTGCGCGAGGCTGCCCGACGCCGCCACCACGACCTCGTCGGCGGCGTCGGTCGTGGGCGGCTCCTCCCGCCGGCGGCCGGTCGTCCTGGCCTCGAGCCCGACCCGTCGTTCGGCCCCGGTGGCGCTGGAGAGCAGCAGGTTCGCCGGCCCCCAGGTCTCCACGGGCCGGTCGTCGGCCGCGCGGGTCGTGGGTGCCGCCACGAGGTCCTGCACCACCTCCGACAGGGTGCGGCCGGTCAGCTGGCGGAAGGTCGCGCCCTGGGCCTGTCCGTGGTCGGAGACCACGACGAGCTCGTAGTCGCAGCGCACCTCCTCGGTCAGGTCGTCGAAGAACTGCAGCACGCGGTCCAGGCTCTCCAGCGTGCGCATCGACTCCGGTCGGCTCGGCCCGGCGTGGTGGGCGACCTCGTCGTAGTCCACGAAGTCGACGAACACCACGGGGGTGCTCCGGGCCAGGTGCTCGGAGACGATCGAGACGTTCAGGTCGCGCAGCACGACGGTGGTCAGCCCGCGGAGCAGCACGAACACCCCGCCCCGGCGGACACGCGGCCGTACGTCGCGGCGGCGCTGGCGCCGGCCCTGGTGCCACTCGGTGATCATCTGGCCGACGAACAGGATGATCGAGCGGGCGAAGCCGGAGCGGGCCACGGCGAACCACGCGGCGCCGCGCTCGCGGGTCGGCACCCGGGCGTCGCTCATCGTCAGCACCCGCGTCGGGGCGTCGCCGGAGAAGAGGTTCGACACGCTCACGCCGCCGTCGGCCAGCAGCCCCCGGCCGGTGGTCATCGCGCGCTCGACCTCGGCGAGGTCCGACGGGGCGCTGGCGACCACCATCCGACCTCGCTCCTTGTCCCACCAGCGGAACGAGGGCACGGCGCGTGGTGTCGCCGTGCAGCAGCACGGACTGCCCCGCCGGCGTGGTCGCGGGCAGCCCGGTGTGCCAGCGGCGCAGCACGTGGGAGCCGCCGCGCAGCCACGAGGAGACCGTCGGCATCGCCCCGCCGGTGATCGCCTGGCGCAGCAGGGGCTCGCTGACCCCGTCGAGCTGGACGACGAGCAGGCCGCGCCCCGGCCGGCCGTGCCGGTGGGTGTTGCGCACGGCCTGGCCCAGGACCTGTCCGAAGAAGGCCTCGTCGCTGCTCGCGTCGAAGAGCCAGTTCACCGCCGCCGCCGCGACCGCGGAGGCCCACGAGGCGACCACGACCTGGCCGTAGGAGAACGGCTCGACGGTCGGCACCAGCGCCAGGGCGATGCCGAGCACCAGCACCTGGGCCAGCAGCCCCGCCAGGAGCAGCCCGAAGCTGCCGGTCAGCACGGTGAGCCGGGTCAGCGCGGGCCGCAGCAGGGCGCCGACGGCGAGGACGACGATCGCCAGCGTGGCCACCGACTCGCTGCCGCGCGTGACCTGCGTGCCCGGCAGCAGCCAGAGGCTCAGCGAGAGGGCGAGGAACGAGACCACGAAGCCGCGCAGCACCCCGAGGACCCAGGCCCAGCCGGGGCGGGCCCGTCGGAGCCGGCGCCCGACCAGGCGCCAGCGGCGGCCCAGGGTGGACAGCGGAGTGGGGGCCGACGGGGAGCGGGGCCCGAGGAGGGCGAGGGGGTGGCGGAGCGTGGAGCCGTCGACACGGGGTCCTCTCGCACGTCGCCAATGTAGCGAGGTCCCCGCCGGTGGAGCCGGGTGAGGCGCCCCGGACGTGGCCCGAGGAGGGCGAGGGCGTGATCGGGCCGCGGGCTTCGGGGTACCCGTCGGGGGACCCCCTCTCGATCCCAGGAGACGCATGACCAGCTTCGGCTACACGTTGATGACCGAGCAGACCGGCCCGCGCGAGCTCGTGGACCACGCCGTCCGCGCCGAGGGCGCCGGCTTCGACTTCGAGGTGATGAGCGACCACTACTTCCCGTGGCTCTCGGCGCAGGGCCACGCGCCGTACGCCTGGTCGGTGCTGGGCGCGGTGGCCCACGCCACCTCACGCGTCGGGCTGATGACCTACGTGACCTGCCCGACGATCCGCTACCACCCCGCGATCGTGGCCCAGAAGGCCGCGACGGTGCAGCTGCTCGCCGAGGGCCGCTTCACCCTCGGCCTGGGCAGCGGCGAGAACCTCAACGAGCACGTCGTCGGTGCCGGCTGGCCGGCCGTGCAGGACCGCCAGGCCATGCTCAAGGAGGCCATCGAGATCATCCGCGAGCTGCACACCGGTGAGCTGACGGACTACCGCGGCGAGTACTTCCAGGTCGACTCCGCGCGCGTCTGGGACCTGCCCGAGACCCCGGTCGAGATCGGCGTCGCCGCCGGCGGCGGTCGGGCGATCGAGGAGCTGGCCCCGCTGGCCGACCACCTCGTCGCCACCGAGCCCTCCGCCGACCTGGTCGAGGAGTGGAACGCCGTCGACGGGGCCCCGCGCATCGGCTCCGGCGCCCGTGCCGTGGGCCAGATCCCGATCTGCTGGGACCCCTCCCGCGAGGCCGCGGTGGAGCGCGCCCACGACCAGTTCCGCTGGTTCGCCGGAGGGTGGGCGGTCAACGCCGACCTGCCCACCACCGCCGGCTTCGCCGGGGCGACCCAGTTCGTGCGCCCCGAGGACGTCGCGGAGAACATCCCCTGCGGCCCCGACCTCGACGCGATCGTCGAGGCCGTCCGACCCTTCTGGGAGAGCGGCTTCACCGACGTCGCGCTCGTCCAGATCGGCGGCGACACCCAGGAGGCCTTCCTCGCCGAGGTGGCCGAACCCCTGCTCGAGAAGCTACGGAAGGCATCCGCATGAGCGACGACACCCGATCCGACTCGAACCCCGACTCCGACCCCCGCGTCGAGGTGCTGCAGGCGGTCTACGACCGGGTCAGCTCCTACGAGGAGTCCGCCTCGCCGGAGACCATCCGTCGCGACCTCGACGCCGCCATCGACCAGGCCGGCATCAACGTCAGCGACAACACCCGCGAGCGGCTGGTCGACCACATCCACGACCGGGGTGGCCGCGAGGACGTCGCGACCCTGCTCTGAGGAGCCGGCCCTCGGGCCGCGCTCAGGCGGACCCCGCTCAGGCGGACCCCGCTCAGGCGGACCCCGCTCAGGCAGCGGGGGCCAGCAGCAGCCGGCCGGTCCAGGCGCCCCGCGCGGTGCGGGTCGCGACCACGCCCCACGCCGCGACCAGCCCGGCGTACAGCACGACGGCGGCGACGGCCAGGAAGTCCGCGCCCGTGGCCGCCTCCAGGCCCGAGGTGCCGGTGACCAGGGTGCCGACCGGGAACGTGAAGGACCACCAGGTCAGCGAGAACGGCAGTCCGCCGCGGGCGGCGCGCACCGTGATCGAGACGGCCAGGACGAGCCACAGCATCGCGAACCCCCAGACCGGGCGCGCCGTACAGCAGCCCGGCCACGGCGTACGCCGAGCCGTAGGGGGCCGGCAGCACGGCGGCGCCGGTCCCCCCGAGCGTGTGGGCCGCGGTCACGGACTGCCCGAGCGGGCCGAGCACGATGAACAGCGTCGGTACGCCGGCAGCGGGCCCGACCCCGTGGTGGATCAGGCGGCCGCAGATCAGCACGATCACGACCAGGCTGGCGAGCAGGGCCAGGCCGAACATCATCGATGCAGGCCAGCTGCATCGCCACCTGCCACTGGCCCGGCGGGCAGGTGCGGCAGCAGGAGCGGCCCGGTCGCGGCGCTGACCATCGGCGGCACGACCGGCATCAGCCAGCCGGCCGAACGCCGACCCGGGGCGTACGCCGTGCCGGGTGAGGGCGCGGAAGGGCACGACGACGGCCGTGGCCAGACCGAGCAGGGTGCCGGCAGTCCACAGCACGGCGTCGAGCGCGACCGCCGCGCCGAGGCCGATCACCGGCACGCCGACCAGGAGCGCCCCTGCCCCGACGGTCATCAGCGCCATCGCGGGAGCGCCGTAGAAGTGCGCCATCACCGGGTCGTCCAGGTGGCCCCGCGCGACGCGGCGGTGCGGTGGTGGTGCAGCGAGCGTCGCTCCGGCGACCAGCGCCAGCAGGAGCACGTCGAGCACCCAGACGGCGCGGGCCGCGACCATCAGCCCGGGCAGATGCAGCGGCAGCGTCGCCGCCGCGTTGGCGACGATGCCGGTGCCCATCACCGAGGCGAACCAGTTCGGCCCGATGTAGCCGAGCGCCGGACTGCCCGCCAGCTCGCGGCCCCGGCTGCGGTGGAGGGTGGAGGGTCGCGGTGCCCGGGCGGGTGCCGACGACGGGCGGGTGGCGGAGTACGTCGTGGTCATGGGACCAGCCTGTCTCCGCAGTCCGGCTCGCAGTAGCCGCTCGTCGCCTGTGCCGACACAGGCACTTCCTGTGGGGAGCATAAGGTCAAGCCTGTGACTTCGCGCGTGCCCGACCTCGACGGCCTGCGGCTGCTGGTCGGGGTCGCCCGGCACGGCAGCATCGGCGGCGCCGCGCGCGCCCACGGCGTCACCCAGCAGTCGGCGTCGGAGCGGCTGCGGGCGGTGGAGGCGCAGGTCGGCCTCACGCTCGTGCGCCGGGGCCCGCGCGGCTCGGAGCTGACCCAGGACGGTGTCGTCGTGGTCGAGTGGGCCGCGCGGCTGCTCGAGCTGGCCGACGAGATCGACCTGGCGATCGGCGTGCTGCGCGGCGAGCGCGGCCGCGAGCTGGACGTGGCCGCGAGCATGACGATCGCCGAGAGCCTGCTGCCCCGCTGGCTGGTGCTGCTGCGTCAGCGCCAGGAGGGCGAGGGCCTGCGACCGACCTCGGTCAGCCTGAGCGCGGTGAACTCCGGGCAGGTGCTGCGCGCGGTCCTCGACGGCACCGCCCACGTCGGCTTCACCGAGGGCGCCGACGCCCCGGCGGGCGTGCGCTCGGTGGTGGTGGCGCGCGACGAGCTGGTGCTCGTGGCCACCGCGGGCTCGCCGCTGGCCCGCCGTCGTGCGGGCCTCACCCCGGCCGAGGTGGCCGGGCTCGCCCTGACCGGTCGCGAGCGCGGCTCGGGCACCCGGGAGGTGCTCGAGACGGCCTTGCGGGCGCACGGCCTCGACCTCGGCGACCCGCTCGTGGAGCTGAGCACGGCGACCGCCGTCCGGGAGGCCGTCGTCGCCGGCAGCGCCCCGGCCTTCCTGAGCCGACGGGTGGTGGCCCGCGAGCTGGGGTCGGGCCAGCTCGTCCGGGTGCCGACCCGCGACCTCGACCTGCGCCGCGACTTCCGGGCGGTCTGGGTCGGCACCCAGCAGCCGCCGGCCGGGCCGGTGCGCGAGCTGGTCGGGATCGCCCGCCAGGGGTAGCGCGCCCCCCTCGCAGCACCCGTCCGGCTGCGCCCGTTCAGCTCCCGGAGACCCGCACGCCCTCCACCCAGGTGGAGACCACCCGGGCCTCGGCGACCTGCGCGAGGTCGCCGGCGAAGGGGTCGCGGTCGAGGACGACGAGGTCCGCCACCTGGCCGGGGGCGATCGTGCCGGCGTCGTCGCGGTGGTTGATCCAGGCCGAGCCGCTGGTGTACGCCGCGAACGCCGTCTCCAGGGTGAGCGCCTGCTCGGGCAGGAACGGCTCGCTGCCGCCGCGCCCGGTCTCGCCGTGCGCCCACCGGTTGACCGCCACGTGGATCGCCTCCAGCGGGTTCGGGGTGCTGACCGGCCAGTCGCTGCCGGCCGCGAGGCGCGCGCCGGTGCGGTGCAGGTCGCCGAACGGGTACTGCCAGCGGCCCCGCTCCTCGCCTACGAACGGCAGCGTCAGCTCGAGCATCTGCTCGTCCAGGCAGGCCCACAGCGCCTGCATGTTGGCGGCCACCCCGAGCGCGCCGAAGCGGCGTACGTCGTCGGGGTGCACGAACTGCAGGTGCGCCACGTGGTGCCGACGGTCGCCCGCGGGCAGCCCCTCGAAGGCGTCCAGCGCCTCCCGCACCCCGCGGTCGCCGATGCCGTGCACGTGCACCTGGAAGCCCTCGGCGTCGAGCAGGGCGACGGCACGACGCAGCACCCGCGGGGTCGACGAAGGAGTGCCCGGCGTTGGCGGTGGCGTGGCCGCAGCGGTCGAGGTACGGCGCCCCCAGGGCCGCGGTGCCGTTCTCGGCCACGCCGTCCTGCATCACCTTGATGCTGGTCGCGCGGAAGTTGCCGTGGGTGTACGCCGCCCGCCGCTCGACCAGCGAGGCGACCTGCTCCTCGCCCCGGTCGCGGTCCCACCACAGCGCGCCGACGACGTGGGCGGTCAGGTCGCCCCGCTGCGCGGCCAGGAGGTACGTCGGCCCCGGGTCGTCCATGCCGGCGTACGCCCCGACGATGGCGTCCTGCCAGCCCGTCACCCCGAGCGAGTGCAGGTAGGCCTGGCCCGCGAGCAGGCCGCCGTAGTACTCCTCGTCGGTCGTCGGCGGTGCCAGCGAGGCCACCGCCTGCATGGCGCCCTCGTGCAGCGTGCCCGTGGGGTGGCCGTCGGCGTCGCGCTCGAACCGGCCGTGGGCGGGGTCGGGCGTCTCGCGGGTGAGGCCGGCCAGCTCGAGCGCGCGGGTGTTCACCCAGGCGCCGTGGTGGTCGCGGTTGGGCAGGAAGACCGGGCGGTCGGGGACCACCGAGTCCAGGTCGGCCGCGGTCGGCGTACCTCCCGGGAAGGCCGACATCGCCCACCCGCCGCCCAGGATCCAGGGCAGCTCGGGGTGCGCGTCGGCGTACGCCTTGATGGTGGCGAGGTACTCCTCGCGGGTGTGCGCCTCGGTCAGGTCGCAGCGCACCCGCTCCAGCCCGCCCTGCACGGCGTGCACGTGCGCGTCGACGAACCCCGGGCTCAGCAGCCCGCCCCCGCAGTCGACCACCTCGGCCCCCGCCGGCACCTCGCCCCCGACCGACGCGATCCGCCCACCTTCGACGACCACCGGCCCGACCTCCCCGACGTGGTGGTGCCCGTCGAAGACGGCGGCGTTGACGAAGGCGACGGTCCCGGGGAAGGAGGGAGTGCTCACGTCGCGATCATGCCGGGTCGCGGGCTGGGTGGTCGAGCGGCCCACCTCGGCGGCCGGGCCGTGCGTCACGGTGGTCGAGCCGTCTCGCGTCACGGTGGTCGGGCCGTCTCGCGTCACGGTGGTCGGGCCGTCTCGCCTTCACGGTGGTTGAGCAGGGCCGGAGCCCGTCGGTCGAGCCGTCGTCGAGACCAGCGCCGCGGTTCCGAGCCACCAGGTGACCCGGGACCGCGGCACTGACACCAGCCCACCCCCTGGGAGGGGAGGATCGTCCGGTGACCCCCGTCCTCCTGCGCCCGTTCGACCCGGCCGACGACCCGGCGCTGGTCGCCCTGTTCGCCGACCCCGAGACGCGGCGGTGGAACCCGACGACGCTGCTCGACCCGGTCGAGTGGCGGCGGGAGAACGACGTGCGCTCGCCCACCGTCGAGACCTGGGCCGTCGCCGACGCCGCCGACGGACGGCTGGTGGGCACCATCGCCCTCACCGACATCGACACCCGGCAGGGCACGGCCGAGGTCGGCTACCGCACGGTCCCGGCGGAGCGGGGGCGCGGCGCGGGCCGGGCGGCGCTGGTGCTGACCAGCCGGCGGGCCCACGACGTGCTGGGCCTGCGGCGGCTGCAGCTGTTCCACGCGGTCGAGAACGACGGGTCGTGCCGCGTCGCCGAGGCGGCGGGCTACCGGTGCGAGGGCACCCTGCGGGCCTCCTACGTGTACGGCGACGGCCGGCCGCACGACGAGCACCTCCACGGCCGGCTGGCCGGCGACCCGTTCCCCGGCTGCTGACGGCCGCCCGAGAGCTCAGCCCAGGACGTCGGGGTCGAGGTCCAGCGTGGTGCGGTCGAGGGAGTCGAGCAGGTCGAGCTTCGGGCCGGTGGTGGGCAGCTCGAAGGCGAAGAAGTACTGCGCGGCCGCGCGCTTGCCGGACGCGAAGGCGTCGTCGCGGGTCCCGAGGGCGACCAGCTGCTCCAGCCAGAGCCACGCGACGACGAGGTGCCCGAACGCCTCGAGGTACGCCGTGGCGTTGGCCAGCGCGAGCTCCGGGTCGCCAGCGGCCCACAGGGTCGCGGTGGTGGCCTCGACCCGGTCGACCACGCGCTCCAGCCGGTCGGCGTACGCCGGCGCGGCCCCGGCCAGCTCGCGAGCTCGCTTCGTCGTGGCCCGCATCCGACCGGTGAGCACGCCCAGGGCGCTGCCGCCGCCGGCGACCACCTTGCGACCGAGCAGGTCGAGGGCCTGGATGCCGTGGGTGCCCTCGTGGATCGGGTTCAGCCGGTTGTCGCGGTAGAGCTGCTCCACCACGTAGTCACGGGTGTAGCCGTAGCCGCCGTGCACCTGGATCGCCAGGTCGTTCGCGGCCAGGCACCACTGGGAGGGCCACGACTTCGCGATCGGGGTGAGCACGCCGAGCAGGGTCTCGGCCTCGGCGCGGTCCTCGGGGGTGGCGCCGGAGGCGACCTCGTCGATCAGGCGGGCGCAGAACAGGATCAGCGCGAGACCGCCCTCGACGTAAGCCTTCTGGGCCAGCAGCATCCGGCGTACGTCGGGGTGCTCGACCAGGCGCACGGGAGGGGCGGCCGGGTCCTTGCCCGCGAGCGGGCGGCCCTGGGTGCGCACCCGGGCGTAGTCGAGCGCGTGCAGGAAGCCGGTGTAGCCGAGCGCGACCGCGCCGGCGCCGACACCGATGCGGGCCTCGTTCATCATCTGGAACATGTAGGCCAGCCCGCGGCCCTCCTCGCCGACGAGGTGGCCGACGGCGCCGGGCTGCCCGCCCGGCCGTGAGAGCCCCTCGCCGAAGTTGAGCAGCGTGTTCGTGGTGCCGCGGTAGCCCATCTTGTGGTTCAGCCCCACCAGCGCCACGTCGTTGCGCTCGCCGATCGACCCGTCGTCCTCGACGAGGTGCTTGGGCACGATGAACAGCGAGATCCCCTTGGTGCCCGGCGCCGCGCCCGGGGCCTTGGCCAGCACCAGGTGCACGATGTTCTCGCCCAGCTCGTGGTCGCCGCCGGAGATCCACATCTTGGTGCCGGTCAGGCGGTAGGTGCCGTCGTCCTGCCGCGCGGCGCGCGTCGTGATGTCGCCGAGCGAGGACCCGGCCTGCGGCTCCGAGAGCGCCATGGTGCCGTACCACCGGCCCTCGATCACCGGCTTGGCGAACCGCTCGACCTGCTCGGGGGTGCCGTGGGTGGCGATCAGGTGGGCGTTGCCCTGGGCGAGGAAGGGGTACGCCGTGACCGCGACGCTCGCGGCCGAGAACCAGCTCGACGACGCCTGCTGCACCACGAACGGCAGCTGCATGCCGCCGAGCTCGGCCGGGAAGACGCTGGTCGGCAGCCCCGAGGCGGTGTACGCCGCGAGCGCCTCCGCGACCTCCGCCGGCTGGACGACCGTGCCGTCGTCGCCGACGTAGGGCTCGTCGGTGTCGACCAGCCGGTTCAGCGGCGCGAACTTCTCGGTCGCCAGCTGCTCGGAGAGGTCGAGCACGGCGTCGAAGGTCTCGCGGCTGTGCTCGGCGTACCGCTCCCGGGTGGTCAGCGCCTCGACCCCCAACCAGTCGTGGAGCAGGAAGTCGAGGTCGGCGCGGGACATCAGCAGCGAGCGGGCCATGCCCCTCACGCTAGTCGGCGGTGGTGACGCGCCAGCCTCAGCGCAGGTAGGTCGACTCCGCGGCCAACGCGGTGATCCGGTCCCAGTTGCCCTCGGCGATCGCGTCGGGCGGGGTCAGCCAGGTGCCGCCGACGCAGCCGACGTTGGCCAGCGCGAGGTACGACGGGGCCGAGGCGGCCGTGATGCCGCCGGTGGGGCAGAACCGCGCCTGGGGCACGGGGGCGCCGACGGCCTTGAGGAACGCGACGCCGCCGGAGACCTCGGCCGGGAACAGCTTCATCTCGTCGTAGCCGAGCTCGAGCAGCCGCAGCACCTCGCTGACGGTCGCCGCGCCGGGCAGGTGCGGCAGGCCGGTCGCCTGCATCGCCTCGGCGAGCAGCTCGGTGGTGCCGGGTGAGACCAGGAACTGGGCGCCGGCCGAGAGCGCGTCGTGGGCGTTGGCCGGGGTGACCACGGTGCCGGCGCCGACCAGGATCTCGGGCACGTGGGTGGCGATCTGCTCGATGCAGGCCAGCGCGGCCGGCGTGCGCAGGGTGAGCTCGATGACCGGCACGCCGCCCTCGACCAGGGCGCGGGCCACGGGCACGGCGTGGGCCACGTCGTGCAGCACGACGACGGGCACGACCGGCACGGTGTCGATCAGCGACGCGGGGACCGACAGGACGGGGGCGAGGGCGAGGTCAGTCATCAGCTTGCTCCGTGGAGGTAGGGGCGGAGGTGGGGGTGGGGGCGGCGGCCGGCAGGGCGGACTCGACGCCTCCGAAGATGCTCGCGCCCTCGTCGGCCGGGCCGACGCCGGAGCGGAAGGCCGCGAACAGCTCGCGCCCGGTGCCGAAGACCATCGAGTCGTCGGCACGGACGGCCGTGCGCTGGTCCAGCTCGTAGGCCGCGACGTGCAGGTCGAGCAGGCCGGTGTCGGCGTCCAGGCTGATCAGGTCACCGTCCTCGACCCGCGCGAGCGGGCCGCCGACGGAGGCCTCGGGGGTGAGGTGGATCGCCGCCGGGACCTTGCCCGAAGCACCGGACATCCGGCCGTCGGTGACGATCGCGACCCGCTGGCCGCGGTCCTGCAGCACGCCGAGCGCGGGGGTCAGCTTGTGCAGCTCGGGCATGCCGTTGGCGGCCGGGCCCTGGAAGCGGACGACGGCGACGAAGTCACCGGTCAGGGTGCCGTCCTCGAAGGCCTGGAGGAAGTCGAGCTGGTCCTCGAAGACCCGGGCGGGGGCCTTGACGACCCGGTGCTCGGGCGTGACGGCCGAGGTCTTGATGACGGCCCGACCGAGGTTGCCGTCGAGCATCCGCAGGCCGCCGTCGGCGCTGAACGGGTCGTCGACGGGCCGCAGCACGTCGAGGTCGAGGGAGGCCTTGGGGCCCTCCTCCCAGGTCAGCGTGCCGTGGTCGAGCCGCGCCTCGGTGGTGTAGCGCCACAGGCCGTGGCCGGCGACGGTCTCGACGTCGTCGTGCAGCAGGCCGTGCTTGAGCAGCGTGTGCACGGTGAACGCGAGCCCGCCGGCGGCGTGGAAGTGGTTGATGTCGGCCTTGCCGTTGGGGTAGACCCGCGCCAGCAGCGGCACGATCGCCGACAGGTCGGAGAGGTCGTCCCAGGTCAGCGTGATGCCGGCCGCCCGGGCGATCGCCACGAGGTGCAGCGTGTGGTTGGTCGAGCCGCCGGTGGCGAGCAGGGCCACGCAGCCGTTGACGATCGCCTTCTCGTCGACGATGCGGCCGACGGGGGTGAACTCCTCGCCCCAGGAGGTGAGGTCGACGGCCCGCGCGGCGGCGGCGTCGGTCAGGGCCGCGCGCAGCGGGGTGCCGGGGTTGACGAAGCTGGCACCCGGCAGGTGCAGCCCCATCACCTCCATCAGCATCTGGTTGGAGTTGGCGGTGCCGTAGAACGTGCAGGTGCCGGCGGAGTGGTACGACGCCGACTCGGCCTCGAGCAGCTCCTCGCGGCCGATCTCGCCGGCGGCGTACTGCTGGCGGATCCGGGCCTTCTCGTCGTTGCCCATCCCCGAGGTCATCGGGCCGGCCGGCACGAAGATCGCGGGCAGGTGACCGAAGGACAGGGCGCCGATCAGCATGCCCGGCACGATCTTGTCGCAGACGCCGAGCATCAGGCTGGCGTCGAACATGTCGTGGGAGAGCGCGATCGCCGTCGACATCGCGATCACGTCGCGGCTGAAGAGGGAGAGCTGCATGCCCTCGCGGCCCTGGGTGATGCCGTCGCACATGGCCGGCACGCCGCCGGCGAACTGCGCGATGCCACCGGACCGGATCACGGCCTTCTTCATCTGGGCCGGGAAGCTCTCGAAGGGCTGGTGGGCCGAGAGCATGTCGTTGTACGCCGACACGATCGCGACGTTGGGCTTGACCTTGCCGCGCAGGGCCGCCTTGTCGACGGTGCCGGAGGCGGCGAAGCCGTGGGCCAGGTTGGCGCAGGCCAGCTTGGTGCGCATCGGGCCGCGGGTGGCGGAGGCCTCGAGGCGCTGGAGGTACGCCGCGCGCTCGCGGGCGCTGCGGGCAGTGATGCGGGCCGTCACCTCGGCCAGGACAGGGTGCTGCTTGCGGGTGGTCATGGGGTCTCCTCTAGGAGGTCACGAGCGCGGTCACTCGTGCCACGAGCGGCCGTCGCGCTCGATCAGGGTGGTCGCGGCGAAGGGGCCGCTGGTGCCGGAGGGGTAGGGACGCGGTGCGTGCTCCCGGCGGGCCCAGCGCTCGTGGATCGGCTCGATCCAACGCCAGGCGGCCTCGACCTCGTCACGGCGCATGAACAGCGTCGGGTTGCCCCGGACGACGTCCATGAGCAGCCGCTCGTAGGCCTCGGGCGAGTGCTTCTGGAAGGTCTGTGCGTAGTTCAGGTCGAGCGAGACCGGGCGCAGGCGGATGCCGCCCGGGCCGGGCTCCTTGGCGGTCAGGTGCAGCTTCATGCCCTCCTCGGGCTGGAGCTGGATCACCAGGCGGTTGGGCTCGCTGACACCCTCAGCGTCGGGGAACATCGGGTGCGGCACCGCGCGGAACTGGATCGCGATCTCCGAGCAGCGGCTCTCCATGCGCTTGCCGGTGCGCAGGTAGAACGGCACCCCGGCCCAGCGCCAGTTCGAGACCTCGGCGCGGATCGCCACGAAGGTCTCGGTCACCGAGCCGGGGCGCTCCGCGTCGTCGACGTACGCCGCCGCGGGCTCGCCCTCGACCAGCCCGGCGCGGTACTGCCCGGCCACCACGTGGGTGTCGACCGCGGTGCCGGTGATCGGCTTCAGCGCCTGCAGCACCTTGAGCTTCTCGTCGCGCACGGTCTCGCGGCCGACGTACGTCGGGGGCTCCATCGCCACCAGGCACAGCAGCTGGAGCAGGTGGTTCTGGATCATGTCGCGCAGCGCGCCGGAGCCGTCGTAGTAGCCACCACGGGTGCCGACCCCGAGCGTCTCCGAGGCCGTGATCTGCACGTGGTCGATCCAGTTGGCGTTCCACAGCGGCTCGAGGAAGGTGTTCGCGAAGCGGGTGACCAGCAGGTTCTGGACGCTCTCCTTGCCCAGGTAGTGGTCGATCCGGAAGATCTGCTGCTCCTCGAACACCGCGCCCACGGCGTCGTTGATCTCCTGGGCGGAGGCGAGGTCGTGCCCGAGCGGCTTCTCCAGCACCAGGCGGGACTGCTCGGTGACGAGGTCGTGGGTGGCCAGGTGGGCGCTGACGGTGCCGAACAGCGACGGCGCGATGGCGAGGTAGAAGACCCGCACCTTGTCGCGGTCGGGCAGCTCGTCGGCCAGCTGGGTCCACCCATCCAGGTCGTCGATGTCGAGGCTGACGTGGGTCAGGCGAGCCACGAAGCGCTCGACCACGACCGGGTCGAGCTCCTCGGGGCGCACGAAGCGGGGCAGCTCGCCGCGCATCTTGTCGCGGTAGCCGGCCTCGTCGAGGCCGGCCCGCGAGGTGGCCACGATCCGGGTGTCGGGGGTCAGCTGGCCGTCGCGGTCGCGCAGGTAGAGCGCGGGGAGCAGCTTGCGCACGGCGAGGTCGCCGGTGCCGCCGAAGACCACGATGTCGGCGGGCGGAACCGGGCTGGCCGCAGTGGTGAGGGGGGCAGTGGTGAGGGGGGCTGGGGGCTGGGGGCCGTTCGAGGGGGACATCGCATCTCTCGCAGGTTGTCGGTCGCGACTCAGGGGAAGGGCCTGGTCCTCACCGTAGGGGAAGTTATGTGTGCCCACAATACGTAGTTACGCATTTCAACACGCAGAAGTAGACCACTTCGGCCTGTCAGGGAGACCAGGTGGAGCGCGCTCGGTGGTTCAATGCCGGTATGACGTCGGTGGCGGGACCCGCGACGGCCGGCGAGGTCTTCTCCCTGATCCGCGACGGCCGTGCCCACACCCGCAGCGAGATCGGCCGGCTCACCGGGTTGTCACGCACGGCGGTCGCCGCCCGCGTGCAGGCGCTCCTCGACTCGGGCCTGGTCGCGGAGGGCGTCGATCCCCACGACCCCGCCACGCCGCCGTCCTCGGGTGGGCGGCCGCCGGTGCGGCTGCGGTTCGACCGCGATGCCGGGGTGGTGCTCGCGGGCGCCATCGGGCGCAGCCGCACCCAGCTCGGGGTGTGCGACCTCGACGGCACCGTGCTCGCCGCGCGTGACCTCGAGCAGGAGGTGCTGCTGTCCCCCGAGGTGCTGATGCCGCGTGCGGTGACCGTCTTCGGCGAGCTGCTCGCCTCCGTGGGTCGTACGCCGGACCAGGTGCGGGCCGTGGGCCTGAGCATCCCCGGCACCGTCGACGCCACGGCGGGGGCGAGCCTGGACTCCCCGATCATGATCGGCTGGGACGGCGTCCGCCTCGCCCCGTTCCTGGCACCACTGACCCCCTCACCCCTCGTGCCACCCCCGGTCTTCGTGGAGAACGACGCGAACGCGATGGCGCTCTCGGAGCGCCGCGGCCTGCTCGAGCGGCACAGCGAGCTGCTCTTCATCAAGGCCTCGACCGGCCTCGGGGTCGGGGTGGTCACCGGCGGCACCCTGCTGCGCGGCGGGCTGGGCGCGGCCGGCGAGATCGGCCACACCAAGATCCACGCTGCTGCCGGTCTGCCCTGCCGCTGCGGCGACTCCGGCTGCCTCGAGGCGGTGGCCGCGGGCTGGGCGCTGGTGCAGGCCGCGCGCACGTCGGGCCACGAGGTCGGCCACGTGCGCGACCTGGTCGAGCTCGCCGTGCAGGGCCACGCCGACGCCCGCCAGCTCGTGCGGGTCGCGGGCAGAAGGATCGGCGAGGTGGTGGCCTCGGCGGTGAACCTGCTGAACCCGGAGGCGATCGTCGTCGGCGGCGACCTCGCGGCGGCGTACGACCCCTTCGTGGCGGGCCTGCGCGAGTCGCTGTACTCCCTCGCCTCGGCGCTCGCCACCCGCGAGCTCGTGATCGCCCCGGTGACCCACGGCGAGCAGTCGGGCGTCGTCGGCTGCGCGGCCCTGGCGATCCGCGAGGTGCTGGACTCGGCCGCGGTCGACCGGGCGCTGGCGAGAGCGGCGGGCGAGGGCGGCTGAGCGGGGCGGCTCAGTCCTGCTTGCGCAGCTCCTGCACGACCGCCTCGAGGCGCACGTCGTTGGTCTTCCGCAGCTCCTCGAGCACCTGCTCGAGGAGCTCGTTGGTGCGCGAGAGTGCGTCCTGCAGGGTGCCGATGCCTGAGAGGTCCTTGAGCATGTGGTGCTCCCTGGGTCTGTGAGGAGGGGGCGCGGTCCGGGCGGACCGGGCCGGAACCCGGATCCAACACCAGCGGCCGCGCCCGGCGCCAGGCCCGTCTCAGCGTGGTCGGTGCCCTCGGCCGCCCCTGGGCCGCTCCTCAGGCGCCCCCTCGGCCGCGCAGCGCCAGGCCCTGTGCCACCGCGGGAAGCCAGTCGGCGTGGGCGGCGATCTCGTCGGCGTACGACGTGCGGAGGTCCTCGGGCACCGGCGCCGCGCGCCTGGTGTCCATCGCGACGTGCACGTAGACCGCCTCGAACGTGCAGGCCACCTGGTCGCCGTCCTCGTCGAGCACGAACGCGGCCCCGTGCAGCGCCTTGTCGGCCAGGCCGGCGAGCCCGCCCCGCACGCTGAACCGCTGCCCGGGGCGCAGCTCGCCGAGGTAGCGCAGCCGGTGCTCGACGACGAAGAAGGAGTGCCCGCGCGCGCCGATGTAGTCCTCGGCCATGCCCAGGTCGCGCATCCGGTGCCAGACCGCGTGGCTGGCCAGCCGGAAGTAGTGGCTGATGTTCATGTGACCGTTCTCGTCGGCCCACTCCTCGGGCACGCGGCCCGGCGTGCTGCCACCGGCGTGGACGGGCAGACGGCGGACGTGCTCGGTGCTCGGGACCTCGGTGCGGCTCACAGGCGGGCACGTTACTGCTCGGAGGGCCCTCTGGAGGGCCGGCCTCAGACGACGGGCGAGCCGCCGCCGAGGTGCTCGAAGATCAGGTTGGTCTCGGTGGAGGCGATGTCGCGCGACCCGCTCAGGTGGGTCACCACGATCTCGCGCAGGTCCTCCGCGCTTCGGGCGGCGACGTGGATCTGGAAGTCGTTCACCCCGGCCAGGAAGAACACGTTGAGCACGCCGGGCAGCGCGGCCAGGCGGGCACCGACCTCGCCGATCGAGTGGCGGGCGGCGTTGGTCAGCCGCACCGAGACGATCGCCTGGAGCTGCAGGCCCAGCGCCTGGGGGGACACCTCGGCGTGGAAACCGAGGATCACCCCCGACTCCTGCAGCCGGCGCACCCGCATCAGGCAGGTCGACGGTGCGATCCCGACCCGCTGCGCCAGCACGCTGTTCGGGGTGCGCGCATCCTGGGCGAGCAGCCGCACCAGCTCGCGGTCGGTGTCGTCGAGCTCGACCTCTCGCTGGGACTGGCGCTGGCGGCGCTGGGACGGCGCCGAACGGTGTTCATCCCGGACTCCCTTGGATCGGTCCAACGGTGAAGGATCCCATGGCCAGGACGCTTCC
This sequence comes from uncultured Actinomycetota bacterium, assembly GCA_963750435.1. GTDB lineage: Bacteria > Actinomycetota > Actinomycetes > Propionibacteriales > Nocardioidaceae > Marmoricola. Next base: position 41,866 of record CAVVQW010000008.1, on the reverse strand, counting down.
TACCGAATAGTCAACGGCTTCAACTCTTCGAAACAGAAGAAGTGCTCACACTTCGAGCACTCTAACGAAGGAGAGTCGCATGCGCATCGGTGTCCCCGCTGAGGTCAAGAACCACGAGTACCGCGTCGCCCTGACGCCCGCCGGCGCCCACGAGCTGGCCGCCCACGGTCACGACGTGCACGTGCAGCGCGGGGCCGGGGTCGGCTCCTCGATCGCCGACGAGGAGTACCTCGCCGCCGGGGCGAAGATCGTCGACTCCGCCGACGAGTCCTGGGACCTACGAGCTCGTGCTCAAGGTCAAGGAGCCCGTGGCGCAGGAGTACCACCGCATGCAGGAGGGCCAGACCCTCTTCACCTACCTCCACCTCGCCGCCGAGCACCGCCCTCGAGGAGGTGCTCGCCCGGAGGTCTCCGTCGCCTTCGGGACCGTGTCAGACCGCGAACGGCGCGCTGCCGCTCCTCGCGCCCATGTCGCGAGGTCGCCGGCCGTCTCGCCCCGCAGGTCGGCGCTCACACGCTGATGAAGGCCCAGCGGCGGGCGCGGCGTGCTGATGGGTGGCGTGCCCGGCGTGCACCCGGCCAAGGTCGTCGTGATCGGCGCCGGCGTCTTCCGGCGACGAACGCCGCCACTCATCGCCGTCGGCATGGGCGCCGACGTCACCCTGCTGGACCTCGACTCGAGAAGCTGCGCGCGGCTCGACCGCCTCTTCGGCCGAAGCTGCGCACCCTCGCCTCCACCAGCCTGTCGCTGGAGCAGGCCGTGCTCGAGGCCGACCTGGTGATCGGCGCCGTGCTGGTGCCCGGTGCCAAGGCCCCGACCCTGGTCACCAACGAGCTGTTGTCGCGTGATGAAGCGCTGCTCGGTGCTGGTGGACATCTCCATCGACCAGAGCGGCTGCTTCTAGTTCTCTCTCGCCTACCACTCACGCCTACCCTACGTACTCCTTGCTCGTCTTCTTTCTTCTACTGCGGGAAAGATGCCGGGTGCCGTCGCTCACACCTCTACGCTCGCGTTGACCAACGTGACCCTGTCTTACGCCGTGTCGCTGGTCTACCGCGGCTGTGCCGAGGCCCTGCTCGCTGACCTGTCTTGGCTCTGGGTCTGTACACTCACGCCGGGTCGCTGACCAACTCGCCTGTCTTTTAGTCCCTCTGCCTGTTCTCCGAGACGCTGGAGCAGGTCCTGGCCTGAGGGTTGCTCGCACGCCCGTCGCGCGCTTGTTGCGTAGAGCTCTATGCGAACGGGGGGGTGCGGATCTCGTACTTAGGTCTTTTGATCGTAGTGTCTCTCTATCTTCCTTCTTTCTACCTTTCCTTAGTTTCTCTTGCCCGAGACCATGCGTGCCATCCAGGTCATCTCTCAGGGTGGTTATCTCTAGCTAGTCGAACAGCCTTTGCCCTAGCCCTGCCCTGTCTAAGCCCTGTTCATTGTCTTCTCTTTCAGCTTCTGCCACAGCGACATGTTCGCCTAAAGGGCGTCTTCCCCGTTGTTAACTTCCCAGTCGTGCCCGGTCACTAGATCGCCGTCATCGTCGCCTCCCTCGGCGACGGCGCCCAGGGCTGTCGGAGGGGCAGCGCGTCGGCGTTGGCTGGTACGCGGCGCCTGCAGCTGTTGCGTTCCCTGTCGTTCTGGCGCTCTGATCGCTTTCCAGAACATGGGTATCCCAGGCGTCACCTTCTACAGCGGGTACGCCGACTACGTGCTCGTTCCGGCCATCGCTCTGTCCTCGCATGCCCTACGAGCTCGACGACGTGGCAGCTTCTCCCCTGATGTGCGCCGGCGTCACCACGTACAACGCGCTTCGCCTCACCGGGCCCGCGCCGGTGACCTCGTCGCCGTGCTCGTCGTCGGCGGTCTCAGTCACCTCGGCGTGCAGTACTCCCTCGACTATGGGCTTCCTTGTCTCTTCGATCGCCCTCGGCACCGACAAGGCCTACCTGGCTACCTACCTCGGCGCCCACCACTACATCTACTCCACCGCCACCGACCCCGCCTAGTAGCTCTTCAAGCTTTTCTGCGCGCGCGTGATGCTCTCCACGATCACCAACTGCGAGGCAGTCGCTTCCACGATCGGCGGTCTCGGGGTGTACGTGAGGTCATCGTCGCCGTTGCCGCCGAGGATCCCATCTCTGTCTCGGCCTTCGCTCTCATCTGCATCTTCGGCGGGCGCGGCCACGCCTCTTGCACCTCTGCCTACTCCTAGTACACGCTCGCCTTCTCGGCTCTCACCTGAGTCGCGGCGCTCTTCGAGACGTCCCGCTGGAGGAGGCCTCTGCTGCCTACAGAAGATGCTACGCCACCCTCTTCCGGATGTGCTGACACGTCCGTGGAGGAAAGATCGGACATTTACTGCCGAAAAAGACGTAAGGGCTGAATAATCGAGACGTGAGCACTCGGAACCGACTCGTCGTACGCCTCGCCTCCTGGGTCGGGCTGTACGTCGTCGCGGGCGTGCTCGGCCGGCTGACCATCATCGACGGCCACGCCCTGAGCCTGGTCTGGCCCGCCGCTGGCGTCGGGATGCTGTGGCTGGCCACCAGCGACCGGCACCGCCTGCCGGCGGATCTCGTCGCGTACGCCGCGACGGTCTACCTGGTGAACGCCACCACCGGAGCGTCCGCCCCGCTCGCGTGGCTGTTCGTGCTGACCAATCTCCTGCAGGCCGGCGGCTTCGTCCTCCTCGTGCGCTGGCTCCGCCCGGACCTGCGGGGCTTCGGCGGCTCCCGCGAGCCAGGTTTCCTGGTCGACCTCGGCGCGCTCACCGGCGCCGCACTGCTCAGCTGCCTGGCGGCCGCTTCCGTCGGCGAGCTGGGGCTGTCCCTGCTCGGCAGCCAGGGGACGCTGACCACCTTCCTGGTCTGGTGGGGGCGCAACCTGACCGGCCTGCTCGTCGTCGGGGTGCTCGGCCTGCTGCTGCTCGGTCGCCTGGCCGGGGCCCGGGGGGCGCGCGAGATCGGCGACCGGCTTCGGGCCGCGTTCTGGCCCTCGACGCGTGAGGCCACGGGGGCGCTGAGCGTGGCCGTGGTCTCCGGGGGCCTGCTGTGGTTCGTCTTCGGCGCCTCCGACGCCCTTCCGGTGGGCTTCCTGCTCCTGTTCACCACCGTCCTGGCCGGCGTCCGCCTCGGCCCGCTGGGGGTCGTCGTGCACGGCCTGGCGGTCGGTGCGGGCTCCATCGTCTTCACCCTGGGGGGCCGAGGACCGTTCGCGGCCATCGCGGACATCTCCGAACGGGCCCTGGTCGCCCAGGTCTTCGTCACCATGACCGTCGTCACCGGGCTGGTGCTCGCCTTCAGCCGGGTCGAGCGCAACCAGGCGCTCGCCGACCTGTCGCTGCTGCAGCGCGAGACCGCCGACCGGGCCCAGCTCTTCGGCGCCGTCCTGGAGCACATGAAGGAAGGCGTGATGGTCGTCGACGACCAGGGTCGCTACCTGCTGCGCAACCCCGCGGGTCTGCGCCTGATCGGCATGACCGGTGTCGGTGACAACGTGCGCGACCCCGCCTCGTACGGCCTGACGCACACAGACGGCAGCCCTGTGCTGCCCCACGAGATGCCGTTCCGTCGCGCCCTGCGCGGTGAGGACCCCGTCGAGGACCTGATGCTCACCCAGCCCGGGGAGGCGCCGCGCATCCTCGAGGTCACCGGGGCCGCCCTGCCCACCGAGGACGGCGGCCCCTCGGACCGCGCGATCATCAGCTACCGCGACGTCACCGCGGCCCGGCACGACCGCGACGCGCTCGCCACCTTCGCCGGCGTCGTCGCCCACGACCTGAAGCGCCCCCTCACCGTGATCAACGGCTGGTCCGAGGCGTTGGCCGAGGACTTCCGTGCGGGTCCGGTCAGCCCCGAGGACGGCGCCCGGATGCTCAACCGGGTCACCGACGCCTCCCGGCAGATGAGCCACTTCATCGACGACCTGCTCAGCTACACCGTCGTCCGGGACGCGCCGGTCCACCCCATCGACGTCGACCTCTCCCGGGCCGCCGACGAGGCCGCGACGATCTTCCGCGAGCGCACCAACCGCCCGCAGATCTACGTCCAGACCGGTCTGCACGCCCTGGCCGACCCGGTGCTGGTGCGCCAGATCCTCGACAACCTGATCGGCAACGCGACGAAGTACGTCGCCGCCGGCGTACGGCCCCGGGTGCAGGTGCGTGGTCGCGAGGACGCCGACTGGACGCTGCTGACGGTGACCGACAACGGCATCGGCGTGCCGGCCGAGCAGCGCGAGCAGATCTTCGAGACCTTCCACCGGGCCCACGGCGCGGAGTACCGCGGCACCGGCCTCGGCCTGGCCATCGTGCGGCGCGCGGTCGAGCGCAGCGGCGGCACCATCAGCCTGCGCGACAACCCGGCGGGCGGCAGCATCTTCGAGGTCCGGCTCCCGCCCGCACCCTCGGCCCCGGTCGTCGCGGCCCCCAAGGCCCGGTCTCTGCCGGCGCGGGCGTCCGCGCACGTCTCGCCGTCCGGTCCTGCCTCGTCCTTCGGGCCGGTGTCGTCGGGGCCGGTGTCGTCGGGGTCGGTGTCGTCGGGGTCGGGCGCCTCGGTCGCGGCCGCCGGGACGGTCGTTCCTGCGGGGCCCGTGGTGACGGCCGGCGCCTGAGCGAGGATGGGGTGGCACCCGCCACTGCTCGACCCCACCCCTCGACTCCACCTCTCGCTGAGGAGCCCCATGACGCAGGCCGACCCGACCTCCGCAGACCCGACCTCCGCAGACCTGGCCGCCGGTCCCGCTGCTGCCGCCGGTCCCACCGGCCTTCCAGCGGCGGACCTCGAGACGCTGCACCGGATCTCCGAGCGGGTGCTCTGGCTCTCCGCGGCGATCGTCGACGCGGCCAACCGGGGGCGGCACAACGACACCGGCGTCAAGGTCGGTGGCCACCAGGCCTCCTCGGCCTCGATGGTCGACGTCGTGGTGGCCCTGTGGTTCCACGAGCTCACCGCGCTCGACCGGGTCTCGGTCAAGCCGCACGCCTCACCGGTGCTGCACGCGGTGAACTACCTGCTCGGCGACCTCGACCCGGCGTACCTCCCCACGCTGCGGGCCAAGGGCGGCCTGCAGTCCTATCCCTCGCGGCTCAAGGACCCGGACACCGTCGACTTCTCGACCGGGTCGGTCGGGATCGGTGCGACGGCGGCGCTGTGGGCCGCGATCTCGCACCGCTACGTGCGCTCGCAGTTCCCCGACGCCCCTCCGGCCGGGCGGTTCGTCAGCCTGCTCGGTGACGCCGAGCTCGACGAGGGCGCCATCTGGGAGGCCGTCGCCGACCCGCAGGTGGCCAGCCTCGGGGAGCTGCTCTGGGTGGTCGACCTGAACCGCCAGTCGCTGGACCGGGTCGTCCCCGACATCGCGATCCAGCGGCTGCAGGGCATGTTCGAGGCCGCCGGCTGGCAGGTGCTCACGCTGAAGTGGGGCCGGCTGATCTCAGCGCTGTTCGGCCGCCGCGGGGGCGAGGAGCTGCGTCGCCGGCTGGAGTCGATGCCCAACGAGGAGTACCAGCGGATGCTCCGCGTCGAGCCCCGTGAGGTGCGGGCCCGGCTGCTGGGAGAGGACTCCTCGGCCGAGCTGCGCGAGCTGCTCGACTCGGTGGACACCTCGCAGCTCGTCGCCGCGGTGCGCGACCTGGGCGGGCACGACCTCGGGCTGCTCGTGGACACCTTCGCCTCGATCGACGACCACCGGCCCACCGTGGTGTTCGCCTACACCGTCAAGGGCCGCGGGCTGCCGACCGAGGGCCACCCGAACAACCACTCGGCGCTGCTGACCGAGGCGCAGATGCTGTCCCTGGCCGACGCCTGCGGCACCAGCCTGGACGACCCGTGGGTCGGCTTCGAGGCCGACAGCCGGCCCGGCGAGCTGTGCGCCCGACGCGGCGAGGTGCTGCGGCGCACCCCGGTGGCACCGACGGGGCCCGTCCGCGTGCCGACCTCGCTCGGGCACCCGCACCGCAAGGCTGTCTCCACCCAGGCCGCGCTCGGCCGGCTGCTGACCGACCTGGTGCGGGACGCTCCGGAGGCGGCGGCCCGGGTCGTGACCTGCAGCCCTGACGTCGCCTCGTCGACCAACCTCGGCGGCTGGATCAACAAGACCGGTGTCTGGTCGGTGGCCGAGCGCCGCGACTGGTTCGCCGACGACGCCGAGCGGGTGCTGCGCTGGTCGGAGAGCCAGAGCGGCCAGCACGTCGAGCTCGGCATCGCGGAGGTCAACACCGTGGGCCTGCTCGGCGAGCTGGGGGCGACCTGGTCGCGCTGGGGCGAGCGGCTGATCCCGATCGGCACGCTCTACGACCCGTTCGTGTCGCGGGCACTGGAGCCGTGGTCCTACGGGATGTACGCCGGCGGCCAGTCGATCCTGGTCGGCACCCCCTCCGGCGTCACCCTGGCCCCCGAGGGCGGGGCGCACCAGTCGATCACCACGCCCTCGATCGGGCTGGAGCAGCCGTCGTGCGTGGCCTGGGAGCCGGCGTTCGCCCACGACCTGGAGTGGTGCTTCCTCCAGGCGATGGCCTCGGTCGGCGTCGAGGGCGGGACCTCGGCGTACTTCCGGCTCTCCACCCGCCCCCTCGACCCCGCCCTCGCCCGCGTCCCCGAGGACGACACCCTGCTCGAGCGGCGCCGGCTGCAGGCAGTGGCTGGTGGCTACCGGATCACCGACCACGGCCCCGCGACCGAGCAGGTCACCCTGGTCGGCGTCGGCGCGATCATGCCCGAGGTGCTCGCCGCGGCCGACCTGCTCACCGAGCAGGGCGTCACCGCCGGCGTGGTCTGCCTGACCAGCCCGGACCTGCTGTTCCGCTCCTTCCAGCAGCGCGGCAGCCGCACCCCCGGCGGCTCCGGCGTCCTCGACCTGCTCTTCCCGGCCGCCCACCCCACCCCGCTCGTCACCGTCCTCGACGGCCACCCCCACACCCTCGCCTTCCTCGCCGGCGCCCGAGGCGACCGCATCCGCTGCCTCGGCGTCAGCGAGTTCGGCCAGTCCTCCGACCTCCCCGACGCCCTCCGCCTCCACGGCATCGACACCGGCTCCATCGCCGGCGCCGCCCTCGACCTCCTCGGCCGCTAGCAGGCTCGCGGCAGCTGACAGCCGGTCGACCGGGCAGGTACGTCGGCCGAACAGGGCCGGCGGTCGAGCGGGTCGGCACGTCGGTCGAGCGGGTCGTTTCGTTGGTTGAGCAGGGCCGAAGGCCCGTCGTCGAAACCCGGTCGTCGGCTGATGTTCCGCCGGATAGTGCCGCGGTTCCGAGCCACCTGGTGACTCGGATCCGCGGCACAGTGCAGCGGAGGCCGCCGGCCGTCCGCCACCACACGCCAGCCCTGGCCGGCCGTCCGCCACCACTTGCCAGCCCTCGCCGCCCGTCGGACACGGCATCCGCCCGCCGGAAGGGGGCGAGGGTCGGTGGTCGGTGGTCGGTAGTCGGCCTAAGTGCGTCGGTGGAAGCTGATCCGGCCGGTGGGTTCGAGGTGGTGCTCGTAGCGGGAGTCGTGCACTCGGCGGTGGTGGTGACCGCACAGCAGCCGCCCCTCCTTGACCGTGGTGCGGCCTCCCTGGGACCACGGTTGGTCGTGGTGGGCCTGGCACATCGAGGGTGGCCGGTCGCAGCTCACGGCGGTGCACCCGCCGTCGCGGTGCGCCATGACCAGGCGCTGCGCTGGTGAGTGGAACCGTCGCTTGCGGCCGAGGTCGAGGGGCTCGGACTTCCCTCCGAGGACCATCGGGATGATCCCGGCGGTGCAGGCCAGACGCCGGGCCTCGCCCGCGGTCAGAGCACCACCGGTGTCCAGGGTGCCCACGCCGTGCTCGCTGAGGGATGCCGTCAGCTGCTCGAGGGTCATCGTGACCACGATGGTGGCGCTGACCCCGCCCGCGGTGGGCAGCCCGTCGGCGGGCAGTGCCTCGAGGAGCTGACAGAGCGCTAGTCCGTGCTTGACCGGGGTGGAGACCTGCTCACCCTGGGCGGACGGCTCGGGAGACGCGATGCAGTCAGTGCCGTCAGTGCGGTCGGCGCCACCTGGGCCATGAGATCCCTCGGGACCGTGCGGGTCGGGTCTCGCCGGGGACGCGAGGGCGAGGATCGCTTTGCTGAGGATGTCGCCGTGCAGGGCCGGGATCCGGAACCTGCCGTGCACGGTGCCTTCGTCGTCGTGGCGCATCGTCAGCCAGGTGCGCTTGAGGGCCGCGGCTTCTTGGTCGGCGAGGACCTTGCCCTCGAACTGGTCGGCGACCTCGGGGGCGATCACCTCGAACAGGCGCATCCCGAGCCGGGCCAGGGCCGTGGCGTCGTGGTCGGCAGCCAGGCCGACCAGGTGCTGCTCTGCTGTGACCTGCTGCTCGGCGGTGACGGCGAAGTCACCGCTGGTGGGCAACCGGTCCAGGGACCTGACGATCACCCGGGCCTGGTGGGCGTTGACCGCGCCGGCGGCCATCGCTGCAGCGAGGTGAGAGTGCTGTTCGACCCGCCGGGCGAGGTTGAGGTCGGAGCGGGCGTGACGGCGGACCTGACGGGTCTCGACGGCGACCCAGTCGGCGATGCTGCAGGCGGCGGTGTCGTCGGTGTCGCCGGCCCGGTCGGCCTCGGCGAGGACCCTGAGGCGCAGGGCGGTGAGCTGGGCTTCGGCGTGGGCCAGGTCGGCGAGGCTCCCGCGGCGCTCCTCGGGCCGCATCGACCACACCGGGGTCGCGCCGAGGTCGTCGAGTCGCCCGATGAGCTGTCGGGTGAACGCGTGCACCGGGTGGGTGCGGCGGGTGGACTGGCTCATGACCTGATTCTCCCACCTCGAGGCAGGCATTAGAACAGGTGTTCGACGATCTGTGGACAACTTCTCGGCGGTGCACTGGCCCTGGAGAGAGTGGTTTCGACGACGGGCCTTCGGCCCTGCTCAACCACCGCAACGCGGAGCTGGACTGACCCACCACGTCGGCCTCACCGGGAGTGGTTTCGACGACGGGCCTTCGGCCCTGCTCGACCACCGCAACGCGGAGCTGGACTGACCCACCACGTCGGCCTCACCGGGAGTGGTTTCGACGACGGGCCTTCGGCCCTGCTCAACCACCGGTGCGGGGACAGCCCGGCCGGCCCCGGGTTTTCACGACGGGCCTTCGGCCCTGCTCAACCACCGGACGGGCGGCGCGCTCGACCACCGGTCCTGCTGACGCGCCGCAGTCCGAGCCTCCTCCCGGCGGCCGACGCGGCTCTGGGAGGCTGGGGAGGTGTCGAAGCCCTCCGCCGTCCGCGCCGTCATCTGGGACATGGACGGGACGCTGGTCGACTCGGCGACCGTGGTGCCCGACGCGTTCATCGAGACCGTACGCCGGCTCGGCGGGCCGGCGATGACGCGCGAGCAGGTCGTCGCGCACTACGACGCCGGCGCGCCGCAGGAGATGCTCGGGCTGATGCTCGGTCGGGACGGCGAGGTCGCCGACGGCGAGCTGTACCACGAGGTCCTCGGCGAGCTCAGCGACCAGGTGCAGGTGCACCTCGGCATCGAGGAGACGCTGGGGGAGCTCCGGACCGCCGGCATGCCCATGGCCGTCTTCACCGGCAACAGCGCCGAGGCCGCGTCGATCCTGCTGGCCGCCACCGGCCTGCGGGAGTACTTCGACGTCGTCGTCGGCGGCAACCAGGTCGAACGGCCCAAGCCGGCTCCCGACGGAGTGCTGCTGGCCGCCACGCAGCTCGGCGTCGCCGCGAGCGAGTGCGTCTACGTCGGCGACTCGCCGCTCGACGTCGGGGCCGCGCAGGGTGCGGGCGCCGTGCCGGTGGCCGCCGGTTGGGGTCACCTGTACGCCGTGGAGCACGCGGTCACCACCGCCGCCACCCCCGCCGAGGTGCTCGCGCTCCTCTGAGGACCTCAGCCAGCGGTGCCGATCACCAGAGGCGGCACCCGCAGGTGGTGGTCGGTGACCGTCTCCCACGCGGCGGCGAGGTCGAGCACCGCGTCGTCGTGGCGCGGCCGGCCGATCGCCTGGAGACCGATCGGCAGGCCGTCGGCGGAGAAGCCCGCCGGCATCGACAGCGACGGAGCGCCGATCAGGGTGCCGAGGGCGCACACCTCCATCCACCGGTGGTACGTCGACATCGGCCGCCCCGCCACCTCGTGCGGCCAGTCCAGCCCCGCGTCGAAGGGGAACAGCTGGGCGCTCGGCAGCAGCACGTGGTCGACGTCGTCGAAGAGCCCCAGCATCGCGGTGTGCAGGTCGGAGCGCTGCCGCGAGGCGGCGTGCACCGCGGCCGCCGACAGCGGGGGCCGCCCCTCGCCACCGAGGAGACCCTCGACCTCGAAGACCGCCTCGGGCTTGAGCCGCGCCCGCAGCGCCGGGTCGTCGTACGCCGGGCGCAGTGCGGACCCCGCGAGCCAGTGCCGCCACACCAGCCAGGTCTCCCAGAGGTCGACGGAACCGCGGAACGTGCCGTGGCCGGGCAGGTCGTCGAGCTCGACCACCTCCATCCCGAGGTCCTCCAGCGCGTGCAGCGCCACGCGGCAGACCGCCAGCACCTCGGGCTCGACCGGCAGGTAGCCCCCCAGGTCGCCCAGCCACGCCACCCGCCGCCCGGTCAGGTCGGGGACCACCGCAGGGACCTCGGTGGTGGCCGGCGCCAAGGGCTCCGACAGCGACAGCGGGTCGCGGGCGTCGGGCCCGGCCATCGTGCCCAGCAGCAGCCGCAGGTCCTCCGCCGTGCGCGCGATCGGACCGTCGGTGCCGCCCTGGGAGACGAACACCTCGTCGCCCACCGACGGCACCCGGCCGTACGACGGGCGCAGGCCGAGCACGTTGTTCCACCCGGTCGGGTTGCGCAGCGAGCCGAAGAAGTCGCTGCCGTCGGCGAGCGGCAGCATCCGCAGCGCCACCGCGACGGCCGCGCCCCCGCTGCTGCCGCCGGCCGTGCGCGACTGGTCCCACGCGTTCAGCGTGGTGCCGAAGACGCCGTTGTAGGTGTGCGACCCGAGCCCGAACTCCGGGGTGTTGGTCTTGCCGACGACGATCGCGCCGGCCGCCCGCAGGCGCGCGACGACGAGCGCGTCGTCGGTGGCGGGCGGGGCGTCGGTGAAGAACCCCTTGGTCGTCGGCAGCCCCTGGGCGTCGTTCAGGTCCTTGACCGCGATCGGCAGCCCGTGCAGCCAGCCCTGGTGCTCCCCGCGTGCCAGGAGCGCGTCCTTGGCGTCGGCCTCGGCGAGCAGCTCCTCTCGGGGACGCAGGTGGACGATCGCGTTGACCAGCGGGTTCAGCCGCTCGATCCGGTCGAGGTGGGCGGTCATCAGGTCGCGGCAGCTCACCTCCCGGCGGCGTACGGCGGCGCTCATCGCCGCGGCGGAGAGGTCGGCCAGCGACGCGCGGGTCGGTGAGGAGGAGCTCGTCATGCCGCCCATGCTCGCACCCGGGTCGACGGTCCGGGCCGACGATCGGGCCCGACGAACCAGCCCGCGAGGGACTTGAACCTGAACCCAGGTTCAACTACGTTCGCAGGGCACTCGCACCCGAGGATCAGGAGCAGACGTGGACGTCGACGGCAAGGTCGCCATCGTGACCGGCGCGGCGGGCGGCATCGGCGCCGCCCTGGCGCAGCGGCTGCTCGAGGCCGGCGCACGCGTCGTGGTCACCGACCTCGACGAGGCCCGCACGGCCGCCGTGGCCGAGCGGCTGGAGGCGGCGCACCCCGGTCGCGTGGCCCACCTCGCCGGCGACTGCAGCAGCGAGGCCACCATCCGCGCGCTGGTCGCGCTGGCGGAGGAGCGCTTCGGCCCGGTCGACCTGTACGCCGCGAACGCCGGCCTCGGCCTGGGCGGGGCCGGCCTCGACGCCCCCGACGAGCAGTGGACCGCCTCGCTCGAGGTCAACGTCCTCGCCCACGTGCGCGCCGCCCGCGTGCTCGTGCCGGGCTGGGTCGAGCGCGGCCACGGCTACTTCCTCAGCACCGCCTCCGCCGCCGGCCTGGTCACCCAGATCGGCTCCGCGACGTACTCCGTCACCAAGCACGCCGCCGTCGCGTTCTCCGAGTGGCTCTCGGTGACGTACGGCGCGCAGGGGGTGGCCGTGAGCTGCCTGTGCCCGATGGGCGTGAACACCGCGATGCTGACCGGCGACGCCGAGTCCGGCGGGACGGGCGCCCGCGCGGTCACTGGCGCGGGGGTCGTCCTCGAGCCGCTCGACGTGGCCGACGTCGTCCTCGCCGGCCTGGCCGAGGAGCCCTTCCTGATCCTGCCGCACCCCGAGGTCCTGGAGTTCTTCCGCCGCAAGGGTTCGGACTACGACCGCTGGATCTCCGGCATGCAGCGCTACCAGGCCTCCTTGACCTGAACGAACGCACGACCCACGACCTGCCCACGAACCCCGACCCCCAGGAGCCACGATGGACTTCCAGACCTCCGAGCGCGCGCAGGAGTACCAGGACCGCCTGCTCGCCTTCATGGACGAGCACGTCTACCCGGCCGAGGCCGTCTACCACCAGCAGATGGTGGAGTCCGGCGACGCCAACTTCCACCCGCCGGTGCTCGAGGAGCTCAAGGCCGAGGCCCGCCGGCGCGGGCTGTGGAACCTGTTCCACCCGCACCGCAGCGAGGAGTGGGGCTCCCCCGGTCTGAGCAACCTCGACTACGCCCCGCTCGCTGAGATCATGGGCCGCAGCCCCCACCTCGCCCCCGAGGCCACCAACTGCAACGCCCCCGACACCGGCAACATGGAGGTGCTCCAGCTCTTCGGCACCGACGAGCACAAGGAGCAGTGGCTCAAGCCGCTGCTCGCCGGCGAGATCGCCTCGGCCTTCGCGATGACCGAGCCCGACGTCGCCAGCTCCGACGCCACCAACGTCGAGATGTCGATGACCGCCGACGGCGACGAGTACGTCCTGAACGGTCGCAAGTGGTTCGCCTCCAACGCCCTGCACGCCAACTGCCGCGTGCTGATCGTGATGGGCAAGACCGATCCCGAGGCCGCTCCGCACCGCCAGCAGTCGATGATGGTCGTGCCGATCGACGCCCCGGGCGTCACCGTGGTGCGCGGGCTGCCGGTGTTCGGCTACATGGACCGCGAGGGCCACGCCGAGATCCTGTTCGAGGACGTGCGGGTGCCGCGCAGCGCGCTGCTGGCCGGTGAGGGCGACGGCTTCATGATCAGCCAGGCGCGGCTCGGCCCCGGGCGGATCCACCACTGCATGCGCTCGATCGGCATGGCCGAGCGCTCGCTCGACCTGATGATCGGCCGCGCCCAGCAGCGGGTCACGTTCGGGCAGCCGATCGCCGAGCGGTCGAACATCCAGGACTGGATCGCCGAGGCCCGCATCGAGATCGAGATGATCCGGCTGCTGACGCTGAAGACCGCCTGGTTGATGGACACGGTCGGCAACCAGAAGGCCCGCACCGAGATCGCGGCCATCAAGGTCGCCGGCCCCCAGGTGGCGCTGAAGATCATCGACCGCGCCATCCAGGTGCACGGCGGCGGCGGGGTCACCGACGACTTCCCGCTGGCCAGCTTCTGGGCCCACCAGCGCACGCTGCGCCTCGCCGACGGCCCCGACGAGGTGCACAAGCGCACCATCGCCCAGGTCGAGCTGCGCCGGATCGACCCCGAGTGGAAGAAGCGCAAGAAGTGACCCCGGGGCACCGGTGACCCGCCCGGCCCCCGACCCGTCGTACGACCCGGCCACCGACCAGGCGACCGGCCCGGCGTACGACGTGCCGGCGCTGGCCGACACCGCCGGGATGAAGCAACGGCCGACGACCGCCCGGGGCGTGCGCACCCGGGCGGCGCTGGTCGCCGCGGCGCGCACGGTCTTCGAGCGGGACGGCTTCCTCGGTTCGCGGCTCACCGACATCCCCCGCGAGGCCGGGCTGTCGACCGGCACGTTCTACACCTACTTCCAGGGCAAGGAGGAGGTGTTCACCGCGGTGCTGGAGGAGGCCCAGCACGACATGCTCCACCCGGGCATGCCGCACGTCGCCGACGACGACGACCCGGTCGCGGTGATCGAGGCGAGCAACCGCGCCTACCTGCTGGCCTACCGGCGCAACGGCCGGCTGATGGAGCTGATGAACCAGGTCGCCTGGATCGACCCGGCGTTCATGGAGCTGCGGCAGCGTCGCGGCGCGCTGTTCGCCGAGCGCAACGCCCGCGGCATCGCGGCGCTGCAGGAGCGGGGGCTGGCCGACCCGTCGCTGGACCCGCTGCTGACCTCGACCGCGCTGTCGGGGATGACCAGCCGGATGGCGCAGGACTGCCTGTCACGGCAGGGGGTCGACCTCGAGCAGGTGCTGGAGACCGTGAACCGGCTCTGGGTCAACGGCCTGGGGCTGCAGCCGCCGGGCCCGGCTGACCGCTAGCTCCACTCAGTCGGACCAGCCCCCGAACCACGCCTCCAGCGTCAGGTCGTCGGGCAGCTGGCGGCCCGCCGCGGGCACCGACGGCCGCGGCCCGGGAGGCTCGCCCCACCGCCGGGCCCGGCGCACGAGCCGGAGCGCCGTGGTGGTCGCGACCGGTTGGCTGCCTGTCGTGTGGTCGAGCGACACACCGCCCCGCAGCAGCGCCTGCCAGCCCTCGTCGTCCAGCTGCCACCCGCGGTGCAGCTCGACCAGCACGCGGGCGCCGGTCGGCAGCACGGCCTCGAGCGGCGGGCCGGTGCGCACGAGCACCCGCGGGTCGGGACCGACCACGGCGGCTTGGCGCTCGTCGAGGCTGAGCCGGGCCCCGGGGTCGGCCCGCAGCGCGGCGTCGACGACGAGCAGCAGCGCGCGGTCCTCGAGCGAGGCCGCCGGCGCCAGCACCCGGTCGACCGGGACCGTCCGGCCGCCGATCGCCAGCAGGCCGTGCGGCGCCAGCCCGGGCGCGCCGATCCGTCCGGCGATCGCCGCCGTCTCCACCGTCGCGACCCCGCGCGGCGCGGCGCCGGCGTCGGGGCCGTCGTGCCAGGCCACGGCGGCGGGCACATGGGCGACCAGCCCGCCGGCCAGCCAGCTGCGGTGGGCCAGCTCCCAGTCCTCCCCGCCGTACGCCGTGAAGCTGGGGTCGAAGCCGCCGACCTCGTCGTACCACCACCGCGTGCAGGCCAGCACCGCGCTGATCACGAACCGGCAGGAGAGGTCGTCGGCGTCGAGCAGGTCGCGGCTGTCGGCGTACGCCGTCCTCAGCCACGCGGGCTCGGGCAGCTCGTGCGCGGGGCCGGTCTCCTCGACGCGTGCCTCGGCCGGGGTGCCGGCCAGCGCCGCGTGCCGTCGGCGGCCGACGGCCAGCAGGTCGGGCTGCAGGCGGGGCAGCCGCGTGAGCTCCTCGAGCAGGCCGGGCTCGGGCGTGGTGTCGGCGTCGAGGAAGACCAGCACCTCACCGGTGGAGTGCGCGGCCCCCAGGTGGCGCGCGGCGGCGGCGCGGAAGCCGTGGTCCTCCTGCCGCACGAGGCGTACGCCGGGCGGGACGCGCGGCGCCTCGCGGGAGCCGTCGTCGGCCACCACGACCTCGTGCGGGGTCAGGGTCTGCCGGCCGAGCGCGGTCAGGGTGCGGGCGAGCTGCTCGGGCTGCTCGAAGTGGGTGACCACGACGCTGACCGTGCGCCGCTGAGGCTCCTGGTCCGCCAGGGCGTCCCAGCCGTTGCCGGGCAGCGCCCGCCCCCAGGGCGGCGCCGTCACGCGACCCGGCCCGAGCGCTCCCCGCGCGGCTCGGCGAAGGCCCGGGCCCAGAAGCGCCGGTAGGCCCGCGCCGCGTCGTCCAGGTCGTGGCCGAGCTCCGCGTCAGGGCCCAGCCAGGTGCCCGCCGGGTCGTCCAGCGCGTCGCCGACCGCGGCGGCCAGGTCGCCGGTGCGCACCAGCCGCAGGGTGCCGGGCCGCAGCCGCGCCATCTCCTCGAAGTAGGGGCTGCGCCGCACCAGCGGCCGCCGCCCCGCGACCAGCCAGGAGTTCAGCGACCCCGACGCCGAGACGTTGCGGTGCCCGACGAACGGCACGTCGACGGTGCGCATCGCGGTGGCCAGCTCGTCGTCGGTCAGCCACCCCGTCACCTCGAGTCGTACGCCGAGCCGCGCGGCGCGGCGGGTGAGGTCGGCCGCGTCGTCGGCGTGACCCGGGGACGGCGCGCCCAGCACGAGGACGTCGAGCGGCCGGCCGCGGCGACGCTGCGCCAGCGCCGCCCCGAGCGCGGGCAGGTGACCCTTGCCGGGGTAGAACCAGCCGGCGATGCCCAGCGTGGAGACACCGGTGTGGTCACCCGTGCCGCTCGGCCGCGGCGGACGCGCCGGGGGGCCGGCCACGCCCGGCACCAGCGGCAGCGGCACCACCTGGACCACCGGCAGCGCCGACCGCGGCTCGCCGGCCAGGACGCGCGCGAGCAGGCCGCGCTCGTGATCCGAGGACACCACCACCCCGGCCGCGGCCCGCACCATCTCGGCGTACGCCCTCGAGCGGCGGGTGAACACCGGCCCGTCGTGCGGCTGGGGCAGGTCGTGCAGCGTGAGCGTGGTCGGGCGCTGGCGACAGGTCGCGACCACCCGGCGGGCCGCCTGCTCGGGGGAGTCGCCCCACACCCGGTCGGTCACGTGCAGGTGCGCCGGCCGCCGGTCGGAGTCGGTGCTCGCGGGCACGACGGTCGCCCCGACGGCGGCGGCCAGCTGCCGGGCGCACAGGTCGACGCCGTGCCCCTCCGGTCCGGGTACGACGTGCACCGGCGCGGCGTCCGGTCCGGTGAGCACGGTCGGTCCGTTCGGGGCGGTGGTCGTCACGACGGGGCACCTCGCAGGTCGGGTAGGGGGCAGGTCGGGTCGGCGGTGGGTGGGGCGGATGACGCCCAGGTCTCTGCGTACCCCGTCCCCGCCCGGAGCAAGCACCCGGCCCGAGGGGTCCGCGACGGACACGGTTCGCCTACCGGCCGGTCGCTCACTAGCCTGTCCGCGACGGGGTGCCGACGGCGTCGCCCAGGTCACGAGGCCCGTGGGAGACGACCCGCGGGCGCCAGACGACCTAGTGAGGACCACCATGTCCGAGCACCTGCCCCACTCCGCCGAGGCGCCGCTGCGCCGCGACATCCGTCTCGTCACCTCGATGCTGGGCGAGACGCTGACCCGCACCCACGGGCAGGACCTGCTCGACCTGGTGGAGAGCGTCCGCAAGGCGGCCAAGGACGACAGCCTGACCCTGCCGGAGCTCGACCTGGCCACGGCCTCGACGCTGGCCCGCGCGTTCACGGCGTACTTCCACCTCGCGAACGTCACCGAGCAGGAGCACCGCGGTCGCGCGCTGGCCGAGGCCCGCGAGGCCTCCGGCGGCCCGCTGTGCGGCGCGCTGACCCGGGTGCGCGACGCCGGCACCGAGGCGGCCGACGTCGCCGAGGCGGTGGCGTCGGTGGCCGTGCGCACGGTCTTCACCGCGCACCCCACCGAGGTCGCACGACGTACGACGCTGGACAAGCTGCGCTCGGTCGCCGCCCTGCTGGAGCAGCCGGACTCCCCGCGCCGGCAGAAGCGCCTGGAGGCGGCCGTCGAGCTGCTGTGGTCCACCGACGAGCTGCGGGTGGAGCGGCCGGAGGTCGTCGACGAGGCCCGCAACGGCATCTACTACCTCGAGGGGCTGGCCTCGGCCGCCGTCGTCGACGTGCTGGAGGAGCTCGAGGAGCAGCTCGAGCCGTGGGGCGTCGAGCTGCCGATCGGGGCCACGCCGCTGCGCTTCGGCACCTGGATGGGTGGTGACCGCGACGGCAACCCCAACGTGACGCCCGCGGTGACCCGCGAGGTCCTGGCCCTGCAGGCCGAGCACGGCATCTCGGTGATCCGCAGCAAGGTGAACGCGCTGCGCCGCACGCTCTCGGTCAGCGAGCGGCTCTCCGAGATCTCGCCCGCGCTGCGCGAGCGCACCGAGGAGATGCTGGCCGAGCTGCCCGAGGTCGAGCCGCGCTACCGCCGCCTGAACGTCGAGGAGCCCTACCGGCTGTTCCTGACCTGCCTCGACATCCGGCTGCAGATGACCGCGGCCCGGGTGGGGTCCGGGGCCGCGCACCGCCCGCTGCGCGACTACCGCGACGACGCCGAGCTGATGGACGACCTGCTCCTGCTGCACGCCTCGGTGCGCGAGCACCAGGGCGAGCTGATCGCCGGCGGCGACCTCGAGCGGCTGGTCCGCACCGTCGCCGCCTCGGGGCTGACGCTGGCCACGCTCGACGTGCGCGAGCACGCCGAGAAGCACCACCACGCCGTCGGCCAGCTGGTCGACCGGCTCGGCATGCTCGACGGCCCGTACGCCGACCTCGACCAGGCGGGCCGGATGAAGGTGCTCAGCAGCGAGCTCGGCGTGCACCGCCCGCTCTCGCAGCAGCCGCCGCCGCTCGACGAGGAGGGCCTGGTCACCACCGAGGTGTTCGGCGTGATCCGCGAGGCGCTGGACTCCCTGGGCTCGCGTGCGATCGAGAGCTACATCATCTCGATGACCCGCGACGCCGACGACGTGCTGGCCGCCGTGCTGCTGGCCCGCGAGGCCGGCCTGGTCGACCTCGCCGCCGGCGTCGCGCGCATCGGCTTCGTGCCCCTGCTGGAGACCGTCGAGGAGCTCGAGCGGGCCGAGCCGATCCTCGAGGGCCTCTTCGGCGACCCGTCGTACCGCTCGCTGCTGACCGCGCGCGGCGACGTGCAGGAGGTCATGCTCGGCTACTCCGACTCCAACAAGTCCGGCGGCATCGCGACCTCGCAGTGGCAGATCCAGCGGGCCCAGCGGGTCGCGCGCGACGTCGCCCGGCGGCACGGCGTGCGCCTGCGGTTCTTCCACGGCCGCGGCGGCTCGGTCGGCCGCGGCGGCGGCCCGACGTACGACGCGATCATGGCGCTGCCGTTCGGCACCGTCGACGGCGAGGTCAAGCTGACCGAGCAGGGCGAGGTGATCAGCGACAAGTACGCCCTGCCCGTGCTGGCCCGCGAGAACCTCGAGCTGCTCGTCGCCGCCACGCTGGAGGCGTCGCTGCTGCACCGCACCGACCGGCGTACGCCGGAGCAGGCGGAGCGCTGGGACGGCCTGATGGACCAGGTCTCCCAGGAGGCCCACCGGCGCTACACCGAGCTCGTGGAGAAGCCCGAGCTGCCGGAGTACTTCTTGTCCTGCACGCCCGTCGACCTGCTCGGCTCGCTGCACATCGGCTCACGGCCGTCCAAGCGACCGGCCCAGGACGGCGGGCTGGAGAGCCTGCGCGCGATCCCGTGGGTCTTCGGCTGGACCCAGTCGCGCCAGATCGCGCCGGGCTGGTTCGGCGTCGGCACCGGGCTGCAGGCCGTGGCCGAGCACGGCGGCGACCTGCGCGAGATGTACGCCCAGTGGCCGTTCTTCCGCACCTTCCTCGACAACGTCGCGATGACGCTGGTCAAGGCCGACCTCGAGATCGCCGAGCGCTACGTGATGGCGCTCGCGCCCCCGCACACGCACGGCGTCCTGTCGCTGGTGAAGAAGGAGTTCGAGCTCACCGTGCGGCAGGTGCTCGCCGTCACCGGCGACGAGCGGCTGCTGGACCGCGAGCCGGTGCTGCGGCAGACCCTGGAGGTGCGCGAGAACTACCTCGAGCCGCTCCACCTGCTGCAGGTGCAGCTGCTCACGCGGCTGCGCAACGGCGAGGAGGACCCCGACCTCGAGCGGGCGCTGCTGCTGACGATCAACGGCATCGCGGCCGGGATGCGCAACACCGGGTGAGCGCCGACCCGTCCGTCTCCGGGACTCGGTCCGTCGCCCGCACCGCGTTCCCGTGGCTGTTCGTCGCGGTGCTCGTGGTGGTCTCGGTCAACCTGCGCTCGCCGTTCGTGGCGGTCGCGCCGATCACCACCGAGCTGCGCGGCGACCTCGGGGTCGGCGGGGCCGCGATCGGCCTCCTCACCAGCCTGCCCGTGCTCTGCTTCGGCCTGCTGTCCCCGCTCGCCCTGGCGGTGATCCGGCGCTCGGGCATCGAGCAGGCCGTCTCGCTCTGCCTGCTGCTGGTGGTGGCCGGCTCGGTGGTGCGCAGCATGGGCGGCTACCCCCTGGCCGTGCTCGGCACGCTGGTGATCGGGATGGGCATCACGGTCGGCAACGTCGTCGTCCCGGTGGTGATCCGGCGCGAGACGCCGCTGGCCCGGGCCGGGGTCGTCACCGGGGTCTACGTCACCGCCATGAACGGCGGCTCGATGGTGGTCACCCTGGCCACCGCCCCGCTCGCCGAGGCCTTCGGCTGGCGGGTCGCGCTCGTCGTCTGGGCCGTCCCGGCGCTGGTCGGGCTCGGGGTCTGGCAGTGGTGGCGGTCCCGGTCCACGGGCCCGTCGGCCGAGTCCACGTCGGTCGAGCCCTCGGAGTCGGAGTCGGGGTCGGCCCCGTCGGTCGAGACCTCTTCGCAGGTCGAGCCCGTCGAGACCCCCGAGCGCATCGTCTGGCGCACCCCGATCGCCTGGCTGCTCGGCCTGGCCTTCGCCGGGCAGGCCAGCTCGTACTACGCCCTCACCGCCTGGCTGCCGACCCTGCTCGCCGACGAGATCGGGTTGAGCGCCAACGGGGCCGGCACGGCGTCCGCGATCTTCCAGGTCAGCGCGATCGCCGGCGCGTTCGGCGTACCCCTCCTGGCGCTGCGGCTCCGGCCCTCGGCCACCATCGCCGTCGTCGGCGCGCTGTGGATGACGTTCCCGCTGCAGCTGCTGCTCGACCCGGACCTCTACGTGCTCGGCAGCGTCCTCGGCGGCGTCGCCCAGGGCGGAGGCTTCGCCGCGATCTTCACGATCGTCGTGCAGGTCTCCCGCACCGACCGCGAGAGCGCCCAGCTGTCGGCCTTCGTCCAGGGCGTCGGGTACGTCGTCGCCGCCACCGGCCCCGCCGTCCTCGGCCTGGCCCACGACCTCACCGACGCCTGGACCGTCCCGGTCCTGATCGTCCTCGGCACCACCGCCACCTTCGCCGTCATGGGCGTCCTCGCCGGCGCCTCCCAGCGCCGCTCCCACACCTAGCCCGGCGAGACGGCGCGTGTGCACGCCGAGACGGCGCGTGTGCACGGCGAGACGGCGCGTGTGTACGCCGAGACGGCGCGTGTGTCCGGCCTGTGCCGCGGTTCGGAGTCACCTGGTGGCTCCGAACCGCGGCACTCCCTGGCTAGGCGCCCAGCGGGTCGCGCCCGATGAACGCGAGGAACCGCGTCTGCACGTCGGCATCGGCCGGCACCTCCACGGCGGGGCCGTACTGTCCCGAGCTGCGCAGCATCTCCTCGATCGGCTGCATGCCGGCCAGCATCTGGGCGCAGGTGTCGGTGTCGAGCCGCTCGTCCTGGCCGGTCGCGCGGGCGAGGTCCCAGGTGTGCATGAAGACGTCGGAGACGTAGAACTGGTCGATCGCCTGTGGCAGCGGCATCTCGCCCACCATCGGGTGCTTGAACGGGGTGCTGGCGGCGGGACCGTCGAGCAGGGCCTGGACGGCCTCGGCGTGCACGCGCCACGCGGCGACCGGGTCCTCTTCGATGGACGGACCGCGCTCGAGCGACAGGCCGGTGCCGCCGGCGAGGAACGCCGGGAACCACTCGACCAGGTGGCCCACGACGTCGCGGGCGGTCCAGTCGGGCACCGGGGCGGGGGCGTCCCAGTCAGTGGTGCCCTGCACCCGGGCGGTGAACCCGGCGGCGACCTCGCGGTGACGGTCCGACGGGTCGGAGGGGAGGCTCATGCGGTGGCTCCTTCGGTGGGGGTGGTCTCGGTCAGCAGTCGGTCCAGGGCGGCGTACCCCTGCTCGACCCCGACCTCCATGCCGCTGCGCAGCCAGGCGTCGCGGGCCTCGAAGCCGTCGCACAGCGAGGTCGCGTGCAGGCGCGTGCGGCCGTCGCCGAGGTCCTCGAAGGTCAGCGTCTGCAGGGAGACGTCGTCGGGCTGACCCTCCCAGGTGAAGGTCTGCACGATGCGGTCGGGGCGCACCTCGTGGAAGCAGCCGTGGAAGGCGTACGCCGACCCGTCGCGCTCGGAGACGTAGCGCCAGGCGCCGCCCCTGCTCGCGTCCCACCGGTCGATCGTGGTCGTCATGCCGTCCGGGCCGACCCACCGCGCGAACAGCTCCGGGTCGGTGTGCGCCCGGAACAGCTGCGCCGGCGTCGCCGCGAAGTCGCGGCTGATGTGGATGGCCGGGACCGCGGGGTCCGCCTCGATCGTCGCGGTCCCTGGTGTCGTCGTGCCGCTCATGCCGTCTCCTCCCGCGCCGGCGCAGGGCCGCCGCTCTCCTCGTCGACCTCGTCGATCTCGCCGGTCTCGCCGGTCTCGCCGTCCATCTCGGCCAGCAGCGCGTCGAGCCGCTGGAACCGCGCCTCGGCTCGCCGCCGGTGTCGCTCGATCCATCCCGTCATCAGGTCGAGCACCTCCGCCTCCAGGTGCACCGGGCTGCGGCGCTCGGCCCCGCGGCTGACCAGCCCTGCCTGCTCGAGCACCTTGAGGTGCTTGGAGACGGCCTGCACGCTCACGGCGTACGGCGCGGCGAGCTGGGTCACGGTGGCGTCGCCGTCCGTCAGGCGCGCCACCAGGTCGCGCCGGGTGGGGTCGGCCAGGGCGCCGAAGACGTCGTCCAACGGGTCAGCCACCCTCACCCCTCCGCAACCGATCGGTTGAGAAGATCATGATGGTCCGGGCTCGCCGGCTTGTCAACCACGCGGTTGAAGAAAGGCGGCGACCGATGAGTTCGCGTCGTCGAGCGGGTCGGAGCCTGCGAAGCCCTCCCGGAAGGAGACGTCCCGTGTTCGACCTCGGTCCTGCCACCGACGAGCTGAGCCGGCTGGTGTCCGGCGTCCGTGACGACCAGCTCGCCCGTCCGACCCCGTGCTCGGACTGGACGGTGTCCGACCTGCTGGCGCACCTGCACCAGTTCGCGACGGTCTTCACCGACAACGCCCGCAAGCAGCCGACGCGGCCGCCCGAGGTGCTGGTCGACGACTGGCGCTCGGCGATCCCGGCCCAGCTGGACGAGCTCGCCCGCGCCTGGCGCGAGGAAGGGGCCTGGAGCGGCCGGGTGTCGGCCGGCGGCGTGGAGATGGACGCCCAGGACAACGCCGTGGTCGCGACCGAGGAGCTCACCGTGCACGCCTGGGACCTCGCCACGGCCACGGACCAGCCGCTGGGCGACGTCGACGCCGGCCTGGACCAGATCGACCGCTTCCTCGAGCTCTTCGCCGCGCCGATCGAGGCCGGCGAGGGGCCCTACGGTCCGGCGGTCGCTGCGCCCGAGGGCGCCACCCGACTGGAGCGCACGATCGCCCGCACCGGCCGCGACCCCCGGTGGCAGCTCAACCGCTGACCACGAGCGCCGTCTCGGCGGACACACGCGCCGTCTCGGCGGACACGGGCGCCGTCTCGGCGGGGGACTCCGGTGCCGTCAGGGGCAGCCGCACCGTGAAGGTGCTGCCGACCCCGGGGTCGCTGTCGACGCCGACCGTGCCGCCCATCAGCTCGACCAGCTGCCGGCAGATAGCGAGCCCCAGGCCGGTGCCCTCGTAGTGGCGGGTGGCCGAGCCGTCGACCTGGTTGAAGACGTCGAAGATGCCCGCCTGGTGCTCCTGCGGGATGCCGATGCCGGTGTCGGTCACGACGAACGTCACGCCCGTCACCTCACCGCGGGTCCGGTCGGGACCGACGCACAGGCTGACCCGCCCCTCGTGGGTGAACTTCACGGCGTTGTCGAGCAGGTTGGTCAGGACCTGGAACAGCCGGCCCGGGTCGCCGACGACGACGTGAGGGACGAGCGGGTCCACCTCCCAGGTGAAGCCGAGACCGGCCTCGGACGTGCGGGAGCCGTAGACGTCGGCGGCGTCGCCGGTCATCGCGTGCAGGTCGAACGGGGTCGCGCGGAGAGCCACCTCACCCGCCTCGATGCGGGAGAAGTCCAGGATCTGCTCGACCAGCGACTTCAGCAGCGCGCCCTGGCGGTGCATCTTCTCCACGAAGGTCGACTGGTGGGCGTCCAGGTCGGTGTCCTCCAGCAGCTCCGCCGTCGCCAGCACGGTGGTCAGCGGCGTCCGGATCTCGTGGCTCATGTTGGCCAGGAACAGCGACTTGGCCTCCGAGGCGGCGAGGGCGGCGTCGCGGGCCAGCGCGAGCTCCTCGGCCAGGGTCTCCAGCTCGCTGACCCCGCGGGCCCGCTCCAGGGCCACCGCGGCGTGAGCGGCCAGTGCCTCGAAGACCTGGGCGTCCTCGTCGGAGAAGGTCTCCTTCTCGAAGGACCGGTCGCACACGACGAGCACGCACGTGGTCGGGCCGGAACCGCGCAGGAGCACCGCCAGCCCGTCGCGCGGCGTGCCCGTGAGGTCGGTCGAGGAGGTGGCGGGCGTCTCCTCGTGGCGCGAGGGCCGTGGGCGCTCGAAGCGGGCCGCTCCCCGGGTCAGGGCCTCCCACCACCAGGTGCCGGGCGAGGGCGGCGCGAGGTCCGTGCTGCGCAGCGCTCCGCTCTCCATCGCGTGCTGGCGCAGGGGCCGGTCGTCGGAGACCTCGACGAGGTAGGCGCGCTCGGCGTGCATCAGCTCGGCCGCCTGGGTCAGGACGATCTCGGTGACCTCCTCCAGCGAGCTGGCGGAGGACGTGTGGCCGACGAAGCGGTAGAGCTCCTGGGTCTGCGCGTGCCCACGGGCCAGCGAGATGTAGACCCGGTAGCCCAGGAACAGCAGCACCACGACGACCCCCAGCAGGGGCAGCGCGGTGGGCTGCACGATGACCAGTGTCGCCACGAGCAGGGCGACGCAGGTGTTGATGAAGGCGGCGACCGACCCCGAGGTGAGGGCCTCGTGCAGCACCTCACCGTCGAAGGCGCTCTCGGTCAGGCTGATGGCAGCGGTCACGGCCGCGGCGGAGAGCAGATCGGTGACGACGATGGCGACGAGGACGGCCAGCCAGCCCTGCAGCGCCAGTGGATCGCTGCTCTGCAGCACGGCGTGGTAGGTCAACGCCCCGAGGGACGCCTCCAGGGCGAACATGGCCGCGTTGAAGGCCAGCTTCACGCCCCGCATGCGGGCCGACACCACGAGGGCCAGCACGGCGCCGACGACGTACGCCGTGACGTACTGCTGCGGCGCCAGGAACGTCAGCCCGAGGACCGCGGGGATCTCGCGCAGGGTGTGCCCGTGCGCGTTGCGCTGGGTCGGCAGGTGGATGACCACCACCTCCGCGAGCGCGAACAGCGGCAGCAGGACGAACCACGACGGGCCGGGGATCGCGGCCGCCGGGTCGGACAGCCACCCCGGCAACGTCATCAACGCGGCAAGGCCCGCCATCGCTCCGGCGAGCAGCCAGGTCCACGACACGGGGCTGCGGTCCGACGCCGGGTGGGCGGACTGGTCCGTCGTCATCTCGCCGTCGTCCATCGTCGCTCCTCACCCGGTGGGACGCCGCTGCTGCGACCTGGGGGACCCACCTGCGAACGAGAGTAAGTCGCGGTTGAGCGGTTTGTCGGGATAACGGCATTTTCGTGCCGGAGAACGGGCCGGCGTCTCACTCGACCCAAAGGTGGTCACCGTGATGTCAACAACTGTCACAAGCCGGACTAGTCCGGTCGAAACGGCCTGATCCATACCTCTCACTCCCTTTGTCCGATTCAGGGCATTCTCTCGGTATCAGAGAAGCACCAACAGCACGGGGGAACAGATGAGCATCACGTGGAAAAGGAGCGCACCGGTCGTCGTCCTTGTGTCGGCCCTGCTCTCGGCAGGCGCCGGACCGGCCCTGGCCGGCGGGGGCGGCGGGGACGGCGGCTCGAAGAAGGGGATCGCCGACGTCGTCGGTGGCGTCGTTGACTCCAACTGGGGCGACGACACGACGAAGGAGGGCAAGCAGGCCAGCAGGGGCAAGAGCAGCTGGGACGCCACACAGGACCTGGGCTCGATGTACTCCGTCACCAAGAGCATCGGGGCCCAGAGTGCGTGGGCCCGCGGCGTGACCGGCAAGGACGTCACCGTCGCCTTGATCGACACCGGTGTCGTCGGCGTGCCCGGCCTGGACAAGGACGACAAGGTCATCGACGGACCCGACCTGTCGTTCGAGAGCCAGAGCGCGGGCACGCGCTACCTCGACGGCTTCGGGCACGGCACGCACCTGGCCGGCATCATCGCCGGCAAGGACGAGAAGTTCGACCCGAAGAAGCCGGACGGGACGCTGTTCGCCGGGGTCGCTCCCGACGCCAAGCTGCTCAACATGAAGGTCGCCACGGGCGACGGCGGCGCGGACGTCTCCCAAGTGATCGCGGCCATCGACTGGGTCGTGGAGCACCGCGACGACGCGGGCATGCACGTGCGTGTGATCAACCTGTCCTACGGCACCAGCACGGACCAGTCGTGGCAGGTCGACCCGCTGGCCCGCGCCGTGGAGAACGCCTGGAACCACGACATCCTGGTCGTCACGGCGGCCGGCAACGACGGCCTCGAGGCCCCCAGCCTGCTGATGCCGGCGGTCGACCCGCACGTCCTGGCCGTCGGTGCCAGCGACCACCGCGGCTCCGACTCCACGCTCGACGACCAGGTCGCCGACTTCACCAACGGAGGCAGTTCCGCGCGCCGTCCCGACCTCCTGGCCCCGGGCAAGTCCGTCGTGTCCCTGCGTGACCCCGGCTCGTTCGTCGACACCGCGCACCCCGAGGGCCGTCTGGCCGGGGACGACGAGGGTCGCTACTTCCGCGGCAGCGGCACCTCCCAGGCCGCAGCCGTGGTCTCGGGCGAGGCTGCCCTCCTGTTCAGCGCTCGGCCCAAGCTGACCGCCGACCAGGCGAAGGCCCTCCTGATGCAGACGGCCACGCCGCTGCTGACCGGAGGCCCGGTGCAGGGCCGCGGAGTCGCCGACGTGGGCACCGCCGTCACGGCGGCGAAGGCCGGCCTCGTCCCGCCCTCGCTGAACCAGTCCCTTCCCGGCTCCACCGGGCTCGGGTCGCTGGAGGCCACCCGTGGTGGCGAGCACGTGGTCGACCCCGAGACGGGGACGCCGCTGATCGGCGAGGTCGACGCGCTGGGGTCCCCCTGGCGCGCGGCGACCTGGGTGAACGCCCAGGCGGCAGGCACCGTGTGGGAGAAGGGCGTCTGGAACGGTCGGACCTGGACCGGCACCAAGTGGGACAAGAAGCAGCTGCAGGCCGTCGCGTGGACCGGTGACTCCTGGAACAACGTCGCCTGGGCGGACCACTCCTGGCCCACCGACCAGTTCCAGGCCCGCAGCTGGCGCGGCGACAACTGGAAGGCGCGCAGCTGGCGGGGCGACAACTGGAAGGCGCGGAGCTGGCGCGGCAACCCCTGAGGCACGGCGTACGACGGGGAGCATCACGTGGGTACGGTGAACCGTGTTCCACGTGATGTTCTTCGAGCCGCAGATCCCGCCCAACACGGGGAACGCGATCCGGATGGTGGCCGGCACCGGTGCCACCCTCCACCTCGTCGAGCCGCTCGGCTTCGACCTGTCGGAGCCGAAGCTGAGGCGCGCCGGTCTGGACTACCACGACCTGGCCTCGGTGGTGGTGCACCCCGATCTGGACACCGCGCTCGCCAGCCCCGACCTGGCGAGATCGCGGGTGTTCGCCCTGACCTCGAACGCGACCCGGTGGTTCACCGACGTCGCGTTCGGGGCGGGCGACGTCCTGCTCTTCGGGCCGGAACCGACGGGTCTCCCGGACGACGTCCTGGCGCACGAGCGGGTCACCGACCGCCTGCGGATCCCCATGGTGGCGGGCCGCCGGTCGCTGAACCTCTCGAACTCCGCGGCCGTGGTGGCCTACGAGGCGTGGCGGCAGCAGGGGTTCGCCGGCGGGGAGTGACCTCGGGCCGCCGTCAGAGGCGGGCCGCGGCCCGCACCAGGCCGGCCACGCCGACCGAGGTGCTGTGCGGGGGCCGGGCGATCACGGTCGTGACCTGCTCGGCGTCGGAGAGGGGCACGACCGCCAGCCCCTCGCCCAGGGTGACCCGGGCCGACTCGGGCAGCACGACTCGGCAGCGTCCTCACCGACCAAGACCTACCTGAACGCGATCACCATCCAGTACGCCAAGGAGCTCGCCGACACCGGGATCCTGGTCGACGCCGGCTGCCCCGGCTACGTCGCGACCGACCTCAACGGCCACTCGGGGACGCGTACGCCGAGCAGGGCGCGGCGGTCTTCCTCGAGCCGGCGACGCTGCCCGACGGCGGTCCGAGCGGCACTTTCCGCGACGAGAGGGGCGTCCAGCCCTGGTGGGGTGACCCGTCGGCCGAGGTCGGCCGGTCAGGGCTGGAGGTTCTCCAGGTCGGCCAGCAACCGGGGGTGCGTCGGCTCCCAGCCCAGGGTCGCTCGGGTGTGGGCGCTGGTCGACGGCTGGTCGGTGGCGAAGATCGGGCCGATGGGGCCGAAGCTCTCCGGGGGCACCTCCTGGACCGGGAGTCCGAGGCGCCTCCCGATGACCTCGGCGATGTCGCGCACGGCGTCGCCCTCGTCGTCGACGGCGTGCCAGGCGCTGCCCGCCGGTGCCGACTCCAGCGCGATCCGGAACAGCACGGCCACGTCGAGCGCGTGCACGGCCGGCCAGCGCTGGGTGCCGTCGCCGGGGTAGCCGGCCACGCCGGTGCTGCGGGCGTGCTGGGTCAGCAGTCCCGCGAACCCGCCCTCGCCATCGCGGTGGACCGTGCGGGGGAGCCGGATCGCCGAGGACCGCACGCCGCGGTCGGCCAGCGCGAGGATCGCGTCGACCGTGCGGCCCCGTCCGCCGACCGGGCCGTCGAGCGGCAGCGGGTCGTCCTCGGTCGAGGCGCGACCCGGCACCCACGGCGTCCCTGACACCGTGACCAGCGGCCGGTCGGTGCCGACCAGCGCCTCGCCCATCGTGGTCAGGGCGGCGGTCTCCTCGGCGATGGCCCGCACCAGCGACTCGGGACTGCTGAAGTCGTTGGCGAAGGCGAGGTGGACGACGCCGTCGGCCCGCTCGGCCGCCCCTCTGATGGTGTCGAGGTCGGCGAGGCTGCCGCGCAGGGGGGTGGCGCCGGCGGTCTCGACGGCCCGGGCCGAGGCGTCCGAGCGTGCGAGGACCGTGACGGTGTGGTCGTGGGCGAGCAGCTCGGCGACGACGGCCGTGCCGATCAGGCCGGTGCCACCGGTGACGAAGACGTGCATGGGGTGCTCCTGAAGTGATGGGACGTTTATCCCGTCACCGTACACCGTGATGGGACAAGAGTCCCATCGCCTAGGATGAGCAGCATGGCGAGGTGGGAACCAGGGGCGCGCGAGCGGATCGTGCTGGCCGGCCTCGACCTGTTCACCGACCAGGGGTACGACGAGACGACCGTCGCCCAGATCGTCGAGCGCGCGGGGATCACCAAGAGCACCTTCTTCCGCCACTTCCCCGACAAGCGCGAGCTGCTGGCCGCCGGGCAGGAGACCCTCAGCCGCCTGCTCGCCGAAGGCATCGCGGGAGCCCCCGCCTCCGCCACCCCGCTCGTCGCCGTCGCCGCCGGCCTCGAGCGCGCCTCCGCCGAGATGGGCCCGATGAACCGCGAGCTCGGTCCCCGGATCTCCGCCGCCATCGCCGCCAGCACCGAGCTCCAGGAGCGCGCCATGCTCAAGAACGTCGGCCTCGCCTCCGCCATGACCGACGCCCTCATCGCCCGCGGCGTCCCCGACCCCCAGGCCCACCTGGCTGCCGAGATGGGCGTCCTCGCCTTCAAGCGCGGCTTCGCCGAGTGGTCCGAGGGCGACCGCACGCCGGGCGACGACCTCGTGCCGTACACGCTCGCGGCGCTCGAGGAGCTCCGTCGCGCCAGCGCCTCGATGGGGTGACGAGTCGAACCCTGTCGTGACACCCAGTCCTGACGTCGGGATGACACGGGTGCAGAACTCCTGGCCGGGACTCTCACGCACCCATGGATGGTGGTGGACCGAGGATCTCCTGCCCGCCCAGCTTCGCAGCCTCGACCAGCGTGGGGATGGTGATCGCCCACCCTTCGGGGCGCGGCTCGCGCAGGTCGCGGCCGGCGGCGCGGAAGAAGTCCTCCATGCCGCTCGGCGTGCAGATGGTGAGCAGGTCCACCTCGGGTGACGTGAAGCGGTATGCGTGTGGGATGTTGCGCGGCAGGAAGACCGAGCCCCCCTGGCCGACCTCATGACGCTCGTCACCGACCCAGAAGAGCCCGTCGCCCCTGAGCAACACGAACATCTCGTCCTCGTTGTGGTGCAGGTGCAAGGGCGAGTCAGACCCCTCTGCCAGGTGGCTTCGCACTACCGTCACCTGGCCGCAGGTGGCCTTGCCGTCGAGCAGGATCTCCAGGGTGTGGCCGCCTATCCACTCCAACTGCTGGTGATCGGCAGCCTGCGCGATGTAGGCCAGGCTCATGAGGGGCTCCATCCCGATTTTGATCTACTCGCAACCTAACGAATAAGTCTGGAGTGTAGTCTGCCGTGCGTGCCGGATGTCAACAAGCGTCGTTACGACTCCCCTCTCCGGGCAGCGCAGGCCGCGACGAGTCGTGCCGCAATCCTCACCGCTGCCCGTGAGCTGTTCATCGACCAGGGGTACGGCGCCACCACCGTCGACCAGATCGCGCAACGTGCGGGCGTCAGCAAGCCGACCGTCTTCTCTGCGGTCGGCAACAAAGCTGAGGTGTTGAAGGTCGTACGGGATATCGCGATGTCGGGAGACGACGATCCTCGATCGGTCACCGACCGTGACGACGTTGCGGCCATCGCTGCTGCCGGCGATCGCGATCACGCGATCGAGCTCACCGCAGAGCACATCGTCGACGTGGTGGCCCGCTACCACCAGGTCCACGAGGTGATCCGTGGGGCGTCGGGGACCGACCCGGTGGTCGCCGAGTTGTGGGAGACCGCAGAACGTGAGCGTCGGATCGGAGCTGGCCACCTGCTCGAGCGTCTGGGAGCTCCGGCTGGGCCCGGGCCTCGGGCAGTAGATCGGCTTTGGCTGCTGATGGCGCCGGACAACTACTTTCGACTGGTCATCCGTCGTGACTGGTCCCGCGGCGACTTCGAGCGCTGGCTCGCCGACCAGATCCGAGCCCTGTTCTGATGGTTGCTTGACGGCACTCCACACGATGGGCTGCCCGCCCGGTCAGAGCGTGTTCGGGGGGCACGTCCCCGCTGCCACCGCTGGAGGTCGTCGGCGTTCCCCACGAGCGGCGGAGCGCGCTCCCTCTCGCGGCGACCCGCAAGCCGACGGGGGTGCGGCACCACCGGCGCGGAAAGGAACGCGCAGTGGCGTCAGATCCTCAAGACCCCGGCTGCATGCCACTGTCGTAGATTGACTCCATGCTCAGCCTGCAACAAGCACTGGCCTTTGCGGCTGCGGCGGCCATCATCATCGCTGTCCCCGGGCCCAGCGTCGTCTTCGCCATCAGCCGGGCGATGGCGCACGGCCGTCGCACCGCCATGGCGAGCGTCGTCGGCAACGCCGCCGGTCTGCTGTTGCTCGTCATCCTGGTTGCCGTCGGCCTGGGCGCCCTGCTCGCCCGATCCGAGACGCTGTTCTGGGTCATCAAGGCCCTGGGCGCCGCCTACCTGGTGTACCTCGGCTTCCAGGCCATCCGGCACCGGCACGACTTCGGCGCGAGCTCGCAGGAATCCGAACCCGAACCGATCTCCTGGAGCACGTCGTTGCGCCAGGGGTTCGTCGTCGGTGTCTCCAACCCGAAGTCGTTCATCCTGGTCGCCGCGGTGTTGCCCCAGTTCGTCGATCAAGGCGCGGGGCAGTTCGGGCTGCAGGTGTTCCTGCTCGGCGTCATCCTCGTGTCGATCGCCCTGGCGTCCGACACCGTGTGGGCACTGCTCGCCGCCCGCCTGCGCCTTTGGCTCAGCCGCTCCCCGCGGCGCGGCGCCCTGCTCGGCACCGTCGGGGGTGTCTCCATGATCGGGCTCGGCGTCTCGGTCGCCCTCACCGGCAACCACTCCACGTAGGGGTCCCACCTGTCCCCGGTCACGTCACCTCATCCCAGACTGAGTCGTGGCTCCAACCGGCGGTTGTCAGCCGTCACTCGGAACTGGCGCTGACCGCACTGATGCGCCAGGCCCGGCACCCTCGAGGGAGCGGCCCGCAACCATCCCGGGCGAAACGGCGAGCCTTGGAGTGCGCACTCAACACCCTGGTCGCGTCCCGTACGCGGTGATGTGACGCGGTTCTGGGAGCCGCCGGGTCGCGCATGTCTGCGTGCGCTGCATGGCGCAGCGCTCTTGGGGCCGGCCAACAGACCGGCTGTGCTTTCGCTTGCAGCGGACCCGGACAAGCCATCCACCCTCAGGTGCGGCCCATCGTGGCGCATCGGCGAGTGTCTAACCTCAGTCCCTCTCGATGGTGCCGCACAGCGCCGGCATGGAGATCTCGTTGTCGTCCTGATCGCCGGCCGTGTCGCCACCTGCGTTGGGGTTGCTCGCCAGGTGGTCGCCGTTCAGGTCGACGCCATGGACGACGATCGCGTAGTGGCTCAGGTCTCCCAGCTTGCTGAGGGCGCTACCCCCATCGAGCATCGAGTACGACCTCGTGTACCTGATCTTAGTGCCGGTGTCTTGTAATCCGTCGCTGAGCGTGATCTGCACAGGACCATAGGCAGGCAGCCCCTCGAGCAGGTCGACGAAGCCGTTGCCGTCGGTGTCGAACGAATGGTCGGGACACTCGTTCTCGGCCTGCTGGATGCCGTGTATGTGGGCGACGTGGATGCCGTCATCGAGCCCCTGGGCGCGGAGTTTCACGACCAGCTCGCCGTTTTGCTCGCGCAGCTTGGCGCGGCCTCGGCCGTCGACGTTGAGCGGGCCCAAGTCGGCTTCGAACTGCTGAGCCTGGCCGTGGTGCTCGTGGCCGTTGCCGGACCTGATGTTGGCCTGGGCTGCCGGCAGGGCAGCAGGGACGACGGCCACGAGGGCGGCAGGGAGTAGGAGGGACAAGCTGGTTCTGCGCATGACGAGGCTCTTTCCATCGATGAACGGCTTCTTCACTGACCTACGTCGCCGCACCCCAGATGGTTCAAACGTTCGGCATCCTCAGCAGCGGTTCCCCGGCCTGCCGAGCGAGGCTCCCTGTGGAGTGGCGCCAAAGCCAGACGTGCCCAGGCCAAGCCATCGGTGAGATCGCGCGGGCCGCCGAATCGATGCCCTGTTGACGCCGAGGGCTCCATGTTTTTGCCGGCCGCACACGCATCCACCGCGACACGCCATTCTGGGTGGTGGGCCTCGTGCCCTGAGCTCGGGTCCCTCGCCTACAAAGCCGGCGGAGGGCGGCGGCAGGGGTCTGGACGCGACGGTGTGGCCGTCGTACCCGCCTACCTGACGCGTGACCCCCGGGCGGCTTGACCCGCCAGCCCTCAGGCGGACTCGTGGGGCGGCAGCTCCCACATCTGGGGGTCGTCGTCGAAGACCATCGGCTCGGGGACGCCGGCGGTGATCTTGGTGCCGTCGGCGCGGGTGCCGCCGACTTGGGGCTTGTCGCCCAGGAGGCCGTCGTGGCGGGGGCCTTGGCCGTCGAGCCGCACGGTCAGCGGGTGGCCGAAGCTGAAGGTGTGGGACTGCCCGTCGACGCGGACGCGCACCTCGGCCTCCGCGGGCTCGAGCACGGTGATCGTCAGGGAGTCCTGGCCGACCTCGACCAATAGCCGCGACCCGCGCCAGGCGATCCGGAAGCGCAGGGTGCTCCAGCCCTTCGGCAGGCGCGGGTCGAAGGAGAGCCGGCCGTTGCGGTCGCCCATGCCGGCGAAGCCGAAGATCATCGCGCTCCACACGCCGCCCGCGGAGGCGACGTGGAGGCCGTCGACGGTGTTGCCGTGCAGGTCCGCGAGGTCGACGTACGCCGCACGACGGAAGTAGTCGTGAGCGGCGTCGTGGTAGCCGACCTCGGCCGCGACGATCGACTGCACGACCGCCGACAGGGTGGAGTCGCCGGTGGTGATCGGGTCGTAGTACTCGAAGTTGGCCTTCTTCTGCTCCGGGGTGAACCGGTCACCGTGCAGGAACATCGCGAGCACGACGTCGGCCTGCTTGAGCACCTGGAACCGGTAGATCACCAGCGGGTGGTAGTGCAGCATCAGCGGCCGGTTCTCGGCCGGCGTGCGGGAGAGGTCCCACACCTCGCGGTCGAGGAAGAAGTCGTCCTGCGGGTGGATGCCGAGGCCGTCGTCGAAGGGGATCGTCATCCCGTCCGCGCAGCGGTGCCACTCGGCGACCTCCTTGTCGGTCAGGCCGAGGCGGTGCACGAGCTTGTCGTAGTCCGACGGGTACTTGTCCCGGATCTGCTCCACGACGACGGCGGCGCGCTCGAGGTTGAACCGGGCCATCACGTTGGTGAACAGGTTGTTGTTCACCACGGTGGTGTACTCGTCGGGGCCGGTGACGCCGTGGATGTGGAAGCTGGGGCTGCCGTTCGTGCGCCAGAAGCCGAGCTCGGCCCACATCCGGGCGGTCTCGACGAGCAGGTCGACGCCGTCGCGCACGAGGAACTGCACGTCGTTGGTGGCGCCGACGTACTGCATCAGGGCGTAGGCGATGTCGGCGTTGATGTGCATCTGCGCGGAGCCGGCCGCGTAGTACGCCGAGGCCTCCTCGCCGTTGATGGTGCGCCACGGGAACAGTGCGCCGCTCTGGGCCATCTCGCGGGCGCGCTGGCGGGCCGCGGGCAGCATCCGGTTGCGGAAGTGCAGCAGGTTGCGGGCCACCTGCGGCTGGGTGAAGGACAGGAACGGGACGACGTAGATCTCGGTGTCCCAGAAGTAGTGGCCCTCGTAGCCCGAGCCGGTCACGCCCTTGGCCGGCACGCCCTGGCGGTCGGCGCGGGCGCTGGCCTGGGCGAGGGTGAACAGGTTGAACCGCACCGCCTGCTGGAGCGCGTCGTCGCCCTCGAGCTCGACGTCGCTGGTCTCCCAGAACCGGTCGAACCACGCGCGCTGCTCGGCGAGGTAGTGCCCGGCGCTCTGCCGCGCCGCCCGGTCGAGGGTGCGGTCGCAGCGGTCGGACAGCTCACGCACGGGTACGCCGCGCGAGGAGTGGTACGCCGCCAGCTTGTCCAGGCGGATCGTCGAACCCTCGTGGGCCTCGATCCGGTAGACCGCCTTGCCCAGGTCCTCCTCGCCGCGGGTGACCAGCTCGTGCTCGTCGTCGGTGGTCAGCACGTGGTCGACGCCGACCGCGATCGTCATCAGCGAGCGCGCGCACTGGTAGCCCAGCAGCATCCGCTCGTCGGTCACGTAGTGCTGGCGCGGCAGCAGGACCCGCTCGTCGAACGCCGCGGCCTTGCGCGGGTCGGTGCCCTCGCCCATGGCCTCGTAGGGGACGTAGTACTCGTCCTTGCCGTCCTGGCGGTTCAGCAATTGGGAGGAGATCACGATCGGGGCGTCGCCCTCGAGCATGGTCACCTCCATCGACAGCACCGCGAGGTGGCGCTGGGTCATCGAGACCATGCGCGTCGACTCCACCAGCACCCGCTTGCCCGACGGGGTGCGCCAGACCAGGCGGCGGCGCAGGAGGCCGTCGCGGAAGTCGAGGGTGCGCTCGTACTCCTCCAGGTCGGCGGTGCCGAGGATCAGCGGCTCGTCGTCGACGTAGATCTTCATCAGCTTCGCGTCGGGGACGTTGACGATCGTCTGGCCCGTGCGGGCGAAGCCGAAAGCCGCCTCGGCGTGCCGGATCGGCCAGGTCTCGTGGAAGCCGTTGATGAAGGTGCCGTGCGCGATCGCGTCGCGGCCCTCCTCGGGGTTGCCGCGCATGCCGAGGTAACCGTTGCCGACGCTGAACAACGTCTCGGTGGTGCCCAGGTCGTCCGCGCGGTACGTCGTCTCGCGCAGCGCCCACGGGTCGACCGGGAACCGGCCCCGGTCCATCGGGTTCGCGGCCTTGGCGCCGACGTTCACCGGTCGACCCCGTCGGTGTGCAGGTCGGGGAGGAGCTCGACGAGGTCGGTCACGACGACGTGCGCGCCCGCGGCGGTCAGCACCTGCGCACCGGCGCCGCGGTCGACGCCGACGACGAGCGCGAAGTCGCCGGCCGCGCCGGCCCGGACGCCGGAGACGGCGTCCTCCAGCACGACCGAGTGGGCGGCGTCGGTGCCGAGCTCCTCCGCGGCGAACACGAAGGTGTCGGGGGCGGGCTTGCCGGGCAGGCCGCGCTCCTCGGCGACCGCGCCGGAGACGACCGTGCGGAAGCGGTCGGCCAGGCCGGCGGCCTCGAGCACGGCGGGGGCGTTGGCGGAGGAGGAGACGACGGCCAGCGGCATCCCGATCTCGCGCAGGTGGTCCAGCAGCGCGACCGAGCCGGGGTAGGCCTCGACGCCGTCCCGCTCGAGCACCTCGTTGAAGGCGTCGTTCTTCCGGTTGCCCAGGCCGCGCACGGTCAGCGTCTCGCCGGCGTCGTCGGAGGTGCCCTCGGGCAGGTCGATCCCACGGGAGGCCAGGAAGTCGCGGACGCCGTCGTACCTCGGCTTGCCGTCGACGTGGGCGAAGTAGTCCGCGTCGGAGTACGCCGAGCGGTCACCGCCGCCGGTGGCGTCGCCGGACAGGAACGCGTTGAACATCTCCGACCAGGCGCGCATGTGCA
Source organism: uncultured Actinomycetota bacterium (assembly GCA_963750435.1). GTDB lineage: Bacteria > Actinomycetota > Actinomycetes > Propionibacteriales > Nocardioidaceae > Marmoricola. The sequence continues at coordinate 5,431 of CAVVQW010000008.1, read as the reverse complement.
CGACCGCGGTCGGGGTGATCACCCCGTCGAGGTCGAAGAGCACTGAGGCATAGGTCGACCAGTCGACGCGGGTTCTCTCCACCAGAGAAGGGTAGGCGTTCGAGGCCCCGACCATCGCCGCCTCGTGCCACTCATCACCGCTAACGTCGGTGTCCTGCGTCACGCAGCCCCCGAGGGAGGACCACCATGACCGGCACCGCCACCCCGATCGACCAGCTGATCGACCAGCTCACCGTGGAGGAGAAGGCCAGCCTCGTCCTCGGCGGCGACTTCTGGCACACCGCCACCGTCGAGCGGCTCGGCATCGCACCGGTGATGGTCGCCGACGGGCCGCACGGCCTGCGGATGCAGCCCGAGGAGGCCGACCACGCCGGCCTCGGCGGCAGCCTGCCCGCCACCTGCTTCCCCACAGCGAGCGGCATCGCGTCGTCGTGGGACCGCGCGCTGGTCGCCGAGGTCGGCGCGGCGATCGCCCAGGAGGCGCGCGTGCAGGGCGTCTCGGTCGTGCTCGGTCCGGGCATCAACATGAAGCGCTCGCCGCTGTGCGGCCGCAACTTCGAGTACCTCTCCGAGGACCCGCTGCTCGCCGGCGAGCTCGCCCTGGCGATGGTGCGCGCGATCCAAGCCCAAGGCGTCGGCACCTCGCTCAAGCACTACGCCGCCAACAACCAGGAGGACGACCGGCTGCGGGTCAGCGCCGAGATCGACGAGCGCACCCTGCGCGAGACCTACCTGCCCGCCTTCGAGCGCGTGGTCACCGGCGGCCAGCCGTGGACGGTGATGTGCGCCTACAACAAGGTCAACGGCACCTACGCCTCCGAGCACCACTGGCTGCTCACCGAGGTGCTGCGCGACGAGTGGGGCTTCGAGGGACTGGTGATGTCGGACTGGGGCGCCGTGCACGACCGGGTCGCCGCGCTGCGCGCCGGGCTCGACCTCGAGATGCCCCCGGCCAAGGGCCGCAGCGACGTCGCCGTCGTCGAGGCGGTCGCCTCCGGGGAGCTGTCGGAGGACGTGCTCGACACCGCCGTGCGCCGGGTCCTCCGGCTGGTCGAGCAGGCCGGCCCCGTCCTCGCCGCGGCCGCGCCCGAGCCGGCGTACGACGAGCACCACCGGCTGGCGCGCCGAGCCGCCGCCGCGTCGGCCGTGCTGCTGCGCAACGAGGGCGGCCTGCTGCCGCTGAGCCCGGCCGCCGGCGAGCAGGTCGCCGTGATCGGGGCCTTCGCGACCGAGCCGCGGTTCCAGGGCGCCGGGAGCTCGCAGGTCGTCCCGACCCGCACCGACGTGCCGCTCGACGAGATCACGGCTGCTCTGGGCGACGCCGTCGTCACCCACGCCGCGGGCTTCAGCCTGGACGGCGCCGACGGGTCCGAGGGGGGTGACGCCGCCACGCTGGCCGACTCGCTGGCCGCCGAGGCGGTCGAGGTCGCCCGCGCCGCGCACACGGTCGTGCTCCTGCTCGGCCTGCCGGTCTCGGCGGAGTCCGAGGGCTTCGACCGCACCCACCTCGAGCTGCCCGCCGACCAGGTGTCGCTGCTCGAGCAGGTCGCCGCGGTCAACGACCGGGTCGTCGTGGTGCTGGCCAACGGCTCGGTCGTGCGGGTCTCGGGCTGGCAGCAGCACGTCGGCGCCCTGCTGGAGTGCTGGCTCGGCGGGCAGGCCGCGGGCGGCGGCCTGGCCGACCTGCTCACCGGCGTCGCCAACCCGGCCGGCAAGCTCGCCGAGACGATCCCGGTGCGGCTGGAGGACAACCCGTCGCACCTGAACTTCCCGGGCGACTCGCAGCTGGTGAGGTACGGCGAGGGCGTTTTCATCGGCTACCGCGCCTACGACGCGCTCGACCAGCAGGTCAGCCACCCGTTCGGGTTCGGGCTGTCCTACACGACCTTCGACCTGGGCGAGCCGTCGGTGGAGGTCGCCGGCTCGGTCGAGGGCGACGACCTGGTCGTCACCGTCACCGTGCCGGTCACGAACACCGGCGCGGTCGCCGGGGCCGAGGTCGTGCAGGTGTACGTCGAGGACGTCGAGGCCAGCGTCGCCCGGCCCGTGCGCGAGCTGAAGGGCTTCGAGAAGGTGCACCTCGAGCCGGGCGCTTCGGGCGAGGCCGTGGTCGTGCTCGACCAGCGCGCCTTCTCGTTCTGGTCGGTGGTCCACGGACGCTGGGTGGTCGAGGCCGGTGACGTCGTGCTGCACGTCGGCACCTCCTCGCGCGACCTGCCGCACGCGCGCGCCCTCACCCTCGACGCGCCCTCGATCGCCGCGCCGCTCGGCGCCGAGTCGACCCTGCACGAGTGGCTCGCCGACCCGCGCGGCCGCGAGCTGCTCGACGGGGCGCAGGAGGGCGGCTTCGCCCTCGACCCGACGCTGCTCCAGGTGATCGGCACGATGCCGGTCTCGACGCTCGCGTCCTTCGGGATGGCCGGCTTCACCTACGACCGGCTCGACCTGCTCGTGGCGGGGCTGCCGCGGTGACCCTGCTCGACGAGGGCCGCTGGACGAGCGAGCCGGTGGGGGTCACGGGCTCGCTCGAGGACGACGACGGCCTGGTCGTCGAGTGCGCCGGAGGCAGCGACTTCTGGCGCACGACCTACTACGGCTTCGAGCGCGACTCCGGCCACGCCCTGCTGACGGCGTACGACGAGGGCCGCTCGCTGGAGGTGACGTTCGTCGCCGACCTCGACCACCAGTACGACCAGGCCGGGCTGATGGTGCGCGCCGACGACCACCACTGGGTCAAGGCCGGGCTCGAGCTCAGCGACGGCGTGCCCCAGCTGGGCGCGGTGGTCACCGACGAGACGTCGGACTGGTCCTGCGGCGCCGTGCCCGAGTGGCTCGGTGCGCGCGTGACGGTGCGGGTGTCCTGGACCCGCGGCGCCCTGCTGGTGCGCGCGCGGGCCGAGGGCGAGCCGTGGCGGCTGGTGCGGCTCGCGCCGTGGCCGCACGCCTCGGCCTCGGCCGGGCTCTTCTGCGCCGCGCCCGACCGCGCCGCCGACGCCCCCGGGCTGGAGGTGCGCTTCACCTCCGTCGTCGAGGGCGTCGCCGACACCGAGCTGCACCTGCACGTCGAGGCCTCCTGATGCGCGCCGTCGTGTACGCCGCCCCGGGCGCGACGCCCGAGGTGCGCGACGTCGACCCGCCGGCCTGCCCCGACGACGGGGTGGTCGTGCGGGTCGGGGCCACCGGGGTCTGCCGCTCCGACTGGCACGCCTGGCGCGGGCACGACCCGGTACCGCTGCCGATGACCCCGGGCCACGAGTTCGCCGGCGTCGTCTCCGAGGTCGGGCCGCAGGTCACCGGCTGGGCCGTCGGCGACCGGGTGACCGTGCCGTTCGTGCTCGGCTGCGGCCGCTGCGAGCTGTGCCGGGCCGGGGAGCAGAACGTCTGTCCCGACCAGCAGCAGCCCGGGTTCACCTACGCCGGCTCCTGGGCCGAGCGGGTGGCCGTGCCGGCGGCCGACGCCAACGTCGTGCGCCTGCCCGACGCCGTCGACCTGGTCGCCGCCGCCTCGCTGGGCTGCCGGTTCGCGACCTCCTACCGCGCCCTGGTCACCCACGGCCGGGTGCGTCAGGGCGACGTGGTGGCCGTCCACGGCTGCGGTGGCGCCGGGCTTTCGGCGGTGATGATCGCGAAGGCGCTCGGCGCCCACGTGGTCGCCGTCGACGTGGGCGCCGAGGCCCGTCGGCGCGCGGCCGACCTGGGCGCCGACCACGTCGTGGACCCGCGCGACCACGACGACCTCCCGGCGTACCTCCAGGGGCTGACCGGCGGTGCGCACGTCTCCCTCGACGCGGTCGGCTCCCCGGCCGTGGCCGCCGCGTCGGTCGCGTCCCTGCGCCGCCGCGGGCGGCACGTGCAGGTCGGCCTGCTGCTCGGCGAGGACGCCCGCACCGCCCTGCCGATGGACCTGGTGGTCGCCCACGAGCTGGAGGTGCTGGGGTCGCACGGCATGCCGGCCGGCGACTACCCCGGCATGCTCGCGCTGATCGCCTCGGGCGCGCTCGACCCGCGGCGGCTGGTCGGCTCCGTCGTCGGCCTCGACGATGCGCCGGCCGCGCTGATGGCCATGGACGATCCGTCCGCGGCCTCGGGGATGACGGTGGTCGCGCTCTGAGGCAGGGTGGGCGGAGGCGCCGCGCGCGCGGGTGCTTGTGGCAACACCGCGCCGAGCGGAGACTGGCCCGTCTCGACCGACCACCCAGGAGCGTGCATGAGGGACCTCACCCCCCGTCCCGACGAGCTGGACCCGATCGAGACCGCGTCGGTCGACGAGCTGCGGGCGCTGCAGACCGAGCGGCTGCGCTGGAGCGTGCGGCACGCCTACGACCACGTGCCGCACTACCGCGCCTCGCTGGACGCGGCCGGGGTGCACCCCGACGACGTGCGCGAGCTGTCCGACCTCGCCCGGCTGCCGTTCACCACGAAGGCCGACCTGCGCGACAACTACCCGTTCGGGATGTTCGCCGTGCCGCGCGAGCAGGTCGCACGCGTGCACGCCTCCTCCGGCACGACCGGCAAGCCGACGGTCGTGGGCTACACCCGCGACGACCTCGACGTGTGGGCCGACGTGATGGCCCGCAGCATCCGGGCCTCCGGCGGGCGGGCCGGGCACGTGCTGCACAACGCCTACGGCTACGGCCTCTTCACCGGGGGGCTGGGCGCGCACTACGGCGCCGAGCGGCTGGGGTGCACCGTGGTCCCGGTCTCGGGCGGGATGACCGAGCGGCAGGTGCAGCTGATCACCGACTTCCGGCCCGACGTGATCATGGTGACGCCGTCATACATGCTCGCCATCGTCGACGAGATGGAGCGCCAGGGCATCGACCCGCGGTCGACGTCGCTGCAGGTGGGCATCTTCGGCGCCGAGCCGTGGACCAACGACATGCGGCGCGAGATGGAGCAGCGGCTCGACATGCACGCGGTCGACATCTACGGGCTCTCGGAGGTGATGGGCCCCGGCGTGGCCAACGAGTGCGTGGAGACCAAGGACGGCCTGCACGTCTGGGAGGACCACTTCTACCCCGAGATCATCGACCCGGTGACCCTCGAGGTGCTGCCCGACGGCGAGGAGGGCGAGCTGGTCTTCACCTCGCTGACCAAGCAGGCGATGCCGATCCTGCGCTACCGCACCCGCGACCTGACCCGGCTGCTGCCGGGGACCGCCCGCACGATGCGGCGGATGGAGAAGATCACCGGCCGCACCGACGACATGATCATCCTGCGCGGGGTGAACCTGTTCCCCACGCAGGTCGAGGAGCTGATCCTCGGCACCCCCGAGCTGTCGCCGCACTTCCAGTGCGTGCTGGACCGCGCGGGCAACCTGGACTCGATGACCGTGCTGGTCGAGCGCCGCGAGTCGGCCCCGATGGCGGCCGCCCAGGAGGCCGGCCGGCAGCTGCAGCGGCTGGTGAAGAACCGCATCGGGGTCAGCGTC
>CAVVQW010000007.1:0-249354 GCA_963750435.1 uncultured Actinomycetota bacterium | reverse complement strand
ACCCCCACGCCCTCCGCGACGTAGCGCGCCATGGTCGCCCCCTGACCGATGCTCTCGTCGTCGGGGTGGGCGTGCGCGAGGAGGAGGTGCTTGTTCATGACCCCGAGCCTCAGGGCGGTCGTGACGGCGTCGGGGCGCGGCGGGCAGGACGAGCGGCGCGGCGGCGTTGCGGGCGTCGCTCCAGCCACCGTCGTACTGCTCCACCAGGACCGAGCATGACCGCGCGGCGTCCGTCCGGACCGCCCATGGGTGGCCTCTCTCGTCCTCGCGGGAGAAGGGCTGGCGCTCGCAGGTCGCCTCGAACCGTTCCGGGAGCAACCTGCGGCGGCGGCGCGTGCGGGCTCCTCCTCGAAGAAGATCCCCTGCATCACGCTCTCCGCCGCTCGCGGAGGGCCGGCAGGGACACCCGGTCGGCCTCCACCCAGTCCACCTCGTCACTGGTCGGCCCGGAGCCAGCGCACCGCGTCGTGCTCACGCGGCACCGGGCTCCCTCGACAGGCGCGCGGTCACGGCCACCACTCGAGGTCGCCCCCCACGGCGGACCGTCCCTCGAGCCGGCCGGTGACCTCGACCAGGCAGTCGAGCTCCTCGGCCACCTCGCGCACGGCCGCCTGCGCCAGGCTCTCCCAGCGCTCCACCTTGCCGCCGGGAAGCTCCCAGCGCCCGGCCAGCTCGGGCGGGGCGACACGACGGGCGGCCAGCACCCGACCACCCTCGACCCGACCATCCTCGACCCGACCACCCTCGAAGAGGGCCACGCCCACGACCTCACGCATGGCACCCATCCAACCCGACTACGTTGGCTCGCGTGACGCCTGCCCGACGCTCTTCCCCGCAGGACCGGCCGCACCGGTCCGGCTCGCACGCGGGCATCGACCTGCGACGTACCGACGAGAACGCCGCCGACATCGACGAGGCCGCCGAACGCCTCGGTCGCCGGGTGGGCCTGCCCGGGGTGCTCGCCCACCTGAACCGGCAGGGCGTGCGCGCCCAGGTGCCCGGCCGGGCGGTGGAGTGGGGGTTCCGCTGGAACGACGCGGACGTCGCGAACCGGCGCTGGTGGCCCCAGGGCATCACCACCTCCGCCGACGCGGGCGACCGCGAGGACCTCGACGGTCGCCGGGTGCTGATGGTCAGCTGGTACAGCAAGACCGTGAAGGGCACCCACCAGGGAAGCCGGGTGACCGTCGTCGACCTCGACACCCTGGAGTACCGCCACGTCCTGCTCGTGGTCCCGCGCCGGCACCGCGACGGCCGCCTCGAGCTGGCCCCCCTGAAGGCCCACGCCGGTGGACTGGTCTGGTACGGCGAGTACCTCCACGTCGCCGGCACCCGGCGCGGGCTGTTCACCTGCCGCGTCGACGACCTGCTGCGCGTCGACGACACCACCGAGACCTTCGGCTACCGCTACGTCCTGCCCGTGCGCTTCGCCTACGACGCGGCGGCGAGCGACGGCGTGGAGCAGATGAGGTACTCCTTCCTCTCCCTCGACCGCGGCACCGACCCGCCCGAGCTGGTCGCCGGGGAGTACGCCCGCGGCGGGGCCGACCAGACCCGTCGCCTGGTGCGCTACCCGCTGGACCCCGAGACCCGTCACCTGGACTGCCACGAGGACGGCGTCTCGCGGCCGGTGTGGCTCGACGACCGGGGCCAGGCCCAGATGCAGGGCGCCGCCGTGGCCGACGGCACCTACTACGTCACCACCAGCCGCGGCTCACGCCGGCGCGGCCGGATGTACGTCGGCACCCCGGGGTCGTTCCGCGTGCGCCGCTGGTCGCTGCCCGTCGGGCCCGAGGACATCACCTACTGGCCCTCGACCGACCGGCTCTGGTCGGTCACCGAGCACCCCGGTCAGCGGTTCGTGTTCTGCATGAGCCGGGCGTGGTTCCACCGCTGGCGCTGAGCGGCCGGTCGGCGAGCGACCGGCGCCGAGGTCGGGGGATCCTCAGCCGAGGGGCGCGGTCGCCGGCAGGCCGGTGGCCGGGTCGATCACCGGGACGCAGACCGTCGGGTTGGCCGGGTCGGTCGTCGTCGGCGCGCTCGGGTCGGACGGGTCCACCGCCGTGGCGGCGGCCAGCGCCGCCGAGACGGGCTCGCCGGTCAGCGCGTCGACGAGGACGCTCGGGTCGGCCGGCGACGGCACGGGGCACGAAGGCAGCGGCTCCGGGGTCGGCGTCGGCGTGGGGGTCGGCGTGGGGGTCGGCGTCGGCGTGGGGGTCGGCGTCGGGGTGGGCGTCGGCGTCGGGTCCGGCGTCGTGGTGCCGGGCGTGGTGCCCGGGGTCGAGGGACCGGTCGGCGTCGTGCCGGGGGTCGACGGGGTCGGGGTGCCCGGCGTCGCGGGGTTCGAGGAGCCCGGCTTCGACGGCGTGCCGGTGGACGGGGCGCCGGCCGCCGGGGTCGTGGTCGCGCCGGGGGTCAGGTCGATGCTCACCGACGGGGCCTTGACGGCCGTCGGGGTGGAGTCGGAGGTGGTGCCGACGAACGGCGCCGCCCAGGCGTCCAGGTCGGGGACGGAGGCACCGATCAGGTCGCTGGCGTCGAAGACGGCCTTCCAGGCGAGCACCTTCGAGAGGTACGCCGTGGAGTGGTTGTAGGACAGCACCGCGGCGCGCAGGCCGTCGGCGGTGCCGAGGTCGCGGGCACCGGAGCACAGGTAGACCATCGTGCCGCCGGCGGCGTCGAAGATGCTCTGCGGGTCGCGCAGGCCGTCGCCGTCCATGTCAACCCCGACGGTGCGCCAGGTCGACGGGAGGAACTGCATCGGGCCGACGGCGCGGTCCCACCGCTTGTCGCCGTCGAGCGTGCCGTTGTCGGTGTCGCGGACCGAGGCGAAGCGCTTGCCGTCGAGCACGGGGCCGATGACGGCCGGGGAGGCGCGGTGGCCGGCGTCGATGCCGTGGCCGACGAGGTTGCCGGACTCGACCTGGCCGATGGCGGCGAGCACCGAGACGGTCAGGCGGCAGTCGACGGGCGACACCGCGACGGCGTTGGAGTAGGCGGCGAGCACGTCGCTGGGCAGCTGGGAGTAGCCGCCGGCGTCGGAGGCGTCGGCGAAGCTGGCGGAGAAGCCGCGTGCGACCGCGGCGGAGGCGTTGGGCACCACGACGGGCGCCTCGGCGGCCTGGGCGGCGGGATCGGTCACCGTCGCCGGGGCTGCCGGAGTGGATGCGAGCTGGTCGACCTCGGCCTGGCGGGGCGACTGTCCCGCCAGGGTGAGCAGGAGCAGGCCCGGCACGAGGAGTGCCCCTGCGATGCCCGTGCGCTTCATGACCCGAGTTCTCCGTTCGAGAGCCTGCGAGGGAGGTCGTCCGACCCCCGTCGAGGAATAGTCTGTGTCACGAACGCGATGCTCGCCACCGAGTTGCACAAGTCGGACTAAAAGGTCGTTACTGAACTAGACCTGTGCCTCGTCGCCCAAGGTACGCCGTGCTAAAGGATGACTCCAGGCGTGTCCACGGGACGCGGCAGCAGCGCCAGCTGCCGGGACTGCGCCACGAGGTGTCCCTCGGAGTCCCAGACCTCGCAGTCCTCCTCGAAGTACCCGCTCGCGATCGTCCTCGTGGCGTGCCGCACGCGGGCCCAGCCCGGTGCCGGCCGGCGGCGTACGTGGGCGGTGAGCTCGAGGGTGGGGGCCCAGCCCGGCAGGCCGAGGTCGAAGGTCACCGGCGGCAGCGCGTCGACCACGAGCAGGAGCGCGACCGGATCGAGCGGGCGGTCGTCGACGAGGCGGAACCACCCCTGGATCAGCCCCTCGCCGCTGGGCTGTCCGACCGCCCACCCCACGCAGGCGGGGTCCAGGCGTGTCCCGAAGCGCTCGAGCAGCAGAGCGGTGCGCCGCACGTCCTCGGGGGCGAAGCGGGTCTCGACGCAGTCCTCGCGCGGCGGCAGGTCGACCGGGGGGATCTCACGGCGTACGTCGTGCTCGGGCTCGCCCAGGTCGCCGAAGACGGCGAGGGCGGTGAGGCGCTCGACCTCGACCCCGTCGTGCACCTGCAGGAGCGTGGCCGCGACCGTCGTGCGCCGCCGCCCCTCCCGGATCCTGCGCAGGCGCACGACGGCGGGCCCGGGCACGCTCGGGCTGAGGAAGTAGGCGCTCACGCTGACCGGGTCGGGCTGGCCCTCGGCGGCGAGGTCGGTGCTGACGGCCTGTCCGAGCACGGCGAGGAGGTAGCCGCCGTTGACCCCGCCACCGACCACCCAGCCGCCGTCGAGGTGCGCGGCGTACTCCCCCGGGCCGGTGGGCCGCACGGCGATGCCTCGGTCGAGCTCGAAGTCCATGCGGCGAGCGTAGGGGTGCCCCCGACCCCGGGCGTGATCGGACTCCGGGCGAGGAAGGTGAGGTCAGGAAGTATCACGATCTTCACCAAAGCCCTCTGGGAACGTAAGTTGAGGGTGCACATCTCCTGGCGCAGCCCCACGCACGGAGGTGAGGAGGTCAGCAGTGCTGGTCGGAGCCGCAGCAGCCGGACACGACGTCGACGTGGTGCTCGACGTCCTCTCCCGTCCCGACGACGACCTCGCCGACCTGCTGGCGCTGGTCGCCGACCTGTGCGACAGCCCCTCGGCCGGGATCACGATCTTCAACGGCGACCGGGTGCACGTGCCGGTGGCCCACGGTGTCCGACCGGTGGTGACGCCGGCGAGCGAGAGCTTCTGCTGGCACACCCGGGGCGCGCCGGGGCTGTTCCACGTCTCGGACGCGGCGCAGGACGAGCGGTTCGCCGAGCTGGTCGCCGGGGACGGCCCCTTCGCCGGCGTGCGCTTCTACGCCTCGGCCCCGCTGCACGCGCCCGACGGGACGGTGATCGGTCGACTGTGCGTGATCGACTCCTCCCCCCGGTCGATGACCCCGCTGCAGCAGCGCACGCTGGCCACGATGGCGGTCAGCGCCTCGCAGCTGCTCGAGCTGCGCCTGGTGCGCGAGGCCCGCGCGCTCCCGCTCACCCCGGAGTCCAGCCAGGCGGCCGCGACGGTGATGACGCAGCTGGCCGCGGAGCTCAGCCACGACCTGCGGGTGCCGCTGGCCTCGATCGTGGCCACCGTCGAGCTGCTCAGGGACGAGCTGTCGGGTCACGAGGACCGGGCGGTCAGCGCGCTGCTGCACCGGGCCACCCGCTCGGCCGACCGGATGCTGCGGATGCTCGACCAGCACATGGAGTTCGGTGTGACCGACGAGCCCCCCGTCCTGGTGCCCGTCGACCTGGGCCAGGTGGTGGAGCAGCTGGTGCTGGACTCCGCCTCGCTCCTCGAGCCGGCCGGGGCGGCGGTGGAGTTCCGCGACCTGCCCGTGGTGCAGGCCGACGTGGACGACATGTACTCCGTGCTGCAGAACCTGATCACCAACGCGGTGAAGTTCAGCCGGCCCGACGTGCCCCCGTGGGTGCGCGTCAGCGCCCGCCCCAGCGGCGACCGGTGGCGGGTCTCGGTGCGTGACAACGGCGTCGGGATCCCCGAGGACCGCCGGGTCGACGTCTTCTCGTTGTTCAGCCGGGTCGGCGACCAGGTCGAGGGCCACGGGATCGGGCTGGCCACCGTGGCCCGGATCGTCAAGGCCCACGGCGGGAGCGCCGGCATCGAGCCCGCCCCCGGCGCGGGCACCGAGATCTGGTTCGAGCTGCCCCGCGCCTGACGGCACGGGGCAGCTCGCGTCGAGCAGTCCGACGGCCGGCACACCTACGGATCGGCGGCTGGTCGGACGGTGGGTCAGTCGCCGGGGGTGGTGCTGACGGTGATCTTGGCGATGCCGACCAGGAGGCCGGCCTTGACGGCGTCGGTGTTGAAGGTCTTGTTCAGCAGGGGGGCCGCGACCGGGGAGATCTCGACCTTGGTGCCCTCGAGGGTGGCGGTGCCGGAGCCGGACTGCAGGGGGTTCAGGGTGCGGCCGTCGAGGGTGAAGAGGTAGGCGCTGGAGGCGGCGACCTTGCCGTTGACGGTGACGTCGCCGTAGACCCGCGAGACGCCGGGGTCGACGTTGAGGTTGGTGAGCTCGACCTTGGTCTTGCCGGCGGTCAGCGACAGCCCGGAGCCCTCGTGCTGGATCTGGCCGATGACGTAGGGCGAGACCTGGCCGGGCTTGAAGACGGTCACGTTGCCGCCGGTGATCGGGAAGACCAGGGCGCCGTTGGTGAGCTTGGCGGTGCCGACGACACCGGGGGTGAGCTTCAGGGTGGTCAGGGCGTCGACGAAGCCCTGGTCCAGGGTGACCTGGGTGTCGTTGCCGGTCAGGGAGTTGATCGAGGCGACGGGCTTGGGGGCCTTCTGCTCGGTCGCGGTCGAGGACGAGGCCGAGGCCGAGGAGGTGTCGCTGCTGCTGCCGCAGGCGGCCATCGACATGGTGGCCGCGGCGACCAGGGCGACCGAGGCGAAGGCCTTGCGGCCACGGGTGGAGAGAAGGGTGCTGCTCATCAGGAACTCCTGGGAAGGTTGTGGCTCGGGTGTGTGACACGAGTGGTTCGCGCCGTACGCCGGAGCGGATGGGCCGTGGACCGCAACCTCAGCGACTCTTCAGGAAGTTCGGCGGACCTTCAGTACGCCGGGAACCGGCAGGCCGCTCGCTGGCCGCTCATCAGCCGGGGGAACTCGAAGCTGGAGACGGCCGGGGTCATCGGCTTGCGCGAGTGCGAGTAGGGCCAGGAGCCCGACTCGCTCACGACCCAGAGCCGGCGACCGCCCGCGGCGAACTCGATGCCCTCGGCGCCGGGCACGAACCCCGTGCGGCGGCCGAACGGGGTGACCAGCTCGGAGCAGGACAGGTTGGAGCGGGTCAGGTAGAGCCGCCCGCGGGAGTCCAGGGTGGCGCCCTGGGTCAGGCGCGGCACCCGGGTGCTGGCCACCGCACCGAGGCGGCTGCGGCCCGACGAGCGCAGGCCCAGGTCGAGCACGCCCGGGCGGATCAGGTCGCGGATGGAGTACCAGTAGATCCGCGGCCGGCCCTGCGTGGAGTAGGGCACCAGGCCGATGCGGCTGCGGTTGGCCACGATCGCCGAGCCGCGCGCGGGCGACTCGATCCGCCAGACGCGCCGGGCGTTCAGCGAGGTGCGGCGCTGTGAGGGGTCGACCAGCCACAGCTTGTTCTTCTCCACGATCCACAGCCAGCGCCCGCGCTGCATGATCCCGCCGCCGTGGCGGCAGTAGGTGCGGGGCCGTTGCCCGACCCGGCCGTAGAGGGAGGAGTGGAAGCCCAGCCGCCGACCGGTGACCAGGTCGACCCTCACGAGCTGGCACGGCCGCTCGCCGTACCCCGCGCGGTAGCGAAAGCCGCTGACCCAGGCGGTGCGACCGGAGATGGCCAGCCCCTGCGGGACGAAGTAGCGGCGCGGCTCCGGCAGCCAGATGCCGTGGCAGAGCCGGTCGCTGTTGGCGAAGCGCGAGAGCAGCTTGTGGGTGTACGTCGGCTCCAGCCCGCGGACGTCGCGGTGCTTCAGGCCGTGGCACTGCGCCGTCGCCGCCGCGAGGCTCCCGGCCCCACCGTCGCCCGACCCCTGCGACGCGTGGTCGGTCGCCACCACGACGCCGCCAGCGACGGCGACCGCGAGCAGGAGCGTCACCGCGAGCGTCCGCAGCCCCACGTGCAGGTTCATTGGCGGTCAATCTAGCGGCGGCGGGGCCCGCGGCTCGCGAACGGCGCGGCGTACGGCGGGTTGCGGGGCGGACTAGCGTCGACGGACGTGACCACCTTCGACCTCGGCCCCCGTCCCGTCCACCGCATCGGCTTCGGCGCCATGCAGCTGCCCGGCCCCGGCGTCATGGGCCCGCCCCGCGACCGCGACGCCGCGCTCGCCGTCCTCCGTCGCGCCGTCGAGCTCGGCGTCGACCACATCGACACCGCGCAGTACTACGGCCCCGACGTCTCCAACGAGCTGATCCGCGAGGCGCTGCACCCCTACGGCGACGACCTCGTCCTGGTCTCCAAGATCGGCGCCCGCCGCGACGCCGAGGGCGGCTGGCTGCCGGCCCAGCGCCCCGAGGAGCTGCGCTCGGGCGTGGAGGACAACCTGCGCTCGCTCGGCGTCGAGCGCCTCGGCGCGGTCAACCTGCGGCTGATGGACGAGGGCCACGTCACCGACGAGGCCCAGGTCGTCCCGCTCGAGGAGCAGCTCGCCACCATGGTCGCGCTGCGCGAGGAGGGCAAGATCGACGGCGTCGGCATCTCCAACGCCACCCTCGACCAGGTCCGCACCGCCATCGACCAGGCGGGCGTCGTCTGCGTGCAGAACCCGTTCAGCCTGGTCGACCAGCACGACGCCGACGTCCTCGACCTCTGCGCCGAGCACGGCGTCGCCTACGTGCCGTTCTTTCCCCTCGGCTCGGCCTTCCCCGGCATGCCGAAGGTGACCGACGACGCGCGCGTGCTGGCCGTCGCCCAGCGCACCGGCGCGAGCCCGGCCCAGGTCGGGCTGGCCTGGCTGCTGGCGCGCCGCGAGAACGTGCTGCTGATCCCGGGCACCTCCAGCGTCGCCCACCTCGAGGAGAACCTCGCCGTCGCCGACGTGGTCCTCTCCAACGAGGACCTCGCCACGCTCGAGGGCTGAGGCGCCTGCCCGCGCCGGGCGGGCGGCTGGTCCACACCAGTGCCGCCCGCCCGTGCTCGCGCCCTCGACCATCCCGTGGGCCCGCCCTACCGTCGGGTGGGTGACGGAGCTGAGGCTGACCGACGGCGGGCTCGAGACCACGCTGATCTTCCAGCACGGCCTCGACCTGCCGCTGTTCGCCGCGTTCCCGCTGGTCCAGGACGAGGTCGGACGCACCACCCTGGCGGCGTACTGGCAGCCCTTCGTCGAGCTCGCCCGCGGGCACGGCGTCGGCTTCGACGTCGACACCGTGACCTGGCGGGCGAGCCCCGACCGGGCCGAGCAGCTGGGGTACGACGAGCAGGCGATGCAGGCGGTGAACGAGGAGGCGGCGCGGTTCGCCCGGCAGATCGCCGACGACGCCCTCGACGGGCGCGTCAACGGGGTCGTCGGGCCGCGTGGGGACGGCTACGTCAGCGGCGCGGAGATGTCGGCCGACGAGGCCGCGGCGTACCACCTCCCCCAGGTGGCGGCGCTCGCCGCCGGTGAGGTCGACCAGCTCTCGGCCCTGACCCTGAACTACCCGCAGGAGGCCGTCGGCTTCGTGCGGGCGGCGCGGGCCGTGGGCGTGCCGGCGGTGGTCTCGTTCACCGTCGAGACCGACGGCCGGCTGCCCAACGGCACCGGGCTGCGCGAGGCGGTGGAGCGGGTCGACCGCGAGACCGACGGTGCCGCGGCCGGCTTCATGGTGAACTGCGCGCACCCCACCCACGTCGAGGATGCCCTCGTCGAGGGCACCGACGACGCATGGCTGGGCCGGCTGGTGGGCCTGCGGGCCAACGCCTCGCGGATGAGCCACGCCGAGCTGGACGCCGCCGAGGAGCTCGACGCCGGCGATCCGGACGACCTCGCCCGCCGCTACCGCGTGCTGCTCGACCGGCTGCCCTCGCTGCAGCTGCTCGGGGGCTGCTGCGGCACCGACCTGAGCCACCTGCGCGCGATCGGTGCGGCCTGCCTGGCCTGAGCGGTCAACCCCGTGTTGTTGAACGTTGAACGGTGTTCTAGACCTGTTCCGGGACGATTTGCCCCACCTGGCGGTTCTCCGCCATGGTCTGCGTGCTGCCCCTCCAATCCCCGTTGACCGGGGGCGGCACGGCGCCGCCTGAGGATCACGAGCCTCGGGCGGCGCCACTCCAATTCACGAGGCCTGGCGGCAGGCGCGGCTCAGCCTGCGAGCAGGGGCTCGAGCACGAGGTCGGGGTGGTCGCGCTCCATCACCCGGATGCGCCACTTGTCAGGGGCGAGCACCAGCAGGGTGCCGTCGCGCCGCTGCAGGATCTCCACGCCGCGGACGCCCGCGAAGGTCGGCGCCGAGGCCGCGTCGGTGCGTCGGGCCTGGGTGTAGCCCAACGTCTCCAGGCGGATCGCGGCGTTGAACTCGCTGGCCATCCGCGCCTGGGCGACCTCGAACTGCATCGGGCCGACCGCCGCGAGCACCGGCGACTGGTTGCCGCGGAGGTCGGAGCGCAGGACCTGCACGACCCCCTCGCTGTCGAGCTGGTCGATGCCGCGCTGGAACTGCTTGAAGCGGCCCCGGTCGACCGCGGTGGCGATGGCGAAGTGCTCGGGTGCGAAGGTCGCGATCGGCGGGTACTGCACCGGCTCGTCGACGTAGATCGTGTCGCCGATCGTCAGCGCGTTGGCGTTGACCAGCCCGATGATGTCGCCGGGATAGGCCACGTCGAGGACCGTGCGGTCGCGGCCGAAGACGCTCTGGGCGTACTTCGTCGCGAACGGCCGCCCGCTCTGCGCGTGCACCACGACCATGCCGCGCTCGAAGACCCCCGAGCAGACCCGGGCGAAGGCCAGCCGGTCGCGGTGGTTGGTGTCCATCCCGGCCTGCACCTTGAAGACGAAGGCGCTGAACGGCGAGGTCACCTCGCGCACCTCGGTGCGGTGCCCCTCGGCGTCCTCCTTCCCGTGGTGGAACGCGGCCGCCGACGGGGCCAGCTCGACGAGCGTCTCCAGCAGCATGGCGACGCCGAAGTTCAAGATCGCCGAGGCGAACAGCACCGGTGTCGTGAAGCCGGACAGGAAGAGGTCCTGGTCGTGGTCGGCGCCGTCGGCCGAGAGCAGCTCGGACTCCTCCACGCTGACCTGCCAGACCTCGCCCTCGCGGGCCTGGGCGGCCTCGGCGTCCAGGCGCTCCTCGGGGGCACGGGTGGCGCCGCCCGCGGTGCGGGTGTAGGCGACGTACTGCCCCGAGCGCCGGTCGAGCACGCCGCGGAAGTCGCCCGAGACCCCCACGGGCCAGGTCAGCGGGGTCGGGACCAGCCCGATCTGCTCCTGGATCTCCTCCATCAGCGCGAGCGGGTCCAGGCCCGGCCGGTCCCACTTGTTGATCACGGTGATCACCGGGATGCCGCGCGCCTTGCAGACGCGGAAGAGCTTCAGGGTCTGCGGCTCCAGCCCCTTGGCCGCGTCGACCAGCATCACCGCCGCGTCGACGGCCGACAGCACGCGGTAGGTGTCCTCGGAGAAGTCGGAGTGACCGGGGGTGTCGACCAGGTTGACCACGTGGTCGCCGTAGGGGAACTGCAGCGCGGCGGAGGTGATCGAGATGCCGCGGGCCTTCTCCATGTCCATCCAGTCCGAGACGGTGGCGTGCCGGCCGGCCTTGCCGTGGACCGCCCCCGCCTCGTTGATCGCCTGGGCGTGCAGCGCCAGCGCCTCGGTGAGCGTGGACTTGCCCGCGTCGGGGTGGCTGATCACCGCGAACGTGCGACGGCGACCGGCCTCGCGACCGATCTCGGCGACGGAGTGCTGCGAGGTGGAGCCCGAGGGCTGGTTGGCGGACGACTGGGGGGACGTGCTGGCGGGCGTGCTCGTGGAGGTCACAGGTCCTGCATCGGCTCGGGGACGGACGGGGGTGGCCCGGGGGCCAGCCCCCCATCCTACGGCCCGGCCCGATCCCCGACCCCAGGTGCGACTCAGCGCCGGAACGGCCAGAAGAGGTCCACGACCGCGCTCAGCCCTGCCCGAGGCTGCGACGGACGCCCGCCGCCGTGCTCAGACGTTGAAGCGGAACTCGACCACGTCGCCGTCGGCCATGACGTAGTCCTTGCCCTCCATGCGCACCTTGCCGGCGCTCTTGGCGGTGGCCATGGACCCGGCCTCGACGAGGTCGTCGAAGGAGACGATCTCGGCCTTGATGAAGCCCTTCTGGAAGTCGGTGTGGATCACGCCGGCGGCCTCGGGCGCCGTGGCGCCCTTGCGGACGGTCCAGGCGCGCGACTCCTTGGGGCCGGCGGTCAGGTAGGTCTGCAGGCCCAGGGTGTCGAAGCCGACCCGGGCGAGCACGTCGAGACCGGGCTCGTCGACGCCGGTCTCGGCGAGCATCTCGCGGGCCTCGTCGTCGTCGCCGAGCTCGACCAGCTCGGACTCGAACTTGGCGTCGAGGAAGATCGCCTCGGCCGGCGCGACGATGTCACGCATCTTCTGCTTGAGGTCCTCGTCGCCCAGCTCGTCGGCGTCGCAGTTGAAGACGTAGATGTAGGGCTTGGAGGTCAGCAGCGAGAGCTCGCGGACCAGCTCGCGGTCGATCTTGGTCGAGGCGATCGGCGTGCCGGCCTCGAGCGCCTCGAGCGCCTCCTTGGCGGCGGCGAGGTTGGCGGCCCGGGACTTGTCGCCCCGCGCCTCCTTCTCCAGCCGCGGCACGGCCTTCTCGACCGTCTGCAGGTCGGCCAGGATCATCTCGGTCTGGATCGTGGAGATGTCCGACGCGGGGTCGACCTTGCCGTCGACGTGGGTGACGTCCTCGTCGCGGAAGACGCGGGTCACCTGGCAGATGGCCGAGGACTCCCGGATGTGGGAGAGGAACTTGTTGCCCAGGCCCTCCCCCTGCGAGGCGCCGGCGACGATCCCGGCGATGTCGACGAACTCGACCGTCGCGGGCAGGATCTTGGCCGAGCCGAAGATCCCGGCGAGCACCGCGAGGCGGGCGTCGGGGACGCCCACGACCCCGACGTTGGGCTCGATCGTGGCGAACGGGTAGTTCGCCGCCAGGACGTCGTTCTTGGTCAGCGCGTTGAAGAGGGTCGACTTGCCCGCGTTGGGGAGACCGACGATTCCGATGGTGAGAGCCACGGGCGGCGAGTCTACGGCGACTCGACCGGGGGCACGAATCGTCGGCGGCCCCACGCACCCCCGCGTCCGGCCCCACGCGGTCGGTGTGGCGCGTGCCACACCGGGTAGTAGACAGTGGAGTACCCCACCCGCCCGACGACGTACGCCGGAGGCACACCCGTGACCAACCTCGCCGACAACCTGACCGCGACCGCCGAGCAGTTCCCCGACCGTCCTGCGATCAAGCTCGACGACCTCGTGCTCACCTGGGCCGAGGTGCAGGAGGGCGCACGGCGCGTGGCCGGCATGCTCCAGGAGAAGGGCATCGGCCCCGGTGACCGCGTCGGGATGGTGCTGCCCAACGTGCCGCCGTTCCCGGTGATCTTCTACGGCGCGGTCTCCCTGGGCGCCGTCGTCGTGCCGATGAACCCGCTGCTCAAGGCCCGGGAGGTGAAGTACTACCTCGAGGACTCCGGCGCCTCCATCGTCTTCGCGTGGAAGGACATGGCCGCCGAGGCCGGCAAGGGCGCCTCCGAGGTCGGCATCGAGTGCGTCGAGGTCGGCACCGACTTCGCCGAGGTGCTCGGCGGCTTCGAGCCGGTCACCGAGGTGGCCGACCGTGCCGACGACGACGACGTGGTGCTGCTCTACACCTCGGGCACGACCGGCCAGCCCAAGGGCGCCGAGCTGACGCACCACAACATGATCACCAACGCCGCCACCAGCGCCGAGACCCTGATCGAGATCACCGAGGAGGACGTCGTGATGGGCTGCCTGCCCCTCTTCCACGTCTTCGGCCTCACCTGCGGCCTCAACGCGGTGACCCTCAAGGGCAGCTGCCTGACGCTGATCCCCCGCTTCGACGCCGACAAGGCGCTCGAGGTGATCAAGCGCGACAGCGTGACGGTCTTCGAGGGCGTCCCGACGATGTACGCCGGGATGCTGCACGCCCCGGGTGCCGACGACGCCGACATGTCCAGCCTGCGCACCTGCATCTCCGGCGGCTCGGCGATGCCGGTGGAGGTCATGAAGAACTTCGAGAAGGCCTTCGACTGCCAGGTCTTCGAGGGCTACGGGCTCTCCGAGACCTCGCCCGTCGCGTCCTTCAACCAGCCCGGCCAGGAGCGCAAGCCCGGCTCCATCGGCACCGAGGTGCGCGGGTGCGAGCTGAAGATCGTCGACGACGACCGCAACGAGGTCGCCCAGGGCGAGGTCGGCGAGATCGCGATCAAGGGCGAGAACGTGATGAAGGGGTACTGGGGCCGAGAGGAGGCCACCGCCGAGGCGATCCACGACGGCTGGTTCCTCACCGGCGACATGGCCAAGAAGGACGAGGACGGCTACTACTTCATCGTCGACCGCAAGAAGGACCTGATCATCCGCGGCGGCTACAACGTCTACCCGCGCGAGGTCGAGGAGGCGCTCTACGAGCACGAGGCCGTGCGCGAGGTCGCCGTCATCGGCATCCCCGACGACAGCCTCGGCGAGGAGGTCGGCGCCGCCGTCGCCCTCAAGGAGGGCCAGGAGGTCGACGTCGAGGAGCTGCAGGCCTTCGCCAAGGACCGGCTCGCCGCCTACAAGTACCCCCGCGCCGTCTGGATCGTCGAGGAGCTCCCCAAGGGCCCCACCGGCAAGATCCTGCGCCGCGAGGTCAGCGCACCCGAGAAGGAGTCGCAGTGAGCACCACGACCGTCGAGAAGCCCCAGACGCGCAAGACCGCCGCCAAGAAGTCGCCGGCGAAGAAGACCGCCGCCAAGAAGACCGCCGCCAAGAAGCCGGCGACCACGAAGGCAGCCCAGAAGACCGCCACGAAGAAGACCGCGAGCACGAAGGCCGCGCCCAGGAAGCGGACGAGCGGCAGGTCCACCTCGAAGCCGGCCGACCAGCAGGCCGAGCAGCGGATGCACGCCCGCGACGAGTCGCAGGAAGAGGCCGAGGCCTCGGTCAGCACGGCGCTGGCCACCCCGCTGGATCTCCTGCTGGCCGACGCCGCGGCAGGGCCGCTGCGCCGCTTCATCCCCGGCATGTCCGGCATCCGCTTCACCGCCGGGGTCGTGCGCCACCCGCGCAAGGTCACCCGCCGCACCGCGGGCCTGGCCTACGAGCTGACCCGGGTCGGGCTGGGGCGCTCCCGGCTGGCCCCGGGCGAGAAGGACCGCCGGTTCAGCGAGGAGGCCTGGCAGCGCAACCCGCTGTTCAAGCGCACCCTGCAGGGCTACCTCGCCCTCGGCGAGGCCGCCCGCGGCTACGTCCAGGACGCCGACCTCGACTGGGGCGACGACCAGCGCATCCGCTTCATCGTCGACAACCTGGTCGAGGCCGCGGCCCCCAGCAACAACCCGTTCCTGAACCCCAAGGTGCTCAAGCGCACCCTCGACACCGGCGGCGGCAACCTGATCGAGGGCGGGCGCCGCTTCGTGCGTGACTTCGCCACCCCGCCCCGGGTGCCCTCGATGGTCGAGGCCGACGCGTTCGAGGTGGGCAAGGACGTCGCGGTGACGCCCGGCGCGGTGGTGCTGCGCACCGACGTGTTCGAGCTGATCCAGTACACCCCCCAGACCCCGCAGGTGCGCACCGTGCCGGTGCTGATCGTGCCGCCGACCATCAACAAGTACTACGTGATCGACCTCGCCGAGCAGCGCTCGCTGGTCGAGCACCTGGTCAAGAACGGCCAGCAGGTGTTCTGCATCTCCTGGCGCAACCCCGACGTCCGGCACGCCGACTGGGGCCTGGACACCTACGGCCAGGCCATCCTCGAGGCGATGTCGGCGGCGGAGGAGATCACCGGGCAGGACAAGACCGCGATCTTCGGCATCTGCTCCGGCGGCATGATCGCCTCGATGGTGATGGCCCACCTCGCCGAGACCGGGAAGCTGGACCGCGTCGCGGCGTACAGCCTGGCGGTGACGGTGCTCGACCAGGAGCGCGCCGGTGTGACCAGCGCCCTGCTCTCGCACAAGTCGGCGGCGGCCTCGACCCAGGCGTCGAAGGAGAAGGGCTACCTCGACGGGCGCACGCTGGCCGAGATCTTCGCCTGGCTGCGGCCAAACGACCTGATCTGGAACTACTGGGTCAACAACTACCTGATGGGGCACGCCCCCAAGGCCTTCGACATCCTCTACTGGAACGCCGACCCGGTGCGGATGACCGCGGCCATGCACCGCGACTTCATGGACCTCGCCCTGCGCAACGCGCTGGTCGAGCCCGGCGCGGCCACGATCCTGGGCAGCAAGGTCGACCTGGACAAGGTCACCACGGACTCCTACGTCGTCGCCGGCATCGCAGACCACCTGTGCAAGTGGGAGTCCTGCTACCAGACCACCCAGCTGTTCGGCGGCGACACGAAGTTCGTGCTGTCCACGAGCGGTCACATCGCCGCGATGGTCAACCCGCCCGGCAACCCCAAGGCCAGCTTCCAGACCTCACCGTCGGGCCACGGCGAGCGCGGCACCGACAACCCGGCCAGCACCGAGCAGTGGCTGGAGCAGGCCGTGAAGGTCAAGGGCAGCTGGTGGGACGACTGGATGGGCTGGCTGGGCGAGCGCACCGGCGCGGAGAAGGACGCCCCCGACGCGCTGGGCGACGCCCAGCACCCGCCGCTCGACGCCGCCCCGGGCACCTATGTCCACGATCGCTGAGCCGCGCGTGACCGACCGCTCCATGACCGGCTCCCAGGGTGAGGCGCGCCGCCGCGACGTGATCAGCCAGGTGGCGGTGCGCGGCATCGCGGCGCGGGTCTCGGTGCGGCCGGGCGTGGGGCGGTTCACCGACGCGCCCCCGCTGCTGCTGTGCAACGGCATCGGGATCAGCCTCGAGGCGCTGCAGCCCTTCGTCGACGAGCTCGACCCCGACCGGGGGGTCGTGCGCTTCGACGTCCCCGGCATCGGCGGCTCGGCGCTGCCCCCGATGCCCTACCCGATCGCCGGGCTGGCCTCGTGGGTGGTCGCGCTGATGGCGCGGCTGGGGCACCGGCGCTTCGACGTGCTCGGCCTGTCGTGGGGCGGCGGCCTGGCCCAGCAGCTGGGCGTGCAGGCCCCGCGCAGGGTACGCCGGGTGGTGCTGGTCGCGACCGGCACCGGCTGCCTGATGGTGCCGGCCACGCCACGGGTGCTCAAGATCATGTCCACCCCCCGGCGTCACCGCGACCCGGCGTACGCCCGTCTGGTCGCGCCGGAGATCTACGGCGGGACGATGCGCACCGACCCCGAGCGCGGGGCCGCGCTGCTGCACGGCGCCACCCGGTCGGGCCCCAAGCGCGGCTACTACTACCAGCTGGCCGCGATGGCCGGCTGGACCAGCCTGCCGTTCCTGGGGCTGCTGCGTCAGCCGACGCTGGTGATGGGCGGCGACGACGACCCGATCATCCCCGCGGCGAACCCCCGGATGCAGGCAGCGCTGATCCCCCACGCCCGGCTGCACCTCTACCACGGCGGCCACCTCGGCATCCTGACCGAGGCGGCCGAGCTGGCCCCCCTGATCGACGCGTTCCTCGACGAGCAGGACCCCTCGCCCCACGACCGGCCCCACCACCGCACGGACGACAAGGACCCCGCATGAGCGAGCTCGACGACCTCGGGGTGGAGGACTCCCCCTTCTCCGACTTCCTGGGCTTCGAGCTGCTGCTGGAGGAGCAGGACCGCGCGCTGCTCAGCCGCGTGCGGGCGTTCATGACCCGCGAGGTCGAGCCGGTGATCAACGACTACTGGACCCGCGCCGCGTTCCCGCACGACCTCCTGCCCGGCATCGCCGCGCTCGGCATCGCCGGGCTGGCCTTCGACGGCCCCGGGTGCCCGGGCCGCGGCGCGCTCGTCGACGGCCTGGTCGCGATGGAGCTCGCCCGCGTCGACCCCTCGATCGGCACCTTCATGGGCGTGCACGGCGGCCTCGCCATGGGCTCGATCCAGCTCGGCGGGTCCGACGAGCAGCGCGAGCGCTGGCTCCCGGCGATGGCCCGGATGGAGCTGATCGGCGCCTTCGGCCTGACCGAGCCCGAGACCGGCTCCGCGATCTCGCAGGGCCTGGCCACCACCGCCACCCGTGACGGCGACGAGTGGGTGCTCAACGGCGACAAGAAGTGGATCGGCAACGCGACCTTCGCCGACCTGATCGTGATCTGGGCGCGCGGCACCGAGGACGGCCAGGTCAAGGGCTTCGTCGTGGAGAAGGGCACCGCGGGCGTCGAGATCGTCAAGCAGGAGGACAAGATCGCGCTGCGGGTGGTGCAGAACGCCGAGATCCACCTGCGCGACGCCCGCGTCCCCGAGGCCAACCGGCTGCAGCGGGCCGAGTCGTTCCGGAGCACCGCCGACGTGCTGCGGGTGACCCGGATGGGCGTCGCCTGGCAGGCGGCAGGCTGCGCGCGCGGCGCCTTCGAGCACGCCCTGCGCTACACCAAGCAGCGCGAGCAGTTCGGTCGCCCGATCGCCGGCTTCCAGATGGTGCAGGACCTCCTGGTCAAGATGCTCGCCAACGTCACGGCCTCCACGGCGATGAACGCCCGCGCCTCCCAGCTGCAGGACGCCGGCCAGCTCCGCGACGAGCACGCCTCGCTGTGCAAGGCGCACGCCACGGTGCGGATGCGCGAGGCCGTCGGCTGGGCGCGCGAGGTGCTCGGCGGCAACGGCATCCTGCTCGAGCACCACGTCGGGCGCTTCGTCGCCGACGCCGAGGCGATCTACTCCTACGAGGGCACCCGCGAGATCAACACCCTGATCGTGGGCCGGGCGATCACCGGCGAGAGCGCCTTCGTCTGAGCGGTCTCGGGTAGTGGCAGTTTCACTGGGGCCCTGGCGGAACTGCCGCCGCCTGCACGAAGCATCGCGTCACCAGCGGAGGTTCAGATCGACCCGACCGTCGAGGCCCACCGAGGAAGCGCACGACGTCGGCGACGACGACCGCGCGGGTCCTCCCCCTCCGAGAGGGCCCGGATCATCGCGCCGTCCAGGACGGCGACCAGCAGCCGCGGACGACCGTGCCGGCCAGGCCGGCGCGGCGCACCAGCTCGGCGACCACGCCCTCGAACGCCTCGTTCAGCTGCCGCACCGCCCGCCGCAGCCCCGGGTGCCGCCCCGCCTCGGTGCAGCGCTGGTAGAACGCCACGGCCGCCGCCTCCCCCGCGCCGCCGGTCGGCGCCGGCCCGGGTCGAGCAGCGTGAGGTCCACGAGGGCGCGGGCCAGCGCCGGTCCGGGACAGCCGGCGCGGCACCGCGTCCACGCACGCCTCCAGGACCCCCGCCCACGCCGCGCACAGCCCGACGACGCTCTCGACCAGCAGGTCCTCCAGGGAGTCGAAGTAGTACGTCGTCGCCGACAGCGGCACCCCGCGCCCTCCGCGCGACCGCCCGGTGGGTGAACCCGTCGGTGCCCGGACTCCAGGAAGAGCTCGCCGCCAGCGGCGAGCAGGGCCGCGCGCCGCTCGGCGCCCTTGGCGGTGAGCGGCCGCGTCCGCCTGCTCCAGCGTCGCTCGTGACCGCCGCCTCAGTGGCCGGCACTGGACAGCTGCAGGCCCACGACCCCGGCCAGCACGAGCGCCAGGGACACCAGCTTGAGCGGCGAGGCGCCCTCGCTGAGGAAGACGATGCCGATCACCGCCGTCGACAGCGCGCCCAGCCCCGTCCACACGGCGTACGCCGGGCCGATCGGGAGGCTCTTCAGCCCGATCGAGAGCAGCGTGAAGCTGGCCCCGCCGAAGAGCAGGAAGAGCACCGAGGGCACGAGCCGGGAGAACCCCTCGCTCGCCTTCAGCGAGATCGCGAAGCCGGCCTCGAGGAACCCCGCGACCACCACCAGCACCCATGCCATGACACACCCGTTTCATCGAATGATGGGTACGTTCGTCCCAGACTAGCAGTCTGGGACGATCGTGCCAAACTCTCGACGCGGGCGACCTACAGCCGCACCATGCCGGTCACGTCGAGCACCAGCTGGCCCTCGTCGTCGGAGGCGACGAGGTCGACGGTCGCGGTGATCCGCCAGTCGTGGAAGCCCTCGGGGTCACCCAGGATCTGCTGCACCTCCCAGGTGCGCGCGGTCTTCTCGACCAGGAGCATCCGGGGGCCGCGGGCGTCGGCACCGGTGTCGATGGAGTCGTGCTCCTCGAAGTAGGCCTCCAGCGCCTCCTGCCAGTCCTCGGCGCGCATCGAGGCGCCGGAGCCGGTCTGCGACTCCGACTCCAGCTCGCCCAGGTCGATCCAGCGGCGGCGCGCGGCGAGCTCGACGCGGCGGAACAGCGCGTTGCGCACCATCACGGTGAACGCGCGCTCGTTGGCGGTGATCCGCTCGGGGGCCGGCGGCAGGATGTCCGGCGCCGCCTCGGCCGCCGCCCGGCGTGCCGCCGCGGCGGGGTCGTTGAGCTCGGCCCACTCGTCGAGCAGGCTCGAGTCGGTCTGGCGCACCACGGCCCCGAGCCACTCGATCAGGTCCTCGAGCTCGTCGGTGCGCACCCGCTCGGGCACGGTCTGGCGCAGCGCCCGGAAGGCGTCGCCGAGGTAGCGGAGGACCAGTCCCTCGGAGCGGGTCAGGCCGTAGTAGGCGACGTACTCCGGGAAGCTCATCGCCCGCTCGTAGAGGTCGCGCACCACCGACTTGGGCGACAGCGCGTCCTCGCCGGCCCACGGGTGCTGGGCGCGGTAGAGGCCGTAGGTGTGCTCGAGCAGCTCCTGCAGCGGCTTGGGCCAGGTGACCTCGTCGAGCAGCTCCATCCGCTCGTCGTACTCGATCCCGTCGGCCTTCATCTCCCCGATCGCCTCGCCGCGCGCCTTGTGCTCCTGCGCGCCGAGCACGGGGCGGGGGTCGTCGAGGGTGGCCTCGACGACCGACACCACGTCGAGGGCGTAGGTCGGCGCCTCGGGGTCCAGGGTGTCGAAGACCGCCAGGGCGTACGCCGACAGCGGCTGGTTGAGCGCGAAGTCGAGCTGCAGGCCCTCGGCCAGGCGCACGCGGCGGCCGTCGGCCTCGCGCTGCACCGTCTGCACGACGCCGGCGGCGAGCAGCGAGCGGTGCTGGGCGGCCGCGAGCCGCATCAGGCGCAGCCCCGACCGCTCGTCCTCGTGGTTCTCGCGCAGCAGCCGCCGGATCGCGGCCGCGGGGTCGCCGGGGCGGGCGATCACGTTCAGCAGCATCGCGTGGGTGACCCGCATGCGGGAGACCAGCGGCTCGGGGTCCGCGGCGACCAGGCGGTCGAAGATCTCCTCGGTCCAGACGACCTGACCCTCCGGGGCCTTCTTGCGCTGCACCCGCTTGAGCTTCTTGGGGTCGTCGCCCGCCTTCTTCACCAGCCGCGCGTTCTCCACGACGTGGTCGGGGGCCTGCACGACCACGGTGCCGGCGGTGTCGAAGCCCGCCCGACCGGCCCGGCCGGCGATCTGGTGGAACTCGCGGGCCTTGAGGATCCGCTGCCGGCGGCCGTCGTACTTCGACAGGCCGGTGAACACCACCGTGCGGATGGGCACGTTGATGCCGACGCCGAGGGTGTCGGTGCCGCAGATGACCTTCAGCAGCCCGGCCTGGGCGAGCTGCTCGACGAGGCGGCGGTACTTCGGCAGCATCCCCGCGTGGTGCACGCCGATGCCGTGGCGGATCAGCCGCGAGAGGGTCTTGCCGAAGCCGGGGCTGAAGCGGAAGGTCGCGATGGTCTCGGCGATCCGGTCGCGCTCCTCACGGGTGGCGACGTTGATGCTGGTCAGCGCCTGGGCCCGCTCGAGCGCCGAGGCCTGGGTGAAGTGCACGACGTACACCGGGGCCTGGTGGGTGGTGAGCAGGTCCTCGAGGGTCTCGTGCAGCGGCGTCACCGCCCACTCGTAGGACAGCGGCACCGGCCGGGTCACGCTGGTCACCGACGCGGTCTCGCGCCCCGTGCGCTCGGTGAGGTCCTCGACGAACCGGCTCACGTCGCCGAGCGTGGCCGACATCAGCAGGAACTGCGCGTGCGGCAGCTCCAGCAGCGGCACCTGCCAGGCCCAGCCGCGGTCGGGCTCGGAGTAGAAGTGGAACTCGTCCATCACGACCTGGCCGACGTCGGCCGCCGCGCCCTCGCGCAGGGCGATGTTGGCCAGCACCTCGGCGGTGCAGCACACGATCGGCGCCTGGGAGTTCACCGACGCGTCGCCGGTGAGCATGCCGACGTTGTCGGCACCGAAGACCTCGATCAGCGCGAAGAACTTCTCCGACACCAACGCCTTGATCGGCGCGGTGTAGAACGTGCGCCGCCCCTGGGCCATCGCCGCGAAGTGCGCCCCCGTCGCCACCAGGCTCTTGCCGGTGCCGGTGGGCGTCGACAGGATCACGTTGTTGCCGCTGACCAGCTCGATCAGCGCCTCCTCCTGCGCCGGGTAGAGCGTCAGGCCCTGCTCCCCCACCCAGGTCTCGAACGCCTCGAAGAGGGCGTCGGGGTCCTCACGGTCGGCGGGCAGGCGCTCGAGGAGGGACCGGTCGGTGGCGGGCATCGTGCCGTCATCGTCCCCGACCGGCCCCGCAACCACACAATCGTGTAGCGCAGACGTCCAGATCCCGGGTCCCCGGCGCCTCGACCACCCACATGCGTAGGCGGCGCGCCCGAGCACCGCGAACCCGCTCAGGAGCGGGCGGAGTCCCCGACGCAGAGGACGGCCCATGGCAGGGCCTCCAGCCGCGCGGCGGGGATGGGCTCGCCGCACGCGTCGCAGGTGCCGTAGGTGCCCTCGTCGAGCTTGACCAGCGCCCGCACCACCTCGGCGCGCGTCACCTGGAGCCGGTCGTGGACGGCCACCTGCTGCATCCGGTCGACGGCGAACGAGGTGCCCTCGCCGATGCGCTTGCCGAAGGAGATGCCACCGGTCTCGGTCGGCGGCCGCTCCATCTCGGTCATCTGCTCGTCGATCTCGGCCCGCTTGGCCTCGAGCACCGTGCGGGTCTCGGCGTCGGTGCGGGTGCCGGTCGTGCGGGAGGAGTCCATCCCCCCAGCATGCCCGCCGCCCCTGACACTCCCCCGGCGTACGACGGCTCGCTCAGTCGAGCGGGGCCTCGTGGGCCCACAGCGGCGAGTCCTTGGCCGAGACCAGCTCACGGGCCTCGGCCAGGGGCAGGGACTCCAGGCGCTCGGCGAGGTCGACACCGTACCCCGCGATCTCGGTGGCGCCGGCCAGTGGCACCACGGAGTGCACGAGACGGTCGGCGTAGGCGTGCACCATCGTGAAGGACTGGTGACCGTCGATCGAGGACATGAAGCGCTCGGTGGAGGCCGGGTCGGCGACGTAGCAGGTGGCCGAGGCGACCGAGACCGGCACGCCTGCGAAGGTCGAGAACGACGAGAAGTGGAAGTGCCCGCCGAGCACGCCGCGCACGTCGGTGCCGGTGACGACCTCGGCCAACCGGTCCTGGTCGGCCAGCTCGATCAGCGCCGACAGCCGGGTGATCGGCACCGGGATCGGCGCGTGGTGCAGGGCCAGCAGCGTGCCGTGCTCGGCCGGGACGGCCAGCTCGGCGGCCAGCCACTCCAGCTGGGCCGCCGACAGCTCGCCGTGGTGGTAGCCCGGGACCGTGGTGTCCAGCGCGATGATGCGCAGCCCGGCCACGTCGTGCACGCGGTCCAGGGTGGCGCCGGGGCCGACCTCCTCGCCGTGCAGCTCGCGCGCGAAGGGCTCCGGCTCGTCGTGGTTGCCCATCACCCAGACCACCTCGGCCCCCATCTGGGCGGCCTCCGGCTCGACGATCTCGCGCAGCCGGCGGTAGGCGTCGGGCTCGGCCCGGTCGGCCAGGTCGCCGGTGAAGACGATGGCCTGCGGCGGCGTCTCCAGGAGGGTCAGGCGCCTCATCGCCTCCCGCAGGTGGGCGGTGGTGTCGACGGCACCGTAGAGGCGCTGCCGGGCCAACAGGTGCGGGTCGCTCAGGTGGGCGATCGTGTGCAGGGGCAGCGGGTGTTGGCCCAGTGGTTTCACGCTCGAAAGCGTAGGGGCCGGAGGGCACCGACAGCCACGCTCTACGCTCGTGGCGTGCGCATCGCCACGTGGAACGTCAACTCCGTCCGGAGCCGCATCGACCGGGTCGAGGCGTTCCTCCAGCGCCACGACGTCGACGTGCTCGCGCTGCAGGAGACCAAGGCACGCGAGGAGCAGATCCCGCTGATGGGCCTGCAGCTGCTCGGGTACGACGTCGCCGCCGCCGGCTACGACCAGTGGAACGGGGTCGCGATCATCAGCCGGGTCGGTCTGGAGGACGTCGAGGTCGGCTTCCCCGACATGCCGCAGTGGGGCGAGACCCCGGCCTCGGAGGCCCGCGCTATCGGGGCGACCTGCGGCGGCGTACGCCTGTGGTCGCTGTACGTCCCCAACGGCCGCAAGGTCGACGACCCGCACTACGCCTACAAGCTCGAGTGGCTCGCCCGGCTGCACGACGCGTCCCGGTCGATGACCGGCGACGTCGCGCTGGTCGGCGACTGGAACATCGCGCCGCAGGACGAGGACGTCTTCGACATCGCCGCCTTCGCGAAGAGCACCCACGTCACCCGGCCCGAGCGCGCCGCCTTCGAGGCCTTCCTCGACGACGGCTGGGTCGACGTGGTCCGGCCGCACGCCCCGGGGCCCGAGGTCTACACCTACTGGGACTACTACCGGCAGCGCTACGAGCGCAACCGCGGCATGCGGATCGACTTCGTGCTCGGCACCCCCACCCTCGCGGGCCGGGTCACCGGTGCCTTCATCGACCGCGAGGAGCGCGCCGGCAAGGGCGCCAGCGACCACGCCCCGGTCGTCGTCGACCTCACCGACCAGGACTGAGCCGGTCTGACCGGACCGGCCCGGGCGTCGGCGCCTGCACGCGCCGGAGCCCGGGCCGACCGTGGTCGACCCGGGCTCCGGGATGCTGCTGGTTCAGGCGTCGCCGAGGCTCAGGCGACGTCGTAGCGGTCGGCGTCCATGACCTTGGCCCAGGCCGCCACGAAGTCGCGCACGAACTTCTCGCGCGCGTCGTCGGCGGCGTACACCTCGGCGACGGCCCGCAGCTCGGAGTTCGAGCCGAACACCAGGTCGTTGCGGGTGCCGGTCCACACGACCTCGTCGGTGCCCCGACGCACGGCCTCGAAGGCGTCCCGGTCGTCGCCCACCTGGTGCCACTCGATGTCCATGGTGAGCAGGTTGACGAAGAAGTCGTTGCTCAGCACGCCCGGGCGGTCGGTCAGCACGCCGGCGGTGGACCCGCCGGTGTTGGCGCCGAGCACCCGCAGACCGCCGACGAGCACGGTCAGCTCCGGGGCGCTCAGGCCCAGGAGGTTGGCGCGGTCGACGAGCAGGAACTCCGCGGGCAGCAGCTGACCCTTGCCCACGAAGTTGCGGAACCCGTCGGCCTTCGGCTCCAGCCAGGAGAACGACTCGACGTCGGTCTGCTCGGCGGTGGCGTCGGTGCGGCCCGGGGTGAACGGCACCGTGACGTCCTGGCCGGCGTCCTGGGCGGCCTTCTCGACCGCGGCGCCACCGGCGAGCACGATCAGGTCGGCCAGCGAGATCTTCGTGCCGCCGGTCGCCGAGGCGTTGAAGTCCGCGGCGATGCCCTCCAGCGTGCGCAACGCCTGCGCCAGCTCGTCGGGCTCGTTGACCTCCCAGCCGCTCTGCGGCTCCAGGCGCAGGCGGGCGCCGTTGGCGCCGCCGCGCTTGTCGCTGCTGCGGAAGGTGGAGGCCGAGGCCCACGCGGTGGCGACCAGGCGGGAGACCGACAGGCCGGAATCCAGGACCTTGGCCTTCAGTGCCGCGACGTCGGCGTCGTCCACCAGCGGGTGGTCGACGGCCGGCACGCGGTCCTGCCAGATCAGCTCCTCGGTCGGCACCTCGGCGCCGAGGTAGCGCTCGATCGGGCCCATGTCGCGGTGGGTCAGCTTGAACCACGCGCGGGCGAATGCGTCGGCGAACTGGTCGGGGTCGGCCAGGAAGCGGCGACCGATCTCGTCGTACACCGGGTCGACCTTGAGGGCCACGTCGGTGGTCAGCATGGTCGGCGGGCGCGAGAGCGAGCCGTCCTCGGGGTCGGGCACGGTGTTGGCCTCCGCGCCGTCCTTGGGCTGCCACTGGTGGGCACCGGCGGGCGACTTCGTGAGCTCCCACTCGAGGCCGTAGAGGTTCTCGAGGTACTTCATGCTCCACTGCGTCGGCGTGGAGGTCCAGGTGACCTCGATGCCGCTGGTGATGGCGTCGCGGCCGGCGCCGCTGCCGAAGGAGTTCCTCCAGCCGAACCCCTGCTCGCTGAGGTCGGAGCCCTCGGGCTCGGGACCGACGTGCTCCTCGGGGTCCGCCGCGCCGTGGGTCTTGCCGAAGGTGTGACCGCCGGCGATGAGCGCGAAGGTCTCCTCGTCGTTCATCGCCATCCGGCCGAAGGTCTCGCGGATGTCGCGGGCCGAGGCCAGCGGGTCGGGGTTGCCGTCCGGGCCCTCGGGGTTCACGTAGATCAGGCCCATCTGGACCGCGGCGAGCGGGCCCTGGAGCTCACGGTCGCCCTGGTAGCGCTCGTTGCCCAGCCAGGTGGTCTCGGGACCCCAGTAGACGTCCTCGTCGGGCTCCCAGACGTCGGCGCGGCCGCCGGCGAAGCCGAAGGTCGGCAGGCCCATGTCCTCGAGGGCCACGTTGCCGGTGAAGACGATCAGGTCGGCCCACGACAGGCTGCGGCCGTACTTCTGCTTGATCGGCCAGACCAGGCGGCGGGCCTTGTCGAGGCTGGCGTTGTCGGGCCAGCTGTTCAGCGGGGCGAAGCGCTGCATGCCGGCCCCGGCGCCACCGCGGCCGTCGGCCACGCGGTAGGTGCCGGCACTGTGCCAGGCCATCCGGATGAAGAACGGGCCGTAGTGACCGAAGTCGGCGGGCCACCAGTCCTGGGAGTCGGTCAGCACGCGACGCACGTCCTCGCGCAGCTCGCCGAGGTCGACGGTGGCGAACGCGGCGGCGTAGTCGAAGTCGTCGCCCATCGGGTCGGCGGCGGGGTGGTGCTTGCGGAGGATCTTGACGTTGAGCGACTCGGGCCACCAACGCTCGTTGGACGAGCCCTCGGTGGGGTGGCTCATCCGGCCGTGGGCGACGGGGCAGCCCTCAGCCTCCTGGCTGTTCATCTCCGCTTCGCGGGTCTCGTGGCCGTGCTCAGACACTGGGATTCCTCTCGGTGGGGTCGGTGGCGGTCAGGTCGTGCGGATCAGGGGTGGAGGGTCGGAACGGCGTCGCGGCCGGCGCCGGGGCGGCGGCGGCGCACGCGGGGCAGCGGCCCCAGTAGATGACCTCGGCCTCGTCGACGGTGAAGCCCTGGGCGTCGGTCGGCTCCAGGCAGGGCGCCTCGCCGACCGCGCAGTCGACGTCGGCGATGGTGCCGCACGAGCGGCACACGACGTGGTGGTGGTTGTCGCCGACCCGGGCCTCGTAGCGCGCCACGGAGCCGTTGGGCTGGATCCGACGGACGAGCCCGGCGCCGCTCAGCGCCCGCAGGACGTCGTAGACGGCCTGGTGGGACACCTCGCGGAGGTCCCGGCGCACGTGGCCGATCACCGAGTCGGTGTCGGCGTGCGGGTGCTCGTGCACCGCCGCCAGCACCGCGACCCGGGGCCGGGTCACGCGCAGGCCGCCGTCGCGCAGCATGCGTTCGATCTCGGTGGCGGAGGGCACCGCCCCACCATGGCCCATTTTCTTGAACGAATCAAGAGTAGGGCGGCACCACTCCCACCCGGACGCGCGTGCGCGGGCCTGTCGGTGGCCGCTGCCAGGCTGCGGCCATGGAGATCGTGCTGCCCCTGCTGACCCTGGTCATCGGCGTGCTCCTCGGCGCCCTCGCCGTGCTGGTGCGGACCCGCCGCACCGGGGAGCCCGACGTGATGCGGGCCCTGGCGGCGCGCGGTGAGGACCAGGCCGTCCTGCGCGACGGGCTCGACCGGCTGCACGACCGCCTCGGCGACGTCGAGCAGCAGCGCGCCTCCTGGCAGGGGCAGCTGCGCCAGCAGGTCGACGAGGTGCGTCACAGCACCGACCTCCTGCGGCGCGAGACCGGCGCCCTGTCCACCGCGCTCCGCAAGCCGCAGGTGCGCGGCCAGTGGGGCGAGCTGCACCTGCGACGGGCCGTCGAGCTGGCCGGGATGGTCGCCCACTGCGACTTCGCCGAGCAGGTCCACAGCGTCCAGGACGGCGCAACGCTGCGCCCCGACCTGGTCGTCCGTCTCGCCGGCGGCCGGTCGGTCGTGGTCGATGCCAAGGTGCCCCTCGACGCCCAGCTCGACGCGCTCGCCACCGACGACCCCGAGGAGGCGTCCGCCCACCTGAGGCGGCACGCCCGACAGGTGCGGCAGCACGTCGACACCCTGGCGGGCAAGGCCTACTGGCGCACGCTCGAGGGTTCCCCGGAGTTCGTGGTGATGTTCGTGCCCGCCGAGTCCTTCCTGTCCACGGCGCTGGACACCGACCCGACCCTGCTCACCTGGGCCGCCGAGCGTGACGTGGTGATCGCCACCCCCACGACGCTGATCGCCCTGCTGCGCACGGTCGCGCACGGCTGGACGACCGAGCTCCTGGCCGAGCGCACCCGCGAGATCCACGAGCTCGGGCGCGAGCTGCACACCCGCGTCGGCGTGATGGGCGCCCACCTGGACAAGGTCGGCCGCTCCCTCAAGGGCGCCGTGGAGGCCTACAACAGCGCGGTGGGGTCCATCGAGGGGCGGGTGCTGGTCACCGCCCGGCAGTTCGAGGACATCGGCGTGACCCGGCAGCCGCTGCCCCCGGTGCGCCCCGTCGAGCAGTCACCACGCCCGCTCACGGCGGCCGAGCTGCTCGACGCCGTGGCCGAGACCCGCCCTGACCTGCAGGAACTCCCCGGCGAGCCCACCGGCGAGTCGCGTCGCTCGAGCGCATGACCCCGCCTACGTTGAGCCTCGTGAGTGCACCCACCCTGTGGGAAGAGGGCCGGATGGCCGGCAGCCGCGTCGTCCGGCTGGCGGTGCTGGCCGGCCTCGTGACGCTCGGCCTCGACCTCCTGGTCGGCAGCGACCTCGGCCTGGTCTTCGACCTCGGCTTCGTGGCGACCTGCGTGGGCGCCGCCCTGGCGGTGCGACCCACGGACTTCTTCCCGGTCGGCGTGATGCCACCGCTGCTCCTGCTCGGGCTGGTCCTCCTGGTCGCCGTCGTCGAGCGCACCCAGGTCGCGCGGGGCGACGACGGCCTCGTGCAGGCCCTGGTCTCCGGGCTCGCGCACCACGCGACCGCGCTGCTGGTCGGCTACGCGCTCACCCTCGGCGTGGTCGGTGTGCGACAGCGGGTCCTGGGCCGGCGACTGCTCGGGCTGACCGAGCCGGAGCCGGAGCCGGAGGTCGCTCACTCGAAGCGCGACGGGTCCCCGGCCCCGCGCCGGGTGATCTCCGGCACCCCGTCGGAGAAGTCGACGACGGTGGTGGGCTCCGAGCCGCACTCACCGGAGTCGATCACGGCGTCCAACCAGTGATCCAGCTCCTCCTTGATCGCCCAGCCGTCGGTCATCGGCTCCTCGTGGTCGGGCAGCAGCAGGGTGCTCGACAGCAGCGGCTCCCCCAGCGCCTCCAGCAGTGAGCGCACGACCGGGTGGTCGGGGATCCGCACCCCCACCGTGCGCTTCTTGGGGTGCATCAGCCGCCGCGGCACCTCGCCCGTGGCCGGCAGGATGAAGGTGTACGCCCCCGGGGTCGCGGCCTTGATCGACCGGAACGCCGCGTTGTTCAGCTGCACCAGCTGACCGAGCTGGGCGAAGTCGCGGCACACCAGGGTGAAGTGGTGCTTGTCGTCCAGGCGCCGCAGCTTCTTGATCCGCTCCAGGCCGTCGCGGTTGCCCAGCTGGATGCCCAGGGCGTAGCACGAGTCGGTGGGGTAGGCGATCAGGCCGTCGTTGCGCAGCAGGTCGACCATCTGCGCGACCACGCGCGGTTGCGGGTCGACGGGGTGGACGTCGACGTAGCGGGCCACGGAGCAGGTCCTACGACTGAGCCGCGGAGACCGCCGCAGCCTTGAGGTCGCGCCGCAGCTCGGGGGGCAGCGCGAAGATCAGCGACTCCTCGGCCGTGTGCACGGCCCGGGCGTCGGGGTAGCCCCGGGCCGTGAGGAAGTCCAGCACCCCGGTGACCAGCTCGTCGGGCACCGAGGCGCCCGAGGTGACGCTGACCGAGTCCACGCCCGTGAGCCAGGCCTCCTCGATCTCGCCGGCGTCGTCCACGCGGTACGCCGCCTTGGCCCCGGCCTCGAGGGCCACCTCGGCCAGCCGCACGGAGTTCGAGGAGTTGGCCGAGCCGACCACGATCACGAGGTCGGCGCCCTGGCTGATCTCCTTGATCGCCAGCTGACGGTTCTGGGTGGCGTAGCAGATGTCGTCGCTGGGCGGGTCGAGCAGCTGCGGGAAGCGCACGCGGATCGCGTCGACGGTCGCCATCGTCTCGTCGACCGACAGCGTGGTCTGGGAGAGCCAGGCGACCTTCGCGGGGTCGCGGACGACGATGCCGGGCACGTCGGCGGGGCTCTGCACCAGCTGGATGTTCTCGGGGGCCTCGCCGGCGGTGCCCTCGACCTCCTCGTGACCCTCGTGGCCGATCAGGAGGATGTCGTAGTCGTCGCTGGCGAAGCGGCGCGCCTCGTGGTGCACCTTGGTCACCAGCGGGCAGGTCGCGTCGATCGTCTTCAGCGAGCGCTCGGCCGCCTGCTCGTGCACCATCGGCGAGACGCCGTGGGCCGAGAACACGACCGTCTGCCCCTCGGGAACCTCGTCGAGCTCCTCGACGAACACCGCGCCGCGGGACTCGAGGTTCGCCACGACGTGCTTGTTGTGCACGATCTGCTTGCGCACGTAGACGGGCGAGCCGTAGAGGTCGAGCGCCTTCTCCACCGTGATCACCGCGCGATCGACGCCTGCGCAGTAGCCACGCGGCGCGGCGAGGCGCACGGCGCGGTCGGCCTCGTCGGGCGAGAGGACGCTCGGCGTACCCAGATCAACCATGGACCCATCGTAGGCGGGCCGGTCAGACGCAGGCCCTAGGGTTCGGTCCATGGCCATGGACACCTCGCCCGAGCATCCGGCGCCCGTGCGTCAGATCACGCAGGCGATCGGCCAGTGGATCGACCGGCTCGGCGCGGTGTGGGTCGAGGGACAGGTCACCCAGATCTCCCGCCGCGGGGGGATGAACACGGTCTTCCTCACCCTGCGCGACAAGCTCGCCGACGTCTCGGTGCCGGTGACGGTCAACCGGGGCGTGGTCGACGCCCTGCCCACGCCGCTGGTCGAGGGCGCCCAGATCGTCTGCCACGCCAAGCCCTCCTTCTACCCCACGCGCGGCACCCTCTCGCTGCAGGTGCGCGAGATCCGGCTGGTCGGCGAGGGCGAGCTGCTCGCCCGCCTGGAGCGCCGCCGCCGACTGCTGGCCGCCGAGGGCCTGTTCGCACCCGAGCTCAAGCGCCCGCTCCCCTTCCTGCCGCACGACGTGGGGCTGGTGACCGCCCAGGGCTCGGCCGCGGAGCGCGACGTGCTCGAGAACGGCCGGCGCCGCTGGCCCGGCGTGCGGTTCACGGTGCGCCACGCCGCGATGCAGGGGGTGCACGCAGCCCGCGAGGTGATCGAGGCCGTGCAGGCGCTGGACCGCGACCCGTCCGTCGACGTCATCATCGTGGCCCGCGGCGGCGGTTCGGTGGAGGACCTGCTGCCCTTCTCCGACGAGGCGGTCGTGCGGGCGGTCGCCGCGATCAGCACCCCGCTGGTCTCCGCGATCGGCCACGAGCCCGACTCCCCCATCCTCGACCTGGTGGCCGACGTCCGGGCCTCCACGCCCACCGACGCGGCCAAGCGGGTCGTGCCCGACGTGGCCGAGGAGGCGCAGCGGGTGCTGCAGCTGCGCGAGCGGGGGCGGATGACGATCCGCGGCGTCGTCGACCGCGAGCAGCGCCAGCTGGCCGCGCTGCGCTCCCGCCCGGTCCTGGCCGACCCCCGCTCCGGCCTCGGCGACCGGATCGCCGAGGTGGCCACGCTGCGCGAGCGCTCGCGCCGCACCTTCGTGCACCGGCTCGACCGCGGCGAGGACGACCTGGTCCACCAGCTGGCCCGCATCCGGGCGCTGTCCCCGCTGGCCACGCTCCGCCGCGGGTACGCCGTGCTGTCCGACGCCGAGGGCCGGGCCCTGTCCAGCGTGGCCACCCTCGAGCCGGGGCACGAGATCCACATCCGGGTCGGCGACGGCCGCATCGGCGCGACCACGACGACCGTCGACCACATCGACCTCGTGCACGACCAGACACCCGACGACCGACACCTGGGGGACGACGATGAGTGATGACGCAGCCGAGCGGCTCTCCTACGAGGAGGCCCGCGACCAGCTCGTCGAGGTGGTGCGCACCCTCGAGCAGGGCGGCACCAGCCTGGCGGAGTCGTTGGCGCTGTGGGAGCAGGGCGAGGAGCTCGCCAAGGTCTGTCAGCAGGCGCTCGAGGGTGCCCGGGCCCGGCTCGACCTGGCCCTCGGGGAGCAGCCCGACCGCGACTGACCCCGTCGGGGCTGCCGCGGGAGGATCAGCTCCCGGGGCGGAGCCCGTCGGCCAGGCTGCGGATGTCGGCGTCGGCGGCCGAACCGACGACCAGCACCGACTCCTGCTGCCGGTCGGGGCCGGTCAGGGTGCGCGAGAGGCCGTAGTCGCCACCGGCGTCGGACCACTGCTGCCAGGTCTCCCCGCCGAGCTGCACCCTCCTGCCCTTCACCGCGTCGGGGTCGACGTGCTCGGCGACGAGGTCCTCGACCGAGGAGCGGCCCTCCTCGATGCCGACGTACTTCCGGCTCGCGGTGAGCAGCCCGAGGTGCCACGCGGGGCTGGACCCGGTGTCGTAGCTGGCCGACGTGGCCTTCCAGCCGGTCGGCAGGGCGGGGGGCGCGAGCATGGACAGCTTGCGGTCGGCGGTGCCGGCCTTGACCTGGATCTTCCAGTCGACCGTGCGCACGGGGGTCTCCGGGTTCTCCCGGAAGATGCTGCGGAAGGCCACGAAGGCGAGGACCAGCACGACCGTCACGATCATCGCCCCGACGAGACCGCCGGAGCTGCGCTGGTAGCGCCCGCCCTTGGCCGCAGATTCGCTCATGGGAGCCATCCTGCCAAGCGGGTGGACGGCTACCATCACTGCCATGTCCGAGAGCCGCGTGCCTGACTCCCTGTCCGTCGCCCCGACCTACCCCGACCGCAACCTCGCGCTGGAGCTGGTCCGCGTCACGGAGGCGGCGGCGATGGCCGCCGGTCGGTGGGTCGGCAAGGGCGACAAGAACGGCGCCGACGGCGTGGCCGTGAACGCGATGCGGGTGCTGATCTCGACCGTGGGGATGCGCGGCACCGTGGTCATCGGCGAGGGCGAGAAGGACAACGCCCCGATGCTCTACAACGGCGAGGAGGTCGGTGACGGCGACGGCCCCGAGTGCGACGTCGCGGTCGACCCCATCGACGGCACCACGCTGGCCGCCAAGGGCATGGCCAACGCGATCGCGGTGATGGCGGTCGCCCCGCGCGGCACGATGTACGACCCCTCGGCGGTGTTCTACATGGAGAAGCTGGTCACCGGCCCCGCGGCCGCCGACGTCGTCGACATCCGCTACCCGGTCGCCGAGAACGTCCACCAGGTCGCCAAGGCCAAGGGCATCCAGCCCGGCGACGTCACCGTGGTGCTGCTCGACCGCCCCCGCCACGAGAAGCTGGCCGAGGACATCCGCGCCACCGGCGCCCGGATCAAGTTCATCTCCGACGGCGACGTCGCGGGCGCGATCATGGCCGCCCGCGAGGGCACCGGCATCGACCTGCTGCTGGGCATCGGCGGCACCCCCGAGGGGATCATCGCCGCCTGCGCGATGAAGTGCCTCGACGGCACCATCCAGACCCGGCTCTGGCCGACCGACGACGCCGAGCGCGAGCGGGCGGTGGCCGCGGGCCACGACCTGGACCGCGTGCTGACCACGAACGACCTGGTCGCCGGCGACGACTGCTTCTTCGTCGCCACCGGCATCACCGACGGCGAGCTGATGCAGGGCGTGCGCTACAAGGCGGGCGGCGCCTCGACCCACTCGCTGGTGATGCGCTCGCGCAGCGGCACGATCCGCTCGATCCACTCCGAGCACAAGCTGTCCAAGCTGCGCGCGTACGCCGACGTCGACTTCGAGAACTGAGCAGGACCGCGTGATCGTCGTCGCCGGTGAGGCGCTCATCGACGTGGTGCTGGACGCCGAGGGCGACTCCACCGAGACCCCGGGCGGCTCGCCCCTCAACGTCGCCGTCGGGCTGGCCCGGCTCGAGGTGCCCGCCACCCTGATCACCCAGGTCGGCCACGACGAGCACGGCGGGCTGGTGGTGCAGCACGTCACCTCCAGCGGGGCCGAGATCGTCGAGGTGCCCACGCTCAGCGGGCGCACCTCGGTGGCCACCGCCCACCTGGATGCCACCGGCGCCGCGAGCTACGACTTCGACCTGGAGTGGAGCCTCCCGCGCCAGGAGCTGCCCGCCTGCCACGCGGTGCACGTCGGGTCGCTGGGCACGATCCTCGAACCCGGCTGCGAGAGCGTCCGCGACCTCGTCGAGCAGGCCGTCGTGCGCGACCTGTTCGTGAGCTTCGACGCCAACCTGCGGGCGAGCTTCGTGGAGGACCACGACGCCGCCTGGGTCGGCGTGCGCGACCTCGGGGCCCGCTGCACCCTGGTCAAGCTCAGCGACGAGGACGCGCTGCTGCTCCGGCCCGACGCCGACCCCGACGACGTGGCGCGCGACCTGCTCGCGGGCGACCGCACCGAGCTGGTGCTGCTGACCCGCGGCCCCGACGGCGCCACCGCCTTCACCTCGGGCCACGTCGTGCACGGCGCGCCGCGGCCCGTCGAGGTCGTCGACACCGTCGGCGCCGGTGATGCCTTCATGGCCGCGACCCTGGCCCAGCTGCACGACCTCGACGCCTACAGCCGCCCCGGCCCCGGCGTACCCGTCGACGAGGCCAGCCTGGCCCGGCTGGTCGCCGGCTGCATCGAGTACGCCGCCATGACCTGCGAGCGGCGCGGGGCTAACCCACCGCGCCGAGCGGAGCTGCCGACCGGCTGGCCCGGCTGAGCTGCTGCTCGCGCAGCGCCGTCAGCACGTGGTCGAGCACGACCGGGTCCACCGCCATGCCGCAGTGGCTGGTGCGCACCTCGACCTGCCGCGCCGCGGGGTCCAGGCAGGCCCGCCAGTCGACGATGCCGTCGCGCCGGCTGTAGATCGCGGTGAACGCCAGGTCGGGGTGCAGCGGCGCGTGACTCTCCTCCCAGCTGAGCCGCGCGCACTCCCCGCCGAAGCAGTCCGCGCTCATCATCCGGCGTACGCCGGCCCGGTTCAGCCTGCTCAGCAGCTGGGCGTCCCAGGCGAGCAGCTTGTGCACCGCACCGGGGGCGAGGACCGGGCTGCCCATCGCGACGATGCCCTCGATCAGGTCGGGGCGCCGGGCGGCCAGCCCCCGCGCCAGCATGCCGCCGAGGCTGTGGCCGACGATCGTGACCTTGCGGTCGCGCCGGGTGGCGATCTCCTCGATCCGGCGCTCGAGCCGGTCGGAGGCCTCGCGCGTGCAGCCGAGGTTGACGTGGATCTGGGAGCGGTAGGTGCGGAAGCCCTGGTGCCGGAGGAAGGCCGACATCGCCCGCAGGGTGGCGTCACCGGCCATGAAGCCGGGCACGAGCAGCACCGGGTCGTGGGCCGGGACGCGGTGGCTGCCGGCGTACGGCAGGTCGGCGCGCTGGCGCCGGTCCGTCCTGGAGCGACGGAACAGTCGGGTGGCCTCCACGACCGTGCTGCTCTCCCGAGCCAACGCGCGCACGCCCGAGGGACCGTCGAAGCCTGCAGGCATCAAGAACGAGCCGAGCGGTGAGTTCACCTTCGTGACGGTAGCGTTGTCATGAGGTGATGTCGCGCAATTCACCCATCCCCGACCCATCAGAAAGGGCGGTCCGTCCATGTCGGTCCCCGTCTCCGAGGAGCTCTTCGCTCCGGTCTCCCCCGGCGTCGAGCTGTGCTACCAGACCTTCGGCTCGCCCGACGGCGAGCCGCTCGTGCTCGTCATGGGCCTCGGCGGACCGATGAACTGGTGGGACCCGCAGTGGTGCACGATGCTCGCCGAGGCCGGCTTCCACGTCGTGCGCTACGACAACCGCGACACCGGTCGCTCCAGCCGGATGGCCGGCCGCGCCAGCCGGCGCCAGCTGGTGCAGTCCTTCGTCGGGCGCGGCTCGCGGCCGCCGTACACGCTCAGCGACATGTCAGACGACGCCTTCGGCCTGATGGACCACCTCGGCTGGGACAGCGCGCACGTCGCCGGGGTGTCCATGGGCGGCATGATCGTGCAGACGATGGTCACCGAGCACCCCGAGCGGGTGCGCTCGATGACCTCGATCATGTCCACGCCCGGCCGCCGCACCGTCGGCTGGCAGCACCCGTCGCTGCTGCCGATGCTGCTGGCCAACCGGGGTGCGGGCAAGGAGGCCTACGTCGCCTCGTCGGCCCGCATGTGGAAGGCCATCGGCTCCCCCGGCTTCCCCCAGACCGACGCCGAGGTCCGCGACCGCGCCGAGGAGACCTTCGACCGCGGGGTCTCGGCCAGCGGCGTGATGCGCCAGATGCTGGCGATCCTGAACCAGCCCGACCGCTCCCGCGCCCTGGCCTCGGTGCGCGTGCCCGTGGCGGTGGTCCACGGGGCCGCCGACAAGATGGTGCACGTCTCCGGCGGTCGCGCCACGGCGCGGGCGATCCCCGGCGCCGAGCTCGTCGTCATCGACGGCATGGGCCACGACACCCCGGCCGAGCTGTTCGGCACCTTCACCGACGTCGTGCGCCGCACCGCCGACCGCGCCCGCGGCGGCGTACGCCGGGAGCCCGAGTCGGCCTGAGCCCACCGGGCCCACCCGCGAGGGAGGATCAGCGGGCCGCGGCCCGGCACCGAGCGGGGCCGCAGTCGTCCCACAGCCGCAGCCGTCGCATCAGCTCGCGGGCCCAGGGCTTGCCGTGGTCGCGGGCGAAGACGTTGGTCTTCTCGAAGCCCGCGCGGTAGTCGTAGAGCTCCCAGGCGTAGCGGACCCGCTGCGGGCTGTCGTCCAGGTCGAACCGCACCAGCAGGCCCCGCGCCCCGCGCACGCCGATGTACGACGGGATCTGCGCGATCACGCTGTGCGAGGCCTTGTCACCGTCGACCTCGCCGCGCTCCGCGGGGGCCCAGGTGTGGTCGAAGAAGGCGAACCGCCGCTGCCCGGTCGCGGCGGGGTCCTTCAGGCTGTCCAGGAACGACACCCCCGAGACCGAGCCCGGCACCTTCAGGCCCGCCATCTGCTCGAAGGTCGGCGCGAGGTCGATGTTGCTCACGAACTGGCTCCGCCGGCCCTGGGGCACGCCCGGCCCGGCGACCACCAGGGGCACCCGGGTGTCGAAGTCGTACGGCGTGCCCTTGCCGCCGTTGAGCCGCAGCTGACCGAGGTGGTAGCCGTTGTCGCTGGTCAGGACCACGTAGGTGTTCGGGCCGACCGCCTGACGGATGCGGCCGACCATGCGGTCGATCGACTGCACCATCCGCACCCGGTCGCGGTACTGCTTGAGCGCCTTGCCCGCCGTCAACCGCACCGGGTTGTCGTTCCAGGCCGGCGCGGGCGAGGTGGTGCCGTCGCGGTGCAGGTAGTCCGGGCGGTTGTCGCCGCGCGGGTCGTCGTACCCCTTCAGGTCGCGCAGGCGCACCTGGCCGCAGGACCGGGTGCCGCAGTTGCCGCCCGCGCGGTCACCGGCGGGCTCACGGTCGGCGAAGGCCGAGGGGAAGGTCGGGTTGCCCGGGTAGGCGCGGTGCATCTGGGCGTGCGGGCCGTAGGTCGCGACCTCGAGGAAGTAGGGCTTGGCGGCCGAGCGCTGCCGGCGCAGGAAGTCGATCGCCCGGTCCGACATCACATTGGTCGCGTAGTGCCGGTCGCGCTCGGCGACGGAGGCGTCGGCGGGCGGCTCGGCGTCGTGCACCAGCGTGTTCATGCCCGTGCGCCGGTCGAGCCGGGTGCTCCAGAAGCCCCACTCGGGGTAGCCGCCGCCGAGCACCGCGCCGAACTCCGACCAGCCCGGCTCCTTGGCCGGCGCCAGGCGCTTGCCCTGGTAGTTCACCGACAGGTCGTAGCCGTTGATGTACTTGCCGATGAACGCCGTCGTGTAGCCACTGCGGTGCAGCGGCACGTTGAAGGAGCGCTCGTCGTTGAGGTTCCGCGCGAAGGCGGCGTACCCACCGGTCGGGTGCCGGGGGTCCTGCGCGGTGTTGGTCAGCACGCCCGTCTGGTGGGGCGGGCGGCCGGTGAAGATCGAGGTGCGCGAGGGGCAGCACAGCGAGTCCACGACGTGGGAGTTGGTGTACGTCGCGCCCTGGCGCTGCATCTCCCGGGCGTGCGGCATCGTGCGCAACAGCTCGAGCGAGGCGTCGTCCATCAGCACCATCACGATGTTGGGACGGCGGTCGCGCGCCCGCCCGTGGTCCCCCCGGGCCGAGTGCCCGGCCGAGGCGCTGGCCAGGTGCATGCCGCCGAGGAGCAGCAGCACGACCATGGCCACCCCCAGGACGGCGTGCAGCCTGCGTCGCACCCTGAGCCCCCGTTCGTCGCCGTGCACCGGTCGTCACGACGCGTCTAAATGAAGTAA
The DNA here is from genome assembly GCA_963750435.1 of uncultured Actinomycetota bacterium. Lineage (GTDB taxonomy): Bacteria > Actinomycetota > Actinomycetes > Propionibacteriales > Nocardioidaceae > Marmoricola. The sequence continues at coordinate 211,095 of CAVVQW010000007.1, read as the reverse complement.
GTCAGTAGATATTGACCTGAATAACGGTGCCCCGCAACAACCCGACGCCCCGGCGCGCCGCGCCCCGACTAGCCTGGACACCGTGAGCCAAGCACCGACTGCCTTGCAGGAACCTGACTTTCGCTATTCCGACCTGCTGCCCATCGGCCCCGACGAGACCCCCTACCGGCTGGTCACGACCGAGGGCGTCTCGACCCTCGAGGTCGACGGGCAGACGTTCCTCCGGGTCGCGCCCGAGGCGATCCGGCAGCTGACCGCGGAGGCGATGCACGACATCGCGCACTACCTGCGGCCCGCCCACCTCGCCCAGCTGCGCCGGATCATCGACGACCCCGAGGCGTCGGGCAACGACCGGTTCGTGGCCACCGACCTGCTCAAGAACGTCAACATCTCGGCCGGCGGCGTGCTGCCGATGTGCCAGGACACCGGCACCGCGATCGTGATGGGCAAGAAGTCCGAGGGCGTGCTGACCGGCGCCGACGACGGCGAGGCCATCAGCCTGGGCGTGTACGACGCCTACACCAAGCTCAACCTGCGCTACTCCCAGCTCGCTCCCCTGACCACCTGGGAGGAGAAGAACACCGGCACCAACCTGCCCGCGCAGATCGAGATCTACTCCACGCCGCAGAGCTCGGCCCCCGACGGACGGCAGAGCCCGGAGTACAAGTTCCTCTTCATGGCCAAGGGCGGCGGGTCGGCGAACAAGTCCTTCCTGTTCCAGGAGACCAAGGCCGTCCTGAACCCGAAGCGGATGCTGGAGTTCCTCGACGAGAAGATCCGCTCGCTCGGGACCGCCGCGTGCCCGCCGTACCACCTGGCGATCGTGATCGGCGGCACCAGCGCGGAGTTCGCCCTCAAGACCGCGAAGTACGCGTCCGCGCACTACCTCGACGACCTGCCCACCGAGGGGTCGATGTCGGCTCACGGCTTCCGCGACGTCGAGCTGGAGGAGCAGGTCTTCGAGCTGACCCAGTCGTTCGGGATCGGCGCGCAGTTCGGCGGGAAGTACTTCTGCCACGACGTGCGCGTCGTGCGCCTCCCCCGTCACGGCGCCTCGTGCCCGGTCGCGATCGCCGTCTCCTGCTCGGCCGACCGCCAGGCGCTGGGCAAGATCACCGCCGACGGAGTCTTCCTCGAGCAGCTGGAGACCGACCCGGCGTCGTACCTCCCGGAGACCGAGCTGGAGGCGGGCGACGTCGTCGCGATCGACCTCAACCGGCCGATGGACGACATCCTGGCCGAGCTGGCGAAGCACCCGGTCAAGACGCGGCTCTCGCTCACCGGACCGCTCGTCGTGGCGCGCGACATCGCGCACGCCAAGATCAAGGAGCGGCTCGACGCGGGCGAGGAGATGCCCGACTACCTGCGCGACCACGCGGTGTACTACGCCGGCCCGGCCAAGACCCCCGAGGGCTACGCCTCCGGCTCGTTCGGCCCGACGACCGCCGGCCGGATGGACTCCTACGTCGAGCAGTTCCAGGCCGCCGGCGGCTCCAAGGTGATGCTCGCCAAGGGCAACCGGTCCAAGGTCGTCACCCAGGCCTGCGAGGCCCACGGCGGCTTCTACCTCGGCTCGATCGGCGGCCCCGCCGCTCGCCTCGCGCAGGACTGCATCAAGTCCGTCGAGGTGGTGGAGTACGCCGAGCTCGGCATGGAGGCGGTCTGGAAGATCGAGGTCGAGGACTTCCCTGCCTTCATCGTCGTCGACGACAAGGGCAACGACTTCTTCACCGACCCCGGCGGCACGGTGACCGTGCCGATCACCGGCCTGCGGGTGCGCTCGGCGGAGTAGCGCCCGCTAGTTGTCGAGGTCGCGACCCACCTGGGGGTCGCGCTCCTCGTCCTTCTTGACGTAGTCGTCGTTGCGGTGCGCGGCGTCGCTCTCGCCCGTGCGCGCGTTGGGCCCCTGCTTGCCCTCCTGCACGTCGTCGCCGTCGGCGTCGGGCGCCCCGGCCACCGACTGGTCGGGCATGATCTCCTCGCCCGCCCCCTCGAGGCTGGCCCCCTCGGCGACCTGTCCCTCGTCGTCGCCCGGCTTCTTCTCCACAGCTGTCCACATCCGTCCGCTGACCGTCGTACGACCTCGTGGCCGTGCGCTCCCGAACCTATCGAGCGGGTCCTGGTGGTGCGGGGGTGGGGAGGAGGCGGTGGGGTCGGCTGGCGCCGGGGCGGCTGGCGCCGGGGCGGACGTCATACGAAGTCGTCGCCATGGCGGCCGCGACGCATGACCTCCGCGGCGGCGTCATACGAGGCGGTCGCCATCACGACCACGGCGTACGACGTCTCAGGAGGCGATGACGTCCTCGGACCGCCATCCCCGTCGTCGCAGGGCCTCGCTGAGCTGGTCGAAGAAGACGTCCGGGGCCAGGCGCAGCCCGAGCAGGGGCAGGCGCAGGACGAGGTCGCCCTCGAGCACCACCTCGTTCTGCCGGACGGCGTCGGCGACGACGTTCTCCACCCAGCTGTGCTGGACGCCGTCGACCTCGAGGACGACGCCCCACCGTCGCCAGCGGAAGTCGAGGAAGTACGTGCCCGACGGCGTACGCCGCAGGACCTGCTGCTCCGGCTCGGGCAGCCCACGCTCGCGACACCCCCGCAGCACGTCGATCTCCCCCAGCGAGCCGGCCCCGCCGGCCAGGTCGAGCAGGACGCTCCCGACGTGCACCCGCCGCCGATCGCGACGGATCCGCATCAGCTCCACGGCGAGCTCAGCAGTCGTGGCCAGCCCCTGCGACACGACCAGGCTCAGCACCAGCGTGGCCTCGCGGTCGGTCCGTGCCCACAGGGCCGCCCGCACCGCTGCCACCGGCGTCCGAGTCCGTGGCGGCGAGGAGCCCTCGGCGACGTCGTCGGGGTCCCACCGTCGGGTCTGGCGGATGTCGATCGAGGAGCCGCGTTGACGGATCCGGGCGCCGCGCGGCACCGACACCCGCACGCGTTCGACGCCGTAGCGCTCGAGACCGGCGGCGACCAGCGCGGAGCCTCCGTCGAGCTGGGCCCTGGGACCGGCCTCGAGCACGGCGGCCCAGAGCCGGGACTGCTCCGTCAGCGGACCGGTCCTCATGACCACGCAGTGCCGCCCGAGCACCTGCCACCGCGCCGCCCGGACGTTGGCGCGCACCTCGGAGCGCGTGGTGCCGCTCGCATACAGCTGGCTGCGCGTGACCACTCCCGCTTGCGCCACGGCCACCTCCTCCACCGCGCGGCGGCGGGAGCGGCGGCGGGTCGCGGGCGAGACGTGCGGCGTCGTGTCCTCCATGTCGGCAGGTTGCGCGACGTCCGCCCTGGCCGGCGACCTCGATCGCTCGGCCTGTGGACCGACGACGCCGGAGGAACGTCTGTGGACGGTGTCAGGACGCCGGTCGCGGGTGGCCGGCCGACGTATGACGTCCCGGGGCGTCATACAGTTCGGCGTCGATAGCAACCGCGACGCATGACGTTCCGCGGGAGGTCATGCGACCCGGTCGTCATGACGACGAGCTCGTATGACGTCCGCGGCCGCGCCCCGCACCCCGCCGCCCCGCCGCACCCCGAGGAGCACCGTGACCGAGTACGCCGAGGTGGCGCGGGCGGAGTCCGGGCGGGGCGAGGTCGTGCTGCGGCGGCGGAGCGCGGAGCGGGCGGCCGACGCGCTGGAGCTGCGGGTCAACGGGGTGTTCGTGATGGACACCCAGGAGACGTCGTCGGAGATCGGGCTGGCGGAGCTGGCCCTCGAGCTGGTCGAGGACCCGCGCGACGTGGTGGTCGGCGGGCTGGGGCTGGGGTTCACGACCCAGCGGGTGCTGGCCGACCCGCGGGTGCGCAGCGTGCGGGTGGTCGAGATCGAGGACGCCCTGGTCGGCTGGATGCGTGACGGCACGGTGCCGCACGGCCCGGCCCTGCTGGCCGACCAGCGGGTCACGGTGGTGGTCGCCGACATCGCGATGGCCATCGCGGAGGCGACGTCGACCTACGACCTGGTGCTGCTCGACGTCGACAACGGACCCGGCTACCTCGTGCACGCGGCGAACGCGAGCGTCTACGAGCACGACCTGCTCGGCGGCGCGAGGCGGATGCTCAACCCCGGTGGGGCGTTGGTCGTCTGGTCGGCCGACCGGGCCCCGGAGCTGGCGACGGTGATGGAGGACGTCTTCGGCAGCTGCAGCGAGCACGCCTACCAGGTCGCGCTGCAGGGTCGGTCCGAGGAGTACTTCCTCTACCTCTCCCGCGCCTGAGCCGTCGGGTCGCCGGCGAACGGCCGGCCGGCGGGGTCGGTGAAGACGTAGCCGCGGGCGCGGTACCACCCGATGATCCGCGGCAGCGCCGCCACGGTGTTCCCCCGGTACGCCGAGACCTGGCGCCGCGGTTCGTGCGAGGCCTTGCCGTCGTGCATCAGCAGCACCGGGTGCCGCCCCGGCCGGTGGGTGGCCCGGCTCACGATCGCGGCCACGGTCGCGGCGTCGCGGTGCCCCGGCTGGGCGGAGTCGCCGGTGCTCACCGACCAGCGCACGACCGAGAGACGCCGGGCATGGGTCAGGCGGGCCGTGACCGGGCTGGCGTCGTGCCCGCCGGGGGCGCGGAAGAAGCACGCCCGGGTGTGGGTGGTGAGCAGGATCGCCCGGCCGGCCGCGTCGAGCTGGCGGACCTGCTCGGTCTCGGCGAGCCGGTCGAAGTCGCCGTACGGCACCGAGCCCGCCACCAGCTGCGGGTGCGACCAGGTGTGGTTGCCCAGCCGGTGCCCGGCGCTCACGACCGACCGCACGGTCGCCGGGTCGGAGGTGACGTGGGTGCCGGTGACGAAGAAGGTCGCGTGCACGCGCTCGCGGCGCAGCACCGCCAGGACGTACGGCGTCCACGGGCCGGGGCCGTCGTCGAAGGTCAACGCGACCGTGCGCGGGCTCGTGGCCGGGGTGCGGAACAAGGTCCCGGCGGCCGGGGCCGGGCAGGCGGCCGGCACCGCGGTGGACGCCGGGACCGTGGCCGCGGCGGGCCCGGGAGCCGGGCCACCGAGGGCGGCCGCGAGCAGCGCGCCCGCGAGCACCAGCCCGGTCAGTGGTCGCCGCATCGCGCCTGTCCCCCGTCCTCCCCGACCACCACGGCCGGTGCCGGTGACACTACTGAGCCGGATGGTGCAGACGTGGCGAAACCACCACATGTGCCCCGGCCTCGCCGCGGCGCGGCCGGTAGCGTCGCCGGCATGAGCGACGAGACCCGCACCGAGCACGACAGCATGGGCGACATCGAGGTCCCCCGCGACGCCCTGTGGCGCGCCCAGACCCAGCGGGCGGTGGAGAACTTCCCGATCAGCGGCACCACCCTCGAGCCCGCGCACGTGGTCGCGATGGCCCGGGTGAAGAAGTCCGCCGCGCGGGTCAACGCCGCCCTCGGCATCCTGACCGAGGAGCAGGCCACGGCGATCGCAGCTGCCGCCGACACCATCATCGGCGGGGAGCACCACGACGCCTTCCCGATCGACGTCTTCCAGACCGGGTCGGGCACCAGCTCGAACATGAACATGAACGAGGTGCTGGCCAGCCTGGCCGGCCGCGCCGGCACCGAGGTGCACCCCAACGACCACGTCAACGCCAGCCAGTCGAGCAACGACACCTTCCCCACCAGCATCCACGTGGCCGCCGTCGAGGCCACCACCAGCGACCTGGTGCCCTCGCTGCAGCACCTCGCGGGCGCCCTGGAGGCCAAGGCCGAGGAGTTCGCCGACGTCGTGAAGTCGGGCCGCACCCACCTGATGGACGCCACGCCGGTGATGCTCGGCCAGGAGTTCGGGGGGTACGCCGCGATCGTGCGGCTCGCGGTCGAGCGCCTGGAGTCGACCCTGCCGCGGGTGGCCGAGCTCCCGCTGGGCGGCACGGCGGTCGGCACCGGCATCAACACCCCCGACGGCTTCGCCGAGCAGGTGATCGCCGACCTGGCGCGGGAGACCGGGCTGCCGTTCCGCGAGGCCCGCAACCACTTCGAGGCCCAGGGCGGGCAGGACGCGCTGGTCGAGCTCTCCGGCCAGCTGCGCACCATCGCGGTCGGCCTGACCAAGATCTGCAACGACCTGCGCTGGATGTCCTCGGGGCCGACCACCGGCCTGGCCGAGATCCACCTGCCCGACCTGCAGCCGGGGTCGAGCATCATGCCGGGCAAGGTCAACCCGGTGCTCCCGGAGGCCACCTTGATGGTCTGCGCCCAGGTGATCGGCAACGACGCCACCGTGGGGGTCGCCGGCGCCAGCGGCAGCTTCGAGCTCAACGTGATGATGCCGGTGATGGCCCGCGACCTGCTGGAGTCGATCCGGCTGCTGGCCCGGGTCACCCCTCTGCTGGCCGACCGCTGCATCGCCGGCATCACCGCGGACGAGGAGCGGATGCTGTCCTACGCCGAGTCCTCGCCGTCGGTGGTCACCCCGCTGAACAGGCACCTCGGCTACGAGGAGGCCTCCAAGGTCGCCAAGGCCGCGCTGAAGGAGGGCCGCACGATCCGCGAGCAGGTCCTGGAGATGGGGTACGTCGAGCGCGGCGTCCTCACCGAGGAGGAGCTCGACAGCGCTCTCGACGTGCGGACGATGACCGGGCGCTGAGCGGCCCGCCGGACGTACCGTGGCCAGGTGACCGGGAGCCTGCGCCGCACCGTCGTCGTCTCGATGGCGGCGCTGGTGGTCGCGATCACGTTGGTCTGGGCGGCCTCGTCCGGCCCCTCGGGCGTCCTCGGCCGCACGACCGACACCCCCGCCGCGCGCGGCACGAGCACCGCCGCGCCGATCCGGCCGCAGGAGGACGAGCCCACCCGGGCGCGCGACGAGCGCGTCCGGCCCGGTCGACCGCTCGACCTCGCCGCCTGGCTGCAGCGCGTGGTCGGCCTGCTCGCCGTCGTGGCCGGGTTCGTCGTCCTGGCCGGCGTCGCGAGGGCCGCGGCGCAGCGCCTCGCCCAGGTCCTCCCGGCCGAGCAGCTCGTCCTCGACCTCGAGCCGCTCGCCGAGTCCGACGCCGCGCGCGAGGCGATGCGGGGGCGTGCGGCCGTGCACCGCGAGGCCCTGGCGACCGGCGACGTGCGCAACGCCATCGTGGCGTGCTGGGTCCGGCTGGAGGAGACCGCCGGCGAGGCGGGAGTGGCGCGGCGCCCGGCAGAGACCGCCACCGAGTTCGTCGTCCGCTTCCTGCACGCCCTCGACGTCGACCCCCGCCCCGTGGCCGCGCTCGCCCGGCTCTACCAGGAGGCCCGCTTCTCCAGCCACGAGCTCCCGACCGACGCCCGTGACCGCGCGCAGGAGGCGCTGGAGGCCATCGCGGTCGACCTCGACCGGGAGGACTCGCCGTGGGGCGCCTGAGCTCACGCGCCTGGCTGGGCCGGTCGCTGGTGGCGCTCGCGACCGCGGTCCTGCTCAACGTCGTGCTCGCGGTGCTCGAGGTGGAGCACGACGTCACCCTGGTGGGGCTGCTGAGCATCGCCACGGTCGCCGCCGGCGTGCTCACCCTCGCGGCGCTGGAGCTCGCCCCTGCCGTCGACTGGTCCGCGCGCCGGCGCGACGCCGTGCCCGACAGCGGCGAGGACACCCGCACGTCGTTCTTCCGCCACCTCGTGGAGATCCACCAGACCTCCCGCGACGCGGACGACACCGTCCTGTGGCAGCTCGCCGACCTGGCCGCCGCCCGCCTCCGTCAGCAGCACGGCCTGCGGTACGCCGACGACCCGGCCCGCGTCACCGAGCTGCTCGGGCCCGTGCTGGCCGACCTGGTCGCTCGCGGTCGCCGTCAGCGCTACCGGCCCGAGGGACGCCACCACCGCTACCCCGTGCGGGACCTGGCCGAGATGGTGCGAAGGATCGAGGAGCTGTGACCCGGACGACCACGGAGGCCGGGACCGTCGCCGCCAGCGTGCTGCACCGCGTGGAGTCGGTGGTGATCGGCAAGTCCGACGCGCTGCGACTCGTGCTGGCGGGCATCCTGGCCGGCGGCCACGTGCTCCTCGAGGACTTCCCGGGACTGGGCAAGACCCTCGCCGCGCGCTCCTTCGCCCAGGCCCTCGGCATCGAGTTCACCCGGGCACAGTTCACCCCCGACCTGCTGCCCGCCGACCTCACCGGCTCCTTCATCTACAACCAGCGCAGCGGTGACTTCGACTTCCGCCGGGGACCGCTGTTCACCGGGCTCCTGCTCGCCGACGAGATCAACCGCACGCCGCCGAAGACGCAGGCGGCGCTGCTGGAGGCGATGCAGGAGCGCCAGGTGACCGTCGAGGGGACCACCTTCCCGCTCGCCGCCCCGTTCCACGTGCTGGCCACGGCCAACCCCGTCGAGTATGAGGGCACCTACCCGCTCCCGGAGGCCCAGCTCGACCGGTTCCTGCTCCGCGTCGGCTTCGGCTACCCCACGCACGAGGAGGAGTACGACGTCCTCCGCAGCCGTGTCGCCCGTCGGCGCGAGGAGACGGTGCTCGACCCGGTCACCGACGCGACCGGGCTGCTGCAGATGCAGGCGGCGGTCGAGGACGTCGAGGTCGACCGCAGCGTGCTGGAGTACTGCGTCGCGCTCGTCGCGGCCACCCGGGCCCACCGCGACGTCCTGATCGGCGCCTCGCCGCGGGGCTCGCTGGCCCTGATGCTCTCCGGGCGGGCGCTGGCGCTGCTGAGCGGCCGCGACTTCGTCCTCCCCGAGGACGTGAAGGCGGTCGCGACCGCGGTGCTCGCCCACCGGGTCTCGGTCAAGCCCGAGCTGTGGATGACCGACGTGTCGGGCTCGCGGGTGGTGGAGTCCATCCTGGCCAGCGTCCCCGCGCCGGGAGCACGCGAGCGCAGCCGGCCATGACCGCGTGGCGGCCGACGGGGGCCCTGGTGCGGTCGGTCACCTCCGCGACGGTCCTGGCGCTGCTGGCCCTGGCGCTGGGGCGGCCCGACCTGCTGGTGCTGGCCGCGCCCTTCGGTCTCCTCTCCGCGCTGGCCATGGTCAACGGCCCCGGGTCGCCGGTGTGCGCCCGCCTCCGGCTCGCCGACCGGTCGCTGCCTGAGGGGCAGAGCACGCACCTGCGCGTCGACGTCGGGGAGCCGGGCCGGCTGGAGCAGGTGACGGTGAGCGTGAGCCCTCCGGCGTTCGTCGCCACGGTCCCGCCGTCGGGGCTGCGCTCGGTCACGCCTCGTCGCGGGACCGCGCTCGTCGTCCCGTTCCTGGTCAGCCCCCGGCGATGGGGCGTGCGGTCGACGGGGACCGTGCGGGTGGGGGCGACCAGCCGGTGGGGCGGCTACCGGTGGGGCCCGCACGCGCTGCCCGAGCAGAGCGTCGTGGCGCTCCCGCAGGCACCCCGGTTCACCTCGGGGGAGAACCCGCACGCCGTCGGGCTCGTCGGCCAGAACCGGTCGCGACGCGGCGGCGACGGCTCGGAGTTCTTCGCCATCCGACCGTTCCAGCCCGGGGACCGGCTCCGCCGGGTCAACTGGCGCACGACGCTGCGCACCGGCGCGCTGATGTCGGTCGAGTCCACGACGCAGGAGGACAGCTCGGTGCTGGTCCTGCTCGACGCCGTCACCGACGTCGGGGCGAGCGGCGGCGTCGACGGGGAGGCCAGCACCCTGGACCTCGGGGTGCGCGCCGCGAGCGCACTGGCCGCTCACCACACCCGCGTCGGTGACCGCGTGGCTCTACGGGTGCTGGGTCACACCAACCAGGTCCTCGGCCCGGGCTCCGGGCAGCGCCACCAGCGCCGGTTCCAGCGACTCCTGGCCCAGGTGGAGCCCGGCTGGCCGAACCTGCTCGGCTCCCGCCACCTCCGGCTGCGGATCGGGGCCGACACCGTCGTGGTGGCACTGACCCCGCTCCTCACGCCCGAGGTCACCACGGTGCTCGTCAGCCTCGCCGCGCGCGGCCTGACGCTCGTCTGCATCGACACCCTGGCCGCCGACGCGCTCCCGGCGACGGCCCACGACCCCGATGGCGCGGGTCGCCTGGCCTGGCGGATGCGGCTGGTCGAGCGGCAGATGCAGGTCACCGAGGTCGAGCGGCGGGGCATCCCGGTGGTGCCCTGGCGCGGCCCCGGGACCCTCGACGAGGTGCTGCGCCGGGTCGCCCGACGCGGCCGCCTGCCGCGCGAGGTCACCCGGTGACGACCGTGGCTCCACGATCCCCGACGGTGCCGGTGCAGCGCCGTCGCGTGCTTCCCGGCCTGGACCAGGTGCTGCTGCGCTCGCTGGTCGTCCTGGGGGCGGCGGTCGCCGGGCTCGGCGTCCAGCTCGCCGGGGCCGCTCTGCCGGTGTGGCAGCAGGCGTTCCTGCTCGGCCCGGCGCTGGTCACGGCGGTCCGCCCGGAGTCGGTGAGCGGCCTGCTGCTGCTCGGGGTCGCGGCGTACACCTGGTCGACGGCGCCCTCGCCGTCCTCGCCGCTGGTCCTGGTCGTGGCCGCGGGGATGGTGCTCGCCCACGTCGCCGCGCTCGTCGCGGCCCAGGGACCGGCCCGCACCGCCGTCGACGGGGCGCAGGTCCGGCTCTGGGCCGCGCGGGCGCTCGGGCTCGGGCTGGCGTCCGTCGGCGTGTGGGCGCTCGTGCAGGTGCTCGACGGCGGACCCACGCACCGCTGGACGTACGCCGCGGGGCTGGCCGCCCTGATCGGGCTGGCCGTCGCCGCGACGGCCGTGCTCAGCCGCCGGCCAGCAGGTTCTTCATCGTCGTGACCTCGCCCGTCTGACTCTTCTCGATCGACGCCGCGAGGGCCACGGCCGCCTCGGCACGACCCGCGGCCCTCTCCTTCGCCGCCATCGCGATCGCGCCGGTGTGGTGCTCGATCATCTGGGTCAGGAACAGGTCGTCGAAGGCCGCGCCACGGGCGGTGGTCAGCTCGCGCACGTCCTGGGTCGACCTCATCCCGGGCATCGACCCGGCGCCGTCACCGGCCGTGCCGCCCATCCCCTGCATGCCCTCTCCGTCGGGCACCTTCTCGCCCCACGCCTCCAGCCAGGAGGTCAGCTTCTTGATCTCGGGGCCCTGGGCGCCCTCGATCGTGCGGGCGAGGGCGCGCACCTCGCTGCCCGCGTTCTGGGTGTCGGCGAGGGCGGCCATCTCCACCGCCTGCTGGTGGTGCGGGATCATCTGCTGGGCGAACGTCACGTCGGCCGCGTTGTGCGCGGTCGACGGCTTCGGATCCTCGTCGCCGCCGCAGGCGGTGGTCAGCAGCGCGAGGGAGACGGCGACGGCTGCGAGGACGACTGCGCGCCACGGCGTACGACGGGCGGCCGTGGTGGTGGGAACGAGGGTGGTGGGAACGAGCATGGTGGTGCTCCTCAGGAGGTCGTGGGGTCGATCGGCTGCTGGTGGAGGGCGCGCCGGGACGCGCGACCCCTCAGCAGCGGAGGATCGACAGCCTGAGCAGGTCGCGTGCGGCTGGGGGTGCGTGGTCCCACGGCCCGGCTGCCGGCCCACCACGCCCGACGGGGGCCGCGGGCCGCCAGGAGCAGCAGCAGGACGACGAACGCCGCCCAGGCAGCAGCCCTGACGGGCAGCGCGGGCGGCGTTCGGCGCACGGTCCCGATCCTAGGACCCACGGGGGAGGGGTCCGGAGGGGACACGGTCACGGGCGGGCGGGCCGGAGGTCAGTACCAGCCCGCGCCCTGCTTGAAGGACCAGGCGGCGCAGGCCGAGCCGTAGCGGCTCTTGATGTAGCCCAGGCCCCACCGGATCTGGGTCTCGGGGTTGTTCGCCCAGTCCGGCCCGGCGGAGGCCATCTTCGAGCCGGGCAGCGCCTGCGGGATGCCGTACGCCGACGACGTGGGGTTGTCGGCGTGGATGTTCCAGCCGGACTCCTGGCTCCAGATGTTGTCCAGGCAGCCGAACTCCGAGGCACTGAGACCGACCTGGGGCATCAGGGCCTTGGCCAGGGTGCGCGGGTCGGCGGTGCTGAGGTCCTCGGTGCGGGTGCGGGCGACGCCCGAGGCGCTGGACAGGGTCCGCGCCTTGGAGCGGTCGGCCACCGGACGCCGGTCGTCGCTGGAGCGTGAGGCGCGCTGCTCGCGCTGGGCCAGCTCGTCCTGGCTCAAGCCCTGGGCCGGCGAGGACGAGGTGGACAGCGCGGCGGCCGCACCGTCGAAGGGGGCCGGGGCGCCGGCGGAGCCGGACAGGACACCGGTGGAGACGGCCAGCCCGGTCGCGACGACGGCCGCTCCGCAGAGCAGGGCGGCTCCGCGCAGGCGCGTGCGGACTCGGTGGCGGAGCGGGGCCGCCGGGGCGTGGCGGTGCTTCGCGACATGCTTGTCAGACACAGGGGGACCCAACGGTCGACGACAGGGACGTCAGCCGCGCTCGTCGTGGGGCACGTGGTGGGGGAAGCCAGTGCTGAGCGGGCGGGGGGAGAGCGTCTACCCAAACATCCCGCAGGGACCGTTGCAAGTTGAACGATCGGCGCGTCCCGTGACGCCCGCCACGATGGTCGACCCATCCGTCACAGGCGCCACGGGCGCACGCAGCCATCACATCGTGACGTGCTCCAGCATCTCGGTGACCAGCGCCGCGATCGGGGAGCGCTCGCTGCGGGTGAGGGTCACGTGCGCGAACAGCGGGTGTCCCTTGAGCCGGTCGACCACCGCGACCACGCCGTCGTGGCGGCCCACCCGCAGGTTGTCGCGCTGGGCCACGTCGTGGGTGAGCACGACCTTGGAGTTGGCGCCCATCCGCGAGAGCACGGTCAGCAGCACGTTGCGCTCCAGCGACTGGGCCTCGTCGACGATCACGAAGGCGTCGTGCAGCGAGCGACCGCGGATGTGGGTCAGGGGCAGCACCTCGAGCATGCCCCGGTCGAGCACCTCGTCGACGACGTCGGGGGTGGTGATCGCCCCCAGGGTGTCGAAGACCGCCTGGCCCCAGGGCGACATCTTCTCGGACTCGCTGCCGGGCAGGTAGCCGAGCTCCTGGCCACCCACCGCGAACAGCGGCCGGAAGACGACGACCTTCTTGTGCTGCCGACGCTCGAGCACGGTCTCCAGCCCGGCGCACAGCGCGAGGGCCGACTTGCCGGTGCCGGCCCGGCCGCCGAGCGACACGATCCCGATCTCGGGGTCGAGCAGCAGGTCGAGGGCGATCCGCTGCTCCGCCGAGCGACCGTGGATGCCGAAGGCCTCGCGGTCACCGCGCACGAGGTGCACCCGCTTGTCGGCCTTGACCCGCCCCAGGGCGCTGCCCCGCTCCGACATCAGCACCAGGCCGGTGTGGCAGGGCAGGTCCCGCGCCTCGTCGAGGTCGACCACCTGGTCGTCGTACAGCGCGTCGAGGTCGGCGCCGACGACGTCCATCTCCTGCATGCCGGTCCAGCCCGCGTCGGACTCGTGGATCTGCTCGCTGCGGTACTCCTCGGCGTCCAGCCCGACGGCGGAGGCCTTGATCCGGAGCGGCAGGTCCTTGGAGATCAGGGTGACCGCGTGGCCCTCGTTGGCCAGGTTGAACGCCACGGCCAGGATGCGGGTGTCGTTGTCGCCGAGCCGGAAGCCCGACGGCAGCGACTGGGCGTCGGTGTGGTTCAGCTCCACCCGGACGGTGCCGCCGTCGTCACCGACCGGCACGGGCTCGTCGAGACGACCGTTCTGGACGCGGAGCTCGTCGAGCATCCGCAGGGCCGAGCGGGCGAAGTAGCCGAGCTCGGGGTGGTGCCGCTTGCCCTCGAGCTCGGTGATCACCACCACCGGCAGCACGACCTCGTGCTCGGCGAACCTCCGGATCGCACCCGGGTCGGCGAGCAGGACCGAGGTGTCGAGGACGTAGGTGCGGCGGCCGCCGGCCCCGCCCTCCCCCGAGCTGTTGTCACCGAAGAGGGCCGGTCCCGACTCGGCCTGGGCAGGTGCGCGCTTCGCTGGTGCCACGTGGATCCCCTTGTGACCGCGCGCGCACTCGGCGCCCGGTCCGTTTAGTGGTGCTCGGACCGGGACCGGCGCCGGAGGTCTGAGTGCTGACCCCCGGTGGTGCAGTGGTCGTGATCTCTCACGAGCTTCGCCCTCCTGGTATCTGCCCGCTTCCCCGCAGGCCGACATCCGCAACGTAATCCTGGGTCCGTGGGCATCCGGGGCGACACGCCAGACGGTGCGGTGAACGCTGTGTTACGCGCCGAAGCGGCGCTCGCGCTCGGCGTACGCGCGCACGGCCCGCAGGAAGTCGACGCGCCGGAAGTCGGGCCAGTAGGCCTCGCAGAAGTAGAACTCGCTCTGCGCGCTCTGCCACAGCAGGAAGCCGCCGAGGCGCTGCTCGCCGCTGGTGCGGATCACGAGGTCGGGGTCGGGCTGGCCCTTGGTGTAGAGGTGCTCGGCGATGTGGTCGACGTCGAGGAACTCCGCGAGCTCCTCCAGGGTCGTGCCCTTGCCGGCGTGCTCCTGGAGCAGCGACCGCACGGCGTCGGCGATCTCGCGGCGCCCGCCGTAACCGACGGCGATGTTGACCAGCAGCCCGTCGACGTCACGCGTGCTCTCGGCCGCCTCCTTGAGCCGCTCGGCCACCGGCGCGGGCAGCAGGTCGAGGGCCCCCACCGGGTGCAGCCGCCAGCGACGCTCCTCGGCCAGGGTCTCCACGGCGTCGCCGATGATGCCGAGGAGGTCGTCGAGCTCGCTCGCGGGACGGTTCAGGTTGTCGGTCGACAGCAGCCACAGCGTGACCACCTCGACGCCGATGTCCTCGCACCAGCCCAGCAGCGGCTCGATGTTGGCCGCACCGGCCCGGTGCCCGTGGGCGGTGTCGGCGCCGACAGCCTTGGCCCAGCGGCGGTTGCCGTCGAGCATCACGCCGACGTGCTTGGGCGTGCGCCCCGAGGGCAGCCGGCGGGCGACGCGGGCCTCGTACGCCGGGTAGAGCACCCGTCGCACCGCCCGCTTCCAGTCCGCCACGTTGAGCGACTGTACTCGCGCGGGACCCGTGTGATCCGCCCCTCGTTATTTCCGGCGGTTCACCTTCGCCGCGTACCTTGGCGCGCATGGCCCCCGACCAACCCCTGCCCGAGCGCGACGCGCGTCGACGCGCCCCCGAGCGGGTCACCGAGCGGGTCACCGAGGGCGTCGAGCGGGTCACCGAACGGGGCCACGAGGCCGCCGAGATCGTGCGCGAGCGCGTCCGCGAGGTCAAGGACGACGTCAAGCCGAAGCTGCGTGGGTGGCTGCACGCCGGCACCTCGCCCTTGGCGCTCGCCGCCGGCATCGTGCTGATCGCACTGTCCCCGACCCTGACCACCCGCGTCGGGTCCGCCGTCTTCGCCGGCACCGCCCTGCTGCTGTTCACCGTCTCCGCGATCTACCACCGCGGCACCTGGTCGCCGCGCACGTGGGCGTTCCTGCGGCGCTTCGACCACTCCAACATCTTCCTGCTGATCGCCGGCTCCTACACGCCCTTCACGCTGATCCTGCTGCACGGCTCCGCCCGGGTGGGGCTGCTGAGCATCGTGTGGACCGGCGCCATCCTGGGGGTGCTGTTCCGGATCTTCTGGACCGACGCCCCGCGCTGGGTCTACACCCCGATCTACGTCGCCCTGGGCTGGGTGGCGATCTTCTACGCCGGCGACTTCGCCGACGGTGGCACGGCCGTGATCACCCTGATCGCCGTCGGCGGAGGTCTCTACACCCTCGGCGGCCTGGTCTACGGGCTGAAGCGGCCCGACCCGTTCCCGGCCTGGTTCGGCTTCCACGAGGTCTTCCACACCCTCACGATCGCGGCGTTCGTGTGCCACTACGTGGCCGCGAGCATCGCGACGTACCAGCTCCGGTAGTCCGAGGGCGCGAGCACGACCCCTCCCGTGGCACCCTCGGCGTCATGAGACCCGTGCCCGGCCGCGCCCACTCCGACCGGCTCCTCGTGGACGACGCCCGCACCGTGGAGCTGGAGGACCTGCCCCTCGACGTCGACGACGTGGTCGAGGGACGCCCGGTCGCCGGCCTGCTCGAGCTCACCCGGGTCGCCGGCGCCGAGGTGGGCCTGTGGAGCCTCGGCGAGGGCACCGTGCGCGACGTCGAGGCCGACGAGGTGTTCGTCGTCCTCGCCGGTGACGCCACCCTCACCCTCCGCGACGGCACCCGCATCGAGCTGCGGCCGGGCTCGGTCGTCCACCTCGAGGAGGGCGACGAGACCACCTGGGAGGTCCGCTCGACGCTGCGCAAGGTCTACGTCTCCCCGGCCGAGTAGCCCGCGGGCACGACCCCTGGCGCGCGAGCAGGGCCCCGCGCTCGATGGCGCGGGGCCCTGCTGCGACGCCGCAGAGGCGTCGGTGGTGCTACTTCTTGAAGGCGTCCTTGACGTTCTCGCCGGCCTGCTTGACGTCCGACTTGGACTGCTCGGCCTTGCCCTCGGCCTTCATCGAGTCGTCGTTGGTGACGTCGCCGATGACCTCCTTGGCCTTGCCCTTGAGCTCCTCGGCCTTGTTGGCTGCCTTGTCTGCGATACCCATCTGGATCATTCCTCTCGTTGGGATGCTGCTGAGTCTGGACGGTGCACCCGTGGGTGCGGGGGAAGCCCCGGCACACCCTCGGTGAACGCTCGACGCGCCCCGAAGGTGCCCGGGCCGACCCGGGTCAGCTGACCCGGGGCAGCGTGCGGGCCCGACCGGCCACCCGGAGGTTGACGCTGCAGCGCAGGTCGTCGCGCTCGAGGGCCTGGGCCAGCTGGGCCGAGACGGTGTCGGCCTGGCGGGCGAGCAGGGCCAGGTCGGCCTCCGGCTCGATCACCGCGGAGATGCGCGCCACGAGCTGGCCACGGTCGCGGACCACCACGCCCCGTGCGCTGCGCACCCCGAGGGTGTCGGAGAAGGCGTCGGCCGCGGCGCCGGCCACCTTGCTGCCCACGACGTCCAGGCGACCCTTCGGCCCCGAGCCCCGCAGGTGCAGGTTCGACGCCTTCTGGCGGTTCAGGTGCGCGGCGATCCAGCGGAGGCCGAGCAGCACCAGGATGACGCCGACCACGGCGCTGGCCACCGGCCACCAGGCCTGGGCGACCAGGTCCTCGGCGGTGCCCGTGCGCAGTGTGTCGGGCAGCGAGCTGCGGCCGGTCCACCACCACACACCCAGGGCGCCCGCTGCGAGCAGCAGCAGGGCCAGCACGAGCGTGGCGACGCGGTCGACGGCGAGCGTGAAGCGGCTGATCATGAGAGTCCCTCGTTCCTGACCGAGACCTTGACGCGCGGCGTGCGCTCGAGCGCGCCCAGGCTGGAGGCCAGCCGGTCGCGCAGGTCGGCGGTGATCTCGTCGTTGCGGTCGCGCGCCGCGACCGTGGTCGCCCGCACCTTCAGGGTGCGGCGACCGGCCTTGACGTGGACGTCGGTGACGGCCTCGGCCCCCTCGACCGCGGCCCCGGCCACGCGGGCCAGGTCACGGGTGCGGAGGTAGACGCCGGTGCCGGCCTCGAGGGCGACGGCCTTGCGCGGCCGGCGCAGCAGCGCCATCGGCAGGACGAGGAGCCCCACCAGGGCGAGCACGACGGCGACGACGAGCACCACGGGGTCGTCGTACCGGATGCCGTCGAGCGCCGGGACGACGGCGGAGGTCCACGACGAAGAGGAGATGGCTCCGGTGCGGACGAGGGCCTCCTGGACCCCCACGACGCCGAGCGCCACGAGGGCGAGGGCGATCAGCTGGGCGACGAGCGGCGCGCTGCCGGCCCCCACGGGGGCCTTCGCGGGCCGCATCGCCGACTCGGGTCCGGCATGCTCCTGCGCGGTGTCCTGGCGATCGGTGTTCTGCTGATCGGTGTTCTGGGTCATGGCTGCCACCTCACTTCACGCGTCGATCGGCGGTCTCGAGGTGGACGACGTCGGCGATGCTGACGTCGACCGCGGTCACGTCGACCCCGGTCAGGGTGGTGACGCGCTCGGAGACGTGGTCACGGACCCGTCCGGCGACCGAGTTCAGGGGCGTGGGCCAGGTGGCGGCCACCTCGACGGTGATCCGCGAGGTGCCACCGGCGACCACGGCCTCGGCGCGCGGCAGGCGGCCCCGGACGAGGCGGGTCCAGCCGGTGCGGGTGTCGATGACCGCCTCGACCTCGTTGGCCGCGATGGAGGCGATCCGCTCGACGACCTTGTCGGCGATGGTCGTGCGGCCGCGCTCCTCGGCGGGGACCGGCGTCCCGCTGCCGGCCACCGGGGAGGCCGGAGGCGGTTGCTTGTGGGCCGGCTGGTGCTGGGCCGGCTGCAGCTGCTCAGCCACGGTCGCGCCGCCCGATGATCTGGCTGAGGTCGACCTCACCGTCGAAGTGCCCGCCGATGAGGTAGCCGGCGGTCCCGAGCACGAGGGCGATCAGGAACCCGACGAAGCCGCCGGCGGCGGCGGCGATCGCCAGCAGGAGGCCGGCGATGAGTCCGATGGTGGAGGTGGTCATGAGGTGCTCCTGGTGGGTGTGTGCGTGGATGGTGAGGTGCGGTCGCCACGGGTGGGCGTCACAGGTCGAGGTAGCGGCGGCGGCCTGGCCAGCCGCGGGGCAGCCGGGCCCGGGCACGTCGCGTGCCCCGGCTGCTGCGGCGCAGGGCCCGGGTCAGCGGCTGGAGCCGCCCCGGGGCCGCGAGGTCGGCCTCGGGTCGGTCGCGGAGGCGGAAGCCTTCGTCGATCCGGTCGAGCTCGCCCTGGAGACGCCCCGGGTCGCCACCCCGGTCGGGATGGTGCGCGAGGACCGCCGAGCGTCGCTCGCTGCGCCACTGCCGGTGCAGCAGTGGGTCACGAGGTCCGCGGTAGCGCTCGGGCATCAGCCGTCCGACGGCTCCTGCGCCGGCGGGAAGCCGAGCCCCTCGGCCTGCACGGCGACCGGAGGAACCTCGCCGGCTTCCGTGACGTCCTCGACGACCACCTCGACGGGGGTCGTCACCAGCGCCGCGACCGCCGCGCGGACGGCCTCGGCCACCTCGAGGAGGGGCCGGCCCATCGCCACGGCGACGTGCACCTCGGCGACGTCGTCCCGCAGGCGTACGCCGTTGACCCGGCGGCCGGGCAGGTAGGACGCCACCTCGCCGAAGGAACCGGCGTGCAGCCCGGTCACCCCGGGCACCGACAGGGTCGCGTCGGCGACGCGGTCGGCCAGGGGTGCCGGCTCCGGGGCGGCGTCGGTCACTTGACCCGCGGCTCGCTGCTGGGGTCGTCCTGGTCGTTGTCGTCGGACTCGACGTGCACGTCCTGGACCTCGATGTTGACCTCGGTGACCTCGAGGCCGGTCATCCGCTCGATGGAGGCGATCACGTTGCGGCGGATGCCGCTCGCCAGGTCGGCGATGGAGACGCCGTACTCCGCGACGAGCTGCACGTCGACGGCGGCCTGACGCTCGCCGACCTCGACCGAGACGCCCTGGGAGTGGTTGGTGCTGCTGCCGGGGATGCGCTCACGGAGGGCGCCGACCGCGCGGGAGGCGCCGCCGCCCAGCGCGTAGACGCCCGAGACCTCGCGGGCCGCGATGCCGGCGATCTTGGAGACCACGGTGTCGGCGATCGTCGTGCGGCCCTCGCTGCTGACCAGGTCGCTGCCGGTGGTGGTCTTCTCTACGGACTTCTCGCTCATGGTGAGGTGCTCCTCGTCTTTGGGAAACGTCGACTACGCACGTCAGACGGGGCGGGCGGACCGATCGTCACGCGGACGTGAGCCAGGTCACACGATGGCTTACGTTGGTACCCTGCCCTAGTGTCGGCGACGACATGAGCGACGACGACGGAGTGACCGCCGCCACCGAGGCCGCCCTGGCGCGCCGTGCCGGCCTGGGTGACCGCCCGGCGTTCGAGGAGCTCTTCGCGCGGCTGTTTCCCGGGTCCTTCCGGTTCGCGCTCCGGATGCTCGACGGCGACGAGCAGCTGGCCGAGGACGCCGTCCAGGACGCCTGGGTCAAGGCGTGGCGCAAGCTGCCCGACTTCCGCGGTGAGTCGAAGTTCTCGACCTGGATGTTCACCATCGTCACCCGCGAGGCCCGCGAGGTACGCCGGCGCACGCGCCCGATCGCACTCGACGACGACCTGCTGGAGCCGCTCGCGCGCCGCTCCACCGCGGGGCCGGTGGGCCAGGCCGCCAACGACCCGCACCAGGCGCTGATGGCCCGCGAGCTGTGGGAGAACTTGACGCTGGCGCTGGCCGAACTACCGTGGCGACAGCGGGCGAGCTGGTTGCTGCGTGAGCTCGAAGGTCTCTCCTACGACGACATCGCCCGCGTCCTCGACACCACCCCGACCATCGTCCGCGGCCAGCTGCACCGGGCCCGACGTACCCTCGCGATCAGGATGGAGCAGTGGCGATGAACCCATCCCCGGGACCGTCCGGATCGGACGGCGCCTCCCTGGGGGCGGGCCAGGAGCCACCTCTCGCCCCGGGGTTGCAGAGGTCGCTCGACCTCGCCACGGCGCAGCTGCGGGGACGCCCCCTCCCCCGCGCGGTGGAGATCGCCGACGCCGTGCTGCAGCGCAGCCTGGCGACCCCCCGGCCCTCGGTGCTGGTGCGTGGGCGCCCGCCGTACGACTTCGTGCGGGTCAGCTCGACCGCCATCACCGCCGTGGTGCGCGAGCGCATCGACGCCCGCCTCGTCGGCGCGGCGGTGGGCCGCATCCTGCTCGACGTCGACCGTGAGCAGGACCTGGTCGCCATGACCGTCGAGCTGTTCGTGCAGTTCGGCGTCGACATCCTCGCGCTGGCCGACCAGTCACGCTCCCACGCGGTCGAGGCCCTCACCGGGCTGCTCGGTCCCGACACCGCTGACGTGGTCCCGGTCGCGGTGAACCACGTCCACGTCAGCGACGTCACCGTCGGCGACCCCCACCTCGTGGACCCGGGCGACGAGTGACCACCGCCGTGGTGGTCGGCAGCGGCCCCAACGGCCTGTCCGCCGCCCTCACCCTGGCGGCCGAGGGCGTCGAGGTCACCGTGCTGGAGGCGGCCGACACCCTCGGCGGCGGCACCCGGAGCGCAGAGCTGACCCTGCCCGGGCTGGTGCACGACGAGTGCTCGGGGTTCCACCCGCTGGCGGTCGACAACCCGTTCACGCGCCGCTTCGACCTCGACCGGCACGGGCTGCGGTGGCTCTGGCCCGAGGTGCAGTACGCCCACCCGCTCGACAGCCCGCTCGACAGCTCGTCGGACGGCCGCGGGGGCGCCGCCTGGCAGTCGGTGGAGCGGACGGCCGCCGAGCTGGGACGTGACGAGTCGGCCTGGCTGCAGGTCTTCGGGCCGCTGAGCCGCCGGTTCGACGACGTGGCCGTGGACTTCCTGCGGCCGCTGGCCCACGTGCCGCGTCATCCCTTCGCGCTGGCCGGCTTCGGGCTGCGGGCCGTGCCCCCGGCCTCGCTGCTGGCCCGCCGCTGGTCCACCCCGGAGGCCCGCGCGCTGTTCGCCGGCGCGGCCGCGCACGCCATGCGACCGTTCTCCTCCCCCGTCTCCTCGGCCGTGGGGGTGGCCCTGGCCGCCTCCGCGCACCGCTACGGCTGGCCCGTCGCCGAGGGCGGCTCGGCCGCGATCAGCCGGGCGACCTCGTCGATGCTGCGGATGCTCGGCGGGCGCGTGGAGACCGGCGTCGAGGTCACCTCCCTCGACCAGCTCGACCGCCCCGACCTGGTGATGCTCGACGTCGCGCCTGCCGCCGCGGCCCGGATCGTCGGCGACCGGATGCCGGCCCGGGTCCGCCGCGCGTACGGCCGCTACCGCCACGGCCCGGGGGCGTACAAGGTCGACTTCGCGGTCGAGGGCGGGGTGCCGTGGAGCTACCGGCCCGCCCGTGCCGCCGGCACCGTGCACGTCGGGGGCAGCCTGGCCGAGGTCGCGCGCGCCGAGCGGGAGGTCCACCGCGGCCGGATGCCCGAGCGGCCGTTCGTATTGGTCGGTCAGCAGTACGTCGCCGATCCCGCGCGCTCCCGCGACGGGGTCGACCCGCTCTACGCCTACGCCCACGTGCCGTCCGGCTTCACCGGCGACGCCACCGCCGCCATCGAGGCCCAGATCGAGCGGTTCGCGCCGGGCTTCCGCGAGCGGGTCCTGGCCCGGCACGTCACCACGACCGGCGACCTGGTGGCGCACAACGCGAACTACGTCGGCGGCGACGTCGTGACCGGGGCCAACACCCCGACCCAGCTGCTCTTCCGCCCCCGGTTCGCCGCCGACCCCTACTCGACCGGCGTGGACGGCGTCTACCTCTGCTCGGCCGCCACGCCCCCCGGGGCCGGGGCCCACGGGATGTGCGGGTGGAACGCGGCCCGGTCGGCGTTGCGGCGGCTCTAGGGGGCCAGGAAGTCGCGGAGCGCCTCGAGGGTCGCCTCCGGCGCCTCCTCGGGGAGGAAGTGCCCGCCGGGCACGGCGCGGCCGCGCACGTCATCGGCGTACCCCTGCCAGGTGCGGAGCACGTCGTACGCCGCGCCCACGAAGCCGTCGCGGCCCCAGAGCACCAGCGCCGGGCAGGTCACCCGCCTCCCCGCCTCCGCGTCGACCTCGTCGTGCTCGAGGTCGATCGTGGCGGCGGCGCGGTAGTCCTCGCAGGTCGCCCGGACGACCTCGGGGTCGCAGAAGCAGCGCTCGTAGTCCTCGACCGCCTCGGCCGCGAACGGCGCGAGGCCCTCGCCGCCGGACCACGCGGCGAGCTTGGTGCGCAGGTAGAGCCCGGGGTCGGAGCCGATCAGGCGCTCGGGCAGGTCGGGGGCCTGGGAGAGGAAGAACCAGTGCTCGTAGGTCTGGGCCAGGGCCCGGTCGACGTGGGTGAACACGTGCCGCGTCGGCACGATGTCCAGCAGCGCCACCCGGTCGACGACCTCCGGGCGGTCCAGGCACATCCGGTGCGCCACCCGCGCCCCGCGGTCGTGGCCGACGACGGCGAAGCGGTCGAACCCGAGCGAGGCCATCAGCCCGACCTGGTCGGCGGCCATCGCGCGCTTGGCGTACGACGCGTGGTCCGGGTCCGACGCCGGCCGCGCGGAGTCGCCGTACCCCCTCAGGTCGGCGAGCACCACGGTGTGCGACGCGGTCAGCGCCGGCGCCACCCGGTGCCACATCCGGTGGTTCTGGGGGTAGCCGTGCAGCAGCAGCACCGGCGGCCCCTCCCCCGCCACCACGGCGTGGATGCGCGTCCCGTCGACGTCGACGTCGTGGTCGGTGAAGTCCTCCAGCACAGGTCCTGACTACCACCCCGGTCAGTCGGGGGTCGTCCGCGGGGGGCTGGGGGCGGAGGAGAAAGGCCCAGCCGGTGCTGGCGAAGAGGACCAACCAGGCCGCCACGGGGACGCGCGACCCCTGCACGAGGCTGACGCCGACCAGCGCGAGGCTGACCAGGGTCAGGACGAGGAAGATCCAGAACAGGAGGCGGCGCGGGGACACCACCCTGTTCTACCCCAGCGGACGCGTCGGCCCGGAGAGGCTCCGCTCAGTCGACGACGAGGACGTGCAGGTGGCGCGGGCCGTGCACGCCCTCGACCCGGTCGAGCTCGATGTCGCTGGTCGCGGACGGGCCGCTGATCCAGGTGTGCGGGCGTCGGGGGTCCAGGAGCGCCACGGCGTCCTGGACGTCGGCGACGACCTGCTCGGCGCGGACGACGCAGACGTGGTGGTCGGGCACCAGGGTGATCGCCCGGCGACCCTGGCCGGGTCCGTGGTCGAGGATGATCGTCCCGGTCTCGGCGATCCCGACCCGGGCCTCGGTGACCACCGCGTCGAGCGCGTCGAGCTCGGCCCAGGTCAGGGCGGTGTCGGGGACCAGCCGGGTGCCGGCGGCGCGTGCGGCGTCCAGGTCGAGGGAGAGACCGTCCGGCACCACCACGGCCCGATCACCCAGGGCCGCGGCCAGGCGCTCGGGGAGGTCGCCTGCCGAGCAGCGCTCGACGACGGCCCGGTAGTCCGCGACCCGCTCGGCGAAGAGGTCGACCGACACCGGACCGGACGGCTGGAGGGTCGGCCGGGCCGGCGAGAGCGCGTCGGCCGTCGCGGCCCGCACCCGGGCCAGGATCTCCTCGCGGGCGGAGCCGCCGGGCTCAGCCATCGGAGCGGGTCCCGCCGTCGGTGCGCTTCCACCAGGCGCGGAACGACTCGGTCGCGGGGACGGGCAGGTCGCGGGCGCCGGTCCACCCCGAGCCGCCCGGGGGCCTGCTGCCCCGCTTGAGCACGCGTCCGGCGAGCCCGGAGGCACGCTCGGCCAGGCGCAGGCGGCGGGAGGACCCGAAGGCGGCGGCGGTCGCCCGCATCGCCAGCGACTGCACGGACGGTACGCCGCCGCGGTGGGCGTCGACCACCTGCGCGCGCAGGTCGACCAGCACGGTCGGGATGTCGATGCGCACGGGGCAGACCTCGAAGCAGGCGCCGCACAGCGAGGAGGCGTAGGGCAGCGAGTCGGTCTGCTCGTCGACCCCGACGCCCTTCATCAGCGGGTTCAGGATCGCCCCGATCGGGCCGGGGTAGACCGAGCCGTAGGCGTGGCCGCCGACGCGCTCGTAGACGGGGCAGACGTTCAGGCACGCCGAGCAGCGGATGCAGCGCAGCGCCTGGCGACCGACCTCGTCGGCCAGGGCCCGGGTGCGGCCGTTGTCCAGCAGCACGACGTGCAGCTCCTGCGGCCCGTCGCCGGGGGTCACGCCGGTCCAGGTGGAGGTGTAGGGGTTCATCCGCTCCCCGGTCGAGGACCGCGGCAGCAGGCGGAGGAACACGTCGAGGTCCTGCCAGGTCGGCACGACCTTCTCGATGCCGACGACCGAGACCAGCACGTCGGGCAGGGTCAGGCACATCCGGCCGTTGCCCTCGGACTCCACCACGACGAGCGAGCCGGTCTCGGCCACGGCGAAGTTGGCGCCCGACACCGCGACCTTCGCCCGCAGGAACTTCTCGCGCAGGTGGGCCCGGGCCGCCGCGGCCAGCTCCACCGGGGCGTCGGTCAGGTCCGTCGGAGCGGGCTTGCCCGCGGCGGCCATCTTGTCCAGGAAGATCTGCCGGATCTCGGCCCGGTTGCGGTGGATCGCCGGCACCAGGATGTGGCTGGGCAGGTCGTCGCCGAGCTGCACGATCAGCTCGGCCAGGTCGGTCTCCCAGGCCGCGATGCCCTCGGCGGCCAGCGCCTCGTTCAGCTCGATCTCGGCGGTGGCCATCGACTTGACCTTGACCACCTCGTCGACGCCGTGGGACTTCGCCACCGACGCGACGATCGCGCACGCCTCGGCCGCGTCACGGGCCCAGTGCACGGTGGCGCCGGCGGCGCTCAGCGCCGACTCCAGCTGCACGAGGTGGGTCTCGAGGTCGGCGAGGGTCTGGTCCTTGATCGCCGCCCCGGCCAGGCGCAGCTCCTCCCAGTCCGCCACCTCGGCGACCACCCGGGCCCGCTTGTCGCGGATCGTGGTCGTGGCGTGCGCCAGGTTGTGCCTCAGCTGGGTGTCCTCCAGGGCCGCCCGCGCCGCCTCCGGGAAGGCGGGCATGCCGACGAACGTGGCGCTGGACGCCGTGTGGACCGGCTTGACCGGTGAGGTGGCGCTCACGAGATCCCCTCCGTCGAGGCCAGGACCTCGGCCAGGTGCATCGTGCGTACGCCGGCCCGCTGGCGGGTCAGCAGCCCGCCCATGTGCATCAGGCACGAGCTGTCGCCCGCGACCAGCACCTCGGCGCCGGTGTCGCGCACGTGGCGCACCTTGTCGGAGCCCATCGCCACCGAGGTGTCGGCGTTCTTCACCGCGAACGTGCCGCCGAAGCCGCAGCACTGGTCGGCGCCGGGCAGCTCGCGCAGGTCGAGCCCCCGCACCTCGCGCAGCAGCCGGGTGGGCCGGTCGCCGACGCCGAGCATCCGCAGCGAGTGGCAGGTGGGGTGGTAGGTCACCGCGTGCGGGAACGAGGCGCCCACGTCGGTCACGCCCAGCACGTCGACCAGGAACTCCGACAGCTCGTGCACCCGCGGGCTGATCTCCGCCGAGGCCCGCGCCAGACCCGGGTCGCCGGACCGAGCGGCCACGAGCCGGTGCTGGTGCCGGGCGGCGCCCGCGCAGGAGCCGGACGGCGTCACCACGGCGTCGTACCCCTCGAAGGCGTCGACGAAGGTGCGCAGCGCCGGCACTGCCTCGTCGAGGTAGCCGGTGTTGACCATCGGCTGCCCGCAGCAGGTCTGCTGCTCGGGGAACTGCACGTCCACGCCGAGCCGCCGCAGCAGCGTGACCACCGCCTTGCCGGCGTCGGGGAACAGGGCGTCGTTCAGGCAGGTGACCATCAGGGCGACGCGCATGGCACTCACCGTGCCACAGACCGGGGCAGTCGCGCTTCGGCCGCCTCCCAGTCGACCACGCCGGACGCGACCGACGGCTCGAACCGGGACAGCGCCTGCGTACGCCGCAGCAGCCCCCGCATCGCAGCCAGGTCCGGTAGGTCCACCCCGAGGGCCCGCGCCTGGACCAGCACGTTGCCGAGCGCCGCGGCCTCGGCGGGGCCGGCCACGACGGGCAGCCCGCAGGCGTCGGCGGTGAGCTGCGCGAGGAGCGCGTTCTGGGAGCCACCACCGACCACGTGCAGCACCTCGGGGGCGACCCCGGCCACACGCGACACGGACCGGAGCGTGCGCCGGTAGGCCAGCGCCAGGCTGTCGAGGACGGCCCGCACCACCTCGGCGCGCGTGTGCGGGACGGGCTCCCCGGCGGCCTGTGCGAGCGCCCGCAGGCGTGCCGGCATGTCCCCGGGCGGCAGGAGGACGGGGTCGTCGACGTCCACGACGCAGGTCGAGGGCGGGCAGCAGGGCCGCCTCGTCGAGGAGCGTGGCCAGGTCGACCGTGCCGTCCTCGGCCCACACACGCAGGCACTCCGAGAGCACCCACAGCCCCATCACGTTGCGCAGGACGCGGACGGTGCCGTCGACGCCACCCTCGTTCGTGAAGTCGGCCTCGCGGGCCGCGTCGGTCAGGATCGGCTCGGCCAGCTCGACGCCGACGAGCGACCACGTCCCCGACGAGAGGTACGCCGAGGGTCGGCCCTCCGAGGGCACGCCGACGACCGCCGAGGCCGTGTCGTGGGAGCCCAC
This sequence comes from uncultured Actinomycetota bacterium, assembly GCA_963750435.1. Lineage (GTDB taxonomy): Bacteria > Actinomycetota > Actinomycetes > Propionibacteriales > Nocardioidaceae > Marmoricola. Next base: position 184,205 of record CAVVQW010000007.1, on the reverse strand, counting down.
GGCGACCACCGGCGTGGCGGTCGGCAGCCCCACCCGGGCAGCGATGTCCTCGAGCAGGCTGCCGACCACGTCGCCGGCGTCGCACAGCGGGGGCAGCAGGTCCGTGCGCAGGCCCAGGCCCTCGAGCAGCGGCAGGGCCCACTCGCGCGTGGTCGCGTCGTAGCACTCGGTCGTCGAGGCGTTGGTGCGCTCGGCCCCCCGGACGCCGGTGAGCCAGAACGCCACCAGGTCGGGCAGCAGGAGCAGGGTGGAGGCCTGGGCGTACTCCGGCGTGGACCGGGCGGCCACCAGCTGGAGGAGCGTGTTGAAGGGCAGCCGCTGCAGCCCGGTGATGGCGTACAGCTGCTCCTCGCCCACCTGGGCGACGACGTCCTCCCGGACCCCGTCGGTGCGGTGGTCGCGGTGGGAGAAGGGCAGGCCCAGCAGCGTGCCGTCGTCGTCGACCAGGCCGAAGTCGACCGCCCAGGAGTCGATCCCGATGGCGTCGACCGGACCCTGCTCGGCGGCCAGCCGCAGCCCGGTGAGCACCTCGTCGAAGATCCGCGGGAGATCCCAGCGCAGCGTGCCGTCGGCCTGCGGCACGCCGCCGTTGGGGAAGCGGTGCACCTCGGTGAGCACCAGCTCGTCGCGGGACGGGTCGTCGGGGTGGACGGCCACCTCGGCGGCCATCACCCGGCCCGAGGTGGCCCCCAGGTCCACGGCGACCACCCGCACCCGCGTCGGGCTCATCGCAGGAAGGCGGCAGCCACGCCCGCGTCGACCGGCACGTGCAGCCCGGTCGTGTGGCTCATGTCGGGCCCGCAGAGGACGAAGACCGCGTTCGCGATGTTCTCCGGCAGCACCTCGCGCTTGAGGATGGTGCGCTGGGCGTAGAACGTGCCGAGGTCCTTCTCCTCCACCCCGTAGACCGCGGCGCGGTTGGCTCCCCACCCGGAAGCGAAGATGCCCGAACCCTGGACGACGCCGTCGGGGTTGACGCCGTTGACCTTGACCCCGTGCTCTCCCAGCTCGGCGGCCAGGAGTCGCACCTGGTGGGCCTGGTCGGCCTTGGTCGCGGAGTAGGCGATGTTGTTCGGTCCGGCGAAGACGGAGTTCTTCGAGGAGATGTAGATGATGTCGCCGCCCATCGCCTGGTCGATCAGGACCCGCGCCGCGGCCCGGGAGACCAGGAAGGACCCCTTCGCCATCACGGCGTGCTGCAGGTCCCAGTCGGCCGAGGTCGTCTCCAGCAGCGACTTGCTCAACGAGAGCCCGGCGTTGTTCACGACCAGGTCGAGACCACCGAACGCGAGCACGGCCGCGTCGACCATGGCCTGAACCGCGCCCTCGTCGCTCACGTCGGCCGCGACCCCGACGGCCACGTCGGAACCGCCGATCTGGGCCGCGGCCTCCTGCGCCTTCTCCAGGGACAGGTCCGCGACCACGACGCAGGCTCCCTCGGCCGCGAGCCGCTTGGCCGTCGCCTTGCCGATGCCCCCGGCTGCCCCGGTGACCAGGGCGATCCGGGAGGCCAGCGGCCTGGGCGCGGGCATCCGCTGGAGCTTGGCCTCCTCGAGGGCCCAGTACTCGATGCGGAACTTCTCCGACTCGTCGATGGGGGCGTACGTCGAGAGCCCCTCGGCCCCGCGCATCACGTTGATCGCGTTGACGTAGAACTCACCGGCCACGCGGGCGGTCTGCTTGTCCTTGCCGAAGCTGAACATCCCGACGCCGGGCACCAGCACGATCAGCGGGTCGGCGCCGCGGATCGCCGGCGAGTCCGTGTCGGCGTTGCGGTCGTAGTAGCCCTGGTAGTCCGCTCGGTAGCGCTCGTGCAGCTCCTTGAGCCGCGTGACCGTCTCCTCGACGCTCGCCGCGGCGGGCAGGTCGAGCACCATCGGCTTCACCTTGGTGCGCAGGAAGTGGTCCGGGCACGAGGTGCCCAGCGCCGCCAGCCGCGGGTGCTCGCTCGCGCCCAGGAAGTCCAGGACCTCCTCGGAGTCGGTGTAGTGCCCGACCACCGGCCGGTCGGTGGAGGCGAGGCCGCGGATGGTCGCACCGATCGCCGCGGCCCTGGCGTGCCGCTCGGCCGCCGGGAGGGCGGCGTACCCCTCGAGCGGGGGCCCGAAGGGCTCGGGGCCGGAGTGCTCCTCGATGTAGGCGGCGGCGGTGTCGATGATCCGCAGGGAGTTCGCCTCGCACTCGGCGCTGGTGTTCCCCCAGGCGGTGATGCCGTGCCCGCCGAGGATGCAGCCGATGGCCTCCGGGTGGTCGTTCCTTGACCGCCGCGATGTCGAGCCCGAGCTGGAACCCCGGGCGCCGCCACGGCACCCAGACGACGGCGTCGCCGAAGATCGTGGCGGTGAGCGCCTCACCGTCGGCCGCGGTCGCGATGGCGATCCCCGAGTCGGGGTGCAGGTGGTCGACGTGCGGCGCGTCGACCAGACCGTGCATCGCGGTGTCGATCGAGGGGGCCGCACCGCCCTTGCCGTGCAGGCAGTAGTCGAAGGCCGCGACCATCTCGTCCTCTCGCTCCACGCCCGGGTAGACGTCGACGAGCGCACGCATCCGGTCCAGGCGCAGCGCGGCGAGACCCGCGGCCCTGAGGGTGCCCAGGTCTCCCCCGCTGCCCTTGACCCACACGAGCGCGACCTGCTCGCCGGTCACCGGGTCGACGTCGGTGCCCTTGGCGGAGGTGTTCCCGCCCGCGTAGTTGGTGTTCCGGGCGTCGGCGCCGAGGCGGTTGGACCGCTCGACCAGCTCGGTGACGGTGGGGTTCTGGCTCACGTTCAGTTCCATCCTGCTTGGGCGCCGCCCACGCGGGCGGACTCGATCTCGTCCTGGTAGCCGCTGGCGAGGTAGGCCGCCATCGGGTCGCCCGGCAGGCCGCGCGACTCGCGCCAGCCCGCCAGGTCACGTCGTACGTCGGTGTAGAAGGCGTCCATGAACACCTCGTTGGCACGCAGCACGTCACCGCTGCGGCGTGCGTCGGCGAGCGCGTCGGCGTCCAGCAGCAGGGCGCGCGCCGTCATCTCCTGGACGTTGAGCACCGACCTGATCTGGCCGGGGATCTTCGCCTCGATGTTGTGGCACTGGTCGAGCATCAGGGCGACGTCGTTGTCGCGCCCGTCGGGCCCCGGGCCGAAGCCGCCGCCCCGGATCACCTCGACGATGATCCGGAACAGCTGGAACGGGTCGGCCGCCCCGACGATCAGGTCGTCGTCGGCGTAGAAGCGGCTGTTGAAGTCGAAGGAGCCGAGCTTCCCGAGCCGCAGCAGCTGGGCGACGATGAACTCGATGTTCGTCCCCGGGGGCGTGGTGGCCGGTGTCCAGGCAGACCATGGCGCGCTCCCCGAGCGCCGCGACCTGGACGTACGACGACCCCCAGTCCGGCACGTCGGTGTGGTAGAACGCCGGCTCGAAGAACTTGTACTCCAGCACCAACCGCTGGTCGTCGTCGAGCTGTGAGTAGATCGCCGCGAGGCTCTCCGACAGCCAGTCCTGCCGGGCGCGCATGTCGCCCTGGCCGGGGTAGTTCGTGCCGTCGGCCAGCCAGATCTTCAGGTCGCGCGACCCGGTCTGGCGCATCACCTCGAGGCAGTCCAGGTTGTGCCGCACCGCCTTGGCACGCACCGCCGGGTCGGCGTGGGTCAGGCTGCCGAGCTTGTAGTCGTCGTCCTGGAAGGTGTTGGAGTTGACCGTCCCGAGACGGACGCCGAGGTCCCCGGCGTACGCCGCGAGGGCGCCGTAGTCCTCCACGTGGTCCCACGGGATGTGCAGGGCCACGCTGGGGGCCAGGCCGGTGAACCGGTGCACCTGCGCGGCATCGGCGATCTTCTCCTGCACCGTGCGCGGGGTGCCCGGCGAGCCGAAGACCTTGAAGCGCGTGCCGGAATTGCCGTAGGCCCACGACGGGACCTCGATGGCGAGCGCCTCGAGGCGTCCGGTGATCTGATCGAAGGTGGTCATCTGTGCTGTCTCATCCGTCCTGGTCCGGGCTGTCGCCGAGCTGCTCGAGCTGGTCCTCGAGGTGGAAGACCTCCACGAGGCGGCGGAAGCCGGTGTCGGGTCGTGCGTCACCGAGGTCGACGAAGAACCCGGCCATGTCTGCCTGCCACCGGGCGTTGACCTCCGCTGCGTCCATCCCGTCGAGGGCGGCCTGCAGGTCGGGGGTCTCGAAGTACCCGATCAGCAGACCGTCCTCGCGCAGGAAGAGCGAGTAGCGGTGCCATCCCGTCGACGACAGCGCCCGGAGCATGTCGGGCCACACCTGCGCGTGGCGGCCGGCGTACTCCTCGAGGCGGTCCGGCCTCACCTGGAGGCAGAAGCACACCCGTTCGAGGGCCGCGGGCGCCGTCGTCGACGTCACCGGCTCAGAACTTGAACTGGTCGATGTTCTCGGCGTTGAACTTGAACGGGTCGCCGAGGAGCACGACCCCGTCCTTGCCGACCTTGAACTCGCCGAGCTTGCCGGCCTTGAAGCTGTCGCCCTCCTTGCCGGTGACGTCACCCTTGACCAGGGCGTCGGCGGCGTAGGCGGCCAGGAAGCCGAGGTCCTCGGGGTTCCAGAGCGCGAACTCCTTCACGGTGCCGTCCTTGACGTACTCCCGCATCTGGTTGGGCGTGCCGAGGCCGGTGAGCATGACCTTGCCCTTGCTGTCGGACTTCGACAGGTAGCGGGCGGCGGCGGCGATGCCGACCGTGGTGGGCGAGATGATGCCCTTGAGGTTCGGGTGCTTCTGCAGCAGCGCCGCGGTCTTGTCGAACGAGGTCTGGTCGTCGTCGTTGCCGTAGACGGTCTCGACGAGCTTGACGTCGGGGTGGCTGGCGGCCAGCTCCTTCTTCATGATCGCGATCCAGGCGTTCTGGTTGGTCGCGTTGGCGCTGGCCGACAGGATGGCCACCTCGCCCTTGTCACCGATCTGCTCGGTGACCATGTCGACCTCGACCTTGGCGATGCCGTCGGCGCTGGCCTGGTTGATGAACAGGTCGCGGTACTTCGGGTTCGTGTCGGAGTCGAAGGTGACCACCTTGGTGCCGGCGTCACGGGCCTTGGTCAGGGAGTCGCCGAGCGCCTCGGGGTCGTTGGCGGAGATCACGATGGCCGAGGTGCGCTTCTGCGCCGCCGTGTCGATGTACTGCGCCTGGGCATCCGGGCTGGCCTCCTGGGGGCCGACCTGGGAGTAGGTGCCGCCGAACGCCTTGACCGCCTTCTCGCCACCGGCGTCGCTGGTGTCGAAGTAGGGGTTGCCGAGGTTCTTGGGGATGAAGGTGATCGTGGCCGACTTGGTGGAGCCGGAGGAGCTGCTGCTCCCCCCGTCGCCCGCACCCTTGCCGCACCCGGTGGCCGCCATCGCGAACGCGAGGGTCACAGCAGCGAGGCCGGCGACCTTTCTGGACTGGAACATCATGTTCGTGCCTCTCTGGAGTTTCCGACGTCTGACGACGCGATCTGGGGGCGGTCGCCCCGGTGGTGCCGCCTGGACCTGGCCGCCGAGAGCCAGTTCAGGACGGAGGTGGACATCACCGAGGCGACGAGCAGCAGCCCGATGATGATGTTGACGACGTTGACCGTGACGCCCTGCAGGCGCAGGGCGCTGGCGATCACGCCGATCAGCAGGACGCCCGCGACGACGCCGTGGAGGCGGCCGCGGCCGCCGAAGATGGACACGCCGCCGAGGAGCACCGCGGCGATGACCTGCAGCTCCAGGCCCAGGGCGTTGTCGCCGCGCGAGCTGGTGAACCGCAGCGTGAAGTAGATGCCGGCCATGGCCGAGACCAGGCCGGAGAGCACGAAGAGGGTGAACGAGCTGCGACGGACCGGCACGCCCGTGAACTCCGCCGCCTCGCGGTTGAGGCCGATGTCGTAGAGGCCGCGGCCGAAGGAGGAGAAGTGCAGCAGGAGGGTGAAGCCCGCGAGGAGCACGAGGAAGAGCAGCACCACGACCGGGACGCCGGTCGCGCCGATCTCGGCCTTGGCGAGGGAGCTCCAGCGCTCGGGGAAGGTCGTGATCGCCTTCGTGCCGAGCACGCCGACCGCGATCCCGCGGAAGAGCGCGAGGGTGCCGATGGTGACCGCCAGCGAGGGCAGCCCGACGTAGGCGATCAGGAAGCCGTTCAGCGCACCGCAGGCCAGGCCGGCGACCAGGCAGATCCCGGCGGCGACCGGCACCGCCCACCCGCGGTCGACCATGACGCCGAGCAGGACGCTGCTCAAGCCGACGACGCTGGCGACCGAGAGGTCGATCTCGCCGGTGACGATGATCAGCGTCATCGGCAGGGCGATCAGCAGGATCGGAGCGATGTCGAGGAACAGGTAGGTCATCGTCAGCTGGGAGCCGAAGTAGGCCACGCCGTAGATCGCCCACAGCAGGACCGCGACGAGGAGGGCCACGATCGCGGTCTCCCGGGTCAGCAGCAGCCGACGCCACAGCGGGTGTGCGTACGCCGGGTAGGTGCGGGCCGCGCCCGCCCCGGTGCTCGTGCCGGCGCGGCTCGTGCCGGTGCTCGTGCTCTGGCTCATGCTGGGTCCCTCGCCTCGATGAGCTGGCGGGCCCGGCGCTGGCTGATCACCCGGTCGAGCACGATCGCGCCCAGGATGAGGCCGCCCACCAGGGCCTGCTGCCAGAAGTCGGGGATGCCGATGATCGGCAGCACCCGGTTGATGGTGACCAGGAGGACGGCGCCGATCGCCGCGCCCCACACGGTGCCGCTGCCCCCGAAGATCGCCACCCCGCCGACGACGACCGCGGCGACGGCCTGCAGCTCGATCCCGGTGCCGGCCCCGGAGCTGACCGTGCCGTAGCGGGCGGCGTACACCACCCCGGCCAGTCCGGCCAGGGCTCCGCTGAGAACGAAGGCGCTCACCACCCGTCGGCGCACGTCCAGGCCGTAGAGGACGGCAGCATCCGGGTCCGAGCCGATGGCGTAGAGCTCGCGGCCGCCGCGCGAGGTGTGCAGGTAGTAGCCGACCGCGACCACCACGACGAGCGCCAGGACGAACAGCACCGGGATGCTGAGCACCGTCGCCGTGCCGAGGTCACCGAAGCCCTGCGGCAGGTCGGAGGCGTTGATCCGCTTGCTGCCCGCCCAGCTGAGCACGGCTCCGCGGTAGATGTAGAGCGTGCCCAGCGTGATCACCAGCGCCGGGACCCGCCCCAGGCCGACGAGCAACCCGTTGACCAGGCCGAGCAGCGCTCCGGCCAGCAGCCCGCAGAGCACCACCGCGACGATCGGGAGGCCGGTGTCGATGAACAGCCGACCCGTGAGGTACGCCGTCAGCCCGAGGATCGAGCCCACCGACAGGTCCACGTTGCGGGTGATCACGACCACGCACTGCCCGGCGGCGAGCAGCAGCAGGATCGACGGCGTGAGCAGCAGGTCGCGCCAGTTGTTGGAGCTGAGCAGGAAGCTCGGGCTCTTCACGGTCGCCGCTGCGACCACGAGCACGAGCACCAGCGCGATGGAGGTCTCGCGCGAGCGGACGACCGTGTCGAACAGGCGGCGACCGGGTGAGAGGCTGCTGGGCTCGACCAGCTCGGTGGACAGGCTCATGCCGACACCTCGTGGGTCCTGGTGGCTGCTCGCATCACGTTCTCCGGGGTGGCCTCGGCCGCGCTCATCTCGGCGGTGAGCCGGCCCTCGCACACGACGAGCACCCGGTCGGCCATGCCGAGCACCTCGGGGAGCTCGCTGGAGATCATCAGGATCGCCATCCCCTGCCCGGCCAGTTCGGAGAGGAGACGGTGGACCTCGGCCTTGGTGCCGACGTCGATGCCGCGGGTGGGCTCGTCGATGATCAGCAGCCGCGGCTCGGTCGCCAGCCACTTGGCGATGACGACCTTCTGCTGGTTCCCGCCGCTCATGGTCGAGGCGTCGGCGTCCAGCGCGTTGGTCTTGACCTCCAGGCGCGAGGCCCAGGGGCCGGCCGCGGTGTTCTCGCGGCGGGTGGTGAGCAGGCCGCCGCGGCTGATCCGGGTGCGGACCACGCCGGCGACGTTGCGGGCCACCGAGGCCTCGATCACCAGACCCTGCCGCCGGCGGTCCTCGGGCACGAAGGCCATGCCGGCCCGGATCGCGGCGCGGGGGTCGTGCATCGGGCACGGCCGCACCGCCGAGCAGCACCTCGCCGGAGTGGTAGCCGTCGACCCCGAACACGGCCCGGGCGATCTCCGACCGGCCTGCGCCGACGAGGCCGGCCAGTCCGACGATCTCACCGGACCGCACCTCGAAGCTCACGTCGTGGAAGACCCCGGCCGAGGTCAGGCCCCTGACCTCGAGGACGGCGTCGCCGATCGGGGCGGGGGTCTTGGGGAACAGCTCACCGACCTCGCGGCCGACCATCAGCTCGACCATCCGCTCGACCGTGGTCCCGGCGATCGGAAGGGTGTCGATGTAGGACCCGTCGCGCATCACGGTCACGGTGTCGCACAGGTCGAAGACCTCGTCGAAGCGGTGCGAGATGAAGACCAGGGCGCGGCCCTCGTCACGGAGGCGGCGAGCCACGGTGAACAGCCGCTCGACCTCGACGCCGCTCAGCGCGGCCGTCGGCTCGTCCATCACCAGCACCCGGGCGTCCAGGCTGATGGCCTTGGCGATCTCGATGATCTGCTGGTCGGCGATCGAGAGGCCGAGGGCCGGACGGCGCGGGTCGATCCGCACGCCGAGCCCGGCGAACAGGCGCTCGGCCTCGGCGTACATCGCGGCCCGGTCGATGCGGCGGCCACGGCCCAGGAGCTGGCGGCCCATGAAGAGGTTCTCGGTCACCGACAGGTCGGGGAAGAGGGTCGGCTCCTGGTAGATGACCGCGACGCCGGCGGCCTTGGAGTCGGCGGTCGAGGAGAAGTCGACGTTCCGACCGTCGAGCAGGAAGTCCCCCGAGTCACGACGGTGGACGCCCGCGACCACCTTGACCAGCGTCGACTTCCCGGCGCCGTTCTCGCCGACGAGCGCGTGGATCGAGCCCGCCTCCACGCGGATCGACCCGGACCGGAGCGCCTGGACGGCGCCGAAGCTCTTGGCCACGTCGCGCAGCTCCAGCACAGCGGGGGCGGGGTCGGTCATCGGGCCACCTAGCGGATTGAAAGGTTTCAAGAAGTGACCGGAACGTACGTGACCCCAGTCACAGGTGTCAAGGGTGGCGGGCTGGTTTCGCGCTCGATCCTCCTCGGCAGTGCGGTGCACTAGGGTTTGGCACGTTTCAACGCAGCAGGGCACCATCACGACGAGAGGGGCGGGGCCAGTGCCGACAGGTCGCACCGCCTCGGTCAAGGACGTGGCCGCCGCCGCCGGCGTCTCCCTCGGCACGGTCTCGAACGTGCTGAACCGCCCGGCCGTCGTCAGCGCCGCGACCCGCGCGCGCGTCGAGCAGGCGATGGCCGACCTCGGCTTCGTGCGCAACGAGTCGGCCCGTCAGCTGCGCATGGGCACCAGCAGGACCATCGGCTACGTCATGCTCGACGCCCGGAACCCTTTCTTCACCGACGTGGCCCAGGGCATGGAGGTGGCGGCGGAGCAGAACGGCTTCTCGCTGTTCCTCTGCAACAGCAACAGCGACGCCGACCGCGAGGAGTCCTACCTCGAGCACCTGGTCGAGCAGCGGGTCCAGGGGGTCCTGCTCACCCCGGTGGACCCGGACTCCCCCACGCTCGACGTCTTCGCCACCCGCGGTGTCCCGCTCGTGATCGTCGACCGGATGAGGCAGGACACCCGCTTCTGCTCGGTCGCGGTGGACGACGTCCTCGGGGGCCGGCTCGCCGTCGAGCACCTGATGGACCTCGGCCACCGGCGGGTCGCCCTGGTCGGCGGCCCGTTGTCCCTCGGCCAGGTGCGCGACCGGTTCTCCGGTGCCCGGGCCGCCTGGCACGAGGCGGGCCTCCCGGACGACGACCTGGTGGAGCTGGCGACCGACGCCCTCACCGTCGAGGAGGGACGCCTGGCCGGGCAGCGTCTGGCAGGGCTGCCGTCCTCCCGCCGCCCCACGGGCGCCTTCTGCGCCAACGACCTCGTCGCCCTCGGACTGCTCCAGCACTCCAACGCCACCGGGCACGACATCCCCGGCGAGCTCTCCATCGTCGGGTACGACGACATCGACTTCGCCGCGGCCGCCGCCGTACCGCTCACCTCGGTCCGCCAGCCCCGTCAGGAGCTCGGGCGCACCGCCGCCGAGCTGCTGCTCTCCGAGGCCAGCGAGGTGGGTCACGAGCACCGGCACGTCGTGTTCCGCCCCGAGCTCATCGCCCGCGCCCCCACCCGTGCCCCCGTAGGGTGGACCGATGGCCACCATCGATCTGACGGCTGAGAACTTCGAGTCCAGCGTCGCTGACAACGACATCCTCCTGGTCGACTTCTGGGCGAGCTGGTGCGGCCCGTGCCGCCAGTTCGCGCCGACCTACGAGGCCGCCTCCGAGGCCCACGCCGACATCGTGTTCGGCTCGGTGAACACCGAGCAGGAGCACGAGCTGTCGGCCGCCGCGCAGGTGTCCTCGATCCCGACGCTGATGGCGTTCCGCGAGGGCGTGCTGGTCTTCTCCCAGCCCGGCGCGCTGCCGCCGGCGGCGCTGGACCAGCTGATCTCCGCCGTCCGCGAGCTCGACATGGACGACGTGCACCGCCAGGTCGCCGCCGCCCAACCGGACGACGGCGACACCCGGCTCGCCTGAGGCCGCTCAGACGAGCTCGCGCTCGAGGTCGGCGAGGGTGAGGTCGGCGCTCTCGAGGCGGCGGCTGAGCAGCTCGACCAGGCGCGGGTCCTTCCGGATCACCTCGAGCACCTGGCGCCCCCGGGGTCGGCGGCGCTTCACCTCGGGCTCGGGCTCCTCCCGCGGCTCGTAGCGGTCGCCGCCCTCCCAGGTGACGATCGTGCGCACGTCCTCGCGGGTGAACGGGGTGCCGCGGAAGGTCTTGCCGTGCGCCTGGAACAGCGCGCTCCAGACGCCGGGGCTGCCGGTCGACCGTCGCCTCCTCGAAGACGCCGGGGGCGACCTCGGGCAGGACCACCGTGCTCCGGCCACCGCCGGGATCGGTGAGCACGACCTGGACCTCCGCGCGGCCCTCGACCGGCACGTCGTACTCCGTCAGCTCGGCGTGCAGGAGGGCCTTGGCGCCGGGCTCGAAGCTGTCCTGGCGCACGTCCACCGTCATCCGCAGGTCGGAGGAGGCGTGCACCAGCACGGTGCCCCGCACCCCCTCGCCGATGATCTGCCGCAGCTGCTCGGGGGTGAGGCCCCGGTCGCCGTGGCTCGCCTTCTTCACCGCCTCCTCCGAGACGTGGAAGCGGGCCAGCCACTCCCCCGCCCGGGCGCCCGACCCGATCGGCGCGGGCAGCGTGAGCCGGTAGTAGACGACGTCCTGGCCGACGCGCACGTAGTTGCGACCGGTCAGGCTCGCCGTGAACGCCGGGTCCACCACGTCGCCGTCGGGCGTCACCAGGGTCATCTCGACCAGCTGGGGGAACTCGGTGAGCAGGTAGACGTCGACGACGAAGTCGGTCTCGGCCAGCACGAACGGGACGTCGACGGTGACGCCGGGTGGCAGCGTGACCGGCGGGTCGACCACGATCTGGTCGTTCTTGACCCCCGCGAGGATCTGCAGGAAGTACTTCGCCAGCTTGTAGCGGCTGTCGGTGTCCAGGTCGTCGGTCAGCACGCAGTACCCGCCCGTCCCCTTCGTCACCGCCGTGAGCGTGACGGGACGGATGTTCTCCGCGCGGCCCAGCGCCACGGCGTACGTCCGGTCGGTGATCGAGCCCGCGACGTCGGCGATGAACTCCCGGCTGTTCTCGAAGCCGTCGGTGAAGACCACGGTGGCCTTGGAGTCGAAGCCGGTGACCGGCCCCAGCTCGCTCTGGGCCAGCTGCAGCCCGTCGCCGATGGAGGTCGTCCCCGCCGGGTTGACCGCGAACGACGTGATCGCCGACCGCACGGAGTCACGCACGGGGTCGAACAGGTTCGGCTCGGCCAGCGGGCCCACCGGCGGTGAGAGGACGGGCCCGGCGTCGGTGTCGAAGCCGACGACGCCCACCCCGTCGCCCTCGTGCACGGCCTCGGCCAGGATGCCGGCCGAGTAGTGCAGGACGTCGATGCGCGTGTTCGCCCCCACCCCGGAGGGGGCGTCCATCGAGCCCGAGGAGTCGAGCACCAGCTCGACGCACGCGGTGCGCCGGGCGATGCTGTTGGCGGTGATCGGGATCGACCAGGTGCGGCCGGTCTGGTCGTGCCTGACCGTGATCGTGCGCGAGGTGCTGCTGCCGGGCGCGTGCCCGGTGTAGGAGACCCAGATCAGGCCCTCCTGCTGCAGCGCGTAGTCGGCCGTCCCGGTGAGGCTGTCGGTCTGCCCCAGCGGCATGCTGAACGGCCCGCCGGGCGGCGTCACGGTGGAGAACGTCGAGGCGTGCAGGCTGTGCACGTCCCAGCGCACGGCGCGGAACGTGGTCTCCCCCTCCGGCACGTCCTTGAACTGGAGCCGGTCGGTGACCAGGTCGACGGTCCAGGCGGCCCGGGCGACCGCGGCACCGGCGTCGATCCGGCCGGCGCCGTACCACTCGCTCGTCAGGGGGCCGGCGTACCCGACGTCGGTGGAGATCCGCCCGGCCCCGTCGCGCCAGCGGCCGACGGGGTCGGTGCTGCCGGTGTCGATCTTGACCGCGGTCGCGCGCAGGATGTCGCCGACCTGCTGCCAGCTCAGCTGCGGGTTCGCGGAGTACATCAGCGCCGCGACGCCGGCGGTGACGGGCGTGGCGTACGACGTGCCGCCGAAGTCGGTGCGGTACTCCCGCGGCCCGAAGCCCACGACCGTGCCGGTGGCGAAGGCCGCCGGCAGGGCCATGTCGAGCCCGACCGTGCGCGCGCCCACGTTGACCGAGGTGATCGTGCGGCCGCGCGAGGTGCCGGCCGCGGCCGGCCCCACCAGCACCGACCCGCCGACGACGGCCCCGGCCACGCTGGCGACCGTGATCGTGGACGTCCCGGCGGCGCTGGCGGCCGAGAGCGAGGTCGCGTTGCTGATCGTGCCGGGCACGGCGGTGCCACCGGGGACGTCGCGCCGGGTGCCGGTGAACGCCCCGAAGCCGGTGGGCGGGTGGTGGCCGCCGGGGCCGTTGTCGTTGGAGAGCGTGCAGAAGTCGACGGTCGACCCGAAGTTGCTGTAGCCCGCCTTCACCTCGGTGACGCCGTCGTCGGCCAGGGTCGCGGCGGCGACGCCGTAGCAGCGGCCGTACATGCTCCACGGGCGCCGGTTGGTGGTGTCGAGGTCGACGCTGTCGTTGCCCGCCGAGAAGAACAGGGCGGTGCCGCGACCGCCGCGGCCCTGGTCGGTGAGGGCGTCGAAGGTCTCCTGCATCAACGCCGAGATCGGGCTGTCCACGCTCGAGCCGAAGCTGTTGGTGATCACGTCCACGCCGTCGGCGAGCTGGGCGGGGAACCCGGCGGCGGTGCTGTCGGCGTCGAGGCCGGCGAGCCAGAGGTACAGCTCGGCGTACCTCGCCTCCGAGCCGGGGTGCCGCGTGGCGATCACGTGGCAGTTGCCCGCGACCCCCGCGGTGCCCTCGCCGTTGTCGGTGGCGCCCGCGGACGCGCTGGCCGTGCACATGCCGTGGTCGGGCTGCACGGAGTCGACGGCGTTGGTGTTGGCCACCATCGCCCCGAAGTCGAAGAGCTGCCGGATCTTGGGCTGGCCGTCGCTGAGGGTGACGTTCAGCGCGGGGTGCCCTGCGTCGACGCCGTTGTCCACGACCGCGACGGTGACCGCGGGGTCGCCGAAGGTGGTGGTCGCGTTGAGGTCGCGCAGGACCTGCCAGGCGCGCGGGGTGCCGATCACGCGGTGGTCCCACTGCTGACCGAACAGGAAGTCGTTCGGCGTGACGTCGTCGTGCTCGACCGTGCTGACCAGGTCGGGCTCGGCGTACCTCACGGTCGGCTCGGAGGCCACCGCCTCGATCCGGTCGAGCAGGTCGTAGCCGGCCCCCGCGGGCGAGCGCAGGACGTAGGTGCGCGGCAGCGCGTTGAACTGCTTGACCACCTCCAGGCCGTGCCGCGCGGCCACCTGCACGGGGTCGGCGTCGTCGGTCAGGAACGAGACGACGAGGGAGTCGGTGAGGAACGAGGCGCCGCGGTCGTCGAGCTCGACGATCGCGCCGACGTGCTCCAGGGCGGGGGTGTCCTCGACCTGCCGGTTCAGCCGGCGTACGGCATCGTCGAGCCGGCGGGCACGTCCCGGCGCCACGTCGCGGACCACCGCGTCGGGCGCCGAGGCGGCGTCGCCGGTCGGGGGCTGCTCACCGGGCTCGCGCAGCTCCGGGAGGCGGACGACGACCACGCGGTCGTCGGCGAACCGCAGCGGCTCGCTGCCGCCCGAGGGCAGGCCGTCGAGCTGGCGGTCGACCTGGTCGGCGCGCGGCCCGTCGGCCTCGGTCGTCGTACCCACCCGGACACCGACGGCGTCCAGCACGGGCTGGAACGGCACCCGCACGCGACCGCGGTAGTAGTGCGGCCAGCCCACCGGCCCGAGCAGGAACTGCTCCACGCCGTCGGGGCGCGTGGGGTAGCCGCCACCGACGGCCCGCGAGTCCGGCGCCAGGCCGGCCGCGATCACCGTGACGGTCGCCGGCGCGACCGGCGAGGCGTCGAACCGGGCGCGTCCGCGGGCGTCGGTCTCCGCGGTCACCAGCACGCCAGCGGCGGGCACGTAGCTCACCTCGGCGCCGACGACCGGCCGCCGCTCGTGGTCGGTGACGGCGACGGTGAGGGTCGGAGCCGTGGCTCCGGGGTTTGCTGTGCTCATGGCGCGGCTCCTGGCTGGTGTCTTCGGGAGGGAACTCCTGCAGGAGGGCGGGGCCGGGGTGGCAGATACGCGGGGGCCCGGGAGGCCGCTCGAGGGGCTGCTCGACGGCCCGCTGGAGAGTCCGCTCGACGGGTCGCGCGGGGCGGCCTAGCGTGGCGGGCATGGACGCAGCCGCCTGGGACGCGAGGTACGCCGCCACCGACCTGGTCTGGTCGGCCGGACCCAACCAGTTCGTCGAGGAGGCGCTGGCCGACGTACCTCCCGGGCGGGCGCTCGACCTCGCGTGCGGCGAGGGCCGCAACGCCCGCTGGTTGGCTGCCCGCGGGTGGTCGGTCACGGCCCTGGACTGGTCGGCCGTCGGCGTGGAGAAGGGCCGCACGATCGCCCCCGAGGTGGGCTGGCAGGTCGGCGACGCCCTCACGGCCCCCCTGCCGACCGGGCTGGACCTCGTGGTGGTGGCCTACTTCCAGGTGCCCGCACCCGAACGGCGTACGGCGGTGGGACGCGCGGTGGCCGCCCTCGCCCCCGGCGGCCGGCTCTTCGTCGTGGCCCACGACTCGACCAACCTCGCCGAGGGCACGGGCGGCCCGAAGGACCCCGCCGTGCTCTACACCGCCGAGGACGTGCTCGCTGATCTCGCGTCGGTGCCTCAGCTGGAGGTCCTGCGCGCCGCGCGCGTCCCCCGCACCGTTCCCGCCCCCGACGGCCACGGCCCCGCCGGGACCGCCTGGGACGCGCTGGTGGACGTGCGGGTGGGCTGAGCGGCGGGTGGCCTGCGCGGCGCGCGGTTCGTCGGTTGAGCAGGGCCGCCAGGCCGACGTCCCACGTCGGTTGAGCAGGGCCGAAGGCCCGTCGTCGAAACCCCGGCCACGCGTACGCCGATCGAGCCGGGCAGCGGCGCGTCACGCCGGTTGAGCAGGGCCGAAGGCCCGTCGTCGAAACCCCGGCCATGCGTACGCCGGGCGAGCCGGGCAGCGGCGCGTCACGTCGGTTGAGCAGGGCCGAAGGCCCGTCGTCGAAACCCAGAGCCGACGGCGGTCATCACACCCACCGGCCGCCCCTCGAATTCGTGCGTCCCATTCTCTTCGAACACATGTTTGATTTAAAGGATCGCACAGAGTAGAATCGGCTCATGAGCCGGCGCCCAGCAGCCTCCACCCCCGCGGTGACACCGCCGCTGCTGCCGAGCCCCGAGCAGCCCAGCCCTGACCAGCTCACCCCCGATCAAGTGATCGACGAGCTCCACCACCAACGCAGGACGGCCCACCAGGCCGAGGTCCGTCAGATCGAGCTCGCCGTGGACTGGGCCCTGCTCCATCCCTGCCCCGAAGACGCCACCCCCGCGTCGTGGGGCGAGGGCCAGCTGTTCCACGAGCAGGTGATTCCCTTGGCTGGGCCCGGCGCACCCACGGTCGCGGAGTTCGCGCCCGCTGACCTCGCTGCTGCGCTCGGAGTGTCGTTCAACGCCGGGCGTCAGCTGCTGGCCGACGCCCTCGAGCTGACCTACCGACTACCCCTGCTGTGCGCCTTGGTGAAGATCGGCAGGGTCCCGGTCTGGCTCGGCCGGTCCATCGCGAGGGAGACCCACGACCTCTCCGAGATCGCCGTCGCCCACGCCGACCGGCTCATCTGTGCGGTGCCCGCGAAGATCGGGCAGGTCCGGGCACGTCGGCTGATCGACGAGGCCAGGCTCTACCACGACCCCGACCGCGCCCTCGAGGACGAACGCCAAGCCCTGGCCGAGCGGCACGTGACGCTGTCGCGCTCGAAGTGCCCCGCCACCCAAGGCATCCACCTGATGCTCGACCGGCCCGACGCCGAACGGTTCGACCACACGATCGCAGCCATCGCCGCCAAGCTGTCCGCGCTGGGTGACGACGACGGCCTCGACTCCCGACGGGCACGGGCGGTGGGGATCCTGGCCGACCCCCAGCACACCCTGGACCTCCTCGCCCGCGACGTCGCCGACCGCAGCGACCCGTTCACCGCCGCCCGCGAGGCCGTCACCGGCGTCGGAACCAAGACCTTCAGCGGTGCCGTGGACGGGACCGGACCGGTCGGTGGCGGCGCCGCTGTCCTGTACCTGCACGTGACTCCCGACGACCTGGCCGAGCACGTCGAGGCCGGCACCGGGACCGTCGTCGTCGAACGCATCGGCGCCACCAGCCTCGAGCTGGTCGAGACCTGGCTCGCGGGACGACAGTTCACGGTCCGGCCAGTCCTCGACCTCACCCACTACCGAGACGGCGGCAGCACAGGCACGATCAACAGCCCCGCTTCCGGAGCCGGTGGCCCGACGACCGGCCCGATGACCGGACCCTTGGCCCCTCGTGACGTACACGACCCGAGCCCCGCCATGCGGGAGGTCGTCTTCCTGCGAGACGCGACCTGCGTCTTCCCCGGTTGCCGGCGCGACTCGCGCGGCTGCGACCTCGACCACATCGAGCCCTGGGTCCCACCCGACGAAGGCGGTCCGCCCGACCAGACGAACCTGCTCAACCTGGCCCCGTTGTGCCGGTTGCACCACCGGATCAAGACCTTCACTGGCTGGGACTACGAACGCCTTCCCGACGGGCGCCACGAGTGGGCCAGTCCGACCGGGCACACCTATGCCGTGGAGCCTGCTCCGCGCCACGTCACCGCCTGAACCTGCTTCTGGTTTCGACGACGGGCGCGGGGCGCCCTGCTCAACCAACGAACCGCGGGGCGCCCTGCTCGACCAACGAGTCGCGGGGCGCCCTGCTCAACCAACGAACCGCGGGCCGCCCTGCTCGACCAACGAACCGCGGGGCGCCCTGCTCGACCGACGAACAGCAGGGCGCCCTGCCGCTCAGGTGCGGCTCACCTCGAAGAAGTCGCCGAGGGCGCCGACGCGGCGGAGCACGAGGTGGTCGAGCAGGAGCACGACGAGCAGGCTGAGGCCGAAGAGCGGCAGGAAGACGCCGAGCGCGATCACGCCGGTGGTGAGCCAGGGCGTGGTGCGCAGGGGCATCCGGCCCCGGGGTGCGCCGGTACGCCGGCCGCGGGGCCGTCGTCGCCACCACATCAGCGGGCCGGTGAGGCACAGGACGATCACGCCGAGGCAGAACAGCGCCGAGACGGCCATGTTCACCGGGCCCAGGCTGCGGCCCTCGTGCAGGGCGATCCCCTGGGAGACGACCCGGGCGAGCACCGGGTAGTCGTCGTAGCCGTACGTCGACCGCACCGTCCCGCCGTACTGGTCGACGTGGACCGTGCGCTCGTCGGTGGGGTCGTCGAAGGCGTAGCCGATGGCCGAGAACGTGCCGACGTCGTCGGCCGGGACGGCGACGGTCATCGGGTGCCGCAGGCCCTCCCCGTCGGCGACGGCCACCGCGGTGTCGAGGTCCGCGACCGAGACGCCCTCCTGCGGCTCGGCGCCGGACGGCACCTCGGACTCCTGCAGGGCCCAGGGCAGCTCGGCGTGGCTGTGCGGCAGGGACTCGTCGAGGGTCGAGCTGGGCGCCGACTGCGCGCCGTGGTCCAGGCTCCACAGGGACGACCCCTGGGAGGTGGCGACCTGCTGCACGGCGCCGCCCCAGACACCGGTCCACGGCAGGCCGGAGACCAGCATGAACAGCAGTCCGCCTCCGACGACGCTGCCGAGCAGGGCGTGCCGCGACCGCAGGCGGGACCCCGGGCGTTCCCGCACGCGGTTGCGGCGGCGAGCGGCCCGTCCGCGGACGAACAGGTGGTAGCCGGTGATCGCCGAGACCAGCGCCCAGCAGGTGCCCAGCTCCATCACGACGTCACCGGGCCGGCCCGACATCAGGTCGGCGTGCAGCCGGATCGCGGTGCCGCTCACGGTGGTGTCGGGATCGAGGTCACCGAGCACCTCGTTGCGCCACGGGTCGACGAAGACGTCGCGGCCCTCGCCGTTGGGCAGGGTCACCGAGAACACCGTGCTGCGGTCGGCGCCCGAGGGCTCCGTCATCGACACCACGGTGGCGCCGGGGTGCTCGCGCTCCACCGAGCGTTGCTGAGCGGCGTACTTCTGGGGCACGTCGGTGCCCACCGGCTGCTCGACCTTCATCAGGTCGGCGTGCAGCAGCGGCTCGAGCTGGAACCGGAAGAGGTAGACGAGCCCGGTGACGGCGAGCACCAGGAGCACGGGGACGACCAGGAAGGCGGCGTAGAAGTGCCAGCGCCAGAAGGCGCGGAACCAGCCACCGCCTGAGGATCGGGTGCGCCGGTCCGGCGGGGCCGGGTCGGGGGCTCGGGGCGGGCGTGGACGGGGGACTGACAGGGACATGCGAGGACTCCGGACAGGGGCTGGGGACGCGGGCTGGGGACGCACCGACGCGTCGCGGTCGAGGACGCGCGAGGAGGGCGTGAGGGGGCGACTGCCCGGCCCCCAGCGTCAGACGGAGGAGGGGGCGAGGGCGGGCGCCAGGGCGGGGCGCGGTGGTCCCCGCCTGCTCACGCTCCGGCTCAGGGCACGCAGGACCGGCCGCGGCACGTCGGGGCGTACGACGGGCCCGGGGGTCGGTCGGTGCAGCCCGAGCGCCCGCAGGACCAGCGCCCAGGCCAGGAACAGCGGCCGCAGCAGCTGGGTCCAGGCGCGGCCGGCGAGGGCCAGCAGCGCCCACAGCGCGCGCTCCCCGCGGGCCAGCCACCAGCCGCAGACGACGGCGGCGACGAGGTGGGCCACCGCCATCGTCGGGTGGGCCGAGGCGTCGTCCACGGCGTGCAGCAGCGCGTCGGGGACCTGCAGCCCGGCGCCGGAGCCGCCCGAGGGCGTCGGCGCGGAGTAGGCGACGTCGAAGAAGGAGCCCCGGCGCGAGCCCGAGCCGGTGGGTACGACGGGGCGCGCCGCCGCACGGGCGGGGTCGCCGCGGTGCCCGGCACTGGCCGCGAGGGCCACGTGCACCGCGGACTGGCCGGCGACCAGCAGCACCACGATCCGCCGGGTGGAGCCCTGGCGGCGCAGCAGAGGTGCGCAGAGCGCGGCACCGACGGCGGTGAGGACGACCAGAGCCACCGGGCCGGGCAGCAGGCCGTCGGCCTGGACGTGGGCGAAGGACCCGGTCAGCAGCGCGACCCCGGCGAGCAGCCAGGCCCGTGCCCACAGCAGCCCGCCGGTGGCCGGGCGCGGCTCGGTCGGCGCCTGCGGAGGGGTCATCGCGTCAGGAGGAGTGGCGTCGGGAGGGAGTGGCGGTCAGCGGGTGCGGGAGCGCCGCGGCTCGGGGCTCTCGTCGAAGACCCCGAGGGCCGCGTTCTCGCGGATCGTGCGCAGGTGCCGGGTGAGGCTCCAGCCCAGGCAGGCGACCGCGATCGCGAGCGCGATGAAGACCGCGAAGGCGATCCAGCCGGCCTTGACGTCGTCGGGGGCGGGGACGGGATCCGCGGTCGGCACGAGGACGAGGAGCTGCAGGAACACGGCGTTCATGACACCAGTCTCTCAGGTCCCGGGTGAGCGGCCTCCGACGTGGTGCAATACGGGCACTTCACCTTCCCCGGAGACGCCCCTCATGCCTCGTCAGCCCCGCCCCACGGGCTCCCGCACCCTGCGGTCGCTCGCCCCCCTCCTGCTCGCTCCCCTCGTGCTGGCCGCCGCGCTGGCCACGCCCGCCCAGGCCGCGACCTCGTCGCCCGCCGAGCGCCCGCTGCCACCGACGGTCACCGGGGTCTCCGCCGACTCCGGACCGGTCGACGGCGGCCAGTTCGTGACCCTGCGCGGCAGCGGCCTGACCCGGGTCACCCAGGTGACCTTCGGCACGACCCGCACCGCCCGGCTGCACGCCTGGTCCGACACCGAGCTCACCGTCCGGGTCCCGGCCCACGGGGCGGGCCGCGTGCTCGTGCGGGCCGCGGCCCCCGGCATCGCGTCGCCGTACGCCGAGCAGGCGGCGTACACCTTCACCGACGACGCCCGCGCCCTCACCTGGGACGGACCCGCGGCCCCCGCGCCCGCCGTCACCGACTACGACGCCAGCAGCGACACCCGCGCCCCCCAGGTCGCCATGACCTGCCCCACCGCCGGCTTCTGCGCCGCCTCCGGCGACCTCGGCGTGGCCACCTTCGACGGCCGCACCTGGAGCACGGTCACCCGCACGGACGCCACCTCGGCGGGGAGCCGCTCCGGCGCCACCCCCTCGGACACGGCCGCCACGGTCGCCGACCCACTCATCTCCTGCGCCGACCCGTCGTCGTGCCTCGCGGTCGCCCCCGACAGCCACGTCTGGCACCTGGCCGACGGCGCCTGGACCGACCTCGGCGCCCAGGAGGGGATCACCTCGCTGAGCTGCGGCGGCCCGCAGCTGTGCGGTGCGGTCGTCAACGACAAGGCCGTGCTCTTCGACGGCGAGCGGTGGGGCGCCGCCGCCACGCTGTTCGACGGCGGCGTCTCGGGCCTGTCCTGCACGAACACCCGCACCTGCGTGGCCAACTCCGTCTCGCACTTCTGGCGCACCTGGCACGGCGAGTGGTCCGCGGCCCGACCGATGTACTCCACCCAGGAGCTGCGCGACGACGACCTGACCCGCAACGTGACCGGGGCGCTGGAGTGCACCTCGACGGTCTCCTGCGTGAGCGGCGGCTACGTCACCGCCTCGGCGAACAGCTTCGTCGCCTTCCTCACCGACGGCGTGTGGAGCCTCAAGCAGCTGGCGCGCTCCGAGGCCACCGACGGCGACGTCGGGCGCACCGCCTCGCTCGAGTGCCGCAGCAGCACGTTCTGCCTCAAGGACGACGTGCTCCGCGACGGCGCCGGTCGGGCCCGGCACGCCTTCTCCGTGGTGTCGGGCAACGAGGTGGTCCCGGCCGGGCTCGAGGCCCCCGCACCCCTGGCCCTCTCCTGCTGGGGGCCGGCCACCTGCGTCTCGGTCCGCCAGGACGGCACCTGGGCGCGCGCCCGCGGCTGACCGGCGTACGCCGGGCGCCGGTCAGTCCAGGTCGGCGCGTTCCCGGAGACCCGCGAAGAGGTCGTCCTCGGGCAGCGACGTCTCCACCCGTGAGTCCACCAGCTCGAACTCCTCGGTCGGCCAGACGCGTCGCTGCAGGTCCAGCGGGGCCTTGAAGAAGAAGCCGTCGGGGTCTATCTGGGTGGCGTGGGCGATCAGGGCCCGGTCGCGGACCTCGAAGTAGTCCCCGCAGGGCACCTGGGTGGTGATCCGGGCGTCGTGCTCGGGGTCGACCTTCCACTCCTTGAGCCGCTCCGCGAACGGCGACTCGAGGCCCTCGGCCTCCATCGCCTCGTGGATCGCCACGAAGCGGGGCCGGTTGAAGCCGTGCTGGTAGTACAGCTTCAGCGGCTGCCAGGGTTCGCCTGCGCCGGGGAAGCGCTCCGGGTCGCCGGCCGCCTCGTAGGCCACCATCGACACCCGGTGGCACATGATGTGGTCGGGGTGCGGGTAGCCGCCGTTCTCGTCGTACGTCGTGACCACGTGCGGGCGGAACTCGCGGATCAGCCGCACGAGCGGCTCCGCCGCGACCTCGGGGTCCACGAGCCCGAAGCAGCCCTCCGGCAGCGGGGGCTTGGGGTCACCCTCGGGCCAGCCGGAGTCGACGTACCCCAGCCAGTCCTGTCGTACGCCGAGGATCTCGCGGGCCGCCTCCATCTCCTGCCGGCGGATCTCGGTGATGTTCTCCAGCACGTCGGGGCGCTCCATCTTGGGGTTGAGGATGGACCCGCGCTCACCTCCCGTGCAGGTGACGACGTGGACGTCGACGCCCTCAGCGACGTAGCGGGCCGTGGAGGCCGCGCCCTTGCTGGACTCGTCGTCGGGGTGGGCGTGCACGTGCATCAACCGGAGCATGCCGCCAATCCTAGGTAGCCGCCCGGGTGGGAGGATCGCCAGGTGACCGACCTGATGACCGAGCGCTACGGCGCCCCGAGCCGAGGACGCCGTCGTGGGGTGCTCGCGGCCTCCGCCGTGGTCGGGGTCGTGGCGCTCGCCTGGGTCGCCTGGGCCAGCTGGTTCCAGGGCAACCCCGAGGTGCAGTCGGCCCTGGTCTCCTACCGCGTCGTCGACGACCACAGCGTCACCGCGCAGGTGAGCGTGCAGCCGCGCTCGCGCGACGTCGTGGCCAGCTGCCGGGTCCGCGCCTACGCCTACGACCACTCCGTCGTGGGTGAGCGCAACTTCCGCGTGCGCGACTCCGAGGGCACCGTGCGGCTGACCGTGCCCTTCCGCACCGAGCGCGAGGCGACCTCGGTGGAGATGGTCGGCTGCACCTCCGGCGAGCAGGACCGCCCACGCTGAGGCCCGAGGGATTCGGCACCGGTCGGTCCGATTGGTAGCCTGACCTATTCGCCCCACGGCGTACGCCCCACCTTCGACGAACCACCAGGAGTGACCCATGACCGAGTCGACCCAGACCATCTGGTTGACCCAGGCCAAGTTCGACGAGCTCACGGCCGAGCTCGAGCAGCTGCGCGGTCCTCGCCGCTCCGACATCGTCAAGAAGGTCAGCGACGCCCGCGACGAGGGCGACCTGAAGGAGAACGCCGGCTACCACGCCGCGCGCGACGAGCTCGGCAAGCTCGACGGCCGGATCCAGCAGCTCACCGAGATGCTCCGCAAGGCCGAGGTCGGCGAGACCCCCGCCGACGACGGCGTCGTCGAGCCGGGCATGAAGGTCACCGTCAGCCTGGTCGGCCTCGACCACGAGGAGACCTTCCTCTTCGGCGCGCGTGAGATGGCGGGCGAGGACATGTTGGTGTACTCCCCGCAGTCACCGCTGGGCCAGGCCATCGACGGCGCCAAGCGCGGCGACACCGTGTCCTACACCCTGCCCAACGGCAAGCAGATCCAGGCCGAGATCACCGAGGCCGTGCCCTTCTCGGGCTGAGCCGCAGCAGCACCCGCGCAGCCGGCGTCAGTCGACGACGCGGTACCCGTGCTCGCGCAGCTGCGTCAGCACCGTGTCGGCGTGCTCGGCACCCCGGGTCTCCAGCTGCAGCCGCACCTCGACCTCGCCCACGTGCAGCGTGGTGGAGGTGCGCTGGTGGGCGACCTCGAGCACGTTGGCGCCCAGGTCGGCCAGGCCGGTCAGCAGCCGGGCGAGGCCGCCGGGTCGGTCGGGGATGACGCAGCCGATGTTGAGGTAGCGGCCGCCCGACGACAGGCCGTGCCGGATCAGGTTGCCCAGCAGCAGGGGGTCGACGTTCCCCCCGGACAGCACCGCCACGATCGGGGTCTCCCAGCGGTCGGGGGCATCCATGACGGCGGCCACCGCGGCGGCTCCCGACGGCTCGACGACCATCTTGGCCCGTTCGAGCAGCAGCACCAGGGCCCGTGACATCGACTCCTCGGAGACCGTGACGACCTCGTCGACGTGCTCCTGCACGGCTGCGAACGGCACGTCACCCGGCCGCGCGACCGCGATGCCGTCGGCCATCGTCGTCATCCGCTCCAGCGCGACCGGTGCCCCGGTGCGCAGCGACTCGGGGAAGGCGGCTGCCTCCTCCGCCTGCACCCCCACCACCCGGACGTCGGGGCGCAGCCCCTTGACCGCCAGCGCGATGCCGGCGAGCAGGCCACCGCCGCCGGTCGGCACGAGCACCGTCTTCGCCTGCGGGGCCTGCGCCAGGATCTCGAGCCCGGCGGTGCCCTGCCCGGCGACGATGTCGCGGTGGTCGAACGGGTGGATGAACACCGCCCCGGTGCGGTCGGAGAACTCCTGGGCGGCGACCAGTGCCTGGGTGAGGTACTCCCCGAAGAAGCGCACGTCGGCGCCGTACCCACGGGTCGCGTTGACCTTGGGGATCGGCGCCCCCTCCGGCATGAACACGGTCGCCTTGATGCCGAGGATGCGGGCCGCGAGCGCCACGCCCTGGGCGTGGTTGCCGGCCGAGGCGGCGACGACGCCGCGCTCCCGCTCCTCGGGGCTGAGCCGGGAGAGCCGGGTGTAGGCGCCGCGGATCTTGAAGGAGCCGGTGCGCTGGAGGTTCTCGCACTTCAGCAGCACGGGACCTCCGACGATGGCCTGGAGCCAGCGGGACTCCTCCATGGCGGTGGTGATCGCGACCTCCGCGACCAGTCCTGCTGCGGCCTCGACGTCGGCCAGGGTGACGGTCATGGGGTCACCCTAGGGCCGCGGCGGGCCGTCGTCGGGATCGCTCTCGGCCACGACCTGCTCCGCGGATCTGTCGACGGGCTCCGGGTCCTCCCCCACGGCCACCCCGGAGGCGAGGTGCTGCACCACGGCGTTCAGCGACGCCGCCAGGGGTACGGCGATCAGGGCGCCGGCGATGCCCGCCACCAGGACCCCGAGCGCGATCGCCACGATCACGCCGAGGGGGTGTACCGAGACGAAGCGGCCCATCAGGAACGGCTGGAGCACGTGGGCCTCGAGCTGCTGCACGAGCACCACGACGCCGAACATGATCAGCGCAGTGAAGGGGCCCTGGGTGACCAGGGCGACCAGCACCGCCACCGAGCCGGAGACGAAGGCACCGACCAGGGGCACGAAGGCGCCGATGAAGACCAGCACGCCGATGGCGCTGACGAACGGCACCCCGAGGACGAACGCACCGATCATGGTGCCGATCGCGTCGGTCGCCGCGACCATCACCGTGGCCCGCACGAACTGGGTCAGCGAGCGCCAGGCCACGCGGCCCGACGAGTCGGCCTGGACGCGCCCCGCGCGCGGGAAGAGCCGCACGAGCCAGGCCCAGATCAACGGGCCGTCCGCGAGGAAGAAGTAGGTCGCGAACAGCACGATGAACGCGCCGGCCAGGATGTGGCTCACCGCGGTGCCGACCTCGGTGAGGGCGCCCACGGCGTTCGAGCTGCTCTCCTTGAGCTTCGTCTGCGCCTGCTCCAGCGCGGAGGTGATCTGCGAGTCGGTCACGTGCAGCGGGCCGGTGCGCAGCCAGCTGCGGATCTGGTCGAGACCGTCGTAGACCTGCGTCGACAGGTTGCTGACACCACCGGCGACCTGGTTGCCGACGAAGGTGAACATCAGCACCAGGAGCGCCAGGCCGACCACGACCACGATCAGGGAGGCGAGCTTGCGTGGCACCCCGCCGCGGCCCATCAGGCTCACGACCGGAGCGACGAGCGCTGCGATCAGCAGGGCGATCACCAGCGGCAGGACCACGACCAGGAAGTAGTTCAGGACGTAGAGGATGACGGCCAGGGTCGCGGCCATCACCAGGAAGCGCCACGACCAGGCGGCCGCGAGGTCCACGCCGTACGGCACGCGGGCGGGCTTGAGGTTCGAGGGCCCACCGACGATCTCGGGCCGGACGGCGTCCATGGCGCGGCGGGCGGCGCGCAGCTCGGCCCACTGGGCCGCGATCCGCTCGCGCAGCTCCATCGACTCGTTCTCGGCGGCCTGGTCGTTCCCGGGGCCGCCGCCCGGGGCGGCCGCGGGCTCGGTGGCACGGCCCCGCTGGCGGCCGAAGAACCTGCTCATGTCTGGGGGCACGCGGTCAGGCTACGGGCGAGGGCACCCGCGGCCTCGGGACGGCTCGCGGCGAGCAGGCCCACCGCTGCCAGCACGTAGTCGCGGTCGATCACCACGCGCGGGTGCTCGGGCAGCTGCCAGCCTTCCGGCGAGCGGCCGGTCAGCCCCTCGACGACCCGCTCGACCGTCTCGGCCGAGGCGTGCCGGAGCACGCCCCCGGAGCCGACCAGCAGGGCGGCCTCGCGCAGGTCCTGGCCGGTGCGCTCGACCCGGCGCCCGTCGGGCCCGACGACCACGCGCGAGCGGCCGACGTGGCGACGCAGGGCGAGGGTGGCCGCCGCGGCGGCCAGCTCGGCGTCCTCGCGCTCCTCGTCCGGGCCGGCGGGCAGCAGGTCGGGGTCGGCCGTGCGCCGCTCGGCGGCCGCGCGGAGGTCCTCGCCGACCAGGCCGGCCTCGAGCCCGGCCGCCCAGGTCGTGGTGGCGCTCCAGCGCATGCCGAGGTCGCCCTCGACCGTGCGCGTGACCGGGGTGCTCGCGACCACCTCGCGGGCCAGGCCGGCGTCCTCGGGGTCGAGCCGGACGACGGAGTGCACGTCGGTGGTCGCCCCGCCGATGTCGACGACGGCGACGTCCTCGCCGGTCTCGGCCGCGAGCACCTCCACCCCGGTGAGCACCAGGTCGGGCGTGGGGCCCTGCACCATCGCGGTGAAGTCGGCCCGCGCGCTCAGCCCCTTGCCACCGATGACGTGGGCCAGGAACATCTCGCGCACGGCCCGGCGCGCGGGCGTGGGCTCCAGCACCCCGATGCGGGGCACGACGTTGTCGGTCACCACCAGCGGGTACCCCGCCAGCGCGGTCGTGACCCCCGCGCGCGCCGCCCGGTTGCCGGCGACCACGACCGGGCCGCGCCAGCCGCTGGCCGCGATCCGGCCGGCGCCGGACAGCACGCCCTCCTCGTCACCGTCGTCGGTGCCGCCGGTCAGCAGCACCACGTCGGGCGCTGTCGCGCCCGCCAGGGCCGCGAAGTCGTCGTCGGGGCTGGTGCGGCTGAGCACGGCGACCACCTTGCCGCCGCTGGACAGCGCGACCCGGCGCCCGGCCTCGGCCGTGACCAGCTCCTCGCTGCCGACGACCGCGATCCGCAGGCCCCCACCGGCCGAGGAGCAGGCCAGCGTCGGCGCGGCGGCCGCCCCGGGGTGCTGCTCCTCCAGGGCCCGGCGGCAGGCGTCGACCCCGTCGAGCACGTCGGTGTCCAGGGTGGTGCGGTGGCTCGCGACGCCCAGCAGGGCCCCGGTGCCGTCGTCGACGAGGGCGGCCTTGGTGAACGTGGAGCCGACGTCGACGCAGAGCACGAGCGCCACGCGGTCTCCCCTAGCCCTGGCCCAGGGCGCGGTCGAGGTCGGCCAGCAGGTCGTCGGCGGTCTCGATGCCCACGCTGAGCCGGATCAGGTCCGGGGGCACCTCGAGCTCGGTGCCCGCGACGCTCGCGTGGGTCATCCGGCCCGGGTGCTCGATCAGGGACTCCACGCCGCCCAGGGACTCACCGAGGGTGAAGACCTCGGCGCGGCCGCAGACGTCGAGGGCGTGCTGCTCCCCGCCCGCGACCCGGAAGGACACGATGCCGCCGTACCGCTTCATCTGGCGGGTGGCCACGTCGTGGCCGGGGTGCTCGGCCAGGCCGGGGTAGATCACCTGGGTGACCTGCGGGTGACCCGCCAGGAACTCGACGACCTTCTCGGCGTTGTCGCAGTGCCGGTCCATGCGTACGCCGAGCGTCTTCAGGCCGCGCAGGACCAGCCAGGCGTCGAACGGCCCGGCGACGGCGCCCATCGAGTTCTGGTGGAAGGCGACCTGCTCGGCGACGTCGAGGTCCTTGACGACGAGCGCGCCGCCGACGACGTCGGAGTGGCCGCCGGCGTACTTCGTGGTCGAGTGCACGACGACGTCGGCGCCCAGCGTCAGCGGCTGCTGGAGGTACGGCGAGGCGAAGGTGTTGTCCACGACGAGCAGCGCACCGGCGGTGTGGGCCACCTCGGCCAGCGCCTCGATGTCGCCGATGTTGAGCAGCGGGTTGGTCGGCGTCTCGACCCAGACCAGGCGGGTGCGGCCGGGCACGATCGCGGCGCGCACCGCGTCGACGTCGCTGACGGCCGCGGGGCTGTGGTCCAGGCCCCAGCGCCGGGCGACCTTCTCGAACAGGCGGTAGGTGCCGCCGTAGGCGTCGTCAGGGATGACCACGTGGTCACCGGGACCGCACACGCTGCGCAGCAGGGTGTCCTCGGCGGCCAGGCCGGAGGCGAAGGCGAAGGCCCGCTCCCCCTCCTCCAGCGCCGCGAGGTTGCCCTCGAGGGCGGTGCGGGTGGGGTTGCCCGAGCGGCTGTACTCATAGCCGCCGCGCATCCCGCCGACGCCGTCCTGCTTGTAGGTCGAGGTGGCGTAGATGGGCGGGATCACCGAGCCGGTGGCCTCGTCGGGCTCGTAGCCGGCGTGGATGGCACGGGTCTCGAAGCCCGCCTTGGAGCGATGTTCCTGGGTCACCGGACGAGGCTACTCGCCGAGCTCGTAGTCGAGGTCGAGGTGGTGGGTGCCGTCGTCGTCGACCCGCATCGTGCCCGTGCCGGTGAGGCCGGTGAGCTCGCCGGTGCCGCTGCCGGGCACGATCAGCATGAAGGGGTGCAGCCGCTCGGGGCTGACGCCGTCGGTCGTGGCGGAGTGCACCAGGTTGAAGGACCCGGCGCGGCCGTCGAGGGTGCCCTCGACCGACTCCAGGGCCACGTAGGTGCCGATGCCCGACGACAGGTCGAAGGCCGAGGTGAACTGGGTGACCGCCCGGCCCACGAGCCCGCCGGCGAAGGTCTTGGTCATCCGCGCGTGCCCGGTGGGCAGCGCGGTCGTGACGTCGGGCGCCCAGTCGAGGGGGGCGAAGTCGGCCGGGACGAACGTGCAGGTCGTGTGCATGGAGCCACACTAGGGAAGACCTCGGACACGTCCGGTGTTGCACGGAGTGCACCCTAGAGATTGGTGATCCATGTTCTTCACGCGCAGCAAGTCCACCCTCCCCACCGCCGAGGAGGCCCTCAAGGGCCGCGAGGAGCGGTGGTTCCCCCTCTCGGAGCAGCACAAGGCGCTCGACGCCCCGCTGGTGACCGACGAGGTCCCCGAGGGCTACCAGGTCGCCCTGTTCGGGCTCGGCTGCTTCTGGGGCGCCGAGGAGATCTTCTGGCAGGTCCCGGGCGTCTGGTCCACCTCCGTCGGGTACGCCGGCGGCGTGACGCCGAACCCGTCGTACGAGGAGGTCTGCAGCGGCCGCACCGGCCACACCGAGGCCGTCCGCGTGGTCTTCGACCCGACCCAGGTGTCCTACGCCGAGCTGGTCGCCACCTTCTACGAGGTGCACGACCCGACCCAGGGCATGCGCCAGGGCAACGACACCGGCACGCAGTACCGCTCGGCGATCTACGTCGAGAGCCCGGAGCAGGAGGAGGTCGCCCGCGAGGTGACCGAGCGCTACCAGGCCGAGCTCACCAGGCGCGGCTTCGACGCGATCACCACCGAGGTCCGGCCGGCGTCCGAGACGCCGTACTACTACGCCGAGGACCACCACCAGCAGTACCTCCTGAAGAACCCGTTCGGCTACCGCTGCCACGCCAAGACGGGCGTGCCGGTCCCCCGCTGACCCGGGTCCCGCAGCGCCGCACGTGCCCGGCGGGTGGACGGTCCGTTTCGTCCCCCCGCCCGGCCGTGAGGCACACTGGATCGCATGAGTGAGCAGACCCCGCCTCCCGGCCAGCCCACCCCGCCTCCGCACCCCGCCTCGGCCGAGGGCGCCGGACCGGGCCCGGTGGGCCCCCACGAGGGTGGTGCCGCGGCCCCGCCGCCGCCCCCGCCGGGCGCCGAGCAGGGCGGTGCCTACCCCCCGCCCCCGCCGCCGAAGAAGTCCAAGAAGGGCCTGCTGATCGGCCTGGTCGCCGGCCTCGTCGTGCTCGGCCTGATCGCCGCCGTCCTGGTCGTCTTCGTGGTCACCCGTGGTCCCGACAAGCACGCGATCGCGATCCCGGCCACCGCCGGCTCGCTGAAGCGCGACACGGCCAAGGAGAAGGAGCTGAAGTCGCAGCTCGACGCGGCCGAGCAGACCTTCAAGGCTCAGGCCAAGAACGTCACCTACGTGAAGTCGGGCGTCTACCAGCAGGACAAGACCTCGCGCGGCCCGGTCGGCTCGCTGGTCTTCCTCGGCGCGAAGCTGAGCAAGACCCAGAACCCCACCGCCTTCGTCAGCGCCTTCAGCAAGCAGGCCGGCACCAACGGCTTCAAGATCTCCAAGATCTCGGCCGGTGACGGTGGCGGCAAGGCTGTCTGCGCCGAGCAGTCCGCCGGCCAGAAGGTCGCGATCTGCGCCTGGGCGACCAACGACTCGATGGGCGAGCTCGTGCCGACCGTCCCCGGCTACGACTCCAAGGCCCTGTCGAAGATCCTGGTCTCCATGCGCTCCGACATCGAGACCACCGAGTAGCACTTCCCCAGACCAGGCCGGACCAGGCACAGCACACCCGTGCTCACGCGGTGGGGTCGTTCGGTCGACCCGGAGCGACCCCACCCCGAGCACCCCCGCCCCCAGCTGGTCCGCCCCGGCTGGGTGAGCCTGAACGGCACCTGGGACCACGCCTTCACCGGCACCCCGGCCCGGCCGGAGCGGTGGGACGGCCCGATCGTGGTGCCGTTCTCCCCCGAGACCGTGCTCTCCGGCGTCGAGCGCCAGCTCCGCCCGGACGAGTGGCTGTGGTACCACCGCACCTTCGTCGCCCCCGGCGTCCCACCCGGCGGCCGCCTGCTGCTGCACCTCGGCGCGGTCGACCAGACCTGCACGGTCCTCGTCGACGGGGTCGAGGTCGGCGGGCACACCGGCGGCTACCTGCCCTTCACCCTCGACGTCACCGACGCCCTCGGGCCAGGGCGGGCCGCGCACGACCTCGAGGTGCGCGTGCAGGACCGGTCCGAGACCGCGCCGCACGCCCGCGGCAAGCAGCGCCTGGACCGCGGCACGATCTGGTACACCGCCCAGTCGGGCATCTGGCAGAGCGTCTGGCTCGAGCCCGTCCCCGCGGCGTACGTCGACCGGCTGGTGCTCGTGCCCCACCTCGCGAGCGGCGAGCTCGAGGTCACCGTCCACGCCGCCGGGACCGGCGTCCCCGCCGTGGCGCGGGTGCGCGTGGGGTCGGAGCGGGCGGCGCCGGTCGAGGTCGACGTCCCGGTGGGCGTGCCCGCGCGGGTGCGACTGGCCGAGGTGCACCCGTGGACGCCGCAGGACCCCCACCTGTACGCCGTGGAGGTCAGCCTGGGCCCCACAGACGGGGACGACCGGGCCGACCGGGTCACGTCGTACGCCGGGATGCGCTCCTTCGGCGTCGGCCGCGACGCCCAGGGCCACCCCCGGCTGCTGCTCAACGGCGAGCCGCAGGCCCACGTGGGGGTGCTCGACCAGGGCTACTGGCCCGACGGCCTGCTCACCCCGCCCAGCGACGCGGCGATGGTGCACGACATCGCGACCATGAAGGACCTCGGCTTCACCGTGCTGCGCAAGCACGCCAAGGTCGAGCCGCTGCGGTGGTACGCCCACTGCGACCGGCTCGGCATGATCGTGTGGCAGGACGTCGTCAACGGCGGCGGCCGCTACCGCGCGCTCACCACCACCCGTCCCGCCCGGCACGACACCTGGGTCCCCGACGTGCTGCACCCGCTCTACGGCCGCAGCGACCGCGCCGGCCGCCGGGAGTTCCGCGCCGAGGTGCGCGCCACCGTCGAGCTGCTCGGCAACGTGGTCTCGCTGGCCGTCTGGACCCCCTTCAACGAGGGCTGGGGGCAGTTCGCCGCCAACGCGGTCGCCCGCGAGGTCGCCCGCCTGGACCCCACCCGCCAGGTCAACCACGTCAGTGGCTGGGTCGACCAGGGCGGCGGCGACGTGCGCAGCTTCCACGCCTACCTCCAGCCCTTCCGGCTGCCCGCCCGCGAGCACCGGCGCCGCCGCGGAGCCCCCCGGGTCGTCGCGCTCAGCGAGTACGGCGGGATGAGCCTGCGGGTCGAGGGCCACGACTGGGGCACCCGGGAGTTCGGCTACCGCCACCTCGAGGACTCCCGCGCCTTCGACCGGTCCTTCACCGAGCTGCACGAGCCGCTGGTCGACCAGGCCCACCATGGCCTGGCCGCGACCGTCTACACCCAGCTCAGCGACGTCGAGGACGAGCTGAACGGCCTGGTCACCTGGGACCGCGAGGTGCTCAAGCTCGACGCCGACGTCGTACGCCGGGTCACCGCGCGGCTGCGCGCTGCGATGACCGGGGACTGACCGGCCTCCGGATCGTCAGCGGCGTCAGGCCCCGCTGTCGACCCACTCCTCGCCGATCACCCGCAGCTCGGCCACGCCCGAGGTCAGCTCGGCCACGATCTCCTCGGCCACCGGGCGGGCGACGGGTGGGATCGCGAACCGCAGCGAGGCCTCGCCGGTGTACTCCACCCCCAGCACCCGCGCCCCGCGGGAGCGCAGGTCGTGCTCGAGGCGGCCGACGGCCGCGATGTCGACGGAGACCTCGCACAGGTCCTGCAGGACGCGTTCGACGGTGCCGACCTCGTCGAGGACGGTGCGGGCCGCGTCGGCGTAGGCCCGGGACAGCCCGCCCGTGCCCAGCAGCACTCCGCCGAAGACGCGGGAGACCACGACCACCACGTCGCTCAGGGCGCGGCCGCGCACCACCTCGAGGACGGGCGGACCGCCCGTGCCGGGCGGCTCGCCGTCGTCGCTGGCCTGCTCAGCCATCCGCTCGGGCCCGAGCACGAACGCCGAGACGTGGTGCCGGGCGTTCCAGTGCAGCTGGCGCTGCTGGTCGACGACGCCCCGGGCACCGGTCTCGTCGGTCACCCGGGCCACCGTGCACAGGAACCGCGACCTCTTGACCTCGGTCTCCACGGAGCCGTCCCGTGCCACGGTGAGGTACGACGAGACGGGCACGGGAGCAAACTACCGTCGCGGGCACGGGAGCGGGGCCGCTCGCCGGAGCTGCTGGCACCCTGGGGGCATGCGCATCGTCTCCCTGCTGCCCTCGGTCACCGAGATCCTGTTCGCGATCGGGGCCGGGGACGACGTCGTCGGGGTGACCTTCGAGTGCGACGTCCCGGCCGAGGCCCGGCAGCGGCGGATCGTGTCGACCAGCGCCCTGCCCGAGGGCCTCTCGTCGGCGGAGATCGACGCGTTCGTGTCGCGGGCGGTGCAGGCCGGGGACGACCTCTACCACCTCGACGCGGGCGCCCTCGCCGACCTCGACGCCGACCTGGTGGTCACCCAGGACCTCTGCGCGGTGTGCGCGATCGACGTCTCGCTGGTCGACGACGCGCTGGCCCACCTCGGCTGCACGGCGCAGGTGCTCACCCTCGACCCGCACACGGTCGAGGAGGTGCTGGACTCGATCCTGGTGCTGGGCGACGCGACCGGCCACCGCGCGGCCGCCGACGAGCTGGTGGCCTCGCTGCGGCGACGGCTCGCCGCGGTCGAGCAGCACGTGGCGACCCGGCCGGGGCCCGCGCCCCGGGTGCTGCTGCTGGAGTGGACCGACCCGCCCTTCGCCCCCGGTCACTGGGTCCCGGAGATGGTCGCGGCCGCCGGGGGCGTCGCCACCGTGGGCCGCGCCGGGGAGAAGTCCGAGCGCGTCACCTGGGAGGCCGCCCTCGCCGGTGACCCCGACGTGGTGGTCTGCGCCCCGTGCGGCTTCGACCTCGAGGGCTCGGCCGCCCTGGCCCGCGACCTGGTCGCCTCCGGCGTGCTGCCCGCGCACCTGCCGGTGTGGGCGGTCGACGCCGACGGCTCGTTCGCCCGCCCCGGTCCTCGGCTGGTCGACGGCGTCGAGGCGCTGGCCGGCCTGCTGGACCCACCCGAGCGCCGGGCGGAGTGGTGGGGCGGCCTTGGGAGTGCCACCCCACCACTCGACGTCCGTCGTTGACGGCCGTGGAGGGACCCGTTGCCGGGAGTTCCGTCCCGAGGACGCCGTCCCACCCTAGGTAGCCGAGCGCCGGAGCGCGAGGCCCGACTAGTCCTGCTCGCCCTGGTGGGGCGGCCTAGTCCTGGGCGACGAAGCCGAGCAGGTCCTGCCGGGTCAGCACGCCGACGGGCCGACCGTCCTCCTGCACCAGGAGGGCGTCGGCGTCACGCAGGGCCGCCACCGCCTCGGGTACGCCGGCACCGGCGCCGACCGTGGGCAGGGGTGCGTCCATGTGGTCCTCGACCTGGTCGACCAGCCGGGCCTCACCGGCGTACAACGCGTCGAGCAGGCGGCGCTCGGAGACCGAGCCGGCCACCTCCGCGGCCATGATCGGCGGCTCGGCCAGGACGACGGGCATCTGCGAGACGCCGTACTCCTGCAGGATCGCGACGGCCTCGGCGATCGTCTCGTGCGGGTGGGTGTGCACCAGGTCGGGCATCCGGCCCCGCTTGGCCGTCAGCACCTCGCCGATGGACAGGCCGCTGCCCGGGTTCGACAGGAACCCGTAGCGGGCCAGCCACTCGTCGTTGAAGACCTTGGTCAGGTAGCCGCGGCCGCTGTCGGGCAGCAGCACCACGATCACCGCCTCGTCGGTCCAGGTGGGGTCGTCCTCGAGCTCCTGGGCCAGCTGCACGGCGGCGAAGGCGGCCATGCCGGCCGAGCCGCCCACCAGGAGGCCCTCCTCGCGGGCCAGCCGGCGGGTGAACTCGAAGGAGTCGGCGTCGGAGACCTCGATCACCCGGTCGGCGACCGTGCGGTCGTAGGTGTCGGGCCAGAAGTCCTCACCCACGCCCTCGACGAGGTAGGGCCGGCCGCTGCCGCCGGAGTAGACCGAGCCGGCCGGGTCGGCGCCCACCACCTGCACGGCCGGCCCACCTCGTTCGGCGGAGCGCTCCTTGAGGAAGCGCCCCACGCCGCTGATCGTGCCGCCGGTGCCCATCCCGGTGACGAAGTGGGTGATCCGCCCGTCGGTCTGGTCCCAGATCTCGGGGCCGGTCGTCTCGTAGTGCGACAGCGGGTTGTTCGGGTTGGCGTACTGGTTCGGCTTCCAGGCCCCCGGCGTCTCGCGCATCAGGCGGTCGGAGGTGCTGTAGTAGCTGTCCGGGTGGTCCGGGGCGACCGCGGTGGGGCACACGACGACCTCGGCGCCGTAGGCACGCAGGACGTTGCGCTTGTCCTCGCTGACCTTGTCGGGGCACACGAAGATGCAGCTGTAGCCGCGTTGCTGGGCCACCAGGGCCAGCCCGACACCGGTGTTGCCCGACGTGGGCTCCACGATCGTGCCGCCGGGCTGCAGCTCGCCGCTGGCCTCGGCCGCGTCGATCATCCGCACCGCGATGCGGTCCTTCACCGAGCCGCCTGGGTTGAGGTACTCGACCTTGGCGAGCACGAGCGACGAGGTGGTGCCGGTCGTGCGACCGAGCTTGACCAGCGGGGTGTTGCCGATCAGCTCGAGGAGGGAGTTGGCGTACTTCATGGGCCCAAACCTACCGGCCGCGGCACCGGCGGTGCGCCGAGCACGTAAGTGGACATCCCGGACACGCCGTGGCAAGCACCGACACGCGGTGGTGCCGCACCATTTTTCACATCGGCCCCATCGACCCCAAAAATTGGTGCATACTTCCCAAGATTCCTACACCCCCCAGTGACATCCTCGAGGGAGACACGCCGAGATGATCCCCGCTTTCCGCCCCAGGACCGCCGCCCGTGCGGTGGTCGGGCTGCTGACGCTCGGCGTCATGCTCACCCCCGCGCTCGTGGCCGGCCCCGGCTCCGCCGCGAGCTCGGACCCGATGTACCGCAAGCAGACCGCGCCCAACGTGTTCTACCCGACCGGGGCCTCCCGGTCGATCAAGGACCTCGCGACCTTCTCCACGCGGCACCGCGGCACCGACCTGCAGGCGCCCTGCGGCACCACGGTGCGGGCCAGCAACCCGGGCACCGCGATCGTGCAGACGAGCACCGCCTGGAAGGGCCGCTACGTCGTCCGGGTGGTCAGCAACACCAGCGGCCTGGTCACCGGCTACGCCTACCTCGGCCGGGCCCTGGTCGAGAACGGCCAGATCATCCAGTCGGGCCAGGCCATCGGGACCGTCGCGCCGCACCCCAGCACCAACCAGTGCCGCCTCTACTACACCGTCCGCCAGAACGACGCGGTGCTCAACCCCACGCTGTGGCTGCGCATCCACGTCGGCAGCACGCCCCCGGTCCCCCGGCTCTTCGGCGGCCCCGGCATCAACCTGGCGTCCTTCAACTTCCTCGGCGCGAGCCACACCGCCGGCGGCGGCCGCTACGCGACGTACCCCTCCCGGATGCGGAGCGCGGTGGCGATGATCAAGTCGCGTCGCTACGACGTGCTCGGCGCCCAGGAGTTCCAGAACGTGCAGAAGGCCTACTTCCAGCGTCTGGCCGGCTCGGCGTACGGCATCTACAACTTCGTGGGCCCCAAGCGCGAGGACAGCGAGAACGCGGTCATCTGGAACACCGCCACGATGGAGTTCGTCTCCGCCTCGACCTACCAGATCCCCTACTTCAACGGGAACATCCGCAACGTGCCCGCGGTGCTGCTCCGGCAGAAGGCCACCGGCCGCACGGCGTACTTCCTCAACGTGCACAACCCGGCCGACGTGCGCGGGCCCGCCGCCCGT
The DNA here is from genome assembly GCA_963750435.1 of uncultured Actinomycetota bacterium. GTDB lineage: Bacteria > Actinomycetota > Actinomycetes > Propionibacteriales > Nocardioidaceae > Marmoricola. The sequence goes on along the minus strand of CAVVQW010000007.1, from coordinate 147,403 downwards.
TACCGCGCCCGGGCGATCGCCATCGAGCGCGCCAAGATCATCGAGCTGCGTGCCTCGGGCCGTCCGGTCTTCATCACCGGCGACTTCAACGACCGCCAGAACGCCTTCTGCCCGCTGACCGCCGGCAAGCTGATGATCTCCCCCAACAGCATCCCGAGCATGACCTGCGCCTACCCGGCGCAGAGCTCGATCGACTGGATCTTCGCCGCCGGCCAGACCCGCTTCTCCTCGTTCCTGAGGGACACCGCGACGCAGACCAAGCGGATCAGCGACCACCCGGTCGTCCAGACCACGGCACACCTGCAGGACTGACCCGGACGACTTCGTAGGATCGAGGCGTGGGGACAGCAGCGAGAGCACGCAGACTGGCGGCCGCTGCTGCCTACGCCGGCGGGGGTCTCTCCCTCGTCGGCGCCTCGATCTACGGAGTCCTCCGCACGGAGGCCTCGATGGCCCGCAAGGCCATCGGCAGCACCGACGGACGCGTCCCCGACGCGACCGGGTGGTACGGCCGCGGGCGTCCGGCGCCCGCGATCCGGGTCGCCCTCCTGGGTGACTCGAGCGCCGCGGGCTACGGCGTCCGCAGCGTCGAGCAGACCCCGGGCGCCTGGCTGGGGTCCGGCGTGGCCGAGCGGGCCGACCGCCGGGTCCACCTGCGCGAGTTCGCCGTGGTGGGGGCCCAGTCCAGCGACCTGCTGCGCCAGGTCGAGGCTGCCCTGCCCGGCGGTCCCGACGTCGCCGTCATCCTGATCGGCGCCAACGACGTCACCCACTCGGTCCTGCCCGCGGCCTCCGTGCGACACCTCTCCGCGGCCGTGCGCCGGCTGCGCGAGGCCGACGTGCAGGTCGTCGTCGGCACCTGTCCCGACCTCGGCACCATCCAGCCGATCCAGCCGCCCCTGCGCCAGGTGGCGCGGGTGTGGTCGCGGCGTCTCGCCGCCGCCCAGACCATCGCGGTCGTCGAGGCCGGCGGCCGCACGGTCTCGCTGGCCACCATCCTCGGGCCCGAGTTCGCCGCAGCTCCGGCCCTGCTGTTCGGGCCCGACCAGTTCCACCCCTCCGCGGCCGGCTACGAGGCCCTCGCCCGGCTGCTGACGCCCTCGGTGCTCGCCGCGCTCGGGTTCGAGGAGGAGAGCGAGCAGGCGCCGCGGGTGGGCCGCGGCGAGGCCGTGCTGCCGATCGGCTACGCGGCGGCCAAGGCCAGCCACAACGCCGGCACCGAGATCGACGGCACCGAGGTGGGCGGGGCCAAGCGCGGCGTCGGGGGCCGATGGGTCGTGCTCATGCGCCGGAGGCTGCTGCCGACGGGCGTCGCCGAGGTCCCCCACGACACGCACGAGGGCGCCTCGGCCGGTCCGGCCGAGACGCCCTCGTAGGTCGCACCACCCGGCGGTCGCCCGCCGGGCGGCGCGGTCAGTCGTTGCCGCGCAGGATCGCGAGCAGGCGCAGGATCTCGATGTAGATCCAGACGATGGTGACGGTGAGCCCGAAGGCCGCGCGCCACGACTCACGGTCGGGCAGGCCCGCCGCGATGCCGCGCTCGACGAAGTCGAAGTCGAGGATCAGCATCAAGACACCCAGCCCCAGGCCGATCAGGCTGGAGACGAAGCCCATCGGGCCGTAGCCGTTGAAGCCGAAGTCGGCGCCGAAGAAGCCCAGCACCATGTTCAGCAGGCTGACCGCCACGAAGCCGAACATCGCGGCGACCACCCAGGTGCGGAACTTCTGGCCCACCTGGATGTTGAAGAACTTGTACGCCGCCAGCGTGCCGCCGACCGCGGCCATCGTGCCGATGACCGCACCGATGACCAGGCCGCCGCCGAACTGCGCCTCGAGCACCTTGCTGAAGGCGCCGATGAAGATGCCCTCGAGCGCGGCGTAGGCGATCACCAGGGCCGGGCTGATCACCTTCTTGAACGAGTTGACCATGGCGAGCGCGAAGCCGCCGAGGGCACCGAGCATCGACAGGCCGTAGAGGGTCTGCAGCACCGACGGGTCGGTGTAGGCGTTCACGTCACCGGTGAGGAACCAGGTGGCGGCCGCCACCAGGATCACGACCCCGAGCGTGAGGCCGGTCTTCTGCACGACGGAGTCGATGCTCATCCGACCCTGGTCGACCTGCATGGTGCCGCCGGGTGCGCCGGTGCCCCACTGCGACGGGTCGGTGTAGCCGCCGGCCTGCTGGCCGGGGTAGCCCTGACCGCTGCCGGGGTAGGTCGTGCTGCCGTTGCTGCTGCCGCGTCCGTTGAAGCCCTCGGACCGCGAGAAGATCGGGTTCCTGCTCTGCATGGCGTCCTCCCTTGGATGCCGGCGGGATGCCCGTCTGGCACCCGCGGGGGCGAAGCGGATCATACCGGTCCGTCAGTGGTCTCAACGGTCCGGACCGGCGCCGTGTTCCCGACGGTCATGCCCCCTCCGGGGCCGAAGCGCCGGGGCGTGTGCCGGTGCCGGTGTGACTCGTCCGCCGCGTGGCGCTACGGGGCGACCCGAGCCGGTGCGGCGACTGAGGGAGCGAGGTCCTGCCGGGAGGCGGCCGGTGTGCCCTGCGACGGTCGGAGGGTGCGCTCCGACGGGGTCGACCGCCGACGCGTGAGCAGGGCGCCCACCACGAGCAGACCACACACCGCGAGGACCGCCGTGCACAGGCCGGCCGCGGCGATCACCACCGGCAGCAGGGCTGTTCCGGCAGCCGCCCCCAGTGCCCGGGAGGCCGTGGCGCGGGCCAACATCTCGGTCACGCGCTCCGGGCTGTGCTCGGAGGTGCTCGCATCGAGGAGTCCCTCGAGCGTGGTCATGCACAATCCCGACATCAGCTGCGCGACCAGCAACCATCCCACCCCGACCGGCGCGAGCGCCCACCCCACCACCATCCCGACGGCACACAGGACCCACGCGAACGGACGGTTCTCGCCGCGCCCCTGGACACGTGCTGCCAGTCTCGGCGAGACCAGCGAGCCGATGGTGAACGCCACCGCGGCAGGTCCCACGGAGGCAGGTCCGTGCAGGTGGGCGGCGAGGGGAACCACGAGCAGCGTGGGGCCGGCCGAGAGCAGCATCAGCAGCGCGCCGTACCACGAGACCTGCGTGACGCGACCTGGACGGGTCCAGGCGCCGGCCGCCGCCCGGGCGGGCGCTCGAGGCACCGCGGAGCCGCGAGCGATCCAGACGGTCGGGAGCAGAGCCAGGGCGTAGCAGGCGGCGACACCCACGAGCAAGGGCAGCAGGAGCCTCTGGTGACCGATCGGCAGCAACGACGCAGCCGCGATGCCGGCAGCTTCCGTGCCGGCCACCAACGAGCCGTAGCGCGCCAGACCTGCAGCCCCAGCGTTCTCGGCGCTGACCTCGGCACGCATGCCCGCGTAACCGGTCCAGGCAACGATGTTCATGGCGGTCACGCCGACCGCGAGCACCCACAGCGGCCCGTGGCCGACCACGAGGCCGAAGACGGTCAGGCGCAGCACGGCCTCCACCCCGCCGGCGGTGCGCAGGAGTGCGCGACCGCTCAGGGCACGTGCCAGCGCACCCGCGACGGGGGCGGACAGCGCCACGCCCACGAGCATGGCTGTGCTCAGCAGGCTCGCGGCACCGAGGCCTTCGGTCGCTGACACCCGCAGCACGACGACCGTCCAGGCCATCGAGAGGAAGAAGGAGTCGATCAGGCCCGCCACCATGAGCCACCACAGACGGCCTCGTGACCGGGCCCGCCACGCGTGGGGTGCCCACCCTCGGTGCGGCGTCACGGTCTCAGTGCAGGAAGTGGGTGGTCGGAGGTGCGAAGCCGTTGAAGTGCGAGGCGTAGCTGAGCGTGTAGGCACCAGCGGAGCCGATGTAGACCCGGTCACCCTCGGCCATCGTCACCGGCAGCATCGCGCCGAAGAACATGGTGTCCGCGCTGTCGCAGCTCGGCCCAGTCACCGTGAACGGCACGTTCTCGACCGCTCCGTGGTCCAGGCGCGAGCTCCAGAGCGGGAAGCGCCATTGCCCGACCGCCTGCTGCGTCTCCATCAGCCCGTTGTAGGCGCCGACGTCCAGGTAGAGCCACTCCTCCCCGGCGCGCTCCTCCCGACCCAGCACCGTGCTGACCAGGACAGCGGTCTCCGCGACCAGGTGCCGGCCCGGCTCGGCGCAGACCAGCTCGGGGCGGTAGGGAAGCAGCTCCTCCAACGAGCGGTTCACCACGCGGCCCACCTGGTCGATGGACGGCACGGACTCCTCGTAGCGGGCCGGGAAGCCGCCTCCGAGGTCGAGCATCGACACCCTGATCCCGTCGGCGTCCAGCTGACGCATCAGACGTCCCATGCAGGCCACGGCCTGCACCCAGGCCGACGTCGCGAGACACTGCGAGCCGACGTGGAAGGTGAGCCCGTAGGGCTGCAGCCCCAACCGTGCGGCCTGGTGGAGGAGGGCCCGTGCATGGTGCGCCTCCGCACCGAACTTGCGCGAGAGGGGGAAGACACTTCCGCTGTCGTCCACGCGCACACGGATGTACACCGCGGCCCCCGGTGCCACCCGAGCGATCTTGTCGAGCTCGCCCTCGGAGTCGGCGGCGAAGCGCCACACGCCGGCGGCGGCGGCACCTGCCACGTGAGACACCGGTTTGACCGTGTTGCTGTAGAGGACGTCAGCAGGGTCGACCCCGGCCTCCTGGAGCATCCGCAGCTCACCCAGCGACGCGATCTCGAAGCCCGCACCCTGAGCCCGGGCCGTCCGCAGGATCTCCGCTGTGGAGTTGCACTTGACGGCGTAGTAGGGACGGACCCCCGGCATCGCCCGGCGGAACTGGGCGAAGTTGTCCGCCACCAGGTCGAGGTCGCCGACCAGGACGGGGGTGGGGAGCTCCAGGCTCGCGAGCCGCCGCGGGTGCAGGCTCTCGGGCCAGTAGGCAGGAACTTCGAGCACACTGCTCGGGGTGGTGATGGTCATGTGATCTCTCTCGCCGCGAACGATGGGGCCTCGGGCATGACCTGCCGGGCACGTCCCGGACCCATGGTGAGGGGTGGACACGTCTTTTGAGGTGTTTATGCAAAAATGCTCGCCTTGTTCCTTTTGCCAACATAATCAGCCCATGAACCTGTCGGCAGCACTCGTGCGGCTACGCACCCCGCGGACATCGATGCTCCTGATCCTGCTGCTCACCGCGGCATGGACGGCGGCTCTCGTGGGCTACGACGGCACCAGAGGTGGCCAGCTCGTGTCGAACCTGGGGCTGACGCTGGCAGCCATGAGCGCCGGCGGTGCCGCCGTCGTCCGCGCGCAGCGTGGCTTCGGCCGGGAACGCAGGTTCTGGCGGCTCCTGGGCGCAGGCCTCCTCGCCTGGTCACTGGGACAGGCCACGTGGACGTGGATCGAATCCGTGCTCGGGCAGGAGGCACCCTTCCCGTCGCTGGCCGACCTGGGCTACCTCGGACTCCCTCCGCTGGCCGCCGCGGCCATGCTCAGCCTCCCCGTCTCGGCCCCCACGCTCGCCGGTCGGTTGCGCACCGTGCTGGACGGCCTGATGGTGGCCGGGTCGCTCTTGCTGATCAGCTGGACGGTCGTGCTGCACCCGGTCTTCCAGGCCGGCGCCGACTCCAGGCTCAGCGAGGGCATCTCGTTGGCCTACCCGATCAGCGACGTCGTGGTCATCACCCTCGTGGCCTACACCTGGCTCCGAGCCCGACACATGAGCGGTCGGCGCATGTTCGTCTCGCTGCCGCTGGTCGGCACGGGACTGCTCGCCTTCTCGGTGGCCGACTCTGGTTTCGTCTACCTCACGACCACAGGTCGCTACATGTCGGGCAGCCTCCTCGACGTGGGGTGGTTCCTCGGCTTCATGCTGATGCTGCTCGCCGCGGTCCAGCCACGCGCACGCGGGCACCAGCACGAGGCCTCCACCGAGGTGACGGTGCTGCCACTGGGCAACCTCCTGCCGTACGCCGCAGTGCTCCTCGCACTGGGCACCTCCTCGGTCGAGATGCTGCGTCAGGGCCACACCGACCTGGTGGTCTTCTGGCTCAGGACGATCACCGTGGCGCTGCTGGTCGGGCGGCAGATCCTGTTGCTGATGGAGAACCAGGCCCTGACCAGGGACCTCGAGAACCGCGTGCGAACCCGGACGGCCGAGCTCGCGGCCAGCCAGGAGCGGTTCCGGGGCCTGGTGCAGCACAGCACGGACATGGTCACGGTGTTGGGTCTCGACGGCGTCGTCAGCTACCAGAGCCAGTCCATCGAGCGCATCCTCGGCTACCCACCGGTCGTGATCCAGCACCACTCGATCTTCGACCTCATGGAGCCCGACGAGGCGCACCTCCTCAGTGAGGTGCTGGCCCGCGCGGCGTCGGAGCCCGACCGTCTGCATACTCATTCGGCGACGTGGAACCACGTCGACGGACGTGAGTGCCGGGTGGAGATCACGATCACCAACCTGCTCTCCGACACCTACGTCGCAGGGCTGGTGCTCAACTCTCGCGACGTCACGGACCGGATGCTGCTGGAGGAGCAGCTCACCGGCATGGCGTTCACCGACTCGCTCACCGGGTTGCCGAACCGCGCCCTGTTCAAGGACCGGCTCGAGCACGCCATGGACCGGCGCGACACCGGCGAGACACCGCTCGCCGTGCTGTTCCTCGACCTCGACGGGTTCAAGTCGGTCAACGACACCCTGGGTCATGGCTTCGGCGACGACCTGCTCGTCGAGGTCGCGGCGCGTCTGCGTGCAGTCGTGCGCGGTGGTGACTCGGTGGCGCGGTTCGGCGGCGACGAGTTCGCCGTCCTCCTGGAGGACCGGTCGCGATCCCCCTACGACATCGCCCTGGCCGAGCGCATCAGCGCGGTCCTGCTCGAGCCCTTCGACCTCAGGGGCGAACGAGTTCACGTCGCTGCCAGCATCGGGATCGCCCGGCACGACGAGCACGCCGGCACGGCTGACCAGATCCTGCGCAACGCCGACCTCGCCATGTACCGCGCCAAGGCCGAAGGGGGCGGCGGTCACGTGATGTTCGAACCCGAGATGCACGTCGGCCTCGTCGAACGGGTGCGTCTCGAGACGGATCTGCGCCAGGCGGTCGCAGACGAGCAGTTCGTCGTCTACTACCAGCCGATGATCTCGATGCGCACCGGGGCCATCACCGGGGTCGAGGCCCTGGTGCGCTGGAACCACCCCTCACGAGGCATCGTGGGACCCGACGACTTCATCGGCGTGGCCGAGGCCACCGGTCTGATCCGTCCGCTCGGGCTCTGGGTCCTGGAGACGGCGTGCCGCCAGGTCGTGGAGTGGAACCGCAGCATCGGGGGCGATCCGTTGCGGGTGAGCGTGAACGTGTCCCCCCGCCAGCTGCGCGATGACGACTTCGTCGCCCACGTGCAGGAGACACTTCTCTCCTGTGGGCTCGAGCCCAGGCTGTTGACCCTCGAGATGACCGAGAGCGTGCTGATCGACAACCGCGAGCAGACGTTGCAGGCACTCACGGCCGTCCACGACATGGGGGTGCGGGTGGCGATCGACGACTTCGGCACGGGCTACTCCTCCTTGTCCTACCTGCACCAGTTCCCGGTCGACGTGCTGAAGATCGACCGCAGCTTCATCGAACGCCTGGCCAACGGCGGGGACAGCGCACTCGTGACCACCATCCTGCGCCTGGGGCACAGCCTGCAGCTGGAGACCGTGGCCGAGGGCATCGAACGACCCCAGGAGATGCTCATGCTGCGGCGCCAGGGGTGCACGACCGGCCAGGGGTTCCACTTCTCGCCCCCCATGAGTGCCGAGCTCGTCGTCGAGCTGCTGCACGGGCCCGAGGTCGTCCTCGCCCCGGAGCGACAGCCGACGGGATAGGGATCGCGCGCCCGCGCGCGGCCAGTTCCGACCACCGACCCGTTCGAGAGCAGCACCACCTCGAGACACCTACCGACAACCGGAGTCACAGCATGACCAGCCTGAGAGTCCCGGAGCCCCTGGAGCGCACGATCCTGGGCACCCCGCAGCTCATCGATGCCATCCCGGCATTCATCGTGGTCATCGACGTGGCGACCGAGACGATCGTGCACGTCAACTCGATGGTCGCGAGCGCGACGGGGCTGCCGAAGTCGGCGTTCGGGAGTCGGCCGCTCGTGGCGATGTTCGAACCCTCCGAGATGGCCACGCTGCGCCTCGCGTTCTCGGGACCGGCCGAGCACACGTTGGGGGCGGAGACCCGCTTGCGCTGCCTGACCGGCGTCGCCCGTCGGGTGCTGTGGACCATCACCTTCGCCCAGGACGGCATCGCCGTCCTCAGCGGCATCGACGTCACACCCGACAGGAGCGCCTCCGGGCTGCTCAGTCACCTGGTCCGCGCGACTGGGTCACCCGCCGTCATCGGAACCGATGCGCGGGGCACGGTGACCCTCTGCAACACCGCGGCCGAGCAGCTGCTGGGCTACCACGCCTCGAGCCTGATCGGTCACCCGTTGCCGCTCGAGCTGTTCGACCCCACCGAGTTCGCGGCGCGCGCCTCTCGGTTGGGGGTCCCTGACGACCTGCGCCTGCTCAGTGCCGATCTCGTCCAGCTGGACCGGCGACGGGCCACGACCGACCTCGGGCACCTCGACCGACGCCAGCGCCGAGAGGGCGGAAGTCCCACCGACGGAGGGCCCGGAGACCGGGCGTCCCGTTCGAACCGTCGGGGTGCTGCTGAGCGAGGAGCCCCCCGGTCCTCGGCTCGCGACTGGACCATGGTGCGTCGCGACGGCGAGCACTTCACCGCCTCGGTGTTGATCTCCCACATCGACGACGGACGGGGGCAGACGGTCGGATACCTCGGGTTCGCCGAGGACGTCACCGAGCAGCGACGCAGCCGCCACCTGCTCGTCGCGGGGCTGGAGCGGGAAGCCCTGGCCGTGCGCCGCCTCGAACAGCTCGACCGCGCCAAGGACGACTTCGTCGCCACCGTCAGCCACGAGCTGCGGACACCGATCACCAGCATCCTGGGGTACGTCGAGCTGCTCCAGGAGCAGTCCCAGAGCTCGGGGGGCACCCAGTCCCCTGAGATGTTGCTCGCCATCAAGCGCAACGGCGAGCGGTTGCGCACCCTGGCCGACGACCTGCTCACCCAGTCCAGCTTGAAGGCGGATGCCCACACCCTGGAGCTGAGTGACGTCGACCTCACCGCCGTCCTGGAGCGAGTCGAGCGCGCGGTCCGACCGCTGGTGAAGGATCACGGCCTCGAGGTCGAGTTCCGACGCCCTCCGGGGCCGGTCGTGATCCGGGCGGACTGCTCCATGATCGAGCGCGTCCTGCTCAACCTGCTCAGCAACTCCTTGAAGTTCACCGAGTCAGGGGGGCGGATCACCTGCAGCCTCGTGCCCGGTGTGGACGCGGTCACGATCGAGGTCGTCGACACGGGCATCGGTATCCCCGTGGACGAGCAGCACCAGGCCTTCACCCGCTTCTTCCGCTCCTCGCTCTCCCACGACCGCGCCATCCAAGGGGCCGGCATGGGCCTGGCCGCCGTCAGCTCGATCGTCCGACGTCACGGTGGCGACGTGCGCCTGGCGTCCGCCGTCGGCTCGGGAACGCAGGTCAGCGTGTGCCTTCCACGTGAGACGTCGACGGCGTGATGGTGCCCCGGGTGGGGTTCGAACCCACACTGCGCGGTGTTTAAGACCGCTTCCTCTGCCGATTGGGATACCGGGGCCGTCCGACGCGGTCAGTCTTCCAGGCTCGCGAGCTCTGCCGCGCGTCCCAGCACTGCGTCGAGCATCGGCTCGGTCAGCCGACCGGTGAAGGTGTTCTGCTGAGAGGGGTGGTAGCAGCCGAGCACCGTCAGCTCCCCCGCCGGCCCGGCCAGCCGGACCTCGACGCCGTGGCCGAAGCGCGGTCGAGGGCGCGGCACCTCGACGCCGGCGCCGGCCAGGGCGCGCAGGGCGGCCTCCCAACCGAAGCCGCCGAGGCAGACCACCACCCGCACGTGCGGCAGGAGCAGCGCCACCTCGCGCTCGATCCAGGGGGCGCAGGTGTCGCGCTCCTCGGTGCTCGGCTCGTTCTGCGGCGGGGCGCAGCGCACGGCCGCGACCATGCGCGCCCCGACCAGCCGCTGACCGTCGTCGGCCCGCACCGAGGTCGGCTGGGTCGCCAGCCCCACGCGGTGCAGCGAGGCGAACAGCCAGTCGCCGGAGCGGTCGCCGGTGAAGACCCGGCCCGTGCGGTTCGCGCCGTGGGCCGCCGGGGCCAGCCCCACGATCAGCACACCGGGCTCGGGGTCGCCCCACCCCGCGATCGGCCGCCCCCAGTAGGTCTCCTCGGCGTACGCCGCCCGCTTGTCGCGCGCGACGTCCTCGCGCCACCGCACCAGGCGGGGGCAGGCGGCGCAGACCGAGACCCGGGCGTCGAGCACCGGCAGCTCGGCCCGGGCCGCCAGCCGGGCCACCCCGGCGGCCGACCGCGCGACCGGCGGCAGCGGGTCGCCGGGAGCGACCGGGTCGCCCGGCCAGCCCGACCCCGGTGGCACCGGCTCGCGCGACACGGCTCCGTCCTGCGGCCCCGTCACGCGGGCACCTCCTCCGCCGAAGGGTCAGGGTCGCCGGGGTCGCCGGGGTCGTCGGTGGATGCGGCCAGCCGGATCTCGCGGTGCGCCGCGAGGTCGCGCGCCCGCCGGCGCTGCTGCTCGCGGATCTCGCGGTCGTCGCGCAGGCGCACCTGGAGCGCCTCCTCGGCCGGGATCCCGCGCCGCAGCTGCCGGCCCCGCTCCAGCTCGGCGTCGAGCTCGGCGCCCAGCACCAGCGCGGCGTTGGTCAGGAACAGCCAGAGCAGCAGCACGACCACCCCGGCCAACGAGCCGTAGGTGCGGTTGTAGGCGGAGAAGTTCGCGACGTAGAACGCGAAGCCGACCGAGGCCAGCGCCCACACCAGCATCGCGACCAGGGCCCCCACCGTGACCAGCCGGAAGCCGGGGTCACGGACGTTGGGGGTGGCCCAGTAGAGGAGCGCCACCACGACGATCACCACCAGGGCGAGTACCGGCCACTTCAGGTAGCCCCAGAGCAGCACGAGGTCGTCGCCGACCCCGAGCACCTCACCCACCGACCGGGCCACCGGCCCGGTGACCACGACGATCACCAGGCAGGCGGCGCACAGCACCACCAGGACGACCGTGAGGAGCAGCTGCTGCGGCTTCAGCCGCCAGAAGGGCCGACCCTCCTCCACGCCGTACACGCGGTTCATCGCCCGGCCGAAGCCGCTGACGAACCCCGAGGCCGTCCAGATCGCGGCCACCAGCCCCAGCCCGAGCGCGGTGCCGGCGCTCCGGCTCCCGGCCAGCTGCAGCAGGGGGCCGCGCACCAGCCGCAGCAGGTCGGCGGAGACCAGGGGCCGCAGGACGCGCAGGATGACGTCGGCCGACTGCTGGGCCTGGCCGAGCACCCCGACCAGCGAGACCAGCGCGATCACGGCCGGGAACACCGAGAGCACCGACCAGAAGGTCAGCGCGGCCGCGACGTCGACGCCGTCGTCGTCGGCGAACTGACGCACGGTGCGGCGCGCCACGAACCACGGCGTACGACGGGGCACGCGCGCCGGAGGCCGCTCGGGCGGGCTCACGCGCCGGCGGGACCCGTCGTGGGCACCAGCGACCAGGCGATGCCGTCGAGGATGTCCTGCTCGGAGACCAGCATCGAGCGCACCGTGGTGCGGCGCAGGACGCGGTCGAGGATGAGGCCGCCGGCTCCGATGACGTCGGCGCGGCCCGGGTGCATGTAGGGCAGCGCCTTGCGCTGCTCGACCATCATCGTCAGCATCCGGGTGACCGCGCCCTGCACCGCGTCGGGCCGCAGCACGCAGTGGTGGATCAGGTCGCGGTCGTAGCTGCCGAGGTCGAGGACCGCGGCCGCGAGGGTGGTCACGGTGCCGGCCACGCCGATCACCGCTCCGGCGCGCGCCGGGTCGACCGAGCAGGCGTCGAGGGCGGCGTCGATGTCGTCGACGGCCGCCTGCACCTGCTCCTTCGACGGCGGGTCGTCGGCGAGGTGACGCTCGTTGAGCCGCACCGAGCCGATGTCGAGCGACTCGGCCTCCAGGACGGTGCCGTCGGCGGTGCCGAGGATGAGCTCGGTCGAGCCGCCCCCGATGTCGAGCACCAGCAGCGGCTCGGGCAGCGGGGGCAGGGTGCGGGTGGCGCCGGCGAAGCTGGCCCGGGCCTCGGCGTCGCCGTCGAGGATCTGCGGGACCACGCCGACCCGCTCGCGGACCCCGTCGAGGAACTCCTGGCTGTTCTCGGCGTCACGGGCCGCCGAGGTGGCGCAGAAGCCGATCGTGCGGACGTCGTGGGCCCGGACGACCTCCATCAGCTCGTCGAGGGCGGCGTAGACGCGGTGCAGCGACGCCTCGGCGAGGCGCCCTGTGCGGTCGACGCCCTGCCCGAGCCGGACGATGCGCATCTCGCGGACCAGCTCGGTGCTGGTGCGGCCCGGGCCGTCGATGTCGGCGACCAGGAGGCGCAGCGAGTTGGTGCCGCAGTCGAAGGCGGCGACCCGGGTCACGACCAGGGCTCCGGCTCGACGGCCACGCAGGGACCGGTGCTCCACCACGGGCCGAGGGCGTCCAGCACCTCGTCGCCGAGCGGGTTCACCCCGCGGCCCTGGGCCAGCGCCTGGCCCGCCAGCACGTGCAGGCACTTGACCCGCTCGGGCATGCCGCCGGCCGAGACCCCCGCGATCTCGGGGACCTCGCCGATCCCGGCGCGGGCCGCCAGGTAGGACTCGTGGGCCGAGCGGTAGGCGGCGGCCAGCTCCTTGTCGTCACCGAGCCGCTCGGTCATCTCGCGCATCAGCCCCGACGCCTCGAGGGTGCCGATCATCGAGGCGGCCCGCGGGCAGGTCAGGTAGAAGGTGGTCGGGAACGGGGTGCCGTCGTCGAGACGCGGCTCGGTGGCGACCACGTCGGGGTTGCCGCAGGGGCACCGGTGGCCCACGGCGTGGATCGACCGTGGGGGCCGGCCGAGCTGGGCGGCGACGACGGCGGTGTCGCGCGCGTCGATGCCCGGCCCCGGGGCGTCCGGGCCGTCGGCGTGCGAGGTGCTCACTGGCCCGGCGTCGGGGTGGAGGACGGCGCGGCGGGCGGCGGGGCGATGCTGGTCGCCGGCGTGGAGACCTTCTCGGGGTGGTCGGCGGTCTCCAGGCTGCTGTGCACCTTCTTCCACCAGGCGTCGGGCAGCGGGTCGGCCACGGAGTCGGGATCGGTCAGCGAGCTGTCCCGCTGCAGCGGCTTCCCGTCGCGGCCGATCACCTGGTAGCTGGTCTCGCCGGGGAGCACCCAGCCGAAGCGCTCACGCGCCTGGGTCTCGATGAAGGCGTCGTCCTTCCAACGCCCCTTCTCCCGCTCGAGGGCGGTGATGTCCTTCTGGGACGTGGCGATCTGGGACCGCAGGTCGGCGATGTGCGAGCGCTGCTGGAGGTAGGCCCGCATGGAGGAGGCGTAGGAGACGACGAGCACCGCGAGCACCGCGACCAGGATCGCCATCCGGTTGGTGAAGCGCGGACGCCGTGCCGGTGCCGCCGCGGGGGCCCGGTCGGAGCCCCGGCGGCCCGGTCGGTTGTTGCGCGGGGTCGACCCGGGGCGGGAACCCCGACGAGGTCCCCGGCCCGGCGTACGACGAGTGGCCACTGCTGGTCGGCCCGGTCAGCCCTGGTAGCGCGGGAAGGCGCCGCGACCTGCGTAGCGAGCGGCGTCGTCGAGCTCCTCCTCGATGCGCAGGAGCTGGTTGTACTTCGCGACCCGCTCGGAGCGGGCGGGGGCGCCGGTCTTGATCTGGCCGCAGTTGGTGGCGACCGCGAGGTCGGCGATCGTGGTGTCCTCGGTCTCGCCCGAGCGGTGGCTCATCATGCAGCGGAAGCCGTTGCGGTGGGCCAGGTCGACGGAGTCGAGGGTCTCGGTCAGGGAGCCGATCTGGTTCACCTTGACCAGCAGGGAGTTGGCGTTGCCGCCGTCGATGCCGCGCTGGAGACGCTCCACGTTGGTCACGAAGAGGTCGTCGCCGACGATCTGGATCTTCTCGCCGAGCCGGTCGGTCATGGTCTTCCAGCCGTCCCAGTCGTCCTCGTCGAGGGGGTCCTCGATGGAGACGATCGGGTAGGAGGAGACGAGGTCGGCGTAGTAGTCGGTCATCTGGGCCGAGCTGCGCTTCTTGCCCTCGAAGGTGTACTTGCCCTTCTCGCAGAACTCCGAGGCGGCCACGTCGAGGGCCAGGCCGAAGTCCTTGCCGAGGGTGAAACCGGCGCTCTTGACGGCGTCGGCGATCAGGTCGAGGGCCGCGCGGTTGCTGGACAGCTCGGGGGCGAAGCCGCCCTCGTCGCCGACCCCGGTCGCGAGGCCCTTCTTCTTCAGCACCGACTTCAGTGCGTGGTAGACCTCGGCGCCCTGCTGCAGCGCCTCGCGGAACGACGCGGCGCCGATCGGGGCGATCATGAACTCCTGGATGTCCACGTTGGTGTCGGCGTGCGCGCCACCGTTGAGGATGTTCATCATCGGCACGGGGAGCAGGTGGGCGTTGGGGCCGCCGACGTAGCGGAACAGGGGCAGGCCCGAGCTGACCGAGGCGGCGCGCGCGACGGCCAGCGAGACGCCGAGGATCGCGTTGGCGCCGAGGTTGGCCTTGTTGGGCGTGCCGTCGAGGTCGATCATCGCCTGGTCGACGAGGCGCTGGTCGCTGGCGTCGAGGCCGATGATCTCGGGCTCGATCTGGTCCTGCACCGCGGCGACGGCCTTCTCGGTGCCCTTGCCGCCGTAGCGCTGGCCGCCGTCGCGCAGCTCGACCGCCTCGAAGGCGCCGGTGGAGGCACCCGAGGGGACCGCGGCGCGGCCGACGGAGTCGTCGTCGAGGATGACCTCGACCTCGACCGTGGGGTTGCCGCGGGAGTCGAGGATCTCGCGGGCGATGACGGTGTCGATGGAGGCCAAGGAATTGCTCCTGCGTCGGGGGTGGCGGCTGCTCGGTGGCCCGTCCACCCTAACCTCACGGGATCGGCGATGGCGGGTGCCCGCGCCGCACCAGCGGTCAGCTCCCGGAGCCGAAGAGCAGCGAGCCGCCGCCGGCCACGCGGCCCCAGGTGCGGCAGCTGCCGGCCGCGACGTCGCAGCCGAGGACGGCGTACGGGCGGTCCTGGCGCAGGACCAGGCCGTAGAACGCGGAGGGGCCGGTCCAGCGGACGAGCTCGAACCCCGACCCCGAGGCGCCGCGGAGCGGCACGGTCTGGCGGGTGGCGGCCACGAACGCGCCCGGCGGCTCGCTCTCGGAGTCGACGACGCCGTAGGTGCCGGGCCCCAGCCGGGCGGTGACGGGTCCGCCGCTGGTGAGGTCGCTGCGCTCGGGCCGCAGCCGGATGGTCACCGGCGTGCCGAGCCGCTGCTCGATGGTGGCAGGCTCCACGGTGCGCGGTGCGACCCGGGCGCCGGTGCGCACGTCGAAGGCACGGGTGCGCCCTGCGAGCGTGACCAGCAGGCCGGTGCCGGCCGCGTCGGTGCGCAACCCGGTGGCACCCACGACGCCGGTGTCCTTGACGGTCACGGTGTCGGTGAACCACAGGCCGCCGGCGTCGATGAAGTAGACGCCGCCGCGGACCACGACGAAGGAGTCGACCGAGCGGGGGGCGAGGTCCCAGGCGTCGGCGCCGACGTGCAGCACGCTCCCCTGCACCCACACGACGTCGTCGGGTCCGACGGCTCCGCGCGCGGGCGGCACCGACGTCGGCACGGCGGCCTGCGGGCTGGCCTGCTGCGACGGCGTGACCACGACCGTGCGCCGGGGCGCGGGCGCGGTCTCGTCGTCTGCGGTGCCGACGCTGCAGCCGGTCGCCACCAGCGCCGCGACGGCGGCGGTCACCAGGGCGCCGACCCGGCGAGCCGTCACGCGCTGATCCGGCGTACGGCGTCGCGCAGGGCCTGCTCGGGGTCGACGCCGGCCGTGCGGGCCTCGGCGACCAGGCCGAGCAGACGGTCACCGATGTCCGAGGGGGCAAGGGGCAGGTCGGGGGCAGCCCCCGCACGGTCCAGCCGGTCGAGCACCTTGGCGGCCCGGGTCAGCGCCGGGAGCGCGAGCGGGACGCCGTCGAGCACGTGCGTGCGCTGCTTCTCGGTGGCCTTGACGGCCTCCCAGGTCTCGTTGATCCGGGCCGGGTCGGTCTCGCGGACGTCGCCGAAGACGTGCGGGTTGCGGCGCAGGAGCTTGTCGCGCAAGCCTGCGGCGACGTCCTCGAGGTCGAACCAGCCCGCCTCGGCCGCGACGGCGGCGTGGAAGTAGACCTGGAGCAGGACGTCGCCGAGCTCCTCACGCAGGTGGTCGGGGTCGCCCCCGGTCTCCAACGCCTCGATGGCCTCGAGCGTCTCGTAGGTCTCCTCGAGCAGGTGCGTGGCCAGGCTGCGGTGCGTCTGGGCGGCCTTCCAGGCGCACTCGGCCCGCAGCCGGGTCATCATCGTGACGAGCTCGACCAGGGAGGGGGCCGTCGGTGACGCGCCCTCGGACACGGCTCAGCCGCACCTTTGCCCGGCGGGCAGGGCGCTGACGAAGGACGGGTCCAGGGTCTCCTTGGCGGCGGACCTGGCGAAGCTCGAGCCGGCCTCGGAGACCGAGCCGCTGCCGATGCTGGGCAGGCCCGAGGAGTCCGGGGAGTAGCGCGGGTCGGTGTCGACCTCGGCCTTCTCCTGCCACTTCTGCTGGCCCTGGGCGCCGGCGGCGAGCAGCTGCTGCAGGTTGCTCTCGGTGGGCGCCTGACCGGTGGTCTTGGCGCCGACCTCGACCAGCGCGGCGCGCGCCTCGGACAGCTCCTTGCCGACCACGCTGAGGCGCTCGCTGGCCGAGGCCGGGAGCGACTCGATGCCCGACTGGATCTGGGAGTAGAACGCCGTGGCCAGCTTCTCGCTGGGGGTGACGCCCTCGGAGGCGGCGTACTGCAGGCTCAACCGGTTGTCGACGAGCAGGCGCAGCGACTGCGTGCGCAGCCGGGCCAGCGACTCGGGCTGGGCCTGGCCCGAGGTCTTCGCGGCGTCGGCGACCACGCACTGGGCCTCGACGAAGTCGTCGACGGCGGAGTCGGGGATCCGGGTGCCGTTGACGACCGCGGCGGTGCCGGGGGTCAGCTGGCCGCACCCGGTGAGCAGCAGGCCGCTCACGACCACGGCCAGAGCGGGACGCACCCCACGTCGTAGCTTCACGATCCGGTCTCCTCACTGCCGCGCTTGGCGGCCACCTCAGCTGGGGCGAGCACGCCGTCGATCACCTGCCGCGCCCAGCCCAGCAGCTCCTCGTCACGCGGCGCTGCCACGCCGAAGCCGGTCGGCAGGGGCCGCGGCACCAGCATCGTACGCACGGGGGCCTTGTAGAGGCTCTTGGGGTGGAGCCGGTTGAGACGCACGACGCGGGAGTCGGGCAGGTCGACCGGGTGGAACCGGACGTACTTGCCCTGCACGGTGACCTCGGAGAGCCCCGCGTCGCGGCAGCGCGTGCGGAAGCTGGCGACCGCGAGCAGGCGGGCGACCGGGTCGGGCGGGGTGCCGTAGCGGTCGACCAGCTCCTCGGTGAGCCTGGCGACGTCCTCGTCGGAGCGCACCTCGGCCATCCGCTTGTACATCTCCAGCCGCAGCCGCTCGCTGGGCACGTAGTCGTGCGGCAGGTGGGCGTCGATCGGCAGCTCGATCTTGACCTCGATCGGCTGCTCGACGTCGCCGCCGCCGTCCTGGCGGAACTCCGAGACGGCCTCCCCCACCAGGCGGACGTAGAGGTCGAAGCCGACGTCGGCGATGTGGCCCGACTGCTCGCCACCGAGCAGGTTGCCCGCGCCGCGGATCTCGAGGTCCTTCATCGCGATGGCCATGCCGCCGCCGAGGTCGGAGTGCTGGGCCAGCGTCGCGAGCCGCTCGTGGGCGGTCTCGGTCAGCGGCTTGTCCTGCGGGTAGAGGAAGTAGGCGTAGGCCCGCTCGCGGGAGCGGCCGACCCGGCCGCGCAGCTGGTGCAGCTGGGACAGGCCGAGGGTGTCGGCCCGCTCGATGATCATCGTGTTGGCGTTGGAGACGTCGAGGCCCGACTCGACGATGGTCGTGCAGACCAGCACGTCGAAGCGCTTCTCCCAGAAGTCGAGCATCACCTGCTCGAGCTGGTGCTCCCCCATCTGGCCGTGGGCGGTGGCCACGCGCGCCTCGGGCACGAGCTCCTGGATCTTGGCCGCGGCCTTCTCGATCGAGTTGACCCGGTTGTGGATGAAGAAGACCTGCCCGTCGCGCAGCAGCTCACGGCGTACGGCGGCGGTGACCTGGCGGTCCTCGTAGGCCCCGACGTAGGTCAGCACCGGGTGCCGCTCCTCCGGCGGGGTGGCGATGGTCGACATCTCGCGGATGCCGGTGATCGCCATCTCGAGCGTGCGCGGGATCGGCGTCGCGGACATCGCGAGCACGTCGACGCTCGTGCGGAGCCGCTTCATCTGCTCCTTGTGCTCGACGCCGAAGCGCTGCTCCTCGTCGACGATGATCAGGCCGAGGTCCTTGACCCGGATGTCGGGGTTGAGCAGGCGGTGGGTGCCGATCACGATGTCCACGCTGCCGTCGGCCAGGCCGGCGATCACCTCCTTGGCCTCCTTGTCGCTCTGGAAGCGGCTCAGCGGCTTCAAGGTGACCGGGAAGGAGCTCATCCGCTCGGCGAAGGTGGCGAAGTGCTGGGTCACCAGCAGCGTCGTCGGCACCAGGACCACGACCTGCTTGCCGTCCTGGACGGCCTTGAACGCGGCGCGGACGGCGATCTCGGTCTTGCCGTAGCCCACGTCGCCGCAGACCAGGCGGTCCATCGGCACGACGCGGCGCATGTCGGCCTTCACCTCCTCGACCGTGCTCAGCTGGTCGGGGGTCTCGTGGAAGGGGAAGGCGTCCTCGAGCTCGGTCTGCCACGGGGTGTCGGGGCCGAAGGCGTGGCCCTGGGTGGCCTGCCGGGCGGCGTACAGCTTGATCAGCTCGGCGGCGATCTGGCGCACCGCCTTGCGGGCCCGGCCCTTGCGCTTGGCCCAGTCGGCGCCGCCGAGGCGGTCGAGGCTGGGGGACTCGCCGCCGACGTAGCGGGTGACCTGGTCGAGCGCGTCGGCGGGCACGTAGAGCCGGTCGGCGGGGTGGCCGCGCTTGGAGGCGCCGTACTCCAGGACGAGGTACTCGCGGGTGGCGCCGTGGACCTCGCGCTGCTTCATCTCCACGAAGCGGCCCACGCCGTGCTGCTCGTGCACCACGAAGTCGCCGGCCTTCAGCTCGAGCGGGTCGATCTGCTTCTTGCGCCGCACGGGCATCTTGCGCATGTCGCGGGTGGTGGCCTTCTGGCCCGCGATGTCCTCGCCGGTGAGCACGACCAGGCCCGGGTCGGTCAGGCTCAGGCCGTGGGCCAGGCAGCCCTGGGTGACCTGGACGACGCCGTCGGCCGAGGCCTCGACCTGGTCGACCAGGCGGGCCGGCACGTCGTGCTCGGCCAGCACCTCGGCCATCCGCTGGGCGCCGCCGAGGCCCTGGTGCACCGTGACGACCTGCTGGCCGGCGGCCAGGGCCGCCTTCACGTCGGTGACGGCGTGCTCGACGTCGCCGCGGTAGGCCTCGGCGGGCTGGGCCGGGACCTCGACGGTGGCGTCGCCCTCGGCCAGGTCGAGGCCGAACGGGCTGATCCCCCACCAGGCCTGGCCCAGGGAGAGCACGCGCGAGCGGACCTCGCCGATGCCCTGGAGGCTGGCGGCCCCGAGGTCGATCGGCGCCTGGCCGCCCGAGGCGGCCGCGGCCCAGCTGGCCTCGAGGAACTCCTCGCTGGTGGCCACGAGGTCGTGGGCGCGGGTGCGGACGCGCTCGGGGTCGAGCACGAGCACGTGGGTCTGCTCCGGCAGCAGCTCGACGAGCAGCTCCATGTCGTCGACCAGCGCCGGCGCGAGGGACTCCATGCCCTCGACGGCCATGCCCTCGGCCAGCTTGTCGGTGATCTCGCGCAGCTGCGGGTGGGCCTGGCCCAGCTCGGCGGCGCGACGGCGCACGGCGTCGGTGAGGAGCAGCTCGCGGCACGGCGGCGCCCACAGGCGCTGCACCGGCTCGAGGGTGCGCTGGTCGGCCACGGCGAAGGTGCGGATCTCGTCGATCTCGTCGCCGAAGAACTCCACCCGCAGCGGGTGCTCGTCGGTGGGCGGGAAGACGTCGACGATGCCGCCGCGGACGGCGTACTCACCGCGCTTCTCGACCAGGTCGACGCGGGAGTACGCCGCCCCCGCCAGCCGGCGCACGACGTCGTCGAGCTCGACCTCCTGCCCCGGGGCGAGCTCGACCGGCGCGAGGTCGGCCAGCCCCTTCACCTGCGGCTGCAGCACCGAGCGCACCGGGGCCACCACGACCCGCACGGGACCGTTGGCGGCGTCGGTGCCGGGGTGGGCGATGCGGCGCAGGACGGCCAGCCGGCGGCCGACGGTGTCGCTGCGGGGGCTGAGCCGCTCGTGCGGCAGCGTCTCCCAGGCCGGGTAGAGGACGACCGAGTCGGGGTCGACGACCTCCTGCAGCTCCTCGGTGAGGTCCTCGGCCTCGCGCACGGTGGCGGCGACGACCAGGACGGTGCGGCCCGGCGTCGACGAGGCCCTTGACGACGAAGGGCCGCAGCGCCGCGGGACCGGTGAGGTCGAGGGTCGGCGCCCCCTCGGTGCCGGCGCGCGCGTGCGCCATCGTCTGCTGCAGCGCGGGGTTGCGCAGGACCAGGTCGGCCAGGCTGGCGGTGCTCACGACGATCTCCTCCACCGGTGCGTGCACGCACCACGGACCCCCGGTCGGGAAGGACGGGGGGTGGCCTCCAGTCTACGACCGGCCTCCGACAGGCCCGGGGTCGCCCGACCTGGTCAACCGGCCTGGTCAACCGGCCTGGTCAACCGGCTTGGGTGGCGACGGCCTCGTCGTCGCTGCGCAGCACGCAGAACTCGTTGCCCTCGGGGTCCGCGAGGGTCACCCACCCCCGCCCCTCCGGCGTACGCCGGTCGGCGACCACCGTCGCGCCCAGCCCGGTGAGCCGGTCGACCTCCGCGTCGCGGGTGCCGGCGTTGGGCCGCAGGTCGAGGTGCAGCCGGTTCTTCAGCGTCTTCTCCTCGGGCACCTCGATGAACAGCAGCGGGTGGCCGCCGTCGGGGCGCTGGATCCAGCACTCGTCGTGGCCGGCCTCGTTGGGGTCGTCCGGGTCGTCGACGTACTCCAGCACCGCCTTCCACCACTGCGAGAGCGCGAAGGCGTTGCGGCAGTCGATGCTGGTGTGCGAGATGTACGACGTCATGGGTCCACTGTGCCCCGGTCCGTGGCTCAGCGCACCGCCTCGTGGGGAAGGACGGCGTGCGCCCCCACCGTGCGGTTGACGATCTGGGTCACCCGGAGGTCGACGACCACGCTGGCCAGGGCGGCGGCCTCGGCCCGGCGGAGCCCGAAGCGGCCCTGGAGCAGGTCGAGCATCGCCTCGAGGGCGCGGAACCCGGCCTCGTCGACGGTGTCGGCCACGCCGAGGGTGACCCACCCGGCCGGCGTCTCGGCCACGGGGGTGGCCAGGGGCGTGGGCAGCCACGGCGGGTCCACGAGGTCGAGGGTGATCTCGGTCGTCATCGGGCACTCGATCGCGGTGCCCCCGATCTCGCCGTCACCCTGGCGTGCGTGCCCGTCGCCCAGGCTGAGCAGGGCACCCTCGACCGCGACGGGCAGGTAGAGCGTGCTGCCGGCGACCAGCTCGCGGCAGTCCAGGTTGCCGCCCGTGGTGCGCGGCGGGATCGTGGAGTGCCGGCCCGGCTGGGCCGGGGCCACCCCGACGACGCCGAGGAAGGGCCGCAGGTCGACCCGGTGGCCGAGCTGGTCGGCGCCCTGCCCGTCGGCCAGGTCCCAGGCGAGCACCGCCTGCTCGCCGGTGATCCCGTAGCGCTCGGCGAACCCGGTGCCCGTGCCGCCGGCCACGGTGGTGCCGTAGGCGCCGGGGACGATCGAGTCCAGGCGCACGGCGAGGGTCTGCCCCGGCCTGGCCCCGGCCACGGCGATCGGGCCGGTCAGCGCGTGCCCCACCCCCGGGCGGTGCTCCGCGACGCGGGCGCGGTCGGCGGTGGCGCCACCGGCGTACGCCCCGGAGGACCACCAGCAGTCGAGGGTGTGCACCCGCACCGACTCACCGGGCTCGACCGTCAGGGCAGGCGGCTGGTCGCGGTCGAAGAACCCGTGCAGCACCGGCCCGGCGGCCTCGAGGACGTGCACTAGGAGACGACGACCTCGATGCGCTGGAACTCCTTGAGCTCGGTGTAGCCCGTCGTCGCCATCGCCCGACGCAGGGCGCCCACGAGGTTCATCGTGCCGTCGGCCACGCGGGACGGGCCGAAGAGGATCTCCTCGAGGGTCCCGACGGTCTCGAACTGCACCCGCTCGCCGCGGGGCAGCTCGTCGTGGTGGGCCTCGGTGCCCCAGTGGAAGCCGTGGCCCGGGGCGTCGGTGGCGCGGGCCAGCGGGGAGCCCACCATGACGGCGTCGGCACCGCACGCGACCGCCTTGGCGATGTCACCGCTGCGGCCGATGGAGCCGTCGGCGATGACGTGCACGTAGCGACCGCCGGACTCGTCCATGTAGTCGCGGCGGGCGGCGGCCACGTCGGCCACGGCGCTGGCCATCGGCACGGCCACGCCGAGCACGGTGCGGGTGGTGTGCGCCGCTCCCCCGCCGAAGCCGACGAGCACCCCGGCGGCGCCGGTGCGCATCAGGTGCAGGGCGGCCTGGTAGGTCGCGCAGCCGCCGACGATCACCGGCACGTCGAGCTCGTAGATGAACTCCTTGAGGTTCAGCGGCTCGACGTGGGAGGAGACGTGCTCGGCGCTGACCGTGGTGCCGCGGATGACGAACATGTCGACGCCCGCGTCGACGACGGTCTTGGCGAACTCCTTGGTGCGCTGCGGGCTCAGCGACCCGGCCACGGTCACCCCGGCCTCGCGGATCTGGTGCAGCCGCTCGGTGATCAGCTCGGCCCGGATCGGCTCGGCGTAGATCTCCTGCATCCGGCGGATGGCGTCGGCGCCGGTCAGCGAGGCGACCTCGTCCAGGAGCGTGGCCGGGTCGTCGTAGCGCGTCCAGAGGCCCTCGAGGTTGAGCACGCCCAGGCCCCCGAGTCGCCCGAAGGCGATCGCGGTCTCCGGCGACATCACGGAGTCCATCGGCGCGGCGACGACCGGCAGGTCGAACCGGTAGGCGTCGATCTGCCAGGCCGTCGACACCTCCGCGGTGTCGCGGGTGCGCCGGCTCGGCACGATGGCGATGTCGTCGAAGGAGTAGGCCCGACGCCCGCGCTTGGCGCGGCCGATCTCGATCTCAGTCACCGGCGAAGCCTAACGGCCTGCGGGGTCGACGTGACCGACGCCCACGTCCGGAGCGAAGATCAACCCGCTCCGGGGTCCACCCGCCCGTTGACCGCGTGGTCCAGCGCGTCGGCCAGCCACCCGGCGTACCGCTCGTCGCTCCAGCCCACCCCGGTCAGGCACAGGTAGTTCTCCACGGTCGTCAGCGTCTGCACCGCGCCCACGGCGTCGGGCGCCATCTGCTCGCCGCGCACGAGCAGCTCGGCGATGCTGCGCGACAGGGCGAGGCGGCGCAGCTCGGCGCCCCGGCGCAGGGCCTCGGCGACGGGGTCCTCGTCGGCGGCCTGCCACAGGGCCCGCACGAGCGGAGCCACCCGCACCACGGCGTCGCGCACGAACGCGATCACCCCGGCGAGCCGCTCGTCGACGTCGTCGAGCTCCTCGAGCCGCAGCGCCGCGAAGGCCTCGCGGAGGTCGGGGTGCCGCCCCGCCAGGCGGAGCCGCATGGCCGTGATCAGCAGGTCGCCCTTGGTGCCGTAGAGGCGCGAGACCTCGGCCGCGGGCAGTCCGGCGAGGGCCGCGACCCCCTCGGGGGTGGTGCCGGACCAGCCACGGCGCACGAAGGACTGCACCGCGGCCTCGGCGATCCGGTTGTCCCGCTCCTCGCGGTCCGGGGCGCCGTCCCCGGCGTCGCACGCCTGCTCGGCCACCTCCGGGCGCGTCAGGTCCAGGTGCATCACCAGCAGGTCGGCGTAGGACCCCCCGGCCCGGTCCTGACCGGGCAGGGCGAACGCGCCAGGCACCGTGCCGACCACCTCGAAGCCCAGCGAGCGCCACAGGCGCACGGCCGCGGTGTTGGTGGAGACGACGGCGTTGAACTGGACCGCCCGGAAGCCCGCGGAGCGGTGCCACTCCACGACGTGGCGGCCCAGCGCCCGGCCGACCCCGTGCCCACGGGCGGCCTCGCCGACCATGAACGACGCGGTGCCGACGTGCGCACCCGCCGCCGGCCGGTTGGGCCCGGCCTTCGCGCTGCCCAGCACGGTGTCACCGTCGACGGCCACCAGCAGCAGGTCACCGGACCAGAAGGCCCGGGTGGCCGCGACGTCGGCCGGGACGTCCATCGCGTAGGTGCGGCCGTCGCGGGCGACCTCGACCACCAGGGCGTGCACCTGCGGCCAGTCGGCCTCCAGGAGCGGCCGGACCGTCAGCGCCACGAGTAGTTGGGGGCCTCGGCGGTGATCTGGACGTCGTGGGGGTGACTCTCCTTCAGGCCCGCGGAGGTGATCCGCACGAAGCGGCCACGCTCGCGCAGCTCGGTGATGGTGCGCGCCCCGACGTAGAACATCGACTGGTGCAGCCCGCCGATCAGCTGGTGGGCGACGGCGGAGAGCGGACCGCGGTAGGCGACCTGCCCCTCGATCCCCTCGGGGACGATCTTGTCGTCGCTCTCCACGTCGGCCTGGAAGTAGCGGTCCTTGGAGTAGGACTTCTTGCCCCGGCTGCTCATCGCGGCCAGCGACCCCATGCCGCGGTAGGACTTGTACTGCTTGCCGTTGACGAAGACCAGCTCGCCGGGGCTCTCCTCGCAACCGGCCAGGAGGGAGCCGAACATCACCGACTCGGCCCCGGCCACCAGCGCCTTGGCGATGTCGCCGGAGTACTGCAGGCCGCCGTCGGCGATGAGGGGTACGCCGGCCGGGCCGCAGGCCAGCGAGGCGTCGTAGACCGCGGTCACCTGGGGCACCCCGACGCCGGCGACGACGCGGGTGGTGCAGATCGACCCGGGCCCGACGCCGACCTTGACCGCGTCGACGCCCGCGTCGACGAGGGCCTGGGCCCCCTCGCGCGTGGCGACGTTGCCACCGATGACCTCCACGTGACGCAGGGCGGGGTCGGCCTTGAGGCGGCGGATCATGTCGAGCAGCAGCCGGGCGTGGCCGTGCGCGGTGTCGACCACGAGCACGTCGACGCCCGCCTCGACCAGCGTCGTGGCCCGCTCCCAGGACTCCCCGAAGTAGCCCACGGCAGCGCCCACCAGCAGGCGGCCGTCGGCGTCGTTCGAGGCGTGCGGGAACTGCTCGGACTTCACGAAGTCCTTGACGGTGATCAGGCCGGCGAGCCGGCCCTCGTCGTCGACGATCGGCAGGCGCTCGCGCTTGTGCTGGCGCAGCAGGGCCGTGGCGTCGTCACGGGAGATGCCGACCGGCGCGGTGATCAGCGGCATCGGGGTCATCACCTCGTCGACCTTCGTGGTGGCCCACTCCGCGACGGGGGTGAACCGCAGGTCGCGGTTGGTGATGATGCCCAGGAGCCGGTTGCCGACGTCGACGACCGGCAGGCCCGAGACGCGGTACTCGCCGCAGATGGCGTCGAGCTCCTCCAGCGTGCGGTCGGGGCCGATCACGACGGGGTTGGAGATCATCCCGGTCTGGGTGCGCTTGACGAGGTCGACCTGGTAGGCCTGGTCCTCGATCGAGAGGTTGCGGTGCAGGATCCCGATGCCGCCCTGGCGGGCCATCGCGATCGCCATCCGGGACTCGGTCACGGTGTCCATCGCGCTGGAGATCAGCGGCGTGCGCAGCGTGAGGTTGCGGGTCAGCCGCGTGCTGGTGTCGACCTCGCTGGGGATGACGTCGGTCTCGCCCGGCAGCAGCAGGACGTCGTCGTAGGTCAGGCCGAGAGCGGCGAACTTGGCGGGGACTTCTGCGTCTGACGTCATCAGATCCGGGGGCCTTCCGGTGCGGTGCGACTGGTCCCCGATCCTAACGTCGCGAGGAGGGCTGCTCTTCCCACGGGACCACGGGGCCACCCGGACGGCGTACGCCGGTGACCGTGATCCGGGCGCGCAGGATGCCCTCGCTGACCTTGATCCGGGCGCGGAGACCGGCGCCGCAGACCATCGACACGAAGCCCTCGTCGTCGGCCGGGGCCAGCAGGAGCATCTCGGTCTGCCCCGTCGAGGCGGCCTGCGCGGCCGCCCGGGTGAGGAGTCCGGTGCCGATCCCGAGGCGTCGCCAGGCGGGCGCGACCTCGATGGTGAGCTCGCGCCCGGGCGTCAGCGCGAACGCCGCCACCCCGACCACGTGCCCGCCGATGCGGGCCACCACGCCGCTGCCGCTGTCGTCGTACTCCACCGGGGCGGAGCGGGGCGGCACGCCCCGGGCGGGGTCCAGGGAGTCCACCAGCGACCGCAGCGCCGCGGCGCGCGAGTGCTCGGTGGCGCTCCACTTCTCCGGGTGCGGACCCAGCAGGCGGTCCAGCAGCGCCGGGAGCGCCTGGGGGTCGGCGACGACGTCCTGCGCCGCCGTCAGCCACCGCGTCGGCTGGTCGATCAGGTCGTGAGTGGTGCAGGGTTCGACGCTCACCTCGTCCCCGCCTGCACCACTCACGAGCTCAGCGACCGCCCGCGCGGTCCAGTCGTCGGGTGCACTGATCACCAGCTCGTCGGTGACCCGCCCGAGGTCGGGGAAGATCTGCAGGCCCAGGATGTTCAGGCCCGCCTCACCGCAGCGCGTCGCCAGCAGGGCGAGCGCGCCGGGGCGCTCGGTCAGCGACGTGCGCACGCGGAAGAACATGGGACCAATGTGACGGGAGCGTGTTGCGGCATCGCTCCGGACGTGTTTCCGGCATGTCAACAAGTACGGCCGCCCCGCACCGAGGTGCGAGGCGGCCGTCGAGCGTGGAGCGGGTGCTACTGGGTGAAGCCGACCTGGGTGTAGTCGGGGACCTCGAACTGCGCGGCGCCGGCGTTGACCAGGCCCTTCTGCGCGGCCCAGATGGTCGGCGTGGTGCCGAGGGTGACCATCGGGACGTAGTCGTAGATGGCCTTGTCGATGTCGGTCACCAGCGCCTGCTGCTTGGTCGGGTCGAGCTCGGCGTTCGCCTTGTCCCACAGGGGGGCCAGGCGCGGGTCGGTGATGCCGGTGTAGTTCTGGCCCGAGTCCGCCGGGTCGAACAGCGACTGGGTCGTGGACACCGGGAACGGCGTGCCCTGCCAGCTGAAGGAGGTCATCTCGTAGTTCTTCGGCGTCACGTAGTCGCCGAAGTACTTCGCGGTGGGCACGGTGTTCAGCTTGACCGTGATGCCGGCCTTCTTCAGGAAGCCCTGGATCAGCTGGGCCCGCTGGGCGTTGGTCGGGGTGTCGGAGGGCACGGTGATCGACAGGCTCAGCGGCTTGCCGTCCTTCTCGTACATCCCGTCGGAGCCCTTGGTGTAGCCGGCCTCCTTCATCTCCGCGGCGGAGTCCTTGAGGCTGTAGCCGATCTCGGTGTTGGCGACGTCCTTGTAGCCGGCCTGGCCGGGCACGTAGACGACGCTGTTCTGCACCGACGGCTTGACGGCCAGCTGCTTCTGCACCACCGCGATCATCGTGGTGCGGTCGATGGCGTGGGCCACCGCCTTGCGCAGGTGCACGTCGGCCAGTGGGCCCTTGGAGGCGTTGAAGGTGAGCTGGGTCCAGGTCAGGCCGCCCGACTTCTCGATCACCGCGTCGGGGCGCTTGCTGGCCTGGGCCAGCACGTCGGGGTTGGCCTGGGTGTCGAGGAGGTTGATCTCCTTGTTCGCGAAGGCCTGCCCCAGGGAGTCCTGGCTGATCACGCGGTAGACGATCTTGTCCAGCTTGGGCTTGCGGCCCCACCAGCGCGGGTTGGGGGTCTCGGTGACCACGCCGGCGTTGGCGTCGATCTTGCTGATCACGTAGGGGCCGTTGCTGGGGAACATCTTCTTGGCGTAGCCGGTGTTGAAGGCGGCCGGCGTCGAGGTGACCACCGACGGGTACGCCGGGTAGATGTAGTTCGGCCAGTCGGCGTTCACCTTGGCCCAGGTGATCGTGTAGGAGTACTCGTCGGCGCCCTTGGTGATCGCCGAGATGTCCTTCCAGCCCTGGTCGGAGAGGATCTCGTACTTCGCGTTCTTCCCGTTCAGGGCCTTCCAGCTGTTCACCATGTCGGTGTAGGTGATCGGCTTGCCGTCGCTCCACACCGCCTTGGGGTTGAGCTTGACCTCGATCTTGAGCGGGCTCTTGCTCAGGATCTTGGCCGACTCGACGGTGTTGGGGTCGACCTTCCAGGTGCCGTCGGGGTCGAAGATCGTGCCGCCGAGGACGGTCGGGCCCTCGATCGTGACGGTGTCGCCGAGGCCGTCGTTGGCCTGCTGGAAGACGTAGTTGTACGGCAGCTGGCTGACGGCCTGGGTGAGCGTGCCGCCCTGCTTGACGCTGTCGTAGGAGGCCTTCTTCCACGCCGTGTTGGGCAGCACGGCGCCGTTGTCGCTGCCGCCCCCGCCGCCGCTCGAGGAGCTCGAGCTCCCGCCGCCTCCGCACGCCGTGACGGTCATGACCGCCGCGGCCGTGGCGGCCACCAGGGCCGCAGTCTTCTTCCGGTTCATCATTCCTCCTACAGATGGGTCGTGCGGGACTTACAGCGGTTGGAGCGTGTTGACCTGCACGTGGTGGCAGGCCGCCGACGAGGTGTCGACCAGTCGGAGCTTCGGGTCCTCGGTCAGGCACCGCTGCTGGCGCTCGGCGTCGAGCATCTTGAACAGCGGGCACCGGCCGTGGAAGTTGCAGCCGTCGATCTCGTCGGTGGGGCTGGGCAGGTCGCCCTCGAGCAGGATCCGCTGGCGGCTGCGCTCGGCCTGCGGGTCCGGGATCGGCACCGCCGACATCAGCGCCTGGGTGTAGGGGTGGTGCGGGTGGGCGAAGACGTCGCCGACCCGGCCGGTCTCCACGATGCGCCCGAGGTACATCACCGCGACGGTGTCGGCGATCTGGCGCACCACCGCGAGGTCGTGGGCCACGAAGAGGTAGGACAGGCCCAGCTCGACCTTGAGGTCGTCGAGCAGGTTCATCACCCCCGCCTGGATCGAGACGTCCAGGGCGGAGACCGGCTCGTCGAGCACCAGCAGCTTGGGCTCGGTCGCCAGCGCCCGGGCGATGCCGAGCCGCTGGCGCTGGCCGCCGGAGAACTCGTGCGGGTAGCGCCCGGCCATCGAGTGGTCCAGGCCGACCAGGTCGAGCAGGTCGGCCACCCGGTCGCGGCGGGCCGTCTTGCTGGCCCCGTGCACCGTCAGCGGCTCCCCGACGATGTCCTCGATGGTCAGCCGGGGGTCGAGGGCGGCCATGGGGTCCTGGAAGACGACCTGCACGTCCTTGCGCAGCGCCAGGCGCTGCTGCTTGGACAGCTTCGAGACGTCGGTGCCGGAGACCGTGATCGAGCCGGCCTGGGGACCGGCGAGCTCGAGGATCTCCAAGATGGTGGTCGACTTGCCGCAGCCGGACTCCCCCACGAGGCCGAGCACCTCTCCCCGGCGGATCTCCAGGTCGATGCCGTCGACGGCCTTGACGGTGCCGACCTGCTTCTTGAAGACCGCCCCGCTGGTGAGCGGGAAGTGCCGCACCAGCCCCTCGATGCTGAGGATGGGCTCGCTGCGCTCACCGTCGACGACGACGTCCTCGACCGGCGCGGGCCGGGGGAAGACGTCGGCGGCCGTGAGGGCCCCGGACTCCAGCTCGGGCGCCCGGACGCAGGCCGCGGCGTGGGCGCCGCTCAGCTGCAGCAGCGGGGGCTCGGCGGTCGTGCACTCGGCCACCGAGATCGGGCAGCGCGGCTCGAAGGGACAGCCCGGCGGCAGGTCGGACAGCGACGGCGGCCGCCCCTCGAGCGGCACCAGACGCGTGCGGCCGGCGGTGACCAGGTTGGGCACCGAGCGCAGCAGGCCGATCGTGTAGGGCATCTCCGGGCGGGCGAAGACGTCGTCGACGAGACCGGTCTCCACCAGCCGCCCGGCGTACATCACCGCGATCCGGTCGGCGTTGCCCGCCACCACGCCGAGGTCGTGGGTGATCAGGACGACAGCGGCGCCGGTGAGGTCCTTGGCCTTCTGCAGCACCTCGAGGATCTGCGCCTGGATGGTCACGTCGAGGGCCGTGGTGGGCTCGTCGGCGATGATCAGGCTGGGGTCGTTGGCGATCGCGATCGCGATCATCACGCGCTGGCGCATGCCGCCCGAGAACTCGTGCGGGAAGCCCTTGACCCGGCGCTCCGGGGCGGGGATGCCCACCACGCGCAGGAGCTCGACGGCCCGGACCTGGGCGGCCTTCTCGCTCAGCGAGCGGTCGTGCAGCATCAGCCCCTCGGCGATCTGGTCGCCCACCGTGTAGACCGGCGTCAGGGCCGAGAGCGGGTCCTGGAAGATCATCGAGATCGACTTGCCGCGCAGCTTCGACAGCTCGCGGTCGTCCTGGTCGAGCAGCGACTTCCCGCGGAACAGCACGTCACCGGTGATCTGGGCGTTGCGCGGCAGCAGGCCCATCACGGCCATCGAGGAGACCGACTTGCCGGACCCGGACTCCCCCACGATGCCGAGGAACTCGCCCTGGTTCACGGTGTAGGAGATGCCGCGCACCGCGCGGACGTCGCCGCCGCCCTGCGGCCCGGAGCGCTGGGGGAAGCTCACGGAGAGGTCGCGGACCTCGAGGAGGGGTGCGTCAGTCACTGGTGCTCCCGGAGGTGGGGTCGACCGCGTCGCGCAGCGCGTCGCCGATCAGGCTGACGGCGAAGAGGAGCACGATCAGCACGATCGCGGGGAAGAGGAAGATCCACGGGCGCGTGGTCGCCGACGGGGTGCCGGTGGCGAGCAGGGAGCCCAGGGAGACGTCGGGCGGCCGGATGCCGAAGCCGAAGTAGGACAGCGCGGTCTCGCTGTTGATGGCGGCGACCACGCCGAGCGTGGCGTCGATGATCAGCAGGGAGGCCACGTTGGGCAGGATGTGGCGCCGGATGATGGTGCCGGTGCCGACCCCCATGAAGCGGGCGGCCTTGACGAACTCGCGGTCGCGCAGCGACTTGGTCTGGGCCCGGATCACCTGGGCCATGATCATCCAGCTGAACAGCGCGATGAACGCGGTCAGCACCAGGAACGACAGGCTCCGGAACAGAGGGCTCAGCAGCACCAGGATGAAGAACACGGGCAGCACGAGGAGCAGGTTGATCAGCCAGCTGATCACCGCGTCGGTCTTGCCGCCGACGTACCCGGCGAACGCCCCGACGAAGCCGGCGATCAGGGTGCCGGCCGGGCCGGCGATCAGCCCGATCACCAGGGACTTGCGCAGCCCGGAGACGGTCTGGGCGTAGATGTCCTGGCCGATGTCGTCGGTGCCGAACCAGTGCGTGCCGCTGGGGCCGGTGCTGGAGTTGATCAGGTCCTGGTCGGCCGGGGACCACTGGCTGACCCACAGCCCGGCGATCGCCCAGATGATCATCGCGCCCACGACGACGGCGCCGAGCCAGAAGCGGGGCGTGGCCCGCAGGCGCAGCCAGATCAGGCGTGAGCGGCTCGCGCTGCGACCACGGCCCGGGGCGGTGAGCTCGCCGGTCAGGTCGACGTCAGCGGACGCCGGGTCGATGAGCGCCATCAGATCCTCACTCGGGGGTCGAGGGCGGCGTACAGGACCTCGGACAGGGTCGAGGAGATCAGCACGAGGATGGAGAGGTAGAACACCGAGCCGGCCGTCGCGTTCACGTCGTTCTGGGTGATCGAGGTCAGCGCCAGCTCACCCATGCCGTGCCAGCTGAAGATGATCTCCAGGAACGTCGAGCCGGCGACCAGGGTGCCGAAGCTGTAGGCGAAGTACGTCGACATCGGGATCAGCGCGACCCGGACGCCGTGCCGGACCAGCGCGGAGCTCCGGGTGCGGCCCTTGGAGCGCGCGGTGCGGATGTAGTCCGCGCTGAGCACGTCGAGCATGGCGTTGCGCTGGTAGCGGGAGTACGACGCCGCGCCCAGCGCGGACAGCGCGATCGTCGGCAGCAGGATGTGGCTGAGCCGGTCGAGCAGGATCGTGCCGGTGCCGTCGAGGCCGGGGGTGTACTGCCCGGTGAACTGGATCACCTGGGAGCCGAGGGCGTCGTTGAACTTCGTCGCCAGGATCATCAGGATCACGCCGAGCACGAAGACCGGCGTGGCGAGCAGCAGGTAGGACACGTAGGTCACGACCTGGTCGCTGAGGCGGTACTGCCGCACGGCGCCCCAGACGCCGAACGCGACGCCGAGGATCGCGCCGAGCAGGGAGCCCAGCAGCAGCAGCTGCAGGCTGACCCCCGAGCGCACCAGCATGTCCTGGCCCACGGAGTCCAGGTTGTTCTCCAGGCCGAAGGTGCCGTGCACGAAGATGCCGGCCATCCAGTCCCACGTGCGGGTCAGCACCGGGGTGTCGGGGTCCACCCCGAGGCGATCCAGGCTGGCCTTGATCGCGGCGTCGCTGGGGCGCGGGTTGCGGCCGTAGAAGCGGGCGGCCGGGTTCAGCACCACGCTGGCGAGGAGGTAACCCATCACCGTCGCGAGGACGGTGAGGATCAGGTAGTTCACGAAACGACGGAGCGCGTAGAGGATCACGCGGTCACCTGACCGGTCCCTGGACGGGCAAGGCGGGGCCTCTGTTTTCTCGGGGCGCCAGGACGGGCGCAGGGCGGGGGAAGGGGTCGAGTTGGTTGCAACTTAACAACCACCAGACCGACTATGCGTGAACGCCGGGCGCCAGCACTAGAGCAACCAGATAACGAAATCGACAAGAAACAGCGCCCCCAGCAGCCCCGCCTCGACCCGCCGCCAGGTCGTCGTGGCCGTCCGGCCCTGCTCGCGGTCGGGTGCGCCCGACCGCTCCCAGGCGCCCCGGAAGCGCTCGATGGCCGCGGAGGTCGGCGGGGTCTCGGCCACCATCCGGCGCGGCACGCCCGGAGCGTTCCACGACGACACCGTGCGCGAGCGACCGTCGGCCGCCCGGAAGGTCAGCGAGGTGAGCCCGCGCACCCGCACCGACTCCAGCGCGGCGTACGGCACGTCGTGCACGCGCAGCGGGTTGACCACCCGCAGGCCGTCGCGGGTGACCTCGAGGCGGGGGCTGTAGAGCACCACCCAGACCGCGAGGGCGACGCTGGCGGTCACCAGCACCGTCCGCACGGCGTACGCCGGGGAGCCCTCGACCACCGCGTCGCCCACGGCCAGCAGGCAGAACGCCCAGACGGCCAGGGGCACCACCACGGCGCCGGTCTGGCGGAGCACCAGCGGGTGGTGGTTCCCGGCCGAGGGGGCAGACATGGCGCTCAGGCTACGACGCGCATCGACCCGCCCGGACGGGCCCTCACACCACCAGGCCGAGCAGCAGGACGAAGACCAGCCCGCTGACCGAGAGCACGGTCTCCATCAGCGACCAGGACTTGAGCGTCTGGCCGACCGACAGGCCGAAGTACTCCTTGACCAGCCAGAAGCCGGCGTCGTTGACGTGGGAGAAGAACACCGAGCCCGAGCCGATGGCGAGCACGACCAGGGAGGTCTCCCCCGTGCTCAGGCCCTCGACCAGGCCGAGCATCAGCGCGGAGGCCGTGATGGTCGCGACCGTCGCCGAGCCGGTCGCGAGCCGGATCAGGACCGCGAGCACCCAGGCCAGGACCAGCACCGAGATGTTCGCGCCCTTGGCCCAGTCGGCGAGGAGGGTGCCGATGCCGGTGTCGACCAGCACCTGCTTGAACCCGCCGCCGGCCGAGACGATCAGCAGGATGCCGGCGATCGCCGGCAGCGAGGACTCGACGGTCTTCGTGATGCCGGCGCGGTCCATGCCCGAGGCGCGCCCCAGGGTGAACATCGCGACCACGACCGCGATCAGCAGCGCGACGAACGGGTTGCCGATGACGTCGAAGACCTGCTGGACGCGCTGCTCGGGGTCGTCCACGGAGATGTCGACGATCGCCTTGGCCATCATCAGGATGACCGGCAGCAGCACCGTCGCGACGGTGGCGCCGAAGGCGGGGCGGTCACCGACGGCGCGCTCCTCGCGGCCCTCGAAGATCTCCGGGGCGGGCACGTCGACCCAGCGGCCGGCCAGCTTGCCGAACAGCGGGCCGGCGACGACGACGGTCGGCACGGCGACCAGGACACCCAGCATCAGCGTGGTGCCGAGGTCGGCGCCCAGCGAGCTGATCGCGACCAGCGGGCCGGGGTGCGGGGGCACCAGGCCGTGCATCGCCGAGAGGCCGGCGAGGGTGGGGATGCCGATGGTGATCACCGAGAGCTGCGCCCGTCGGGCGACCAGGTAGATCACGGGCATCAGCAGGACCAGGCCGATCTCGAAGAACATCGGCAGGCCGATCAGGGCACCCACCCCGGCCATCGCCCACGGCAGGGCGCGGCGCGAGGACCGGCCCACGATGGTGTCGACGATCTGGTCGGCACCGCCGGAGTCGGCGAGCAGCTTGGCGAACATCGCGCCCAGGGCGATCAGGGCGCCGACGCCCGCCGCGGTCGCGCCGAAGCCGGTCGAGAAGCTGGTGATCACCCCGCCGACGTTCTGGCCGGCCACGATGCCCACGGTCAGGGCACCGAAGATCAGGGCGAGGAACGGGTGCAGCTTGCCGAAGGTGATCAGGGCGACGATCAGGGCGATCGCGACCAGGGCGGCGGTGACCAGCTGCCAGCCCGCGGCGACCGGTTCGGTCAGCGGGGCCGCGTCGGCCAGGGGGACGAGCATCATGGTGGGGCTCCTTCAGGACGGGTCGTGCTGGTCGACGTAGGACTGGACGATGGCGTCGATGGGTTGGTCGACGTCGACGACGAGACCGAGCTCGTCGGGCTCGAGGGGCTCGAGGGTGGCGAACTGCGAGGCCAGCAGCGAGGGCGGCATGAAGTGGCCGGGGCGGCTGGCCTGCCGTCGGGCGATCACCTCGGGACTGCCGGCCAGGTGCAGGAACTCGCACTGCGCGGCGTGGGCACGGAGCTGGTCGCGGTAGGCGCGCTTGAGCGCGGAGCAGCTCATCACTCCCCCGGCGGGCGCGTGGTCGGCCAGCCAGCGGCCGATCGCCTCGAGCCAGGGCCGGCGGTCGTCGTCGTCGAGCGCGTGGCCGGCGGTCATCTTGGCGATGTTGGCCTCGGGGTGGAAGTCGTCCGCGTCCGCGAACGGCACCCGGAGGCGCTGCGCGAGCGCGGCGCCCACGGTCGACTTGCCCGAGCCCGAGACGCCCATGGCGACGACGAGCGGCGCTGAGGGCTGGGGTACCGGCCGGGGTGAGGGCCGGGGTGAGATGGCGGTCATGCGGTCTCCCTTGTGACGGTCGACACAGTCCACCCCAAAGATATGATCTTTGCAAGACCTCAGCAGATATTCATCGGATCTTTCCCCGGTGGGACGCACCTGTCAGGATGCGGGCATGACAGCCGGTCGGGTCCACGGGGCGCTGCACGCCGAGGTGCTCGACGCCCTCGGCGCGCGCCTGGTCTCCCACGACCACGACGACCCGGCCCACCTCGCGCCGGGCACCGTGCTGACCCTCGAGGCGATCTCCCGGGAGTACGCCGTCTCCACCCCCGTGGCCCGCGAGGCCGTGCGGGTGCTCGAGTCCATGGGCCTGCTGGCCTCGCGTCGCCGCGTCGGCGTCACCGTGCAGCCGCGAGCGAGCTGGAACGTCTTCGACCCCCGGCTGATCCGCTGGCGCCTCGCGGGCGAGGACCGCACCGCCCAGCTGCTCTCGCTCAGCGAGCTGCGCCGCGGCTTCGAGCCGGTGGCGGCGTCCCTGGCCGCCGAGCGGGCGACCCCGGCGCAGTGCGCCGACCTGGCCGGGGCCGTCAGCGACATGACCGTGCGGGGGCGGGAGGGAGACCTCGAGGCCTACCTGGTCGCCGACGTGCGCTTCCACGCCACGCTGCTCGAGGCGAGCGGCAACGAGATGATCCGGGCCCTGGCCCAGGTCGTGGCCGAGGTCCTCGCCGGCCGCACCCACCACGACATGATGCCGGCCCGCCCGAACCCCGAGGCGATCGCGCTGCACGACGCCGTCGCCCGCGCCGTGCGCGACCGCGACGCCGCCGGCGCCGAGAGCGCCATGCGCTCGATCATCGACGAGGCCGCCGCCGCCATGCGCCGGGAGCACGGCGGGCCCTGATCGGCGTACGCCGGTCCGGTTTCCCAGGTGATGAATGGAAACTGCCTCTCCACACACCACGTGCGGTGTGTGAAGAGGCAGCTCGGGTTCATCACCTGGGAAACCGGCGGGCCCCAGGGTGACCAGGTGGTGCGGGTCGGTCAGTGACCGTGGCCGTGCCCGTGGCCGGAGGCAGCCTCGGGCTGCTCCTCCTCGGGCTTCTCCACGATCAGGGTCTCGGTCGTGAGCAGCATGCCCGCGATCGAGGTGGCGTTGACCAGCGCCGACTTGGTCACCTTGACCGGGTCGAGCACGCCCTGGGAGACCAGGTCGCCGTAGGTCTGCGACGCGGCGTTGTAGCCGTTGCCGACCCCCAGCTCGCGCACCTTGGAGATGACGACGTAGCCCTGGTCGCCGCCGTTCTCGGCGATCCAGCGCAGCGGCTCGTCGGCGGCCTTGCGGACGACGCGCACGCCGACCGCCTCGTCGCCGGTGAGCCCGAGGTCACCCTCGAGCACGGAGACCGCGTGGACGAGGGCGGAGCCGCCACCGGCCACGATGCCCTCCTCGATCGCGGCGCGCGTCGCGGAGACGGCGTCCTCGATGCGGTGCTTCTTCTCCTTGAGCTCGACCTCGGTGGCCGCGCCGACCTTGACGACGCACACGCCGCCGGCCAGCTTCGCGAGGCGCTCCTGGAGCTTCTCGCGGTCCCAGTCGGAGTCGGTGGCGTCGATCTCGGCCTTGATCTGGTTGACGCGACCGGCCACGTCGTCGGGCTTGCCGCCGCCCTCGACGATGGTGGTGTTGTCCTTGGTCACCACGACGCGGCGGGCGGTGCCCAGCACGTCGAGACCGACCTGGTCGAGCTTGAGACCGACCTCGGGGGCGATGATCTGCCCACCGGTGAGGGTCGCGATGTCCTGCATCATCGACTTGCGACGGTCACCGAACGCGGGGCTCTTGACGGCCACCGCGTTGAAGGTGCCACGGATCTTGTTCACGACCAGGGTCGAGAGCGCCTCGCCCTCGATGTCCTCGGCCAGGATGAACAGCGGCTTGCCGGCGGCGATGACCTTCTCCAGCAGCGGCAGCAGCTCGGCGATCGCCGAGATCTTGCCCTGGTGCAGCAGGATGAACGGGTCGTCGAGGACGGCCTCCATCGACTCCTGGTCGGTGACGAAGTACGGCGAGAGGTAGCCCTTGTCGAACTGCATCCCCTCGGTGAACTCCAGCTCGGTGCCCATGGTGTTGGACTCCTCGACGGTGATCACGCCGTCCTTGCCGACCTTGTCGAAGGCCTGCGCGAGCAGGTCGCCGATGTGGGAGTCACGGCTGGACACGGTCGCCACGGCGGCCATGTCGCTGCGGTCGTCCACGTCGCGGGCGGCCTCGTCGAGCGCCTTGCTGACGGCGGCGGTCGCCTGGTCCATGCCGCGCTTGAGGCTCATCGGGTTGATCCCGGCGGCCACGGCGCGCAGGCCCTCGTGGACCATCGCCTGGGCCAGGACGGTCGCGGTGGTGGTGCCGTCACCGGCGACGTCGTTGGTCTTGGTGGCGACCTCCTTGGTCAGCTGGGCCCCGAGGTTCTCGAAGGGGTCGTCCAGCTCGATCTCACGCGCGACGGTGACACCGTCGTTGGTGATCGTGGGGGCGCCCCACTTCTTGTCCAGCACGACGTAGCGGCCGCGCGGGCCGAGCGTCACCTTGACGGCGTTGGCGAGCTTGTCCACGCCACGCTCGAGGGAGCGGCGGGCGTTCTCGTCGAACTCCAGAATCTTCGGCATCGTTGTCGATGCTCCTTTCAGTCAGGTCAGAAAAGCGATAGTCCGAGACGTACGGACCCTGCTCGGTGTCGAGGCGGGGTCCCTTCGTCTCGGACTATCCGGGGAGTGCGTCGTTCAGGAGACGACGGCGAGGACGTCGCGCGCCGAGAGGATGAGGTACTCGTCGCCGGCGTACTTGACCTCGGTGCCGCCGTACTTGCTGTAGATCACCTTGTCGCCGACGTTGACGTCGAGCGGGACCCGGTTTCCGTTGTCGTCGATGCGGCCGGGACCGGTCGCCAGGACCTCGCCCTCCTGGGGCTTCTCCTTGGCGGTGTCGGGGATGACCAGGCCGGACGCCGTGGTCTGCTCGGCCTCCAGGGCCTTGACGACGATCCGGTCCTCGAGGGGCTTGATGTTGACCGACACGTTGTCGACCTCCACTTTCCACACTTGTTGGGGTAGTTCTTCGAAGTTGGCGCACCTGCGTGACGAACGCCGTCGCGGGGGTCGTACGTCGGCACAAGCGCTGGCACACTCACAGGGAGAGTGCCAGTCGCAAAACTAGCACTCGCCCCCACCGAGTGCCAGAGCAGGGCGACCCGGATGTGAGGATGGGGGCGTGGACGAGGACGGGCTGCGCTGGCTGCGCACCGAGGCGGGCGAGGCCCTCCTGGTCCGGGCCACCGAGGTGGTCGCCGACGGGGCCGACGCGCTGCGGGCGCAGACGGTCCTGCGGCGCGAGGCCGACCCGGCCCACGTCGCCGCAGCGCTCACCCAGGTCGACCTGCGGCGGCGGGCCGCGGCCAAGTTCGGCGACCTCGCCGCGGTCATGTTCTTCACCCCCGAGGGACTCGAGCAGTCCACCCGGCTTCCGGTCTCGACCCACCGCGCGGGCCGGCTCGTGGCCGCCGGCACCCGCACCCTGGTCGACCTCGGCTGCGGCGTCGGCGGCGACCTCGTCGCCTTCGCCCGCGCCGGCCTCACCTGCGCCGGGGTGGACCTCGACCCCGTGCGGGTCGCCGTCGCCGCGGCCAACCTCGAGGTGCTCGGGCTCGGTGGCGCCGTGCGGGTGGCCGACGCCACCGCCGTCGACGTCACCCCCTTCGACGTGGCGTACGCCGACCCGGCCCGGCGCACGTCGCGGGGGCGGAGCTTCGACGTCGACGACTGGACGCCCCCGTGGTCCTTCGTGGAGCGGCTGATGACCGGGGCCGCCTGCATCAAGGTCGCTCCCGGTCTCCCCCACGACCTGGTCCCCGAGGGCGTCGAGGCCGAGTGGGTCAGCGACCACCGCGAGGTCAAGGAGGCCGTGCTCTGGTCGGGCCACCTCGCCACCACCCGCCGCCGGGCGACCGTGATCGGCGACGGCGGGCTGGCCACGCTGACCGACGCCGACGACCCGGGGGCCGACGTCGACGAGGTGTCGGCGTACCTCCACGAGCCGGACGGCGCCGTCATCCGTGCCGGCCTGGTCACCGCCGTCGCCGCGATCGTCGGGGGCCACCTGGTCGACGAGCACATCGCCTACGTCACCTCGCCGGAGCCGGTGCGGACGCCGTTCGCCCGCTGCTACCGGGTGCGCGAGGAGCTGCCCTACCGGGAGAAGCAGCTCAAGGCCGCGCTCCGCGAGCGCGGTGTCGGCCGGCTGACGATCAAGAAGCGCGGGGTCACCGCCGTGCCGGAGGAGCTGCGCAAGCGGCTCGCCCTGCGCGGCGACGAGGAGGCCACGCTGGTGCTCACCCGCGTCGCCGGTCGCGGCACCGCGCTGCTGGTGGAGCCCGTGTGAGCGAGTTCCCGACCGAGGGGCACGACGGTCGCGGCCCCGCGTCTCCTCCTGACCCCGCGGACCCCGACGCCGCCGAGCGCACCCGGTGGATCGCCCTGCTGGTCTGCTGCAGCGCGCTGTTCATGACCCTGCTCGACGTCAGCATCACCAACGTCGCGCTGCCCTCGATCAGCGACGCGCTGGGCGCCGGGCCGTCGCAGCTGCAGTGGATCGTCAGCGGCTACACCCTGTCCTTCGGCCTGGTGCCGGTGCTCGCGGGGCGTCTCGGCGACGACCACGGCCGCAAGCGGATGTTCCAGATCGGCGTCGCCAGCTTCGCGGTCACCAGCGCGCTGGCCGGGCTCGCCCCCACCGCCGAGGTGCTGATCGCCGCGCGGGTGCTGCAGGGCGTGGCCGGCGGCCTGATCAACCCGCAGGTCTCCGGCCTGGTGCAGCAGATGTTCCGTGGCGAGGAGCGGGGCCGCGCCTTCGGGGCGCTCGGCACGACCGTCGGGGTGGGAGTCGCGCTCGGCCCGATGGTCGGCGGAGTGCTGATCGCCCTGGGCGGCGCCGACCTCGGCTGGCGCCTGGTCTTCTTCGTCAACGTGCCCGTGGGCCTGGTCGTCCTGGCGCTCGCCAGGAGGTTCCTGCCGCAGACCCCGGCCACCGGTCGGCACCGGCTCGACGTGGTCGGGTCGCTGCTGCTGGGCGCCGCCACGTTCTGCGTGCTGTTCGCCGCGGTCGAGCTCGAGCAGGTCGGCGCCGTCGTGACCGTGCTGGCGCTGCCGGCGGTGGTGCTGCTGGCCCTGTTCTACCGCCGCGAGCGCCGGCTGACCCGCGAGCGCGCGGACCCGCTGGTCGACCTGCGGCTCTTCCGGCGGCCGTCGTACACCTCGGGCGTGGTGCTGGCCCTCCTCTACTTCCCCGCGCAGGCCGGCATCCCGCTGGTGCTGACGCTCTACTTCCAGCGCGGCCTGGGCTACAGCGCCCTGCAGACCGCCCTGGCCGTGACCGCGTTCGCGGTCGGCAGCGCCGTCGCCGCCCAGACCGCCGGGCGCTTCGTCACCCGCGTCGGGCGACCGCTGATCGTCGGCGCGACGCTCGTCTTCGGGGCCGGGGCCGCCGCCACCGCGCTGGTCGCCCAGGCGACCTCACCCGGCCACGCTGCGCTCGCGCTGGCCCTGCCACTGTTCGTGATGGGCCTGGGCAACGGCGGCGTGATCACGCCCAACCAGGCGCTCACCCTGGCCGACGTCGACCCGGTCGTCGGCAGCACCGCGGGCGGCGTGCTGCAGACCGCCCAGCGGGTCGGGCTGGCGCTGGGGCAGACGATCATCGGCGCGGTGTTCTTCGCCTCGCTCACCGGCACCGGCCCCACGGCGTACGCCGACGCGCTGGGCCTGGCGGTCGTCGCGGCCCTCGTCTTCGTCACCGCCGCGACCGTGGTCGGCCTCGGTGAGGTCCTGCGCGAGCGGCGGCGCGCGGCCGCCTGAGCCTCAGGGCCCGCTCCGGCCCCGGTCACCGGTCTCAGGACCGCTGGCGCAGCAGCACCCCGAGCCGCACGGCGAGCCGGGTCAGCCCCAGGCCGAGCACGATGCCGGCGAGGTCGGCCAGCAGGTCGGGCACGTTGCCGTCGCGCCGGATCGGCAGCACGGCCTGGAGCACCTCGCTGATCCCGGCGTACGCCGCGAGCCCGAGGCCGAGGGCCCGCCACGGCGCCCCTGCCCAGCGGCCGGCGACGGCCAGCGCGACGAAGATCAGCGCGTGCACGACCTTGTCGTTCGGGCCGCCCTGGGGCACGTCCTCACCGGGCGTCAGGAACATCGCCAGGCTGATCCCCAGGAGCAGGGTGAAGACCGGGCGCGCAGCCCGCTCGCGCAGCCCCGCCGTCACGCCAGCTGGGCGCGCTCGGCCCCGATGGTGGTGTCGGCTCCGTGGCCGGTGTGCACCACCGTCTCGTCGGGCAGGTCGAAGAGGCGCGTGCGGATCGAGTGCACGATCTGGCGCTCGTCGCTGAAGGACCGCCCGGTGGCGCCGGGGCCGCCCTGGAAGAGGGTGTCGCCGGTGAAGACGCAGCCGAGGTCGTGGACGTAGAGGCAGATCGCGCCCGGCGCGTGCCCCGGGGTGTGCAGGACCTTCAGGGCGGCGCCGCCGACCTTGATCGTCTGGCCGTCCTCGAGGTCGACGTCCCACAGGTGGTCGGTGTGGGTGAGCTCCCACACCGGCTTGTCGTCGGGGTGCATCAGGATCGGGGCGCTGACCGCCTCGCGCAGCTGCGGCGCGACCCGCACGTGGTCGTCGTGGGCGTGGGTGGCGATGATCGCCTTGACCTTGCGGCCGGCGACCAGGGCCAGGATGTCGTCCACGCTGTGCGGGGCGTCGATGACCACGCACTCGTCGTCGTCGCCGACCACCCAGAGGTTGTTCTCGACGTCGAAGGTCTCGCCGTCGAGGCTGAAGGTGCCGC
This sequence comes from uncultured Actinomycetota bacterium, assembly GCA_963750435.1. Classification (GTDB taxonomy): domain Bacteria; phylum Actinomycetota; class Actinomycetes; order Propionibacteriales; family Nocardioidaceae; genus Marmoricola. The sequence continues at coordinate 105,204 of CAVVQW010000007.1, read as the reverse complement.
TGGAGACGGCGTGGTCGACGCGCACGTGTGAGCTCATGCGCCCGACCCTACGCAGGCCGGTTGCGCCAGGATGAGCCCCCTGGCCGCCGGCCCGGATCCTCAGCAGCCGCGGCGTGAGGCGCCGGGCACGTCCACCGGCAGCTGCCCCGGCGCGGGACGTCGGCCCATCAGCACGTCGACGAGGGCGTCGAGGGCGACCGGCTCGTCGCCGTACGTCGCCAGCTCGACCCGCGACCGCACCCGCCCGAGCACCGAGGGCCGGTCGAGGGCCACGGTGATGTCGGCGGGGCCGTCCACGGGCCCGGGGACGACGCCGCCGTACGCCACGAGCGCGACGGTCGGGGCGTCGGCCAGGACCGGCACCGTCTTGTAGACGGGGCGCCGCTCGCGCACGGCGACCCGCTTGCGCACCTTGACCACCCGCACCTGCCCGCGGATCCGCTTGCGCACCTTCACCACGCGCTTGCGGTGACCGACGACGACGAGGCGCGACCCCGCCCGCACCCGCTTGGTGGTGTCGCGGGCGATGCTCACCCCGCGGGCGGCGAGGCGGGCGTCGAACGCCGCGACGTCGTCCGGGGCACCGACCACGCGGACCCGACCCGGGACGAGCCGGCCACGGCAGGGACCGGCCACCGAGGTGACCGACTGCCGGGCCAGCGCCAGCGCCGCGGGCCGTCCGCTGCCGGGACGGGCCCCGCGACCGGCAGGCACCGAGCGGAGGGTGTCGATCATCCGGGCCGCGGCCTCGTCGAGCCGGGCCCGCGGGAGCGAGCCGTCACGGACCGCGCGCACGATCGCGTCGCGGGCGGCGCGGGGGTCCGGCGGCATCAGGAGCACGTCGGCGCCGGCGCGCAGGGAGCGGACGGCGGCCCTGGCCCCCGGCGCCTGCTCCTGCACCCCGGCCATGTCGAGCGCGTCGGTGACCACGAGGCCCTCGAAGCCGAGGTCGCGGCGCAGCAGCCCGGTGGTGACCTTGCGCGAGATGCTGGCCGGCACGCCTCGGTCGACCGCCTTCACGGCGATGTGGCCGGTCAGCACGGCGGGGGCCCGGGCGGCGATGGCGGCCGCGAAGGGCACCAGGTCGGTGCGCCGCAACGACCTGACCGAGCGCTTCTGCACCGGGAGACCGGCGTGGCTGTCGGTGCCGAGGGAGCCGTGGCCGGGGAAGTGCTTCAGGACGGGCACGACGCCCGCGGCCTCGACGCCACGCATCGCCGCGACCACCTGGGTGGCGACCGCGCGGGGGCGGCCGCCGGCCGAGCGGCTGCCGATCACGGCGTCACCGTCGCCCACGGTCACGTCGGCGTCGGGGGCGAGGACCACGTCGAAGCCGAGGCCGCGCATCTCCGCCGCGCTGGCGCGGGCGGCCCGCTCGGTGGTCGCCGCGTCACCGGCGGCGCCCGCCGCCATGAACGACGGGAAGTCGGTGCTGGGCGCGCCGACCCGGTCGACGATGCCGCCCTCCTGGTCGACACCGAGGAAGGCCGGCCAGCCGCGTGCGGCCACCACCCGCTCGACGCTGCGGTTGACCCGGCTGATCTGGCCGGTCGAGGCGACGTTGCTGCTGAACGCGATCACGCCGCCGAGGTGCAGCCGGCGCACGAGCGGGGCCGGTGAGGCGGTGCCCGCGTAGTGCGCGACGATCACCTGGCCCGCCGCCTGCCGCAGGCTCAGGCGACGCGCGGCGCGCTCGCCGTACGTCGGCACCCGCGGGGCGGCCGTGGCCGACGGCGAGGCCGCCGACCCGCTCCCCCTCGCGGGCTGCTCGCCGCCCGAGGAGCAGGCGGTGAGGCAGAGCGCGGTCGCCACGACCCCCGCGACCAGCCGGCCGAGGGGTCGTGACGGAGCCGCGGGGCTCAGAACAGGACGACGGATCGGAGCACGTCCCCGTGGTGCATCTTCTCGAAGGCGGCCTCGACGTCGTCGATGCCGATCTCCTCGGTCACGAAGGCGTCGAGGTCGAGCCGGCCCTGGCGGTAGAGGTCGACGAGCATCGGGAAGTCGCGGCTGGGCAGGCAGTCGCCGTACCAGCTCGACTTCAGCGACCCGCCCCGACCGAAGACGTCGATGAGCGGGATCTCGGGGATCATCATGTCGGGCGTCGGGACGCCGACCAGGACGACGGTGCCGGCCAGGTCGCGGGCGTAGAACGCCTGCTTCCAGGTCTCGGGACGGCCGACCGCCTCGATGACGACGTCGGCGCCGTTGCCGTCGGTGAGGGCCTGGATCGCCTCGACGGCGTCCTGCTCCTTGCTGTTCACGGTGTGCGTCGCGCCCAGCTTCGTGGCCCCGGCGAGCTTCTGGTCGTCGAGGTCGACGGCGATGATCTTCCCGGCCCCCGCCAGCGCGGCACCGGCGACCGCGGCGGCGCCCACGCCCCCGCAGCCGATCACCGCGACCGACATGCCGCGGCCCACGTTGCCGGTGTTGATGGCGGCACCGATGCCGGCCATCACGCCGCAGCCCAGCAGGCCCACAGCGGCCGGACGCGCCTCGGGGTCGACCTTGGTGCACTGGCCGGCCGCGACGAGCGTCTTCTCCGCGAAGGCGCCGATGCCCAGGGCCGGGGACAGCTCGGTGCCGTCCTCCAGGGTCATCTTCTGGGTGGCGTTGTGGGTGGCGAAGCAGTACTGCGGCTCGCCGCGCTTGCACGCCCGGCACTCCCCGCAGACCGCGCGCCAGTTGAGCACCACGAAGTCACCCGCGGCCACCTCGGTGACGCCCTCGCCCACGGCCTCCACGACCCCGGCCGCCTCGTGCCCGAGCAGGAACGGGAACTCGTCGTTGATGCCGCCCTCGCGGTAGTGCAGGTCGGTGTGGCACACCCCGCACGCCTGCACCTCGACCAGCGCCTCCCCCGGGCCGGGGTCGGGGACGTTGATCGTCACGACCTCCACGGGTGCTGCCTTCGACCGGGCGATGACGGCCTTGACCTGCTGCATGCGGTGCTCCTCGGGGGTGGGGGGTGGGGGGCGTGAGGGCCCATGTAAATCGGGGTTATGGACGCTCCACAAGGCCCGCGCCGGGCCTGAAGCGTCCACAACCCCATCCAAGCCGACGCCCCATCAAACCTGATGCCGTGTCATCCCGTACGCCGGGTGCGCCACCCCTGTGACGCGCTGAACTCACGACCCAGGCGCGCCAGCGTCTCTCGACGCCGGAGGCCGAACATGTCCGCCCACACGATGCGCGACACCCCGAACCCCAGGGAGCGGAGCCAGTCCTCGCGCTGCTTCTCGTTCCACAACGCCTCCTCGACCGCCTCAGGCGCGAACCCACCGCGCGCTTCACTGACGTACTTGACCTTGCCGTCGACCTCGAACACGTGCCCGTCGAGCAGCAGGTCCACGCACGCCCTGCGGCCGCCGTCCTCGATCCACACCTGCGTCCGCGGCCGACCGAGACCGAGCTCGACGACCAGCAGGCGGGCCAGGCTCTCCGCGAGGTTCGCAGCCCCCGCGTCGGCCAGGTCGAGGGCCGCCCGGGCAGAGGTCACGTGGGGCCAGTAGGCCATCGCCTCCAGCACCTGCCGCACCGCTCCTCGCCGTACGCCGCGGGCGAGGACCTGGTCCATCGCCAGGACGCCGTCCTCGGTGCCGTGCTCCCGGGCGATGTCGACCGCCGTGCGCGCCAGGCTGGTGGCGTCGAGGCCGTGGACCGTGACGACCTGCAGCGGGGGTACGTCGGCGGGATGGTGCTTGACGCCGCCCTCGGTCCGGCCACCGCGGACCCCGGGGTGGCTCAGGTGCACGAGCTCGCGCCAGTGCGGCCGGCAGTCCAGGCCGTGGAGGACGGCCGCAGAGCTGTGGCTGACGACGTACCCCGCCTCCGCGTTGAGCACCGCCGCCCGTACGCGCATCTGGTGCTGCTCCGGCTCACCCGCGGCGTCCCAGGTGGCGCGCTCGGCGTAGACACCTCGGCGTACGACGACCCAGGCGCCGCGCGGCTGCAGGGCGGTCTTGAGCTGACGCTCGGTGGTGCCGACGACGTAGGCCTGTCGGCGGGTGAAGACCCCGCCCTGGGCGAGGGCGGCGGCGAGGAGGTCGGCGTGCATGCCCGGCAGGCTCCACCGGGCGGCCCCGGCGCGCGAGCGCACAGGGCCGGCCCTGTGGACGACCGGCACGGGAAAGGGCCTGTGGACGGAGAAGGCGCGCGGCTTGGCAAGGGTTATGGACGGCCCGGCCCCGGCAGGAGCCGAGTGGAGCGTCCATAACCCCGATTTACATGCGCGCTGGCGCCGCCCCTACACCAGGACCAGGTCCACGGGCATCGAGGAGTCGGCGGGGAGGTCGAGGGCGGACGGGGTGCGGCCGCGGGCGACCATCTCGCTGCCGAGGGCGGCGACCATGGCGCCGTTGTCGGTGCACAGGCCGGGGCGGGGGACGCGGACACGGAGGCCGCGGGCGGTGGCGCGCTCCTCGGCGAGGACGCGGAGCCGGGAGTTCGCGGCGACACCCCCGCCGATCAGGATGGTGTCGATGCCCTCGGAGACGGCGGCGTCGACGGCCTTGCGGGTGAGCACGTCGCACACCGCCTCCTGGAAGGAGGCCGCGACGTCGGCGACCGGCACCGGCTCGCCGGACAGCTCGCGGGCCTGCACCCAGCGGGCGACCGCGGTCTTCAGGCCGGAGAAGGAGAAGTCGAAGCGGTGCCGCTCGAGGTCGCGGCGGCCGCTGAGGCCACGCGGGAAGTCGATGGCGACCGAGGAGCCCGACGTCGCCGCCCGGTCGATGTGCGGGCCGCCGGGGAAGGGCAGGCCGAGCAGCCGCGCCACCTTGTCGAACGCCTCGCCCGCCGCGTCGTCGATGGTCGCGCCCAGCGGGGTGACCGAGCCGGTGACGTCCTCGACCCGCAGGAGCGAGGAGTGGCCCCCGGAGACCAGCATCGCCAGGCACGGGTCGGGCAGGGGGCCGTGCTCGAGCTGGTCGACGGCGACGTGGGCCGCCAGGTGGTTCACGCCGTACAACGGCTTCTCCAGCGCCAGGGCGAGCGCCTTGGCCGCCGCCACCCCGACCAGGAGGGCGCCCGCGAGGCCCGGGCCGGCCGTCACCGCGACCGCGTCGACGTCGCCGGGCACGATGCCGGCGGTCTCGCAGGCCCGTCGGATGGTCGGGACCATCGCCTCGAGGTGGGCCCGTGAGGCGACCTCGGGGACGACCCCGCCGAAGCGCGCGTGCTCCTCGACCGAGGAGGCGACGGCGTCGGCGAGCAGGCTGTGGCCCCGGACGATGCCGACACCGGTCTCGTCGCACGAGGTCTCGATGCCCAGGACCAGGGGGCCGTCAGTCGATGCGCTCACGGGGCCATCGTGCCAGCCGCGGCCGGGCGTGCCGCCGAGGCGGCGTACTACGGTGCCCATGGACCCACGACGACCGATCCCGGGAGGCTGACGATGGACCTGCAAGACGACGCCCGCGCCATGGCGGACGAACTGACCGACCTGCGGAGGCGGCTGCACGGCATCCCCGAGGTGGGCCTGGACGTGCCCCGCACCCAGGAGCTGGTGCTCGCCGAGCTCGACGGCCTGGGCCTGGAGGTCTCCACCGGCACCGGCACCTCGTCGGTCACCGCCGTCCTGCGCGGCGGCCGTCGCGACGACGCCGCGCCGCACACCGTGCTCCTGCGTGCCGACATGGACGCGCTGCCGGTGCAGGAGCAGACCGGCCTGCTGTACGCCGCCACCAACGGCGCGATGCACGCCTGCGGGCACGACCTGCACACCGCCGCGCTCGTCGGGGGCGCCCGCCTGCTGGCTCAGCACCGCGACCACCTCGAGGGTGACGTCGTGCTGATGTTCCAGCCCGGCGAGGAGGGCTGGGACGGCGCCGGGGTGATGATCGACGAGGGCGTGCTCGACGCCGCGGGGCGCCGCACCGACGCCGCGTACGGCCTGCACGTGTTCTCCTCCACCTTCCCCGCGCAGACCTTCTGCAGCCGCCCGGGGCCGCTGATGGCCGCCTCCCACGGGCTGTTCGTCACCGTGCGCGGCAGCGGCGGCCACGGCTCGGCGCCGCACCGCGGCCGCGACCCGATCGCGGCGATGGCCGAGATGATCACCTCGCTGCAGACGATGGTGACCCGCCGCTTCGACATCTTCGACCCGGTCGTGCTCACCGTCGGCGTCGTCGAGGGCGGCTCGCGGCGCAACGTCATCCCCGACACCGCCCGCTTCGAGGCGACCGTCCGGCGGTTCTCCGAGGCCAGCGCGGCCACGCTGCACGCGGGCATCCACGACACCCTCCAGGGCGTCGCGCGGGCCCACGGGGTCGAGGTCGAGATCGCCTACGACGACGAGTACCCCCTCACCGTCAACCACGCCTCCGGCGTCGACCTGGCCTCCGGCGTGGTGCGCGAGGTGCTCGGCGAGGAGCGCTGGCAGGACCTCCCGGACCCGATCGCGGGCTCGGAGGACTTCTCCCGCGTGCTCGCGGCCGTCCCCGGCGCCTTCGTCTTCCTCGGCGCGGCGCTGCCCGGCAGCGACCCGGCGACCGCGCCCAACAACCACAGCCCCCGGGCCGACTTCGACCCGGCGGTGCTGCCCGACGCCGCGACGGTGTACGCCGCCCTGGCCGTGCGGCAGCTGCAGGACCTGAGCGCCGGCTAGCGACCCGGTGGGAGCGGCCGCTCCATCACCACGGCCGTGCCGCCGTCGGCGTAGTACCGGCGGCGGCGGGCGAGCTCGGTGAAGCCGCGGTCGGCGTAGAAGGACAGCGCGCCCGCGTTGTCCTCGCGGACCTCGAGCAGCAGCCGCTCCGCCTCGGTGCCGCGGGTGCCGTCGACCACGGCCCGCAGCAGGGCGCTGGCGACGCCCGCCCGCCGGTGCCCGGGGTCGGCCGCGATCCGCTGCAGCTCGGCCACGTCACCCGCGGCGGAGGTCACGGCGTGTCCCACCACCACGCCACCGAGCTCGGCCACGAGGTAGCCCACCGTCGGCAGGGAGTCCAGCACCCCCGCCTCGACCAGGCCGGCGCTCCACGCGTCGCGTCCCAGGCACACCGACTCGAGGCGCACGACGGCCGCGACGTCCTCGGGCCCGGCGGGACGCACGCGCGGACCCGCGGTCGAGGTCCTCATCGGGGTCGCCCGCGGGCGTCGGGAGCGGAGGCTGCGGGGTCCTGGGGCACCCCCGCATGGTGCCCCGAACGACCTGCCGAGGGCGACCCGGGACCGGCCGCCGACCCATCCGATGTCCGGTTCGCGACGAACACCCCGCATGGCTTCCTCACGCGACCACTCACCCCGGTCACCCCGGCTCCCGGCGTTCGGCGCCGGCCTCCTGGCCGCGCTGGCCGGCACGGCGGTCGGCCACCTGGTCGCCGCCCTGATCGCGCCCGCGAGCTCGCCCGTCCTCGCCGTCGGCACCACGGTGATCAACCTGACCCCGACGCCGGTCAAGGTCTGGGCGGTCAAGACGCTCGGCACGGCCGACAAGCCGGTGCTCGTCGGCAGCGTGCTCGTGGTGACCCTGATCCTCGCGGGCGTCGCCGGCATCCTGGCCACCCGCCGGTTCGCCGTCGGCGCGACCCTGCTGACGGTGCTCGTCGCCCTGGCCGGCGTCGCCGCGTTCATCCAGCCGGCCGCCGGCCCGCTCGACCTCCTGCCCGCGCTGGCAGCCGCCCTGGTCGGGCTGCTCGTCCTCGCCTTCCTCGTACGCCGGCTCAACCGCTCGCCGCGGGTGGCCCCCGAGGGCCGCGGCGCCTCCCGCCGCGGCTTCCTGGTGGGCGCGGGCGTCGTGGCCGGCGCCGCGGTCGTGCTCGCCGGCACCGGCGAGCTGATCATCCGGGCGCGCAACAAGATCTCCGACGTGGTCCTGCCCAAGGCCCGCAACCCGCTGCCCGCCCAGGCCGCCGGCCTCGAGGCGAAGTACGACGGCGTCAGCCCGTTCGTGACCAAGAACAGCGACTTCTACCGCGTCGACACCAACCTGAGCGTCCCCGTCGTCGACGTCGGCTCCTGGAAGCTGACCATCGACGGTGACGTCGAGAACGAGCTCTCCTTCAGCTTCGACGACCTCACCCAGATGGACGTCGTCGAGCACGACATCACCATGACCTGCGTCAGCAACGAGGTCGGTGGCGACCTCGTCGGCGCCGCGCGCTGGCTCGGCGTACCCCTCAAGGACCTGCTCGACCGGGCCGGCGTCGGCAGCAAGGCCGACCAGATCCTGTCCACCGCCGTCGACGGCTTCACGATCAGCACGCCGCTCGAGGTGGCGCTGGACGGCCGCAACACCCTGGTCGCCTTCGGCATGAACGGCCAGCCGCTCCCCCGCGAGCACGGCTTCCCCGTGCGCCTGGTCACCCCCGGCATCTACGGCTACGTCGGCTCCACGAAGTGGCTCTCCAAGCTCACCCTGACGACGTACGACGCCGCCGAGGCCTACTGGACCAAGCGCAAGTGGGCCATCAACGCCCCCATCAAGCTCTCCAGCCGTGTGGACACCCCCGCCCCGCTGTCGACGATCAAGTCCGGTGACACCGTGATCGCGGGCGTCGCCTGGGCCCAGCCCGACGGTGTGGAGAAGGTCGAGGTGCGCCTCGACGGCGGCGACTGGCAGGAGGCCAAGCTCGGCCCGAGCGCCGGCGTGGAGTACTGGCGCCAGTGGTACCTCCCCTGGAAGGCCGACAGCGGCAGCCACATGATCGCCGTGCGCGCGACCAACCGTCAGGGCGACACCCAGGTCACCGACCGCGCGACCCCGTTCCCGGCGGGCTCGTCGGGCATCCAGGAGGTCGTGGTCTCCGTCAGCTGAACTTTTTCCCAAACTGCCCAATCCGCCTGCTTCCAGGCACCGAACACCTAGTACACACGTCAACGAAAGGCGACACCATGAACAGCAACACCCTCCGGCGCACCGGCCTCGCGGCCCTGGCGCTCACCATGTCGATGGGCATCGCTGCTTGCGGTTCCTCGAGCGATTCGTCCTCCAGCGGCTCCTCGTCCTCGTCGGCCTCGACGCCCTCCGAGTCCTCCTCCCCGTCGGCCTCGGCCTCGGAGAGCACCGACGCCAGTGCCACCGGCACCTTCGGCTCGGCCTGCACCGCCGTCCCGAAGTCGGGCGCCGGTTCGTTCCAGGGCATGTCGACCGCCCCGGTCGCCACCGCTGCGAGCGCCAACCCGGTCCTGAAGACCCTGGTCGCCGCCGTGACCGCCGCCAACCTGGGCGACACGCTGAACTCCGCGAAGGACATCACCGTCTTCGCGCCGGCCAACGACGCCTTCGCGGCGATCCCCTCGAAGGACCTCAACGCCCTTCTCAAGGACAAGGCCGCCCTCACCAAGGTGCTGACCCACCACGTCGTCGCGGGCAAGCTGTCCCCCGCCGACCTGGCCGGCACCCACAAGACCCTGAACGGCGACACCGTCACCGTGAAGGGCTCCGGCGAGAAGTTCACCGTCGGCTCGGGCAACGCCAACGTCATCTGCGGCAACGTGCAGACGGCCAACGCGACGGTGTACATCATCGACGGCGTTCTCACGCCCGGCAAGTGACGTTCCCCCTGATCTGCGAAAGTTAGTCCGTGGACACTTTCCCGATCGACTCCTCCGGCCTCCCCCACGGGGGGCCGGAGGTGTCCGGGTTGCCGGTCACGGTCCCCGGGGCTCGCCCCGAGGCCGCCGACCTGGCAGCGCTGCTGAAGCTCTCCGCGCGAGGCGACGAGACCGCCTTCGCGCAGCTGTACGACGCGACAGCAGCACGTGCGTTCGGACTGGCGGTGCGGGTCGTGCGCGACCCGGCCCAGGCCGAGGAGGTCGCCCAGGAAGCCTTCCTGGAGATCTGGCGCACGGCCAGCAGGTTCGATCCAGCCAAGGGCAGCGCGGTCTCCTGGATCCTCACCCTCGTCCACCGCAAGGCGGTGGACCGGGTCAGGTCCGCGGAGGCCAGCACCCGGCGGGACACGTCGTACCACCAGAACAACCAGGGGGTCGAGCACGACTCGACCGCCGAAGCGGCCCACGCCTCGATGGAAGCACGACGGGTCCGCCAGGCGATGGAGACCCTGACCGCGGCCCAGCGCGAGGCGCTGGAGCTGGCCTACTTCAAGGGCTACACGCACACGGAGGTCGCCACCATGCTGGACCTTCCGCTCGGAACCGCTAAAACCCGAATACGAGACGGACTGATCCGTCTCCGAGACACGATGGGGGTGGGACAGTGACCACGTCTTTGCACGCGCTGTCCGGTGCCTACGTCGTCGACGCGCTCGACGACGACGAGAGGGCCACGTTCGAGGAGCACCTGCCCGGGTGCCTCGACTGCCAGGCCGAGGTCGCGAGCCTCCGTGAGGCCGTGGCCGTGATGGCGCACGACGCCACGACCACTCCCCCGGCCAGCCTGCGCGCCTCCGTGCTCGCCGGCATCGCCACCGTGCGCCCCCTGCCCCCCGAGCACATCGTGGAGGGCCCCGCCCTCGAGGCGACCAGCACCCCGGTCCACGCCGACGACGAGACCGAGCGTCCGCTCGCCCCCGTGGTCCCGCTGCGTCCCCGCCGTCGCCGGCTGGCGGCCGGCATGGCCTCGGTCGCGGCCGCAGCCGCGATCGTGACCGGCATGGTCTACCAGCCGTGGGCCGACGACGCCCCGATCAGCACGCTCAGCGCCGCCGACCAGGTGGTCAGCGCGGCCGACGCCCATAAGGTCTCGGTGGACTTCACCGACGGGTCCCGGGCCGACGTCTACCGCTCGAAGTCCAAGGGCCGCGCCGTGATCATCACCCACGGCATGGCCGCCCCGCCTGCGGGCAAGGTCTTCGAGCTGTGGCTGCGCGACACCTCGGGCACGATGCGCCCCGCCGGCCTGATGAGCGCCGCCGGCGACCAGAAGGTCCTGCTGAAGGGTGACGCGAGCAAGGCCGACGCCGTCGGCATCACGGTCGAGCCGGAGAAGGGCTCCACGCGCCCGACCACCAAGCCGATCGCCATGTTCGAGCTCGACGAAGGCGCTGCATGATCCTCACGACCCCCGCCCACGTCGCCGTCATCGGCAGCGGGGTCGCCGGGCTGATGGCTGCGCACGTGCTCAGCCGTGAGACCCGGGTGACCCTCTACGAGGGCGACGCCCGCCTCGGCGGCCACGCCGACACCCACGAGGTCGACGGGGTCCGCATCGACACCGGCTTCATCGTGCACAACGAGCGCACCTACCCGAACCTGCTCCGGATGTTCGACGAGCTCGGTGTCGCGACCCAGGAGTCCGACATGTCGATGTCGGTGCGCTCCGACGACCACCGGCTCGAGTGGGCCGGCGCCCTCGGCTTCCCCGGCCTGTTCCCGACGTGGCGCAACGCCGTGCGGCCGGCGTACCTCCGGATGCTGACCGAGATCCCCCGCTTCCACCGAATGGCACGGAGCTTGCTGGCCGACGAAGGTCGCGACACCCATGGGGACGTCGGCGTCCGTCGCACGACCGATGACGAGGTGCTGGGCGACTTCCTCGACCGGGGTGGCTTCACGCCCCTGTTCCGCACGCACTTCATGGAGTCCCTCGTGGCGTGCGTGTGGTCCTGCGACCCGGCCGTCGCGCTGGAGTACCCCGCCCGCTACCTGTTCAGCTTCCTCCAGCACCACGGGATGCTGCAGATCTTCGGCTCCCCGCAGTGGCGCACGGTCACCGGCGGCTCGCACGCCTACGTCGACAAGATCGCCGCGCGGCTGCCCGACGTACGGCTGTCCACCAAGGTCACCTCGGTGCTCGAGACCCCCGACGGCGTCGAGGTCACCGACGGCAACGGCCGGGTCGACGCCTACGACGCCGTCGTCGTGGCCACCCACCCCGGCCAGGCCCTGGCGATGCTGGCCGAGCCCACGCCCGCGCAGAGCGAGCTGCTGGCCGCGATGCCGTACTCCCCCAACACCGCCCAACTGCACACCGACCAGAGCGTGCTGCCGCGGCACCACCGGGCCCGCGCCTCGTGGAACTACCTGCGACGTCCCTCGGCGGCGGACCGGACGGTCACCGTCAGCTACGACATGACCCGGTTGATGCGCCTGCCCGAGCGCGCCGACGGTCGCCGGTTCATCGTCACCCTCGGTGGCGAGGACCTGGTCGACCAGTCGCAGGTGATCGACACCATGCAGTACGAGCACCCGATCTACACCCCCGAGTCCGTGGCCGCCCAGCGCCGCCTCGACGAGTGCGACACCGACCGGGTCGTCTTCGCCGGCGCCTGGCACGGGTGGGGCTTCCACGAGGACGGCGCCCGCTCCGGCGTGCACGCCGCCTCGCGCCTCGGCGTGGAGTGGGGCACCGAGGAGACCGCGCCCCTGCCGGTCGAGCCGACGACGTACGCCACCACGATCCGGCACACCCGCCGCAAGCCGTTCGCGCGCACCTTCACCCACCACTCCCACACCTGGTTGGTCGACCTCGACCACCTGCCCGACCACGGGGCGCTGGCCGCGCTGAAGGGCAGCTTCGAGGCGCGCGACCACCTCGGCGACCCCACGCGCAGCCTGAAGGACAACGTCGAGCAGTTCCTGAGGCACAACGGGGTCGAGCCCGACGGCGGCCGCATCGTGATGGCGGCCAACGCCCGTGCGTTCGGCTACAACTTCAACCCGATCAGCGTCTTCTGGTGCCACCGGCGCGGAGGCGACCTCGCGGCCGTCGTGGTCGAGGTGCACAACACCTACGGCGACCGGCACGCCTACCTCGTCCACCCCGACGGCCAGGGCCGGGCCCGCACGGAGAAGCAGATGTACGTCTCGCCCTTCCACGGCACCGACGGCCACTACGAGATCGCGGTGCCCCGCCCGGGCGAGAAGCTGCACGTCTCGGTCACGCTCCACAGCGACGACGGCGCGGTCTTCAGCGCCTCGCTCGACGGCGAGCGCACGCCCGTGCGCCCGTTCCGCAGCGCACCCGCCGCGCTGCGGGGTTCCGTGCTCATCCGCGCCCACGGCCTCTGGCTCTGGGCGCGACGACTCGGGATCCGTCCGCGGCCCGACCACCACCGACAGGAAGGCGTCTGATGACGACCACGCCCGCGCGCCCCACCCACGCCTGGCCCGGCCTGGACACCCCTCCGTCGGGAGTCCGGTCCGGCGTCGCCTCGCGGATCGCCCGCCAGATCTTCCGCGGCGCCGTGCGCCGGCTGCCGGTCACCGTCCACGAGGGCGGCCGGACCTTCGGCCAGGGCGGCCCCGCGATGGTGATCCACCGTCCCGACGAGTTCTACGCCCGCCTGGGCCGCGACGGCCTGATCGGCTTCGGGGAGTCCTACCTCACCCGCGCGTGGGAGGCCGACGACCTCGGTGGCTTCCTCACCGTGCTCGCCGCCGACCTGCCGCGCCTGGTGCCCGAGCCGCTGCAGAAGCTGCGTGCGGCCTACGTGCGTCGTCCCCCGAAGACCCACGACAACACCACCGACCACACCCGCGACAACATCGCGCACCACTACGACCTGTCGAACGACATGTTCCGGCTGTTCCTCGACGAGACGCTGAGCTACTCCTCCGCCCTCTTCGACACCTCCGTGGTCGACCACCGCGCCTGGCGCCAGGCCGCGCCGCCCGAGGGCAGCGACAGCGAGCCGCTGGCCGAGGCCCAGGCCCGCAAGATCGAGCGGCTGCTCGACCAGGCAGCCGTCGGCGAGGGCACCCGCGTGCTCGAGATCGGCACCGGCTGGGGCGAGCTGGCCATCCGGGCCGCCCGCCGGGGCGCCACCGTGCACTCGGTGACGCTGTCCAGCGAGCAGCTCGAGCTGGCCGAGGAGCGCATCGCGGCGGCCGGGTTCTCCGACCAGGTCACCGTCGAGCTCACCGACTACCGCAACGTCGAGGGCTCCTACGACGCGATCCTGTCGGTGGAGATGATCGAGGCCGTGGGCCACGACTACTGGCCGACGTACTTCCAGACCATCGACCGCCTGCTCGCCCCCGGCGGCAAGGTCGGCATCCAGGCGATCACGATGCCGCACGACCGGATGCTGGCCACGCGCTACACCTACACGTGGATCCACAAGTACATCTTCCCCGGCGGCTTCCTCCCCTCCGTGCAGGCGATCCAGGACGTCGTGGCGGAGCACACGACGCTGCGGGTCTCGGACCGGCTGTCGTTCGGCCAGCACTACGCCGAGACCCTGCGCCGGTGGGACGTCACCTTCGCCGGGGCCAGCGCACAGGTGCGCGAGCTCGGCTTCGACGAGACCTTCGAGCGGATGTGGCACTTCTACCTCGACTACTCCCGCGCCGGCTTCGCCTCGGGCTACATCGACGTCCAGCAGCTCACCTTCGAGAGGCCCACGGCATGACCGCGACCCAGGAGGGCTCGGGGGTCTCGGGGGTCTCGACAGGCTCGACCGACGATGGCGGTGTCGCGCAGCGGCTCGCGGAGGCGCTGCGGCCCTTCGTCGGTGGCGACCTGCCCGTGCGGCTGCGGGCCTGGGACGGCTCGGAGGCCGGCCCGACCGACGCCCCGCTCGTCGAGCTGCGCACCGCCGACGCCGTACGCCGGCTGCTGTGGCACCCGGGTGAGCTCGGGGCGGCCCAGGCCTACGTGACCGGTGAGATCGAGGTGCACCACGACCTCGACGACGCGCTGACCCACGTCTGGTCGGTCGCCGCGGAGCGCGGGCTGTCCGGCGTACGCCCGTCGCCGAAGGCGTTCGCGCAGGCGCTGCGCACCGCTGTCGGCGTCGGCGCCGTCGGCCGTCCCCCCGAGGCCCCGGCCTCCCAGGCACGGTTGCGCGGGCGGCTGCACAGCAAGCTGCGCGACAGCCGGGCGATCAGCCACCACTACGACCTGTCCAACGAGTTCTACTCCTTGATCCTCGAGCCGCAGATGGCCTACTCCTGCGGCTACCACCGCAGCGACGACCCGGCGTACACGCTCCAGGACGCGCAGCGAGACAAGCTCGACCTGGTCTGCACCAAGCTCGGCCTCGAGCCCGGCATGCGCTTCCTCGACATCGGCTGCGGCTGGGGCTCGCTGTCGCTGCACGCGGCGGAGCACTTCGGCGCCCAGGTCGTCGGCGTGACGATCGCGGCGGAGCAGAAGAAGTTCATCGACGAGCGGATCCGCGAGCGGGGCCTGGAGGACCGGGTCGAGATCCGCCTGCAGGACTACCGCGAGATCCCCGAGGCCCACGGCCGCGGCGCCGGCGCCTTCGACGCCGTCGGCTCGCTGGAGATGGGCGAGCACGTCGGCCAGAAGAACTACGGCACCTATGCCCGCGTGCTGCACGACGCGGTCAAGCCCGGCGGACGCGTGCTGATCCAGCAGATGTCGCGCTCGGGCGGGCGCGGCGGCCACCCCGGTGGCGGGCCGTTCATCGAGTCCTTCATCGCCCCCGACATGCACATGCGTCCGATCGGCGAGACCGTGGCGCTCCTGGAGCGCGGCGGCCTCGAGGTGCGCGACGTGCACGGCATGCGCGAGCACTACGTCAAGACGGTCGCCGGCTGGCTGGAGAACTTCGAGTCCCACCTCGACCGCCTGACCGAGCTGACCGACGAGGAGGTCGTGCGCGTCTGGCGGCTCTACCTCGTCGGTGGCGCGATGGCGTTCCGCGACGGGCGGATGGGCGTGGACCAGATCCTGATGGTCAAGCCGGGAGCGGCGCATACCCTGCCTCCCGTGCGGAGCTGGTGACCCCGGGCACCTCCACACCGTGGGGGCCCGTGGCGGCCGTCTCGGCGGTCGCCGCGCTCGTCGGGCTGTCCGTGTTCGGCCTGCTCGTGCTGGCCGACCGGCGACGGAAGATCCCTGTTGACGTCGCGCGTGGCCTCGGGGTGGTGGCAGCCACCTGGGGATCGCTGGTGCTTGGCTACTGGCTCGAGGGCCAGGTGTGGTTCGGGGGCGGCTTCCAGAACGGCATCAGCATCGTCTCCGGTGATGATGCCCTCTTCCGCTTCCTCAAGGCCTCCTCAGCCGACTACCAGGAGCGCCGCTGGCTGCTGGTGGTGCTCGGCACGATCGCCGGGCTCCTCCTCGTCCGCCGGGGCAAGAACGCCTCGCGCGCCGGCCGCGCCCCGGCGTACGACTGGCACCGACGCTGGCTGCGCGAGGGGTTGCTGGTCTGGTTCACGACCTTGCCGGTGCAGGTCACGCTCCTCGCCGCCGGGGTGGTCTCGTGGCTGACCTGGGCCGGCGTCGCCGTCGCCGCCGCCGGTGCCGTCCTCGCCTGGCTGGAGCGCCCCGCGGGCCTCGCACTGCTGGGCTGGGGCACCTGGCTGGTCAGCGCCGACGCGTGGCCGGGCGTGCTGACCGTGCTCTCCCCCGTGCTGGTGACGTGGTGGCTGCTGGGCCGACCGCGGGCCGGTGCCGCGACGGTGCGCGGACCAGTGGGAGACTCCTGAGGTGCTGACAGTCCTCCTGGCCTCGCTCGTCGCAGTGGCGCTGCTCATGGTCGCCACCGCCGTCACCGCCAAGCGCATGGGACGGGTGGTGATCGTCGACGGCGTCTGGGGCCTCGGCTTCGTGGTCGTCGCCCTGGTGAGCGCGGTGTTCGGCGACGCCTCGGTGCGCTGGGTGCTGCTGGTCATGGTGGGCCTGTGGGGCCTCCGGCTGGCGCGGCACACGCTCCAGCGGCTGCTGGCCACCGACGAGGAGGACCCTCGCTACGCCAAGCTGCTCGACGGGCACCCGTTCTCCTACGCCGTGCGCCGGGTCTTCGTGACCCAGGGCGTGGCGATGTGGGTGGTCTCGCTGCCGGTGCAGGTCGCCGCGGTCAGCGACACCCGCTGGTGGTGGGTGGTCGTGCTCGGTGCGGTGGTGTGGGCGATCGGCCTGGCCTTCGAGTCGATCGGCGACGCCCAGCTGTCGGCGTACAAGAAGCAGCCGAAGGAGTCGCGGCCCCCGATCATGGACCAGGGGCTGTGGCGCTTCACCCGGCACCCGAACTACTTCGGCGACGCCTGCGTGTGGTGGGGCATCTGGATCGTCGGCCTCGGCGCCGGCTGGATCGGCCTGGTCACGATCTTCTCGCCCGTCGTGATGACGTTCTTCCTGGTCTTCGCGACCGGCGCCAAGCTGCTCGAGCAGACGATGATGAAGCGCGACGGCTACCCGGAGTACGCCGAGCGCACCTCGATGTTCTTCCCCCTGCCCCCCAAGAAGCAGCCCGTCGGCTGAGCCGTCGATGGACATGCAGACCGGCTACGCCCTCGACGCCGCCACCCAGGTGCGGCTCGGCCTGCTGAGCGCGGTCGTGCTCACGGCCGTCGTGCTCGGCGTACGACTCCTCGCCCGGCGGCGCGACTGGCCGCCCGCCCGGGCCTCCAGACTGGTCTGGGCGTGGGCGCCCGGAGCCGTCGCCGCGGCCTGCCTGGTGGTGATCGGGCGGGGGACGCCGAGGGTGAACTCCTTCTACGCCACCTACGAGCCGCTCGACCGCTCCGCCACCAGCACCCTGGTGTGGATGCCGTGCGTGATGGTGCTGCTCTGGTCGGTCCTGCACACCCTGCGGGCCGGGGCCGGCCGCACTCCCCCGGTGCTCGACCTGCCTCTCGCCCTGAGCCTGCCGGCCCTGTGGCTGGTGGCGCTCCCGCTGGCCGTCACGGTCGCCTCGGTGGGCCTGGTCGGCGTGCTCACCTGGGTCGGGCTCGTGGTCTGGCTGGTCGGCCAGGCCCTCGTCGCGACCGGTCGCTCGGAGGCCGGCGACGTCGCCGTGTGGACCGGGGTGGCGCTGGTCGCGGCCGACGCCTGGCCGGGCTACGTCGGGCTCGTCTCGCCCGTCGTCGTCGTGGGACTGACCCTGCTGGCGCGGCACCGCTCGGCGGGGCCGGCCGCGCGACCGTCGCTCAGCTGACGCGCTTGGGCTTGCCGGGCTCGGCTGCGTCGGGCCGGCGCAGGTAGAGCGGCTCGGGGTCGAGCACCTCGAAGCGGCGGTTCAGCACGACGTCGGCCAGGACGGCCGCCGACGGGTGCTCGGGGCCGCGGGCGTCGGGGAAGGCGTCCGGGTAGAGCAGCGCGCCCCGGCCGACGACCGGCCCCGGCGTGGCGGCGTCGACCGGCTTCAGCACCTCCGGTCCGCGCACGCGCCTCCCCCCGGCGTACGCCGCGACGTAGACCTCCTTGCGGCGGGCGTCGATCGCGACCAGGAACTCCTCCAGCCCGTCGTCCTGCGCCTGCGCGGCCACGACGTCGAGCGAGCAGACGCCGTGCACCGGCAGGTCGCGCGCGAAACCCAGCGTCCTGGCGGTCACCAGCCCGACCCGGAGGCCGGTGAACGGACCCGGGCCGACCCCGACGGCGACGCCGGTGAGGTCACCCACACCGACCCCCGACTCGGCCAGCACGTGGGCGATCCCCGGCGCGAGCATCTCGCCGTGCCGCATCGCCTCGTCGGACTCGAAGGTCGCCAGCACGCTCCGCCCGTCGTGCAGGGCGACGGTCACGTGGGGCGTGGCGGTGTCGAAGGCGAGCAGCACGGGACGAGCCTAGGCGACCCCGGACGACGCGGCCGCCCCCAGGTGAGACGGCGCGTGTGTCCACCGACAAGGCGCGTGTGCACGCCGAGACGGCGCTGGTGCACGCCGACACGGCGCGTGTGCACGCCGACACGGCGCGTGTGCACGCCGACACGGCGCTGGTGCACGCCGAGACGGCGCCTATGTCGGCCGGCACCCGGTCCTGCCGGACATCCACGCCGTCTCGCCGGACATCCACGCCGTCTCGGCGAACATCCACGCCGTCTCGGCAGGGGGCTAGAGACGGAGCTCGCGCCAGCGGGGGCCGACGGGCACCAGCGTCAACGTGCGTACGTCGTCCTCGGCCCGCGTCATGGTGATCTCGAGCCGGTCGATCGACAGTGCCTCCGCGAGGCCCTCGCCCCACTCGACGACGGTGACGGCGTCCTCGATGTCGGTGTCGAGGTCGAGGTCGTCGAGCTCGGCCGCGTCGCCGAGCCGGTAGGCGTCGACGTGCACCAGCGACGGCCGGGCGGCGTCCAGCGCCGGGTGCACCCGCGAGATCACGAAGGTCGGCGACGTGACGCTGCCGCGCACCCGCAGGCCCTCACCGATGCCCTGGGTCAGGGTCGTCTTGCCGGCCCCGAGGTCGCCGGTGAGCAGCACGAGATCACCGGGGCGCAGCAGCGAGGCGAGCCAGCCGCCGAAGGCGTGGGTGTCGTCGGCCGTCGGCAGCGTGCGGGTGGTCGGCAGGAGCCGCAGCATGGTCAGCCGGTTGCCGTTGCGACCGGCCTCGACGTACCCCTGCCGGCGCCAGAACTCGACGGTCGCGGGGAGCTCCACCCGGGCCTCGAGCTCCAGGCCGCCGTAGTGCTGCGCGGCCGCGATCTCGCGGGCGTGGCTGGACATCTGGGCGGCCACCCCGAGACCGCGCACCGAGGCGAGCACCCCGACCCGGCGCAGCCCGAGCATGCGTCCGCGCGGCTCGAACAGGAGCGTCCCGACGGGCCGGCCCTCGTGCTCGACGAGCAGGCCGCCGTGGGCGTCGAGCGACTCGCGGACGGTCTCCTCGGTCTCCGCGAGCGCCGTCGCGGGCGGGTCGAGCACCGGGCGGTCGGCGAAGGCCTCGTGGATGATGGCCAGCACCTCCGCCGCCCGGGAGCCGTCGACGAGCGTGATCTCGGTCATGCGGTCGCCGACACCACCAGCGCGTCGAGGAAGGCGTTGACCCGCTCGCGCGCCTCGAAGATCACCATGTGGCCGGCGCCCTCGCACTCGACGAGCTCGGCGTCGGGCAGCAGGTCGGCCATCTTGCGGCTGTGGTCGATGGAGGTCAGCCGGTCCTTGGTGCCGCAGATGATCAGGGTCGGGATCTTGGCGAAGGCCGGCAGCTGGGCGAACTTGTCGAGCGTCGAGAAGTTCGGGTAGAACATCGCGATCACGTCGAACGAGGTGCCGGCCAGCATGTCGTCGAGGAACTCCACCTCCGCGGCGGGCGCGTCCTTGGAGCCGAAGGCGAACAGGTCGGCCACGATGAAGCCGAGGTTCGAGCCCGACCGCCGGGCCGAGTCGACGAGCTCGGGAGCCCGGGCCAGGGTGGCGATCAGCCGGGGGGCCACCAGCTGGCCGACGCCGTCGGGGATCCAGCGGCTCAGCGTGCGGTGCGGGCGCAGGCCGCCGGCCGTGGTCGCGATCAGGGCGACGCCGACCACGCGCTCCTCGAAGACGTCGGCGTGCCGCTCGGCGAAGGCCATGATCGACATGCCGCCCATCGAGTGGCCCACGAGCACGACCGGCCCCGTGGGCGCGACCACCTCGAGCACGCGCGCGAGGTCGTCGCCGAGCTGGTCGATCGTGGCGTGCTCGCGGTCCGAGCGCTGCGAGCGCCCGTGGCTGCGCTGGTCGTAGAAGGCCATCCGGTGCTTGCCGCGGAACGCCTCGCGCTGGAAGTGCCAGCAGTCGAGGTTCAGGGCGTAGCCGTGCACGAAGAGGATCGTCGGCTCGACCGGCGCGTCCGTGGAGCGTCCGCGGCGGCGGGCCTTCACGGCGTACGGCGCGCGCTCGTCGACCTCGGCGTGCAGCACGACGCCGTCGTCGCAGGTGACCTCGATCGGGTCGGACCGCAGGGCGCCCAGCCGGTCGGCCTCGGCGGCCCCTGCGTGCCGGGCCTCGACCACGCGCCGCTCGACGACGACGCCCGTGGCCAGCGCCCCCACGGTGGCGGCGCCCAGGCCGCCCGCGGCGTACAGCAGGGAGCGCTTGCCCATCAGGATCCTTCCTCGTCGACCCACGTGCGGGTCGCGCGCCCACCCATGCGGGTGACGATCTCGTAGTCGATGGTGTCGCACCAGCGCGCCCAGTCGGTCGCCGTCGGCTCCCCCTGCGTGCCCGGGCCGAACAGCACGACCTCGTCACCGGGGCGGGCCTCGGGGGCCGCGACCACGAACTGGTCCATGCAGATCCGGCCGAGGACGGGGCAGCGCAGCCCGTCGAGCTGGACCTCGGCGACCGAGGAGGCCGAGCGGGGTACGCCGTCGGCGTACCCCAGCGGGACGAGGGCGACGCGGGTCGGCCGGTCGACGACGTGGGTGTGGCCGTAGGAGACGCCGTCGCCGGCCGCGAGCTCCTTGGTCAGCACGACGGTGCCCCGCACGGTCATCGCGGGCACCAGCCCGAGCTGCGCGGAGCCGACGACGTCGGGGGCCGGGCTCAGGCCGTACGTCGCGATGCCGAACCGCACCAGGTCGAACCGCGCGTCGGGGTGCAGCAGGGCCCCCGCGGAGTTGGCCAGGTGGCGCACCTCGGGCCGCAGGCCGGCGTCGTCGGCCAGCGCCGAGCGCCTCGGCGAAGGCGGCCTTCTGCGCCGCGTTGGCGGGGTGGTCGGGCTCGTCGGCGCAGGCGAGGTGGGACCACAGGCCGGTCACGCGCACCGAGCCGTCGCCCTCGGCCGACCGCGCCGCGGCGAACAGCGCCAGCCACTGGTCGCGGGGAGCGCCGTTGCGCGACAGACCGGTGTCGACCTTGAGCTGCACCCGGGCGACCCGGCCCGCCTCGCGGGCCCCGCGCACGACCTCCTCGAGCTGGGCGACCGACGACGCGGTGACGTCGACGTCGGCCGCGACGAGGGGGGCGAAGTCCTCCCCGGGCGCGGCCAGCCAGCACAGCAGGGGTCCGGTGTCGCCGGCCTCGCGCAGGGCCGTCGCCTCGGCCGCGGTGGCCACGCCGAGCCAGTCGGCGCCGGCGTCCCGGGCGGTGCGCGCGACGGGCAGCAGGCCGTGGCCGTAGGCGTCGGCCTTGACCACGACCATCACCAGCGGCGGCCGCTCGACGCCCTCGGCGACCAGGTCACGCAGCACCTGCAGGTTGCGCCGCACGGCACGCAGGTCGACGACGACCTCGGCGTGGAGGCTGGGTGGGCTGCTCATGGCCCGCTCATCCTCCCCTACTCAGCGCAGGATCCGCCGCACCACCTGCGGGACCGCGTCGGCGACCTCGCTCGCCGTGACCGGTCCGCCGTCGCTGGCCAGCGCGGCCGCGGCGCCGTGCAGCCAGGAGCCGGCGGCCGCCGCGTCGAACGGGTCCAGCCCGCCCGCGAGCAGGGCCCCGACGACGCCCCCGAGCACGTCACCGGCCCCGGCCACCGCCAGCCACGGCACTCCGCTGGAGGTGACCCGCACCCGGCCGTCGGGGCGCGCGACGACCGTGCGGCGGCCCTTCAGCAGCACCACCGCGTCGTACGCCGCCGCGGCCCGCCGCGCGAAGCCGAGCTGGTCGGCCTCGACCTCCTCCCGCGTCACGTCGAGCATCCGGGCCAGCTCGCCGGCGTGGGGGGTGAGCACCATCCCCGGCGTACCGGCCCGCACGTGCACGAGGGCGTCGGCGTCGACGACCAGCGGGACGCCGTCGGCCAACGCGTCGGTCAGCGCCTGCTCGGCGTCGGCCCCGCCGCCGGAGCCGACGACCCAGGCCTGCACCCGGCCCGCCGAGACCACGACCTCGGGGTGGCGGGCGCGGACCGCGTCGGCCGCGGACCCCTGGTAGCGCACCATCCCGGCCAGCCCGCAGACGGCCGCGGTGGTGGAGAGGACGGCGGCGCCGGGGTACTGCTCGGACCCGGCGCGCACGCCGACGACCCCGCGGACGTACTTGTGCGCGAACGGCCCCGGCACGGGCAGCAGCGCGGCCACGTCGACCTGCTGGAGCGACTCGACCGGGGCCTCCGGCAGGTCGAGGCCGAGGTCGACGAGGTGCACGACGCCGCAGGCCAGCGCCGCCGGGTCGACCAGGTGCGCGACCTTGTGGGTCCCGAAGGTGACGGTGAGGTCGGCGGTCACGTGGTCGCCGTCGAGGTGGCCGGTGTCGACGTCGACGCCCGACGGCACGTCGACCGCGACCACGACGGCGTGCGGGAACGCCTCCAGCGCCTCGCGGGCGGCCGGTCGCAGTCCCGGGCGCCCGCCGATGCCGACGATCCCGTCCACCAGCACGTCGGGCTCGTGGGCGTCGGCGAGGTCGACCACCCGGCCGCCGGCGCGACGCAGCGCCGCGAGGCCGTCGGCCCGGGTCTTCTCCGAGAGCAGCACGGCCTCGACGCGCGCACCCCGGCGCGCCAGCACGGCCCCGGCCCACAGCGCGTCGCCCCCGTTGTCGCCCGGTCCGACCAGCAGCAGCACCCGCGCGGCGTACACCCGCCCGAGGAGGTCGGCCACCGCCCCGGCCAGCCCGGTCGCCGCACGCTGCATCAGCGCCCCCTCGGGCAGCCGCTCCATCAGCTCGGCCTCCGCGGCCCGGACCTGCTCGACGGTGTGCGCGCTCCTCATGCGGCCAACCTAGTGGGGACGCTGGTGACGGTTTCCCAGGTGATGAACCCCAACCGCCTCTTCGCACACGACGCGTGGTGTGTGAAGAGGCAGAAAGAGTTCATCACCTGGGAAACCGGATTACCCGGATCACCCCTCGATCACCACGAAGGCCAGCGCGAACCCGCCGTCGTGGCTCATCGACAGGTGGACGTACGCCGCGCCCCTCGCGGCCAGCGCGGCGGCGACCGTGCCGCGGGTCTCGAACCGGGGCGGGGTGCCGACCACCTCGGCGTCCTGCCAGGACAGGCCCGCGGGGGCACCGAGGGCCTTGCTGAGCGCCTCCTTGGCCGCGAACCGGGCGGCCAGCGACTCCGACGGCAGGTCGGCCTCGGCGGGGGTGAACAGCCGCTGCCGCAAGGTGGGCGTGCGTGCGAGCGCGGCCTCGAGGCGCTCGACGGCGACGAGGTCGGTGCCGACCCCGAGGATCACCGGGCCTACTCGACCGTGACCGACTTGGCCAGGTTGCGCGGCTGGTCGACGTCGTGGCCCATCACCGTGGCCAGCTCGCAGGCGAACAGCTGCAGCGGCACGGTCGCCAGGATCGGCTGGAGCAGGGTCGGCACGACGGGCAGGGAGATCGTGTGGTCGGCGTACGGCGCGACGTCGGTGTCGCCCTCCTCGGCCAGCACCAGGGTGCGGGCGCCGCGGGCGCGGATCTCCTGGATGGCGCTGATCATCTTGTCGTGCAGCTGGTCGCGGCCCCGGGGCGGCACGACGCAGAAGACCGGCAGGTCCTGCTCGATCAGGGCGATCGGGCCGTGCTTGAGCTCGCCGGCGGCGAAGCCCTCGGCGTGGATGTAGGCCAGCTCCTTGAGCTTGAGCGCGCCCTCGAGGGCCACCGGGAAGCCGGCGTGCCGGCCCAGGAACAGCACCGAGCGGGTGCCGTTGTAGGACCGGGCGAGCTCGTAGACGTCCTCGGCACTGTCGAGGACCTTCTGCACGTGCGCGGGCATCTTCTCCAGCTCGCGGACGACGGCGGCGATCTCGTCGCCGTACTTCGTGCCACGCACCTGGGCGAGGTAGAGGCCGAGGACGTAGCAGGCGACCAGCTGGGTCAGGAAGCCCTTGGTCGAGGCGACGCCGATCTCGGGGCCGGCGTGGGTGTAGATCACGGCGTCGGACTCGCGCGGGATCGTGGAGCCGTTGGTGTTGCAGATCGCCAGCACCTTGGCCTTCTGCTGGCGGGCGTAGCGGATCGCCATCAGGGTGTCGGCGGTCTCGCCGGACTGGCTGATGGCGACGACGAGGGTGTTGCGGGTCAGGATCGGGTCGCGGTAGCGGAACTCGTGGGCGAGCTCGACCTCGCAGGGGATCCGGGTCCAGTGCTCGATGGCGTACTTCGCGACCAGGCCGGCGTAGCTCGCGGTGCCGCAGCCGATCACGACGATCCGGTCGACCTCGCGCAGCTCCTCGTCGCTGATCCGCACCTCGTCGAGCTGGAGGGCCCCGTTGCCGTCGTGGCGGCCGAGCAGCGCGTCGGCGACCGCACGCGGCTGCTCGAAGATCTCCTTGCGCATGAACCAGTCGAAGCCGTCCTTCTCGGCGGCCGAGAGGTCCCAGTCGACGTGGTACTGCGTGCCCTCGGCGGCGTTGCCGTCGAAGTCGGTGACCGAGACGTCGTCGCGGGTGATCGTGACGACCTGGTCCTGGCCCAGCTCGAGCGCCTCGCGGGTGTGCTCGATGAAGGCGGCCACGTCGGAGCCCAGGAAGTTCTCGCCGTCGCCGAGGCCGACGACCAGCGGGGAGTTGCGGCGGGCCGCGACCACCCGGTCGGGGTCCTGGCCGTCGATCGCGACCAGGGTGAAGGCGCCCTCGAGCCGGCGGCAGACGGCCTGCATGGCCACCGTCAGGTCGCTGCTGTCCTCCAGCGCGGACTCCAGCAGGTGGGCGGCGATCTCGGTGTCGGTCTCCGACAGCAGGTCGTGGCCGGCGTCCTCCAGCTCGGTGCGGAGCCGGGCGAAGTTCTCGATGATGCCGTTGTGCACCACCGCCACGCGGCCCTTCTGGCCGAGGTGGGGGTGGGCGTTGACGTCGTTGGGGGCGCCGTGGGTGGCCCAGCGGGTGTGCCCGATGCCGGTGGTGGACGCGGGCAGCGGGTGCTCCTCGATGGCCTTCTCGAGGTTGGCCAGCTTGCCGGCGCGCTTGTCGGCGACGATCGTGCCGCCGTCGATGACCGCGATGCCGGCGGAGTCGTAGCCGCGGTACTCCAGGCGCCGCAGCCCCTCGACCACGACGTCCCGGGCCTGCTTGTCCCCGACATAGCCCACGATTCCACACATGGGCTGCAGTCTAGGTCGACCGCGCGGCCCGCCCGCCGCAGGCAGGCCCTAGGGTGGCGCGCATGTCGAACGGCTCGCACCCGAGCGAGAGCTCGCCGTACGTCGAGCTCGAGCGCGAGGCCTGGGCCGCCCTCGGTCGGGCCACCGAGGAGCCGCTCACGCCGGCCGAGATCGAGCGGGTCAAGGGGCTCGGCGACCAGCTCGACCTGCAGGAGGTGCAGGAGGTCTACCTGCCGCTGTCCCGGCTGCTCAGCCTCTACGTGGAGGCCGCCGGCGCGCTGCACCGCAGCACCGAGGACTTCCTGCACCAGCGCCAGCCCCCGCGCACCCCGTTCGTGATCGGCGTCGCCGGCTCGGTGGCCGTCGGCAAGTCCACCACCGCCCGCGTGCTCCAGCAGATGCTCGCGCACTGGCCCGAGCACCCCCGGGTCGAGCTGGTCACCACCGACGGCTTCCTGCTGCCCAACGCCGAGCTGCGCCGGCGCGGCCTGCTGCACCGCAAGGGCTTCCCGGAGTCCTACGACCGCAAGGCGCTGCTGCGGTTCGTGGTCGACATCAAGTCGGGCAAGGACGAGGTCGAGGCGCCGACGTACTCCCACCTCGTCTACGACGTGACGCCCGACGAGAAGGTCGTGGTCCACCGCCCCGACATCGTGATCATCGAGGGGCTCAACGTCCTGCAGCCCGCCCGCACCCGCGAGGACGGCCGCACCGGTCTCGCGCTGAGCGACTTCTTCGACTTCTCGGTGTACGTCGACGCGGCCACCAGCGACATCCGCCGGTGGTACACCGACCGGTTCCTGAGCCTGCGCGAGACCGCCTTCCGCGACCCCGCGTCGTACTTCGCCCGCTACGCCTCGCTCTCCCACGACGAGGCGATCAACGAGGCCACCCGCATCTGGGACGAGATCAACGGCCCCAACCTGAAGCAGAACGTGCAGCCCACCCGTGCGCGCGCCGACGCCGTCCTGCGCAAGGACCACGACCACTCGGTGCGCTGGGTGCGGCTGCGCAAGCTGTAGACCCGGCAGACTGGCGCCCGTGCTGCACCTGCGACTACGCGTCCCGTCCGACCTGACCGAGGAGGTCGTCGACCTGCTGGCCGCCGACGACACCGTCACCAACGTCGCCGTCGTGCCGGGCGGCTTCCGGTCCCCCGCGGGCTGCCTCGTGCTGGCCGACGTCGCCCGCGAGAGCGCCACCGGCGTGGTGGGCCGGCTGCGGTCGCTGGACCTGGAGGCCCGCGGCTCGATCAGCATCGACGAGGTCGGCACCCTGCTGTCCACCGAGGCCGACCGCGCCGAGCGGATCGCGCCGGGGGCGCCCGACGACGGCGTCGTGTGGGTCTCGGTCGAGCAGCGGCTGCGCAACGACTCGCGGCTGTCGTGGGCGTTCGTGGCGTTCATGACGCTGGCGACGCTGATCGCCGGCGCCGGGCGCATCCTCGACCAGCCGATCCTGATCATCGGGGCGATGGTGGTCGGCCCGGAGTTCGTGCCCATCGCCGCGCTCTGCTTCGCCCTGGCCCGGCCCCGCCCGGACCTCCTGCCGCGCGCCCTGACCGCCCTCGCGGCCGGCTTCGGCATCGCGCTCGTGGTCGCCACGGCGCTCTGGGGCGTGGCGTACGCCGCGGGCGCGTTCACCCGCACCCAGGCCGGCACGGGCGCCCAGACCGACTTCATCGTCAGCCCCGACGGCTGGTCCTTCGTGGTCGCGCTGCTCGCCGGCGTCGCGGGCACCCTGTCGCTCACGACGGCGAAGTCCGGACCGCTGGTCGGGGTGTTCATCTCGATCACCACCATCCCGGCGGTGGGCACCTTCGCGGTCTGCCTGGCCTGCGGGCTCTGGGGCGAGGCCGGGTCGGCCGCGGCGCAGCTGGCGATCAACCTCGTCGGCATCCTGGTCGCCGGCACGGCCACGCTCGCCCTGCAGCGGCTGGTGTGGCACCGGGTCGCCGCCCGTCGGCACACGCGGGCGGTCGAGCGGTGAGCGAGCCCCGGCCGCGACCCGAGCCCCGACCCGAGCCACGGCCCGACCCGGCGCCGCCCACCCGCTGGGAGCGCATCGGCGACACCACCGCCACGCCGTACGTCGAGAACTTCAGCCGGCTGCTCGACGACGGCGAGGACGTCGACGGGGAGGCCCGGCTCGCCGACGTGCTGGCCCCGCGCGGGGCCCGCGTGCTCGACGCCGGCGCCGGCATCGGCCGGGTCGCCGCGGCCCTGGCCCGGCGCGGCCACGACGTCACCGCGGTGGAGAAGGACCCCGCGCTGGTCGGGATCTCCCGCGAGCGCTTCCCCGAGGTGCCGGTCGTGCAGGCCGACATCCTCGACCTCTCCCCCGGGCTGCTCGCGGCGGCCGGGCGCCCCACGGCGTACGACGTGGTCGTGCTGGTCGGCAACGTGATGGTCTACCTCGCCGAGGACACCGAGACCCGGACCCTGCGCACCCTGGAGCGGCTGCTGGCGCCCGAGGGCCGCGTGCTGGTGGGGTTCCACCCCGTGGAGGGCCCCGAGCACAGCCGGGACTACCCGTTCGCGCTGTTCGCCGAGCACGCGCGCGCGGCCGGCCTCGAGGTGCGGCTGCACCTGGGCGGCTACGACCTGGCCCCTCCCGGCGAGGAGTACGTCGTGGCGGTGCTGGGGCGGCTCACCCCACCGCCGGGCTGACCCGACCGCCGGCCTGCCGCAACCAGCGGCGGGCGGTGGTGTCGGCCTCCGCGGCGCCGGCGTAGGTCGGGGCGTACGCCGAGTAGCCGTAGCGGCCCCGGGCGACCGGCTCCTCGACCAGGTGGGCGGCCTGCCCCGAGGAGGCGTCGAGCCGCTTGCTCCACACGGCGAGGCTGTAGACGGTCGACCCGCCGACGTCGTAGCCGCACTGGAAGCCGACCCCGTCGCTGCCGAGGCCGGCGTACCCGCTGCGCGGGGCCAGGGTCACGGTGCCGGGGAGCCGCGCGACCCGGCCGACCTGGGCCGGAGTGCCGAACAGGTAGGCGCAGATCGCCCGCTGGACGCCCGCGGTCGGTGCCCGGCGGCCGTCGGTGAGCCGTCCGGCCCGGTCGAGCCAGTCGCGGGCCAGGACGCTCCGGCCGGCCGAGCCGCCCGGCAGGCGCGCGGGCCCGGGGTCGGCGGTCTGCGTGCTCTCGGACGGGGACACCGAGGGGGTGCTGGTGGGGCTGCTGCTGGGGCTGCTGGTGGGGTTGGCCCCGGACGGGTCCGCGCTCGCGGCGCCACCACCGTCCGCGCCCCCGCACCCCGCGACGAGGAGGAGCGGCAGCAGCAGGAGGGCTCCGGATCGCATCCCGGGAGCCTAGCCAGCCGGCCTCGGGCGGGGACCGGTCGCGCTGCGACGCCCGTGGCGGGGGCGGTGCCGACGGGGTCGCCCTTCACCCGACGTCCTACGGTGGCCAGCATGGAACACCGTGGTCTGGGAAGAACCGGCATGCAGGTCAGCCCGCTGTGCCTCGGCGCGATGATGTTCGGCGCGTGGGGCGAGCCCGACCACGACGTGTCGACCGGCATCATCCACCGGGCGCTCGACGCCGGCATCAACGTCATCGACACCGCCGACGTCTACTCCCGCGGGGAGTCCGAGGAGATCGTCGGCAAGGCGCTGAAGGGGCGGCGCGACGACGTCGTGCTGGCCACCAAGTTCCACGGCCCGATGGACGTCGCCATGGGCGAGCCCGGCGGCGACCCCAACCAGCGGGGCAACTCGCGGCGGTGGATCGTGCGGGAGGTCGAGAGCAGCCTGCGGCGGCTGCAGACCGACTGGATCGACCTCTACCAGGTGCACCGCCCCGACACCGGCACCGACGACGACGAGACCCTGGCCGCGCTCACCGACCTGCAGCGCCAGGGCAAGATCCGCGCCTTCGGCTCCTCGACCTTCCCGGCCTACCGGATGGTCGAGGACCAGTGGATCTCGGAGAAGCGCGGCCTGGGCCGGTTCGTCACCGAGCAGCCGCCGTACTCCCTGCTCAACCGCGGCATCGAGCGCGACGTGCTTCCGGTCGCGGAGAAGTACGGCATGGGCGTCCTGCCCTGGAGCCCGCTCGCCGGCGGCTGGCTCACCGGCCGCTTCCGCAAGGGCCAGGACGTCCCGCAGACCAACCGCGCGAAGATGATGCCGGCCCGCTTCGACACCTCCGACCCGGCCAACCAGGCCAAGCTGGAGGCCGTCGAGCAGCTGGCCGTGCTGGCCGAGCAGTCCGGGCTGTCGCTGATCCACCTGGCCCTGGCCTTCGTGATCCAGCACCCCGCCGTCACCGCGCCGATCATCGGGCCGCGCACGATGGAGCAGCTGGAGACCCAGCTCGGCGCGGTCGACGTGCAGCTCGAGACCGACGTGCTGGACCGCATCGACGAGATCGTCGCCCCCGGCAGCAACGTGGGCGACGACGGCAACGGATACGCCACCGACGCCCTGACCGACCCGTTCCTGCGGCGTCGCCGCACCCGCTGACCGTCCCCGCACCTCACCCGACCGACAGGAGCACCCCATGAGCGCCCGCACCACTCCCCCCTTCCGCGCCGACCACGTCGGCAGCCTGCTGCGGCCGCGCCCGCTGCTCGAGGCCCGTGAGGGGCACGCGCAGGGCCGGGTCTCCGCCGAGGAGCTGCGCGCGGCCGAGGACGCCGCGATCGCCGACGTCGTGCGGCTCCAGGCCGACGCCGGGCTGCAGACGGTCACCGACGGCGAGTTCCGGCGTACGTCGTGGCACATGGACTTCATCTACGAGATCCAGGGCGTGCGCCGCACCGAGGAGCAGCTCGAGGTGAAGATGCACAACGCGAGCGAGGACCGCTCGTTCACCTCGGCCGGCCTGGTGGTCGACGCCCCCGTGCGGATCGAGGAGCCCATCTTCGGTGCCGCCTTCGACCACCTGCGCTCGGTCGCCCCGGCCGGGATGACGCCGAAGCTGACCATCCCCTCGCCGAGCATGGTGCACTACCGCGGCGGCACGGCCGCGATCGATCCGGCCGTCTACCCCGACGAGGACGCCTTCTGGGACGACCTCTCCGCGGCGTACGCCGAGCAGGTGCGGATGATCGCCGAGCGCGGCTGCACCTACCTCCAGCTCGACGACACCAGCCTGGCCTACCTCAACGACCCGGCCCAGCGCGCCGGCGTGACCGCGAAGGGCGGCGACGCCGAGCACCAGCACGAGCGCTACATCCGCCAGATCAACGCCGCGATCAAGGACCGTCCCGAGGGCCTGTCGGTGACCACGCACATGTGCCGCGGCAACTACCGCTCCTCGTGGGCGGCCTCGGGTGGCTACGACTTCGTGGCCGAGGCGCTGTTCAGCGAGCTCGACGTCGACGGCTTCTTCCTGGAGTACGACGACGAGCGCTCCGGCAGCTTCGAGCCCCTGCGCTTCGTGCCCGCGGGCAAGCAGGTCGTGCTGGGCCTGGTCACCACCAAGAGCCCGGTCCTGGAGAGCAAGGACGACCTCAAGCGACGCATCGACGAGGCCGCGAAGTTCGTGCCGCTCGAGCAGCTCTGCCTCTCTCCGCAGTGCGGGTTCTCCTCCACCGTCGAGGGCAACGACCTGACCCAGGACGACGAGGTCGCCAAGCTGCGCCTCGTCGCCGAGGTGGCCCAGGAGGTCTGGGGCTGAGGTCTGGGGCTGAGGTCTGGAGCTGAGGTCCCGCCGAGCGGGGGATCCGCGCACGCGGGAACCCGCCCACCGGGGAATCCGCGCACGCCCCGCACGTAGGTCTGGGCGGTCTGCACCGGGCAGCGCCGGTCGGTGACCGATCCGCGAGATCCACTTACCCTGCTGCGATGACGATGAGCATGAACCTGGTCATCCACGGGGCCGTGCGCCGCGACCTCGACCGCTTCGTCGACGCGCTGGAGCGCTTCCCCGACGGCGACCGGTCGAGGGCCGAGGACCTGCACCGCGCCTGGCACTTCTTCGACGACGAGCTCACGCGGCACCACGAGGGCGAGCACGAGATCGCCTGGCCGGCCCTGCTCGAGGTCGGGGTGAGCGCGCAGACTCTGGCCGCGATGGACGCCGAGCACGAGGTGATGGCCGACGCGCTGCGCGGTGCGCGGGCCGCGATGGCCACGCTGCGGGCCGAGCCGACCGCCGGCTCGGCCGAGCGGGCGCGGGCCGCGGTCGCGGGGCTGCAGCAGGTCACCCTCACCCACCTGGAGCACGAGGAGCGCGAGGTAGAGCCGGCGTACCAGGCCCACGTCGACGACCCCGCCATCAAGGAGATGGGCCGTCGGTTCGCACGGGCACAGAAGCCGCCGCAGGCAGGGCGGTTCTTCGCCTGGGTGACCGACGGCGCGGGTCCCGAGGAGCGAGAGGCTGCCTCCCACGGGATCCCGCGCCCGGTCATGGCGGTGCTGGGACTGCTGGGTCGCGGCTACCGCCGCGACGTGGCCCCGGTCTGGCAGCGCTGAGGGCCGCCGACCGGGTGGTGCACGACCGGAGTGGTCAGGCGCCCTTGCCGGTGACGGTCACGGGCACGTTGCCGCGGGTGGCCTTGGAGTACGGGCAGACCTGGTGCGCGGCGTCGGCCAGCTCCTGGGCCTTGGCGTCGTCGACGCCGGGGATGGAGACGACGATGTCGGCGGTGATGGCGAACGAGTCGCCCTCGGGGCCGAAGCCGACCGCGATGTCGAGCGAGGAGCCCGAGGCGTCGACGCCGGCCTGCTTGGCGACCATGGTCAGCGCGCCCTGGAAGCAGGCGCCGTAGCCGACGGCGAACAGCTGCTCGGGGTTGGTGCCGGTGCCGGGGCCGCCGGTCTCCTTGGGGGCGGTCAGCGCGAGGTCCAGCACGCCGTCCTCGGACGTCGCGTGCCCCTGGCGGCCACCGGTCACGGTGGCGCGGGCGGTGTAGACGATCTTCGTGGGTGTGTTGGTCATGCCTGCCCCAACCAGCTCGGGCCGCCGAGTGTTCCCGAGAGGCGCGGGGCCGCCGACGGTTTCCCAGGTGATGAACCGAAACCGCCTCCTCACACACGACGCGACGTGTGTGAAGAGGCAGGACGGGTTCATCACCTGGGAAACTGCCGGGCGGCGGCTCAGTCCTCGAGAGCCAGCTGGTCGCGCACGACGACGGCGAGGCGGTCGGCGATATCGCGGGCCTGGTCGGCGGTGGCGGCCTCGACCATCACCCGCACGAGCGGCTCGGTGCCCGAGGGGCGCAGCAGCACGCGGCCGCCGTCGCCCAGCTCGGCCTCGGCCTCGGCGACGGCCGCGGCGAGCACGAAGTCCTCGTCGGCGCGGGCCTTGTCGACGCCCGGCACGTTGACGAGCACCTGCGGCAGGCGGCGCATCACCCCGGCGAGCTCGGCCAGCGAGCTGCCGGTGGCGACCATCCGGTCGAGCACGTGCAGGGCGGTGAGGATGCCGTCGCCGGTGGTGGCGTGCTGGCTCATGATCACGTGACCGGACTGCTCGCCGCCCAGGGTGAAGCCGAGGTGCTTCATCGCCTCGAGGACGTAGCGGTCGCCGACCTTGGTCTGGCGTACGCCGATGCCGGCCGCCTTCATCGCCTGCACGAACCCGAGGTTGCTCATCACGGTGGCCACGACGGTGTCGGCGTGGAGCACACCGGCCTCGCGCATGCTCAGCGCGAGCACCGCCAGGATCTGGTCGCCGTCGACGACCGTGCCGTCGGCGTCGACCGCGAGGCAGCGGTCGGCGTCGCCGTCGAGGGCGAACCCGACGTCGGCCCCCTGCTCGAGCACGGCCTTCTGCAGGACCTCGAGGTGCGTGGAGCCGCAACCGTCGTTGATGTTGAGGCCGTCGGGCTCGGCGCAGATCGCGACGACCTCGGCGCCGGCCTCGGCCAGGGCGAGGGGGCCGACCTCGGAGGCGGCTCCGTGGGCGCAGTCCAGGACGACCTTCAGCGGGCGGCCGGTCGCCTGCGAGCGGCTGCCCAGGGCGCCGTCGATGGTGGAGACCAGGTGGGCGGCGTACTGCTCGACGGCCTCGGCGTACGGGCGCACGCGGCCGACGGTGCCGCCGGTGGGGCGGTCCCAGGGCTCGCGCATGCGCTTCTCGATGGCGCGCTCGATGGCGTCGTCGAGCTTGACCCCGCCCCTGGCCAGGAACTTGATGCCGTTGTCGGGCATCGCGTTGTGGGAGGCCGAGAGCATCACGCCGAGGTCGGCGCCCAGCTCGGCGGTGAGCCAGGCGACGCCCGGCGTGGGCAGCTCGCCCAGCAGCAGCACGTCGACGCCGGCCGAGGCCAGCCCGGCGACCACGGCGGCCTCGAGGAACTGCCCGGAGATCCGGGTGTCGCGCCCCACGACGGCGACCGGCCGGTGGCCCTCGAAGGTGCCGCGCTCGGCCAGGATGTGGGCGGCGGAGACCGAGAGGTCCAGGGCCAGCTCTGCGGTCAGGTCGCCGTTGGCGAGTCCCCTGACCCCGTCGGTGCCGAACAGGCGTGCCATGTGAGAACCCTTCGATGGGGACGGGTGCGGTGGTCAGCGACCGTGACCGTACAACGACGAAGGCCGCCCCGCAGCCGAGGGGCTGCGGGACGGCCGACGTGCGGAGCCTGGGTCAGCGCTTGCTGAACTGGGGCGCCTTGCGGGCCTTCTTGAGACCGGCCTTCTTGCGCTCGATGACGCGGGCGTCACGCGTGAGCAGCCCGGCCTTCTTGAGGTCGGGCCGGTTGGCCTCCTCGTCGATGAAGTTCAGGCAGCGGGCCACGCCGAGACGCAGCGCGCCGGCCTGACCGGTGATGCCACCGCCGTGGATGCGGGCGATGACGTCGAAGCGGCCCTCCAGCTGGGTGGTGGCGAACGGCTCGTTCACGACCTGCTGGTGCAGCTTGTTCGGGAAGTAGTTGTCCAGCTCGCGACCGTTGACGGTCCACTTGCCGGAGCCGGGGATGATCCGCACGCGGGCCACGGCCTCCTTGCGACGGCCGGTGGCCGCAGCGGGGGCGATGGTCGCGGGACGCGCGGGGGCGTCGGCGCTGGGGGCGCTCTCGGAGGAGTAGGCGACGCCCTGCTCGTTGACCTCGAAGGTCTCCTCGCCGGACTCGGTGTTCTCGTCAGCCACGTTGTTCCTTGCCTGTTCGTTCGAAGATGTGGTCACTGGGAGATCTGCTTGATCTCGAAGGCCTTGGCCTTCTGGGCGGTGTGCGGGTGCTCGGGACCGGCGTACACCTTGAGCTTCTTGAGGATCTGACGACCGAGGCGGTTCTTGGGGAGCATGCCCCAGACGGCGTTCTCGATGGCCTTGCGGGAGTCCTTCTCCAGGAGCTCGCCCACGGGGGTGGCGGAGAGGCCACCGGGGAAGCCCGAGTGACGGTAGGACATCTTCTTGGTCGCCTTGTCGCCCGAGAGCGACACCTTCGAGGCGTTGACGATGATGACGAAGTCACCGGTGTCGACGTGGTTGGCGAACATGGGCTTGTGCTTGCCGCGCAGCAGGGTGGCTGCGGTCACGGCGAGACGACCCAGGCGGATGTCGGCAGCGTCGATGACGTGCCACTCACGCTGGATGTCGCCGGGCTTGGGGCTGTACGTGCGCAACGGTTCGAACCTCACTACTCGTTCGTGACCGGCCGGGCTGATTCCCGGGACCGGTGGTGGAACCACGCCTTCTGACGAACACTGCCCAGGAGGTGGGCCGACCAGCAGGTCGGCGGCCAGCCACCAGGGACTGCACCCGGGATCACGCGCGAGGCATGACGATCCGGACGCGGCAGGAGACGCGACGGCCAAGGTTACCGGCGGGCGCGAGCATCTGCAAAACCGAGCGACCCGGTGGTCGCCCCCACCTGCGTGGGCATAGGTTGAGCGTGACGTGCTCCGGGCACCAGCCGGCGGCACCGACCCCGAATCCACGACCGTGCGCCCGGGCGAACAGCCCGCGGTCCGCACTGCGAGTGCAAGGAGCCGACGTGACCGATTCCGGTGACAACAGCCTCACCGTCCGGGACAACCGGACGGGCAAGGAGTACCAGATCCAGATCAGCGACGGGGCCATCAAGGCCGCCGAGCTGGGCCAGATCAAGATCGACGAGGACAGTCCCGGGCTCTCGACGTACGACCCGGGCTTCACCAACACCGCGTCGTGCAAGAGCTCGGTGACCTTCATCGACGGCGAGAAGGGGATCCTCGAGTACCGCGGCTACCCCATCGAGCAGCTGGCCGAGAAGTCGAACTTCCTCGAGGTCGCCTACCTCCTCATCCACGGCGAGCTGCCCTCGAAGGAGCAGTACGACGGGTGGGAGCACGAGATCACCCACCACACGTTCCTCCACGAGAACGTGAAGACCTTCATGCAGGGCTTCCGCTACGACGCCCACCCGATGGGCATGCTGATGGCCTCGGTCGGCGCGCTGTCGACGTTCTACCCCGAGTCGAACAAGATCGGCGACGCCGACAACCGGCACATGCAGATCGTGCGGATGATCGCCAAGATGCCGACCCTCGGGGCCTGGGCCTTCCGGCACGCGCAGGGCAAGCCCTACGTCTACCCCGACAACGAGCTGTCCTACACCGAGAACTTCCTCGCGATGCTGTTCAAGATGAGCGAGCAGAAGTACGTCGCCGACGAGCGCCTGGTGAAGGCCCTCGACGTGCTGTTCATCCTGCACGCCGACCACGAGCAGAACTGCTCGACCAACGCGGTGCGCTCGGTCGGTTCCTCGCAGGTCGACCCCTACTCCTCGGTGGCCGCCGGCATCGGCGCGCTCTACGGCCCGCTGCACGGTGGCGCCAACGAGGCGGTGCTGCGGATGCTGCGCCGCATCGGGTCGAAGGAGAACATCCCCGACTTCATCAAGGGCGTGAAGGACGGCAACGAGAAGCTGATGGGCTTCGGCCACCGGGTCTACAAGAACTACGACCCGCGCGCCAAGATCATCAAGAAGGCCTGCGACGACGTCTTCGAGGTCACCGGGGTGAACCCGCTGCTCGAGATCGCCCAGGAGCTGGAGAAGATCGCGCTGGAGGACGAGTACTTCGTCAAGCGCAAGCTCTACCCCAACGTGGACTTCTACTCCGGCCTGATCTACGAGGCCTTCCAGTTCCCGCCCGAGATGTTCACCGTGCTCTTCGCCATCGGCCGCACGCCGGGCTGGCTGGCGCAGTGGCTCGAGCTGGTGCAGGACAAGGAGCAGAAGATCGCTCGCCCCAAGCAGCTGTACACCGGCGACCGGACCCTGGACTTCGTGCCAGCGTCCGAGCGCTGGAAGTGACCGCCCGGTCATGACCGAGCAGGGTGGAGCACGTCCGACGTACGTCCTCGTCGACGGCGAGAACATCGACGCCACGTTGGGCGGCTCCATCCTGGGCCGGCGCCCCATGCCGGCCGAACGGCCGCGCTGGGAGCGGCTGCTGCAGTACGTCGGGGAGCAGTGGGACTGCGAGGCCAAGGGTCTGTTCTTCCTCGCCGTCAACGCCGAGCTGCCGATGTCGTTCGTGCAGGCGCTCACCGCGATCGGCTACCGGCCGGTGCCGCTGTCGGGCGAGGCGGGCGAGAAGGTCGTCGACATCGCCATCCAGCGCACGCTGGAGGAGCTGTCGGCCCGCGACGCCGACGTCGTGCTGGTCAGCAACGACGGCGACTTCGTCCCCCAGGTCACCGACCTGCTCGACGGTGACCGCCGCGTCGGCCTGATCGGCTTCAACGAGTTCCGCAACCACAACTTCACCCCGCTGGTCGGCCGCGGCCTGGAGACCTTCGACCTGGAGTACGACGTCCGGGCCTTCCAGAACCGCCTGCCCCGCGTGCGGATCATCCCGATCGAGGAGTTCGACCCGCGCGACTTCCTGTGAGGCCGACCCGCCCTCTCGTCGCTTGAGCAGCTCGGCCAGCACTTCGGTGGTTGAGCAGGTCGCTCTGGCGACCGTCGTCGAAACCAAGCCCCGAGCCGGGCCCTTGCTACCGTGCCCCATGGGCGACATCACGACCGACCGACCTCCAGGTCGTCCGGCTCACGCCGGACACCTGGTCGATGTTCGACGACATGGTCCAGCGCCACAACGGCATCTTCGGCGGCTGCTGGTGCACGTGGTTCCACCCCGACTCCCCCGACCGCGGGCCCGGCGCCGAGGGCAGCCGGGCGGAGAAGAAGAGGTACGTCGAGCAGGGCGTCGCCCACGCCGCCCTGCTCCTCGACGGCGACGAGGCGGTCGCCTGGGCGGAGTACGGCACCCCCGCCGAGCTGCCCAACATCCACCACCGCAAGCAGTACGACGCCGAGGCCGACCTCATCCCCGACTTCCGCGTGACCTGCATCTTCGTCGACAAGCGCCACCGCCGGCACGGCCTGGCCGAGGCCGCCCTCCTCGGCGCCCTCGACCTGATCGCCCAGGACGGCGGCGGGATCGTCGAGGGCTACCCGCACGTCCCGGGCGAGAAGAAGATGTCCTCGTCGTTCCTCTACAACGGCACCCGGGCGATGTACGAGCGCTGCGGCTTCGAGTTCGTGCGGCCCAAGGGGCTGAAGAACACCGTCATGCGGCGGACGGTCGCCTCGGCCGGCTGACCGAGCGACCCGTCGTGCGCGGTCTTGGCCCGTCCACACCGGTGACCGGCCGTGCCGTTCCGCCGCGGATGACCACGATCCTCAGCGTGCGTGCTGCTGGACGACGTTCAGCACGTTGCCATCGGGAGCGCGGACGAAGAAGCGGGTCACGCCCCATGCCTCGGTCGTCAGGGGATGCACGATCTCGTACCCACGATCCTGCGCCTGGCGGTAGGCGGCCTCGACGTCGTCGACCATGACCGAGACCACGGGGTCGACGGCCGCGGTGGCATCGCTGGTCATCACCTGGAGCGTCGCCCTGGATGCCGGCGACGTGTGCCGGGCCACCCAGCCCAGGTTGAACTCCTCTTGGGCTAACCCGAGGTAGTCGCTGTAGAAGCTCCTGGAGGCGGGGAGGTCGGGTACGTGGAGGTCGGCGATGATCTGCGTGACGCGGACGCGCGAGTGGTCGGCACTCCCTGCCGGGCCGTCTTCACCTGAGGTCTGCAGCGACGCGCCCAGGAGGTGGATCCAGCGCGGGTCCTGCTGGCCCGATCGGCGCTCGAGCTCGCGCACCAGCGGTTGCGGGCGGCCCGCCATCCGGCGCAGGCACTCCTCGACCTGGCCCCGGTCGGTGAACCCGTGCAGCCGCTCGGTGCGGGTCCGCAGCTCACCCGGCGCCTGCGCGCCGCGGAGCAGCAGCACCGTGAGGAGCGCCCGCTCGTCGGGCTCGAGGGCGAGGTGCTCGTCGAGGGTCTGGTGGTACTTCAGCGTCCGGCGCCCGGTGTCGGACCACACGATCCGCAGCAGCCCGCGCTCCTTGAGCGACTTCGCGGTCTGCTCGACGGTCCGCTGGTCGAGGTCGGTGACGGGGTCGCGGCTGCTCGTCTGGTTGCACGCCGACACCAGGGCGTTCGCGGAGAGGGGATAGGTGGCGGGCACGGTCGTCTGCTTCTCCAGCAGGCTGCCGAGGATGCGCTGGTCAGTCGCATCGAGGACCGGGAGTTCGCTCACGCCACGACCCTAGATCTACCTGGCCACGATCGCGTGTCGAACGGCGACGCTCCACCGGGTGTGGGGGCTGGACGACCCGCCCGTCGCGTGGCGGAGGAAGGACGGTGCCGATCGTGTGTCGCGGTGGTACGACACTCGTCCCGCTGGTCGACCAGGCGGACGGCGAGGGGTTCGCACCAGCGCCCTTCCAGTCAGCTGCCGGATGTCACGGCGACGTCCTGGACGCCGGCGAGCAGCGCCAGCCGGAACCGGCTCTCGTCCTCCGTGCCGGGGGCGGCGGTCATCACGACGATCTTGAGGTCGGCCTCGCCGTCGGTGAGGGTGTCGCAGTCGATGGCCACGGGGCCGACGGCTGGGTGGTGGACGACCTTGCGGTCCTCGCGGTGCGCACTGACCGTGCCCTCGGCCCACAGCTCTGCGAAGCGGGCGTTGCCGGCCAGCAGGCTGCGGACCACGTCCGCGAGGCGCGGGTCATCAGGGAAGCGTCCGGTCGCACGACGCAGGTCGGAGGCCACGGCGGCCTCGGTGTGGGCCTGGTCGTGCACCACGACCGGCCACTGGGCGACGGCCGGGCCGTCGGCCGCGATGGGGAAGAGGCAGCGGGCGAAGTTGCGCACCGGGACCGGGACGCCGGAAGGGTCGCCGAGCAGGGCGGCCCAGTTGCGGTTCCACCAGATCAGCTGCCAGTCGGCGGCGAAGACGGCGATCGCCGCGTCACCCAGTCGGGACAACAACCGGTGGACGCTGGGGGTCACGTGATCCGAGACCCGCCCGCTGCTGGGAGGCGCGAGCGAGGCGAGCCGGAACAGGTGGTCACGCTCCGTGGTGCTCAGCTGCAGGGCCCGGGCCAGCGCGGCGACGATCTGGGCCGAGGGAGTCGTGGCCCGACCCTGCTCGAGCCGCACGACGTAGTCCACCGAGACCCCGGCCAGCTCGGCCAGCTCCTCACGACGGAGCCCGGGAGTACGCCGTCCGTGCCGGGCAGGGAGCCCCACGTCGGAGGGCGCGAGCCGGTCACGCCACGCACGGATGGTGGGGCCCAGGGCCTGCGCGCTCGTCACCGGTCGATCATCCCCCGCGAGAGCACGCTGCGGTGGTGGCGTGGGTGGTACGGCGACTCCTACCGTCGCGACGTCCCTGGCGGACCGCTCCTCGGGTCCGCAGGATCGGCCCATGACCACCACCTTCATCACCGGGGCCAACAAGGGCCTCGGCCTCGAGACCGCTCGTCGCCTCTCCGAGCTCGGCCACACCGTCGTCCTGGGCGCCCGCGACCGTGAGCGCGGCGCCGCGGCCGCGGAGCACCTCGGCGTGCGCTTCGTCCAGATCGACGTCACCGATGACGACTCCGTGCGCGCGGCTGCCGACGACGTCGCGGCCCACGAGGGCCTCGTCGACGTGCTCGTCAACAACGCCGGCGTCGCCGGCACCTACGGCGTCGAGGTGTCCGACCTGACCGGGACCGACGTCCTGGACGTCTTCGACGTCAACGTCGCGGGCGTCGTCCGCACCACCACGGCCTTCCTGCCTCTCCTGCGCCGGTCCACCGACCCCGTCATCGTCAACGTCAGCAGTGGGATGGGATCCCTCGAGCACACCCACGACCCGTCCCGCGCCGAGTCGCACGTCGTCGCGCCGATCTACACCGCCTCCAAAGCCGCGCTCACCATGCTGACCACGCAGTACGCCAAGGCGTTCCCCGACGTCCGGGTCAACGCCGCCGACCCCGGCTACACCGCCACCGACCTGAACGCCCACAGCGGCCCACAGACCCTCACCGAAGGGACCGACGCCGTCGTCGCCCTCGCCACCGAGGGCCCGGGTCACGCCTCCGGCCGCTTCGTGGACCGCCACGGCGAGACCTCCTGGTCCTGAGCGGGTCCCCGCCCCAGGAGCTGCCGTCGGCTCCGTCGCACCGGGCCGTCAGCCCGGTGGGACGAGGGCTGCGGCGAGCCTCTCCAGCCCGTAGTCGAAGGCCGCCTCGAGGTCGCCGCCGAGGCGGAACGACCCGGCCAGCTCCATGCTGACGAAGCCGGTCACCCAGGCCGTGGCGAACCGGGCCGCCTCCAGGGCGTGGTCGGGGCCGACCAGCTGCTCGGCGGCACGCAGCACCGGCTCGGACATCCGCTGCGGCGTGCCCGGGTCCGGCCGAACGGTGAGGAGCAGCCGGAACGCCTCGGGGCGGTCGTGGCCGAAGGAGCGGTAGGCCCGCACCAGGCCGACCAGGGTGCCGTCCGTCGCGGCCAGGCGGGCGCCGGCGTCCTCGGCGGCGGCGGCCGCCACGAGGCGCAGGAGCTCGTCGCGGTCGCGGACCCGCTTGTACAGCGACGGAGCCCGTACGCCGACGCGCGCGGCCACCGCCTGCATCGTCACGGCCGCCGGGCCGCCGTCCTCCAGCAGGTCGCACCCCGCCGCGACGACCTCGGCCAGCGACGTGCGCTCGGGTGCCGGCATGACGAGCTCCTCAAAGGCTATTGACGTTAGCCTTCATGGCTAAGTACCGTAGCCATTGTCTACCACACCCCGAGGAGCACGCCATGCAGATCAGCCCCCACCTGCACCGGATCGGCAACGACACCGTCGCCGCCTACCTGGTCACCACCGACGAGGGCGTGACCGTCGTCGACGCCGGCCTGCCGGGCCACTGGGCCGACCTGGTCCGCGAGCTGGGGGTGCTCGGCCGCGGCCTGGACGAGGTCCGCGGGGTCGTCCTCACCCACGGCGACTCCGACCACATCGGGTTCGCCGAGCGGCTGCGGCGCGAGCACGGCGTGCCGGTCTTCGTGCACGCCGACGACGCCGGCCGCGC
This sequence comes from uncultured Actinomycetota bacterium, assembly GCA_963750435.1. Lineage (GTDB taxonomy): Bacteria > Actinomycetota > Actinomycetes > Propionibacteriales > Nocardioidaceae > Marmoricola. Next base: position 63,428 of record CAVVQW010000007.1, on the reverse strand, counting down.
CAAGGGCGAGGGCCAGCCCAAGACGCCGATGGGGCCGGTGCGGCCGGTCGCGCTCGCGGGCTTCGCGGCGTACGCCGTGAGGAAGCAGGGCTGGCGCACCCAGCACCTGACCGAGGTCGTCGAGGTGCGCGACGGGCAGACCCTCGACCTGCCCGGCGAGCCCCGCGTCGTGAGCATCCCCGGGCACTCCCCCGGCAGCATCGCGGTCCACGTGCCCCTGGCCGGGGCCGTCATGGTCGGGGACGCGCTCACCACCAAGCACGTGCTCACCGGGCGACGGGGGCTGCAGCCGGCTCCGTTCACCGACGACCCCGGCCTCGCGCTCGACTCGCTGGGGCGGCTCGCGGGGCTGGACGCGTCGTGGGTGCTGCCGGGTCATGGCACGCCGTGGCAGGGGGACCTCGGCGAGGTGCAGGACGGGGTGCGGCGGGCGGCGCGGTAGGCCAGGTCAGACCTGGCGATCCCTTCCCTGCCAGTACGGCGTGCGCAGGTCGCGCTTGAGGATCTTGCCGGTGGGGTTGCGGGGCAGGGCGCCCATGACGTCGACGGACCTGGGGCACTTGAAGTGCGCCAGCCGCTCGCGGCACCAGGCGATCAGGTCCTCCGGGGTGGCCTCGGTGCCGGGGTGCAGCGAGACGACCGCCTTCACGCTCTCGCCCCAGGTGTCGTCAGGCACACCGATCACGGCGACCTCGGCGACGGCCGGGTGCTCGGCCAGGACCCGCTCGACCTCGGGGCTGTAGATGTTCTCCCCGCCGGAGATGATCATGTCCTTGAGCCGGTCCTCGACGTAGACGTAGCCGTCGGCGTCGACCTTGCCCATGTCGCCGGTGCGGAACCAGCCGTCCTCGGTGATCACCTCGGCGGTGGCCTCGGGCTGGTTGAGGTAGCCCTTCATCACCTGCGGGCTGCGGAACCACAGCTCACCGTGCTCGCCGGTCGCGACGTCCTCCAGCGTGCCGGGGTCGACGACCCGGATCTCGGCCTCGGGCAGCACCTTCCCGGCGCTGACGAGGCGCTCGGGGTGCTCGGGGTCGCGGTGCTCGGGCGGCAGCAGGTGGGTGATCACGCCGCACAGCTCGGTCAGGCCGTAGACCTGCAGGAAGTCGGTGTCGGGCCACGCCTTGATCGCGGCCCGCAGCAGCGGCATCGGCATCGGGGCGGCGCCGTAGCAGTAGGTCTTGAGCCGGCCGAAGACCCCGATCGCGTCGTCACCGGACTGCAGCACCTGCGCGAGGACGGCCGGCACCAGGAAGGTGCGGTTGGCGCCCTGCAGGATCGCGCCGGCGAGCGAGGCGCCGTCGGGGTCGCGGGTCATCACGCTGGGCACGCCGTCGTGGATGCCGAACAGGACGTACGACGACCCGCCGACGTGGAACAGCGGCATCGAGACCATGTTCTTGTCACCGGGGTCGAAGCCCCAGCCCTCGTGGGCGTGCAGCGTGTGGGCGACCATGTTGGCCTGGGTGAGCATGACGCCCTTGGGCCGGCCGGTCGTGCCGGAGGAGTACATCACCAGGCACACGTCCTCGGGGCCGACCTCGGCGCTGCGCTCCGCGCGGGTGGCCCCGGCCAGCAGCTGCTCGTAGGCGTCGCCCTCGGCGCCGTCGGGAGTGACCTCGACGACGTGCTGCACGTGCTCGAGCCGGCCGCGGATCTTCTCGATGGTCGGCATCAGCTCGGTGCCCACCAGCAGCACCCTGGCGCCGGAGTCGTTGACGGCGTAGTCGATCTCGTCGCCGGCCAGCCGGAAGTTGATGATGGCGTTCGCGGCGCCGATCGAGGCCGCGGCCAGGGTCAGCTCGACGCACGCGGGGTGGTTCTTGTCCAGGAACGAGACCACGTCGCCGCGGCCCACACCGAGGTCGCGCAGGGCGCCGGCCAGGCGGCGTACGCGGTCCTCGGTCTGGGCCCACGTCCACGTGCGGCCGAGGTAGGTGAACGCCTCCGCGTCGGGCGTCGTCGCCGCCCAGTGGGCCAGGCGGTCGTCGAGGAAGCGCGGGTCCGGGAGACCTGCGTCGGCGGGGGTGGCGGTGTCGGTCGACGCGGCGGTCATGCGGTGCTCCTCGGGCTGTTTCCTCGAGCTGGTCCCCGGGCTGGGTCCTCGCTGGGGTGGGCCGAGAGTGACACAGCACACACGGGGGATCAACGATCGTTGCGTCCGGCAACCCGCGGTCGAGCGGACCCCGGTCGCCGCCCACCCGTCTGGCACCCTGGGCCGGTGCGCAAGCTGGTCGTGGTCCTGGTGGTGCTCGCGGGGCTGCTCGTCGGGGCCGACCGCCTCGCGCTGGTCGCGGCCGAGGGCGTCGTGGGCCGCGGGGTGCAGGACTCCCAGAACCTGGGCGCCCGCCCCGACGTCACCATCGCCGGCTTCCCGTTCCTCACCCAATTCGCCCGTCGGCACTACGACCGGGTGACGCTGACCTCGGCGAGCGCGACCGCCGGGCCTCGCGGGACGCGGGTGCGGCTGAGCGACGTGACGATCACCTTCCGCGACGTGCGCACCAGCCAGGACCTCAGCCGCTTCACGGCGGCGCGGGGGCGGGCCACGGCCACCCTGCCGTACGCCGAGCTCAGCCGGCTGGTGGACCTGACCGTGACGTACGCCGGCAACGGCCGGCTCCGGGCCGGCAAGCAGTTCGAGGTGGCGGGCCAGACCCTGACGCCCTCGGTGACGATCTCGCCCAGGCTGGTCGACGGCGCGCTCTCGCTCACCAACTCCGCGCTCGGCGACCAGCTTCCCGCGCCGGTCGAGCAGGCCCTCGAAGCGGCGCTCGGCACGCAGGTGCAGCTCAGCGACCTGCCCTTCGACGTGCGGGTCACCTCGTTGGCGGCCCGCCGCGGAGGCATCCGGCTCCAGCTGGCCGGCCGGGACCTGCGCTACCCCTGACCCCCTGGGTGGGGCGCCGTCAGGCGCCCTCGAGGCGGCCCGGCTCCTCGGGGCGGCGTACGCCGAGGACGAGCGCGCTGGCGAGCACCACCAGGACCAGCCCGACCAGCTGGATCGCGTCGAGCCGCTGGCCGAGCACGAGCAGTCCTGCCAGGGCGGCCACCGCGGGCTCGAGGGACAGCAGGATGCCGAAGGCCGCCGCGCTCAGGCGACGCAGCGCGAGCAGCTCGAGCGAGTAGGGCAGCAGCGAGGACAGCACGGCCAGCCCGAGCCCCTTGGCCAGGTGCTCGGTCGTCCACAGCCCGTCGCTGGTCAGGCCGACGGGCAGCACCACGACGGTGGCCACGACCAGGGCCAGCGAGAGCCCGTCGAGGCCGGGGAAGGCGGCGCCGGTGCGGCCGCTCAGCAGGATGTACGCCGCCCAGAAGACGCCCGCGGTCAGAGCGAGGCCGAGCCCGACCAGGCTGAGGTCGGCGACCGGGACGGTGAACGCCTCGGAGATCAGCAGCACCCCGGCGGCCGCGGCGGCGACGGCCGCGAAGTCGAGCAGGCGGCGCGAGAGCACGGTGGTCAGGACGAGTGGGCCGAGGAACTCCACGGTCACGGCGACGCCGAGCGGCAGGTGTGCCAGGGAGCCGTAGAAGCTCCAGTTCATCAGGCCGAGGGCGACCCCGAAGGCGACCACCGTCGCCCAGGCCCGCCTCGTGTGGCCGCGCAGCCTCGGCCGCGCGACGGCGTACAGCAGGACGGCGGCGAAGCCGACGCGCAGCAGCACCGAGCCGCCGGCCCCGACCTCGGGCACCAGCGTGGCCGCGAGCGCGCCGCCGAACTGCACCGAGAGCACTCCCCCGAGCACCAGCAGCGGAGCGGGCACGACCACCCCACGCGACTCCCGATCGACCACCGGCCCACCCTAGGGCGAGCTCGACGACGAGCCGGCACGGACCTCGGCCGGTGGACCGGGCCTCAGCGGGCGCGGACGACCCGCCCCTCGTCCCACACCGGGCCGTCGGACTCGTAGACCTCCCCGTCGGCGCCGTAGACCAGGAAGCGGTCGAAGTCGCGGGCGAACCAGCGGTCGTGGGTCACCGCCAGGACGGTGCCCTCGAACCGCTGCAGGCCCTCCTCCAGCGCCTCGGCCGACTCCACGTCGAGGTTGTCGGTCGGCTCGTCGAGCAGCAGCAGGGTGGCCCCGGACAGCTCGAGCAGCAGGATCTGGAACCGCGCCTGCTGACCGCCCGAGAGCGAGCCGAAGGTCTGGTCGGCGGCGTGCGCCAGCTCGTAGCGGTCCAGCGCGCGCGAGGCGGGCTCGCGCGGCATCCCGGCCCTGCCCATCCCGTTCGGAGCCGTGTCGCCGCGGTGGAGCACGTCCAGCAGCGTGCGCGCCTCCAGCTCGGGGTGCGCGTGGGTCTGCACGAACCACCCGGGGCGCACCCGCGCGCCGAGGCGCGCGCGACCGGTGTGGCGCACGGGGGCGATCGGCACCTCGCCGACGGGCCGGTGCTCGACGTCGGGGTCGCTGCCTCCGGCAGCCAGCAGCCGCAGGAAGTGCGACTTGCCCGAGCCGTTCGAGCCCAGGACCGCGACCCGCTCGCCGTACCAGACCTCGAGGTCGAAGGGCTTCATCAGGCCCTCCAGCTCGAGGTCCTCGCAGACGACCGCGCGCTTGCCCGTGCGACCGCCGGTGAGGCGCATCGAGACCTGCTGCTCGCGCGGCTGGCCGGTCGGCGGGCCGGCCTCCTCGAACTTGCGCAGCCGGGTCTGCGAGGCGCGGTAGCGCGAGGCCATGTCGGAGCGGAAGGCGGCCTTGTCCTTGTACATCAGCATCAGCGCGCGCAGCTTCTCGTGCTCCTCCTCCCAGCGGCGGGTGAGCTCCTCGAAGCGCGCGAACCGGTCGCTGCGCGCCTGGTGGTACGACGCGTAGCCGCCGGGGTGGGTCCAGGTGGTGTTGCCGACGGCGCCGAGCTCGACGGTGACCACCCGGGTCGCGGTGTTGGCCAGCAGCTCGCGGTCGTGGCTGATGAAGACGATGGTCTTGACCGACTCGCGGATCCGCTGCTCCAGCCAGATCTTGCCGGGCACGTCGAGGAAGTTGTCGGGCTCGTCGAGCAGCAGCACCTGGTCGGGCCCGGCGAGGAGGTACTCCAGCACCAGCCGCTTCTGCTCGCCGCCGCTGAGGGTGGCGAGGTCGCGGTACTTCACCTGGTCGTAGCCGACGCCCAGGGCCGCCGTGCAGCAGGTGTCCCAGACGACCTCGATGTCGTAGCCGCCGGCGTCGGCGAACTCCGAGAGCGCGTGGGCGTAGGCCATCTGGGTGGCCTCGTCGTCGGTGTCCATCAGCGCCAGCTCGAGCCGGTCGACCTCCGCCGCGGCCTCGCGCACCCGCCCGGGGGCCACCGACAGCAGCAGCTCGGCGACCGACTCGAAGCTCGCGCCCGTCGAGGCCTCGCGACCGACCATCTGGCGCATCACGCCCAGCCCGCCCGATCGGGTCACCGCCCCGGAGTGCGGCACCAGCTCGCCGGTGACGATGCGCAGCAGGGTCGTCTTGCCGGCGCCGTTGGCCCCGACCAGCGCGACCTTCGCCCCGTCGGCGACCCGGAACGAGACGTCGTCGAGCAGCACCCGACCGTCGGGCAGCTCGTAGCGCACCCCGGCGACCTCCACATGACCCACATCGCGATCATCCTCGGCCCCGGGCCCCCCTGTCACCTCGGTTTCACCCCCGAGAGGGGGATCCAGGCACACCAGCCATCGCCGAGAGGGGGATCCAGGCACACCAGCCATCGCCGAGAGGGGGATCCAGGCACACCAGCCGTCCTCGAGCGGGGGATCGCCAGGCACACGCCGCCGTCCCCCACACCCTGACCAGGTGTGCTCGGATCCCCCGGTCACCGCGCTCGCCCGTGCTGGGATGCCCCGGTCGGCGAGCTTCCGCTCCGGGCTGGCCCCTGGCCCTAGCCCTAGGCCCCTGGCCCTGGCCCTGGCCCCTGGCCCCTGGCCCTGGCCCTGCCCTGCCCCGGGCCCTGGCCCTGCCCTGGCCCCTGGCCCGCCCTGGCCCCTGGCCCTGGCCCCTGGCCCCTGGCCCTGCCCCTGGCCCCTGGCCCCTGGCCCCTGGCCCTGGCCCTGGCCCCTGGCCCCTGGCCCTGGCCCTGGCCCTGGCCCTGGGCCCTGGCCCTGGGCCCTGGCCCTGGGCCCTGGCTCTAGCCCACAGGGGGGCCGGAGCGGAGGGCCTGGCGGAGCTCGGCGGTGGTGCGGGCCGGGCCGTCGGGGGTGGCGTACGGCGCCACGGCCCAGGTGTACGCCGCGACGAGCGCGTCGACGTCGGCGCTGCGGGTCACGCCGGCCTTCGTGGCCAGGGACCGCAGCGACGTGTCGTCGAGGACGGTCAGGTCCTTGCCGAGCGCGTCGGCGGCGCGCTGCAGGTGACCCTGCGCCCGGCCGGCGGCGAGGCCGACGGTGCGGACGCCCGTGAGCCCGGCCGCACCCGAGGTCGCGCGCAACGACCGCTCGACCCAGGCCTCGAGGCCCGTCTGCATCCGCTGGACGCCGTCGCCGACGCTGCCCGCCCGGCGTACGACCGCGACCGCCTCGGCGTCACCGCCGGCGTCGGTGAGCGCGGGCAGGAAGGCGTCGTCGGCGCGCGTCGTCTCGGCGTACGCCGGCAGCGCGGCGACCCACTGGTCGGCCAGGCGCATCGCGGTCTGCGGGTCGTTGGCGTCGACCTCGACGGGCGGCGGGCCGCAGGCGGTGAGCAGCAGGCCGAGGAGGACCGACAGCAGCGCGGCCGGCAGGAGGAGGGGGCGGGGGGTGGGTCGTGGCACAGTGCCGTCAGGCTACCGAGCCGGTCGTGAGCCGGCGGACCAGGAGGAGCACGTGCCAGCACGACGAGGACTGCAGGGGCTCGAGGGGAAGACGGCGCTCGTGACGGGGGCGAGCCGGGGCATCGGCCTGGCCGTCGCCCAGCGGCTGGTCGACGAGGGCGCCCGGGTGGTGGTGACCGCCCGCAAGCGCGAGGCCCTCGAGGCCGCCGTCGAGCAGCTCGGTGGGCCCGATCACGCGCTGGGCGTCGCGGGCGGGGCCGACGACGCCGACCACCGCGAGGAGGCCGTCGCGGCCGCGGTCGCGACCTTCGGCAGCCTCGACCTGCTGGTCAACAACACCGGCATCAACCCCGTGTACGGCCCGCTGATGCAGCTCGACCTCGACGCCGCGCGCAAGATCGTCGAGGTCAACGCCGTCGCGGCGCTGGGCTGGGTGCAGGTCGCCCACCGCGCCTGGCTCGGGACGCACGGCGGCGCGGTCGTCAACGTCGCGTCGGTCGCCGGGGTGCGGCCCGCGCCCGGCATCGACCTGTACGGCGCCAGCAAGGCGATGCTGATCCGGCTGACCGAGTCGCTGGCCGTCGAGCTGGGGCCCGACGTGCGCGTCAACGCCGTCGCCCCGGCGGTCGTGAAGACCCGGTTCGCGACCGCGCTCTACGAGGGGCGCGAGGACGAGGTGTCCGCGGCGTACCCCCTGAAGCGGCTGGGCACCCCCGAGGACGTCGCCGCCACGGTCGCCTTCCTGCTGTCGGAGGAGTCGGCCTGGACGACCGGGCAGACGCTCGTGCTCGACGGCGGGGTCACCCTGACCGGCGGCGTCTGACCCCACCGCGGAGGGGCCGTCCGGGGCCGGTCGTAGTGTGACCGGCATGGACCTCAGCCTCACCGACGAGCAGGAGAGCTTCCGCGCGGCCGCCCGTGCCTTCCTCGACAAGGAGGCGGTCCCCCACCGCACCGCGTGGGACCGCCGCGAGGCCGTCGACCTCGACATCGTGCCGAAGATGGCCGAGCTCGGGTTCTTCGGCCTGACCATCCCCGAGGAGTACGGCGGGGTCGGCGGCGACTACGTCACCTACGCGATCGCCATGGAGGAGCTCGGCCGTGCCGACTCCGCCCTGCGCGGCATCGTCTCGGTCTCCAGCGGCCTGGTCGGCAAGTCCATCCTGTTCCACGGCACCGAGGAGCAGAAGCAGGAGTGGCTGCCCCGCCTGGCCACCGCCGAGGTCCTCGGCTGCTTCGGACTGACCGAGCCCGACATCGGCTCCGACGCCGGCAACCTGGCCACCAAGGCGCGCCGCGACGGCGACGACTGGGTGCTCAACGGGCAGAAGCTGTTCATCACCAACGGCACCTGGGCCGACGTCGCGCTGGTCTTCGCGCGCACCGGTGGCGACGGCCCCCGCGGGATCTCGGCCTTCCTGGTCCCCACCGACGCCGACGGCTTCGAGGCGCGCGAGATCAAGGGCAAGCTGGGCCTGCGCGGTCAGGCCACGGCCGAGCTGTTCCTCACCGACGTGCGCGTGCCGGCCTCGGCGATGCTCGGCGAGGAGGGCACCGGCTTCAAGATCGCGATGTCGTCGCTCGACAAGGGCCGCGTCGCGGTCGCCGCCGGCTGCGTCGGCATCGTGCAGGGCTGCCTGGAGATCGCGGTCGAGCACGCCACCACCCGCACCCAGTTCGGCCGCAAGATCGCCTCCTTCCAGCTGGTGCAGGACATGATCGCCGACATCTCGCTGGACGCCGACGCGGCACGGCTGCTGGTCTGGCGGGCCGCCGACCTGATCGACCGCGGCGAGCCCTTCGGCACCGCGGCCTCCAAGGCCAAGCTCTACGCCTCGGAGGCGGCCGTGCGCGCGGCCAACAACGCCATCCAGGTGTACGGCGGCGCCGGCTACGTCGACGAGTACCCCGCCGAGAAGTATCTCCGCGACGCCCGCGTGATGACGCTCTACGAGGGCACCAGCCAGATCCAGAAGCTGCTCATCGGCCGCGCCGAGACCGGCGTCAGCGCCTTCCTCTGAGTCTCGACAGGCTCGACCACCGGGACCCGCGTCGGTCCCGTTCCCCGCACCCCTCACCTAGGAGACGCATGACCGTCCTGTCCCTCGCCAGCATCCTCGCCGAGTCCGCCCGCCGCGTCCCCGACAAGGTCGCGGTGGTCGAGGGCGACCAGCGCGTCACCTACGCCGAGCTGTGGCGCGACGCGAGGAGGTACGCCGCGGGGCTGGTCGAGCAGGGCCTGGGGGCGGGCTCGCGGGTGGCCCTGGTCTGCCCCAACGTCACCGACTTCGTGCGCGCCTACTACGGGATCCTCGCGGCCGGGGCGACGGTCGTGCCGGTGCCGACCCTGCTGAACGCCGAGGAGGCGACGTACCTCGTGCAGCACTCGGGCGCCCAGGCCGTGCTGCACCACGCGACCTTCGCCGACGTGGCCGGCGGGGCGGCCCAGGCGGCCGGTGTGCCCGCCCACGACGTCGCCGGGTTCGCCGCCGACGCCGAGCCGCTGAGCACGCACGCGTCCCGCGACGCCGAGGACATGGCGGTGATCTTCTACACCAGCGGCACGACCGGACGACCCAAGGGCGCCGTGCTCAGCCACCTGAACCTGGTGATGAACGCGACCGTCAACGCCTTCGACGCCAACCCGATCCGTCGCGACGACGTCGTGATGGGCTGCCTGCCGCTGTTCCACACCTTCGGGCAGACCGTGTCGATGAACTCCACCTTCCGCGTCGGGGCGACCCTGGTGCTCCAGCCGCGGTTCGACCCGGCCCAGGCCCTGGAGATCATGCGGGCCGAGGCCACGACGCTCTTCTTCGGCGTGCCGACGATGTACATCCACCTGCTCACCGCCGCCCGCGCCGCCGCCGAGCTGCCCGACCTGCGCGAGTGCGTCTCCGGCGGGGCCTCGCTGCCCGTGACCGTGCTCGAGGAGTTCGAGAAGACCTTCGGCACGACCGTCTACGAGGGCTACGGCCTCTCGGAGACCTCGCCCACGGCGTCGGTCAACCAGCCCTGGTTCGGCACCCGCGCCGGCACCGTCGGTCACCCGATCTGGGGCGTCGACGTCGAGATCGCCGACGAGCACACCCTCGAGGAGATCCGGCTGCTCCCCCGCGGCGAGCTCGGGGAGATCGTGATCCGGGGCCACAACGTGTTCCAGGGCTACCTCGACAACCCGGAGGCGACCGCGCAGTCGATCGTCGACGGCTGGTTCCGCACCGGCGACATCGGCCGGCTCGACGACGACGGCTTCATCTGGATCGTGGACCGCACCAAGGACCTGATCATCCGCGGGGGATTCAACGTCTACCCGCGCGAGGTCGAGGAGGTGCTGATGCGCCACCCCGGGATCGCCCAGGTCGCGGTGATCGGCCTGCCCGACCCCAGCAGCGGCGAGGAGATCTGCGCCGTGGTCGTCCCGGCCGACGGGGCGACGCTCGAGCCGGCCGAGCTGATCGCCTGGTCGCGCGAGCACCTCGCCAAGCACAAGTACCCCCGCGTCGTGCACCTGCTCGACGAGCTGCCGACCGGGCCCAGCCACAAGGTGCTCAAGCGCGAGCTGCGCGTGCGCTACTCCGACTGAGGTAGGTCCTCCCGGGGTGCCCACCTGAACCCCACCTGACAGCACCCCCCGGAACCACACAGGTCCGCCAGGGAGCCCACAGGAAGGTCACAGGGTCCGGGCGCACGGTGGATCCATGACCGCACAGGACCAGATCCAGCGCCGCGAGCGCCGTGCCCGTCGTACGACCACCGTCCGCCGCGGGGTCGTCGCCACCGGCACCGTCGGCGCGCTCGGCGCCGCCGTCGCCGTGGGCGTCTCGACGCCGTCCACCTCGGCGGGGAGCCAGCAGGCCGACGTCGCCGGCGCCAGCCGGGGCCAGGCGACCGCCCAGCAGCGAGCCGCCACCCGGGCCCGGACGGCCGCCCTCCGCCTGCGTCGCCAGGAGGCCCGCCGGGCGGCCGGGGCGGCCCGTACCCGCGCCCAGGAGCAGGCCGCCCGCCAGGCACTCGTCCGGGCCCAGGCCGAAGCCCAGGCCCAGGCCCGACAGGAGGCCCAGGCCAGACAGCAGGCCAGACAGCAGGCCCATCAGCAGGCCCAGCTCGCCTCGCCCGGGGGCGCCGGGCCCTCCCAGGGCCGCTCCGGCGGCTCCTGAGCGAGCCCGCACCGCCTCCCCGACCTCCCGCCTGACACACCAGAGAAGAGAAGCGCCATGATCGACCGACCCGCCGCCCGCTCCCCCCTCGACGGCCAGCACCCCGTCCCGCTCCCGACCGCCGAGGAGCGCGCGGCCCACCGCACGCGCAGCACCCGACGGGTCGGCCGCGTGCGGGCCGTGATCGCCGGCGGGGCCGTGCTGACCTCGCTCGCCGGCGCCGGGGCGATCGTCGTGGCCTCGCAGAGCAGCTCCTCGACCGACTCCGCCTCCAGCACCAGCGCCGCGAGCACCACGTCGAGCAGCGGCGACAGCGGCTCGTCGACCAGCAGCACCCTGGTCACCTCGGGCAGCGGCAGCACCAGCAACGCCTCCAGCGGCGGCTCCTGATGGGCACCGCGACCACCGCCGCCCCCGGGCGCACCGCACCCGCGTTCCGCGACTGGCTGCTGTGGAGCACCAGCGCCCGCCTGGTCGTCATCGACGCCGACCGCCTGGACGGCGCCGCGGCCCTGGTCGACGCCGAGCTCGCCCGCATCGAGCAGGCCAGCACCCGGTTCCGGCCCGACAGCGAGCTGATGACGTTGGTCCGCGACGCCGACGGCAGCGCGCTGCTCAGCCCGCTGCTGGCCGAGCTCGTCGCCGACGCGCTCACGGCCGCCCGCGAGACCGGCGGCGCCGTGGACCCGACGCTGGGGTCGGTGATGGCCGGGCTCGGCTACGACCGTGACATCGCCGAGCTCCGGGCGCCCCAGGCGCGGGCGACCGGGACACCGGACCGCACCGCCGTCGTCGTACGCCGCTCGACCGGCTGGCGCGACCTGAGCCTGGACGGCCGGCGGCTGCGGATGCCGGCCGGCACCCAGCTCGACCTCGGTGCGACCGCCAAGGCCGGCGCGGCCGACCGCTGCGCACGCCTGGTGCACCAGACCCTCGGCACCGGCGTCCTGGTCTCCCTCGGCGGCGACATCGCCACGGCGGGCGAGGGCCCCGAGGGCGGCTGGCAGGTGACCGTCCAGGACCTGCCCGACGACGCGCCCCAGCAGATCTCCCTGGCGGACGGCGCGGCCGTGGCCACCTCCAGCACCGCGAAGCGGGTCTGGGACCACGGCGGGCACCGGCGCCACCACCTCGTCGACCCGCGCACGGGGATGCCCGCCACCGGCGCCTGGCGCAGCGTCAGCGTCGTGGCGCCCACCTGCCTGCGGGCCAACACCGTCACCACAGCCGCGCTCGTGCGCGGCGACGACGCCCTCGCCCTCCTGGTCGCCAGCGGCCTCCCCGCCCGCCTGGTGCCGCACGACGGCGCCGTCGTCACGCTCAACGGCTGGCCCCCCGAGGACGACCCGTCATGACCGAGGCACTGTGGGCGCTCGGTCGGGGCACCGGCCTGGTCGCGCTCGTGATGTTCACCCTGACGCTCGTCCTGGGCGTCGTGACCCGCTCGGGCCGCGACGTCGGCGGGCTGGGCCGCTTCGGGCTCAACGAGGTGCACCGCACCGCCGCCCTGTCGGGGGTCGCGCTGATCGCGGTCCACGTCGGCACCCTGTTCTTCGACCCCTACGCCCAGCTCGAGCTGGTCGACCTGGTCGCCCCGTTCCTGGCCACCTACCGCCCGTTCTGGCTCGGCCTCGGCACCCTGGCCGTCGACCTGCTGCTGGTCGTCACGGTGGTCAGCCTGCTGCGCGACAAGGTCGGCCCCCGCGTGTTCAAGGCCGTGCACCTGCTCACCTACGTGCTGTGGCCGGTCGCGCTCGTGCACTCCCTCGGCACGGGCACCGACGCCGGATCGGTCTGGATGACGGCCCTGGCCGCGGTCTGCTCCCTGGCCGTCGCCGGCGCGGTCGGCTGGCGCCTCCTCCCGTCGTACGCCGGCCGCGGTCACGACCGCGCGACCCGGGTGGTGGCCCGATGACCGGGCTCTCGGTCCGGCAGCCGACCGGCACCCGCCGCCTCCTCGGCGAGGCACCCGGCATCCCCGTCCCCCACCTGAGCGCGGCCGAGCTCCTCGCCCTGGTGGAGGCCGCGGGACTGACCGGTCGCGGCGGCGCCGGCTTCCCCACCGCCCGCAAGCTGGCCTCGATCACCGGGCGCGGCCCCGTCGTGATCGGCAACGCGATGGAGGGTGAGCCGCTGAGCTCCAAGGACGCCGTCCTCCTCCAGCAGTCGCCCGGCCTGGTCGTCGACGGCCTGTCCCTGCTCGGCGCCGCCCTCGGGGCCGAGCGCGTCGTGCTGGCCACCGGCCCCGAGGTCGACTCGGGTGCGGCCGCGCACGCCGCCCGCGGCACCCGCGTCGAGGTCCTCGACCTCCAGGGCGGGTTCGTCGCCGGGCAGGAGTCGGCGCTGGTCAACCAGGTCGACGGTGGCCCCGCCACCCCGACCGACCCGCTGGTCCCCGTCTACCGGCGAGGCGTGGCCGGCCGGCCCACGCTCGTGCTCAACGCCGAGACCCTCGCGCAGCTGGCGCTGCTCGCCCGCTTCGGGCCGCAGTGGTTCCGCGAGCAGGGCACGCCGACCGACCCCGGCACCTTCCTGACCACCGTCACCGGGTCCTCCCCGTCGGTGCTGACCCGGCCGGGCGTGCTCGAGGTGCCCCGCGGCACGACCCTGCGCGCGGTGCTGCAGGCGGCCGGCGTACGCCTCGATCGGGTGCAGGCCGTCCTGGTCGGCGGCTACCACGGCGCCTGGGTGCCCGGGCACGCGCTGGACGTCGGGCTGACCCGCGACCAGCTCTCGGCGTACGCCGCCACCCCCGGCGCGGGCGTGGTCCACGTCCTGGACCGCGACGCCTGCCCGCTCGCGCACGGTGCGCGCGTGGCGGCGTACCTCGCCTCCCAGAGCGCGCGCCAGTGCGGCCCCTGCGTCAACGGGCTGCCCCGGATGGCGGAGGCGTTGCAGGCGCTGGCCGTCCCCGGCGCCGCGCGCGGGCTCGAGGCCGAGGTGACCCGGCTGGCCGCGTTGGCGGACGGCCGCGGTGCCTGCGCGCACCCCGACGGCACCGTCCGCTTCGTCAGCAGCACCCTGCGCACCTTCGCCGACCACGTCGAGGACCACCTCGGAGGGACCTGCCATGCGCGTGCACGTTGACTGGACCCGCTGCGACGGCCACGGGGCCTGCGCCGAGCTGCTCCCCGAGCTGCTCACCTCCGACGAGTGGGGCTACCCGCTCTCCCGCACCGGGGAGCGTGACCCCACCGTCCCGCCCGAGCTGGTCGCGCACGCGCAGCGTGCCGTCAAGGCCTGTCCCCTGCAGGCCCTGCGCCCCGTCACGTGAGGCGGGCCGCACCTGCGGCCGACGGGCTCGGTCGACCGGCTCAGTCGACCGGGGCCTCGGCCGGCACGACGTCGCGGCCGCGGTTGCCGAGGATGACCAGCGCCATCCCGAGCAGCATCACGACCAGCCCGCCGAGGGCCGGCAGCGGTGGCGTCTGGCCCAGCAGGAACGCCGCGATCAGCGCCGCCCCGGGCACCTCGAGCAGCAGCGCCAGGGAGACCAGCAGCGGGCTGGTCGTGGCCAGCAGGTGGTTGAAGACCGAGTGCCCCAGCAGCTGGGCGGTGGCCGTGACCAGGAGCAGCAGCCCCCACTGCTGCGGCGGGTACCCCGCCAGGTCCTGGCCGGCCACCACGCACGCGACGGCCAGCACGACCGCGCAGGTGCCGTAGCAGACGAAGGTGTAGGTCGTCGTGCTCGCGCTCTGCCGTGCCCGGGACCCCAGCACGGTGTACGCCGCCGCCGCGATGCCGCCGACCAGGGCCAGCACGTCGCCGGCCAGGGCTCGGGGCGAGAGCCGGAAGTCCACACCGGAGACCACGAGGACGCCCACGAAGGCGCAGGCCAGTCCGGCCACGACCATCGTGCCGAAGCGCTCGCCGCGCAGCAGCTGCCAGGCCACGATCCAGACCAGCTGCAGGCACACGATCGCGGTCGCCGACGCCACCGAGGTCAGCGTCAGCGAGGTGACCCAGGTGCCGAAGTGCAGCGCCAGCGCGACGCCGGAGAGCACCACCAGCCGCAGGCGGGGCCCGCGCAGCGCAGCGAGGTCTTCCCGGTGCGCGGTCAGGGCGGTGGGCGCGAGCGCCACGGTCGCGAACGCGTTGCGCCAGAAGGCGATCGCCAGCGGCGGGACGACGGCCAGGGCCATCAGCGGACCCGAGAGCGAGACCGCCAGCACGGCGACGGCCATCAGGAGCAGGGTGCGCACGCGCTCATCCTCGTCGCAGCGCCCGGGCCGGGGCACACGGGGTCGGCTCAGGCGCGGCGGGACTCCAGCACGCGGAAGCCCTTGGCGCTGCTGAGCTTCTCGGTCGGGAACCCCTGGTCACCCAGCCAGCGGGCGAGGGAGTCCGAGCCGAGGTTCTTGCCCACGACCAGCACCGCCCGTCCTCCCGGGCGCAGGCGCGGCAGCCACTGCAGCAGCAGCTCGTGCAGGGCGTCCTTGCCCACCCGGATGGGCGGGTTCGACCAGATCTCGTCGTACGTCGCACCGGGGTCGACCTGGTCGGGGGTCAGCGCCCGGAACCGGTCGGCGACGCCCATCTGCTCGGCGTTCTCGCGGGCCAGCATCAGCGCCCGCTCGTTGACGTCGACCGCGGTGACCGTGGCCTCCGGGACGGCGACCGCGACGGCCAGCCCGATGACGCCGTACCCGCAGCCCAGGTCGAGCACCTCGCGCGCCTCCACCGGCGGGGCGGCCTCGCGCAGGAGGACACCGGTGCCGACGTCGAGCCGGCCCTGGGCGAAGACCCCCGAGCCCGAGGTGAGCTCCAGCCAGTGACCCCAGACGTTGGCGCGGACCGGGACCCGCTTGAAGGGCGTGGTGGGGTCGGCGGTGAAGTAGTGCTCCTCCACGGGCGTCCTCCTCGCGGTCGTCGTGTCCACAGGGTGCGGACGCGCCTCACCTTTCCACAGCCACGACGCCGTCCCTGGCGGTGCCCCGCACCCCGAGATGGGGTGGGCCCATGAGCGAGACCGCGACCACCTCCACCACCACCGGCGCCACCGTCCCCGGACCCGGATCCGAACCCGACCAGGGGCCGGGGCACCTCAACGAGGTCACCCTCCTCGGCCGGGTCAGCGCCCAGCCCGAGACCCGCGAGCTGCCGAGCGGCGACCGGCTGGTCACCTTCCGGCTCGTGGTCGACCGACCACCGGAGAAGGGCAGCACGAAGCGCGCGGTCGACGTGATCGACGTGGCGTGCTGGGCCAAGCGGGTGCAGCGCTCGGCCCTGGCGCTGGGGCCCGACGACCTGGTGCGGGTCGAGGGGTCGCTGCGGCGACGCTTCTTCGCGACCGGGGGCGGCCGGGCCAGCCGCTACGAGGTGGAGGCCGGGCGGCTCACCCGGGTGCGTGACCGGGGGTGAGGGGGTCGAGGGTCCGCACGGCCCGCGACTCGCGCGCGCGGGCCGCGAGGCCGGCGTCGTCGGGGTAGCCGACCTCCTCCAGGGTCAGCCCGCGGGCGGCCAGGTTGCGCACGGCCTGGTCACGCTTGCCGGACAGCAGCACCCGGGACGCCCACTCCGGCTCGTGCCGGCCCTCCCCCACGACGACCAGGCAGCCGACCAGGGCGCGCACCATGTGGTGGCAGAACGCGTCGGCCCGCACGGTCGCGGTAGCCAGCCCGGTCGCGTCGCGCTCCCACCTCAGGTCGAGCAGGGTCCGGATCGTCGTCGCCCCCGCGCGCCGCCGGCAGAACGACGCGAAGTCCTGGCGACCCAGCAGCAGCTCAGCAGCCTCGTTCATCCGGTCGAGGTCCAGCACCTTGTCCCACACCAGCACGTGGTGGCGCACCAGCGGGTCGACGGTGGAGGTGGCGTCCGCGATCCGGTAGGCGTAGCGCCGCCACACCGCCGAGAAACGCGCATCGAAGCCCTCCGGGGCCGCCGCTACGCCTCGGACCCGCACGTCGGGGTCCAGGAAGCCGTTCAGGCGTCGCCGCAGCGTCGGCAGCTCGCCCTCCCGGCTGCGGGCCCGCGCCGCGCGCACCAGCTCGGGGTCCACGTCGACGTGCGCCACCTGCCCCCGGGCGTGCACCCCGGTGTCGGTGCGACCGGCGACGGTCAGCGTCGAGCCGGTGACCCGCAGCACCGTGTCGAGGGCGTGCTCCACCTCGCCCTGCACGGTGCGCAGCCCCGGCTGCCGGGCCCAGCCGTGGAAGGCGGACCCGTCGTAGGCGAGGTCGAGTCGCAGGCGCACAGGCGGCATCCTCCCGCACGCCCCCCACCGGGTCGACACCGAGGACCGTCCGGGGTCCGACCCCGAGCGGGTGAGAGGCTGCTCGCGTGCACCGACTCCCCGCTCGGCTGCTGCTGCTCGTCACCGGCTGCCTGGTGCTGGGCCTCGGCGTCGCGATGCTGCTCACCGCCGACCTCGGCTCCGACGGCTACTCCACGCTGGTCAACGGGGTCGCCCTCGGCCTGGGCATCCCGTTCCTCGCGGCCAACCTCCTGGTCAGCGTGGCCTTCCTGCTCCTCGCCGCCGTACGCCGGGTCCCGCCCGGCCTCGGCACGGTCGTGCAGATCGTCGTCGTGGGTGTCACGGTCTCGGTCCTCCTCGACGTGCTGGACACCCCCGACGCGCTCGTGGGCCGTGCGCTCCTGCTGGTCGCGGCCTTCCCGGTGCTCTCGCTCGGGATCGCCGCCTACCTGGGCTCGCAGCTGGGCGCCGGGCCGGCCGAGGGCGCCGCCCTGGCCTGGGACCCCCCGGTGCCGTTCCGCTGGAGCTACAGCGCCGTCCAGGGCGGCGGCGCGCTCGTCGGCTGGCTGCTCGGCGCCACCCTCGGCGCCGGCACGATCGCGGTGATCCTGCTCCTCGGCCCCGGGGTCGACCTCGCGAGCCGGCTCCTCCGCGTCGACGTGCACCAGTCCTAGCGCGGCCTCGCGCGCCCGGCGGCCCCCGACAGGGCCTCCCCACCGCCCGCCCCGTGGGTGAGGATGGACCCATGAGCCTCGACGACCGGGCCGTGGAGCCTGAAAACCCCTTGATCGTCCTCTGCGCCCCCGAGCACGCCGACGTCCTCGAGGCCCAGTTCGCCCGCTACGCCACCGATTACGACGTCCGCACCACCGCCTCCTCGGCGGAGACCGTCCGCCTGCTCGACGGGCTGAGCGCCGACCAGCGGGTCGCGCTGCTGGTGGCGGAGACCGAGCTGCCCGACGAGCACGTGCTGCGCGCCTTCGGTGCCTGGCGGTCCCGCGTGCCCACGGCGCGGCGGCTGATCACCGCCCACACCGACCGGTTCCGGGTCCGCGCCGACGAGCTGCGCCCGGGCCTGGCCGCGGGCAAGTACGACGCCTACCTGCTGATGCCGCGCGGGGTGCGCGACGAGGAGTTCCACACCGCCGTCACCGAGATGCTCTCCGACTGGGGCTCCTCCGCGCCGGTCGTCCCGACGGTGCACATCGTCTCCGAGCGGCTGGACGCGTTGACCGTCGCCCTGCGCGACTTCGCCTACCAGATGGGCATGCCGGCCCAGGTCGTCGCCGCGACGTCCGCCACCGGGCAGGAGATCCTCGCCCGGCACCACGGCGACGGCGAGCTGCCGGTCGTCTCCGCCCTCGGCGGCGCCACCAGCCAGCCACGCTCGGTGCAGGAGCTGGCGTCGACGATCTACGGCGCTCCCGAGGAGGTCGACGTCGACCACGTCGTCGACCTCGTCGTCGACCTCGTCGTCGTCGGCTCCGGCCCTGCCGGCCTGGCCGCCGCCGTCTACGGCTCGTCCGAGGGGCTGAGCACCGTGGTCCTCGAGTCCGGCGCGGTCGGCGGGCAGGCCGGCACCAGCTCGATGATCCGCAACTACCTGGGCTTCCCCCGGGGCATCTCCGGCATGCGGCTGTCCCAGCGCGCCCGCAGCCAGGCCATCCGGTTCGGCACCCGTTTCTTCACCGGCTGGCCGGTCGAGCACCTCGAGGTCGGCCACGACGGGCCGCACACCGTGGTCACCGCCGGCGGGCGGGTGCGCGCCCGGTCGGTGCTGGTCGCCACGGGGGTCTCCTACCGTCGGCTGGGCGTCGACCCGATCGAGGAGCTGGTCGGCCTCGGGGTGCACTACGGCGCCTCGGTCACGGCTGCGCCCGAGATGGCCGGTCGCGACGTGTTCGTCGTGGGCGGCGGCAACTCCGCCGGGCAGGCCGCTCTGCACCTGGCCCGGTTCGCCCGCTCGGTCACCCTGCTCGTACGCCGGGCCGACGTCAGCGAGACGATGTCGGACTACCTGATCCGCGAGATGCGGTGGTCCCCCGGCATCTCGGTGCGCCCCTGCGCCGAGGTCGTCGACGGTGGCGGTCAGGGGCGGCTGGACTGGATCGGCGTCCGCGACCTGACCACGGGCGAGGTCAGCCGGCACGAGGCCGGCGGGCTCTTCCTCCTGCTGGGCGCCGAGCCCCGCTGCGACTGGCTGCCCGACGAGGTCTGCCGCGACCAGCACGGCTTCGTGGTCACCGGGCGCGACGTGCCCAAGCACCTGTGGAGCGACGGCCTTCCCCCGGCCAACCTGGCCACGACGGTCCCGGGCCTGTTCGCCGCGGGCGACATCCGAGCCGGGTCGATGAAGCGGGTCGCCGCGGCCTCCGGGGAGGGCGCCAGCGTCGTCCCCCTGGTGCACGCGCACCTCGCGGCGCTCGACCTCACCGCGCCCGCCTGAGCGCGCCCGCCACGCGCCTCCCGCCTGAGCCCGTCCGGGCACGCAGCAGGGCCCGTCACCACTCGCGTGGTGACGGGCCCTGTCGGTGGTGCAGGTGGAACTACTCTCCGGCGCGGGTGAAGCCGGCGGCCTCGGCCGACTCGGCCGAGTCGAACCAGACCTCGGCGACGGTCTGCGGGAACCACTGGCCGTCGGGCTCGTGGAACTTCTTGGAGTCCTCGTTGCCCTTGATCGGGAAGCCCTCGGGCGCCTGCTCGGGGTCCTCCAGCGGGGCGTGCGACCCGGCGTACGCCTCGGTCTCGGTGCCCTCGGGCGCCTCGACGTCGGACTCGGCCACCTCAGCAGGGGTCTCCTCGACAGCAGGCTCCTCCACGACCGGCGCCGAGGCGGCGGGGGTGGCGGACTGCTGACGCGGGGCCGACGGGGTGTACTCGCCGGTCACCAGCTCGATGACCGCCATGGGGGCGTTGTCGCCCTTGCGGGGGCCGATCTTGGTGATCCGGGTGTAGCCACCCGGACGCTCGGCGAAGGTCGGGCCGATCTCGGTGAACAGGGTGTGCACGACCGACTTGTCGCGGATGGTCTTGAGGACCTCACGACGGTTGTGCAGGCTCTGGACGGTGCCGAGCTCGGCCTTCTTGGCCTTGGTGATCAGCTTCTCCGCGACCGGACGCAGCACGCGCGCCTTGGCCTCGGTGGTGGTGATCCGGCCGTGCTCGAACAACGCCGTGGCGAGGTTGGAGAGGATCAGCCGCTGGTGCGCCGGGCTGCCGCCGAGGCGGGCACCCTTCTTGGGGGTAGGCATGGTGGTTCTCGATTCTCCTCGGCCGTGTCAGGTACCGGGGTAGAGGGATGGTGCGACGGGGTGAGCCTGTCGGCTCAGTACTGCTCGTCCTCCACGAAGGAGTCGTCGTCGTCGTCGTAGGCCGCCAGGGCGGTCGCCGGGTCGAAGCCGGGCGCGCTGTCCTTGAGGGACAGACCCATCTCGACCAGCTTGGCCTTGACCTCGTCGATGGACTTCGCACCGAAGTTGCGGATGTCCAGGAGGTCCTGCTCCGAGCGGCTGATGAGCTCACCCACGGTGTGGATGCCCTCGCGCTTGAGGCAGTTGTAGGAGCGGACGGTCAGGTTCAGGTCCTCCACCGGGAGGGCGAGGTCCTGAGCCAGCTGCTCGTCGACCGGCGACGGGCCGATGTCGATGCCCTCCGCCTCCACGTTGAGCTCACGGGCCAGACCGAACAGCTCGACCAGCGTCTTGCCGGCCGACGCGATGGCGTCGCGCGGGCTGATCGACGGCTTGGTCTCGACGTCGATGACCAGCTTGTCGAAGTCGGTGCGTTGCTCGACACGGGTGGCCTCGACCTTGTAGGTCACCTTCAGCACGGGGCTGTAGATCGAGTCGACCGGCAGGCGGCCGATCTCGTTGTCGGCACCCTTGTTCTGCACCGAGGAGACGTAGCCGCGGCCACGCTCGACGATGAGCTCCATCTCGATCTTGCCCTTGGCGTTCAGGGTGGCGATCTTCAGGTCGGGGTTGTGCACCTCGACGCCGGCCGACACCTCGATGTCGGCGGCCGTGATGTCGCCGGGGCCCGACTTGCGCAGGACCATGGCGATCGGCTCGTCGTGCTCGCTGGAGACGACGAGGCCCTTGAGGTTCAAGATGATCTCGGTGACGTCCTCCTTGACGCCCTCGATCGTGGAGAACTCGTGGAGAGCCGTGTCCACCTTGATGCTCGTGACAGCAGCACCAGGGATCGAGGACAGGAGGGTACGGCGGAGGGAGTTGCCGAGCGTGTAGCCGAAGCCGGGCTCCAGCGGCTCGATGACGAACCGCGAACGGAACTCGTCAACGACCTCTTCCGACAGGGTCGGGCGCTGAGCGATGAGCACTTTTCGATTCCTTTCCGAGCCCACCCGCTATTTGACGGGCTCGAACTCACACAGGGATGGGGATGGAGATGACGGTGGTGATTACTTCTTGGAGTAGTACTCGACGATGAGCTGTTCCTGGACGGGCAGCTCGATCTGGGCGCGCACCGGGCGCGAGTGCACGAGGATGCGCATCCGCGACGGCAGGGCGTCGAGCCAGGCCGGGACGATCCGGTCGCCGTGGGTCTCGCGAGCCACGATGAACGGGGTCATCTCCAGGCTCTTCTCGCGCACGTCGATGATGTCGTGGGCGTCCACCTGGTACGACGGGATGTCGACCTTGTGGCCGTTGACGCGGAAGTGACCGTGCACGACGAGCTGACGGGCGTGGCGACGCGTGCGGGCGAACCCGGCGCGGTAGACCACGTTGTCCAGGCGGCACTCGAGCAGCTGCAGCAGGTTGTCACCGGTCTTGCCGGTGCGCCGCGCAGCCTCCTCGTAGTAGTTGTGGAACTGCTTCTCCATCACGCCGTAGGTGAAGCGGGCCTTCTGCTTCTCCTGCAGCTGGTTGCGGTACTCGGACTCCTTGATGCGGGTCCGACCGTGCTGCCCGGGGGCGTAGGGGCGCTTCTCGAACGCCTTGTCCTCACCGACGAGGTCGACACCGAGACGGCGCGACTTCTTGGTCATGGGGCCGATGTAACGAGCCATGGGTCAAAGTCTCCTGTTCAGTCTCGGGTCAGACGCGCCGGCGCTTGGGCGGGCGGCAACCGTTGTGGGGGGTGGGGGTGACGTCCTGGATGGTGCCGACCTCGAGGCCGATGGCACCCAGCGAGCGGATCGCGGTCTCGCGGCCCGAGCCCGGGCCCTTGACGAAGACGTCGATCTTCTTCATCCCGTGGTCCATCGCCCGGCGACCCGCGGCCTCGGCGGCCATCTGCGCGGCGAACGGGGTGGACTTGCGCGAGCCCTTGAAGCCGACGGTGCCGGCCGAGGCCCACGAGATCACCGCGCCGGTGGGGTCGGTGATCGTGACGATCGTGTTGTTGAACGTGCTCTTGATGTGGGCTTCGCCCTGAGCGATGTTCTTCTTTTCCTTGCGGCGCACCTTCTTGGCGCCGGCCGCGGTGCGGCTCTTGGGGGGCATGCAGTACTCCTGAAGTCTTCTGGTGTCAGTGGAGGGCGGTGATCAGGCGGGGCCTGAGGTCACTTGGCCTTCTTCTTGCCGGCGACGGTGCGCTTGGGACCCTTGCGGGTGCGCGCGTTGGTCTTGGTGCGCTGTCCTCGCACGGGCAGGCCCATGCGGTGACGGCGGCCCTGGTAGCTGCCGATCTCGATCTTGCGACGGATGTCAGCCTGGACCTCGCGACGGAGGTCACCCTCGATCTTGTAGTCGGCTTCGATGGCGTCGCGGAGCTTGACCAGGTCGTCGTCGCCCAGCGTGTGGACCCGGGCGTTCGGGTCGATGCCGGTGACGGCCAGAAGCTGCTGGGAGCGGGTACGGCCGATGCCGTAGATGTAGGTGAGTGCGATCTCGACGCGCTTGTCACGCGGGAGGTCGACACCGACGAGGCGTGCCATGTGGTGGCCCTTCATGTGGAGTCACGGTGGTCTGGTCGTGTCGCGTCCTGGTGCCTGTCCCGAGGTTCTCGGGACCCAGGCTCCGGCCATCCGCTCCGGAGGTGGTAGGGATTCCGCGGCCTCGGCCGAGGGATCCCGTAGCGATCACGTATGAGGTGTGTTCAGTTGTGGTGCACAGCGGGTGGGACTCAGCCCTGGCGCTGCTTGTGACGCGGGTTCTCGCAGATCACCATGACGCGTCCGTGGCGACGGATCACCTTGCACTTGTCACAGATCTTCTTGACGCTCGGGTTGACCTTCACTGTCAGCCCTTTCTCTCGAGTCGGCTGGTTGGCTACTTGTACCGGTAGACGATCCGACCTCGGGTCAGGTCGTAGGGGGACAGCTCCACCACCACGCGGTCCTCGGGGAGGATCCGGATGTAGTGCTGGCGCATCTTGCCGCTGATGTGGGCGAGCACCTTGTGTCCGTTGGTCAGCTCGACCCGGAACATGGCATTGGGAAGGGCCTCCACGACGGAGCCCTCCATCTCGATCACGCCTTCCTTCTTCGGCATGTCCTCCGCAATCTGTAGTCGATGTCCTGCCTACCGTTCGGCCCGGGAACCTCCCGCCTCCGGGCAGCACGCTGCATCGAGGACGGTGGACCTCGTGGGGACGATCGCCGGTGCACGAACCCAGGACGCGACGACCGGTGTCGAGCACCTCCATCACGCACGCCGGGCAGCCGTCAGGCACCACGAAACGCAGCCCCACGTTGGGCCAAGAGTCGAGTGTACGCGGAAACGCCACCGAACTGCTAATCGCGACGGGCGCCCGCCAGGGGCGCCGGGGTGCGACGGGTCAGCGCCGGTGCAGGCGCACGAAGTTGGCCAGCATCGTCATCGGGTGGCGTACCTCGACCCCGCGCGAGACCGCCTTGAGCGCCTCGGCCTCGCCAGGATCGAAGTAGCCGGCGTCCTTGTAGACCTCGATGCGCGTGCAGACCCCCTCGACGTCGAGCTCGGGGTGGAACTGCGTCGCGTAGACGTTGGCACCCACCCGGAAGGCCTGCACGGGGCAGGCGGCGGAGGTCGCCAGCTGGACGGCGGCCGGGGGCAGCTCGACCATCGCCTCCTTGTGCCCGCCGTACGCCGCGAAGTCGACCGGCAGGCCGGCGAGCACGGGGTCCAGCTGCCCGGCGGGCGTCAGGGACACCGAGAGCGGCCCCACCGGCTCCGGCCACGAACGGTCGACCCGGCCACCCTGGTGGGTGCCGAGGGCGCCGATGCCGTAGCAGGCACCGAGGAAGGGGAAGTCGCGCTCGACCACCTCGTCGAGCAGGGCCGAGAGGTCCTTCTCAGCCGCGACCTGCGCCGGTGACTTGGCGTCCTCGGGGTCGCTGGCGTTCCACGGCCCGCCGCCGAGCAGCACGCCGGAGAAGGCGTCGAGGTCGACCGCGCCGAGCTGCTCCTCGGCCAGCAGCACCCGGGGCAGCTCGGCCTCGGTCAGACCGGTGAACCGCAGGAACGAGGCGTACTCGTCGTCACGGGCCGCCGCCTCCGCGCGGATCGAGACCAGGAGGAAGGGCAGCACGCGTCAGTCGCCGCCGTACGGGACCCCGAGCTCGGCCAGCGCCGAGCGCCCGCCGTCGAGCGCGGTCAGCACCCACGCGCCCTCGGGGGTGAGGGTGAAGGTGTGCTCGAAGTGCGCGGCCCAGCTGCCGTCGTCGCTGAGCACGGTCCACTCGTCGTCGTCGAGCTCGGTGTGCTTGCTGCCCAGGGTGATCATCGGCTCCACCGCGAGGGCGAGGCCACGCTCGAGCTTGGGGCCCCGACCGGCGCGACCGTAGTTCGGCACGTTCGGGGGCTGGTGCATGGCGGTGCCGATGCCGTGGCCGGTGAAGTCCTCGAGGATGCCGTAGCTGCCACCCGTGGGGTGTGCCTGCCCTCTCACGTGGGCCTCGACCGCGTGCGAGATGTCGGTGACCCGACCGCCCAGCCTGGCCGCTGCGATCCCGGCCCACATCGAGCCCTCGGTGACCCGCATCAGCTCGAGGACGTCGGGGCGCACCTCCCCCACCGCGACGGTGACGGCGGCGTCGCCGTGCCAGCCCTCGACGATGGCGCCGCAGTCGATCGAGATCACGTCGCCCTCCGCGAGGACGCGGGCGCCGGGGATGCCGTGCACGACCTGGTCGTTGACCGAGGCGCAGATCGAGGCCGGGAACGGCGGGTGGCTGTAGCCCTTGAAGGACGGGATGCCGCCCCCGTCGCGGATGTTCTTCTCCGCGACCTCGTCGAGCTCTCCGGTGCTGACCCCGGGCCGCACGTGCGAGCGCAGTAGCTCGAGGGTCTCCCCGACGAGCCGGCCGGCCACGCGCATCTTGGCGATCTGCTCGGGGGTCTTGATCTCGACGCCCCGGTCACGGAAACCCATGGTCGGTGCCGGTCCTTCTAGCTCTCGCGTACGTCGGCCAGCGCGTCGAAGATGCGCCCGGTGACGTCGTCGACCTCACCCATGCCGTCGACCTCGACCAGCACCCCGCGCCCGCGGTAGACCTCGATGAGCGGCTCGGTCTGCTCGGCGTAGACCTCCTGGCGCCGGCGTACGACGTCCTCGGTGTCGTCGGAGCGACCGTCGGTCTCGGCGCGCTGCAGCAGCCGCTGGACGAGCTCCTCGGGGTCCACGGTCAGGACGACGACGGCGTCCAGCTCGTGCCCGGTGAACTTGATCATCCCGTCGAGCTCCTCGACCTGGGCCAGGGTGCGCGGGTAGCCGTCGAGCAGGAAGCCCGGCTTCGCGTCGTCCTCGTCGATGCGGTTGCGCACCATCCGGTTGGTGACCTCGTCGGGGACGTACTCCCCCGCGTCCATGTACTCCTTGGCCTTGACCCCGAGCTGGGTGCCCTCGGAGACGTTGGCGCGGAAGATGTCACCCGTCGAGATCGCCGGGATGCCGAAGTGGTCGGCGACGTGGGAGGCCTGGGTGCCCTTGCCGGCCCCGGGGGGCCCCATCAGGATGAGTCGCATTAACGCAGGAATCCTTCGTAGTTGCGCTGCTGGAGCTGGCTCTCGATCTGCTTCACCGTGTCGAGGGCGACCCCGACCATGATCAGCAGCGAGGTGCCGCCGAACGGGAAGTTCTGGTTGGCCTGGACCCAGACGAGGGCTATCAGGGGGATCAACGACAGCAGACCGAGGTAGAGCGCGCCCGGCAACGTGATGCGGGACAGGACGTAGTTGAGGTACTCCTCAGTCGGCTTGCCCGCCCGGATCCCGGGGATGAAGCCGCCGTACTGCTTCATGTTGTCGGCGACCTCTTGGGGGTTGAAGGTGATCGCGACGTAGAAGTACGTGAAGAAGATGATCAGCAGGAAGTAGGCCAGCATGTAGAGCGGGTGGTCACCCCGCACGAAGTACCGCTGCACCCAGACCAGCACCGGGTTGTCCGATCCCTGGTTGAACTGCACGGCCATGGCCGGCAGGTAGAGCAGGCTCGAGGCGAAGATGACCGGGATGATGCCGGCCTGGTTCACCTTGAGCGGGATGTACGTCGAGGAGCCGCCGAACATCTTGCGGCCCACCATCCGGCGGGCGTACTGCACCGGGATGCGACGCTGCGCCTGCTCGATGAACACGACGGCGGCCATGACGACCAGGCCGATCACGATCACGGCGGCGAAGATGAAGGGGCCCTTGGCCTTCTGCACGCCCCACAGGGCGGCGGGGAAGGTGGCCACGACCTGGGTGAAGATCAGGATCGACATGCCGTTGCCGATGCCACGCTCGGTCACCTGCTCGCCGAGCCACATGATCACGGCCGTGCCGGCGGTCATCACGATCACCATCAGGGCGGCCTGGAAGGTGGTGTTGTCGTAGAGCAGGTCCTTGTTGCAGCCCTGCAGCAGGTTGCCCGTGCGGGCCAGCGCGACGATGCCGGTGCCCTGGAGGATCGCCAGCGCGAGGGTCAGGTAGCGGGTGTACTGGGTGATCTTGGTCTGCCCGGACTGGCCCTCCTTCTTGAGGGCCTCCAGGCGCGGGATCACCACGACGAGCAGCTGCAGGATGATGCTCGCGGTGATGTACGGCATGATCCCGAGCGCGAAGATCGTCAGCTGCAGCAGTGCGCCGCCGGAGAACAGGTTGATCAGACCGTAGATGCCGCTGTCCTTGGTCTGCTGGAAGCAGTCCTGGACGTTGGGCACGTTGACCCCGGGGATCGGGATCTGGGACCCGAGCCGGAAGATGGCCACGATCAGCAGCACGAACAGCAGCTTCTTGCGCAGGTCCGGCGTACGGAAAGCGTTGGCGAAGGCCCTAAGCACGTGCTCCTCTTTCGGGTTGCGGCCGGCCGGCCCCATGGTGTGGACGGCCGCCGAGACCAAATCCGTGGAAGCCTAACAGGGCAGGAGGATCATCCACGGACTGGTCCGTGACGATCATCCTGCCCTGTCGGCGATGTGGTGCGGGGACTAGATCTCGGTCGCGGTGCCACCGGCAGCCGCGATCTTCTCCTTGGCGGAGCCCGAGAACTTGTGGGCGGTGACCTGGACGGCCACGGTCAGGTCACCCTGGCCGAGGACCTTGACCGGCTTGCCCTTGCGCACGGCACCCTGGGCGACGAGCTCGGCGACGCCGACCGTGCCACCCTCGGGGAACAGCGCGCTGATCCGGTCCAGGTTCACGACCTGGAACTCGACCTTGAACGGGTTCGTGAAGCCCTTGAGCTTCGGCAGGCGCATGTGGATGGGCATCTGCCCACCCTCGAACGCGACCGGGACCTGGTAGCGGGCCTTGGTGCCCTTGGTGCCACGACCCGAGGTCTTGCCCTTGGAACCCTCACCACGACCCACGCGGGTCTTGGCGGTCTTGGCGCCCGGGGCGGGGCGCAGGTGGTGCAGCTTCAACGACGACATCAGTCAACCTCCTCGACCGTCACGAGGTGACGGACGGTGTGGACCATGCCCCGAACCTCGGGGCGGTCCTCCTTGACGACCACGTCACCGATCCGCTTGAGACCCAGCGTGCGCAACGTGTCGCGCTGGTTCTGCTTGCGGCCGATGCCGGACTTCTTCTGCTCGACCTTCAGGCGTGCCATCAGACCGACACCTCCTGGCTGACCCCGTCAGGCACCTCGTTCTTGGCGCGCAGCAGGGCTGCCGGAGCGACGTCCTCGACCCGCAGGCCGCGACGAGCGGCCACGGCCTCGGGCTCCTCGAGGGAGCGCAGGGCCTCCACCGTGGCGTGCACGATGTTGATCTGGTTCGAGGAGCCGAGCGACTTGCTGAGCACGTCGTGGATGCCGGCGCACTCGAGCACCGCACGCACCGGGCCACCGGCGATGACGCCGGTACCGGGGGACGCGGGACGCAGGAGGACGACGCCGGCAGCCTTCTCACCCTGGACGGGGTGAGGGATCGTGCCCTGGATGCGGGGGACGCGGAAGAACGACTTCTTGGCCTCCTCGACGCCCTTGGCGATCGCCGCGGGCACCTCCTTGGCCTTGCCGTAGCCGACGCCGACCATGCCGTCGCCGTCGCCGACGATCACCAGGGCGGTGAAGCTGAAGCGACGACCACCCTTGACGACCTTGGCGACGCGGTTGATCGCGACGACGCGCTCGATGTACTGGCTCTTCTCCTGCTGGCCACCGCGACCACCGTCACGGCCGCCGCGGCCGCCACCGGCGCGCTGTCCGCGCTGCTGGGATCCGCTCATCAGTTCACTCCCTTGAATGTCATGTCTGCACCGATCGCCATCAGAAGGTCAACCCGCCCTCGCGGGCACCGTCGGCCAGAGCCGCGACGCGACCGTGGTACTTGTTGCCGGCGCGGTCGAAGACCACGCCCTCGACACCGGCCGTCTTGGCGCGGTCGGCGACGATCTCGCCGACCTTGCGGGCCTTGGCGGTCTTGTCGCCCTCGAAGGAGCGCAGGTCGGCCTCCATCGTGGAGGCGTACGCCAGGGTCTTGCCGACCAGGTCGTCGACGACCTGGACGGTGATGTGCTTCGAGGAGCGCGTCACCACCAGGCGCGGACGCACCGAGGTGCCGCTGACCTTCTTGCGACCACGGATCTGACGACGCGTGCGCGACGCCACCCGCTTCGCGGTGTGCTTGCCAGTCTTGAGTGCGATAGCCATCGTCACTTACCAGCCTTTCCGACCTTGCGGCGAATCTGCTCGCCCGCGTAACGGACGCCCTTGCCCTTGTAGGGCTCCGGCTTCCGCAGCTTGCGGATGTTGGCAGCGACCTCGCCGACGAGCTGCTTGTCGATGCCCTGGACACCAAGCTTGGTGGGGCTCTCGACGGTGAACGTGATGCCGTCGGGAGCGTTGAACGTGATCGAGTGCGAGTAACCGAGCTGGAACTCCAGCTGCGTCGGGCCCTTGGAGAGCACGCGGTAACCCACGCCCACGATCTCGAGCTTCTTCTCGTAGCCGTTGGTGACGCCCACGACCATGTTGTTGATCAGGGTGCGCGTCAGACCGTGCAGGGCACGGCTGTCGCGGTGGTCGTCGGGGCGCTTGACCTCCAGCGAACCCTCACCGTTCTCGACGGTGATGGGGGTGGCGACCGCGTGGGACAGGGTGCCCTTGGGGCCCTTGACCGTGACGATGTTCGCCTGGACCTGCACGTCGACCCCGGACGGGACCGGGACGGGCAGCTTGCCGATGCGGGACATTGGTCTACCTCAGCTTCCTGGTCACCAGACGTAGGCGAGGACTTCCCCACCCACGCCCTTGCTGTTGGCCTGACGGTCGGTCAGGAGGCCCTGGCTGGTCGAGATGATCGCGACGCCGAGGCCACCGAGCACCTTCGGCAGCGCGGTGTGCTTGGCGTACACGCGCAGGCCGGGCTTGCTGATCCGGCGTACGCCGGCGATGGAGCGCTCGCGGTTGCGGCCGTACTTGAGCTGGATCTCGAGCGTCTTGCCGACGACCTCGTCGAGGTCGGTGACCTCGAAGGAGGTGATGTACCCCTCCTGCTTGAGGATCTCGGCGACGCCCTGCTTCAGCTTGCTGTACGGCATGATCACCGAGTCGTGGTACGCCTGGTTGGCGTTGCGCAGACGGGTCAGCATGTCTGCGATCGGGTCAGTCATGGTCATGGCCGGGTCGGCCCTTTCTCCACTCCGGTTTCGCCCTGCATCTCAGGACGACCTCGAGCGATCGTTGGTGGTGGTTGTTACCAGGAGCTCTTGGTGACCCCGGGCAGCTCGCCGCGGTGGGCCATCTCCCGGAGGCAGATCCGGCACAGGCCGAACTTGCGGTAGACGGCCTTGGGGCGGCCGCAGCGCTGGCAGCGGGTGTAGCCGCGCACCGCGAACTTCGGCTTGCGGGCCGCCTTGACCTTCAGTCCAGTCTTCGCCATGTCAGTTGCTCTCCTTGAACGGGAAGCCGAGCTTCTTGAGCAGGGCCCGACCCTCGTCGTCGTTCGTCGCCGTGGTGACCACGGTGATGTCCATGCCGCGCGAGCGGTCGATGCGGTCCTGGTCGATCTCGTGGAACATGACCTGCTCGGTCAGACCGAAGGTGTAGTTGCCACGGCCGTCGAACTGACGGTCGTTGAGGCCGCGGAAGTCGCGGATGCGGGGCAGCGCGAGCGCCAGCAGGCGGTCGAGGAACTCCCACATGCGGTCGCCGCGCAGCGTGACGTGGGCGCCGATCGGCATTCCCTCGCGCAGCTTGAACTGGGCGATGGACTTGCGGGCCTTGGTGACCTGCGGCTTCTGACCCGTGATCGCGGTGAGGTCCTTGACGGCCCCGTCGATCAGCTTGGAGTCGCGAGCAGCCTCGCCGACACCCATGTTGACCACGATCTTGGTCAGGCCGGGCACCTGCATCACGTTGGCGTAGCCGAACTGCTCGCGCATCGCGGGGAGGATCTCCTCGCGGTAGCGCGCCTGCATCCGGGGACCGGCCGCGCGCTCGGCGGACTGGTCGGCGTTGATCTCGGTCATCGACTCACTCATCAGATCTCTTCTCCGCTCTTGCGGGAGATGCGCACGCTGCGGCCGGCCTTGTAGGTCGACCCGTCGGTGCGCCGCTTCTCGACCTCGACGCGCTTGGAGCCGAGGCGGGTGATGCCCTTGCCCTCGACGACCATCACGTTGGAGATGTGGATGGCGGCCTCGGAGGTCACGATGCCGCCGGTGCTGCCGGCGCCGGTGTTGACGGCCTTGGTGTGCCGCTTGACCCGGTTGACGCCCTCGACGATCACCCGCTGCTCCTCACGGAGCACCTGGATGACCTTGCCCTCGGCGCCCTTGTCCTTGCCGGCGATCACCTTGACGGTGTCGCCCTTCTTGATCTTGACGCTCATCTCAGAGCACCTCCGGTGCCAGCGAGATGATCCTCATGAAGCGCTTGTCACGCAGCTCGCGGCCCACGGGGCCGAAGATGCGCGTGCCACGGGGTTCCCCGTCGGCCTTCAGGATCACTGCGGCGTTCTCGTCGAAGCGGATGTAGGAACCGTCGGGACGGCGGCGCTCCTTGACGGTGCGCACGATCACGGCCTTGACGACGTCGCCCTTCTTGACGTTGCCGCCCGGGATCGCGTCCTTGACGGTGGCGACGATGACGTCGCCGATGCCGGCGTAGCGCCGACCAGAGCCACCGAGGACGCGGATGCACAGGATCTGCTTGGCACCCGTGTTGTCGGCGACCTTGAGTCGCGACTCCTGCTGGATCATGGTTTCTCTTCCCCTACTTCGCCTTCTCGAGGATCTCCACGACGCGCCAGCGCTTGGTGGCGCTGAGCGGGCGGGTCTCCATGATCAGGACACGGTCGCCGACGCCGCAGTCGTTCTGCTCGTCGTGTGCCTTGAGCTTGCTGGTGCGGCGGAGGACCTTGCCGTACAGCGCGTGCTTGACGCGGTCCTCGACGGACACGACCACGGTCTTGTCCATCTTGTCGCTCACGACCAGGCCCTCACGGACCTTGCGCGCGGAGCGCTCGGTCGTTGCGTTCTCGGTCATGCGTTCTCCTTAGTTCCCGGCGCGGTGCGGATGCCGAGCTCGCGCTCGCGCACCACGGTGTAGATCCGGGCGATGTCCTTCTTGACCGCCTGCAGGCGGCCGTGGCTCTCGAGCTGACCAGTTGCGGCCTGGAATCGGAGGTTGAAAAGCTCCTCCTTGGCCTCGCGCAGCTTGCCTTCGAGATCGACGTTGTTCAGGTCGTCCAGCTCATGTGCGGTCGCCATCAGAAATCACCTGCTTCACGGCTGACGAACTTGCACTTCATGGGCAGCTTGTGGATCGCACGACGCATGGCCTCACGAGCGACTTCCTCGGAGACACCGGACAGCTCGAACATGATCCGGCCGGGCTTGACGTTGGCGACCCACCACTCGGGGGAGCCCTTGCCGGAACCCATGCGGGTCTCGGCGGGCTTCTTGGTCAGCGGGCGGTCGGGGTAGATGTTGATCCACACCTTTCCGCCGCGCTTGATGTGACGGGTCATCGCGATACGAGCGGACTCGATCTGACGGTTGGTGACGTAGGCCGGCTCGAGGGCCTGGATGCCGTAGTCACCGAACGAGATCTTCGTGCCGCCCTTGGCCGCACCGGTCCGCCTGGGGTGGTGCTGCTTGCGGTGCTTGACCCTGCGGGGCATCAACATGGGGCTCAGGCCTCCTGTCCGGTGCTGGGCGCGGCAGCGGCCTCGGCGGGAGCCGCGGCAGCGGTCTCGGCGGGCGCGTCGGTGCGGTCGCCCCGGGTGGGACGGTCGCCGCGGGTGCCACGGGTCGGACGGTCGCCGCCCCGCTCGCCGCGGGCGCCACCGGCGGCACCACGGCCACGGCCGGGAGCACCGGCGCGGGAAGCGGCCTGGGCCTCGCGCTCGGCACGGGTGCCGGCGACCTCGCCCTTGTAGATCCAGACCTTCACACCGATGCGGCCGAAGGTGGTCTTGGCCTCGTAGAAGCCGTAGTCGATGTCGGCACGCAGCGTGTGCAGGGGCACGCGGCCCTCGCGGTAGAACTCCGAGCGCGACATCTCGGCGCCGTTCAGACGACCCGAGCACTGGATCCGGATGCCCTTGGCACCGGAGCGCATCGAGGTCTGCATGGCCTTCTTCATCGCACGACGGAACTGCACGCGGCCGGCGAGCTGCTCGGCGACGCCCTGGGCGACCAGCTGCGCGTCGATCTCGGGCTGCTTGACCTCGAGGATGTTCAGCTGCACCTGCTTGCCGGTGAGCTTCTCGAGCTCCCCCCGCAGGCGGTCGGCCTCGGCGCCACGGCGACCGATGACGATGCCGGGACGGGCGGTGTGGATGTCGACGCGGACCCGGTCACGGGTGCGCTCGATCTCCACCTTCGAGATGCCGGCGCGCTCCATGCCCTTGGACAGCAGGCGGCGGATAGCGACGTCCTCGCCGACGTAGCTCTTGTAGAGCTTGTCGGCGTACCACCGGCTCTTGTGGTCGGTGGAGATGCCGAGGCGGAACCCGTTCGGGTTGATCTTCTGACCCATCAGGCCTTCCGTCCCTTCGTCTTGGTGCCGGTGGTGCGTGCGGCCTCGTCGGCCGACTGCACCACCAGCGTGATGTGGCTGGTGCGCTTGTTGATCCGGGTGGCCCGGCCCTGCGCACGCGGACGCCAACGCTTCATCGTCGGGCCCTCGTCCACCATGGCCTTGCTGACGACCAGGGTTCCTCGGTCGAGGTCCTCGGTCGTCTCGGCGTTGGCCACGGCGCTCTCGAGCACCTTGTAGACGGTCTCGCTGGCGGCCTGCGGCGCGAACTGCAGCAGGGCCAGGGCGTCGTCCACCGGAAGGCCGCGGACCATGTCCACGACACGGCGCGCCTTCATCGGGGTGATCCGGACGAAGCGAGCACTGGCGAACGCGCCCGGCTGGTCGCCGAGCAGCGAGTCACGGCGGGCGCTGGTGCGCCTACGCTCTCCTACGGTCATTGTCTGTATCTCCTAAAGCCCCCGCGATCAGCGGCGGCGGCTCTTTCGGTCGTCCCTGACGTGCCCGCGGTAGGTGCGGGTCGGTGCGAACTCTCCGAGCTTGTGGCCGACCATCGAGTCGGTCACGAACACGGGGACGTGCTTGCGTCCGTCGTGCACGGCGAGCGTGTGGCCGATCATGGCCGGCACGATCATCGAACGACGCGACCACGTCTTGATCACGTTGTGGGTCCCGGCGTCGTTCTGCACATCCACCTTCTTCATCAGGTGGTCGTCGACGAACGGGCCCTTCTTCAGGCTGCGAGGCATCTGTTTTCTTCCCTACTCAGCGCTTGTTCTTGCCGGTCTTGCGGCGACGGACGATCAGGGCATCGCTGGCCTTGCGCTTGCGCGTGCGGCCCTCGGGCTTGCCCCAGGGGGACACCGGGTGACGACCACCCGAGGTCTTGCCCTCGCCACCACCGTGCGGGTGGTCGACCGGGTTCATGACGACACCACGGACGGTCGGGCGCTTGCCCTTCCAGCGCATGCGGCCGGCCTTGCCCCAGTTGATGTTGGACTGCTCGGCGTTGCCGACGGCACCGACGGTGGCGCGGCAACGGACGTCGACGTAGCGCATCTCGCCCGAGGGCATGCGCAGCTGGGCGCGTGAGCCCTCCTTGGCGACGAGCTGGGCGCTGTTGCCGGCGGAGCGGGCGATCTTGGCCCCGCCGCCGGGACGCAGCTCGATGCAGTGGATGGTCGTGCCGACAGGGATGTTGCGCAGCGGCAGGTTGTTGCCGGGCTTGATGTCGGCCGTGGGGCCGGCCTCGAGCGCGGTGCCCTGGGTGATGTTGAGCGGCGCGATGATGTAGCGCTTCTCGCCGTCGGCGTAGTGCAGCAGCGCGATGCGGGCGGTCCGGTTGGGGTCGTACTCGATGTGAGCGACCTTCGCGGGCACGCCGTCCTTGTCGTAGCGACGGAAGTCGATCACGCGGTAGGCACGCTTGTGCCCGCCGCCCTGGTGACGCGTGGTGATGCGACCCTGGTTGTTGCGGCCACCCTTCTTGGGCAGCGGCTTGACCAGGGACTTCTCCGGCGTCGTGCGGGTGATCTCGACGAAGTCGGCGACCGACGAGCCACGACGGCCCGGGGTGGTCGGCTTGTACTTGCGGATTGCCATGTCAGTTCCTCAGCTCCTCGCCCGGTCAGCCGACCGGGCCGGTGAAGATGTCGATGCGGTGACCCTCGGCCAGGCTGACGATCGCGCGCTTGGTGTCCTTGCGCTTGCCCAGCCCGGTGCGCGTGCGGCGGGTCTTGCCGGTCCGGTTCAGCGTGTTCACCGAGGTGACCTTGACGTCGAAGATCTTCTCGACCGCGACCTTGATCTCGGTCTTGTTGGCGTCGGGGCGCACCAGGAAGGTGTACTTGTTCGCATCGAGCAGCGCGTAGCTCTTCTCGCTCACGACCGGTGCGATCAGCACGTCTCGGTGGTCCTTGTGCAGGGTGCTCACTTCTGGTCCTCCTCGGCGGACTGCTCGTCGTGGGCCGGGGCCTGGACGATGGTGGCCTTGCGAGCGCTCGAGACCGCGGTGCCGTTGACGAAGGAGTCGTAGGCGCCCTGGGTGAAGATCACGTCGTCGGAGAGCAGCACGTCGTAGGTGTTCAGCTGGTCGACGGCGAGCAGGTGCACGCCGGCGACGTTGCGCAGCGACAGCCACGTGATGGCGTCGTCGCGCTCGAGCACGACGAGCTGGCGGCGCGTGCCGGTCAGCTCCTTGAGCGTCCTGACGGCGGCCTTGGTCGACGGCGCGGTGCCGGTGATCAGGGACTCGACGACGTGGACGCGACCCGAGCGGGCCCGGTCGGAGAGGGCGCCACGCAGGGCGGCGGCCTTCATCTTCTTGGGGGTGCGCTGGTCGTAGTCACGCGGCTGCGGGCCGTGGACGGTGCCACCGCCGGCGAACTGCGGGGCGCGGGTCGAGCCCTGGCGAGCGCGGCCGGTGCCCTTCTGCTTGTAGGGCTTGCGGCCACCGCCGCGAACCTCGCCGCGGGTCTTGGTGGCGTGCGTGCCCTGGCGGGCAGCGGCCTGCTGGGCCACCACGACCTGGTGGATCAGCGGGATGTTGGTCTCGACGTCGAAGATCTCGGCGGGGAGATCGACGTTCACGGTCTTCGCGCTCATGCGCCGGCCTCCAAGGTCTTCTTCGCAGCCGAGCGGAGGACGACGAGGCCACCCTTGGGGCCGGGAACGGCGCCCTTGAGCAGGATCAGGCCTCGCTCGACGTCCACGGCGTGCACGGTGACGTTCTGGGTGGTGATCGTGTCGCTACCCATGCGGCCGGCCATCCGGGTGCCCTTGAAGACACGACCGGGGGTGGCGCAGGCGCCGATGGAGCCGGGCTTGCGGTGGTTCTTGTGGGCACCGTGGGAGGCACCGACGCCGTGGAAGCCGTGACGCTTCATGACACCGGCGTAGCCCTTGCCCTTGCTGGTGCCGGTGACGTCGACGTCCTGGCCGGCGGCGAAGAGGTCCGGACCGAGCTCCTGGCCCACCTCGTAGGAGGTGGCGTCGCTCGTGCGGATCTCGACGAGGTGCCGGCGAGCGGTGACGCCCGCCTTGGCGAAGTGCCCGGCCGCGGGCTTGACGACCTTGGAGCCGTCGATCTCGCCGAAGCCGATCTGGACGGCGTTGTAGCCGTCCTTCTCGGGCGTGCGGACCTGGGTCACCACGTTGGTGCCGGCCGCGATCACGGTCACCGGGACGATGCGGTTGTTCTCGTCCCAGGTCTGGGTCATGCCGAGCTTGGTGCCCAGCAGCCCCTTCAGGTTGCGTTCGAAAGTGTGAGCCATGACGACCTCAGAGCTTGATCTCGATGTCGACGCCGGCAGGCAGGTCGAGACGCATGAGCGAGTCGACCGTCTTCGGCGTGGGGTCAATGATGTCGATGAGACGCTTGTGGGTGCGCATCTCGAAGTGCTCGCGGGAGTCCTTGTACTTGTGGGGCGAGCGGATGACGCAGTAGACGTTCTTCTCCGTCGGCAGCGGCACGGGGCCGGCCACCTTCGCGCCCGTACGGGTCACGGTGTCCACGATCTTCCGCGCCGAGGTGTCGATCACCTCGTGGTCATAGGCCTTGAGCCTGATGCGGATCTTCTGTCCCGCCATCAAACAACGTCCTTACTTCGTAGTCCCAACGACATGTCTCGGACTTCCTCGTCGAGGTCGTCCGCCCTGCTCCCACTCCTCCGACCTCCGACCCCCGCGG
Organism: uncultured Actinomycetota bacterium; assembly: GCA_963750435.1. Lineage (GTDB taxonomy): Bacteria > Actinomycetota > Actinomycetes > Propionibacteriales > Nocardioidaceae > Marmoricola. Next base: position 26,317 of record CAVVQW010000007.1, on the reverse strand, counting down.
TCGGGCGTGTCGCACCTGGTGTTCGAGGCGCGGCGCAGCCGTGTGCGTCGGTCGTTGTCTTCGAGTGGCGCCCGGGGGGCCGGGTGCGAACGGGATCTCCTGGTGCGGCGCGGAACGCGCGACCACGAGCGCCACCGAGAAGGCGGCTTCAGGAGAACCTGTTCACGAGTCAATGTCCGCGCCCCGGCGATCCCGCCGGAGCAACCGCACTATCTTGACAGAGGTCCACGCCGTACGCCAAATCGGTTCGGGCCACCCCGTCGCGCCCCGGCTGGCAGGATGGGCTCGTCCGTGACCGTACGCCGGTCGCCAGCGCGGTCCGCACGGGTGCGGGGCGCCGAACGATCCGGGAGCCAGATGACCTACTACCCACCGCCGGGGGCCCCGGACGGGTCCTACGGTCCGCCCCCCGGCAGCCCGTTCCCCCCGGGACCGCACGGCGCCCCGGGTCCGCAGGGTTCTCCGGCACCCCAGGGACCGGGAGGCCCGTGGGCGGGACCCCCGTCCCCCGCGGCGTACGGCCCCCCGGTGCACAAGCCGGGGATCGTCCCCCTGCGCCCGCTCGTGCTCGGCGACATCTTCGGTGGGGCGCTGCAGACGGTGCGACGCAACCCCCGCGCCACGGTCGGCATGGCGCTGATGGTCACCTTCGCCTTCATGCTGCTGCCGATCCTGGGCACCGTCGTGCTGGGGGCGAGTGGCCTGCTGCCCGACGTCGACGTGTTCGACCCGAACGCGGCGAGCGGCTCGGGCGGCATGGGGCCGACCGACCTGGGCTTCGTGCTCTCCTCGCTGGTGACCGCGATCTTCTCCGGTCTGTCCACCATCGTGATCACGGGCCTGATCGTGCGGGTCGTCGAGCAGGCGGTCCTGGGACGCCGGATCACCACCGCGCAGGCCTGGGAGGGCACGAGGGGCCGGCTGCTGCCGCTGCTGGGGCTGACGGTGCTGGTCACCCTGGGCATGCTCGTGGTGATCGGGGTGCCCACCGGGATCGCCCTGCTCCTCGGCCTGGTGACGGGTAGCGGGCCGCTGACGGTGCTGCTCGTGGTGCTGGCGGCCCTGGCGGGCACGGCCGTGTCGTTCTTCCTCTACACCCGCTACGTGCTGCTCGCCGCGCCCGCGCTCGTGGTGGAGGGCACCAGCGTCCTCGCCTCCTTCCGCCGGGCCGCGGTGCTGTCCCGGGGTCAGTTCTGGCGCATCCTGGGGATCTTCCTGCTCGCCAACCTCGCGGCCTCGGTCGTCGGCCAGGTGATCGCGGTGCCCTTCGCGATCCTGGGCGCGGTCGGGCTCTTCCTGCTGCCCTCCAGCTGGGCGCTCGCCGGGATGCTGCTGAGCAGCCACGTCTCGACCATCCTCACCGGGGCCCTGATCGGCCCCTTCACCTCCGGCGTCCTCGTGCTGCTCTACCTCGACCAGCGGTTCCGCAAGGAGGGGCTCGACATCGAGCTGATCGACCGCACGCTGGGTCCGGGGTCCCCGGAGCAGCCACGGTGACCCTGTGGTGATCGGTGGGTCGATCGGTGGTGGACGGCTGCCCGTCCACCCGGGGGTGGTGCATCCGGGACCGGGGACGGCGCGCGACTGGATGCGCCGCGAGCTCGCCCGCCCCGACTACCAGGAGTCGCTGCTGCAGCGGGCCCAACGGTGGTTCGGCGAGCTGATGGACCGCGTCTCGGGGGCGGCCGACTCGTTCAACGGGCTCTCGCCCCTGCTGGGCCTGCTCCTGCTGGTGCTGCTGGTCGCCATGGGTGCGTTCCTGCTGTCGCGCCTCGGCGCCAACCCCGCCCTGCCCGCACGTTCCGCCGAGGTGTTCGCCGGCGGCCGCGACACGGCCGCCGCGCACCGCGATCGTGCGGCGTCGGCCCTGGGGGCCGGGCGGTGGGACGACGCCGTCCTGGAGGCGGTCCGTGCCCTCACCGCGACCCTCGTCGAGCGCGGCCTGACCCCGGAGCGCGCGGGCGTGACCGTGCACGAGATCACCGCCGACGCCGCCGGGCTGTTCCCCCTCGCGCAGGAGCGGCTGGAGCAGGTGGGACGCACCTTCGACGAGACGAGGTACGGCGACCGCCCGGCCGACGAGGCGCAGGCCCGCGCGGCCGTGGAGCTGGAGCGCGACCTGGCCCGCGCCACCCCCGGAGGTCCGCGGGCGGCAGGCCCGGTGGCGGCGGTGCCCCGATGAGCACCACGACGAGCGGCCCCGCCACCGGCCCGAGGACGGGGGCGACGGCCGCGCTGCACGGTCGCCGGCGTACGCCGTGGCTGATCGGCGCGGGCATGCTCGCCGTGCTGGTCGTGGTCTCGGTGCTCGCTCGCGACTCGGCGCGCTTCGACGGCGTGCTCGACCCGCGCAACCCGGGTCGCGACGGCGCCCAGGCGCTGGCCCGCGTGCTCGACGCCCACGGGGCGCCCGTGACCGTGGCCCGCGGTCAGGACCAGCTGCTCGCCGCCGCGGTGGACGCCACGACGACCGTGGTGGTCACCGACCCGGGCGAGCTCGGCCCCAGCACCCTGCACAGGCTGCGCGCTCACACCGACGGGGCCGCGGCGCTGGTGCTCGTGGGTCGGGGCGCCACCGTGTCCTCCCTGCTCGACGTCGGCACCTCGGGCGCGGTCACGGGGACCCGCCAGGCCGGTTGCGACACCCCGCTGGCGCGAGGACTCTCCCTGCGCACCCGCGACGCCGACGGCCTCGACGGGGCCGACTGCTTCGGCGGGACCCTGGGCCGCGTGGACGGCACGTGGACCATGACCTCGCCGGGCTCGCTGACCAACACCCACGTGCTCGAGGCCGACAACGCCGCCGTCGGGCTGCGGCTGCTCGGGCAGGGCGACTCCGTGCTGTGGTACGTCGCCGACAGCGCGGACACCCCGGCCGACGACGGGGTCGACCTCGCCGGGCTCCTGCCCCCCTGGCTCGTGCCCTCGCTGCTGCTGCTGGCGGCCGCGCTCGTCGCGCTGGTGCTGTGGCGCGGCCGCCGGCTGGGCCCCCTGGTGGTCGAGCCGATCCCGGTCGTCGTGCGCGCCGTGGAGTCGACCCGCAGCCGGGGCCGCCTCTACCGTCGTACGGCGGACCGGCAGCACGCAGCCCGGGTGCTGGTCGGCGCCACGCGGCGCCGGCTGCTGGAGGTGCTGAGCCTGCCGCGCAGCACCCCGACCGAGACCCTGGTCCTGGCGGTGGCCGCCCGCACGGGCCGCGACCCGCACGACGTGCACGACCTGCTGACCGGCTCCCTCCCGGGGACCGGCGCGAAGAAGGACGCCCCGCTGGTCGGTCTCGGCCAGCGGCTGCTCGAGCTCGAGGACGAGGTACGCACCCCATGACAGAGCCTTCCACGACAGGGCACTCCCCCACCGGCACCTCCGTCGAGGCCGGTCCGGACGGGTCCCCCGACGCGGCCGCGGCGCACGCGGCCCTGGACGCCGTGCGCCGGGAGGTCGCCAAGGCGGTCGTCGGCCAGGACGCCGCGGTCTCGGGCCTGCTCGTGGCCCTGCTCACCCGGGGCCACGTGCTGATGGAGGGCGTGCCCGGGGTGGCCAAGACCCTGCTGGTGCGCAGCCTCGCGGCGGCGCTGGACGTCGACACCCGTCGGGTGCAGTTCACCCCCGACCTGATGCCCGGCGACATCACCGGCTCGATGGTGATCGAGGGCGGGGGCCACGAGCTGACCTTCCGCGAGGGCCCGGTCTTCACCAACCTGCTCCTGGCCGACGAGATCAACCGGACCCCGCCGAAGACCCAGTCGGCGCTGCTGGAGGCGATGGAGGAGGGGCAGGTCTCGACCGACGGCCGCAGCCGCAAGCTGCCCTCGCCGTTCCTGGTGGCCGCGACCCAGAACCCGGTGGAGTACGAAGGCACCTACCCGCTGCCGGAGGCACAGCTGGACCGCTTCCTGCTCAAGGTGCACCTGCCGCTGCCGGGCCGCGACGACGAGCTGGCCATCCTGGACCGTCATGCCGCGGGCTTCGACCCCCAGGACATCGCGGCCGCCGGGGTGCGGCCGGTCGCCGGCGCCGCCCACGTGCAGGCCGGCATCCGGGCGGTGCGCTCGGTGCGCGTCTCGGCCGACGTGGCGGCGTACATCGTCGACATCGCGCGGGCCACCCGACAGGCCCCCTCGCTGAGCCTGGGGGTCAGCCCCCGAGGGGCCACGGCGCTGCTGCGCTCCAGCCGCGCCTGGGCCTGGTTGGCCGGCCGCGACTTCGTCACCCCCGACGACGTGAAGTCGCTCGCCCACGCCACCCTGGCCCACCGGCTCGCCCTGCGTCCCGAGGCCGAGCTCGAGGGCGTCGACGTCGGCCAGGTCCTGGGCACGGCGATCGGCTCCGTGCCGGTCCCGCGCTGACGTCGTGGCGATCACCTGGCGGGTCCCCCTGCTGGTCCTGGTCGGCCTGCTCCCGGTGGCGCTGCTGCCCGCGGGGGCGACCGTCCTGGTCTGGCTCCTCCTCGTGCTGGTGCTGGTCGGGCTCGACGTCCTGCTCGCGCCGCGGCGTACGGCCCTCGACGTCGTACGCCGCCCGGTCGGCCGGGTCCGGCAGGGGGACGCGGGCTCGACCGCCCTGGAGGTGGCCTCCGCCCGCCGGGTGCGCGGCACCCTGCGCGACGCCTGGCAGCCCTCGGCGGGCGCGACCGGCAACCGCCACCGGCTGCACCTCGACGCCGGGGCCCGGCAGGAGCTGGTCAGCCACCTGCGCCCGAGCCGTCGTGGGGACCTGAGGGCCGACCGGGTCACCGTGCGGCTCCTGGGTCCGCTGGGCCTCGCCGGGCGGCAGGGGGCGCTCCTCGTCCCGGGGGCGGTGCGCGTGCTGCCGGCCTTCCCGTCCGTGCGCCACCTGCCGAGCCGCCTCGCCCGGCTGCGCGAGCTCGACGGCCGCGCCGCGGTGCGGGTGCGCGGCCAGGGCACGGAGTTCGACTCCCTGCGGGAGTACGTCGGCGGCGACGACGTGCGCAGCGTCGACTGGCGCGCGAGCGCCCGCAGCCGGTCGGTCGTGGTGCGCACGTGGCAGCCCGAGCGCGACCGTCGGGTGGTGCTGGTGCTGGACACCGGGCGCACCTCGGCCGGTCGGGTCGACGACGTGCCGCGCCTGGACTCCGCGATGGACGCCGCCCTGCTGCTCGCCACGCTCGCCGCGCGCGCCGGCGACCGGGTCTCGTTCGTGGCCGGCGACCTCACGGTGCGCACCCGCCTCCAGGGCAGCCACCGGCGCGACGTGGTCGGCGGCATCCAGGACGCGATGGCCGGCCTGCAGCCGGTGCTGGCGGAGACCGACTGGCGCCGCCTGGTCGGAGCGGTGGACTCGCTCAGCCGACAGCGGGCCCTGGTCGTCCTGCTGACCGCGCTCGAGCCCTCGGCCGTGCAGGCGGGCCTGCTGCCGCTGGTCGCCCCGCTCACCGCCCGCCACCGGGTGGTCCTCGCCTCGGTCCGCGACCCCGAGCTCGACCGCCTCGCCCGCGACCGCGACGACGCCCGGGCGACGTACGACGCCGCGGCCGCGGAGCAGGCCGCCGGGCAGCGCGACGCGACCGCCCGCCTGCTCAGCACCCTCGGGGTGAGCGTGCTCGACGCCGACGCCGAGGACCTGCCCGTCCGCCTGGCGGACCACTACCTGTCCCTGAAGGCCCGCGGCCTGCTCTGACCCCTCCCGGCGAACCTCGGGGCCGTTGCCGCTTGTCACGCGGGGTTCGTGCGACTGAGGCCCCTGCCGGGGAGGGCCTCGACGACGTGAACCCCGCGTTACATGCTGGGCCGGGCAGGATTCAGGCCGCGGTGGCGACCCGGTCCTCCAGCAGCGAGGCGTCGATGTCGCCGGTCCACCCGGCGCGCACGGCCCGGCCACCGAGGACGAAGACGTAGGCCAGGAAGGCCAGCTCGGCGGCCACCCCGATGCCGATCCGGGCCCAGGTCGGCAGCCCCGAGGGCGTCACGAAGCCCTCGATCACCCCCGAGACCAGCAGCACGACGACCAGCCCCATCGCCACGCCCCCGGCCGAGCGCCCCTCGGAGGCCAGCGACTGCGCCCGTGTCCGGGGTCCCGGGGCCACCCACGACCAGAACAGGCGCAGGCCGACGCCGGCGGCCACGAACACGGCGGTCAGCTCCAGCAGGCCGTGCGGCAGGATCAGCCCGAAGAAGAGCTCGCCGCGGTCGTGCCGGATCATGATCGAGCCGACCAGCGCGAGGTTGACCATGTTCTGGGCGAGCACGTAGAGCACCGGCAGCCCCAGGGCCCCCAGGGCGATGCACAGCGCAGCCACCCAGGCGTTGTTGGTCCACACCTGGGCGGCGAAGTGCGAGGCCGCCGACTCGGAGTAGTAGCCCTCGAAGTCGTTGGTGACCAGGTCGGAGACCTGGCGCGGGTCGAGCAGCGACTGCTCGACCTGCGGGTGCTGCACCAGCCACCACATCGCCAGCGCCGTCATCGCGTAGCTGCCCAGCATCGCGCTCAGCCACCAGCGACGGGTGCGGTGCAGCGCGGCCGGGAAGCGGCGTACGAAGAAGTCGGCCACGCCGCTCCAGGCCGGGGTGCGGGTGCCGGAGGCGCGGGTGCGGGCCCGCGCCAGGAGCGCGCTCAGGTAGGCCACGACCGAGGGGTCGCTGGCCCCCGACCGGATCACGCTGAGGTGGGTGGCTACCTCCTGGTAGAGGTCGACCAGCTCGTCGGCCTCCTGCCCGGAGGCGGGGCGACGCCGGCCGAGCCGGTCGAGCCGGTCCCACGTCGCCCGGTGCGTGCGCACGTAGGCGTCGAGGTCCATGTCCAGCAGCGTACGGCGAACCCGGGTGCGGGCGACCGGGAACGATCTAGGCTGGCCGCGATGTCCAGGCCGCCCGGAGACCCACGCGCAGCGGCGCCGCCGGCGCCCCTGTGGGACGAGCACGACCAGCTCGTCACCGGCGAGGCGGTCGCGCTCGAGCTGCCCGCGGCCTCGCTGGGGTTGCGGCTGGTCTCGGGCCTGATCGACGTGGCCGTCTCGTTCGGCGTGCTGCTCGTCGGCATCGTGGTCGGCTCGCTGGTCACCCCCGACGCGGCGCTGGCCGCGGTCGCCGCCATCCTGACCACCGCCGTCGCCCTGGTCCTGGGCCCGGCCGTCCTCGAGACGCTGACCCACGGCCGCACCCTGGGCAAGCTCGCCACCGGCCTGCGCACCGTGCGCGACGACGCCGGGCCGATCTCGTTCCACCACGCCTTCGTGCGCCACCTGGTCGGGGTGGTGGAGATCTGGGTGCTCAGCGGCGTGCCGGCCCTGGTCACGGCCGTGGTCAGCTCCCGCGGCAAGCGGCTCGGCGACCTGGTCGCCGGCACCTACGTCGTGCGCGACCGGTTCCAGCTCGACCTGCCCTGGCCGGTGCAGATGCCGCCGCACCTCGCCGAGTGGGCGGCGCACGCCGACCTCGCACCCCTGCCGGACTCCCTGGCCCTGGCCGTGCGGCAGGTGCTGGCCCGGTCCGGCACCTTGTCACCGCAGGCGCACCACGTGCTGATGGGCCGCATCGTCGGCGAGGTCTCCCGGCACGTGGCCCCGCCTCCACCGTCCGGCACGCGGCCCGAGGACTTCCTGGCCGCCGTCGCCGCCGAGCGCCGGGCCCGCGACGAGCGCCGGCTGTGGCGCGAGGCCGACCAGCGGTGGCGGCTGACGCAGCGACTGGGCTGAACAACCCAGGACCGGCCGCTCAGATCTGGGCCGACTCCTCGCCCACGCCGGTCAGCGCCGGCTCGGGCTCGGGGTCCACCCGGCGTGGGATCGACAGGCACATCACGGCCGCCAGCAGGCACAGGCCGCCCGCGGTCATCCAGGCCAGGAAGTAGTCGCCGAGCCCCTGCCGCACCCACCCGGCGTACGACGCGGCGACGCCGGCGCCGACCATGTGCGAGGCGAACACCCAGCCGAAGACCACGCCGGAGCGCTCCAGCCCGAAGTGGGTCCGGCACAGGGCGACGGTCGGTGGCACGGTCGCGACCCAGTCGAGGCCGTAGAAGACGATGAACATGAACAGGCTGGGCTGCACGTCGGGGCCCAGCAGGTTCGGCACCACGAGCAGCGAGAGCCCGCGCAGCAGGTAGTAGGCGAAGAGCAGGTAGCGCGGGTCGACCCGGTCGGTCAGCCACCCCGAGGCGATCGTGCCGACGATGTCGAAGACCCCGATCAGCGCCAGCAGCGAGGCCGAGGTGGTGGCCGGCATGCCGTGGTCGTGGGCGGCGGGGATGAAGTGGGTGCCGATCAGGCCGTTCGTGGACCAGCCGCAGATCCAGAAGGTGAGGAACAGCGCCCAGAAGGTCCACCGCCGGCTGACCTCGCGCAGCGTGCTGAGCGCGACCCTGGCCGGCCCCGGGCCGTCGCGCCGGACCACGGGCTCGACGTACGACGCGGGGGCGCCGTAGGGCCGCTCCCCCACGTCGCCGGGGCGGTCGCGCAGCACGAGCAGCACCACCGGCACGAGCAGGAGGGCGAACACCGCGACCAGGCCGGCCGCCCAGCGCCAGCCGGGGCCCTGGGCGAGCTGGGCGATCGCGGGCAGGAAGATCAGCTGGCCCGTCGAGCTGGCGGCCGAGAACAGGCCGGTGACGATGCCGCGGTGCCGGACGAACCAGCGGTTGGCCACGATCGCCCCGAAGACCAGCGCCATGGCGCCCGTGCCGACCCCGACCGGCAGGCCCCACAGCAGCCAGAGCTGCCACGACGACGTCATCACCAGGGTCAGTCCCGAGCCGATCGCGACCATCGTGAGCGCCACCGCCACCACCCGCCGCACGCCGAGCCGCTCCATCAGGGCGGCGGCGAAGGGGGCGGTCAGGCCGTAGACCACCAGGTTCAGGGTCACCGCGCCCGACGTGGTCGCCCGCGACCAGCCGAACTCCGACTCCAGCGGCTCCAGCAGGGCCCCGGTCGAGGACCGGAACCCGGCGGCGGCGACGAGTGCGGCCATCGTCGCCCCGGCCACCCACCAGGCGCGGGAGCGGGTGCGCACCCGGGGCTCGGCGGTGGTGGTCACGCGCTGATCCTAGGAGTCACGACGGGCGCGGGGCCGCCCGCGCGGCTGCCGGATGTCGTCAGGATCCGGCCACGAGGAGGGCCGCCGGAGGGACGTCGGGCGTGGGACCACCCTTGTCCAGGGGCCGACCCCGGCCTAGCGTCGGAGGATGGACGGGACGGTCCTCATCGGCTTCGCGAAGGTCATCGGCATCTCGTTGGTGCCGGTGGCGCTGTTCGGTGTCGCCCTCCACGCCCGGGCCGCCGTCGACCGTGGCCAGGCCCTGGCCCGCCGGCTGAACCTGATCGCCCCCGAGGCGCCGGCCACCCACGGGCCGCCGCTGGAGCGGCTCGCGGCCGACCTGCGCCGGCTCCGCCCGCTCGCCCGCACACCGCGACCCGGAGTGCCGATGGCCCGCCACCGCGGCATCGTGGCGGCCTACGACATGGTCCTCACCGACACCGCCCGCGCCTTGGCCGTGCCGACCAGGCTGCCGGAGCTGCCGGCGCTGGGGCTGGACCGCGAGGCCGAGCGGCTCCGGCTGGAGCACGCCCTCGAGCAGGCCGGCCTGAGCTGGGAGACCCGGGGCACCTAGCGACCCCCGGACAGCGACCCCGGGCGGCTCCCGCCCGGCACCGCTCAGACCCGGCGGTAGGCCAGGTCGACGATCGGCCGGTCGGCGGCTCGGCCCTTGCGCTCGAACTTCGTCATCGGCCGCTCCGACCAGCGCTCCACGACCCCGCCCTCGAGGCCCGGCTCGGCGTCGAGGACGGCGCGCATGCGGTCGGCGTACTCCCCCCAGTCGGTGGCCAGCCGCCACACCCCGCCCGGCCGCAGCCGGGTGGCCACCAGGGCGGCGAACTCGGCGGTGACGATCCGGCGCTTGTGGTGCCGCTTCTTGGGCCACGGGTCGGGGAAGAACGTCCACAGCTCCTCGACGCCGTCGGGGTCGAAGAGGTGCTCCAGGCACCACACGGCGTCGACGGACAGCAGGCGCACGTTGTCGGCCCCGGCCTCGGCGACGAGTCCCAGGGTGTGCGCGACGCCGGGGCGCCAGACCTCCAGCGCCACCACGTCGTACGCCGGGCGGCTCGCGGCCAGCGCGGCGGTCGCCTCCCCCACCCCGGAGCCGATCTCGACGATGATCGGCGCCTCGCGGCCGAAGAGCGCGGGCCAGCTGAAGCCGGGTCGGTCGACGGCCTCGTCGGGCACCACCCAGGCCTCGTGGTGGGCGTCCCAGCTCTCCTGCTGCGACGGGGTGAACCGGCTGCTGCGCCGCGAGTAGGTCAGCACCTCGCGCATCCGCTGGCCGTCCTCGTTGAACGTATGGTGCGGGCGGGCGGGGGGAAGGCGCTCGGTCACCCGCCCATTCTCGTGCAGCCGTTCCCGGCGACCCGAGCGGGGCCGGGGCGTGCTGCCCTAGATTGCCTGACATGGTCGACCGTCAGCGTCTCGCCGGGCTCCGTGCCACCGAGGAGACCCGCTTCACCGAGCTGCACCCCCGCTCCGCCGAGCTCGCCGCGCAGGCCCACGGCTCGCTCCTGGCCGGGGTGCCGATGCCGTGGATGACCCGGTGGCCCGGGTCGTTCCCGCTCTTCGCCGACCACGCCTCCGGCGCTCGGCTGACCGACGTCGACGGTCTGGAGTACGTCGACCTGTGCCTGGGCGACACCGGCGCCATGACCGGGCACGCCCTCCCGCAGGTCGCCGACGCCGTCGCCCGCCAGGCGGCGCGCGGCCTGACCACGATGCTGCCCTCGCCGGACGCCGCCTGGGTGGGCGAGGAGCTCGCCCGCCGCTTCGGCCTGCCCACCTGGCAGCTCGCGATGTCGGCCACCGACGCCAACCGGTTCGTGCTGCGCTTCGCCCGGCACCTCACCGGGCGCCCCCGGGTCGCGGTGATGGACTGGTGCTACCACGGCACCGTGGACGAGACCCTCGCCGTCCTGGACGGGGACCGGGTCGTCCCCCGGCCCGGCGCCCTGGGGCCGCAGGTCGACGTCGCGGCCACCACCGCGGTCGTGCCGTTCAACGACCTGGGCGCCCTCGACCGGCGGCTGGCCGAGGGCGACGTGGCCTGCCTGTTGATGGAGCCGGCCCTGACCAACATCGGCATCGTGCTGCCCGACGACGGCTACCTCGAGGGCGTGCGCGAGGTCACCCGCCGGCACGGCGTGCTGCTGGTGATCGACGAGACCCACACCCTGTGCGCCGGCCCCGGGGGCGCGACCCGCGCCTGGGGGCTCGAGCCCGACCTGGTCGTGGTCGGCAAGCCGATCGGCGGCGGGGTGCCGTGCGCGGCGTACGGCATGACGGCCGAGGTGGCGGCACGTCTCTCCGGCCCGATGCTGGGCCACGAGATCGACGTCGCCGGCGTGGGCGGCACCCTGACCGCCAACGCGCTGGCCGTCGCGGCCATCCGGGCCACGCTGTCGACCTGCCTGCGCGACGAGGACTTCGCGGTCGCGGTGCCCCTGGCCGAGCGGTTCACCGAGGGCGTCTCCCGGGTGATCGAGGACGCCGGCCTGCCGTGGCACGTGCAGCGGCTGGGCTGCCGGGCGGAGTACTGGTTCTGCCCGCCGCCGCGCGACGGCGCGGGCGCCGCGGCCGCGGCCGACGAGGAGCTCGAGGGCTTCTTCCACCTGTGGGCGTTGAACCGGGGGGTGCTGCTGACCCCGTTCCACAACATGGCGCTGTTCAGCCCGCACCACGTGGCGGCTGATGTGGACCGGCACACCGAGGTCTTCGCCGGCGCGGTCGAGGCGCTGCTGGGCTGAGCTGCTGGGCCGAGGCCCCTGGAGACGCAGAACGGCCCCGCACCGTGAGGTGCGGGGCCGTGCTGGTGGTGCGGGTGGCTACGCCGAGATCACTTGGTGATCTTGGTGACGCGGCCGGCGCCGACGGTGCGGCCGCCCTCGCGGATCGCGAAGCGGAGGCCGTCCTCCATGGCGATCGGCTGGATCAGCTCGACGGCCATGTCGGTGTTGTCACCGGGCATGACCATCTCGCGGCCCTCGGGGAGGGTCACGACGCCCGTGACGTCCGTGGTGCGGAAGTAGAACTGCGGGCGGTAGTTGTTGAAGAACGGGGTGTGACGGCCGCCCTCCTCCTTCGAGAGGATGTAGACCGAGGCCTCGAAGTTGGTGTGCGGGGTCGTGGTGCCCGGCTTGATGACGACCATGCCGCGCTCGACGTCCTCGCGCTTGGTGCCACGCAGCAGCAGCCCGACGTTCTCGCCGGCCTCGCCGGTGTCGAGCAGCTTGCGGAACATCTCGATGCCGGTGACGGTCGAGGTCTGCTTGACGTCGCGGATGCCGATGATGTCGACGGTCTCGTTGACCTTGACGATGCCGCGCTCGATGCGACCGGTGATGACGGTGCCACGACCGGTGATCGTGAAGACGTCCTCGACGGGCATCAGGAAGGGCTTCTCGGTCTCACGCACGGGCTGCGGGATGTACTCGTCCACCGCGTCCATGAGCTTGAGGATCGACTCGCCCCACTTCTCGTCGCCCTGCAGCGCCGGGAAGGCCGCCACCTGGACGACCGGGATGTCGTCGCCGTCGTACTCGTACTCGGAGAGGAGCTCGCGCACCTCCATCTCGACGAGCTCGATGAGCTCCTCGTCGTCGACCATGTCGCACTTGTTCAGCGCGACGACCAGGGCGGGGACGCCGACCTGGCGGGCGAGCAGCACGTGCTCGCGGGTCTGCGGCATCGGACCGTCGGTGGCGGCCACGACCAGGATCGCACCGTCCATCTGGGCGGCACCGGTGATCATGTTCTTGATGTAGTCCGCGTGACCGGGGCAGTCGACGTGGGCGTAGTGCCGCGCCTCGGTCTGGTACTCGACGTGCGCGATCGAGATCGTGATGCCGCGCTGACGCTCTTCGGGTGCCTTGTCGATCTCGTCGAAGGCCGAAGCGGCGTTCAGGTTGGGGTACTTGTCGTGCAGCACCTTCGTGATCGCTGCGGTCAACGTCGTCTTGCCGTGGTCGATGTGACCGATGGTGCCGATGTTGACGTGCGGCTTGGTCCGCTCGAACTTCGCCTTAGCCACTGGGGCTCCTCCTGTTGTTGGTACTTGACTCGTGTGTGTGAACTGGGGTGCTGCCGATGGTCGTGCGGACGTTACTCGCCGCGGACCTTCTTGATGATCTCGTCGGCGACGTTCTGGGGAACCTCGGCGTACGAGTCGAACTCCATCGAGTACGACGCCTGACCAGAGGTCTTCGACCGCAGGTCACCAACGTACCCGAACATCTCCGACAGCGGCACGAGGGCGTCGACGACGCGATCGCCCGACCGCTCCGACATGGCTCGCACCTGACCGCGGCGGGAGTTGATGTCGCCGATGACGTCACCCATGAAGGACTCCGGGGTCACGACCTCGACGGCGAACATCGGCTCCAGCAGGACCGGCTTGGCCATGCGGGCCGCCTCCTTGAACGCCTGGTTGCCGGCGATCTTGAAGGCGAGCTCGGAGGAGTCGACGTCGTGGTAGGCGCCGTCCTCGAGGGTGAACTTGACGTCGACCATGGGGTAGCCGGCGAGCACGCCGAACTCCATGGCGTCCTGGCCGCCCTGGTCCACCGAGGGAATGTACTCCTTGGGGACGCGACCGCCGGACACGTTGTTCACGAACTCATAACCCACGCCGAGACCGGTCTCGGGGTCGGTGTTCGGCTCCAGGCTGATCTGCACCTTGGCGAACTGGCCGGACCCACCGGTCTGCTTCTTGTGGGTGTAGCCGTGCTTCTCGACCTTCTTGCGGATGGTCTCGCGGTAGGCGACCTGCGGCTTGCCGACGGTGGCCTCGACGCGGAACTCGCGCTTCATCCGGTCGACGAGGATCTCCAGGTGGAGCTCGCCCATGCCGGCGATGATCGTCTGCCCGGTCTCCTCGTCGGCCTTGACCGTGAAGGTCGGGTCCTCGTCGGAGAGACGCTGGATCGCGGTGCCGAGCTTCTCCTGGTCACCCTTGGTCTTCGGCTCGATGGCCACCTCGATCACGGGGGCGGGGAAGGTCATCGACTCGAGGATCACCGGGTTCTGCGGGTCGCACAGGGTGTGACCGGTCTTGGTGTCCTTCAGGCCCATGACGGCCACGATCTGGCCGGCGCCGACCGACGCGATCTCCTCACGCTTGTTGGCGTGCATCTGGTAGACCTTGCCGATCCGCTCCTTGCGGCCGTTGACGGAGTTCAGCACCGAGGTGCCGGCCGTCAGCTTGCCGGAGTAGACGCGGACGTAGATCAACTTGCCGAGGTGCGGGTCGGTGGCGATCTTGTACGCCAGGCCCGAGAACGGCTCGTCGTCGGACGGCTGCCGGACGATGACCTCGTCCTCGTCCTTGACCGAGTGGCCCTGGATGCCGTCGATGTCGAGCGGCGAGGGGAGGTACTTCACGACCGCGTCGAGCAGGGGCTGGACGCCCTTGTTCTTGAACGCCGTGCCGCACAAGACCGGGTTGATCTTGTCGGCGAGGGTGGCGCGACGGATCGCGGCCTCGATCTCCTCGACGGAGAACTCACCCTCCTCGAGGAACTTCTCCATGATCGCGTCGTCCGCGTCGGAGAGGGTCTCGAGCAGCTTCTCGCGGTACTCGGCGGCCTGGTCGGCCAGCTCCGCGGGGATCTCCTCGACCTCGTAGTCCTCACCCATCGTGGTCTCGCCGCGCCAGGTCAGGGCACGCATGCCGACCAGGTCGACGACACCGATGAAGTCGCCCTCGGCGCCGATCGGCAGCTGGAGGACGAGCGGGGTGGAGTTCAGGCGCTCGACCATCATGTCCACGCAGCGCCAGAAGTCGGCGCCGGTGCGGTCGAGCTTGTTGACGAAGCACATCCGCGGGACGGAGTACTTGTTCGCCTGGCGCCAGACCGTCATGGTCTGGGGCTCGACGCCGGCCACGCCGTCGAAGACGGCGACGGCGCCGTCGAGGACGCGCAGCGAGCGCTCGACCTCGGCGGTGAAGTCCACGTGCCCGGGGGTGTCGATGATGTTGATCTGGTGGTCCTTCCACCAGCAGGTCGTCGCGGCGGACGTGATGGTGATGCCGCGCTCCTGCTCCTGCTCCATCCAGTCCATCGTGGCGGCGCCCTCGTGGACCTCACCGATCTTGTACGTGATGCCCGTGTAGAACAGGATCCGCTCGGTGGTGGTGGTCTTGCCGGCGTCGATGTGCGCCATGATGCCGATGTTGCGGACCTTGTTGAGGTCAGTGGTGATGTCGACGGCCACGGTAGGTCTTCGATCCCCTCGGGTTAGTGGTGGTGGTGGTGGGTACGGCGCTCCACGCTCGGCGGAGCGCCGTACGGAGTCACCAGCGGTAGTGCGCGAAGGCCTTGTTGGACTCGGCCATCTTGTGGGTGTCCTCACGCTTCTTCACAGCGGCACCGAGGCCGTTGCTCGCGTCGAGGATCTCGTTCATCAGTCGCTCGGACATCGTCTTCTCGCGGCGGGCCGCGGAGTAGCCGACGAGCCAGCGCAGCGCCAGGGTGGTGCTGCGGTTGGGCTTGACCTCGATCGGGACCTGGTAGGTCGCACCGCCGACGCGGCGGGACTTGACCTCGATGGCCGGCTTCACGTTGTCCAGCGCACGCTTGAGCGTGACGACCGGGTCGGTGCCGGTCTTCTCACGGGTGCCCTCGAGGGCGCCGTAGACGATGCGCTGGGCGACCTGCTTCTTGCCGTCCATGAGCACCTTGGACACGAGCTGCGAGACGAGCTGGGACCCGTAGACGGGGTCCATGTCGATCGGCCGCTTCGGGGCGGGACCCTTGCGGGGCATTAGCTCTTCTCCTTCTTCGCGCCGTAACGGCTGCGGGCCTGCTTGCGGTTCTTGACACCCTGGGTGTCGAGCGAGCCGCGGATGATCTTGTAGCGGACACCGGGAAGGTCCTTCACCCGGCCGCCGCGGACGAGCACGATGGAGTGCTCCTGGAGGTTGTGACCGACACCCGGGATGTAGGCGGTGACCTCGATGCCGCTCGACAGGCGCACCCGGGCGACCTTGCGGAGGGCAGAGTTCGGCTTCTTCGGGGTGGTCGTGTAGACGCGGGTGCAGACACCGCGGCGCTGGGGCGAACCCTTCAGGGCAGGCGTCTTGTTCTTCGACACCTTGTCCTGTCGGCCCTTGCGGACCAGCTGGTTGATCGTGGGCACCTGGTTGGTTCCCTTTCCTGTCGACTCTCAGTGCACGGCGCTCTGCCGGGCACGGTGACGTGCGTTCTTGCGTGGTGCGAAAGTGTGGCTCGGGGCCGCGCGCCGGCTTGAGGGCACGCAGGCAGGTCCGGACGACCCAGACACAAGGGATCAGATTACCGGGTGCCCGGGTGAGGGTCAAAACGAGGCGGCTCCGCCCCCGCGCGCCCCCTTGCGCCGCGCCGTCGCAGGGGTGCGAGGCTTCGCCCCATGCAAACCGAACGACCCACCGGTCGCGCCCCGGTCTGGAAGCTCCACGGAGACGGCCGCACCATCACCGAGGGCGAGATCGTGCGCCCCGACGAGCGGCTGGCGTGGCCCGCGACGATCGGCCTGGGGATGCAGCACGTCGTGGCGATGTTCGGCGCCACCTTCCTGGTGCCGCTGCTCACCGGCTTCCCGCCCACCACCACGCTGTTCTTCTCCGGCGTCGGCACGATCCTGTTCCTGCTGGTCACGCGCAACCGGCTGCCGAGCTACCTCGGCTCCTCCTTCGCCTTCCTGGCCCCGATCGCGGCGGCCCAGGCGTCCTCGGGCCCCGGGGGCGCGCTGTTCGGCATCGTCGCCGTCGGCCTGATGCTCGCGGTCGTCGGAGCGGTCGTCACGTTCACCGGCGTCGGCTGGATCGACGTCCTGATGCCGCCCGTGGTCGCCGGCGCCATCGTGGCCCTGATCGGCCTCAACCTCGCCCCGGCCGCCAAGGCCAACTTCGCCAAGGCGCCCTGGGTCGCGCTGATCACCCTCGCGGCCGTGCTGCTCTGGACGGTCGCCTTCCGCGGGCTGCTCGCCCGGCTCGCGATCTTCTTCGGCGTCGTGGTGGGCTACCTCGCCGCCGTCGTCGCCGGGCAGGTGGACTTCTCCCCCGTCGGCGACGCCGCGTGGATCGGCCTGCCCGACTTCACCTCCCCCACCGTGGCCTGGTCGGTGCTCCCGGCGTTCATCCCCGT
This sequence comes from uncultured Actinomycetota bacterium, assembly GCA_963750435.1. Classification (GTDB taxonomy): domain Bacteria; phylum Actinomycetota; class Actinomycetes; order Propionibacteriales; family Nocardioidaceae; genus Marmoricola. The sequence goes on along the minus strand of CAVVQW010000007.1, from coordinate 9,195 downwards.
CGTGCTGGTCCTGGTCGCCGAGAACGTCGGCCACGTGCGCAGCGTCGCCCACCTCGCCGATCCCTCGCTGAACCAGCTGACCGGGCGCGCGCTGCTCGCGGACGGCCTGGCCACCACCGTCGCCGGCCTCGGCGGCGGGTCGGGCACCACGACGTACGGCGAGAACATCGGCGTGATGGCCGCGACCAAGGTCTACTCGACCGCGGCGTACTGGGTCGCCGGCACCTTCGCCGTCGTCCTCGGCTTCCTCCCCAAGGTGGGCGCCGTGGTCAACACGATCCCGCCGGGCGTCCTGGGCGGTGTCACGACCGCGCTCTACGGCCTGATCGGCGTCATCGGCGTGAAGATCTGGATCGACAACCACGTCGACTTCTCCCGCCCGGTGAACCAGTTCACCGCCGCGACGGCCCTGGTCGTCGGGATCGCCGACTACACGATCACCTCGGGCAGCCTGACCTTCAACGGCATCGCCCTGGGCACCATCGCCGCCATCGTGGTCTTCCACGTGATGTCGACGGTCGAGCGCCTGCGCGCCTGACCCGCGGCTCAGCCCCGGGCACCGCGCAGGAGCAGCTCGGCCAGGTGCAGCGCCCGGGTGCCGGCGAGGTCGTCGAGCTGGGTGCGGCAGGAGAACCCGTCGGCCAGGACGACGGCGTCGGGGCCCGCACGGCGTACGGCGGGGAGCAGGTCGTGCTCGGCGATCGCGACCGAGACCTCGTAGTGCCCCTGCTCGACCCCGAAGTTGCCGGCCAGCCCGCAGCAGCCGCCGACGCGGGTGACCGAGGCGCCGGTCTGCGCGAGCAGGGCGGCGTCGGTCTCCCAGCCGATGACGGCGTGGTGGTGGCAGTGCGGCTGCGCGACGACCTCGACGCCGGTCAGGTCGGGCGGGGTCCACTCCCCCGCGGCGACGCGGGTGGCGAGGAACTCCGCGAGCGAGCGCACGCCGTCGCTGACCTCGGCGGCCCGGGGGTCGTCGAGCAGCTGGGCGGCGTCCTCGCGGATCGAGGCCAGGCAGCTCGGCTCGAGCGCGATCACGGGGGTCCCGCTGGCGACGTAGCCGTGCAACGTGGCGACGGCCTGCCCCATGATCCGGCGCGCGGCGGTGAGCTGGCCGGTCGTGGTCCACGTCAGGCCGCAGCAGGCGGGCTCGGGGATGACGGCAGCGGTCAGGCCCATCGACTCCAGCAGCTCGAGCGCGGCCCGGCCGGTCTCGGAGGAGAACCGGTCGGTGAACGAGTCGGCCCAGATCCAGACGTCGACGTCGGTCGGCACCGCGGCACCCCGGGCGCGCAGCGGCTGCTCGGAGAACGCCGGCAGGCTGCGCCGCTGGTCGACGCCGGCGGCGGCCTTGGCGACCCGCGCCACCGTCGTGCTGCGCAGCATCGTGTTGGCCAGCCTCGGCGGCGTCATCCGGGCCCAGCGCGGGAGCTGGCCCAGCGCCAGGTGCGAGCGCGGGCGGCGCAGGAAGCCGCGGGCGCCGGCGTACTTCTGGGACAGCGCCTCGGACTTGTACGTCGCCATGTCGATGCCGGTGGGGCAGTCGCTGGCGCAGCCCTTGCACGACAGGCACAGGTCGAGCGCGTCGGCCACGGCCGGGTCGTCGAAGCCCAGCACGCCGTTGGAGACGTCCTGGAGCACGTGGGCGCGCCCACGGGTGGAGTCCTTCTCCTCGCGGGTGGCGAGGTACGACGGGCACATCACGCCGCCGCCGGCGGTGTTGTCGGCCAGGCACTTGCCCACGCCGGTGCAGCGGTGGACGGCGTCGGAGAACGAGCCCTGGTCGTGCGCCAGCTTCAAGGTCGTGCGCACGGGCCGCTGGGGAGCGGCCAGCCTCAGGTCGGAGTCGAACGGCGCCGGGTCGACCAGCACGCCGGGGTTGAGCAGGTCGGTGGGGTCCAGGATCCGCTTGGCCTGCTGCATCAGCGCGATCGCGGCGGGTGAGTACATCCGCGGCAGCAGCTCGGAGCGGGCGCGGCCGTCGCCGTGCTCACCCGACATCGACCCGCCGTAGGAGGCCACGAGGTCGGCCGCCTGCTCCACGAAGCTGCGGTAGGTGCCGCGGCCGGTCGCGGACTCGAGCTCGAAGTCGATCCGCACGTGCACGCAGCCGTCGCCGAAGTGGCCGTAGGGCACGCCGTCGAGACGGTGCTGCTTGAGCAGCGCGTCGAAGTCGCGCAGGTAGGCGCCGAGCTTCTCCGGCGGGACGGCGGTGTCCTCCCAGCCGGCCTGCGCCGGACGGCTCAGCGAGCGGGCGGCCAGGCCGGCGCCGTCCTCGCGGATCTTCCACAGCGCGAGCTGCTCGCTCGGGTCGTCGACGACGCGGTGGGGCACCCCGGCGTCGCGCACGACGGCCTCGGCCTTGGCCGCGGCCTCGGCGCGGGTGTCGCCGGTGACCTCGGCGAACAGCCAGCCGGCACCGGCGGGCAGCTCGGGGTGGGAGCGCACGAGCCCGGCGATGCGCTGGTCGAGGCCCTCGAGTGCCACCAGCGGGTGGGTCAGCAGGGCGGGCACGGCGTCCGCGGCCTCGGCCATCGACGGGTAGCCCAGGACGGCCAGTGCTCGGGCCGGTGCGTCCTCGACCAGGCGGATGGTCGCATCCAGCACCAACCCGAGCGTGCCCTCGGTCCCCACCAGGAAGCGGTCGAAACGTCGACCCCGCTCCGGGAGCAGCTGCTCGAAGGAGTAGCCCGAGACCTGGCGCCCGAACCGCCCGAACTCCGTGCGGATCGTGCCGAGGTGCTGGTCGACGAGGGCGTCCAGCTCGGCGACCGGGCCGAGGGTGGCGTCACCGGTGGAGACGACCGAGCCGTCGGCCAGCAGCACCGTGAGCGCCTCGACGTTGTCCACCGTGCGGCCGTAGCCGAGCGCGCGCGAGCCGCAGGCGTTGTTGCCGATCATCCCGCCGATGGTGCAGCGGGTGTGGGTCGAGGGGTCGGGCCCGAACCGCAGCCCCAGGGGCACCGCGAGCTTCTGCACGCTGGCGTGCACGGCTCCGGGCTGCACGTGGGCCGTGCGCGCCTCGGCGTCGATGCCGAGCACGCGGTTCAGGTGGCGGCTGGTGTCCACCACGATCCCCGGGCCGATGGCGTTGCCGGCGATCGAGGTGCCGGCCCCCCGCATCGTCAGGGGTACGCCGGTCTCGCGCGCGGCCGCGAGGGTGGCCACGATCTCGTCGGTGTCACGGGGGCGTACGACGACCCGCGGCGCCACCCGGTAGATCCCGGCGTCGCTGGCGTAGAGCGAGCGGGCCAGCGCCGAGTCGTCCACGTCGCCCAGCCCGTGGCGCCTCAGCGCCTCGACGAGGGCGGTCGCCGGCACGGCGCCGCTCCCCGGTGTCTCCTGCGTGGCCGCACTCACCACAGCTCGAGCGACTTGCGCAGGATCTGGGCGGCGTCCTCCTCGGAGACCTCGCGGGGCGAGGTGGCCAGCAGGCGCTGCTGCTTGAGCGTGCCCTCCACCAGACCGTCGATGTCGCCCTCGTCGTAGCCGACGGCGCCGAGGCCGTTGGGGATGGTGATGTCGCGCATCAGGTCGGCGAGCACCGAGGGCAGCGCGTCCGGGCCGGCGTCGTAGGAGTGGCCCGGCGCGAGCAGCTCGGCGGCCTTGAGGTGCCGCTCGGGCGAGGCCTCGAAGGTCCAGCGGAAGGCCTCGGGCGCGGTCAGCGAGACGGCCATGCCGTGCGGGACCATCGCCTCCTCCTGCGGGTAGCCCTCGGGCCGGAAGTCCTTGACCCGGCCGGCGATCGGGTAGGCGTTGGCGTGCGGGATGTGCACGCCCGCGTTGCCGAAGCCGATGCCGGCGAAGGTCGCGGCCATCGCCATCTGGTGGCGGGCCTCGTCGTCGTCGCCGTGCAGCACGGCCTGGCGGAAGGACTCCGCGAGCAGCGACATGGCCTTCTCCGACCACATGTCCGACATCGGGTTGGAGCCGCAGTAGGGCACCCGCTCGGACGGCTTCTTGCGGTCGTAGGAGCGGTAGTCGCGGGCGGTGTAGCTCTCCAGGGCGTGGCACAGGATGTCCATGCCCGCCGCCGAGGTGACGCCCGCGGGCTGGGTGCGGGTCAGCGACGGGTCGACCACGGCCAGGGTCGGGCGCAGGCGCGGGTGGCTGATGCCGGTCTTGACGTGCTGGGCCAGCACGTCGAGCACGCAGATCGTGGTCGACTCGGCGCCGGTGCCGGTCGTGGTGGGCACCGCGATCAGCGGCTTGAGCACGTTCTTGGGCGCCCGCGCCTTCCCGACGGGGGCGTTGATGTAGTCCATCAGCTCGCCCTCGTTGGTGGTCAGCAGGTTCACCGCCTTGGCGGTGTCGATGGAGGAACCGCCACCGACCGCGACGAAGGCGTCCCAGGGGCCGGTGTCGCGCGCGTGGGCGATGGCCTCCTCGAGGCTGCGGTCGGTCGGCTCGACGTGCACGCCGTCGAAGACGTGGGCCTCGATCCCGAACTCGCCCATCTGGTCGGCGACCCGCTGCGGGTGGCCGGTCGCGGCGACGCCGGGGTCGGTGATCACCAGGACGCGCTTCACGTCGTACTGGCTGAGGTCGTAGCCGATCTCGTCGCTGGCTCCCTCGCCGAACTTCAGACCGGGTGCGCCGTAGGTGAAGACCTGTTCGCTCATGGGGCCCAATCTAACGACCGCCCCCCATGGCCAGGGAAGCGGTGACGAGCGCGGACACCGGCACCCGCCCGGACCGCACGTCGTCGAGGGGCACCCAGGCGGCCGCGTCGGTCGTGCCGCCGAGGTCGTCCACGCGGGGTTCGCCGTCACCCACACCGGCGGTGAACACCAGGGCGATGCCGTGGAAGTCCTCCTCACGGCCGTTCGGCGCCGTGCCGGTGAAGTGCTCGTCGTGCACGCCCAGCAGGTCGCCGACCTCGGCCGCCAGCCCGGTCTCCTCGAGGACCTCGCGGACGACGGCGCCCGCGGGGGCCTCGCCGTGCTCCACGCCGCCTCCCGGGAGGCTCCACCGACCGCGGTGCGGCGGGGTGGCGTTGCGGGTCAGCAGCACCGCGTCGCCGCGCGTCACCAGGGCGTACGCCGCGACCCGCTGCTTGCGGGCCGTCTCGTGGTGGGCGAGGGCCAGCCGCACCATCGGCACCGTGGTGACCGCGCCGGAGAGCACGTCGGCCACGTCGTGCCAGCGCGCGTCCACGGTGGAGCCGTCGACCTCCACGACCCGGGGCTCGGGCGCGTCGGCGGCGACCCACCCGTCGTACACCAGGCGCACGGAGTGCATGTCGGTGTCGGAGATCGTGGCGTGCTTGCGGGCCGAGTCGATCAGCAGCGGCCGACCGACCGTCACGTCGAGGCCGGTCTCCTCGTGCACCTCACGGACCACGGCGTCGCCGGGGTGCTCGCCGAAGTCGATGCCGCCGCCGGGGAGCGTCCAGGCCTCGGTCGCGCTGAGGTACGGCGCCAGCCGGGACAGCAGGATCTGCCCGTCGCGCACGATCACGGCGTACGCCGCGACCCGCTGGCGTTGCGGGAGGTTCACAGGGCGTGCACACATGGAGGCGAGTCTAGGAGGCCGGCGTACGGCTAAATTGTGCGCGTGCAAGACGTCGCTGCTCCGGCCGCCCAGGCGACCGCTCCCCCCGCCAAGGCCCGTGACCCGTGGTTCGACAACGCGAAGATGACGCTGGTCGTCCTCGTCGTGGTCGGCCACTCCTGGACGCTCCTGCCCTCCGACGACGGGCTGCAGAGCTGGCTCTACGACTTCCTCTACGCCTGGCACATCCCGGCGTTCGTGATCGTGACCGGCTACCTGTCGAAGTCCTTCGAGTGGACCCGCGCGCGGATGTGGTTGCTGGTGACGACCGTGGCCCTGCCCTACGTGCTGTTCGAGGGCCTCTACGCGCTGTTCCGCCACGAGGTCGGCGGCGTGACCTTCGAGCGCCTGTGGGCCAACCCGCACTGGCCGATGTGGTACCTCTCCGCGATGTTCTTCTGGCGGCTGATGACCCCGATCTTCAAGCGGATGCCGGCCAAGGTCGTCGTCGCCGTGGCGATCAGCCTGGTGGCCGGTCTCTACGCCACCGACCTGTTCGACAACGCGCGCATCTTCGGGTTGCTGCCGTTCTTCGTCCTGGGCCTGAAGATGCACGAGGGCCACTGGAACCTGCTCCGCGCCCGCCGGGCCCGGTGGTACGGCTTCGCGGTCCTCCTCGGGCTGCTCGTGCTGGCGAGGTTCTCCGGGTCGTGGTTCGAGACCGAGTGGTTCTACTACCGCACCCGCTACGACGCCCTGGACCCCGACGACCTGCGGGCCCTGGTGATCCGGATGTCGCTGCTGCTCAGCGGCCTGGTCGGCGCCTTCGCGTTCTTCGCGGTCGTGCCGCGCACCAAGACCTGGTTCAGCGCGCTGGGGTCGGCCACGCTCGTGGTCTACCTCTTCCACGGCTTCGTCGTCCTCGGCGCCGAGTTCGCGGGCTACCCCGGCTGGTCGGCCGGGCACATGCCCTGGGCGCTGTTCCTGGTCACCGCCTGCGCCGTGGCGCTGGCGCTGTTCCTGGCCTGGACCCCGGTCTCGTCGAAGCTGAACTGGGCCGTCGACCCCGTCGGGTCCCTCCAGCGCCACCGCAAGGCCCGGGAGCGCGCTCGGTCCTCGTCGGAGGCCTAGGTGCGGGTGTCGGGCCCGGCGACCTCGGGGTCGGGCACCTCCGGCCGGCCCACCTCGGGTCAGTCCGCCTCGGACTCGGGCACCGACCGGGGCGCGTAGGCGCCGAGGTCGGGCCCCCAGGTCGGCAGCACCGCGTTGAACGGCACCTCGTCGAGGTGCACGGCGTGGTGGCGGTCGGGGGCGTGGCCACCGAGGTGGTGCGGGTACCACGTCGCGACCTCCCCCGGCCTGGGCCGGTGGTGCGGCAGCCGTTGCAGGCCCTCGAGCAGGTCGGTGAGAGCGTGTCCGAGGTCGCGGGTGCGCTCCACGACGTCGTCGTCGGGCCCGACGTGGATCGGGGCACCGAACGCGAGGTCGGCCCGACGGCCGCGCGTCCAGTCGATCGGCGGCGCCGGGTCACCGACGGAGAAGATCCGCTGGGTGCCCCAGATCGCCACCGGGACCACCGGCACCCCCGTGTCGCGGGCCAGGGCGACCAGCCCGCTCATCAGCGGCCGGACGGTGTAGGAGTAGGAGATGCCGGCCTCGGGGAACCCGCAGACCACCTCCCCCTGCTCCAGCAGGCGCCGCATCCGCAGGTAGGCGTGCACCGGCACCGCCCGGTCCACCGGCACGTGCCCCATCGCGTCCATGAACCACGGCACGACCGGCACGTCCCACACGTCGCCGCGGGTCATGAACCGCACGTAGCGCCCGCGGGTCACCGCCGCCTTCTCCACGAACACGAAGTCCGGGAACGACGCGTGGTTCGCGGCCAGGATCGCCGGCCCCGTCGTCGGCACCCGCTCGACCCCGGTCCACCGCACGTCCAGCCGCAGCGCCCTCAGCGCCGTACGCCCCAGGCCGTTGACGATGCGGTAGACCCCGTCGCCGCTCACGCCGGACAACCTAGTGCCGAGACGGCGCGCGTGTACGCCGAGACGGCGCGCGTGCACGCCGAGACGGCGCGGTGTACGCCGAGACGGCGCGCTGCACGCCGAGACGGCGCAGGTGTACGCCGAGACGGCGCGCGTGTCCGGGCTCGAGGGCCGGTGGCGCCTCAGCTGAACGGGGCGCGGTCGTCGAGGCGCACGGACTGCTTGCCCGCCCAGCGCCACACGCGGGCGGCGCGGTCGCTGTCCTCGTCGGTGACCAGGTTGCCCATCCACCGCAGCGCCAGCGTCATCAGCCAGTCGGAGCGCATCCCGGCGGGGCCGAGGGCCGGCAGCAGCCGCGGCACGGTCACCAGGCCGGCGAGCCGACGGGCGATCGAGAACGACTCGCCGTAGTGCTCGCGCAGCAGCGCCGGCCACGCGGTCGACAGGTCGGCGCCCTCGAGCAGCAGGTCGACCACGAGGCGACCCCCCTCGAGCCCGTAGTCGATGCCCTCGCCGTTCAGCGGGTTGACGCACGCGGCGGCGTCGCCGACCAGCGCCCAGTTGGGCCCGGCGACGTTCGAGACGGCTCCGCCCATGGGCAGCAGCGCCGACGTCGGCATCCGCAGGTCACCGGAGAGGCCGAACTCCTCGCGGCGCTCGTCGGCGTAGAACTGCATCAGGGGGCGCAGCGACACCTTGGCCGGACGCTTGTCGGTGGCCAGGGTGCCGACGCCGATGTTGATCGAGCCGTCGCCCAGCGGGAAGATCCAGCCGTAGCCGGACAGGATGTCGCCACCCTCGTCGCGCAGCTCGAGGTGGCTGGAGATCCAGGGGTCGTCGCTGCGCTCGGAGTCGACGTAGGAGCGGGCGGCCACGCCGTACGCCGTGTCGCGGTGCCACTCGCGGCCCAGCACCTTGCCCAGCGGCGAGCGCACCCCGTCAGCGACGATCAGGCGGTCGCACGCGATCTCGACCGTCTCCTCGCCCCGGCGGAAGAGGACGGCGCTGACCCGGTCGCCGTCACGGCGTACGTCGACGGCGCGGAGACCGTCGATGCCGTGCGCGCCCGCCTTGATCGCCGCGCTGCGCAGGTGGTCGTCGAGCTCGGTGCGGGCCACGGCGGAGCCGTACGCCGGCAACGTGCCACCCGGCCACGGCAGCAGCAGCGTCTGGCCGAAGCCGTGGGCGCGCAGCCCGTGGTTCACGGTGTGCGACCGGATCCAGTCGCCGAGGCCCAGCCGCTCGAGCTCACCGATCGCGCGCGGGGTGAGACCGTCGCCGCAGGTCTTGTCGCGCGGGAACACCGCCGCGTCGACGAGGACGACGTCCAGCCCGGCGCGCGCGGCCCAGGCGGCGGCTGCCGACCCCGCGGGGCCGGCCCCCACGACGAGCACGTCGGTGCGGGGCGGGACAGGCGTCGTGGTCACCTGCTCATTCTGGCAAGCCCCTGGTCAGGGGTGCGGGGCGGGCTCGGTGAGGGACTTCCATCCCCGCCGAGAGGGGGGTCCGCGCACGCCGAGAACCACCGACCTGGGCCTCGGCGTACGCCGGGCGGCCACGCGCGTGCACGGATCCCCCGCGCGCCGGGGTACGCCGTGCACGGATCCCCCGCTCGCCGGCGTACGCCGTGCACGGAACCCCCGCTCGGCGAGGAGACCCCCGGAAGGCCCCCGGACGCACGAACGGCCCCCGGCACGATGCCGGGGGCCGTTCGTGG
>CAVVQW010000006.1:0-278688 GCA_963750435.1 uncultured Actinomycetota bacterium | reverse complement strand
CTGGGGCGACTTCAGGTAGTAGCCGTCGCCGTTGAAGCGGAACCGCTTCGGGTCGTTCATCACGCTGCCGGAGGAGACGCACAGCAGGTGCTCGTGGGCGCCGGCGTCCTCCTTGCGCACGTAGTGCGAGTCGTTGGTCGCGATCGGGGGGATGCCGAGGTCCTTGCTCAGGCGCAGCAGGTCGGCCCGCACCCGGGTCTCGATGGACAGGCCGTGGTCCATCAGCTCGAGGAAGTAGTTGTCCTTGCCCAGGATGTCCTGGAAGTCCGAGGCGGCCTCGCAGGCCTTGGCGTAGTCACCGATCCGGAGCCAGGTCTGCACCTCGCCCGAAGGGCACCCGGTCGTGCCGATGATGCCCTGGCCGTGCTGGGAGAGCAGCTCGCGGTCGATGCGGGGCTTGTAGAAGAAGCCGTCGATGTAGGCCTGCGAGGACAGCCGGAACAGGTTGTGCATGCCCTGGGTGGTCTCGGCGAGCAGGGTCATGTGGGTGTAGGCGCCCGAGCCCGAGACGTCGTCGTCGCCGCCGTCGTTCCAGCGCACCCGCTTGCGCTCGTTGCGCGCGGTGTTGGGGGTGGCGTAGGCCTCCATCCCGATGATCGGACGCAGGCCGTGTGCCTTGGCCTTGGACCAGAAGTCGTAGGCGCCGAAGACGTTGCCGTGGTCGGTCATGGCGATGGAGCCCATGCCCAGCTCGGCGGTGCGCTCCATCATGTCGGTGAGCCGCGCCGCACCGTCCAGCATGGAGTACTCGGTGTGGACGTGCAGGTGGGCGAACCCGTCCTGACCAGCGGTTGTGCCCGACATGGAGCGCGATCAGCCCTTCCCGGAGCTCTGAGTGGACCCGTCTTCAGCACAGGCACCGCGGGGCCCGGAAGGGGGCGGCGGAGCCTGGTCGTGCGGGGAAGAGGGATCAGACTACGTCAGCATGACACCCGCCCCTGACAGGACACGGGCGCGTCCCCGGGCCGCCTCCGGGGCCGCCCTAGGCTGTCCCCCATGGCCCCGCGACGCCCCTCGACCTCCCCCTCGTCGGTGCCGCCCCCGCCGCCGCTGACGTCCTTCCACGAGGCCCACCTCGGGCCCCTGCGCACCGACGTCTGGACCCGCGGCGAGGCCTCGGAGGAGCGGCTGCGCGCCCTTGCCGTCGGTGGCTGGTACGCCGCCGAGGCCGGTGCGCCCCACGACCGCCTGGACCTCGCCCTCACCGCGCCCGGCCCCGACGGCACCTCCCCCCGGCGCGAGGAGGCCCTCGACTCGCTGACCGGCAGCTGGGGGGTCACCAGCGAGGAGGAGGCCCTGGCGACCGTGGCCCGGCTGCACGCGGGGATGCACGACGACCTCTACTGCCTGGTGCAGCCCCTGGTGGCCCAGGCGCTGACCACCGACGTACGCCGCACCGGCCAGCGGGACGGGGGCCCCGAGGCCGAGCACCGCGAGATGCTGCGCCACCTGGCCTCGATGCGGGGGCTCCCCAGCGTCGACGCCCACGTGCGCTACTACGACGCCTGGCTGCAGGCGCAGCGGATGGGGTTGACCTCACGGCTGCACGTCCAGATGCCTCCCGACATCCGGGCCTGGGACCTCGCCCGCGCCGCCCACGTCGTCCGCACCGGGGTGTCCGCCGGCCTCGTCGGCGAGGCGATGGCCTGGGACCAGCTGGAGCGGGGGCTGGAGCGGGCCCGCGAGCACTACGGCACGTGGCGCCAGTTCTCGGTCGCCTTCCTGGCGGGCTACGCCTTCTGGCAGTCCTTCGCCGACCTCTCGATGCTGCGGCGCGAGCTCGACCGCCGGCTGAACACCGTGCAGCGGCTGCTGGACCGGCCGGCGAGCCCGTGGCGCCGGGTCGCCCTGCACGAGGGCGCTCCGGTCAACTGCCCCACCCGCGGCCAGGGGTAGCGCGGGTCCGAGGCGTCGCGCCTCGGCGAACCGTTCAGGGCAGGGAGGACAGGATGCCGCTGCCCAGGGCGCGCCAGTCGTCGTCGTCCACCATCCGCAGGGCACGACGCTCGCTGAGCAGCTGCCACTCGGCGAACAGCTCGGCGCTGTCGGGCCGTTGCGGCGCGAGCAGCCCGTCGAGGTCCTCGAGCCGCAGGGCGTGCCGCACGGCCCCGGCCAGCCGGGCAGCGTCGCGCACGTCGAGCTCCACGAACGGCAGCCCGTCGAACCCGTCGTCGAGGAACAGCTGGGTGTGGGTGCCGTCGGGACCGGGCGCCGTCCACGCGCGGTAGACGCCGGCGAGCGGGAACTCGTGGGCCACCTCGCGGTGGGGGGCCAGGAACAGGACGCGCACGCGGGTCAGCACGACCAGGGTGTCGAACCCGGCGGCGGCCACCTCCAGCACGAACTCCTCGGGGTGCACGTAGTGCGGCAGCAGGGCGACCGCCGCCGCCGTGCGACGGCGGTCGGCCATCCGGGCCACCGCGCCGTCGACGTCGGTGCGGGCGCCGGGGTCGCGCACGGCCAGCGCGGAGCCGTCGACGACCGTGCGACGGACCTCCAGGAGCGCGGTGCGCACCTCGCGGACCAGCGCGAGCACCGTGTCGCCGTCGTCCAGGGGCAGCAGCAGCCGCAGCGGTCGACGCTCCCAGGGGTGGCCGTCGACGGGGAACTCCGCCGAGCAGAAGGCGAGCGCCAGGAGGAGGTGCTCCGGCGCGCCGGGCTCCTCCCCCACCGGCGGCCCGGTGACGTACCCGTGCCAGGTGCCGAGCAGGTCGGCCGCGACCGCGTCGACGCGGGTGCGGCCGTCGATTAGCGCGGTGACCCGCAGCCGACCGTCGGCCCAGGTGATCCGGTCCTCGCGCCCGAGCAGCTCCGTCGTGGCGGAGCGGCTCACCGGGAGTCCTCGTGGGAGCGCTCCCAGGCGGCGAGGCTCTCCTCGATCACCGTGTGCATCACCCGCTGCAGCTGCTCCTGGCCCAGGCCGGGGACCTGCCGCGTCATCCGCTCGACGATCTCGCGCTCCCGCTCGGGGTCGCGCCCGCGCTCGCCGCCGTGCCCACCGTGCGCCGCCTTGTGGTCCTGCACCGCCCCCGTGAGCGCCGTACGCCGGGCCAGCAGCACCGCGAGCTCGTCGTCGACCGCGTCGATGCGCCGCCGCAGGTAGTCCAGCGGGTCCACGCCGACCCACGCCATCTGCAGGTCGGCCTCGCCGTCGTGGTAGCCGCGGCCGTCGGTGTGCTCGAGCTCGATCAGCCCCTGCCGGCGGTAGAACGAGCGCGCGCGGTCGTTGGCCTGGTGCACCCGCAGCCCGAAGCCGTCGGGGTGCAGGCTGCGCACGAGGTCGAACAGCGCCGCGCCCACGCCGCGGGCGGGCCGCTCGGGGTGCACGAAGACCAGGTTGACCCAGGCGCCCTCCAGCAGCAGGAAGCCCAGCAGGGTCTCGCCGCGCCAGGCCAGCCAGAGCTGGCGTCCGGGCGGGTCGAGCAGCGACAGGCACCAGGCCCGCACCTGCTCCGGCGTACGCCGCTCGGTCGGCTGGCCCGGACCGCCGCTCGCGGCGAGGAACACCTCGTGCACGGCCGGCAGGTCCTCCTCGGCCCCGGGACGCAGCTCGAAGAGCTCCTCGTCGGGGGCCGTGGCCTCAGGCGGCACCGCGGATGACCTCGAGGGCGTGCGCGAGGTCGGGAGGGTACGGCGAGTCGTAGTCGACGTGCTCACCCGTGCCGGGGTGCTCGAAGCCCAGGCGCACGGCATGCAGCCACTGGCGCTCGAGCCCGACGCGGCGGGCCAGGGTGGGGTCGGCGCCGTAGGTCAGGTCGGCCACGCAGGGGTGCTTCAGCGCCGCCATGTGCACCCGGATCTGGTGGGTGCGACCGGTCTCGAGGTGCACCTGGAGCAGGCTGGCGAAGCGGTGCGCCTCGAGGGTCTCGTAGTGGGTGACGCTGTGCTTGCCGTCCTCGCGCACCGCGAACTTCCAGTCCGAGCTGGTGTGCCGGCCGATCGGGGCGTCGATGGTGCCCTCGAGCGGGTCGGGGTGGCCCTGGACCATCGCGTGGTAGGTCTTCTCGACCTCGCGGTGCCGGAAGGCGTTCTTCAGCAGCGAGTAGGCGCGCTCGCTCTTGGCGATCACCATCACCCCGGACGTGCCGACGTCGAGCCGCTGCACGATGCCCTGCCGCTCCGAGGCGCCGCTGGTGGAGATCCGGAAGCCGGCGCCGGCGAGGTGGCCGACCACGGTGGGCCCGGTCCAGCCCATGGAGGGGTGCACGGCGACGCCCACCGGCTTGTCGATCACCACGATGTCGTCGTCGTCGTGGATGATCCCGATGCCCTCGACCACCTCGGCCACGATCTCGAGGGGGTCCTGCACCGGGGGGAAGGTCACCTGGAGGTCGCTGCCGGGCAGGAGCCGGTCGGACTTCGCGACCCGTGCTCCGTCGACGAGCACGTGGCCCTCGGCGACCAGCTCGGCGGCCCGGCTGCGGGAGACGCCGAAGAGGCGGGCCATGCCCACGTCGACGCGCTCACCGCCCAGGCCGTCGGGGACGGTCAGGGTGCGGGTCTCGGCCCCGGGCTCGCTCACGCCGTCGCCTCCCGGGTCGCCGGCGAGGACGGTGCCTGGGACGCCGCGGGGCCCTCGTCGTCCTGGTGCCGGGTGCCGTCGAGGCGTACGCCGCGGAACAGCAGCAGCACGAAGAGCGCGCCGGCGAGGTCGATGCAGATGTCGGCGACGTTGAAGATCGGCCAGTTCGGCAGGGCGAAGAAGTCGACGACGTGCCCACGCAGCGGACCCGGCGCCCGGAACAGCCGGTCGACGAGGTTGCCGGTGACCCCCGCGAGCAGCAGCCCGAGGGCGACCGCCCAGCCGCGGTGACGCACCCGCAGGGCGAACCAGACCACCACCACGGTCGCCACGATCGCCACGACCGAGATCACCGGGGTGACCGAGGCGCCCGCGCTGAACGCGGCCCCGGGGTTGCGGATCAGCCGCAGGGTCAGGAACGAGCCGAGCACCTCCACGGGCGGCTTCCCGGTGAGCTCCTGCACGGCGAGCTGCTTGCTGCCGAGGTCGACCAGGAGCCCGGCGGCGGCGACGGCGAGCGCCAGGCGGGTCGCCCGGCGACGGCGTACGGACCCGGCCGCGGACGCGGACGGGGAGTCGGAGGACGCGCTGGTGCTCAGCGACGCTCCTCGCGCTGCTTGCAGGTCAGGCACAGGGTGGCCCGCGGGAAGGCCATCAGCCGGTTCTTGCCGATGGCGTTGCCGCAGATCTCGCACTGGCCGTAGGTGCCGTTGTCGATGCGCTCCAACGCGTGCTGCGACTGCTCGAGCATGTCGCGGGCGTTGTTGACGATGACCATCTCCTGGTCGCGCTCGAACGACGCGGACCCGACGTCGGCCTGGTCGTGCCCGGCGCCCTCGCCGGAGTTCTCGATCATGCCGGCCAGGTCACCCTCGACCTCGGCCAGCTCGCCGGTCAGGCGGGTGACGTCGTCGAGCAGCTGGGTGCGGACGGTCTTCAGCTCGGCCTTGCTCCAGGGGTCCTCCTGGGCCAGGACGGGGAGGTCGGCGGGCGCCTTCGCGGCTGCCGTCTTGGTCGTTGCGGTCTTCTCCACCGTTGCCTTCTTCTTCGCGGGGTTCGTGGTGGCGCTCGGGGCAGGCGAGGTCGTCGCCGAGCCCTTCGTCGCCGGGGAGGTGGCCGCGCGCTTCTCGACGGCTGGGGTGGTGCGGGTGCTCGTCTTCTCCGCCGCTGTCGTCGCGGCTGCGCGGGCCGGGGACCTCCTCGTCGCAGATGCCATGACTCGGTGCCCCCCGTCGGGTGTGGCGTGCCCGGGACACACGCGCTGGCGCGAAGGATATGTGCCGGGCCCGTCCCCTTCAAGCGCCGGGGCCCTCCGGCTCGTGCGAGGCCTGACCCGCTCGCGCCTGCAGGCGTGGCTAGACTGCACCTCACCGCACGGCGTGGACGGGACGAGTACCCACTGCACGGCCAGGAGCGAGTCGGGGACGGTGCGAGCCCGGCGGCACGGCAGCGGAGAACATCACCCGGAGCCGCCGGAAGAAACGCAGGTCCCCCGGGGCCTCGGACTAGACCCGGCAGCGGTGCAGCGAGTGGAGTGGGTCGGCGAGCACGAGGCCGGCCAAGGAGGGTGGCACCGCGGGGCCACGGCGCACGATCTGGACGCGCCGGTCTCGTCCCTTCGTCAGCATCGACGACGAGGAACCACCGTGAGCGACCCCCGCCCCTCCCCCCAGCCGCCGGCCCGGTCCCAGGCCGCCCGGTCCTACCGTCCCGTGCCCCCGCAGGTCGACCTGCCCGAGCTCGAGCGCGAGGTCCTCGAGCGGTGGCGCCGCGACTCGGTGTTCGAGCGCTCCGTCGCACGCAACGAGGGCGCGGAGACCTGGACCTTCTTCGAGGGGCCGCCGACGGCGAACGGTCGGCCGGGCACCCACCACATCGAGTCGCGCACGTTCAAGGACGTCTTCCCGCGGTTCCGCACGATGCAGGGCTACCAGGTCAACCGCAAGGGCGGCTGGGACTGCCACGGCCTGCCCGTCGAGCTCGCGGTGGAGAAGGAGCTGGGCTTCACCGGCAAGGCCGACATCGAGGCCTTCGGCATCGCCGAGTTCAACGCGCGCTGCCGCGAGTCGGTGCAGCGGCACGTCGACCTGTGGGAGCAGATGACCGACCGCATGGGCTGCTGGCTGGACATGCGCGAGCCCTACCGCACGATGGACCCGGAGTACGTCGAGTCCGTGTGGTGGGCGCTGAAGGAGATCCACTCCCAGGGCCTGCTCGTGCAGGACTACCGGGTCGCGCCGTACTGCCCCCGCGACGGCACGGGCCTCTCGGACCACGAGGTCGCCCAGGGCTACGAGACCGTCACCGACCCCAGCGTCTACGTGCGCTTCCCCCTCACCTCCGGCCCGTACGCCGCCGGTGAGTCCGGCGACGCGGCGGGCGCGGCCCTGCTGGTCTGGACGACGACGCCGTGGACGCTGGTCTCCAACACCGCGATCGCCGTGCGCCCGGACGTGACCTACGTCGTGGCCACCGACGGCCAGGAGCGGCTGGTGGTCGCCGAGCCGCTGGTCGGGGTCGCACTGGGCGAGGGCTGGACCGTGGAGGCCTCGGTCACCGGGGCCGAGATGGAGCGCTGGACCTACCGCCGCCCCTTCGACCTCGTGGAGTTCCCGCCCGTCGAGGACGGCGGCACGGCCCCGCACCTGGTGGTGCTGGCCGACTACGTCACCACCGAGGACGGCACCGGGCTGGTGCACCAGTCCCCCGCCTTCGGCGAGGACGACATGGCGGTCTGCCGCGCCTACGGCCTGCCGGTCGTGGTGCCCGTGCGCTCCGACGGCCACTTCTCCGACGACATCCCGCTGGTCGGCGGCCAGTTCTTCAAGCACGCCGACGCCGACCTGGTCGCCGACCTCGACGCGCGCGGGCTGCTGTTCCGGCACGTGCCCTACGAGCACAGCTACCCGCACTGCTGGCGCTGCCACACGGCGCTGATGTACTACGCCCAGCCGTCGTGGTACGTCCGGACCACCCAGATCAAGGACGCGCTGCTCGCCCAGAACGAGCAGACCAACTGGTTCCCCGAGACCATCAAGCACGGCCGCTACGGCGACTGGCTGACCAACAACATCGACTGGGCGCTCTCACGCAGCCGCTACTGGGGCACCCCGCTGCCGATCTGGCGCTGCCACGACGACCACCAGGTCTGCGTCGGCTCGCTGGCCGAGCTCTCCGAGCTGACCGGCACCGACCAGTCCGGGCTGGACCCCCACCGGCCGCACGTCGACGACATCACCTTCGCCTGCCCCCACCGCCCGGAGGGCGAAGATTCAGCGCCGTGCGGGGAGACCTCGCGGCGGGTGCCCGAGGTCATCGACGCGTGGTTCGACTCCGGGTCGATGCCGTTCGCGCAGTGGGGCTACCCCCACGTGGCGGGCTCGGAGGAGCGGCTGCAGCAGGCCTACCCGGCCGACTTCATCAGCGAGGCGATCGACCAGACCCGCGGCTGGTTCTACACCCTGATGGCCGTCGGGACGCTGGTGTTCGGCGAGTCGTCGTACCGCAACGTGCTGTGCCTGGGCCACATCCTGGCCGAGGACGGCCGCAAGATGTCCAAGCACCTCGGCAACATCCTCGAGCCGATCCCGCTGATGGACGAGCACGGCGCCGACGCGGTGCGCTGGTTCATGGCGGCCGGTGGCTCCCCGTGGGCGGCCCGCCGGGTCGGGCACACCACGATCCAGGAGACCGTCCGCAAGGTCTTGCTGACCTACTGGAACACCGTCGCCTTCCAGGCGCTCTACGCCAACGTGTCGTCGTGGTCCCCCGGCGACGAGGCCCCGGCCGTCGCCGACCGCTCGGTGCTCGACCGGTGGGCGCTGTCGGAGGCCCACCGCCTGGTGCGCGAGGTCACCACGGCGTACGAGGGGTTCGACACCCAGCGCGTCGGGTCGCTGCTGGCGGGCTACGTCGACGACCTCTCCAACTGGTACGTACGCCGCTCCCGTCGCCGCTTCTGGGCGGGCGAGCCCGCCGCCCTGGCGACCCTGCACGAGTGCCTGCAGCTGGTCACCCTGCTGATGGCACCGATGACGCCGTTCATCACCGAGCGGGTGTGGCAGGACCTGTTCGCGGCGACGTCGGACGAGCTGCCCGACTCGGTGCACCTCGCCACCTGGCCCACCGTGGACGGCCCGGGGGTCGACGGATCCACGGTGGACGGCTCGCCGGTCGACGAGGACCTCGGCCCGCGGATGTCGCTCGCGCGCCGACTCGTCGAGCTCGGCCGGGCGGCCCGGGCGGAGGCCAAGGTGCGCACGCGCCAGCCCCTGCGGCGGGCGCTCGTGGCCACGTCGGCGTACGACCGGCTGGACGCGGAGCTGCGGCAGGAGATCTGCGAGGAGCTCAACATCGGCGCCCTGGAGCCGCTGTCCGCGGCCGGTGCCGACCTGGTCGACCACTCGGCCAAGGGCAACTTCCGCGCCCTGGGCAAGCGCTTCGCGAAGGAGACGCCTCGGGTCGCGGCGGCGATCGCCGCCGCCGACGCCGGAGCCCTGGCCGCGGCCCTGGCTGCCGACGGACGCGCGACCGTGCAGGTCGACGGCTCACCCGTCGAGGTGCTGCCCGACGAGGTGATCGTCTCCGAGCGGCCCCGCGAGGGCTGGTCGGTGGTCAACGAGCAGGGCGAGACCGTGGCGCTGGACCTCGAGGTGACCCCCGAGCTGCGCCGTGCGGGCCTGGCCCGCGAGGTGATCCGGCTGGTGCAGGAGGCCCGCAAGACGAGCGGGTTCGAGGTCTCCGACCGGATCACGCTCCGCTGGACGCCGCTCGAGGGTGGGGCCGGCGAGGAGCTGGCCACCGCCCTGACCGAGCACGAGGAGCTGATCGCCCGCGAGGTGCTGGCGACCACGGTCGAGCGCACGTCGGCCGGGGGCACCCACACCGACCCCGACCTCGGCCTGACCTTCTCCGTCGAGCGCCGCCCGACCGACTAGCCGCAGAGCCGGATAGTCCGAGACGTTCGGACCCTCTACCCGGGAGTAGGAGGGTCCGAACGTCTCGGACCATCGCTGCGGGTCGAGCTAGGAGCGGGGCTGCTCCTCGCCCGGGGTGGCCTCGCCGGAGGCCTCCGGGGCGGCGTTGGCCGGACCCTGGACGTGCTCGCTGCCGGCTCCCAGGATCGACTTCAGCCGCTTGGGCGCCGGGCCGTCGCCGGTGAGCTCGGCGCTGGTGCCGTCGCCGTCGAGGGCGGCCAGCTGCTGGGAGAAGTAGCTCTTCAGGCGGCTGCGGTACTCGCGCTCGAAGGTGCGCAGGTTCTCCACCTCGCCGTCGAGGCGACCCTTCTCCTTCTCGATGTCGCCGAGGGCCTCGCGGCGACGCGAGTCGGTCTCGTCGTCGAGGCGCTGGGCGCGCCCGCGGGCGTCCTCGTCCAACTTCTCGGTGCGCGACTTGGTCTCGGCCTCCAGGCGCTCGGCGTCGGTGCGCGCGGAGGCGACGATCTCCTCGGCCTCGGTGCGGGCCTCGGCCACGACCTCGTCGGCGTTGCGGGTGGCCAGCTCCAGCAGCCGGGTCGCCGCGGAGGACGCCTCGGCAGCGGTGGTCACGTGGATCTGCTCGCTCGGGGGCGGGGTCACGGCGCGGGCGGCCGGGGCGGGCGCGGCGGCCTTCTCGCCGGCCTTCTCGCCAGCCTCCTGGTCGTCCGGCTCCTCACCGGCCGACGCCGCGGCGGGGGTGGCGGTCGTCGCGGGGGCCGCGCCACCGCCGGCGGTCACCTTGGACCGGAGGTCCTCGTTCTCCTTGAGCAGTCGCTCCAGCTCGGACTCGACCTCGTCGAGGAACTGGTCGACCTCGCCCATGTCGTACCCCTCGCGGAGCCGCACCGGCGTGAAGCGCTTCTTGCTCACGTCCTCGGGCGTCAGCGGCATGTTCTCACCTTGTTCTCGTCGTCATCGGCGTCGCGGCCCGGGCTGCACCCGGTCGCCGCGTCGGGCGCCTGCCACCCTAACGGGCCCTCGGACTCAGGCCGCAGCGAGGAGGAGCGAGCGGTTGATCGAGAGCAGGATGTAGCAGATCAGCAGCAGCGCGATGAAGCTCAGGTCGATCGCCATCCCGCCCAGGCGCAGCGGCGGGAGCACCTTGCGCAGCGCCTTCACCGGCGGGTCGGTGGCGGAGTAGACGCCCTCGAGCACCACCAGCACCGGCCCCCGGGGTGTCCACGAACGGGCGAAGTACTGGATCCAGTCCACGATCAGGCGCACGAACAGCAGCGCGATGAAGGTGCCGAGGACCAGCTCGACGATCTGGCCGACGATGTTCACGAGGGTGAGCCTAGGTCCTGGCCCCTGACGTCCTGCGTCAGCTCTGGTTGAAGAAGCCGCCCTCGGCGATCCGCTGCTTGTCCTCCGCGGTCACCGAGACGTTGGGCGGGGAGAGGAGGAACACCTTGTTGGTCACCCGCTCGATCGAGCCGCGGACCGAGAACACCAGGCCGGCGGCGAAGTCGACCAGGCGCTTGGCGTCGGTGTCGTCCATCTCGGAGAGGTTCATGATCACCGGCACGCCGTCGCGGAAGTTCTCCCCGATGACCCGGGCCTCGTTGTAGGTGCGGGGGTGCAGCGTCGTGATCCGCGACATCGGCGCCACGGTCGTCGTGGGCCGGGGGGCGGCGGACTGCTGCGCGGCCGGGGCGGGGCGGCGGCGCTCGGCGAGGTTGGCCACGGGGCGCGCGTCGCCGTCGGCGTGGGCCTCCGAGCGGACGTCGGCGCGCGGCTCGGCGCGGCGAGCGGGCTCGTCGTAGTCGTTCTCGACGTCGGCGTACTCGCCGTTGGCGTCCTCGAGCAGGCCGAGGTAGACGCCCATCTTCCGCATCGCGCTCATCTGTTGGATTTCCTCTGCTCTCGGTGCGCTTCAATTGCACGCCGAGATGCTCTCGACGGCAGTGGGAACATTACGTGACCGTGGGCCTCGGACCGAGCACCGCCGAGCCGACGCGCAGGTGTGTCGCACCGTGCGCGACGGCGGCCTCGAGGTCTCCGCTCATGCCGGCGGAGATCCAGGTGGCCGACGGGTCGACCGAGCGCACGTCGGCGGCGATCGTCGCGAGCGCGGCGAAGGCGGCCGCCGGGTCGCCGCCCAGCGGCGCGACCCCCATCACGCCGCGCAGCACCAGGCCCGGCGCGTCACCGACGCGCTCGACCAGGTCGGGCACCTGGGCCGGGTCGAGCCCCGACCGCCCCTCGGCACCGGGCGGGTCGAGGCTGACCTGCACGAGCACCTCGAGGTCGCGGCCCCGCTCGACCGCCCCCCGGCTCAACCCGGTCACGAGCTTGGCGCGGTCCACGGAGTGCACGACGTCGGCGTACGCCGTGACGGCGGCGGCCTTGTTGCTCTGCAGCCCGCCGATGAAGTGCCACGCCAGGTCGAGGTCGGCACACTCCTCGGCCTTGGCCAGCGCCTCCTGGTGGCGGTTCTCCCCCACGTCCCGGACGCCGAGGTCGGCCAGCAGGCGGACGTCGGAGGCCGGGAAGAACTTGGTGACCACGACCAGGGTGACGTCGTCCTCGCTCCGGCCGGCGGCGGAGCAGGCGTCGGCGATGCGGGCGCGCACCCGGGCGAGGTTCTCGGCGAGCTCGTCGCCGCGCTGGTCGGTCATGCCCTGATCCTGACGAGCCCGGCGAAGCGGCCGGCACCCGCCCCGTCGCGACGGTAGGAGTAGAGGTCGGGCGACTCCAGGGTGCAGCGCGCGACGTCGTGCACCCGGACGCCGAGGCGCAGCAGCTGCGCGGCGACGCCGGCACCCACGTCGAGGGCGGGGGTGCCCCACGAGGTGGTGGAGGCCGCAGCCGGCTCGACCGCGGCCACCTCGTCGCGCAGCGCCTGGGGCACCTCGTAGCAGGAGCCGCACACGTGGGGACCGATCCAGGCCTGCACCGTGTCGGCGCCGTGGGCGCGCATGCGGGTCACGCAGGCCTCCACGACACCCGAGGCCATCCCCTGGCGTCCGGCATGGGCGGCCCCGACCACCCCCGCGTCGGGGTCGGCCAGCAGCACCGGGACGCAGTCGGCCACCCGCACCATCAGCACGACGTCGGGGTCGGCGGTGACCAGGGCGTCGCACTGCTCGCGGGCGCCACCGGCGTCGACGACCCGGGCGCCGTGCACCTGCTCCATGTCGGCCAGTCGCGCCCCGGGGGCGAAGTCGGCCAGCAGCACCTCGGTGTTGCGGCGTCGGGCGAGCGGCTCGTCGTCACCGACGAGCGCCAGGTTGAGGCTGTCGAAGGGCGCAGCACTGACCCCGCCGTACCTGTCGGTGAACGCCAGGTCGACGGGGCCGGTGCTGCTGCGGTGGGAGTACACCGGAGGGGCGCGGTCCTTACTTCAGGAAGTCGGGGATGTCGAGGTCGTCGTCGGCGAAGCCACCCTGGGTGGGGCGCTGCGTCGACGGCTGCGACGACGGGGCCGAGGAGGCCCCCGACGACGTCCCGTGCTGCGGGGCACCGGCGTAGGAGCGCTGCGGCGCACCCTGGGCCCCGACCGTCACCGGCTCGCGACGCGGGGTCTGCTCGGGCGCCTTGCGCTGCTCGGCCAGGGCCCGGGCCGCGGCGCGGGTCTCCTCCTGGCTCTGCGGCTTGGCCGCCTGCGTCGGGCGCGGACGCCCGAACGAGGCGTCCTCGCGACGCTTGGGCCGGCCACCCTCGAAGCCGGCGGCGATGACGGTGACCCGCACCTCGTCGCCCAGGGCGTCGTCGATCGTGGCGCCGAAGATGATGTTGGCGTCGGCGTGCACGGCCTCGGAGACCATGGCGGCCGCCTCGTTGATCTCGAACAGGCCCAGGTCGGACCCGCCCGCGATCGAGAGCAGCACGCCCTGGGCGCCGTCGATGGACTCCTCGAGCAGCGGGCTGGAGACCGCGAGCTCGGCCGCCTCGACCGCGCGGTTCTCACCACGGGCCGAGCCGATGCCCATCAGGGCGGAACCGGCGTTGCTCATCACCGACTTCACGTCGGCGAAGTCGAGGTTGATCAGGCCGGGGGTGGTGATCAGGTCGGTGATGCCGGAGACACCCTGCAGCAGGACCTGGTCGGCCTGCTTGAAGGCGTCGAGCATGCTGACGTTGCGGTCGCTGATCATCAGCAGCTTGTCGTTGGGGATGACGATGAGGGTGTCGACCTCTTCGCGGAGGGCGGCGATGCCCTCCTCGGCGGAGGTGGCGCGGCGGCGGCCCTCGAAGGAGAACGGCCGGGTGACGACGCCGATCGTCAGCGCGCCCAGCGAGCGGGCGATCTTGGCGACGACGGGGGCGCCTCCGGTGCCGGTGCCACCGCCTTCACCTGCGGTGACGAACACCATGTCGGCACCCTTGATCACCTCCTCGATCTCCTCGGCGTGGTCCTCGGCGGCCTGCGCACCCACGTCGGGGTTCGCGCCGGCACCGAGACCTCGGGTCAGCTCGCGGCCGATGTCGAGCTTGACATCGGCGTCACTCATCAACAGTGCCTGTGCGTCTGTGTTGATGGCGATGAACTCGACGCCCTTCAGCCCGACCTCGATCATCCGGTTGACGGCGTTGACTCCACCTCCACCAATACCTACGACCTTGATGACGGCCAGGTAGTTCTGGGGTGCTGCCACGGTGGGTGCCTCTCACTTGGTGCGTGCCGTCCGGCCCTGCTGCTGGACGGCGCTCGGATGTTCCTGGGGAAGTCCCTCGGGCTGTCAGAACCCTAACCCTGAAGTAGAGGGTTAACGTTATGTCAACCTGAGGTGGTGAGAACAAAGTAGGCGGGGCCCGGCAACGGCCCGCGCCAACACGCGGGCGACACGATCAGAAAAAAATTCTCCGCGCGTGTCGTGACACCGGCGTGTCGTCGACCGGGCCCCGGAGCCGCAGGCCGGGGCAGGGCCTCAGCGGGGCCGGCTCAGCGGGTCGTGGGACGCCCGGGGACCGACACGTCGATCTGCTGCACGCCGGACCCGACGCGCCTCAGCAGCGCCTCGAGCACCTCGCCCTTGGCCACGGAGTCGTCGGCGGTGCCCCACACGACGCGGCGACCGCTCCCGAGGACCAGCTGGATCTTGTCGATGCTGGTCACCTCGATCGCGTCGACCCGGCGCGCCACGGAGGCGGGCAACGCGGCCACGACGCGCGCGCCCTCCGCCAGCACCTCCTGCGCCGCACCGGGGTTGGTGCGCACCAGCGGCAGGCCAGCGGGCCGCTTGGGGTAGCGGTTGAACAGCACCCCGTCACCGTCGAGGGCGCGCAGTCCCTGGCCCTGGTCGATCACGGCGACCGGGGTGCGCCCGGTGACCGCGATCGTGACGGTGTGCGGCCAGCTGCGGGAGACCTCGGCCCGGCGTACGGCCGGGAGGGACTCGACCCTGGCCCGGACGGCGTCGAGGTCGGCACGGGCCAGCGGGGTGCCGACCGGCACGTCGGCGGCACGGGCGACGGCGGCCTGACCCAGCCCGCTGCCGGGCCGGAGGCCCGTGACCTTCTCGCCCCGGACGGTGACGTAGGGCGAGAGGTAGACCAGCCACCCCGCCGCCGCGACGAGCACCACGACGAGCAGGAGGGCGACGAGCAGGCGCACCCGGCGCCAGCGACCCGCGTGGCGACGACGGCGGAAGTCCTTGCGCGCGATGCGCACGGTCTCCTCGTCGGGGCCGCCCGAGGTCGGCACCACCGACCGGGAGGTGCGGCTGCGCCGGTCAAGCATCGAGATCGTCCCCACCCCGCTCCCCCAGCAGCTCGAGCACCTCGGGGCCGAGCAGGGTGACGTCGCCGGCGCCGAGGGTGAGCACGACGTCGCCGGGGCGGGCCCGGTCGACGAGGTGCTGGGCCGTGGCCGACCAGGAGGGCTCGAAGACGACGTGCTCCGCTGCGAGCGGCACCGCGGAGGCCACCAGCGCGCCGTCGACCCCGGGCTCGGGGTCCTCGCGGGCGACGTAGACGTCCATCACCACCACCTCGTCGGCAGCACCGAGCGCGACGCCCATGTCGTGACCGAAGATCCGCGTGCGGGAGACCATGTGCGGCTGGAACGCGACCACCACGCGGCCCCCGCCGGCCAGCGAGCGGGCGGCCTGGAGGTCGCCGGTGATCTCCTGCGGGTGGTGGGCGTAGCTGTCGTAGACGCGTACGCCGGCGGCCTGGCCCTTGAGCTCCATCCGGCGGCGGGTGCCGCTGAACGCGTTCAGGCCACGGGCGAGGTCCTCGAAGGAGAACCCGAGCCGGAGGCCGCACGCCAGCGCGCAGAGCGCGTCGAGCACGTAGTGGCGCCCGGGGATCCGCAGGGCGACCTCGCCCAGCCGGCGGTCGCCGTCGACGACGGTGAAGGTGCTGGTGGAGCCCACGAAGCGCAGGTCCTCGGCGCGCACGTCGACCCCCGCCGCGGTGCCGACGGTGACCACGGTGCGACCCCGGTCGGCCGCGGTGCGGGCCAGCGTGGCGGCGCCCGGGTCGTCGGCGCACAGCACCATGAAGCCGTCGGGCGAGACCCGCTCGACGAACTCGTCGAAGGCCGCGCGGTAGGCCTCCTCGGTGCCGTAGTTGTCGAGGTGGTCGGCCTCGACGTTGGTGACCAGGGCCGCGTGGGGCGAGTAGACCAGGAAGGCCCCGTCGCTCTCGTCGGCCTCGGCCACGAACAGCTCGCCGCTGCCGTCGTGGGCGTTGGACCCGGTCTCGTTGAGCTCCCCGCCGATCGCGAAGGACGGGTCGGCCCCGCAGTGCTGGAGCGCGACGGTGAGCAGGGAGGTGGTCGTGGTCTTGCCGTGGGTGCCGGCCACCGCGACGACCGTGCGCCCCTGCATCACCGACTCCAGGGCCGCCGACCGCGGCAGGATCCGCAGGCCGCGGCGGGTGGCCTCGACCACCTCGGGGTTGGTCTCGCGCACGGCCGTGGAGACCACGAGGGTGTCGGCGCCGCCGACGTGGGCGGCGTCGTGGCCGACGTGGCAGGTCGCTCCGAGGGCGCGCAGGGCGTCGAGGGTGCGGGACTCCTTCGCGTCGCTGCCGGACACCGGGATGCCGCGGGCCAGCATGATCCGGGCGATGCCGGACAGGCCGGCCCCGCCGATGCCGACGAAGTGCACGGTGCCGAGCCGGTCGGCGGGCAGCAGCACGTCGGGGACGGGGACCTTCACCGGTCGGCTCCTCGGGCGGGGTGGGGCGGGTCGAGGGGGCGTCCGGCGGCGCGCATCACCAGCGCGGCGAGGCGCTCGTCGGCGTCGAGCGGGATGACGCCGCGCGCCGCTGCGGACATCGCCGCCAGGCGGTCGGGGTCGGTCAGCAGGCCGGGCAGCGTGGCCCCCACCCACTCGGGCGTGAGCGCGGCGTCGGAGACGAGCAGCCCGCCGCCGGCGTCGACGACCGGCCGGGCGTTCAGCGCCTGCTCGCCGTTGCCGATCGGCAGCGGGACGTAGACGGCCGGCAGGCCCACCCCGGAGACCTCGGTGACGGTGTTGCTGCCGGCGCGGCACAGCACCGCGTCGGCGGCGGCGTACGCGAGGTCCATGCGGCTGACGAACGGCACCACGACGTACGCCGGGGCGCCCGCGGTGTGCTCGGGCGAGGCCTCGCCGGCCGGGCCCACGACGTGCAGCACCTGCACCCCGGCGGCGGCGAGGGCCGGGGCCGCCGCTGCGACGGACTGGTTGAGCCGGCGGGCGCCCTGGGAGCCGCCGGTGACCAGCAGGGTCGGGGCGTCGGGGTCGAGGCCGAACTCGGCGCGGGCCTCGGCCCGGAGCGCGGCGCGGTCGAGCGTGCTGATCATCCGGCGGACGGGCAGCCCGAGGTGCTGGGCGTGCCGCAGGTCGGTGCCGGGGAAGCTGGTGGCGACGTGCGGGGTCAGCCGGGCGCCGAGCTTGTTGGCGATGCCCGGGAGCGCGTTGCCCTCGTGCACCACGAGCGGCAGCCCGCGGCGGCGGGCGGCGAGGTACGCCGGCACCGAGACGTAGCCGCCGAAGCCCACGACCACGTCGGGCCGCACCCGGTCGATCACCTCGAGCGTCGCCCTGAGTGCTCCGCGCAGACGACCCGGCGTGCGCAGCAGGTCGGGGCCCAGCCGACGCGGCAGGGGCACCGGGGGCACCAGCTCGAGGGGGTAGCCCGCCTCCGGGACGACACGGGTCTCCAGCCCGCGGGCCGTGCCCAGGGCGGTGACCTCGGTGCCGGGGGCCAGCCGGAGCAGCGCGTCGGCCGTGGCGATCAGGGGCGAGGTGTGCCCGGCGGTGCCGCCACCGGCCAGCAGCACCCGCAGGGGCGCCGTGGTGGCCGACCCCTCGGCGGAGCCGCCCATCAACCGCGCCTCGTGGTCGTGGCTCGGGTGCCGGAGGTGCGGGTGCCGGACGTGCGGGGGCCGGAGGTGCGGGAGGCACGGCTGCGCGCGCTGCCGGCCGAGACCGCGCTCGGCGCGGCCGAGCGCGACCGGCGACGGTCCTGCAGCGCCGCGGCGGCCTCCGGCTCGCGGCGGGCGAACCCGACGAGCAGCCCCAGGGCGACCAGCGACGGCACCAGGGCCGAGCCGCCGTAGGAGACCAGGGGCAGCGGGATGCCGATCACCGGCAGCAGCGCCAGCACCATGCCGATGTTGATGATCATCTGGCCCATCAGCCAGATCGTCACCCCGGCGGTGACGTAGCGCACGAAGGGGTCGGCGGTGGTGGTGGCGAGCCGGATCGCGGCGTAGGCGATGGCGCCGAACAGGCACAGGACGAGCAGGGTGCCGATCAGGCCGAGCTCCTCGCCGAGGACGGCGAAGATGAAGTCGGTGTGGGCCTCGGGCAGGTTGCCCCACTTCTGCTGGCTGGCCGAGAGGCCCTTGCCGAAGACCCCGCCGCTGGCCATGCCGAGGAGGCCGTGACCGGCCTGCCAGCCCGCGCCCTGGAAGTCCTTGAACGGGTCGGTGAAGGTGAACAGCCGGTTGCGGCGCTCGGCGTTGGAGGCGGCGAGGTAGAACGCCGCGACGCCGATGATGGAGAACGCCAGCCCGAACAGGCGGGCCGGCACCCCGACCACCCAGAGCAGGCCGAGCAGGATCGCGAACAGCACCAGGGCCGTGCCGAGGTCGTGCTGCAGGACGACCAGCATCGAGATCATCGTCACGACCGGCGCGACCGGGACCAGCGCGTGCACGGGGTTGCCGAGCAGGCGCTCCTTCTTGGCGTAGACGTCGGCGGACCACAGGATGATCGCGAGCTTGGCGATCTCCGAGGGCTGGATCGTCAACGGGCCCAGGGCCAGCCAGTTGCGGTTGCCGTTGACGGCGAACCCGAGGCTGGTCTGGGTCAGGGCGAGCAGCACGACGGCGACCAGGACCGCGGGCCAGGCCATCAGACGGAGGACCCGGCGATTCATCCGGCTCGCGACCCAGGCCGCTGGGAGGCCGATCGCGACCCAGGTCAGCTGCTTGAGGAAGATGTAGTAGCTGTTGCCGTCGTGGATCCGGAAGCTGTAGACGCTGGAGGCGCTGAGCACCATCATCAGCCCGATCGCGAGCAGCATGGTGGAGCCGCCCAGCAGCAGGTAGTACGACGACAGCGGGCGCTCGAGCTGGCGGCGGAGCCCGGCGGCCCAGTCGGCCACGCCGGACAGCGCCCGGCCGCGCACGGGGATCGGGGAGTCGCTCGTGGTCACCGCGAAGGCTCCTGCACGGTCTCGCTGGTGACGTTCACGGGGTCCTCCTCGTCGCCGGCCCTGACCGCGGGCCGCTAGCTGCTCGTTCCCCTCCTGCGGAGCACGGCCTCGGCGAAGGCGTCGCCGCGTGCGCCGTAGTCGGCGAACATGTCCATCGAGGCGCATCCCGGTGCCAGGAGCACGGTGTCGCCGGGCTGGGCCAGCGCCGCCGCCTGCACCACGACACGTTCCATGGTTTCCTCACCCGAAGTCTCTCCGGAGGCCACGTCGATCACGGGCACATCGGGCGCGTGTCGCGAAAGCGCCTCCCGGATCACCGGCGCGTCGCGGCCGAGCAGCACCACGCCGCGCAGACGGTCGCCGACCCGGGTCACCAGGTCGTCGAAGTGCGCCCCCTTGGCCAGTCCCCCGGCGACCCAGACGACGGGGTCGTAGGCCTGCAGCGAGGCGAGCGCGGCGTGCGGGTTGGTGGCCTTGGAGTCGTCGACCCAGGTCACCTCGTCGACCTCGGCCACGACCGCGATCCGGTGGCCGTCGGGGCGGAACGCGCGCAGGGCGTCGCGCACGTGCACCGGGGAGACGCCGTGGGACAGGGCGAGCGCCGCGGCCGCGAGGGCGTTGGCGACGAAGTGCGGGGCGGTGGCGGTCAGGTCGTCGAGGGTGCACAGCTCGGCGGCCGACGTACGCCGGACCTCGACGAAGGCGCGGTCGGCCAGGACGTCGTCGACCAGGCCGAGCATGCCCACCGCCGGGGTGCCCAGGGTGAACCCGATGGCGCGGGCCCCCTCGGTGACGTCGGCGTCCATCACCAGCTGCTCGGTGACGGGGTCCTGGACGTTGTAGACGCAGGCGCGCCGGACGCCCTGGTAGATGCGGCCCTTGTCGGCGGCGTAGTCGTCCATCCCGGTGGGGCCGGGGTACCAGTCGAGGTGGTCCTCGGCGACGTTGAGCACGGCGGCCGACTCGGCGCGCACCGAGCGCACCCAGTGCAGCTGGAAGCTGGACAGCTCCACGGCGAGCACGTCGTAGGGGTCGGGGTCCATCACGGCCTCGACGATGGGCAGCCCCACGTTGCCGCAGGCCACGGTGCGCAGGCCGGCCTGGCGCAGCATCGCCTCGAGCATCCGGACGGTGGTGGTCTTGCCGTTCGTGCCGGTGACCGCCAGCCAGGGCGCGGGCTTCGCGGGGTCGCGCAGGCGCCAGGCCAGCTCGACCTCCCCCCAGATCGGCACCCCGCGCTCGGCCGCCTGCGCCAGCAGGGGCGTGCGCGGTGACCAGCCCGGCGAGGTGACCACGAGGTCGACGTCGTCGGGCAGGGTCGCGGTCGACCCCGGGCCGAGGACGATGCGGGCGCCGAGGCTCTCCAGCAGGTCGGCCCGCTCGCGGCGGTCTCCGGCCTCGGACTCGTCGAGCGCGGTCACCGTGGCGCCCAGGAAGGTCAGGTTGTCGGCGGCGGCGTAGCCCGAGACGCCGAACCCCGCCACCACGACGCGTACGCCGCGCCAGTCACCGGTGCGTCCGAGCGCGTCGAGCGCCTGGGGGGTCAGGCTCACGTGCCCGCCACCCACTCGGCGTAGAAGACCCCGAGGCCGGCGGCCACGAAGATGCCCGCGATCAGCCAGAACCGGATCACCACGGTGATCTCCTCCCAGCCGAGCATCTCGAAGTGGTGGTGCAGCGGGGCCATCCGGAAGAGCCGCTTGCCCTTGGTGGCCTTGAAGAAGCCGACCTGCAGGATCACCGACAGGGTCTGGATCACGAACAGGCCGCCCAGCAGGGCCAGCAGGATCTCGGTCTCGGTCAGCACGGCGAGCCCGGCGAGCGCGCCACCGAGGGCGAGCGAGCCGGTGTCACCCATGAAGATCTTGGCGGGCGAGGCGTTCCACCACAGGAACCCGAAGCAGGCGCCGGTGATGGCGGCGGCGACGACCGCGAGGTCGAGCGGGTCGCGGACCTCGTAGCACTTGGGGCCCGAGGCCCGGCCGCACCACTGGTTGTTCTGCCAGATGTTGACCAGCGTGTAGGCGCCGAAGGTCATCACCGAGGCGCCGGCCGCGAGGCCGTCGAGCCCGTCGGTGAGGTTCACGGCGTTGCTGGAGCCGGCGATCATCACCCAGATGAACAGGATCAGCACGATCACCGGCAGGGTGAAGTCGCGCGGGTCACGGATGAAGGAGATCGCCTGGCCCGCGGGCGTCTGGCCGCGGCCGTCCTCGAGCCACGGCGAGGTGGCCAGCCAGCCGAAGACCAGCGCGACGAAGGTCTGGCCGATGAACTTGGCCCGGCTGCGGAGACCCAGGCTGCGCTGGCGGGCGATCTTGATGTAGTCGTCGAGGAAGCCGACCGTGCCGAGCCCCACGAACAGGAAGATCAGCAGCAGGGCGGAGGCGCTCGGGGTGTTGCCGGTGGCGAAGGTGGCGATGAAGTAGGCCAGCACCGAGGCCAGCACGATCACCAGGCCGCCCATCGTGGGGGTGCCGCGCTTGGTGTGGTGCGTGGTCGGTCCGTCGTCGCGGATCAGCTGGCCGTAGCCACGCTGGGCGAGG
The DNA here is from genome assembly GCA_963750435.1 of uncultured Actinomycetota bacterium. GTDB lineage: Bacteria > Actinomycetota > Actinomycetes > Propionibacteriales > Nocardioidaceae > Marmoricola. The sequence continues at coordinate 257,044 of CAVVQW010000006.1, read as the reverse complement.
AACACGATGGCGTAGCGCGTGCCCACCAGGGTGAACAGCAACGACAGGCCACCGGCCAGCAGGATCGCTCTCACGCAGGTGCCTCCTCTCCCCCGGGACGCTCGTCCGACCCTCCGCCGGCGAGAAGCTGCTCGGCCACCCGTTCGAGGCGGCCGGACCGGGACGCCTTCACGAGGACGACGTCCGGGCCGCGGACATTCTCGCGCACCCAGGCCACGGCTTCCTCCACGGTGGCGACGTGGCGCGTCGTCGTCGCTGTGGCGTGCGCCTCGTCGAGCAGGGCCTGGTGGATGCCCACGGCGCCCTCACCGACCACCACGACGTCGTCGATGCCCAGGTCGCGGGCCAGGTGGCCGACCGCGCGGTGCTCGTCGTCGGCGGTGCCGCCCAGCTCGCGCATCTCGCCCAGCACGGCGACCGTACGACGCCGTTCGCCCATGCGGGCCAGGGTCTCCAGGGCGGAGCGCATGGAGTCGGGGTTGGCGTTGTAGGCGTCGTTGACCACCACCACCCCGTCGGGGCGCTCGTGCACCTCCATCCGCCACCGCGAGAGCCGCTCCAGCGAGCGCAGGCTCGCCGCGACCTCGGCGAAGGGCAGCCCGACCGCGCGGGCCACCGCCGCCGTGGCCGCCGCGTTGGTCGCCTGGTGGGCGCCCAGCAGGCGCAGCGCGAGGTGCTCGGTGCGGTCCAGGACGGTGAGGTCGAAGTCGGGACGGCCGAGGTCGTCGAGGTGCACCTCCCCCAGGCGCACGTCGGCGTCGGCGGCCCGGCCGAACAGCACCACGGGGGCCTCGGTGCGCTGCTCCATCGCGCTGACCAGCGGGTCGTCGGCGTTCAGGACGGCCACGCCGCGGCCGTCGTCGAGGGCCTCGACGATCTCGCCCTTCGCCTGGGCGATCGCCGCCTGCGAGCCGAACTCCCCGATGTGGGCACGGCCGACGTTGAGCACGAGCGAGACGTCGGGGCGGGCGATGGCGCACAGCTCCGCGAGGTGGCCGATGCCGCGGGCGCCCATCTCCAGCACGAGGTAGCGGGTCTCGAGCGTGGTCCGCAGCACCGTCAGGGGCAGGCCGAGCTCGTTGTTGAAGGAGCCGGCCGTGGCGACCGTGGGGGCGTGGGACGCGAGCACGTGGGCGAGCATGTCCTTGGCGGTGGTCTTGCCCTGGGAGCCCGTCAGCGCGACCACCGTCAGCGGCGCCGGCCGCCCGTCGGGGCCGGGCAGCTCGCGGCGCCGGAGCAGGACCACCCGGGCCAGCTCCTGCAGGGCGGCCTGTGCGTCGTCCACCAGGACGCTGGGCGCGCCGGTGGCCCGGGTGCCCAGCACCGCCGCCGCGCCGGCGTCGACCGCCGCACGGGCGTGGTCGTGGCCGTCGGTGCGCTCGCCCACGAAGGCGACGAAGAGCCCGCCGGGCTCGGGCGCCCGGGTGTCGAGGAACGCGGCGCCGTCGACGACCAGGCCCTCGCCGGCGTCGACCACCCGGCCGCCGACGATCTCGGCGATCTCGGCCAGCGTCAGCGGGATCATCGGAGCACCTCCGTCAGGGCCGCGCGCAGCTCGTCGCGGTCGTCGAAGGGGTGCACCACGCCCCGGATCTCCTGGCCGGTCTCGTGGCCCTTGCCGGCGATCACCACCGTGTCGCCGGGGCCGGCCAGCGCCACGACCTGGCGGATCGCCTCGCGGCGGTCGCCGACCTCGCGCACGTCGGCCCCCTCGACCACGGTGGCCCCGAGCAGCATCGCGGCCCGGATCGCGGCGGGGTCCTCGGTGCGGGGGTTGTCGTCGGTGACCACGAGCACGTCGGCGAGCCGGGCCCCGATCTCGCCCATCACCGGCCGCTTGCCGGTGTCCCGGTCGCCGCCGGCACCCAGCACGAGCAGCAGCCGGCCGGGGGTGAGCGGCCGGAGCGCGGACAGCGCCGCCTCGACCGCGTCGGGCTTGTGGGCGTAGTCCACGACGGCCAGGAACTCCTGGCCGGCGTCGACGCGCTCGAGCCGGCCGGGCACTCCCCCGCCGTGGGCGATGCCGTCGGCGACCGTGCGCGGGTCGAGACCCGCCTCGCCGGCCAGCGCGATCGCGCAGAGCGCGTTGGCGACGTTGAACGACCCCGTCAGCGGCACGTACGCCGGCAGCTCCTCGCCCTCCGGCGTGACCACGGTGAAGCGGGAGCCCTCGGGCTGCAGGTCGACCCCGGCGGCACGCCAGTCGGCCTCGCCCCCCGACGGCGAGAAGGTGACCATGTCGATGGTGGCGACGTCGAGCAGCCGCCGGCCGAACGCGTCGTCGACGTTGGTCAGGCCGCGCCGTGCGCGCTCGGGGGTGAACAGCGAGGCCTTGGCGGCGAAGTACTCCTCGACGTCGGCGTGGAAGTCGAGGTGGTCGCGGCCCAGGTTGAGGAAGGCGGCCACGTCGAAGACGACGCCGGCGACCCGGCCCATCACGAGCGCGTGGCTGGAGACCTCCATCGCGCACGCGACGACGCCCTGCTCGACCATCACGGCGAAGAGCGCGTGCAGGTCGGGGGCCTCCGGGGTGGTCAGGGCGGTCTTCACGTCGCGGCCGTCGATGCGGGTGCCGACCGTGCCGATGACCGCCGACGGCACGCCCGCGGTGGTCAGGCCGCCCTCGAGCAGGCGGGTGGTGGTGGTCTTGCCCTGGGTGCCGGTGACCGCCATCAGGGTCAGCGCCCGGGCCGGCTCGGCGTACAGCTGCGCGGCGAGGGGCCCGAGCACCGAGCGCGGGTCCTCGACCACGAGCAGCGGCACGCGGCCCGTCCCGGATCCAGGCCCTGAGCCGGTGGTGGTCGTCGTGCCGGCGGCGACCAGCTCGGCGCCCGCCTCGTCGGTCAGGACGGCGACGGCGCCCGCGGCCACCGCGTCACCGGCGTACGCCGCCCCGTGGGCGCGGCTGCCGGGCAGTGCGGCGTAGATGTCGCCGGGGCGGACGCGCCGGGAGCTCAGGGTCAGCCCGGTCACCTCGACGGCGTCGGCGGCCCGGGGCCGCAGCTCGGCGCCGGTCCACGCGATCACCTGCGCGAGCGGGGTCCGCGGGGGCGAGGTGGGGCGGGTCAGGTCAGGCTCGGACACCCGGTGAGGCTACCGACCGGAGCGCCCCGCGCCGCGGCCCCACTTCGTGGGGAGCGTGGACGGCGGGGTGCCCGTGGGGGCGACGGCGTACTTCTGGAGGACGTAGCTGAGGATCTTGCGGAACACCGGACCGGCGGTGCCGCCGCCGCTCGCGCCCTCGGCGGGCTTCTTGACCACGACGTAGACGGTGAAGCGCGGGTCGTCGGCCGGGGCGAAGCCGCCGAAGGAGACCGCGAGGCCGCCCTGGGCGTAGCACTTGCAGGCGCCACCGACCTCCTGGGCGGTGCCGGTCTTGCCGGCCACGCGGTAGCCCTCGATGCCGGCCCCGGGGGCGGTGCCGACGTCCTGGGTGGTGACCAGCTCCATCATCTCGGCGGTCTTGCGGGCGGCGTCGGCGCTGACCACGCGGCGCTGGGTGGCCGTGCCGGTGCCGACGGTGCTGCCGGCCGTCGTGGTCTTCGTGCCGTCGACCAGGCTCGGGCTGACGAACTCGCCGTCGTTGGCCAGGGTGTTCAGGCCGCCGGCCATCTGGAGGGCGTTGACGCCGAGGCCCTGACCGAAGGCGATCTGTGCCCGGGTGAGGGAGGACCAGTCGGCGGCCTGGGGCAGCAGGCCGCGGGTCTCGCCGGGCATGCCGACGTCGGTCTTGCGACCGAGGCCGAACAGGTCGAGGTAGTGCCGCAGCTGAGCCGGGGTGAACTGCGTGGCGGCCAGCGAGGTGCCGATGTTGGAGGAGCGGGCGATCACGCCGGCCATGGTCAGCCGGATCTGCGGGTGCTCGAACCAGTCGTGGATCACGCGGTCGAGCACGGGCAGCTGGCTGGGGACGGTGAACCGGGTCTCGGGGCTGACCTTGCCGGCGTCGATCAGGCCCGCCGCCGTCATCACCTTCTGCACCGAGCCGGGCTCGTAGACGTCGCTGAGGCCGCTGCTGCCGAGCAGCGCCTTGGGCGACTTGCTGGGCTGGTTGGGGTCGAAGGTCGGGTAGTCGGCGAAGGCGAGCACCTCACCGGTGCGGCTGTCCATCACGACCGCCGTGCCGGACTTGGCCTGGGCGGACTGCACGGCCTCGCGCAGCACGCGCTGGGAGTACCACTGCACGTCGCGGTCGATGGTCAGCTTCAGGTCCTGGCCGTTGACCGGCTTCACCTCGCTGTTGTCACCGAGCGGGATCCGGTTGCCGCCGCCGACCTCGTAGGTCTCCTTGCCGTCCTTGCCGCCGAGCAGCGAGTCGAAGCTGCTCTCCAGGCCGCCGCCGGCCTTGCCCGCGTCGTTGAGGAACCCGATCAGGTTGGCGCCGATGTCACCGGCCGGGTAGGTGCGCAGGGGGTCCGAGCGGCTGTCGACGCCGACGTACTCCTTCTGCTTGAGCTCGTCGATGACGCTGCCGGCCAACGTGGAGGGGATCCGCCGGGCCAGGTAGACGAACCGGGTGTTCTTCTTGGTCAGCTTGGCCAGCAGGTCGAAGTAGTCCAGGTCGAGCCGCTCGGCCATGATCTTGGCGATCGCCTCGGCGTTGGGCGTGGTGCGGGTGGGGTCCGCGACCAGCATCAGGCCGGCCACCGACTCGGCCAGGGGCACGCCGTTGCGGTCCAGGATGCGGCCGCGCTTGGCCGGCAGGTCGAGGGTGACCAGGCCGGACTCGGCGGCGCGGGTGGCGTAGGCCTGGGAGTCGACGCCCTGCAGCTGGAACAGGCGGGCACCGAACAGCGACAGCAGCATCGTGATGACCAGGAGGCCGACCCGCAGCCGGACGTGGTGGGCGCCGCGCAGACCACCGGCACGACCGCGCGGTCGTCCAGGGGTACGCCGGGCCGGGCGTCGTGGGCGGGGAGGGGTCAACGGGTGGCTCCGGTGTCGGTCTGCTGGCCTGCGGGAGTGCTGGCCCTCTTCCTACCGGCTGCGGTGGCCGCATCGGTGGAGGTGCCCCGGGTGTCGACCTGTGAACTGCGGGCGGGGGCCTTCACGATCACGGTCTTGCGGGCGATGGCGGCCGGCAGCTTGGCCGGCAGGGAGTTGATCCGGACCGCGTCCGCGGTGGTCGCGGGGGTGGGGGTGCCCAGGACGCGGCCGTCGGCGAGGCGCAGGAAGGCCGGCGACGAGGGGGCCACCATGTGCAGCCGGCGCTTGGCCTCGACCGCGAGGTGCTGGGGGTCGCGCAGGTCGTCGAGCTCCATGTTCAGCGACTGCTCCTTGGCCGTCAGCTCGGTGACCTGCTGCTGCAGGGCCGTGGCCTTGAAGGAGGACTGCTGCATGCTCGTGTTGAACATCAGGAGGCCGACCACGCCGGCCACGAGCATCGCCAGCACGAGCACCGCGAACGGCGTGCGCCGGGCCTGGGTGCGACCCAGGGCGCGCTGCGGGACGACGGTGAGCCGGGCCCGCTCCACGGCGGCCTCGGCGAAGCGGGGCATCCGCGCGCGTGCGCCGGACCTGTCGGCGTTCATCGGACTGCTCATGCGGCGGTGGCTCCCCCTGGTCGTGACCCCGGTCGGGGCCCTGGCGTCGGTCGGTTCGGGTGCACGCGCTCGACCGCCCGGAGACGGACGGAGGCGGCGCGCGGGTTCTGGGTGATCTCGTCGGGCGAGGCCTTCTCGGAGCCGCGGGTGACCAGGCGCAGCGGCGGCTCGAAGCCCTCGGGCACGACCGGCAGGTCGTGCGGCACGCGCGAGCTGGTGCCGGCCACGAAGGCCTGCTTGACCAGGCGGTCCTCGAGGGAGTGGTAGCTCTCGACGACGACCCGCCCGCCCACGGCGATCGAGTCGATCGCGGCCGGGACCGCGCGGCGCAGGACGTCCAGCTCGTCGTTGACCTCGATGCGCAGGGCCTGGAAGGTGCGCTTCGCCGGGTGTCCGCCCGTACGCCGGGCCGGCGCCGGGATGGTGGCGTAGAGCAGCTCGACCAGCCGCGCCGAACGGGTGAACGGCTCGGTCTCCCGGGCCTTGACCACCGCGCGGGCGATCTGGCGGGCGAACTTCTCCTCGCCGTAGGTCCGCAGGACCCGCGCCAGGTCGGCGCCGGAGTAGGTGTTCAGCACGTCGGCGGCCGTGAGGCCCCCACCGTCGTCCATCCGCATGTCCAGCGGCGCGTCCTCGGCGTAGGCGAAGCCCCGCTCGCGGACGTCGAGCTGCATGGAGGAGACACCGAGGTCGAAGAAGATGCCCTGCACGGGGCCCAGGCCGAGGTCGGCGAGCACGTCGGGGATCTCGTCGTACACCGCGTGCACGAGGGTGGTGCGGTCCGCCCAGGCGGCGAGGCGCTCCCCGGCGAGCTCGAGGGCGTGCGGGTCACGGTCGACGCCGACCACCCGCGCCTCGGGGCAGCGCTCCAGGATCGCCTGGGTGTGGCCGCCGAGACCGAGGGTCGCGTCGAGGTAGACCGAGCCCGGGCGCTCGAGCGCGGGCGCCAGCAGCGCGACGACCCGGTCGAGGAGGACCGGGTCGTGGGTGGGGGTCGGCATGGGGCGGTGGTCCTGGCCTAGTTCCCGAACCGGACCATCACGGTGAGCAGGGCCGCCACCGTGCACGAGGCGAGGGCGCTGAAGGCCATCACGGCGAGGGAGTCGCGCACCTCGTGGCGCACGCGTCGCGTCGGGGTGACGCGAGGTGCTGCTGTGGTGCTGCCCATGGTGCTCGACCCCCGGAGACGGTGCTTGAAGACGGTGCTGTGCAGGAAGCGGTGGTCGCAGGGCCAGGTTCTCCGTCCGCTCGTCCCGGACCTCGTGGAGGAGGGCGACGCATCTGACACCGGGGAAGGTGCGTCAGAGGAGTCGTGGGAGGAGCGGACGCGAGCCTCGCCCTGCGATCACCGTTGTGGAGTTGTGGGTGGGTCCTAGAACCCGGGGAAGACCTCGTCCTGGAGGTTGGCGAAGGCCTGCTCCTGGTCGGCGGTGTAGCGGCTCCAGGAGGCGGGCTCCCAGACCTCGATGCGGTCGTAGACGCCGATGACGACGGCGTCCCGGTCGAGGCCGGCGTACTCCCGCAGCTCGGGGGTGACCGTCACCCGGCCCTGCTTGTCCGGCACCTGCTCGGTGGCCAGCGCGAACAGCATCCGGCCGTAGGCCCGCAGGCGGGCGTCGGTCTGCGAGGCGTTCTTGAACTTCTCGGTGAAGACCTCGAAGTCGGCCGCGGTGCGGATGTCGAGAGCACGTTCCTGACCACGAGTGATCACCAGGCCCTCCTTCATCTCGTCGCGGAACTTCGCCGGGAGGAACAGGCGACCCTTCTCGTCGAGCTTGGGGGTGTAGGTGCCGGAGAACATCCCGTGCTCCCCTCGCCCCGCCCAGATCGACCCCTCAGGTCACTTCTTCCTCCACTGCGCACCACTTTACTCCACTCTCCTCCCCGGTCAACCACATTCTGTCCACTTCTCCCCCCTTTCCGCCTCCGTGACCACGGATGCGGTCCCGAGGTCGTGCCCGCGAAGGACTGCTGCGGCTGTGGTGCGATGCGGTTCACTGGGGTCAGGCACGGAGGCACTGCGCCCCGGGCACCGCTGCGTGGGGAGAAGTGGGGCAGATCGTGGAGGCATCGGCGAACGCGAGGAACGACGGCTCGCGCCGCGGGGGCGACGTGGACGAGGTCCGCGCCGTGGTGGAGCGGATCCAGGCCAACGTGGCCACCGTGATCGAGGGCAAGCCCGAGGTGGCCCGCTCCGCGATCGTGGTGCTGCTCGCCGGCGGCCACCTGCTCATCGAGGACGTCCCGGGCGTCGGCAAGACCATGCTGAGCAAGGCCCTCGCGCGGTCCATCGACTGCACCGTGCGGCGGATCCAGTTCACCCCGGACCTGCTGCCCTCCGACGTCACCGGCGTCTCGATCTTCAACCAGGACACCCGCCAGTTCGAGTTCCGCCCGGGCGGCATCTTCGCCAACCTCGTCGTCGGCGACGAGGTCAACCGCGCCAGCCCGAAGACCCAGGCCGCCATGCTCGAGTGCATGGAGGAGGCGCAGGTGACCGTCGACGGCACGACGTACACCCTGGACGCGCCGTTCATGGTGATCGCCACCCAGAACCCGATCGAGATGGAGGGCACCTACGCCCTCCCCGAGGCCCAGCGCGACCGGTTCATGGTGCGGCTCTCGATGGGCTACCCCGTGGAGTCCGCCGAGATCGCGATGCTCACGGCCCGCGAGGGCGTCAGCCCCCTCGACGAGCTCGAGCCGGTGACCGACGCCGCCGAGGTGCGCAAGCTGATCGAGATCACGGCCGGCGTGCACGTCTCCCGCGATGTCCAGCAGTACGCCGTGGCGCTCGCCACGGCCACCCGCCGCTCCCCCGACCTGCGCCTGGGCGCCTCGCCGCGCGCGACCCTCCAGCTCGTGCGGGCCGCCAAGGCCTGGGCGGCCATGCAGGGCCGCGAGTACGTCCTGCCCGACGACCTGCGCGACCTGATGCCGCTGGTCTTCCCCCACCGCCTGCTGCTGACCATGGAGGCGACGATGGCCGGGCGCCGCACCTCCGAGGTCGTCCAGCAGGTCCTCGCCCAGGTGCCGGTGCCGGCCGGCGCCGTCGGTCGCTGACCCTCCATGCGCAACCTCACGGTCCGCGGCCGTTCCTTCCTGGCCGCCGGGGTGGCCGCGGTGATCTGCGGCATCCAGGTCGGTGAGCGCGACTTCGTCCGCCTCGGGCTGGTCGCCCTGGCCGTGCCGCTGATCGGCTGGCTGCTGCTGCGGCGCACCGACCGCGAGGTGTGGGTACGCCGGCAGGTCAGCGCCCTCCAGGTCGAGGCCGGGGACACCGCCCACGTCGAGCTCGAGCTCGGCAACCCGGGCCGGCGTACCGGCCTGATGCTGGTGGAGGAGCAGCTCCCGCCGGCGCTGGGACCCCCGCGCCGCTTCGTGCTGGAGCCGCTGGCACCCGGCGCCAGCACCACCCTGCGCTACCCGATCCACGCCGAGCACCGGGGCCGCTACCCGGTCGGCCCGCTGCACGTGCGCGTCGGTGACCCGCTCGGGATGGTCGAGATCGACCAAGAGCTGCCCGCGACCACCACGATCCTGGTCACGCCGACCACCGTCGCCCTCCCCCGGATCCCGCTCACCGGGCGGTGGGCCGGCGCCGGTGACAACCGCACCCGCGAGCTGCTCGGCGGGGGCAGCCCCGACGTCGCCACCCGGGAGTACCGCCTCGGCGACGACCTGCGCCGGATCCACTGGCCCACCAGCGCCCGCACCGACGAGCTGATGGTGCGCCGCGAGGAGCAGGAGTGGCAGTCGCGCTGCACCCTGCTCGTCGACGACCGCCGCAGCGCCCACCGCGGCAGCGGCCACCAGTCGTCGATGGAGACCGCCGTGCGTGCGGCGGCCTCGATCCTGCGCAACCTGGTCGCCCAGGACTTCGAGGTGCGGCTGGTCACCGCCACCGGGGCGTCGTCGACCCCCAGGTGGCACCAGGGCTCGCGGGCGGCCTCCCTGCCCGAGCAGCTCGAGCAGCTGGCCCTGCTGCGCCAGGCCCGCACCGAGCAGCTCGCCACCGGGTGGGTGGACGAGTCCCAGCACGGCGGGATGATCGTGGCCGTGCTCGGGCACCTCGCCGACGCCGACCAGCGTCTGCTGGGCGGGTTCGCGGCGGCCGGTGACGCGGCGTACGCCGTGGTGCTGGACGTGGCGGACTGGGACCGCTCCGGCCCCCGGCACCCCCCGGCCACCGCCGCGCTGCGGGGCCTCGGCTGGAAGGCCAGCACCCTCGCGAAGGACGGCGCGCTGCCCGCGACCTGGCTGGAGCTGGCCCGATGACCCGCGAGCGCTGGCGCCCCGCCACCCCCCTGCTGGCGGCCCTGACCGGCTGCGTCGCGCTCGTCGCGTGGAGCGGCATGGTCGCCGAGCCCCTCGGCTTCCTGCTGCCGACGATCACCCTGGGGCTGCTGCTCGCGCTGACCGGCAGCGGGCTCAGGGTCACCGGCCTGCCGTGGTACGCCGTCGCGACCGCGCAGCTGGCCCTGGCCGGCCTCGCGCTGAACGCCGTCTTCGCCTCCTCGCAGTCGCTGCTGGGGGTGGTGCCCACGTGGGACTCCCTCAAGCGGCTCGACTTCATGATCGCCAACGGCGCGGCCAGCCTGAACACCTACGCCTCACCGGTGGCGCAGAACCCGACCCACACCAGCGCGATGCTGACCGGCTGCGGTCTGGGTGTGCTGCTGGCCGTCGACGTGCTGGCGGTCGGGCTGCGCCGGCCTCCCCTGGCCGCCCTGCCGCTGCTCGTGACGCTCTCGGTGCCGGTCAGCATCCTCGACGACCCCCTGTCCCTGCCCGTCTTCGTCGGCGTGGCCCTGCTGTTCCTGCGCCTGGTCGCGACCGAGCACCTGGACCGCTACGGCAGCTGGGCCAGGCGGGGTGCCACGGGCGGCGCCGTCCCGGGCGACGACGCCCGGGCCCCGAAGCGCTTCTCGAGCATGCTGTGGCAGGTCTCGGTCGCGGCGGTGGTCGTGGCCCTGGTGGCGGCCCCGGTGGTGCCGGTCACCGACCTGACCGACCGGGGCAGCGACGGCAGCGCCGCGAGCGGCGGGGGCGGCAACTTCGAGCTCAGCGTGGTCAACCCGTTCATCCGCCTGCGCCGCGACCTGGTCGAGAAGCGGCACCTGCCACTGGTGTACGCCGAGACCGAGGCGCGCTCGACCTCCTACATCCGCACCACCGTCCTCGACCGCTTCACCAGCGACGAGTGGCGTCCCTCGGCCCGCAACCTGCCGCAGGAGAACGACGCCGACGGCGTGTTCCCCACCGCTCCGGGCCTCGGCCCCGAGGTCGGGGGCACCGAGTCGCAGTGGTCCTTCGAGCTCGCCCCGGCCTTCGTGACGACCTGGTTGCCGCTGCCCTACCCCGTGCGGCAGGTGCAGGTGAAGGGCAACTGGCGCTTCGACTCCCGCACCCTCGACGTCGCCGACGTGGGCGGGGACCGCACCACGGGCCTGACGTACTCCGCGACCGCGTTCGCGCCCCAGTTCACCGCGTCGGTGCTGGAGGGGAGCCTGCCCGCCCCGTCGCGCATCCGCCGCCCGATGACCGCGGTCCCGGCCGACCTGCCCGCCGTGATCTCCCAGCGGGCCGAGGAGGTCACCCAGGGCGCCACGACGAACTTCGCCAAGGCCGTCGCCCTGCAGGACTGGTTCCGCACCAAGGGCGGCTTCACCTACTCCCTGGACCAGCGCGGCGGCTCGGGGATGAGCCTGCTCGCCGACTTCGTCACCAACGACCGGGTCGGCTACTGCGAGCAGTTCGCCGCGGCGATGGCCGCGATGGGCCGCTCGCTGGGCATCCCCTCCCGGGTCGTGGTCGGCTTCCTCGACGGCGAGCAGCAGGCCGACGGCCGGGTGCTCTACACCAGCGACGACCGGCACGCGTGGCCCGAGATGTACTTCTCCGGCGCGGGCTGGGTGCGCTTCGAGCCGACCCCCGCCGCGCGCACCGGGGCCACGCCGGCGTACACCCGTCAGGACACCGCGGCCCCCGAGACCACCCCCACGACGCGCCCGACCCCGACCCCGCGGCAGGCGCCGGATGCCTCGACGCCCGAGACCAGCAGCACCTCGACGGGCTCCTCGCTCCGGGTGCCCGTGTGGCCGCTGGTCGCGCTGCTGGTCGTCGCCGCGGTCGGCCTGGCCCCCGGCCTCATGCGCCGGCGGCAGCGCCGCCGTCGGCTCGCCGGGGACGACCCGGTGCACCTCGCCGAGGGCGCCTGGGCCGAGCTCCGCGCCACCGCCCTCGACCTCGGGCTGGAGTGGCCCGACCGCCGCTCGCCACGCGAGCAGGCGCAGAAGGTCTCCGAGCAGGTCACCACGCCCCCCGACGACGCCGGCTCCCTGGAGGGGCTGCTGCTCGACGTCGAGCGCGGCCGCTACGCCCGCCCCGGCGCCGTCGGCACGATCGGCACCGTCGCGCCCGAGGAGCGGGCCCACACCGTCGAGACGGTCACCGCCTGGCGCCGCTCGATGCTGGCCAGCGTCGACCGCGGCCGCGGCTGGCGCGGCCGCCTCTGGCCCTCCTCGCTCCTCCGCCGCCGCCCCTGACACCCCGCCGACAGGGCGCGTGTGTCCGCCGACACGGCGCGTGTGTCCGCCGACACGGCGCGTGTGTCCGCCGACACGGCGCGTGTGTCCGGACCCGGGCAGAGAACAACCCCACCAGTGCGCACCGGTGGGGTCGGGTCGTACGCCGCGCAGGGGCGGGCTAGTAGCCCTCGTGGCGCCGGCGCTCCCACCGCTGCTCCATGCGCTGCATGAAGGTGCCCTGCTTGTTGGCGGGGCGGCGGGCCGGCTTCGGCATCTTGTTGCCGCCGCCGGGGCGACGCAGCTTGCGCGAGCGCTGGGCGCGACCGCCCTCGATCACGTCGAAGCGGTGCGGGTGGTCGTCGAAGTCGAAGAGCTGGTCCTCGCTGCGCTGCGGGGCGGCGGGCGGCGCGTGCCGACCGCGCCAGGCGGCCAGGCCGAGGGTCGCGGAGCCGAGCATGACCACGAAGCCGAGGATGCCGAGCCACGTCATCTGGCTCACCGCACCACCCATGAGCATGACGACGCCGAGGATGAAGACGCCGGCCGCGGCGATGGTGCGCAGCCGCGCCGAGCGCTCGAGCGAGCTGCCCCTCAGCGTCGAGACGAACTTGGGGTCCTCCTGGGCGAGGGCCTGCTCCATCTGCTCAAGCAGTCGGAGCTCCTCTTCAGAGAGCGGCACGTCAACCTCCCAGTCACCAGGTGCTCTCATGAGTCTAGGCAGGCCCTGGTCAAGTCGGTAGACGGGTCCAGGAAATGTGACCCAACTTTTCTCCGACGCGCCGCGCGAGGGTCAGGGACGGTCGCCGATCAGCAGCGTCGCCCGGCGTACGGCGCCGCCACCGAACCGCAGGGTGGCCGCGTCGCTGGCCCGGTCGGCCTCCTCCCAGCCACGGTCGCGGCCACCCAGGACGAGCTGGCGCTGGACCTGGTCGCGGGGCACCAGCCCCTCGACCCGGACGCCGACCAGCCGGATCCGGGCGCGCTGCAGGCCCAGCGCCTCGAAGAGGCCGGCCGCCGTCGCGTGGACCTCGCCGGTGACGTCGGTGGCGTCGGTCAGGGTGCGGGACCGGGTGATCGTGGTGAAGTCGGCGAAGCGGACCCTCAGGGTCACGGTGCGGCCGGCGACCCCGGCGGCGCGCATCCGACCGGTCACCTTGGCCGAGAGCCGCAGCAGCTCGCGCAGCACCACCGCCCGGTCGTCGGTGTCGCGCCCGAAGGTCTCGTCGGCCCCCATGCTCTTGTCGGGCTCGTGGGTGGGGCGGCGCGGTGTCAGCGTGCGTCGGTCGGTGCCCCAGGCCAGGTGGTGGAGCTGGGTGCCGGCCGCCACCCCGATGCCGCGCTGGAGGGTCGTCACCGGCGTGTGGGCCACGTCGCCGACCGTCATCAGCCCGAGCCGGTGCAGCTGCTCGCGGGTCTTCTCCCCCACGCCGTAGAGCTCCCCCACGTCGAGCGGGTGCAGGAAACGGGTCACCTCACGGGGCCGGACGACCACCACCCCGTCGGGCTTGGCGCGACGGCTGGCCAGCTTGGCGACCGAGACCGTCGCGGCCACCCCGACCGAGCAGGTGATCCGCTGCTCGTCGCACACCCGGGCCCGGATGTGCTCGGCGATCTGGCGCGGGCTGCCCAGGCGGCGGGTGGCGCCGGAGACGTCGAGGAAGGCCTCGTCCATCGAGGCCGCCTCGACCAGCGGGGTGACCTGCCGGAAGATCTCCATCACCGAGGAGGACACGCTCTCGAAGTCCGCGTAGTCGGGCGGGAGCACCACGGCCTGGGGGCACATCCGACGGGCGCGGGTCATCGGCAGCGCCGAGCGGACGCCGTAGGCGCGCGCCGGGTAGTTCGCCGCCAGCACCACCCCCCGGTGACCGCCGCCCACGATGACCGGGACGTCGGCGAGCTCGGGTGAGTCGCGGATCGCCACCGAGGCGAAGAACGCGTCCATGTCGACGTGCAGGATCGGGCAGTCGTGGGACGCCTCGGCGGCCCTCATCGAGGACCACCCCCCACGAGCGGGGGCACAGGGTCAGCGCGTGGCCACGACGTGCAGCTGGCTGGCGACGGTGAGGTACTCCGGTCGGGTGGCCACGGCGCGCTCGAGCTCCAGGAGCGCAGCTGCGGCTCCCGGCTCGAGGTCGAGCAGGGAGGAGGGCACCAGGTCGGTGAAGACCCGGATGCCGTGCACGCTGCTCGTGGTGAACCCGACGTCGCCGAGCAGGTCGACGACCTCCTCGGCGGTGAACCGGCGCTCGCCGGGACGTGAGCGGTCAGCGGCCGCGTCGGCCGGGTCGCCGGTGAGCAGCGCACGCGCCTGGGTGAAGTGACCGGCCATGGCGCGCGCCAGCACGGCGGCGTGGCGCTGGCTGACCACCAGCGAGAGGGCCCCGCCGGGACGCAGCACCGAGGCGATGGTCTCCAGCGCGCCGGCCGGGTCCTCGACCAGGCCGAGGACGCCGTGGCACAGGACCAGGTCGACCCCGCCCTCGGGCGCGAGGTCACGGAGGTTGCCCAGGTCGCCCTGGAGCCCGGTGACCCGGTCGGCGACGTCCTGCTCGGCCGCCCGGCGGGCCAGCGCCGCGAGCGCGTCGGGGCTGGGGTCGACCACGGTGATCCGGTGGCCGTGCGCGGCGACCCGGACGGCGAACCCGCCGGTGCCGCCGCCGATGTCGAGGACCTGCTGCTCCCCCGACCGGCCCGACCCCTCGAGCAGGGCGTGCACGGCCTCCCACACCACGGCGGTGCGAGCAGCTGTACGGCGTTCGAGGGGGCGTTCCATGAGGGCCACCCTAGGGGTTCTCGGAGGCGTCTCACCCGGCACTCCCGGGGCTGCGGTGCCACAGCTTGCGGGCCACCTCGCCGGTGACGGTGCCCGGCGAGTGACCGGCCGGCTTGATGTCGGCGTACGGCGACATCCGGAAGCCGCTGGTGTGCACCATCACCCGTGAGGGGCCGGTGTCGGCCTCGGCGAAGCCCAGCGGCACCCGTGCCATCTCGGCGTGCACCGCCGCCATCCCCTCGGACCGCCACAGGTCGCTCAGCGTGCCGAGGTCCCACGCCCCGGTCGCCCTCAACGAGACGCCGCGCCGCCCGGTGCGGCGCAGCTCGCCCCGGACCACCAGCAGCCAGGACCCGAAGACGGTCGCGGCGTAGGGACCCTGCACGTCTTCGAAGAAGGTCGCGTCGACCGGGCCGGTGGAGTCGTCCAGGGTCAGGAAGACGACCCGGCGGCCGGTGCGGATCGGCGGCGTCTGGGTGGCCACCTTGACCCCGGCCACCAGCAGCTGCGAGCGGCTGCGGGCGTCGAGCAGCCCGGTCGAGCGGGTCACCCCGAGCTGGTCGAGGAAGGTCCGGTGGAAGTCGACGACGTGACGGCTGGCGTCCAGACCCAGGATGTCGAGCTCGGCCCGCACCCGGTCGGCGTCGGTCATCTCCGGCAGCCCGCTGCCCTGCTGGGTGCCGGGCTCGGCGAGGTCGAGGGAGAGCTGCACCGAGGTGGGGTCGCTCGCGCCGGGCGCGGCACCCGGCACCGCGGTGCGCGCCGGGACGTTCGTGCGGCCCCGGGCGCGCTTCCAGGTGCTGGAGCGGTCCGCCGCCCGCTGCAGCCGGTCGAGGTCGCTGATCTCCAGGAGCAGGTCGCGCCGGGTGACCCGGTGGCGCCGTCCGGCGCCGGAGGTGGCGCCGATGCCGTAGACGGAGTCGAAGGCCCCCGCCTGCACCAGCCGCTCGAGCACCGGCCGGGAGACCTGGGCGCGCTGCCACAGGTCGGTGAGCGAGGCGTACGGCGCGCCCTCGCGCGCCGCGACCACCCGGCGTACCTCACCGTCGTTGATGCCGCGGACCTCGGCCAGCGCGATCCGGATGCCCCACCCGTGCCCCATCCACGCGGGCTCCTCCGATCCGCCGGAAGACGCCTCGGGCCTGGCCAGGGGCAGCTTCTGGTAGATCCCGCCCCGCGGGCGGATGCGGTCGCTGGTGGCGAGGACCCGGCCGTGCTCGGGCAGGGGCACCGCGTCGGGGAGCTTCTCCACGACGTAGGTCTCCTGGCTGGCGTTGACGTCGAGGCCGAGGATCTCGATGCCGAGGTGGCGGGCGTCGTCGAGGATCAGGCGCTTGGGGTACATCCCCGGGTCGTGGGTCAGCAGCCCGGAGATGAAGTGGGCCGGGTAGTGCGCCTTGAGCCAGGCCGACTGGTAGGTGGGCAGCGCGAAGGCGGCCGCGTGGGCCTTGCAGAAGCCGAACGAGGCGAAGGCGGCGATGACGCTCCAGATCTGCTCCACGACCGGCAGCGGGTAGCCGCGGCCCAGCGCCCGCGGGAAGAACCAGGACCGGGTGTCGGTCATCCCCTCGGTGTCGCCCAGGGCACGCCGCCGCTCGTCGCCCTCGGCGTAGCTCACCCCGGCGAACTCGGCGATCATCTCGATCACCTGCTCGTGGTAGACCACCACGCCGCGGGTGCGCTCCAGGATCGGGCGCAGGTCCTCGTGGAGGTAGCGGACCTCCTTCCAGCCCTGCTTGACCTCCAGGTAGGGGGTGATCATGTCGCTCTTGACCGGCCCGGGACGGAACAGCGAGATGTCGGCGATGATGTCCTCGAAGGTCTCGATGCCGGACTTGCCGACCAGCTCGCGCTGGCCGGGCGACTCGATCTGGAAGACCCCGAGGGTCTTCGCGGCCGAGATCATGTCGTAGGTGCGGGAGTCGTCGAAGGGCACCTGCACCTCGTCGTCGAGGTCGACGTGGTGCCCCTCGGTGCGCTCGATCTCGACCACCGCGTGGGCCATCGAGGACTGCATCCGGATGCCGAGGACGTCGAGCTTGAGCAGGCCGAGGTCCTCGACGTCGTCCTTGTCGAACTGGCTCATCGGGTAGCCCAGGGAGCTCTGCTCCACCGGGGTGCGGTCGAGCAGCGTGCGGTCCGACAGCAGCACCCCGCACGGGTGCATGGCGATGTGGCGGGGCAGGCCGTCGAGGCTCTCCACCAACCGGAAGAACAGGTCGAAGCTGCCGAACTCCCCCGCCGCCGCCTCCCGGGCCAGGCCGGTCGCCCGCAGCTCGGGCAGGTCACGCATGGCCATCCGGGCGTCGCGGGCGCGGATGTGCGGGAAGGCCTTGGCGATCGCGTCGACCTCGCCCATCGGCATGCCCAGCGCCGCTCCCACGTCGCGGATCGCGTGGCGCACCTTGTAGGTGTCCATCATCGAGACCGTCGCGCAGCGCTCGGCGCCGTAGCGCTCGAGGATCGCGTCGTAGACCTCGAGCCGCCGCGCCGACTCCACGTCGAGGTCGATGTCGGGCAGGGACCGGCGCAGCGGGGAGAGGAAGCGCTCCATCAGCAGGCCGTGGCGGATCGGGTCGACCCCGGAGATGCCGAGCAGGTAGTTGACCAGGCTGCCCGCTCCCGACCCGCGGGCCGCGCTGCGGATGCCGAGGTCGCGGATCATCGTGGTGACGTCGCCGACGGTGAGGAAGTACGACGCGTAGCCGAGCACCCCGATCGTCTGCAGCTCGTCGTCGAGCCGCTTCCAGATCCGCTGGCGCGGCGCCTGGCCGAACCGCCACCCCACCGCGGCCTCGCACCGGGCGCGCAGGGCGGCGTCGGCCGGGCCCTCGCCACGGAGCTCGATCGCCGGTCGCAGCGCCCCGGTGACCTCGAACTCCGGGAAGTGCACCTCGCCGAGGCCGAGGTCACCGGCGGGGTCGAGCACGCACTGGTCGGCCAGGGTGCGGGTGGCGGCGAGCAGGCGGGTGGCGCCCCGGTCGCCGAGGCCGGCGTAGCGGCTGACCTCCTCGGCCACCTCGTGCATCTGCTTGCCGGACTTCAAGAAGCCCTCGGCGTTGCGCCGGTCGAGGTGGCGCAGGTCCATCGGGACCAGGCGGCGGGCGGCGTCGAGGACGTCGGTGGTGGGGGCGTCGAGCCGGTCGGCGTAGCGGACCGCGTTGGAGATCACCACCGGCACCCGCGGGAGGCCACCTGCGCGGGCGGAGGCCACCCCGGCCATGCGGGCGGCGTGCGGAGCCGTGCCGGGGCCGGCCCCGGGCAGGCGGTGCGAGACCACCTCGACCACCAGCTGGTCGGGGCCGACGAGGTCCAGCCAGTGGCGCAGCACCGCCTCCCCGAGGTCGTCGCGGCGCAGGGTGGCCGCCCGACCGAGGTCGGAGGAGGGCCCGAGCAGCACCCGGACGTCACGCCCGGCGACGTGCTCGGCCACCAGCGCGGAGCTGCAGACCGGGGTGCCCCGCTCACCGGCCTGGTGGGTCGCCGAGACCAGGCGGCACAGGGCGGCCCACCCGCTGCGTCCGCTGGCCAGGAAGGTCACCCGCGGCAGCCGGGCGTCGCGGGAGGCGCCACCCCGGACCGGGGTGCGCGGGCGGCTGGAGGCCTGCGGCCGCGGGGCCGCGGCTCCCGGGACCGCCACCTCGCCCACCGCGAACGCCAGGTCGACCCCGAGGATCGGCCGGATGCCCGCCGCGGCAGCGGCCTTGACGAAGCGGACCGCCCCGTAGGTGCCGTCACGGTCGGTGAGGGCGAGGGCGTCCATCTCCTGCTCGGCCGCACGCTCGACGAGGACGTGCGGGTGGGAGGCGCCGTGCTGCAGCGAGTAGCCGGAGGCGACGTGCAGGTGCACGAAGGGGTCGGACACGGCTGCGCTCAGGCCACACGGATCGGGGCGTGCTCGGTGAGACCCAGCGAGGTCTCCACCAGGGCCAGGAACCGGTCGGCGTCGCGGACGAGGTCGTCGGCCTCGCGCTCGGTGACCGAGCGCCGCGAGCCGGACTCGGCCGCCGCCCGCTTGGCCGCGCCGGAGGCGAAGAAGGTCGCCCACTCGGTGAACTCGGGCGCCACCTCGGTGAGCAGCACCCAGGCGTTCTTCTGGCGTCCGCGCCGCGGCGCGCTCACCGGCCGGGCCCGGGCGGCCAGCAGGGCCGCGGTGGACCGCAGCGCGGAGACGTGGGCGTAGGCGTAGCGCTCGGTCACGCTCGAGGAGGTGATCGCCTCCCGCAGGGACTCCGCCGCCCGCTCGAGGTAGGAGTGGGTCGCGGCCGGCAGGAACGAAGGTGCCATGAGGGTCATCGCCGCCCCCTCAGTCCATCGCCCGGACGAGCTGCCAGCTGCCCTCGGACCAGCTGAAGACCAGGTCGAAGATGCCGTAGCCGGGATCGTGCTCGGGCGAGGAGACCGCAGCGACCCGGCCCCGGGCCGCCGTCACCCGCCAGACCTCGCGCTCGCGCAGCAGGTCGTGGTCGAGGACCGCGGTCGCCTGACCCTGCGGGCCCTGCCCCCCGGTCTCGTCGGCCGTCCGCCGGGCCCACCAGGCGCCGGTCTCCACCCAGTGCGCCACCACCTCGCGCACCTGCCACAGCCGGCCCCTCCAGAGGAACTGGTCGGGGTCCTCGTCTGCGCCCTTGCGCACCTCCACCGGATCGTCGTAGCGCCGCATCCCTGCTCCTCCTGATGTCTCTGCAGCCGTCTCGACCCGCTGTCAGTGCCCCGGTGGAGGATGGGGGTCGAGGTCATCCCCCACCGGGACAGTCGATCGAACACGTGTTCGAACAACCTCAAGGTACACCTCCCCTCCGACAGGACGTCAAGACCGGATCTGCCGGCCCTGGACGACTACCGTGGGTGCCCATGAGCACGCCCTCCGAGCACGCCTCGATCACCCGTTTCCGCGCCGAGCTCGCCGCCCGCGGCGGCACCGGCCGGGTGGTGGTCCTGCCCGACTCGGTGCACACCGCCCAGCTCGCCGCCGAGGCCCTCGGCTGCGAGGTCGGCGCGATCGCCAACAGCCTGCTGTTCCGGGTGCCGGCGCCCGACCCTCGCGCTCCCGACACCCCCGACGAGCCGTTGCTGCTGCTCACCAGCGGCGCCCACCGCGTCGACACCGCCAAGGTCGCCGCCGAGATCGGGGTGCCGGCGCTGTTCCGCGCCACGCCGGACTTCGTGCGGCACCACACCGGCCAGGTGATCGGCGGGGTCTCCCCCTTCGACCACCCCGCGCCCGTGCGCACCTTCCTGGACCCCTGGTTGCAGCGCCACGAGACCGTCTGGGCGGCGGCCGGGCACCCCGCCGCGGTCTTCAGCAGCACCTTCGAGGAGCTGCAGCGGCTCACCGGCGCCGCGATCCTCGACGTGGAGTGAGGCCTGTCCGCCCGACCACCTAGGGTGACCGCCATGGCACGGGTGGTGATCGTCGGCGGCGGGTACGGCGGGCTGGCCAGCGCCGCCCGGCTGGCCAAGCTCGGGCACGAGGTCACAGTCCTGGAGGGCTCGGACCGCGTCGGCGGGGCGATCGGCCACGTGGAGCGCGACGGCTACCGCTGGGACGCCGGCCCCTCCCACACCCTGCTGCCCGCGGTGCTGCGCGACCTGTTCCGCAAGTCGGGGCGACCCCTCGAGCGCGAGCTCGACCTGGTGCCCGTCCAGCCCGTGCGCCGCCACGTGTTCGAGGACGAGAGCAGCATCGACCTGCCCGGCGGCAGCCGCGGCGACCAGATGGCCGCGTTCGAGGCGCTCGGGCCGGGCCTGGGAGCCCAGTGGTCGGCCTACGTCGACACCTTCGGCGACGACTGGGAGGCGCTGCGTCGCGACTACCTCGAGCGCCCCTTCTCCCCCGACCACGCCGGCGCCCAGGCCAAGGCCCTGCTGTCGACCCGGATGACGCTGGGCAAGCTGGTCCAGCGCTCCCTCAAGGACGAGCGGCTCCGCGAGGTGGCCGGCCACGCCGCGGTGATGGAGGGCCACGACCTGCGCAACGTGCCCGCGTGGGTCGGGATGTGGACCTACGTCGAGCAGAACTTCGGCGCCTGGACGGTGCCGGGCGGCCTCGGGTCGCTGGCCGAGACCCTGACCGGCCGGCTGCGCACCCGCGGCGTCACCGTGCTCACCGGCACCCCCGTGGGCGACCTCGCCGTGTCCGGGGGGCGGGTGGTCGGCGTGCACACCCCGCAGGGCGACGTCGACGCCGACCTGGTCGTGGTCGCCGTCGACCCGCGGCGCCTGCCCGTCCTGGCCCGCCACGTCGAGCGCACCACCCCCGCGATGCCGCCGGTCATCTGCCACGTCGGCCTGCGCGGGCCGGTCCCGGACCTGCCCCACGAGACCGTGCTGCACGGCGACCCCCTGCTCGTGGTCCGCACCGGCGGCCAGGCCCCCGAGGGCGCCCACGCCTGGACGATCCTGGCGCGGGGCCGGATCGCCGAGGACGTCGTCACCGCCGTCCAGCGGGCCGGTCTCCGGGTGCGCGACCAGGTCGAGGTCCGGGTGGACCGCAGCCCGCTCGACCTCGTGCGGGCCTGGGGCGGGTCGCCGTACGGCGTGCTGTGGCAGGGCCGCGCGACGGTGCGGCGCCGGCTGGGTCCCCGCACCCCGGTGCCCGGCGTCTACCTCGCCGGCGCCCACGCCACCCCGGGCGCGGGCCTGCCCTCGGTCGGGCTCTCGGCCTCCCTGGTGGCCCAGGTCGTCGGCCCCGCCGGCTGAGCGGGAGGCACGTCGGACCGCGCACCCCGGGGCACCTCGGGCCGGGAGGGCCTCAGGCCGGGAGCGACAGCGCCGACCAGATCTCGCGCGTCGCCTTGGAGCGGTTGAGCGTGTAGAAGTGCAGCCCCGGCGCGCCCGAGGCGAGCAGGTGGTCGCACAGCTCGGTGGCCAGCGCCATGCCCTCGGCGCGCACGGCGGCGGGGTCGCCCTCGTGCGGCATGATCCGCGCCAGCACCTCGTCGGGCATCTCCCGCCCGGAGAGCTCCACCATCTTGGTCATCGAGCCGATCCCCAGGATCGGCATGATGCCGGGGATGATCGGGAACGTGACCCCGGCGGCGGCGGCGCGCTCGACGAGCCCGGTGTAGTCGGAGGTCCGGAGCACCATCTCGGTGACCGCGAACTCCGCCCCGGCGTCCTGCTTGGCCTTCAGCACCGCGACGTCGTCGTCGAGCGAGGCCGCGTCGCGGTGGCCCTCGGGGAAGGCCGCCACCCCGACCGAGAGCTCGTGGTCGGCGCGGATCAGCGCGACCAGGTCGGCGGCGTACTCGACCCCGCCCTCGGTGCTCACCCACGGCGTGCCCGGACCGTCGGGCGGGTCGCCGCGCAGGGCGAGGACGTTGCGCACGCCCGAGGCGGTGAGGGAGTCCAGGATCCGGGTCAGCTCGGCGGTGGTGTGCCCCACGCAGGTCAGGTGCGCCATCGGGAGCAGCGTCGTCTCCTGCGCGATCCGCGCGGTGATCGCCAGGGTGCGGTCGCGGGTGGTGCCCCCGGCGCCGTAGGTCACCGACACGAACGTGGGGCGCAGCGGCTCCAGCTCGCTGATCGAGCGCCAGAGCACGTCCTCGCCGGCCTCGTCCTTGGGCGGGAAGAACTCGAAGGAGAACGAGCGGCCGCCCTCCGAGAGGAGGTCGCCGATCCTCGCTGAGTCGTCGTCTCTGCCCCCGGACATGCCTCCCAGGGTACGGGTCTAGGCTCGCCGGGTGACCGAGCAGCACACTGGGTGGGACGCCGCCGGCTTCCGTTCCGACGTCGAGACCACGCTGCAGGACTTCGTCGCGGCGCAGGCCGCCTGGCTCGAGCACCTCGGCCCCGATGCCGCCCGTCTCGTCGAGCACGCCCGCACCAGCGTCTCCGGCGGGAAGCGCTTCCGGGCGGCCTTCTGCTGGTGGGGCCACCAGGCCGTGGCGACCGGCACCGACCGCGGCTCGCTGCTGCGCGCGTGCGCCGCGCTGGAGCTGCTGCACGCCAGCGCCCTGGTGCACGACGACTACATGGACGCCTCCGACGTACGCCGTGGCCGCCCGGCCACCCACCGGGCCTTCGAGCAGCTGCACCGCGAGCAGGGCTGGGCCGCCGATCCCGCGCAGTACGGCGCGTCCGCCGCGATCCTGCTCGGCGACCTGCTCCTGAGCTGGTCCGACGAGCTGCTGCGCACCTGCGGCCTCCCGGCCGACCGGGTCCTCGACGCGCTCGGCTACTTCGACCTGACCCGCACCGAGGTGGTCGCGGGCCAGTTCCTCGACGTCTCCGCGCAGGCCCGTGGTGCGGCCGACGTCGAGACCGCGATGACGGTGCTGCGCTACAAGTCGGCGAAGTACAGCATCGAGCGGCCCCTGCACATCGGCGCCGCCCTCGGCGGGGCCGGCCCCGAGACGATCGCGGAGCTGACCCGGTTCGGCCTGCCGCTCGGGGAGGCCTTCCAGCTGCGCGACGACCTGCTCGGCGTCTTCGGCGACCCGGCGGTCACCGGCAAGCCCGCCGGCGACGACCTCGTCGAGGGCAAGCGCACGGTGCTGGTGGCGCTCGCCCTCGACGCGCTGCCGGAGCGCGAGGCACGGGTGCTCGACGCCGGCCTCGGCACGCCGCTGAGCCACGAGGAGGTCGGCCGGCTCCAGCGCCTGGTCGCGGAGTCCGGTGCCCGCGAACAGGTCGAGATGGTGATCAGCGAGCTCACCGAGCGCTCCCTGGCCGCCCTCGCCCGTGCCGACATCACCGAGTCGGCGCGCGACGTGCTGGCCACGCTCGCCGCCCAGGCGACGCAGCGCACGGTCTGAGGCGCCCGGTCTGAGGCGTCCGGTCTGAGGCGTCGGGTCTGAGGCGTCGGGCTAGAGCGCGATCGCCTGCGCGCGTCGCTTGACCTCCGAGCCCCGGTTCTCCCGGAGGGCGTCGATCGGGCGGCCGGGGAGGGTCTCGTCGGGGGTGAAGAGCCACTCGAGGATCTCGCGGTCGTCCCAGCCGCCGTCGGAGAAGAGCGTCAGCAGGCCGGGGACGCCCTTGACGATCTCGCCGTCGAGGATCAGCTCGGCGGGGACCCGTTGGCCCTCGCCGGCGACGGGCACGGCGGCGGCGAGGTGGTGCTCGCGGATGTACTGACGGATCTTGTTGACGCTGACGTCGAGCGCTCCGGCCGCGCCCTTCCAGTCCAGCCAGTCGGTGATCAGGGTGCCCAGGGTGTTCTCACTCACGGCCCCATGCTCCCACCACGCCCGACCGGGCCGCGCCACGTCCCGGGTCTGGCGCCCACTTGCGCCTAAACTCGCTGGTCAGTCGGGTCCCTTCCCCGCCCCGGCGCCTGGAGGAGTGAGTGAACCGCACCGCCGATGCCCTCGTCGGGCGCGTCCTCGACGGTCGCTACCGCGTCGGCCCCGCGATCGCGCGGGGCGGCATGGCGACCGTCTACGAGGCCACCGACCTGCGGCTGGACCGCACCGTGGCCGTCAAGGTGATGCACGAGGGCCTGGCCGACGACGAGGAGTTCGTACGCCGGTTCCAGCGCGAGGCCCGCTCGGCGGCCCGCCTGTCGCACCACAACGTGGTCTCGGTCTTCGACACCGGTGACGACGACGGCACCCTGTTCCTGGTGATGGAGTACGTCCCCGGCCTGACCATGCGCGACCTGATCCGCAAGGAGGCGCCGATGTCGCCGGCGCGTGCGCTGGCCGTCATCGAGCCGGTGCTCGCCGCGCTCGGGGCCGCGCACCAGGCCGGCATCCTGCACCGCGACGTCAAACCGGAGAACGTCCTCCTCGCCGACGACGGCCGGGTCAAGGTCGCCGACTTCGGGCTCTCGCGCGCCATCAACGCCGAGACCCAGCACACCGCGACGGGCGGGGTCCTGATCGGCACCGTGTCCTACCTCTCCCCCGAGCTCGTCGTCGACGGCAAGGCCGACGCCCGGGCCGACGTGTACGCCGCCGGCGTGCTGATCTACGAGATGCTCACCGGCCACAAGCCGCACCAGGCCGACACCCCGCTCCAGGTCGCCTGGAAGCACGTCCACGAGGACGTCCCCGCCCCGTCGCTGCGCACCCCCGGCATCCCGCCGTACGTCGACGCGCTCGTCGCCCGCGCCACCTCCCGCGACCCCGCGCTGCGCCCCGCCGACGCCGGGGTGCTGCTCCACCAGGCCCGGCGCGTGCGCAACGCCCTCGACCACGGGCTCAGCCACGACGCCGAGCTGATGGCGGACCTCACCCCGACCGGCGCCATCGGTCTCGGGCACGCCCCCACCGGCGAGCTGCCCTCGCAGATCCTGGCCCCCGAGGAGGTCGCCCAGGAGCGCGACGCCGAGCTCGAGGACGCCGACCGGGCCCACGACCGGGCCCACGACCGGCGCTACGACGACGACCTGCACGACGTCTACGACCAGGAGCGCGACGTCCCGATCCTGCCGCCGCGCCGCCCGGCCGAGCCCGTGGCCCGTCCCGCCCCCGGCCCGCGACCCCGCCGGTCGCGCCGGGGCCCGGCGCTGCTGGTCCTCGTCCTGGTGCTGGCGCTGCTCGTGGGGATCGGCGGCTGGTGGTTCGGCGTCGCCCGCTACACCACCACGCCCGGCGTGCTGAACCTCAGCGCCGCGGCCGCGAAGACCAAGCTGGCCGGCGCCGGGCTCGACCTCGAGGTCGCCCGGCAGGCCTACTCCGAGACCGTCGCCAAGGGCTCGGTCGTCTCCACCTCGCCCGACCCGGGCGGCCGGGTGCTCAAGGACGGCACCGTCGAGGCGGTCGTCTCCCGAGGCCCGGAGCGCCACCAGGTCCCGGCCCTGGGCGGCAAGACCCTCGACGAGGCCCAGCAGGCGCTGGCCGACGCCAAGCTGGGCTACGGCGATCCCGTGCGCCGCTACTCCGAGCGCGTGGCCGAGGGCCGGGTCATCGCCACCGACCCGAAGGTCGGCTCGGCCCTGCCGCGCGGCACCGCCGTCGACGTGGTGCTCAGCCGGGGTCCGCGCCCGATCAAGGTCCCGGACTACAGCGGCAAGCCCGCCGACCGCGCCGAGGCCTCGTTGACCAGGCTCGGCTTCGAGGTCGAGACCGACGAGGTCAACAGCGACACCGTCGACGAGGGCGACGTGGTCTCCCAGACCCCCCGCACCGGCACCGGCCAGAAGGGTGACACCGTCAAGCTGGTGGTCTCCAAGGGTCCGGTCATGGTCGAGGTCCCCCGGGTCGTGGGCATGGGCCTTGCGGCTGCGACCGAGCGGCTCGAGGCCGCCGGCTTCCAGGTGGAGGTACGCCGAGCCAGCATCTACATCGGCGTGCAGTTCGTCGCCTCCAGCAGCCCCGGAGCCGGCTCCTCGGCCCCCAAGGGCAGCACGGTGATCGTGCGCGTGGTCTGACACGCCGACCTCTCGCGTCACCCCAGTCACACCAGCCCCACTGGTAACGTCGATGATCGTCGCGCTGTGGAGCACCGAGTCTCGGTGGGGGGACAGCGTCGGCCCGCCCGCAGACGGAGGAACCCGTGTCCGACCGCCGTACGACCCGACGATGGACGACCCGACGCTGCACGACCCGGTGGGGGGTGCTCCTCGCCTCGGCCACCGCCGCCGCGACCGGTCTCGCCCTGGTGCCCGCGACGGCCGACGCCACGATCTGGCCGGGCCACCCCGACCGCACGATCGTGCGCCACGAGGTGCGGCCCGGTGACAGCGCCAGCCGGCTCGCGGTGCGCTACCACGCCTGGACCGCCGAGCTCGTGCGCCTGAACCGGCTGGGCCCGACCGCGGCGATCCACCGTGGCCAGGTGCTGCGGATCCCCGTCGTCGTCTCCGCCTTCCGCCGCGCCCGCGGCCTGCCCCCGCTCCGTGCCGGCAGCACCCACCAGGCCCGCGCGCAGAAGGCCCGCGCCGCCCACCGCAGGACCCACCGCCCGGTGCTGATCCACAGCAGCACGCCCCCACGCGGCTGGAGCCACGCCGACCTGTCCCGCACCCAGGTCCGGCGGCTGGTCGTGCGGATGGCCCGGCACTACGGCGTGCCCCCGGAGCTCGCGCTCGCGGTCGCCTGGCAGGAGTCGGGCTGGCAGCAGCGGCGCGTCTCCAGCGCGGGCGCCCTCGGCGTGATGCAGGTGATGCCCGACACCGGCCGCTGGATGCGGTGGTACGCCGGCCGCAAGCTCCGCCTGCGCGACACCCACGACAACATCCGGGCAGGTGTCCTGACGCTGCGCGTGCTGCGCTCCTGGACCCGCAAGGACGACAACGCGATCGCGGCGTACTACCAGGGCCTCGGCGCGGTCCGCGAGCACGGCTACTTCCGCGACACCCAGCAGTACGTCCTCTCGGTGCGCGCCCACGAACGCCGCCTCGTCCGCACCGGCAGCCCCGTCTAGGTCGATGCCCGAGACCCACCCCGGCACGCGGGCGTCCGTCGGCGCCACGGCGGCGCTGCTGGCGATCACCGCGGCGTGGGGCTCGACGTTCTTCCTGATCCACGACCTGCTCGACCGGGTGCCGGTGCCGGACTTCCTGGCCGTGCGGTTCACCATCGCCTCGATCGCCATGCTCGCGGTCGCCCCGCGCGCCGTCGGCCGACTCTCGCCGGAGGCCAGGCGGCAGGCCGTCGTCCTCGGGGGCCTGTACGCCGGCGCGCAGCTGCTGCAGACGGCCGGCCTGGCGCAGACCCCGGCGAGCGTCTCGGGCTTCAT
Organism: uncultured Actinomycetota bacterium; assembly: GCA_963750435.1. Lineage (GTDB taxonomy): Bacteria > Actinomycetota > Actinomycetes > Propionibacteriales > Nocardioidaceae > Marmoricola. The sequence continues at coordinate 229,568 of CAVVQW010000006.1, read as the reverse complement.
CACCGGGATGTACGTCGTGGCCACCCCGCTGCTGGCCGCGCTCCTGCTCCACACCCGCATCGGCGCGATGACCTGGACGGCCGTGGCGATCGCGGTCACCGGCCTCGGCGTCCTCACCCTGGGCGACGTCGGGTCCGGGCTCGGGTACGGCGCGGCGCTCACCCTGCTCTCGGCCGTCGTCTACGCGCTGCACATCGTGGGCCTGGGCGCGTGGTCGAGCCCGGCCGACGCGCTGGGCCTGTCGATCGTGCAGTGCGTGGTGATCGCGGTCGTCTGCACGATCGCGGCGCTCCCGGGCGGGATCACCCTGCCCTCGGGCGGCGCCGACTGGACCTCGGTCGTCTACATGGCGCTCGTCGCCGGCGCGCTCGCGCTGTTCGGCCAGACCTGGGCGCAGGCCCACCTGCCCCCGACCCGCAGCGCGCTGATCATGAGCATGGAGCCGGTCTTCGCGGCGGTCTTCGCGGTGCTGCTCGGCGGCGAGGACGCGACGCTGAGGATGCTGCTCGGCGGCGGCCTGGTGCTGACGGCGATGCTGATCGTCGAGCTGGTGCCGCGACGCCACGTCGAGGGCGAGGTGCCGCACCTCGTCGTGTGACGGGTTCCACATCGTGGATCGCCGTCTCGCGCACCGGACGCCTCGGCCTACCCTCGGAGCATGGTCGTAGTCATGGCACCGGGCGCCACCGAGGAGCAGATCGCGCACGTCACCGCGCGCGTCGAGGAGACCGGTGGGCAGGCGTTCGTGAGCCGGGGCGTGGTCCGCACCATCATCGGCCTGGTCGGCGACGTCGAGTCCTTCCACGGTCTCAACCTCCGCAGCATGGCGGGGGTCCAGGACGTCTACCGGATCTCCGACCCCTACAAGCTGGTCAGCCGCGTGCACCACCCCGACCGCACGACCGTCCACGTCGGCCCGCAGGGTCGCCAGGTGCCGATCGGCCCCGACACCTTCACCTTCATCGCCGGGCCCTGCGCCGTCGAGACCGCCCAGCAGACCCTCGAGGCCGCCGAGATGGCCAAGGCCGCCGGCGCCACCCTGCTGCGGGGCGGGGCCTACAAGCCGCGCACCTCGCCGTACGCCTTCCAGGGCCTGGGCGTGAAGGGCCTGGAGATCCTCTCCGACGTCCGCGAGGTCACCGGGCTGCCGATCGTCACCGAGGTGGTCGACGCGCGCGACGTCGCGGTCGTCGCCGAGCACGCCGACATGCTGCAGATCGGCACCCGCAACATGGCCAACTTCGGGCTCCTGCAGGCCGTCGGCGACGCCGGCAAGCCGGTGCTGCTCAAGCGCGGCATGACCTCGACGATCGAGGAGTGGCTGATGGCCGCGGAGTACGTCGCCCAGCGGGGCAACCTCGACGTCGTGCTCTGCGAGCGCGGCATCCGCACCTTCGAGCCCAGCACCCGCAACACCCTCGACATCTCGGCGGTGCCCGTGGTGCAGGCGACCAGCCACCTGCCGATCATCGTGGACCCCTCGCACGCGGGCGGCCGCCGCGACCTCGTCGTCCCGCTCTCCCGGGCCGCGATCGCCGTCGGTGCCGACGGCGTCATCGTCGACGTCCACCCCGACCCCGAGCACGCGCTGTGCGACGGCCCGCAGGCGCTGTTCGGTGCGGAGCTGCGCGCCCTGGCCCAGGCCGTGCGCCAGCTGCCCCCGATGGTCGGCCGCACGACGGTGGTCTGAGGCCGGCGTACGGTCACACCGGCTTGGCGAGGGTCGTGGACGGTCCAGGCCCGGCGCGGGCCTGGTGGAGCGTCCATAACCCCGATTTACAAGCGCGCTGCCGTCACCAGCTCTCCCAGCACCCTGGCGGCCTCCGCCACGTCGGCGTCGCTCACGTCGAGGTGGGTGAGCAGGCGCACGCGGGTGGGGCCGACGGCGCCGACCAGGACGCCGCGCTCGCGGGCGGCGGCGACGACGGCCGGGGCGTCGGGCACCTCGACGACCACGATGTTGGTCTCGGTCAGGTCGGGGTCCTCACCGCAGGCCTCGGCCAGCAGGCGGGCGTGCTCGTGGTCCTCGGCCAGGCGCTCGACGTGGTGGTCCAGGGCCCAGGCGGCCGCGGCGGCCAGCACCCCGACCTGACGCATGCCCCCGCCCATCCGCTTGCGCAGCACCCGGGCCTCCTCGACCTGGGCGGCGGTGCCGAGCATCGCGGAGCCGACCGGGGCGCCGAGGCCCTTGGAGAAGCAGACGGCCATGGTGTCCGCCGTCGCGCCGTACGCCGCCAGCGCGGTGCCGGTCGCCACGTGGGCGTTCCAGATGCGTGCGCCGTCGACGTGCACGGCGCAGCCGAGGTCGTCGGCGAGCGCGCGCAGGCCCTCCAGGTCCGCCAGGGGTACGACGGTCCCGCCGGCGAAGTTGTGGGTGTTCTCCACCGAGATCGCGGTCGTGCGCACGAAGTAGGACCCCATGTCCGGCGCGTGCAGCGACCGGATCACGTCGAGGTCGAGCTGCCCGCGCTCCTGGACCCAGGTGCGGCTGGTGATCCCGGTGAGCGCCCCGTGGGCGCCGAGCTCGGCCCGCACGATGTGCGCCCGCGACTCGCACAGGACCTCCTGGCCGGGACGCACCAGCGCGGCCACCGCCAGCACGTTGGCCATCGAGCCGGTCGGGGTGAACAGGGCCGCCTCGAACCCGAACAGGTCCGCCACGCGCTCCTGGAGCGCCTGCACGGTCGGGTCCTCGTCGTAGACGTCGTCGCCGACCTCGGCCCGCGCCATCGCCAGGCGCATCTCCTCGGTGGGGCGGGTGACGGTGTCGGAGCGGAGGTCGATCATGACCCCGAGCCTAGGGTCCGCGGCGCGGCCTCACCCGAGCAGGTCGGGGGCCTTCCACTCCCGACCGAGCACGTGCTGGTCGGCGAAGGCCAGCACCGTCTCGTTCCACAGCTTGCTGTGCTGCGGGGTCAGCACCCAGTGGTTCTCGTCGGGGAAGTAGAGGAACCGGTGCTGCATCTCGCCGTCGTCGGCCTCGGCGCGGGCGGCCAGCTCGGCCCACAGGCGCAGGCCCTCCCCGATCGGCACCCGGTAGTCGCGGTCCCCGTGGATGACCAGCATCGGGGTGACGATCTCGTCGACGAACCGGTGGGGTGAGTTCTCGTCGGCCATCTCGGGGGTCATCTCGCGCTGCCAGTACCACGGCGCGTCGGTGGTCGGCCCGAACTGGTCGAGCGCCCACAGGCTCGCGTGGGTCACGATCGCCCGGAAGCGGTCGGTGTGCCCGGCCACCCAGTTCGCCATGTAGCCGCCGAAGGACCCACCCATGGCGCCCGTGCGGGTCTCGTCGATGTCGGGCCGGGCGACCGCCGCGTCGGTGGCGGCCATCAGGTCGGTGAACGGCGCCTTGCCCCAGGCGCCCCAGCCGCGGGCGATGAAGTCCAGGCCGTAGCCGGTCGACAGGGCGGGGTCGGGCAGCAGGACGGCGTAGCCGCGGGCGACCGCGATCCACGGGTTCCAGCGCCACGACCAGGCGTTCCACGACCCGAGCGGCCCGCCGTGGATCCACAGCAGCAGGGGGGCCGGATCCTCGGCCGAGGCTCCCTCGGGCAGGCACAGCCACGAACGCACCCGGGTGCCGTCGGCGGCGGTGGTCTCGACGTCCTCGAGGCGACCGGGGAGCGTCGGCGGCGCGGCCGGACCGGCGAGCGGCTCCGACCGCTGGTCGGGCGTGGTCGCGTCGAGCCGCACCGGGCGCGACGGCTCGGCGTACGACGTGCGCATCGCGAAGACGGTGCCGCCGTCGGGCGAGACCTGCACCGAGGAGTAGGCGAAGGGGTCGTTCGTCAGCCGGGTGAAGGCGGCCGTCTCGACGTCGACGCGGAAGACCGGCGAGCGGCCGTCCTCGTCGGCGGTGACGACCAGGGCGGTGCCGTCGGGGGTCCAGGCGAACCCCGAGGGCCAGTGGTCCCAGTCGCCGTTGAGGTCGCGCAGCGACACGTCCTCGAGGTCGAGCACGGCCAGGCGCACGTCACCGGGCTGGTACGGCGTGGAGCGGCGCTCGGTGAGGACCGCGACCCGGGTGCCGTCGGGGCTGAACTGCGGGGCGAAGAACTCGACCTCGGGGTCGTCGAGGAGCGTGCGCCGCTCGCCGGTCGCCAGGTCGATCACCACCACGGTGGAGCGGAAGCCGCCCCGCTCGGGCACCGACCAGGCGGTGACCACCCGGGAGCCGTCGGGGCTGACGTCGAAGCCGCCGTCGGAGACGCTCTCCAGCGCCCGGCCGGGCTGGGGGGTCAGGTCGGTCAGCTCGAGGCGCGGCTCCGAGCCCGAGTCCGACCCCGACCCCGACCCCAGGGTGCCGGCGAACAGGCGCGGGCGGTCGGGGCCGAGGTCGTGGTCCCAGAACCGCACCGGCGCGCTGTCGTGCAGGATCGCCGCGACCTTGCGCTCCTTGCGCTGCTTGCGGGTCTCGGCCTCGGAGGCCTCGTCGGTCGAGGAGGGGAAGGTGGGCGAGGCCAGCACCACGGTGCCGGCCCGTCGCGCGACGCGGACGTCGTCGATGCCGCCGGGACGGGAGCCGACGACGCGCGCCTCTCCCCCGCCGGCCGGCAGCATCCAGAGCACGGCCGACGCGTCGTGGTCGTCGCCGGACGCCTCGGGGTCGGGCCGGGCGGAGGTGAACAGCAGCGACCCGTCGGGCAGGAAGGCCGCCCCGGACTCGCCCTTGGCGCTGCGGGTGAGCCGGTGCGCGGGCCGCTCACCGGTCGGGTCGACCTCCCACAACGCGTTGACGAAGCCGTTCGCCTTCGGGTTCAGGGTCTGCACCGAGGTCACCAGCCGGGTGCCGTCGGGCGAGAGCACCAGACCGGAGCCGCGGGGCAGCGCCAGGTAGGCGTCGAGGTCGTGGAACGGGGTCGGGTCGGGTGAGGAGGTCGCCGAGTCAGTCACCCCTGTTGCCTATCACGGGACGCCGACGGCCCGCCCGGAGCGGGGAGCTCACGGGCGGGCCGGACGAGGGAGCAGGACCCTAGGCCGCGGCAGCCGACCCGAGCGCGGCCGCCGGCTCGAGCGCCAGCGCGAGGATCTCGCCGACGTCGCTGACCGGCCGCACGTCGAGCGCCTCGAGCACCTCGGCGGGCACGTCGTCGAGGTCGGGCTCGTTGCGCTTCGGGATGAACACGGTGGTCATGCCGGCCCGCTGCGCGGCCAGCAGCTTCTGCTTCACACCGCCGATCGGCAGCACCCGACCGTTCAGGGTGACCTCGCCGGTCATCGCCACGTCGCTGCGCACCGGTCGACCGCTGGCCAGCGACGACAGCGCGGTCACCATGGTCACGCCCGCGGAGGGCCCGTCCTTGGGCACGGCCCCGGCCGGCACGTGCAGGTGCAGGGCCCGGTCGAGCGCCGTGGCGTCGATGCCGTGCTCCGCGCCGTGCGAGCGCAGGTAGGACAGCGCGATCTGCGCCGACTCCTTCATCACCTCGCCGAGCTGGCCGGTCAGGTGCAGGCCGCGCTCCCCCTCCCCGGAGGCGCCGAAGGCGGTGGCCTCGATGAAGAGCACGTCACCGCCCGCCCCGGTGACGGCCAGACCCGTGGCGACGCCCGGGACCGCCGTGCGCTCCGGCGCCTCGGGGGTGAACCGCGGCCGGCCCAGCAGCTCGTGCAGGTTCTCCTCGGTCACCTCGACCCGGGTCACGTCGGGCGCGGCGAGGCGGGTGGCCACCTTGCGCAGGACCTTGGCCAGCGCCCGCTCCAGCTGGCGCACGCCGGCCTCCCGGGTGTGCTGGCCGGCGACGAGGCGTAGCGCCCCGTCGGAGATGGTCACCTCGTCCTCGGTCAGCGCCGCCCGCTCGAGCTGGCGGCCGAGCAGGTGGGTGCGTGCGATCGCGACCTTGTCGTCCTCGGTGTAGCCGTCGAGGGTGACCACCTCCATCCGGTCGAGCAGGGCGTCGGGGATCGAGTCGAGCACGTTGGCCGTGGCCAGGAAGAGCACGTCCGACAGGTCGAGGTCGACCTCGAGGTAGTGGTCGCGGAAGGTGTGGTTCTGCGCGGGGTCGAGCACCTCGAGCAGTGCCGCCGACGGGTCCCCGCGGTAGTCGGAGCCGACCTTGTCGATCTCGTCGAGCAGCACGACCGGGTTCATCGAGCCGGCCTCGGTGATGGCCCGCACGAGCCGGCCGGGCAGCGCGCCGACGTAGGTGCGGCGGTGGCCGCGGATCTCGGCCTCGTCGCGGACGCCCCCGAGGGCGACGCGGACGAACTTCCGGCCCAGGGTGCGGGCGACCGACTCCCCCAGCGACGTCTTGCCGACGCCGGGAGGGCCCACCAGCGCCAGCACGGCACCCGAGCCACGACCGCCGACGACCTCGAGGCCGCGCTCGGCGCGACGGGCGCGCACGGCGAGGTGCTCGGTGATCCGGTCCTTGACGTCCTCCAGCCCGTGGTGGTCGGCGTCGAGCACGGCGCGGGCCGCGACGACGTCGGTGGAGTCCACGGTGCGCACCGACCACGGCAGCTCCAGCACGGCGTCCAGCCAGGTGCGCAGCATCCCGGCCTCGGGGCCCTGGTCGCTGGCGCGCTCGAGCTTGCCGACCTCGCGCAGGGCGGCCTCGCGGACCTTGTCCGGAAGGTCGGCGGCCTCGACCCGGGTGCGGTAGTCCTCCGCGCCCTCGGGCTCGTCCTCGCCGAGCTCCTTGCGGATCGCGGCCAGCTGCTCGCGCAGCAGGAACTCGCGCTGGCGCTTGTCCATGCCCTCGCGGACGTCGTCGCTGATCTTCTCGGTCACCTCGAGCTCGGCGAAGTGGTCGCGCGCCCAGGTCAGCACGCGGTTTAGCCGCTCGGCGACGTCGGGGGTCTCCAGCAGGTCGCGCTTCTGCTCGTCGGTGAGGTACGGCGCCCACCCGGCGAGGTCGGCCAGCTCGGAGGGGTCGGTGATCCGCTGCACGTTGTCGATCACCTGCCAGGCGTTGCGGCGCTGCAGGATCGCGATCACCACCTTGCGGTAGTCCTCGGCCGTGCGGTGCACCGCGTCGGTCACCTCGCCGTCCTCGACGGGCTCGGCCTCGACCCAGAGGGCCGCGCCGGTGCCGGGGACGCCCGAGCCGATGCGTGCCCGGCGTCCGGCCCGCAGCACCGCCGCGGGCTCACCGCCGGGCAGCCGGCCGATCTGCTCGACGGTCGCCACGACGCCGTACGTCGGGTAGCGGTCCGCCAGCCGGGGGGCCAGCAGCAGCGTCGCCGGCTCGTCGCCGGTGGCGGCGGCCCGGGCCGCGTCGACGACCGGGCGGCTGTCGGCGTCGAGCTGGACCGGCACCACCATGCCGGGCAGCACGACCAGGTCGGGCAGGGAGAGCAGCGGAAGGGTCAGCACGTCGGTCATGAGGGGGTCCTCTTCTCTTGAGTCTGTTGGGCTCAACTTCGATCTTCGAAGCGGTGTTCCCCCACACGCGTCCGCCGTGAGCGAACAACCCCTGGCTAGGGTCGTGCCCGACGGCCCGGAGCACCGGCCCCGATGGTCCGAGGAGGCTCTGTGGCGCACGAGACGCACGACGTCGTGGTGGTGGGGGCCGGGCTCGCCGGCCTGGCCTGCGCCCGCCAGCTGGAGGCGTTCGACGTCGTGGTCCTGGAGGCCGGCGACGCGGTCGGCGGGCGGGTCCGCACCGACCACGTCGACGGCTACACCCTCGACCGCGGCTTCCAGGTGCTCAACACCGGCTACCCCGCGCTGAAGGGTCGCGTCGACCTGGACGCCCTCGACCTGCGCCCCTTCGACCCGGCCGTCGCGCTGCACCTCGACGGTCACCGCCACGTCCTCGGCAACCCGCTGCAGCGGCCCTCGACGCTCAAGGGCGCCCTGGGGCTGCCGGTCGGCGGCCTGCGCGGCAAGACCGCCCTCGCGGCGTACGCCGGCGCGTGCCTCGCGCTGCCCGTCTCACGGCTCCTGCGGCGCGACGACGTCTCCTCGGCCGAGGCCTGGGCGGGCGCGCACGTGCCCGACGCGGTGGCCGAGCGGGTGCTGCGCACGTTCTTCTCCGGGGTCCTGCTCGAGCGCGAGATGACCACGAGCCGCCGGTTCACCGACCTGATGATGAAGATGTTCGTGGTCGGCGCCTCCACGGTGCCGTCGGGCGGCATGCAGGCGCTGCCCGAGCAGCTGGCCGCCCACCTGCCGCCCGGCGTGCTCCGGCTGGGCACGGCCGCCCGCTCGGTCTCCGCGACCCGGGTCGAGACCGAGGGAGGCACCCTGCACGCCCGCGCCGTCGTGGTCGCCACCGACGCCTGGGACGGCGGCGGCCTGGTCGCCGGCCTGCGCACGCCGCCGGCCCGCGGCGTGACCACGGTCTACCACTCGGCGCCGGAGTTCCCCACGGCGTCCTCGATGCTGCTGATGGACGCCGACGAGTCCCCGGTGGCCAACACGATCGCGATCAGCCGCGCGGCGCCGGAGTACGCCCCACGCGGTCGCGTGCTGGTCTCCACCTCGCTGGTGCACCCGCACGGGGTCGACCCCGACGGCGCCGAGGTGCGCCGGGTGCTCTCGCGGCTGCACGGCACCGGCACGGACAGCTGGGACGTCGTGGCGACCTACGACCTGCCGCACGCCCTGCCCGGCATGCCGGCGCCGCACCCGTTCAGCCGCCCGGTGCGGGTGCCGGCGACCGATGGCGACGTCTTCGTCGCCGGCGACCACCGCACCACCAGCTCGATCCAGGGCGCCCTGGTCTCGGGCGCCCGTGCGGCCGAGGCCGTCATCGACCAGGTGGAGGACGGGCGGCTCCAGCGCTGACTCAGCGCAGGCCGAGCACCTTGATCGTCTGCTCGGCCATCTTCGACTCGCCCAGGGCGTTGGGGTGCACGATCACCGGGTTGGTGGTGCCCACGACCGGCTCGATCCAGCGGATGCCGAGCGGCTTGCAGGCGTCGTGGCCGTTCGAGACCTTGGCGAAGGTGACGTAGCGCGTGCCGGTGGCGGCCGCGGCCCGGCGCACGGCGTCGTTCAGCGTCGTCTGCAGCGAGCGCAGGTAGGGCACGTCGCCGTCGGCGATCGGCAGCTGCGGGAAGCAGCGACCGCTCGTGGGCACGATCCAGGGGTAGTCGAGGATCGAGACCGTGGCGTTCGGCGCCTGGGCGTGCACGTCGCGCAGCGCCTTGACCAGGGAGGGGTACGTCGTGGAGCGGATCGTGTCCTCGAAAGAGCTGCCGTAGGTGTCCTGGCACGGGCTGCCCGTGCCGGCCGTGCTGGCGCCGGCCACCCCGCACTTGGTGATCGCGCCGATGAAGACGCCGCTGTCGTTGCCGCCGATGGTCATCGTGACCAGCTTGGTGCGCCTGCCGAGGGCGTCGAGCTGTGGGGCGACGCCGGGTGACTGCGACTCCCGGTAGTCCTTGGTCTCCGCGGCCCCGCAGGTGACGTCGGTCAGCTTCGCGCCGGTGCGGGCGGCGATGACGTGCGGGTAGTTGCGGGTGGAGCGCAGGCAGGACGGCGGCGCCGTGGGGTCCAGGGGCAGCACGCCGGAGGCGGCGCTGTACGAGTCGCCCATCGCGACGTAGTCGAGGCCGCCCGTGGCCGACGAGCTGGGCGCGGAGACCAGGCCGGCGGTCAGGACCGAGGCGGCGGTGACGGACACGGCGAGCAGACGGCGGCGCATGGGACTCCTGGGGTCGAGGGACTCACCAGGAAGAACGCCGGAGGGGACTGGACGTTACGGCCGTCACACGTTGCCGATGACCGAGGTCACCTCGATCCGCAGCGCCACGCGGTCGGGGTTCTCCCGGGGCTGGCGGTAGCGGCCGGCGTAGCGGCGTACGGCCTCGGCGACGGAGTCGGCGTCGTCGCGGACCTCCGCGGTGCCCTCGATCGTGGACCACCGACGACCGTCGACCTGGCAGACAGCGACCCTCGGGTCGACCCCGGCCCGCAGGTTGGCGACCTTCTGCGAGGTGCGCGAGGTGATCCCCCAGGCGACGCCCCCGCGACCGTCGTCCGACGGCACCACCACGATGCCCATCGGGACGACGTGCGGGGAGCCGTCGCGCCGCAGGGTGGTCACGGTGCAGAGGTGGCGCTCGGTCCAGAACTCCAGGTGCTCGCCGGTGAGCTCGTAGGTGCGGGGCACGCTCAGGCCTTGCGCAGCATCTCGGCGACCAGGTAGGCCAGCTCGAGGGACTGCACGCGGTTCAGGCGGGGGTCGCACACCGACTCGTAGCGGTCGGAGAGGTCGCTCTCGAGCAGCTCCTCGCCGCCGCCGACGCACTCGGTGACGTCGTCGCCGGTCAGCTCCACGTGCACGCCACCGGGCCAGGTGCCCACCGCGCGGTGCACGTCGAAGAAGCCCTGGACCTCCTCGATGACGTCGTCGAAGCGGCGGGTCTTGTAGCCCGAGGACGCCTCGAAGGTGTTGCCGTGCATCGGGTCGCAGACCCACGCGGCCTCGACACCCGCGGCGTGCACCTTCTCCAGCAGCGGCGGCAGGTGGTCACGGATCTTGCCCGCGCCCATGCGGGTGATGAAGGTGAGCCGGCCCTGCTCGTTCGTCGGGTTCAGCTTGGCCGCCAGCGCGATCGCGTCGTCGGCGCTCGTGGTCGGCCCGAGCTTGACGCCGATCGGGTTCTGGATGTGGCTCAGCAGCTCGACGTGGGCGCCGTCGAGCTGGCGGGTGCGCTCGCCGATCCAGACGAAGTGGCTGGAGACGTCGTACGGCAGCTGGGTGCGGCTGTCGGTGCGGGTCAGCGCGTGCTCGTACTCCAGCACCAGCGCCTCGTGGCTGGAGTGGAAGTCGACCCGGTGGAACTCGTCGGGGTCGGCGCCGATCGCGGACATGAAGTTCAGCGCCCGGTCGATCTCGGCCGCCATCTGCTCGTACTTCCGGCCCACCTCCGAGCCCAGCACGAAGTCGGTGTTCCAGGTGTGCACCTGGCGCAGGTCGGCGTAGCCGCCGGTGACGAAGGCGCGCACGAGGTTCAGGGTCGCGGCCGAGGAGTTGTAGACGTCGACGAGACGCTGCGGGTCCGGGACCCGCGACTCCGGGGTGAAGGCGAAGCCGTTGACCGCGTCGCCGCGGTAGGCCGGCAGGGTCACGCCGTCGCGGGTCTCCAGGTCCGAGGACCTCGGCTTGGCGTACTGGCCCGCGAGCCGGCCGAGCTTCACGACCGGCACCGAGGCGGCGTAGGTCAGCACGACGGCCATCTGGAGCAGCACCCGCAGCTTGTTGCGGACGTTGTCGGCCGTGACGCCGTCGAAGGTCTCGGCGCAGTCGCCGCCCTGGAGCAGGAAGGCCTCGCCGCGCGCCACGGCGGCGAGCTTGGCCTTCAGCTCGTCGCACTCACCGGCGAAGACGAGCGGCGGCATCCGGCGGAGGCGGGAGACCGCGGCGTCGACGGCCGTGCGGTCGGGGTACGCCGGCTGCTGGGCGGGCCCCATGGCGTGCAACGACGCCAGGTCAGGAACGGGAACAGGCACCCCACCAGGGTACGGCGGTGCCGGGGACAACGAAGAATCCGCGGGTGCTGTCTCAGCCGCCCAGGTGGTCGACGTCCTCGAAGCGGCTGTCGGCCGTGCCCGTGGCCCGGTTGACCACGAAGGTGACCACCCACAGCACGATGCCGAGCAGGAGCAGCCCGCCGGCGATCTTGTACTGCACCAGGTCGGCCTCCAGCCGGGCCCAGGGGCCGAGCAGGTAGACGCACGCCACGGCGCCCAGGACCGGGACCACGGTGGGTGCCTTGAAGCCCCCCTCGCGTCCGGGCTCGCGCCGCAGCACCAGCACCGCGACGTTGACGACCGCGAACACCGTCAGCAGGAGCAGGGCGGTCGTGCCGGCCAGCGCCGCGACCACCGAGTTCTCGGCCTGGAGGCGCACCACGATGATCAGGCCCAGGGCCAGCACCGTGGTGAACACGATCGCGGCCCACGGCGAGCGGCGCTTCGGCAGCACCTGGCCGAGCGCCCGGGGCAGCACGCCCTGGTGGGCCATGCCGTAGATCAGCCGGCTGGCCATCAGCATGTTGATCAGGGCGGTGTTGGCCACCGCGAAGACGGTCATGAACGGGAAGATCTTGTCGATCGGCAGGCCCGGGGCGCCGATGCGCACGACGTCGAGCAGGATGCCGGCCTCGGGGTTCCTCGGCTCCGCGATCTGGCCCGCGGGGATGACGGCGACGACCGAGATCGCCACGAGCATGTAGATGAGGACCGCGATCCCCAGGCCGGTCAGCATCATCCGCGGGAAGATGCGCTCGGGGTCCTTGGTCTCCTCGACCATGTTCACCGAGTCCTCGAACCCGACCATGGAGAAGAACGCGATCGCCGTGGCGATCGTGACCGCGGCGAAGAGCCCCTTCTGGTCGGGGTTCTCGAACACCGTGATCCGGGACAGGTCCGCGTCGCCGCCGCCGATGGCCACGAAGCCGATCACGATGACGATCGCGAGGGCGGCCATCTCGATGATGGTCAGCACGACGTTGAACTTCACGCTCTCCCCCACGCCCCGCAGGTTGATCGCCGCGAGCAGGACCATGAAGAGCAGGGCCACGACCAGGGTCGCGCCCTCGCCCGTGGGGACCGCCTCGATGCCCTCGTGCAGTCCGAGCAGCAGGTTGCTGGCGAGCAGCCCCGAGGACGTCGAGGCACTGGTGATGCCCGAGCAGACGACCGCGAAGGCCACCAGGAAGGTGACGAAGTGGATCTTGAACGCCTTGTGCGCGTAGAGCGCGGCGCCGGCGGCCTGGGGGTACTTGCAGACCAGCTCGAGGTAGGAGAAGGCGGTCAGGGTGGCCACGGCGAAGGCGACCAGGAACGGCAGCCAGGCCACGCCGCCGACCTGGCCGGCGAGCTTGCCGGTCACGGCGTACACCCCGGCGCCGAGGATGTCACCGACGATGAAGAGCAGCAGCAGGCCCGGTCCCATCACCCGCTTGAGCTCGGGCCCCGAGTCGTCGAGATCGCGGGGTTCGGACGTGGTCGCGGACATGGAGCCTCCCGGAGGTTCGTGTCCGCCCCATCCTGGACCACCCGGGGTCCCGCAGCCACCCCTCGTGCGCCGACGCGCAGAGGGGGTCGTGCGTGGCCTCAGCCGAAGAAGACCTCGGCCTCGGCGTACTCCTCGGGCGAGACCAGCTTGAGCTCGCCGGTGCCCTCGATCAGCGGGACCCGCTCGATGCGGGTGCCGCGCAGGGCCATCATCGTGCCGAAGTCACCGTCGTGGACGGCCTCGACGGCCTGCAGACCGAAGCGGGTGGCCAGCCAGCGGTCGAACGCGGTGGGCGTGCCGCCGCGCTGCACGTGGCCCAGCACGACGGCCCGGGCCTCCTTGCCGGTGCGGTGCTCGATCTCGCTGGCGAGCCGGTCGCCGATGCCCCCGAGCCGCACGTGGCCGAAGGCGTCCTTCTCCCCCGAGACCAGGCTCATCTCGCCGCCCTCGACCGGCACGGCTCCCTCGGAGACGACCAGGATGGGCGAGTAGTGGCTCTCGAAGCGCTGCTCGACCAGCGCACAGACCTCCGCGATGTCGAAGGGCTGCTCGGGGATCAGCACCACGTTGGCGCCGCCGGCCATGCCGGCGTGCAGGGCGATCCAGCCGGCGTGGCGACCCATGACCTCGACCACCAGCACCCGGTGGTGCGACTCGGCGGTGGTGTGCAGCCGGTCGATGGCCTCCATCGCGATGTTCACGGCCGTGTCGAAGCCGAAGGTGAAGTCGGTGGCGTTCAGGTCGTTGTCGATGGTCTTGGGCACCCCGACCACCTGGACCCCGAGGTCGTGCAGCTGGGTGGCGACGCCGAGGGTGTCCTCGCCCCCGATGGCGATCAGCGCGTCGACCCCGAGGTCGGCGAGGTTCTTCTTGATCTGCTCGACCCCGTTCTCGATCTTGAACGGGTTGGTGCGCGAGGAGCCCAGGATGGTGCCGCCGCGCGGGAGGATGCCGCGCACCTGCGCGATGCCGAGCTCGGAGGTGAGGCCCTCCAGGGGGCCCTTCCAGCCGTCGCGGAAGCCGATGAAGTCGAAGCCGTACTCCTTGACCCCCTTGCGTACGACGGCCCGGATCACGGCGTTCAGGCCCGGGCAGTCACCTCCACCGGTCAGCACGCCGACGCGCATGGTTCTCCTCTGGGTCTGGGTCCCGGGTCTGGATCCGGGTCTGGCTTGGATCGTTCACATCGTGTCGGCCGACCGGACGGATGTCCAGCACGCCCCTCAGCCGCCCTCAGCGAAAGGCGTCGGCCGCGGCCTGCACGCGCCCCAACAACGTCGACCACCACGCGGCGTCCCCGGCCTCGTCGTGGTCGCGCCCGGCGGCACCGTCGATCAGCTCACGCAGGATGTCGGCGTGGCCCGCGTGCTGCGCCGTCTCCTCGATCAGGTGGACCACCAGCCACCCCAGCGTGGTCTGCCGGTGCTCCTCGGCCCACCAGGGCACCGTCACCGGTGCGTCCAGCCCGAGGGTGCGCACGGTCTCGTCGCCGTGGGCCCAGGACCGGCGGTAGAGCTCGACCAGCTCGTCGCTGGACTCCTCGGCGGTGGCGTACATGTCGGCCCCCGCGGCGTACGCCTCCTCGTCGTCCCACCACATCGCGATGCCCGACGGGCGCCCGGCGCAGTCGCCGAGGTAGCCGAGCTCGACGGTCGCGACGTGCTTGACCAGGCCCAGCAGGCTGGTGCCCGTGGGGGTCATCGGCCGGCGCAGGTCGTGCTCGCCGAGGCCCTCCAGCTTGCTCAGCAGGTTGTTGCGGGCGCGCTGCAGGTAGCGCAGCTGCAGCTCGACGGGGTCGGGGTGGAGCGGGTCGGGGGTGGGCAGCGCGGCCCGGGAGGTGTCCATCGCCCGACCCTAGGACGCGCCGCCGACGGTCACGACCCCTCGAGCCGCTGGACCTCGCGCTGGACCTCGCGCTCGGCCTCGGCGTGCATGCGGGTGGCCTCGGCCACGGCGTGCTGCGCGTCGTCCTGGGCCTCCCCCGCCTCCTCGAGCTCGTCGTCGACCTCGTCGACGCGGCTCTCGATCTCCGCCAGCCGGCGACGCAGCTCCTCGGCCTCGCCCTGCAGCTGCAGCCGCCGCGCGTTCAGCGCCTCGACCGACTCCTCGAGGCCGGCCAGCTCCTGCGAGGCCCCCGCCAGCTCCTCGGCCGCCTCGGCGAGGGCCTCCTGCGCCGCCCGCAGCCGGGCGCCGTCGTCACGGACGACGTGCAGCGCGACCGGCGCCGGCTCCTCGTCCTCGGCGCCCTCCACGGGGCCCTCCACGGGGGTGGCCCACACGTCGAGGGCGTCGGGCACCGCGACCACGGCGGCGACGTCGAGCTCGGAGACGCCGGTGGAGGTGAAGGCGGTCAGCACCCGGCCGGTGCGCACGACCTGCGCCGCGACGGGGTCGAGCATGGCGGCGGTGAGCATGCCCTCGACCTGGTCCACGACGGGGCCGGTCAGCCGGACCCCCTGCTCACGGGCCAGCGACCGCGCCGAGGTGGCCAGCGCGTTGGTGAGCTGGCGGCGCTGACGGGTGAGGGCGCGCAGCTCGTCGCCGTCCAGCGCCGCGGCGGCCGCGCGCAGCGACTCCGCCAGGGCGAGCACCGACGCGATCTGCTCGGCCTCCCGCCGGACGAGCAGGTTGACCGCCCAGGCGGCCACCGACGGCTTCTTCAGCTTCTTCAGCTGCGCGGCCACGGCCTTGTCGTCGCACGTCTTCGCGGCGGCGTTGCGCTGGTCGGTGAACTCCTCCGGCGATCCGGCGTACAACCGGTCGGCCAGCCCGACGACCAGCGCGACGAGCGTCTGCTCGGTGTCCGTCTCGCTCATGGCCTCACGCTAACGGCCCGCGCTCCCGGCCGTGCGGGCTAGCCTGCGGGCATGTCTGCCACCCCCCAGCCGATCGAGCACTACGCCGCGATCGGCGACGGGCACACCGCGGCCCTGGTCGGCCTCGACGGGTCGGTGGACTGGCTCTGCCTCCCGCAGTTCGACTCCCCCGCCTGCTTCACCGCCCTGGTGGGCGAGCCCGAGAACGGTCACTGGGCCATCGGGCCGGTCGGCGAGCACACCGTCGAGCGGCGCTACGTCGACGACACCGCCGTCCTGGAGACGACGTACACCACGGCCGAGGGGGTGCTGCGCGTCACCGACCTGATGCCCACCGGCGACCGCCGCGCCGACGTCGTACGCCGGGTGGAGGGGGTGAGCGGCACCGTCGCGGTGCGGCACAGCTGGGTGGTCCGCTTCGACTACGGCCGGGTCCGGCCGTGGGTGCACCGTCAGGAGGTCGCCGGCCAGACCGCCCTGGTGGCCGTCGCCGGCCCCGACATGCTCGTCCTCTCCGGCCCGCGGATCCCCCCGCCGGTCGACGGACGCCACGAGGAGGTGTTCGAGGTCACCGGGGGCGCCCGGCTGGACTTCGTGCTGACCTGGGTGCCGTCCCACCGCCAGGTCCCCGAGCCGCCCGACGTCGACGCCTGCCTGGCCCACACCCTCGGCGAGCAGCAGGCCTGGGCCGACGACTGCCACTACGACGGCCCGTGGCGCCCCGAGGTCGTGCGCAGCCTGGTCACGCTGCGCGGCCTGACCCACGTCGACACCGGCGGCATCGTGGCCGCGGTGACGACCTCGCTGCCCGAGGACCTCGGCGGCGAGCGCAACTGGGACTACCGCTACTGCTGGCTGCGCGACGCGGCCCTCACCCTGGAGGCCCTGGTCGGCGCCGGTCGCAGCTCGATCGCCCACCACTGGCGCGGCTGGCTGCTGCGCGCGATCGCGGGCGACCCCGGCGACATGCAGATCATGTACACCGTCGACGGCGGCCGGCACCTCGACGAGGTCGAGCTCCCCCACCTCAGCGGGTACGCCGACTCGCGCCCGGTCCGCATCGGCAACGGCGCGGTGCAGCAGCGCCAGACCGACGTGCTGGGCGAGGTGATGTGCGCCCTGGCGAAGGCCCGCGACGCCGGCCTCGAGGAGACCCCCGACTCCTGGGCGCTGCAGCGCGTCCTGGTCGAGCAGCTGGCGCGCACCTGGCAGGACCCCGACAACGGGCTCTGGGAGATCCGCGGCCCCCAGCGCCGGTTCACCCACAGCCGGGTGATGGTCTGGGCCGCCTTCGACCGCGCGGTGCAGGGCGTCGAGCAGCACGGCCTCGAGGGGCCCGTGGACAGGTGGCGCGCCCTGCGCGACGAGGTGCGCGCCGAGGTCCTCGACCACGGGTACGACGAGGAGCGCGGCACCTTCACCCAGCACTACGACACCGACGAGGTCGACGCCTCGCTGCTGGTGCTGCCGCTGGTCGGGTTCCTCCCGGGCGACGACCCGCGGGTGCTCGGCACGATCGCCGCGGTCGAGCAGGACCTCGTGCGCGACGGCCTGCTGCTGCGCTACCGCACGCAGTCCGGCGTCGACGGTCTGCGGGGCGACGAGCACCCGTTCCTGGCGTGCTCGTTCTGGCTGGTCTCGGCCTACGCCCTCGCCGGTCGGCGCGACGACGCCACCGCGCTGATGGAGCGGCTCCTGGCCCTGGCCAACGACGTGGGCCTGCTCAGCGAGGAGTACGACGTGGCGAACAGCCGCATGGTCGGCAACTTCCCGCAGGCGTTCTCCCACCTCGCCCTGGTCGGTGCCGCGCTGCACCTGGCCGACGCCGACCCCACCTCCTGACGCAACAGGTACGCCGCTGCGGTCTAGTCCGATCTAGTCTGAAACAACCGATTAGTCCGGCAGCCATCCCCGCGGGGGTCGCGGGACAGCAGACTGACCCCCGAGCGACAACAGGGGGATCCACATGCGGCACCGCGACATCGACACCGGTCACCACCTCGAGGGCAACGGGGGTGCACAAGCAGTGCCCCTGCGGGTGCCCACCCAGCCGGACGGCCGCCACGACGGCCTCCCGGAGACCCCCGTCCCGACCTCTCCGGCGCACCTCACGGTGGCCGGCCCGGTCGTGGGCCAGCACCGCCACTCCATCCCGCTGGAGGCGGAGTGGACGGCCCGGCACACCACCCGCGTCCTGGGGGCGGCCCTGCTCGTCGCCGCCCTCGCGGGCACCGGCGTCCTCGGGCTGCGCTACTACAGCACCGGGGGCTCCGACGAGCTGACCGCGCTGGTCATCGGCCTGGCCGTGGTCGTCGTGCTGTGGGGCACGCTGATCGTCTCCACGCCGCAGATGGTCACGCTGCGCGGATCGATCATGACCGTCTGGTCTGGTCGTGACGGCGAGCGCTTCGACCTCGCCGACGGCGGTCAGCCGGTCGACCTGCACGGTGAGGCCGGCTCATCCGACTGGGCGCTGCTCCTGCACCGACCCGACCGCACGGCCTGCGTCCTGCGCCGCCACGACGTCGACCCGGTCGCCGTCGACCAGGTCGTCCGGCACTACCGCGGCATCGCCGAGCGCCGGGCCACCGAGCGGGAGCACCGTTTCAACCGCTGATCCGCCGCCCTCCTCGGCGCCGTCCCGACCGGTCTCGAGCCGCACCGCGACGACTCCGGCGAGGATGAACGCCCCGCCCAGCAGCTGCACCGGCCGGGGCAGCTCGCCCAGCAGCAGCCAGGCGAACAGCACCGCGAACAGCACCTCCGACAGACCCACGAACGAGGCCAGCTTGGCGCCCAGCACGCGGGCGGCCATGATCCCGGCGACGTACGCCGTGGCCGCCGCGATCACGGCCAGCTCGAGCACGGCCGCCCACCAGGGCAGGGTCGCACCACCCAGCTCGACCGGCGCGGTCCGGAAGGTCATCGGAAGCGCCCCCACCGCGCCGAGCACGGCGAAGCCGACGCCGCCGACCACCAGCCCGCCGCCGGCGAGGACCAGGGGCGGCAGCGCGGTCGCGTGCGTGCTCCCCGACAGCAGGTAGTACGACGCGAGACCCACGGCCGCCAGCAGGCCCCACGCGACGCCGACGCCGTCGACCCGCACGGCCGACCCCCCGAGCACGGGGAAGGCATCGAGCACCAGGGCCAGCCCGGCCAGGGCGAGGCCGACCCCCACGAGCGTGGGCACCCGCGGCCAGCGCCGGGAGGCCACGGCCTGCCAGGCCACCACCAGCACCAGGCCGAGGTACTCCAGCAGCAGGGCGACCCCCACCGAGAGGTGCTCCACGGCGTAGAAGAAGGCCAGCTGAGGCAGCGCCACCGCCCCGACGCCGTAGCCCACGACCTGGCCCCACTCGCGGCGCAGGAGGTGCCAGCGGCCGTCGAGGGCCCGTACGGTCGGCACGACGAGCAGCAGCGCCGCGCCCGCGATGCGCAGGAACACCACCGACCCGGGGGTCCACCCGGTCTCGAGGAGTCCCTTGGCGAACGGCCCCGAGGTCGCGAACGTCGCGGCGGAGACCAGGGCGATCAGGATGCCGGCGCCGGTCGACCTCGTGGACACGGGTTCACCACCTGTCAGGAGTAAAGTATGACGACACCGGTTACCCTACGGTCCCCCCTCGACAGGAGTCAACATGACTTTCGCTCATGACACCGAGATCGCGCTGGGCGCCGCCGTCGCGCTGGTGAACACCGACCCCGCAGGAGGCTCGGGCGAGGACACCCTGTGTGAACCGGCCGACCTCGTCGCGTTCCTCGACCGGGTCGGGTGGTACGGCGGCCGCGCGGGCGACCGCGCCGAGCTCGACGCCGTGCGCGCGCTGAGGCCGCGTCTGCGCGAGCTCTGGCACCTCGAGGAGGGCCCGCTGGTGGAGCGGATCAACGAGATCCTGGTCGCCTGCGAGGCGCTCCCCCAGCTCGTGGACCACGACGACCTCGGCTGGCACATCCACGCCGTCCCGCAGGAGGCGCCGCTGGCCACGCGCATGGTCGTCGAGGCCGCGATGGCGATGATCGACGTCGTCCGCACCGGTGAGCTCGACCGGCTCAAGACCTGCGCCGCCGACGACTGCGAGGACGTCGTGGTCGACCTGTCCCGCAACCGGTCCAAGCGGTTCTGCGAGGGCGGCTGCGGCAACCGTGAGAACGTACGGGCCTACCGCGACCGTCAGCGGGCCGACTGAGCCCGAGGGCGCTCGCTGCGGTGGCGCAGCACGTCGCGGGCGAACTCCAGCCCCGAGGTCACGGTCAGCACGACCGCGACCAGCAGCGCGACGGCCGAGATCCACCAGAGCACGTCGCCGGCCGTGGCCAGGCTGCCGGTCAGCAGCCCGAACGGCGCGATGAAGCCGCCCAGCGCCACCACCTGCATCGTGGTCTTGACCTTGCCGCTCTGCTTGGCCGGCATCACGACCTCGCGCGCCACGGACAGGCGGGCGGCGGTGACGCCCCACTCGCGCACCAGCACCACGACGGTGATGGTCCACCAGATCCAGGCGGGCATGAAGTCGTGGATGATCGAGAGGCCGATCAGGGCCATGCCGGTCATCGCCTTGTCGGCGATCGGGTCGGCGATCTTGCCGAAGTCGGTGACCAGGTCGTGCTTGCGCGCCAGGTCACCGTCGATCTTGTCGGTCAGCATGGCCAGCACGAACAGCACCCAGGCCACCCAGCGCCAGGTCAGGTCGTGGCCCCCGTCGTGCAGGAGGGTCCAGCCCAGGAACGGCACCATCACGATGCGCAGCGTGGTCAGCGCGTTGGGCACGTTCCAGTTGCTCACCTGACGCTGCTCGGTCATCGGGCGCTCCCCGGCCCGTGACCCGACGTCTCCGGACCGACCTCGGCGACGAGGTCGACCCCCTCGGTGGCCACGACGAGCGCGCTCACCAGGTCGCCGACGCGCACGCCGGAGGTGTCGCCCTGCAGGAACGTCGAGCCGTCGACCTCGGGGCCCTGGTGGGCCGCGCGGCCCTCGAGGACGCCGTCCTCCAGGGACTCCACGAGCACCTCGACCCGCTCGCCGAGGCGTTCCTCGGCACGCTGGGCGGTGAGCTCCTCGGCCAGTGCCGTCACGTGCTCCACCCGCTCCCGGATCGCGTCCTCGTCCAGCTTGTCGTCGAAGCCCTCGGCCTCGGTGCCGTCCTCGTCGGAGTACCCGAAGACGCCGATGGCATCCAGCCGGGCCTCGCCGAGGAAGTCGCACAGCACCGCGAAGTCCTCCTCGGTCTCGCCCGGGAAGCCCACGATGAAGTTCGACCGGGCGCCTGCCTGCGGCGCCTGGGACCGCGCCTGCTCCAGGAGGCCCAGGAACGACTCGGCGTCACCGAAGCGGCGCATGCGGCGCAGCACGGGGTTCGAGGCGTGCTGGAAGGACAGGTCGAAGTACGCCGCCACCCCGGGGGTGCGGGCGATGGCGGTCACCAGGCCCGGTCGCGTCTCGGCGGGCTGGAGGTAGGAGACCCGGACGCGATCGACGCCGTCGACGGCAGCCAGCTCGGGCAGCAGGGTCTCCAGGAGCCGCAGGTCGCCGAGGTCCTTGCCGTAGGACGTGGAGTTCTCACTGACCAGGAAGAGCTCGCGGGCCCCCTGCTCGGCCAGCCACCGCGCCTCGGCGAGCACGTCGGAGGGGCGGCGGGAGACGAAGGAGCCGCGGAAGGCGGGGATGGCGCAGAAGGTGCACCGGCGGTCGCAGCCCGAGGCCAGCTTCAGCGGGGCCATCGGACCGGCGTCGAGACGGCGGCGCTCGCCGTGGCCGGGCTGGTAGGCGGGAGCGTCGACCCGCTCGGCCGGCGAGATCGGCAGCAGCAGCCGCCGGTCCTTGGGCGTGTGCGGGTGCTGCTTCTCCCCCGCCAGGATCGAGCGCAGGCGACCGGCGATGTCGGGGTAGGAGTCGAAGCCCAGCACGGCGTCGGCCTCGGGCAGCGAGTCGGCGAGCTCCTCGCCGTACCTCTCGGCCAGGCACCCGACCGCCACCACGGCCTGGGCGCTGCCGGACTCCTTGAGGTCCGAGGCGGCCAGCAGGGTGTCGACGGAGTCCTTCTTGGCGGCCTCGACGAAGCCGCACGTGTTCACCACGACGGTCTGGGCGTCGGCGGGGTCCTCGACGAGCAGGAAGCCGCCCGCCTCGAGGCGGCCGGCCAGCTCCTCGGAGTCGACCTCGTTGCGGGCGCAGCCGAGCGTCACCATCGCGACGGTGGTCGGGGAGGTGGCGGGGCGGGGCGCGGAGGCGTTCTGGGTAGTCATGGGCCGTGCCGAGTATGCCGGACGCTCCGACGCCGACCCAAACGCACTAGCCGGCGTCGCTGCCGTAGCGCTTGCTGGCCGCGGCCGAGGACTCGCCGACGGCGCCCTTGGCCTTGCCCAGGAAGGCCACCTTCACGGCGGCGCCGTTGCTGGCGGTGACGTCGAAGGGAGCCAGGCCGATCACCTGCTGACGCTGCTCCTCGGCGAGCTTGCCGGCCCACAGGATCTTGCCGTCGCGGTCGCGGACGACCACCTGGGGACTCGCGCCGACGGCGTGCACCTCGAGGGGCGCCAGGGTCGACCGCGGCTGGCGGGACTGGTCGGTGGCGGCCAGGCCGGCGGAGTCCACGACGTTCGGCGCCGGGCTGACCAGCTCCTGCGGGGTGTCGTTGAACATCCGGGCGACGCCCCAGACCGAGGCCAGGGCCAGGACGCAGGCCGCGAGCAGGCTCCAGCGGGGGCCGGTGTGGGCGGCGCGGACGCCGCCGCCGATCCCGGAGGCCAGCTCGGCCTCGAACACCTGCCGGGCCTCGATCTCGGCGTGGGCGTGGTGCTCGTCGAACAGGGCCACCAGCTCGTCACCGTCGAGCCCGAAGACGCGGGCCAGCGTGCGCAGGTGCCCACGGGCGTAGAAGTCGCCTCCGCAGGCGCCGAAGTCGTCGACCTCGATGCGCTCCAGGACGTGCGGTCGGATCCGCGTGCGCTCGCTGAGGGTGTCGATGCTGAGGCGGGCACGGTGGCGCGCAGCGGCGACCAGGGGGCCGATCACGGCGTGCTCGGGGGCACCGGTCCCCTCGCCGTCCAGGACGACGCCACCGACCCGGGCCACGAGCACCGGGGCGGCGGACGCCCGTTGGGCGGGGACCGCGGGCGCGGTCGGCAGCCTCCGCGTGGAGTCGCGGGTGACCTCGGCGCGGGCGGCGGGACGGGCGTCGCGGACCGCGTCGACCGGCTCGAACTCGGGCTCGACCTGCTCGGCGTCCTGCGGGTCGTTCTCGGCCTGGTCCTCGGCCCGGTCATCAGTCTGGTCACCAGCGAGGTCATCGACCGGCGCGGGGCCCTCGACCGGCGGGTGCTGGCGGGGCAGCCAGAACCGGGGCAGCCGGGAGGCGGGCCGGGCGACGTCCTCGACCGTGTCGGGCGCCTCGTCCTCCTGGAGGGCGTCGTGCAGCTCGACGGTCACGACCTCGACGGGCACACCGGCGGCGGCCGGCTCGACCTCGACGGTCGGCTCGGTCTGGTCGTGGTCCTGGTCCTGGTCCTCGACCTGGGCCGCGAGCTCGGCCTCGCGCCCGACCTCCAGCTGGGCCTCCAGCTGGGCCTCCTGCTCGGCCTCCAGGCGCTCCTGCTCCCGCTCGGCGGCACGGGCCGCCCGGCGGTCGGCGCGCGAGGGACGCGGGTCGCGCGCCTCCTTCTCGGGCTTCTCGGCACGCTCGGGGACCTCCGCCTCCAGCCGCGTCAGCACCAGCACCGGCACCTGCCCGCTGGCCAGCGAGTCGAGGTCGGCGACGAGGTCGCCGGTGAGCCCGTCGTACTCCACCCGGGTGGTCATCGCGAGCGGCACCGACCAGGCGCCCGTCTCGGTGCCCGTCTCGGTGCCCGACTCGGTGCCGGACTCGGTGCCGGCCTCGACGTCGGCGTCGTCCTGGCGCGGGTGCACCACGATCTGGCCGTCGCGCCACCACGAGGAGGCCGACTGCACCTCGACGTGCTCGATGTCCTGCCAGCGCAGACCGCTCCAGGTCTCGCCCCGCCGCACGCGCACGCCGTGCTCGTCGGCCAGCATCAGGGGCGCCCGGCCGTCGCGGACCACCAGCAGGTGCAGCACGCCGATGCCGGCGACGAGCAGGGTCAGCGCCCAGTCGACGAGCGAGCCGCTCTGCAGGGCCCGGGCGAACCACGCGACCGTCATCACCGACGCGAGCAGGGCCACCACGGCGGCCAACCTCGCGTTGTGCCGGACCGATACACCCATCACTGCTCTCCCTGGAGGTTCGCGATCACGTCGTCGAGGTCGTCGGGCTTGATCATCACGTCGCGGGCCTTGGAGCCCTCGCTGGGTCCGACCACGCCCCGGCTCTCCAAGATGTCCATCAGTCGCCCGGCCTTGGCGAAACCGACGCGCAGCTTGCGCTGCAGCATCGAGGTGGAGCCGAACTGCGTGGAGACCACCAGCTCGATGGCCTGGACCACGAGGTCCATGTCGTCGCCGATGTCGTCGTCGAGGTCGCGCTTGGCGGCCGCCGGGGCGGTCACGTCGTCGCGGTAGCTCGGCTCGAGCTGCTCCTTGCACTGCGCCACGACCTGGGCGATCTCGGCCTCGGTGACCCAGGACCCCTGGACCCGCACCGACTTGGAGGCGCCCATGGGGAGGAAGAGCCCGTCGCCCTGGCCGACCAGCTTCTCCGCGCCCGGCTGGTCGAGGATGACCCGGCTGTCGGCCAGCGAGCTGGTCGCGAACGCCAGCCGCGACGGCACGTTGGCCTTGATCAGGCCGGTCACGACGTCGACCGAGGGTCGCTGCGTGGCCAGGATCAGGTGGATGCCGGCGGCACGCGCCAGCTGGGTGATCCGCACGATCGCGTCCTCGACGTCGCGCGGGGCCACCATCATCAGGTCGGCGAGCTCGTCGACGATCACGCAGAGGTAGGGGTACGGCGCCAGCACGCGCTCGCTGCCCGGGGGCACCTGCACCTTGCCCGCGCGGACGGCCTTGTTGAAGTCGTCCACGTGCCGGAAGCCGAAGTTGGCCAGGTCGTCGTAGCGCATGTCCATCTCGCGCACGACCCAGGCCAGCGCCTCGGCGGCCTTCTTGGGGTTGGTGATGATCGGGGTGATCAGGTGCGGGATGCCCTCGTAGGCGTTCAGCTCGACCCGCTTGGGGTCGACCATGATCATCCGGACCTCGTCGGGCGTGGCCCGCATCAGGATCGAGGTGATCATCGAGTTGATGAACGACGACTTGCCCGAGCCGGTGGCGCCGGCGACCAGCAGGTGCGGCATCTTGGCCAGGTTGGCGACCACGAAGCCGCCCTCGACGTCCTTGCCGAGCCCCACGACCATCGGGTGGTGGTCGTTTCGGGCGTTGTTCGAGCGCAGCACGTCACCGAGTGAGACCACCTCCTTGTCGGTGTTGGGAATCTCGATGCCGACCGCGGACTTGCCCGGGATCGGCGACAGGATCCGCACGTCGGCCGAGGCCACGGCGTAGGAGATGTTCTTGGCGATGCCGGTGATCTTCTCGACCTTGACCGCCGGGCCGAGCTCCACGATGTACCGCGTGACGGTGGGGCCGCGGGTGTAGCCCGTGACCTGCGCGTCGATGTCGAACTCCTCGAGCGTGCGGGTGAGCCGGTCGACGATCTCGTCGGAGGCCTTGGATCGCGCCTTGTGCACCGAGCCGGGCTTGAGCACCTGGCTGTCGGGCAGGGAGTAGGTCACGTCGCCGGACAGCGAGAGCTGCTCGACCCGGGCCGGGAGCGGGGTGTGCGGCGGCGGCTCGAGATCTCCCTTGGCGGCCGGCTCGCCCGCGGCGGTCGACCCGTCGCCGGCCTCGTCGCCGTCGGTCAGGTCGAGGTCGATCTCGGGGTCGCGCTTGCGTCGACGCTTGCCGACCTCGCGACCCTCCATCACCGAGGGGTCCAGCAGCGGGGTGTCGTAGGCCGGGTCGCCCATCTCGGGGTCGATGTCTTCGGGGTCACGACGCTGGCGCGACCGCTTGGCCCCCGCCCCGTCGACGACCGCGTCCTGCGGCTCGTCGTCGTGGACGGTGCGCTGGCCCATGATCCGCTCGCCGAGCTCGCGCAGGCGTGCGGGCACCTGGTAGACCGGCGTCGCGGTGACCACCAGGACGCCGAAGACCACGAGCAGGGCGAGCAGCGGGACCACGACGTACGCGGTCTGCAGCAGGTCGGTGAGCAGCTTGGCGACCACGAAGCCGACGGCGCCGCCGGCCTGCTGCAGCGGCCGGGTGTCGCCCAGCTCGGGGGTGGGCGAGCCGTTGGCGATGTGCACGATGCCGAGGACGCCGAACAGCAGCGCCCCCCAGCCGATCACCTGACGGCCGGCCGGGCCGTTGCGCTCGGGGTCGCGCAGGTTGCGCCAGGCCACGAAGACGAGGAGGAGCGGGACGAACCACGCCACGAGACCGACCGAGCCGGCCACGACGGCGCGGGTGAAGTCGCCGATGCCCCCCGGCAGCTGCCACCAGACGGCGGCGGCGACCACGACGGCCAGGCCGAGCAGGAACAGGCCGGCCCCGTCGCGGCGGTGCTCGGGCTCGAGCTCGCGCGCGGTGTGGCCCACGCGGCGTACTCCCCCACCGACGGCGTGGGCCAGGCCCAGCCAGGCGCTGACGACGACGCGTGCGGCGGCGATGCCGACCGTGGCGACCGGACCGGTGCCGTTGCGCACCGCCCGGGGTGCCGGCCGCGAGGCGGCACCCTTGCGTGCGGGCGCGCCGGAGCGCGCCGCGGGCTTACGGCCTGACTTGGTTCCCGATGGCCGTGATCGCGAGGTCGAGCCCCCCGTGCCTGACTTCTTGGCAGAGGTCTTGGCTGGGGTGCTCTTGCTGCGCGACGCCGGCGGGGAAGACGTACGGGTCGCCATGGTCGGAATCTACCCCGACAACCACTCGCGTCCCTTGCGTCACACGCCGCAGCGCGGCGGTGGACACGGGCGGCCGCACCGGGGCGGACCGGGCGTGCTCAGTCCTTGTCGGCGCCGGCCAGCGGGATCCGCAGCCGGAAGGTGCTGCCCTTGCCGAGCTCGGAGGCGACCAGGATCTCGCCGCCGTGCATGTGCGCGATGCGCCGCGAGATCGCCAGCCCCAGACCGGTGCCGGGGATCGACAGCGCCTCGGGGTTGCTGGAGCGGTGGAAGGCCGAGAACAGGTGCACCTGGTCGGCGGCGGAGATGCCCAGCCCGGTGTCGGCGCAGAGCACGTAGGCGTGCTTGCCGTCGACGCCCACGCGCAGGTCGACCTCCCCGCCCGGCAGGGTGTACTTCACGGCGTTGCTGGCCAGGTTGTCCACGACCTTGCCCAGCTCGTCGGGGTCGGCGGTGATCATCACCGGCTCGGTGGGCATGGTCAGCGTCATCGTGACCTTGCCGGTGTCGGCCTGCATGGTCATCAGCTCCATGCTGGCCTCGGCCAGGGTGCGCAGGTCGAACGGGCGGCGCACCGACTCGCGCTTGTCCTGCACCTGGGAGTAGTTCAGGAGGTTCTGCACCAGGCGGTTCAGCCGGTCGGCGTTGCGCGAGATGGCCTCGACCGAGCCGATGCCGGTGTCGAGGTCCTCGAGCAGCTCGACGTGGCCGATGATCGAGGTCAGCGGGGTCTTCAGCTCGTGGGAGATGGTCGCGATCAGCTCGCCCTTGTAGCGGTCGAGCTCCTGGAGCTCGCCGACGAGGTGCCGCTCGCGGTCGTAGAGGCGGGCGTTCAGGACCACCCGGCCCAGCGTGCGACCGACCTCCATCACTGCCTGCTGCTCCTCGTGGGTCCAGGGGCTCACGGTGGAGTCGCGGGCGAGCAGGACGTAGCCGAGCAGCTCGCGGCCCACGCCGACCGGCGCGAACATCAGGCTGGCGCCCTCGTGGTCGCCGACGAGGTCGCGCACCAGGTCACGCTGCTCGCCCGACAACCCGTCGTCGAGCTCGCAGGCGTTGGCCCGGTTGATCAGGATCGGGCGGCCGAGCTCGGAGGCACGCATGGCCAGGAGGCTCTTGACGTGCACGAGGGCCACGGTCTTCTCGCGGTCGTCGGGAGGGTACGCCGCGGACTGCTCGACCTGCCCGAGGTCGCCGGAGGGGAAGCACCGGATCCACAGGTGCTCCGTCTGCAGGCCGCGGGCGATCGCCTGGGCGGCCTCGCGCAGCGAGAGGTCGAGCTCGGAGAGCTGGCCGGCGGAGGAGACCGCGCGCAGCATGTCACCCATGCGCACCTGGTCGCCGAGGCGCTCGCGCTGCTGGGCGTTGTACATCGCCAGGCCCGCCTGCACCACGAACATCTCGAGCAGCTCGCGCTCCTCGCGGTTGGGGATGCGGTTGCCCGGCGGCAGGTCGACCGACATGTTGCCGAGCAGCTGCCCGGTGGCGGAGTAGAGCGGTGCGTAGAGCGCGTCGAGAGGGTGCCAGCCGTCGGGACCCAGCGAGGGCTCGAACTCCGGCACCCAGGCGGACTCCTCGAGGGCGTCGGGCATCCGGTCGTGCGGCACGAAGCGCAGCACGCCCCACTCGTCGGCCTGGGCGAACTCGTTGAAGATGGAGGCGACCGGGGTGCGGCGACCGATGATCTGCTCGCGCACCTCGGCGGGGCCGGCGACCGTGGTCATCACGAAGGTCTCGCCCTCGAGGCGGGCGATCGCGGCGATGCCGTAGCCGAGCACCTCGACGACACCACGGGCGATCTCGTCGAGGACCTCGGACAGGTCGTTCGACGAGTTGACGCGCAGCATCAGCTCGTAGAGGCGGCGGATTCCCTCTGCACGAGGGATCTCGGTCATCTGCATCGGTTCGGGCCCCCCAGGACCGCAGTTGCTCGGGTCAGGGCCGGAGTGGACCTGTGCCTCGAGTGTAGGGCGACATGTCCGTTTCCCACGGAGGATTCGTCCAGTCCGAGCCTACGCTCCCGACCCTGGTCCCGCATGGTGCGAAGGTGTCAGGCCTCGAGGACCACCGGGATGATCATCGGGCGCCGTCGGAGGCGTCCTCCGGCCCACCGGCCCACCACCCGGCGGATGGTCTGCTGCAGCTGGTAGGTGTCGTCGACACCCTCGGCGACGGCCTTGTCGAGCGCCGCCACGATGGGGCCGGTGATCTCCGCGAAGGCGGCGTCGTCCTCGGCGAAGCCCCGGGCGTGGATCTCGGGCCCGCTGACCACCCGGCCGGTCTGGGAGTCGATCACGACGATCACCGAGATGAAGCCCTCCTCCCCCAGGATGCGCCGGTCCTTGAGGGAGTCCTCGGTGATGTCGCCGATCGAGCTGCCGTCGACGAAGACGTAGCCGCAGTCGACCTTGCCGGTGACCCGGGCCACGCCGTCGACCAGGTCGACCACCACGCCGTCCTCGGCGATCACCACCCGCTCGGCCGCCAGGCCGGTCGCCCGGGCCAGGGCCGCGTTGGCGAGCATGTGCCGGATCTCGCCGTGCACCGGCATGACGTTGCGCGGCCGGACGATGTTGTAGCAGTAGAGGAGCTCACCGGCACTGGCGTGGCCGCTCACGTGCACCAGGGCGTTGCCCTTGTGCACGACGTGGGCAC
Source organism: uncultured Actinomycetota bacterium (assembly GCA_963750435.1). Classification (GTDB taxonomy): domain Bacteria; phylum Actinomycetota; class Actinomycetes; order Propionibacteriales; family Nocardioidaceae; genus Marmoricola. Next base: position 200,326 of record CAVVQW010000006.1, on the reverse strand, counting down.
CGCACCGGGCCAGGCCGTTGATCACGCGGTAGACCGCGTTCTCGTTGCCGGGGATCAGTGACGAGGCCAGGACGACGGTGTCGCCCTCCTCGATGTGCACGAAGTGGTGGTTGCGCTGGGCGATCCGGCTCAGCGCCGACAGGGGCTCGCCCTGGGAGCCCGTCGAGATCAGCACCACCTGCTCCGGGGGCATGTCGGCGGTGGCCTTGGGGTCGACCAGGAGGTCCGGCGGGACCTCGAGGTAGCCCAGGTCGCGGGCGATGCCCATGTTGCGCACCATCGAGCGCCCGACGTAGGCCACCTTGCGGCCGTGCTTCGCCGCCGCGTCGACGACCTGCTGGACGCGGTGCACGTGGGAGGCGAAGCAGGCCACGATGATCCGCTGGCTGCTGGTGCTGAACACCCGGTCCAGCACCGGGGCGATGTCCTTCTCGGTGGTGGTGAACCCCGGCACCTCGGCGTTGGTGGAGTCGGTGAGGAACAGGTCGACCCCCTCCTCGCCGAGCCGGGCGAAGGCACGCAGGTCGGTGATCCGGCCGTCCAGGGGCAGCTGGTCCATCTTGAAGTCGCCGGTGTGCAGGACCAGGCCGGCGCCCGTGCGGATCGCGACGGCGAGGGCGTCGGGGATCGAGTGGTTGACCGCGACGAACTCCAGCTCGAAGGGCCCGAAGCTGATCCGGTCGCCCTCGGACACCACGTGCTGGGTGAGGTCGCGCAGCCGGTGCTCGCGCAGCTTCGAGCCGAGCAGCGCCAGGGTGAGCTGGGAGCCCACCAGGGGGATGTCACCGCGCTCGCGCAGCAGGTAGGGCACCGCCCCGATGTGGTCCTCGTGGCCGTGGGTCAGCACCAGCGCCTCGATGCGGTCGAGCCGGTCCCGGATCGCGCTGAAGTCGGGCAGGATCAGGTCGACGCCCGGGTGGTTCTCCTCGGGGAAGAGCACCCCGCAGTCCACGACCAGCAGCCGCCCGGCGTGCTCGAAGACGGTCATGTTGCGCCCCACCTCGCCGAGCCCGCCGAGCGCGATCACGCGCAGCCCGCCGTCGGGCAGCTCCGGCGGTGCGGACAGCTCGGGGTGGGGGTGGCTCACAGGAGGCCCGCCAGGTCGAGGGCGGCCCGGAGGGCGGCGACCTCGTCCTCCTCGAGCGGGACGAGCGGGCCACGGACCCGCCGGTTGTCCATCACGCCGAGCAGCTCCAGGGCCGCCTTGGCGGTCGTGGCGCCGTAGTTCGGCACGCCCATGATCGCCTCGACCACGGGCAGCAGGGCGGTGAACGTGGCCAGGGCGCCGGCGGTGTCGCCGGCGGCGTACTGCTCGGTCATCGAGGAGAGCTGGTCCCCGACCACGTGGCCCGCGACCGAGACCACGCCGCACGCGCCGTGGGCGAGGTAGCCGAGGTAGAGCGCGTCGTCACCGGAGTAGACGTCGTAGCCGAGCCGGCGCAGGGCGATCGTGGCGGTCGGGTCACCGGCGGCGTGCTTGACGCTGGTGACGTTCTCCAGCGACCGCGCGGCCTCGTAGGTCGCCAGCGAGATGGCCTGGCCGGTGCGACCGGGCACGTCGTACAGCATCACCGGGAGGCTGGTGGCGCGGGCGACCTCGGTGAAGTGGTGCAGGATCCCGGCCTGGCCGGGCTTGCTGTAGTACGGCGCCACCACCAGCACGGCGTCGGCGCCGGCCTTCTCGGCCTGCACGGCCAGCTCCACCGAGTGGGCCGTCGAGTTGGTGCCGACCCCGGCGATCACGGTGCCGCGGTCACCCACGGCGTCCTTGGTGGCGCGCAGGATCTCGGCGTCCTCCGGGACGGTGGTCGTGGGCGACTCCCCCGTCGTGCCACTGACCACGACGCCGGCGTGGCCGTGCCGCAGCAGGTGGTCGGCCACGGCGCCGACGCCGGCGGGGTCGACGCTCCCGTCAGCGGTGAACGGCGTGACCATCGCGGTCAGCACGCGGCCGAAGGGCGCAGCAGGCAGGCTCATGCTCCCTAGGTTATCCACGGCCGGACCCCGCGCGTGGGGCGAGCCGGACGCGTCGGCCCCGACATATATTCCTGTCCATGACCGAGAGCCAGCAGCCCGACCCCGACCAGCCCTACGGCCAGCAGCCCGACCAGCAGCAGTCCGGCCAGCCCCCGTACGGCCAGCAGTACGGCCAGCAGTACGGCCAGCCCCCCTACGGACAGCAGCAGTACGGCCAGCCCCAGGGTCAGCTCCCCCAGGCCACGGGCGCCTTCATGCTGGCCCACCTCGGCCAGGAGTACGGCCCCTACGGCTTCCAGCAGCTGCAGCAGATGGCCCTGACCGGCCAGCTCAAGGGCGACGCGACGCTGCGCGACCAGGCCAGCGGCGGCTGGTTCCAGGCCAAGCAGCTCCCCGGTCTGTTCTCACACCGCGAGTGGCTCACCACCGTGCTGCTCTCGGCCTTCCTCGGCGGCTTCGGCGTGGACCGCTTCTACCTCGGCCAGACCGGCCTGGGCATCTTGAAGCTGATCACCCTCGGAGGCTGCGGCATCTGGTCGCTGATCGACTTCGTGCTGATCCTGCTCCGCAAGATCCCCGACGCCGAGGGCCGCCCGCTCGCCTGAGCCCGCCGCCGGAGTCCGGGCCGGGCGGACCGGTCAACGCCGCTCCAGCCACCTCACGTCGTACGCCGGCCCGGTCCCGGGCCCGGACCCAGGCGCGGTCTGCGGGTGCTCCTCGCGCCGGGTCTCGCGCCACTCGGCCTCGTCGAACGGCGGGTAGTGCGTGTCGCCCTCCGGCGCCAGGTGCACCTCGGTCAGGACCTGGTGGGTGCCCAGCGGCAGGGCGTCGGCGTACACCCGGGAGCCGCCGCCGATGCTGACCACGTCGTCGTCGAGCCCCCGCCCGAGGGCGACCGCCTCGGCGACCGAGCGGGCGACGAGCACGCCCTCGTGGGCCCAGTCGGGATCGCTGGTGACCACGATGCTCTGCCGGTCGGGCAGCGGTCGGCCGATCCCCTCGAAGGTGGTGCGCCCCAGGACGAGCGGGTGACCCACGGTGACCCGCTTGAAGTGGGCGAAGTCCGCGGGGATCCGCCAGGGGATCCCGCCGCGGTGGCCGATCACCCCGTTGGTCGCCCGGGCGGCGACCAGCACGACGCGAGCGGTCATACCGAGATCGGGGCCTTGATGCCCGGGTGCGGGTCGTAGCCCTCGAGCCGCAGGTGCTCGAGGTCGAACCCGTCGATCGTGGTCACCGTGGGGTCGAGGTGCAGCGTCGGCAGGGCCCGGGGCTCGCGGGTCAGCTGCAGCTCGGCCTGCTCGAGGTGGTTGAGGTAGAGGTGGGCGTCGCCCAGGGTGTGCACGAAGTCGCCCACCTCGAGGCCGGTGACCTGGGCGACCATGTGGGTGAGCAGGGCGTAGGACGCGATGTTGAACGGCACCCCGAGGAACACGTCGGCCGAGCGCTGGTAGAGCTGGCAGCTGAGCCGGCCCGGGGCGCCGTCGACGCCGGGGGCGACGTAGAACTGGAACATCGTGTGGCACGGGGCCAAGGCCATGTCGGGCACGTCGGCGACGTTCCAGGCCGAGACGACGTGCCGGCGCGAGTCGGGGTTGGTGCGGATCTGGTCGACGACCTCGGCGAGCTGGTCGACGTGCCGACCGTCGGGGGTCGGCCAGGAGCGCCACTGGTGGCCGTAGACGGGGCCGAGGTCGCCGTTCTCGTCGGCCCACTCGTCCCAGATCGAGATGCCGCGGTCGTGCAGCCACTTCACGTTGGTGTCGCCCCGGACGAACCACAGCAGCTCGCCGAAGACCGAGCGCGTGTGCACCTTCTTGGTGGTCACGAGCGGGAACCCGGCGCCGAGGTCGAAGCGCATCTGGTGCCCGAAGACCGAGCGCGTGCCGGTGCCGGTGCGGTCGGACTTCTCCACGCCCTCGTCGAGGATCCGGCGGAGAAGGTCGAGGTAGGCCTGCATGCCGCCAACCTACCCGCGGTCGACGTGGCACGCTGGGCCTGTGGTCATCGGTCTGTGCGCGGCACTCGGGGCGGCGCTCCTCTTCGGGGTGTCCGCGGTGCTGCAGGCCGTCGTCGTACGCCGGTCGGGCCTGATCTCCTGGCCGATGGTCCTGGTGACCCTGGGCTACCTCGCCGGCTGGGGCCTGCACCTCGTCGCGATCGCGCGGCTGCCCCTCTACCTGGCCCAGATGGCGATCGGCGCCTCCCTGGCCGTGACCGCCCTGGTGGCGGCACGGGTCGTGCACGAGCCGCTGGAGCGACGCCACTGGTGGGCCATCGGGGCGATGGTCGCGGGTTTCGTCGCCCTGGTGGCGGCCGCGGACACCCCCGGGCCTCCCGAGAGAGCGCCGCACCTCGTGCTCGCCCTCTACCTCGCGTTCGCGGTGCTGGCCGTCGCCGGGCTCACCGCCTGGCGCGGCACCGGGTCGCGCAGCGGCGTCGCGCTCGGCGTGCTGGCCGGCCTGTCGTACGCCGGGGCACCGATCGCCACGCGGGCCCTCGACCACCTGCCGCTCGACGTGCACGCGCTGCTGCCGGCGCTGACCGTGCCGCTGTTCGGCACCCTCGGCTTCGTGCTGCAGTCCACGGCCCTCGAGCGCGTCTCGGTCACCGCCGCGACCGCGCCGATGGTGCTGGTCGAGACCTTCGTCCCCGCCGCCCTGGGCGTGCTGCTCTTCGCCGACCGGGTGCGCCCCCAGCTCGGACCGGTGGCCGTGGTCGCCTTCCTGGTCGCGACGGCCGGGGCCCTCGTCCTCAGCGGCGCCGAGGGTCGGCTGGAGGAGATCGAGCACGTGCACGCTCCCGAGCCCAGCGTCGAACCGACCGCGTGATGGGATGGCACCATGCCTTCCGCCGACGTCTCCGCCCGCGTCGCCTGGGGTGACGACGCCCCCGCCATCGCCGCCGTCCAGGTGCGAGCCTGGCGGGCGACGTACGCCGACCTGCTGCCGGCCGAGGTGCTGGCCTCCCTGGACCCCGGTGAGATCGCCGAGGGCTGGCGGCGCGCGCTCGGGGCCCCGCAGGACGCCCGCAACCGGGTCCTGGTCGCCCTCGAGCGCAACCTGGTCACCGGCTTCGTGGTCACCGGCCCCGCGACGGACCCCGACTGTGACCCCGTGGCCACCGGACAGCTCACCGACCTCACCGTCGACCCCCACCAGCGCGGCGCCGGCCACGGCTCGCGGTTGCTGATGGCGGCGGCCGACACCCTCGTCGCCGACCGCTTCACCACGGCGGTGGCCTGGCTCGCGGTCACCGACGACGCGCAGCGCGGCTTCCTCACCGGGGCGGGGTGGGGTCCCGACGGCGCCCACCGCACCCTCGACCTGCTGGGCGACGGCGCCACGACCGTCAAGCAGGTGCGCCTCCACACCCGCCTGTCCGACTAGCCGGGAGGCTCTCGGACCGTGGACACCACCCGCTCCATCGTCCGCGACGGCATCGCCGTCGGCATCGCCACGGGCGCCTACGGCGTCTCCTTCGGCGCCGTCTCGGTGGCCGCGGGCCTCGACGTCTGGCAGACCTGCGCGCTGTCGCTCCTGGTGTTCACCGGGGCCAGCCAGTTCGCCCTCGTCGGCGTCATCGCCTCCGGCGGCACCGCCGCGTTCGGCGCCCTCTCGGGCCTGCTGCTCGGCACGCGCAACACGCTCTACGGCCTGCAGGTCGCGCCCCGCGTCGGCTGGACCGGCTGGCGACGTGCGGCGGCGGCGCACGTCCTGATCGACGAGTCGACGGCCATGACGGTGACCCGCGAGACCCGCGAGCACGCCCGCGCCGGCTTCCTCTCGGCCGGGCTCTCGGTGTTCGTGCTGTGGAACCTGGCCACCCTGGCCGGGGCGCTGGCCGGCGACTCCCTCGGCGACCCACGCACCTACGGCCTCGACGCGGCGGTCGGCGGCGCCTTCCTCGGGCTGCTGTGGCCCCGGCTGGACACCTGGTCCAACCGGCTGGCCGCGCTGCTCGGCGCGGCGCTCGCCCTCGCGCTCGTGCCCGTCGTGCCCGCCGGGGTGCCCGTGCTCGCGGCGACGGTGGTCGCGCTCGGCCTCGGCCTGCTCGGCCGCGACGCGAGCCGCACGGCGGGCCGCCCGGCGGGTGCCGCGTGACCTGGCTGGCGGTGCTCGGCTGCGCCGCGGGCTGCTACCTGCTCAAGCTGGCCGGGCTGTCGGTGCCCGAACGCGTCCTGGACCGCCCCGCCGTACGCCGGGTGGCCGAGCTGCTGCCGGTCGTCCTGCTCGCCGCCCTCGTCGGGGTGCAGGTGTTCTCCACGCGGGGGTCCGACGGTCCCGGGCTCGGCGTCGACGCCCGGCTCGCCGGCCTCGGCGCCGCCTTCGTGGCCCTGCTGCTGCGGCTGCCGTTCCTCGTCGTGGTGCTGGTCGCGGCGGGCACCGCGGCGCTGATCCGGCTCTGAGCCCGGTTCTCCGTCAGGACAGACGTCCGGGGCCGACCCACCGTCCGGGCAGAAGAAGACGGCGGACCGACCCCGGACCGACCTGGGGAAAGAGACCAGCTCGCCCAGGTCTTCCCGAGAAGGACCTGGACGAGCCGGCTGTGGAGGGAAGGACGAGGAGCTCGTATGCCCAGTACGAGCTCCCCGTCCGGGGATCCCGACCTCCGTGGGGGGACGGAGGTCAGGCCACGGACACCGCGCTCCATGCAGCGGCGACCGTGTTGTAAGGGGTGCTGCCCGTGCCGTAGAGGTCCTTGGCAGCGTTCAGCGTCGCGGTGCGAGCACCGCTGTAGGTGGTGCTGGAGGTCATGTAGACCGTGAGCGCGCGGTACCAGATCTTCTGGGCCGCGTCGCGGCCGATCCCGGTCACCGTCGAGCCGTTGCAGGTCGGGCTGTTGTGCGCGACCCCACCGATGGTCTTGGCGCCCGAGCCCTCGGCCAGCAGGTAGTAGAAGTGGTTGCCGATGCCCGACGAGTAGTGCACGTCGGCCGAGCCCGCGGCCGCTGAGTAGCAGTTCAGCGAGCTGCCGTCCGAGGCCGGGTTGTCCATGCGGCGGAAGCCCCGGTGCTGGGCGAGGTCGAACTCCTCGCCGATCAGGTAGTCGGCCGGGTCGTTGGGGTTGGCGGCGTAGAACTCCACCATCGTGCCGAAGATGTCGCTGGTGGCCTCGTTCAGGCCACCGGACTCGCCCGAGTAGGTCAGGCCGGCGGTGTTCTCGGTGACGCCGTGGCTCATCTCGTGCCCGGCCACGTCGAGGGAGACCAGCGGGCCGTAGCTCACGCCGTCGCCGTCGCCGTAGGTCATCTTGGTGCCGTCCCAGAAGGCGTTGACGTAGTTCTTGCCGTAGTGCACCCGGTTGTAGGAGCCCTTGCCGGTGCCGAAGATGCCGTTGCGACCGAAGACGGCCTTGTAGTAGTCCCAGGTCTCGTTGCTTCCGTACTGCGCGTCGGCGCCGGCGGTCGCGCGGTTGCTGTTCAGGCCGTTGCCGAAGGTCGTGGTCGTGCTGGTGATCGTCGTGCCGGCCTTGCAGCCGCTGCCGAAGACCTGGCAGACGTAGGAGTCGGTGCCGTTCTTGAGGTCGGTCGTGTAGGTGCCGCCACGGACCCCGTCGTTCTTCAGCTGGTACGTCGAGCCCGACTTGGTGACGCTCAGCGGGACGGTGCCGCTGTAGAGCGTCTTGCCGCTGCCGTCGACGTTGACGATCTCCTGCTCGGTGCGCACGACCTTGCCGGAACCCGCGTCGACGTACGACGCGAGGCGGCTGGGGGTGCCGTCGGCCTGCGTGCCGCCGGAGAGGACCTTCCAGGCCAGGCGGGGGGTGGCGCCGGTGGCGTCGACGACCAGCGTCGAGCCGCTCGCCTTCAGCGAGGAGATGCTGCGGGTGGCGCGGCTGGGCGCGAGCGCCGCGGCGGTCGCGACCGCGCTGGTGACGCTCGGGGTGACCGCGAGGGAGGGGGCCTTGGTCAGGGTCAGGCTGTCGCCCTTCCAGGCGCCGTTCCTGGCCTGGTGGACGACGAGGTCGCCACCGAGGACCTGGAGGCCGCGGTAGGTGCGGTTCAACCGGGTGTGCGTGGTCCCGTCGGCGTCGACGAGCGTGCTCACGGCCTTCAGCGACTGGGAGGAGCCGAACCGGCTGCTCGCGGCGTGTGCCTCGGCGGCGGCGATCGCGCTGTCCGCGCGGGAGGCGGACGGGTCGGCCGCGGAGGCGGAGGGCACGGCGACGGCTGCGGCCGAGACGGCCACCGCTGCTGCACTGAGGAGCGTCACGCTCTTGCGCATCGGGATCCTTCACTCGAGACGACGAAGGAGCCGGTTGCGACCCCCGTGGTTCCACAGTGCCCGCCACGACGGTGGGGTGCACCGGCTGGGCGCCTTCAGGGTCCTGCGTTGCACGAACATGCAACGGTGCAGGATCGCGCGAATGTCGGACTTCCGTCAGGTCGGGTGCTCTCCCGGGTCACAGGTCGAGCAGCTCCTCCAGGCCCACGGTCAGGCCCGGGTGGTCCGCGATCTGGCGGAGGGCCAGGAGCACACCGGGGGTGAAGGAGACCCGGTCGAGGGAGTCGTGCCGGATCGTGAGGGTCTCCCCCACCCCACCCAGCACGACCTCCTGGTGGGCGACCAGCCCCCGCACCCGTAGCCCGTGCACGCGGATGCCGTCGACGTCGGCCCCTCGGGCGCCGTCCAACGACGTCGAGGTGGCGTCGGGCACCGGCCCGAGGCCGGCCTCGCGACGCGCGGCCGCGACCAGCTGCGCCGTGCGCCGGGCGGTGCCCGACGGCGCGTCGGCCTTGTCGGGGTGGTGCAGCTCGACGATCTCGACCGACTCGTAGAACCGGGCCGCCTCGGCCGCGAAGCGCATCATCAGCACCGCGCCGATGGAGAAGTTCGGCGCCACCAGCACGCCCGTCGACGGCGCCTCGGCCAGCCAGCCCCGCAGGGTGTCCAGCCGCTCGTCGTCGAAGCCGGTCGTGCCCACCACGGCGTGGATGCCGTGGTTGGCGCAGAACTGGAGGTTGTCCATCACCACGTCGGGGTGGGTGAAGTCGACGACCGCCTCGACGCCGGCGTCCACCAGCAGCTGCAGGTCGTCGCCGGCATCGATGCGCGCCACCAGCTCGAGGTCGTCCTCGGCCTCGACCGCGTCGCAGACGGCCCGACCGACCTTGCCCAGCGCGCCCAGCACGCCCACCTTCACAGTCACGCAGGTCAGGGTAGCGAGGTGCTCGCGCGGGCGTGCTCGTCGGCCGCCACCGCCGTCGCCGCGGCCAGCGCCCGGTCGCGCAGGCGGATCAGGTCGCGACGCGTGCCGCTCAGCAGGACGTCCGCGCGACCGAGCTCGAGCAGGTCGGGGCACTGCATCGGGCGTGGCGGGGCCGACGGCCGCAGGTCCCGCAGCCGCTCCCGGAACCGGGCGGCCCGGGACCCCGGGGACACCCGCAGCCCCAGGTCACCCTTGAGCACCGCCTGCGTCACGGCCGTCCCGGTGCCGACCCGGCCGTTGGCCCGGCCGACCAACCAGCACAGGCCTCCGACCACCTGCGCCGGGTCACCCTCGACCACGCTCCGGTCGAGCTCCCACAGGGCGTCGAGCGCGGCCACCACCGCGCACCGGAACTCCTCGTCGAAGCGCCGTCGACACTGCTCCGCCACCAGGTCCTCCACCCCGTCGTGGGCGGTGCCCGGTGCCGACCTCGGCGGACACGGCCGCGGCCCCGGCACCAGGGCCTCGTCGTCGAGCGCCAGGAGGGCGATCCGTCCTCCCACGACGTCGTCGAGCCACCGCAGCACCCGCTCGTGCGGCGGCGGCAGGGGCGCCGGCTTCTCGACGGGTCGCCCGAGCCGGTCCAGGCGGGCGGCCCACGCGGCGTACGCCGTGCCCTGGACCGGCTCGCTCCAGACGTCGACCAGGCGCCCGTCGAGGTAAACGAGGTGGCGGAGACGCTCCTGGTCGTCCGGCAGCCGCTGCTGCGGGCCCGGCTCGTCGTAGTAGCCGAGGCCGTAGCGGCGCCCGGGGTCGGTGTACGGCCGCTCGGTCGGGCCGTCGAACGGGCCGGGCAGGAAGTCGTCAGGGGGGTCGTCGAAGGAATGCATGGCCAGGACGTTGGCACGGACCACCCACATCCCGCTGCCGTCGTCCACAGGGTCCGGGAGGCGGCCGGACCCGGCGCCGGCCGGGAGGGCGTCGGCCGCCCCTCTCTGCACACCAACGCGACCGATCTGAGTGCTCCTGGGGCTTGCGCACATCCTTTCGTCACGTATAATCGAACACATGAGCGAACTCACAGCACCTTGCGGCCGGGCTACCGTCCCGGACGTCGCGGGCTGGATGGCGTCGCTCGCCGACCACGACGGGGCCGACCTGACCGACGCCCAGCGCATCGACCAGCTGCGCCTGCTGGAGTCGCTCAAGGCGGCCGCGGCCGCCGCGCAGGCCCGGGTGACCGAGGCGTTCGACCGTTCGCAGCGCGCGGCCGCTCCCCCGCTCAAGCCCGTCTCCGAGGTCGCGCGCAGCATTGCCTCGCAGGTGGCGCTGGCCCGGCGCGAGTCGCCGGCGCGCGGTCAGCGACACCTCGGGGTGGCGCTCGCGCTGGTGCGGGACCTGCCCGAGACCGCCGCGGCCCTCACCCGCGGCGAGATCAGCGAGTGGCGCGCGACCCTGGTGGTGCGCGAGACCGCCACGCTGACACGGGAGCACCGGCGGCAGGTCGACCGCGAGCTGGCCGGACGCCTCGACGGGATGGGCGACCGCCGCTTGGGCGACCTGGCCCGCTCGATCGGTTACCGGCTCGATCCCGGGGCGGCGCTGCGTCGGAGTCGCAAGGCCGAGTCGGACCGCCGCGTGAGCGTGCGGCCCGCCCCCGACACGATGACCCACGTCACCGGCCTGCTCCCGGTGGCCCAGGGGGTGGCGGTCTACGCGTCGCTGCGTCACCACGCCGCGTCCCTGAGGGCTGGTGGCGACACCCGCACGATCGCGCAGATCATGGCCGACACCTTCTACAGCCGCCTCACCGGCCAGGAGTCGGCCGTCGCCGGCGTCGAGATCCAGCTCGTGATGACCGACCGCACCCTGCTCCGCGGCGACCACCAACCGGCCCACCTCTCCGGCTACGGCTCGATCCCTGCCTTCCTGGCCCGGCGACTGGTCCGCGAGGCTGACCGGTCCTGGGTCCGACGACTCTTCACCGCGCCCACGACGCACGACCTGGTCGCGACCGACAGCCGGCGCCGGCTCTTCGCGGGCTCGCTGCGGCGGCTCGTGGTGCTGCGCGACCAGACCTGCTCGACCCCCTGGTGCGACGCCCCCGTCGCCCACGTCGACCACGTGCGGCCCGCCCGCGAGGGCGGCCCGACGAGCGCCGAGAACGGCCAGGGCCTCTGCGAGGCCTGCAACTACGTCAAGGAGTCAGGCGGCTGGCGGGCCGACGTGGTCCGCCTGGCCGGCCGCGCCGTCGAGATCACCACACCGACGGGGCACCGCTACCGCTCGCGACCCCCGAGACAGCCGGGCGACCCACCTGTCACGGCCATCGAGCAGCGCCTGCGCCGCCTCGCCGACGACGCTGCCTGACGGTGCCGCCTGACGGGGTGATGCGAGGCTCTCCTCAGGCAGGTCCGACGGTCGCCAGCGTCTGCGGCTGGGTGTAGAGCTCGCGGGCGAGGGCGTGGACGTCCTCGACGGTGACGGCCTCGATCAGCTCGAGCACCTCGTCGATGGGGCGCATCCGCTTCTGGAACAGCTCGGCCTCCCCCAGCCGGGTCATCCGCGAGCCGCTGTCCTCGAGGCTGAGCACGAGACCGCCGCGCATCTGGCCCTTGCCGCGGCGCACCTCGTCCTCGTCGAGGCCCGACTCGGCGAGACGGTCGAGCTCGGAGCGTACGACGGCCAGCAGCTCGTCGGCCTTGCCGGGCAGCGAGCCCGCGGCGACCCCGGCCATGCCGGCATCGGAGTAGCCCAGCCCGAAGGAGTAGACGGAGTACGCCAGACCACGGCGCTCGCGCACCTCCTGGAACAGGCGCGAGCTCGATCCCCCGCCGAGGCCGGCGTTGAGGATGCCGAGGGCGTAGCGGCGCGGGTCCGAGCGGGTCAGGCCCTGCACGCCGAGCACCACGTTGACCTGCTCGAAGGGGCGGGAGGTGCGCACCTCACCGGTCTGGAACGGGCGCGGGACGGCCGCGACGCGGGGCGCCACGGGCTCGTCGTCGTGGTCCAGGAAGCCGTTGCGGCCGAAGGCGCGGCGCGCCCGGCGTACGACGTCCTCGTGGTCGACGTTGCCGGCCACCGCCAGCGTCATCGCACCGGCGCGGTAGCGGCGCTTGTAGTAGCCGTGGACCTGGGCGCGGGTGAGCGCCCGGATCGAGTCGGCGGTGCCGGCGATCGGCCGGGCGAGCGGGGTGCCCGCCCAGGCCGTCGCGGCGAAGAGGTTGTGCACGACGTCGTCGGGGTCGTCGTCGTGCATGGCGATCTCGTCGAGGATCACCTCGCGCTCGGCCTCGACGTCGTCGCTGGTGATCAGGGAGGCGGTGAGCATGTCGCCGAGGACGTCGAGCGCCATCGGCAGGTCCTCGTCGAGGACCCGGGCGTGGTAGCAGGTGTACTCACGCGCCGTGTAGGCGTTGAACTCCCCACCGACCTCGTCGAGGGCGGTGGAGATGTCCATCGCCGAGCGGGTCGGGGTGCCCTTGAACAGGAGGTGCTCCAGGAAGTGCGACGCCCCGTTGAGCTGGGGCGCCTCGTCCCTGGATCCCACCTGCACGAACACCCCGACCGCTGCGGAGCGGACCCCGGGCATGTGCTCGGTGACGACGCGCAGACCGCCCGGGAGGACGGTCCGACGCACGCCGTCGGGAAGCGTGGTCAAGCCGGGGTGCAGATCACTCGGAGTCGGACTGGTCCGACTGGTCACCGGCGTCGGACGCGTCGGGAGCAGCCGACTCGTCCACGACCGGGATCAGCGACAGCTTGCCGCGGTCGTCGATCTCGCCGATCTCGACCTGGATCTTCTGACCGACCGAGACGACGTCCTCGACGTTGTCGACCCGCTTGCCACCGGCGAGGGACCGCAGCTTGCTGATGTGCAGCAGGCCGTCCTTGCCGGGCAGCAGCGAGACGAACGCACCGAAGTTCGTCGTCTTGACCACGGTGCCGAGGTAGCGCTCGCCGACCTCGGGCATCGTCGGGTTCGCGATGGCGTTGACCGCCTGGCGCGCGGCCTCGGCGGCCTCCCCGTTGGTGGCACCGATGTAGATCGTGCCGTCGTCCTCGATGGACAGCGACGCGCCGGTGTCGTCCTGGATCTGGTTGATGACCTTGCCCTTGGGCCCGATCACCTCGCCGATCTTGTCGACGGGGATCCGCACGGTGATGATGCGCGGGGCGTGGACCGACATCTCCTCGGGGGCGTCGATGGCCTCGGCCATCACCTCGAGGATCGCCAGGCGCGCGTCGCGGGCCTGGGTCAGCGCACCGGCGAGCACCTCGGCGGGAAGGCCGTCGAGCTTGGTGTCGAGCTGGAGAGCCGTGACGAACTCCTTGGTGCCGGCGACCTTGAAGTCCATGTCGCCGAACGCGTCCTCGGCGCCGAGGATGTCGGTCAGGGCGACGTAGGCGTCCTCACCGTCGACCTGGCCCGAGATCAGGCCCATGGCGATGCCGGCCACGGGTGCGCGCAGCGGCACACCGGCCTGCAGCAGCGACAGGGTCGAGGCGCAGACCGAGCCCATCGAGGTGGAGCCGTTGGAGCCCATGGCCTCGGAAAGCTGACGGATCGCGTAGGGGAACTCCTCGCGCGTCGGCAGCACGGGGAGCAGCGCGCGGCGCGCCAGCGCACCGTGGCCGACCTCGCGGCGCTTGGGCGAGCCCACGCGACCGGTCTCGCCGGTGGAGAAGGGCGGGAAGACGTACTTGTGCATGTAGCGACGCGTCTTCTCCGGGGAGAGCGTGTCGAGCTTCTGCTCCAGCGTCAGCATGTTCAGCGTGGTGACACCCAGGATCTGGGTCTCGCCGCGCTCGAACAGCGCCGAGCCGTGGACGCGCGGGATGACCTCGACCTCGGCGGACAGGGTCCGGATGTCGGTGAGGCCACGGCCGTCCATGCGGACCTTGTCGCGCAGCACGCGCTCGCGGACCAGCGACTTGTTCAGCGAGCGGAACGCCGCGCCGATCTCCTTCTCGCGACCCTCGAAGTCACCCGAGATCTTCTCGAGCAGCCCGGCCTTGATGTCGTCCAGGCGCTCCTCGCGCTCCTGCTTGCCGGCGAGGGTCAGCGCGCTGGCGGTGTCGTCCTTGACGGCCGACTCGACGGCGGCGTACACGTCGTCCTCGTAGTCCAGGAAGATCGGGAAGTCCTGGACGGGCTTGGCCGCCTGGCGGGCGAGCTCGGCCTGGGCCTCGCACAGCTGCTTGATGAAGGGCTTCGCGGCGTCGAGTCCGGTGGCCACGATCTCCTCGGTGGGTGCCTGGGCGCCCCCGCGGACGAGGTTCCAGGTCTGCTCGGTGGCCTCGGCCTCGACCATCATGATGGCGACGTCACCGGTGTCGGTGACGCGGCCGGCGACGACCATGTCGAAGGTCGCGTTCTCGAGCTGGCTGTGGGTCGGGAACGCCACCCACTGGTCCTCGATCAGGGCGACGCGGGTGCCACCGACGGGGCCGGAGAACGGCAGGCCGGAGAGCTGGGTGGAGGCCGACGCCGCGTTGATCGCGAGCACGTCGTAGGGCTGGTCGGGGTCGAGCGCCAGCACGGTGATGACGACCTGGACCTCGTTGCGCAGACCCTTCTTGAAGGTCGGGCGCAGCGGGCGGTCGATCAGGCGGCAGGTGAGGATCGCGTCCTCGCCGGGACGACCCTCGGACCGGAAGAAGGAGCCGGGGATCTGGCCCACGGCGTACATCCGCTCCTCGACGTCGATCGTCAGGGGGAAGAAGTCGAAGTGGTCCTTGGGGTGCTTGCCGGCGGTGGTCGCCGACAGCAGCATCGTCTCGTCGTCGAGGTAGGCCGTGACGGAGCCGGCGGCCTGGCGGGCGAGGAAGCCGGTCTCGAACTTGACCGTGCGGCGGCCGAACCGGCCGTTGTCCAGCACGGTCTCGACGGCGACGACCTCGGGGGTTGCGGTGGTGGTGTCAGACAAGAGTTGAGTCTCTCTGGTTCGCGGAAGCGACCCGCGGTCCGGGACGAACGTCGTGCGGCCGATCTTCGATCGAGGCGCTTCGTGCGGTGTCCCGCCGTGCGGGGCACGAACCGCCACTACCGAGGACCGGGCCGTGGGCTCGCGGATCGCTCCTGGTGGATGGGTGTTGTGGTGGTGAGTCAAGCAGAACGGCTCACCCCGGTGGGATGAGCCGTTCGTGGTTCAGCGTCGCAGGCCGAGGCGCGACACGATCGAGCGGTAGCGCTCGATCTCGGTCTTCTCCAGGTAGTTCAGGAGACGACGGCGCTGGCCCACGAGCAGCAGCAGGCCACGACGGCTGTGGTGGTCGTGCTTGTGCTGCTTGAGGTGCTCGGTGAGGTGGGAGATCCGGAAGCTGAGGAGCGCGATCTGCACCTCGGGGGAACCGGTGTCGCCCTCGACGGTGGCGTACTCGGCGATGATCTTCTTCTTGGTCTCTGCGTCAGTACCGATCGACACGTCTGCTGCCTTCTCTCGTGTGTTGTTGCGCGGCGCGCCGGGGCCTGTTCACCCGGGCACTCTCGATCCGCGGCCGTCGTACGGCGTCGTCGCCCGTGACGGGCAACCGCACAAGGCTACCAGCGCCGGGCCGGGGCCACGAATCGACCGTGACCGCACTCCCCCACGAGCACGCAGGTCAGAGGGCGGCGGGCGGGTCCAGCTCGGTGCGGCGCTCGGAGTAGGTCTGCGAGCCGTCGGCGTGGGTGGTCGTGCGCACCGCGGTCGCGCGGCGGCGGGTGTTGAGCTGGACGGCGGTCAGCGCGATCACCACGACCCCGCCGAGCACCAGGATCCAGCCGAGGGTCTGCACGTCGAGGCCCGAGATCTGGGCGTTGACGGCCAGGGCCAGGACGAGTCCCAGCACCAGCAGGGCGATTCCGGCTCCGTAGCCCATGGGGTCCACCTCTCGTGCCGCCCCCGACGGGGACTGGTGGGCCCACGCTAGACCCGGGCGGGCCGCGTCCGCGGGGTTATCGACCAGTCCGGTTCGTGCCCTTCTGTGCGGCTTGCTCCTGCCCCGCGGCGTAGGCCCGGGCCGCACCCTGCAGCCGGGCCAGGGTGTCCGCCGGCACCACCACGTTCTCGGGCGTACGGACGGCGCGACTCAGCGCCGGGTGAGCTCCTCGAAGTCCTCGTAGCGGTGCTCCCCCGGGCTGCGGTCGCCGGCGGCGGCCGACGTCTCCTCGCGCCCCCGCAGCTCGACGCGGCGGATCTTGCCCGAGATGGTCTTGGGCAGCTCGAAGAACTCGAGCCGCCTCACCCGGAGGTACGGCGGCAGCCGGTCGCGGGCGAAGGCCAGGATCGACAGGGCGGTCTCGCGGGTCGGCTCGTGCCCGGCGGCCAGCGCGACGTACGCCTTCGGGACGGCGAGCCGCACCGCGTCGGGCGCCGGCACGATCGCGGCCTCGGCCACCGCCGGGTGCTCGATCAGCACCGACTCGAGCTCGAACGGGCTGACCTTGTAGTCGCTCGCCTTGAACACGTCGTCGGTGCGTCCGACGTAGGTGATGTAGCCCTCGGCGTCGCGGCTCGCGAGGTCGCCGGTGTGGTAGAAACCGCCGGCCATGGCCTCGGCGTCGCGCTCGGGGTCGCCCTGGTAGCCGGTCATCAGCGGCAGCGGCCGCCCCTGGCGCAGGTCGAGGCAGATCTCGCCCTCGTCGGCGCGCACCTCGCCGGTCAGCGGGTCGACCAGGACGACGGGTACGCCGGGCAGCGGACGCCCCATCGAGCCCGGCTTGACGACCGCGCCCGGGGTGTTGCCCACCGCCGCGGTCATCTCGGTCTGGCCGTAGCCGTCGCGCAGGGTGATCCCCCACTGCTGCTGCACCTGCGCGATCACCTCGGGGTTCAGCGGCTCGCCGGCCCCGATCAGCTCGCGCAGCGCGCCGGGGCCGCCGGAGAGGTCGGACCCGATCAGCATCCGCCACACCGTCGGCGGCGCGCAGAAGGTGGTCACGCCCTGCTCCCGCAGCCGGGCCAGCAGCGACAGGGGCTCGAAGCGGGCGTAGTCGAGCACCACGATCGTGGCCTCGGCGATCCACGGGGCGAAGAAGCAGGACCACGCGTGCTTGGCCCACCCGGCCGAGGAGATGTTCAGGTGCACGTCGCCGGGTCGCAGCCCGAGCCAGAACATCGTGGACAGGTGCCCGACGGGGTAGGACACCTGGGTGTGCTCGACCAGCTTGGGCCGGCTCGTCGTGCCCGAGGTGAAGTAGAGGAGCAGCCGGTCCTCCGGCGCGGTCCCGGGGTGGCCGAGGTCCGACGGCTCCACGGCGTAGGCGTCGGAGAAGAGGTGCCACCCACCCGCTCCCGCACCGGCTCCACCGGTCGGCTCCCCCACGCTGACCCGGGTGTGGTCACCAGGCACGCCGTCGAACTTCGCGGTGTGGCGGCCGTCGACCACGACGTGCCGGACGCCACCGCGCTCGATCCGGTCGACCAGGTCGCTCGGGCCGACGGCGGTGGTCGTGGGCATCACCACCGCCCCGAGGCGCATGACGGCCAGCATCGTCTCCCAGAGCTCGACCCGGTTGCCGAGCATCACGACCACCGCGTCCCCCCGGCGTACGCCGAGCCCGTGCAGCCACGCAGAGACCCGCAGCGAGCGGTCGCGCAGCCCGGCGAAGGTGTACGACGCGCTCGAGCCGTCCTCCTCGACCACGACCAGGCCGGGCCGGTCGTTGCCGTCGGCGACCTCGTCGAACCAGTCGCAGACCCAGTTGAAGGTGGCCGGCATGGGCGGGTACTCGAAGCCGGCGACGGCCTCGTCGTAGGACCCCGACCAGGCGAGCAGCCGGTCGCGCGCCTCGCGGTAGAGCTCGGTGGCCTGGCTCATGGTGGTGTGCTCCTTCGATCGCGGGTCAGGCGCCCAGCAGGCGCTCGAGCAGTCCCGGCACGGCGTCGACGCTGGTGACCTCCCCGATCCTGGCACCACAGTCCCGGGCCAGGTGGTGGGCCTCGTCGCTGTCGTCGGCCGGGGCCAGGATGATCAGCTCGTCGAGGCTCCGGGCCGTTGCGGTGGCGTCGCCCTCGTCGGTGGAGCGGCAGTCCGAGAGCAGCACCGTGACCCGTCTCGACGCCCGGGAGCGGGCCAGCTGGGCGTGGGCCTCCTCCAGCGCCGTGGTCACCGAGGTCATGCCGTGCCCCCGCAGGGCGAGCACGTCGGTCACCACCGAGACGGGGTCGCGCGAGCCGCCGAGCGGGCTGACCACCACGGCGTCGCGCGCGAAGGCGACCAGGGCGTGCTCGCCGGGGGCGCGCAGCAGGCAGGCCGCCGCCGTCACCGCCGCGGTCGCCAGCCGGGTGCCCGACATCGACCCCGACCGGTCGACGACCAGGCACAGCGCGAGCTCGGGACGGCCCCAGTCGCGGGCCGTGAGCTCGTCCAGCGCCGGGTGCCGGCTCTCGCTGCGGGCCGCGGCAACGGCCTCCATGGAGGCGTCGAGGTCCAGCTCGCCGCCCAGGTGGGCCGGCACCGCCCGTGGCCGGCCGATCCCCCGCCGCCGCGCGGTGCCCGCGCGCACCCGGTCGAGGACCAGGCGCGGCACCAGCCGGCGCACGAGCCGGCGCAGCTCCTCGTCGGTCGCCGTCGACATCGACACCAGCAGTGGCAGCACGTCGTCGGGGTCCTCCTCGAGAGCGCGTTGCACCGCGGTCAGGTCGAGCTCGCCCACCTCGGGCGAGAGCTCGGCGAAGCGCGGGTGCTTGTCGAGCTGGGCGCGTCCGGTGGTCGGCGCGTTGGTCGACCGCGGACGCGACTTCTGGTCCGCCTGGGGCTCCTGGCCGCCCGCTCCCGGGGGCGGCCTCAGCGTTCCCCCGGCGGCCCCACCTCGCGGTCGTCGTCCGCGTCGCCGTCGGTGGGCTCGTCCCCGAAGACCGCGACGTAGAGGTCGGTGACCACCTCCTCGGGCGTGCGCTGGCACGACTCGTGCAGCTTGATCCGGCCGGTCAGCGCAGCCTTGGCGGCGACCAGGCCGGTGTGCCAGTCGTCGACGGGTACGCCGCGCATCGCGCTCAGCTCGCTGCTCAGGCCCACGGCGTCGAGCGCCCCGCGCACCGAGGAGCCCACCCTGATGTCGGCGTGGTCGCGGGTCGAGCGGACCAGCTCGACCACCTGGTCGCGCCAGGCGGGGTCGACCTCGTGGACGGCGCGGCCGGCCACGATCGACCGCTCGGCCTCGATGCTCTGGTAGCCCATCGCGATCCGGCAGGTGCGGTCGTAGAGCGCCGAGGAGATCCGAGCGGTGCCGACCGCGTCGTAGGGGTTCATCGCGGCGACCAGGGCGAACCCCTCGACCGCCGCCACCCGGCCCAGGCGGGGCACGGTGATCTCCCCCTCGGACATCACCGTCAGCAGGACGTTGAGGGTCTCCTCCGGGATCCGGTTGAGCTCCTCGACGTAGAGCAGCCCGCCCGCCCGCATCGCCTCCAGCAGCGGCCCGTCGACGAAGATGTCGGGCCGGTAGCCCTTGGCCAGGACCAGCGCGGGGTCGAAGTGCCCGACCAGGCGGGCCGGGGTCAGCTCGGCGTTGCCCTCGACGAGGACGAACTCCACGTGCCGCCCCGAGGCGACCTGGCGCAGCAGGGTCGACTTGCCGGTGCCGGGCGGCCCCTCGAGGACCACGTGGGCCCCGCTGCGCAGGGCCGCCTCGAGCAGCTCGGCCTCGAGGTCACGGTCGATGACAGGGAGCACGCCGGAACGTGCCGGCGTGCTCCCGTCGTGCACCTGGGTGTGACGAGGCTGGGTCACGCGTGCTCGTGCACGACCACGCCGCGCACGTTCTTGCCCGCGAGGAGGTCGTCGTAGCCCTGCTGCACCTCGTCGAGGGTGTAGGTGCGGGTGATGATCTCGTCGAGCTTGAGGTCGCCGGACTGGTAGAGACCGAGGATCTTGGGGATGTCGGTCGTCGGGTTGCAGTCGCCGAACAGGCTGCCCTTGAGGCTCTTGCGGTAGAGCGTCATCACGGTGCCGGGCAGCTGGATGTTGGGCTCCATCACCTTGTTCAGGCCGGTCAGCACGACCACGCCGCCCTTGCCGACGGCGTTGAAGCCGCCCGCGACGATCTCGGAGGTCATCAGGCCCGGGGTCAGGATCGCCGAGTCGGCCATCTGCCCGCGGGTCAGGTCGGTGATCGCCTCCTGCGCCTCCTCGACGGTGGCGAAGGCGTGCGTGGCGCCGAGCTCCATCGCCTTCTCGCGCTTGTTCTCGAGCGGGTCGACGGCCACGACGTACTTCGCGCCGGCGTACCGCGCGCCCTGGACGGCGTTGATGCCGATGCCGCCCACGCCGGAGACCATCACGGTCTGGCCGGGACGCACGTTGGCGGTGTTGACCGCCGAGCCCCAGCCGGTGGGGACGCCGCAGCCGACGAGGACTGCCTTCTCCAGGGGCAGGTCGTCGTCGACCGGCACGCAGGAGTTCTGGTGGATCACGCCGTACTGGCTGAAGGTGCCGAGCATGCACATGGCGCCGTAGTCACCGCGCTTGCCCTTGTAGGGGAAGTGCTCGCCGGGCAGGTAGCCCTCGAGGATCGTGGCGCCCATGTCGCAGATGGACTGCTGGCCCGACGCGCAGTAGCGACAGGTGCCGCAGTTGGGGATGAAGGAGCAGACCACGTGGTCGCCGACCTTGACGCGCGTGACGCCGGGTCCGACCTCCTCGATGATGCCCGCGCCCTCGTGACCGAGGACCATCGGCAGGCGCGCCTCGAGGTCGCCGTGGGCGACGTGGACGTCGGAGTGGCACAGACCGGCGTGGGTGTAGCGGATCAGCACCTCCCCGGCCTGGGGCTTGTCGAGCTCGAGCTCCTCGATCTCGATCGGCTTGCCGGCTTCGACGACGACGGCTGCACGGGTCTTCATGGGGCCTCCTGGTGGTGGGTGACGTGGCTCACGGTGGCACCGTCCGGCGGGCCTGGCTGTTCAGTTCCTGGACATTCCCGTACGCCGGGCAGCGGGCTAGGGTGTGATCGACGACACATCCGGGACGGACCGACCAGGTGTCGTAGAAGGAGGTCGTGATGCCGGCGGACCAGCGCGCCACCATCGCGCGCTCCTGGCAGCGCTCCGACCTGGTCGGCCTCGACCCGGTGACCGTGCTCGGCCGGCTCACCGGCTCCGAGGTCGACGTCGCGACCCCGCTGCTGGCGGCGGCGGGCCCGGTGCTCGCCGAGCTCGACGAGAGCCTGCGCGGCACGAAGTACTGCACGGTGCTGGTCGACCGCGACTGCCGTGTCGTGCGCCGGTGGTCCGACGACCGGCGCATCGACGAAGGCCTCGACGAGATGAACATCCGCCTCGGCACCCAGCTGCGCGAGGAGGACATCGGCACGAACGCCCTGGGCACGGCGCTGGAGACCCGCGAGAGCATCGTGGTCAACGGCGAGGAGCACTTCGCCGCCGCCCTGCGGCAGTTCAGCTGCTACGGCCACCCCGTGCGGCACCCGCTGACCCGCCGGCTCGAGGGCGTCCTGGACATCACCACCATCTCGACCGAGGCCAACCCCCTCCTGCCCGCCCTGGTCGCCCGCGCCGTCAGCGACATCGAGCAGCGGCTGCTCGACGGCAGCCGGGTCTCGGAGAAGCGGCTGCTGGACGCCTTCCAGGCCGCCTCCGCCGCGGGCCGTCGCGGGCACCACCGGGCGGTCGTCGCGGTCGGTGAGGACCTGCTGCTCTCCAACCGCGCGGCGACCGACCTCCTCGGGCCGGGTGACGTCGCCACCCTGCGGCTGCTGGCCGCGGACCCGGCGCGCCGCGAGGCGCTGCTGCGGCTGACCCTCGACAGCGGCCGAGAGGTCGTCGTCCGGGTGACACCGGTGGCCGGCACCGGCCGGGGCGCCCTGCTGCAGGTCGAGGCCGAGGAGGAGCCCGCCGCCCCGGCGGCGACGGGGGCGACGGGGGCGGTGCTCGTGCCGCGCACCCGCTTCCGGCCCGACGCCCCGCTGCTGGTGCACGGCCCGCCCGGCTCGGGCCGCAGCACCCGCGCGGCGGAGCTGGCCACGAGCGAGCCGGTGACCGTGCTGCACGCCTCCGGAGCCGTGCTGGACCCGCAGGCGTGGGCGGCCCGGTTCACCGCCGAGATGCAGGCCCCCCGTGGGCGGGTCGTCGTCGACGGCAGCCTGCGGGGCACCGGCACCGTGGTCGTCGAGGGGCTCGAGCTGCTGCCCGAGAACCTGCTCGAGCTGGTCCTCGCCCACCTCCCGGCCGCCGACCGCCCCCGGCTCGTGCTGACCTCGGCGCCGGTCGAGACGCTGGCCGGCCGGGCCGCCGCGCTGGCCGCCACCGCGACCACGCGGGTCGCGACCCTGCCCCTGGTGGCGCGCCGGCACGAGATCCCCGCCCTCGCGGCGCGGCTGCTCGCCGACCTCGAGCCCGACCTGCACCTGCGGCTGATGCCGCCCGCGGTCGCGGCCCTGACCGCCCAGGCGTGGCCGGGCAACCTGCACGAGCTGCGCGCCGTGCTCGCCCACGCCATCGGCCGGCGCTGGGGCGACGCGATCAGCGTCAAGGACCTGCCCGACGGCTACCGCTCCGAGGTGCCCGACCGACCGATCCCCGTGCTCGACCTCGCCCAGCGCGACGTCATCGTGGCGACCCTGCGCCAGCACGACGGCAACAAGGTGCAGGTCGCCCGATCGCTCGGTCTCTCCCGCACGACGCTCTACGCCCGGATGAAGGCCCTGCGGATCACCACGTGGTGAGGAACGAGCGTGCGAGGATCGCGCCATGACTGCGGAACCCACCACCCGCACGGCGCTCTCTACCCGGACTGCCTTGGCCGCCTGCAACCTGTGCGAGGCCATCTGCGGCCTGGAGCTGACCATCGAGGACCGCCCGTCGGGGCCCGAGGTCGTCGAGGTGCGCGGCAACGACGACGACCCGCTCTCCCGCGGGCACATCTGCCCCAAGGGCGTCGCCCTGGCCGACGTGTGGTCCGACCCCGACCGCCTGCGTGCCCCCGTGCGCCGGGTGGGCCGCGGGGCCGACGCCCGCTGGGAGGAGATCTCCTGGGACGAGGCCCTCGACCTGACCGCCGCCGGCCTGGCCGCCGCGATCAACGACCACGGCCGCAACGCCGTCGGCGCCTACCTGGGCAACCCCAACGCCCACTCGCTGGGCTCCCAGACCCACGGCATCGCGATGGTGAAGTCGTTGCGCACCCACAACGTGTTCAGCGCCAGCTCGGTCGACCAGATCCCCCACCAGCTGGTCGCCTGGCAGCTGTTCGGGCACCAGCTGATGATCCCGATCGCCGACCTGGACCGGACGTCGTACTTCCTCGTGCTCGGCGCGAACCCGATGGCCTCCAACGGCTCGCTGATGACGGTGCCGGACTTCCCGAACCGCCTCCGGGCGCTGAAGAAGCGCGGCGGCAAGATGGTCGTGCTCGACCCGCGCCGCACCGAGACCGCCAAGGTCGCCGACGAGCACCACTTCGTGCGGCCGGGCACCGACGCGGTGGTGCTGCTCGCGATGGTGCACACGTTGTTCGCCGAGGACCTCACCACCCCGGCGGCGTACGTCCGTGGGGTGGAGTCGGTGCGGATCGCCGTGCAGGACTTCACCCCCGAGCACGCCGAGAAGGTCTCCGGCGTCCCGGCCGACGTCGTCCGGCGGCTCACCCGAGAGCTCGCCGCGGCCGACGGCGCCGCGGCGTACGGCCGGCTCGGGCTGTCGACGCAGGGCTTCGGCTCGATCTGCCAGTGGGCGGTGCAGTGCCTGAACATCCTCACCGGCAACTTCGACCGCGAG
The DNA here is from genome assembly GCA_963750435.1 of uncultured Actinomycetota bacterium. Lineage (GTDB taxonomy): Bacteria > Actinomycetota > Actinomycetes > Propionibacteriales > Nocardioidaceae > Marmoricola. The sequence continues at coordinate 176,477 of CAVVQW010000006.1, read as the reverse complement.
GGCGGCGTGCTGTTCACCGAGCCCGCGGTCGACATCGTGGGCCGGGGCATCATGGGCCGCGGCCACCACGACGTGTGGCGCAGCCGCGTGCGCGACGCCGCCGAGTTCGCCGGCGAGCTGCCGGTCAGCGTGCTGCGCGAGGAGATCGAGACCCCGGGCGAGGGCCAGATCCGCGCGATGCTGACCCTGTCGGGCAACCCGGTGCTGTCCACCCCCGACGGGGCCGGGCTCTCCCGGGCGCTGGAGGGCGTGGACTTCATGGCCGCGGTCGACATCTACCTCAACGAGACCACCCGGCACGCCGACGTGATCCTGCCGCCGACCACGGCGCTGGAGCGCGACCAGTACGACCTGGTCTTCCACACCTTCGCCGTGCGCAACACCGCCCGGTTCACCCCGGCGGTGTTCGAGGCGCCGGAGGGGTCGATGCACGACTGGCAGATCTACCGCGAGATCGCGCTGCGCACCGCCGCCCGGCTGCGCCGCAAGAAGCCCCTGATGAAGAGGATGGCCGAGCGGGTGCAGCTCACCCTGAGCCCCGCGACCCTGGTCACCGGGCTGCTGCTGTCGGGTCGGCGCACCACGATGCGGGCGCTGAAGGCCTCCCCCGCCGGGGTCGACCTCGGTCCGCTGCGGCCCACGATGCCGGCCCGGCTGCAGACCAGGGACAAGTTGATCCACCTGGCCCCCGACCTCGTCGTCGGCGACCTGCAGCGCCTGCGGGAGGCGATGGACGCGCTCGGGGCCGCGCTGGAGGCCGCCCCCGTCGGCGACGAGCTGCTGCTGATCGGTCGCCGCCACCGCTCGGACAACAACTCCTGGATGCACAACAGCGCCCGGCTGACCCGCGGCAAGCCGCGCCACCACCTGCTGATGCACCCCGAGGACCTCGCCGCCCGCGGCCTGGTCGACGGCGGGTCCGTGCAGGTCGCCTCGCGGGTCGGCCGGGTGACCACCGAGGTCCGGGCCACCGACGACGTCATGCGCGGCGTGGTCTCGCTGCCGCACGGCTACGGCCACCAGGTCGAGGGCACCCGCCTGACGAACGCCACGAAGGTCGTCGGCGTGTCCATCAACGACCTCACCGATCCCGACCGGCTGGACGTCTCGGGCAACGCGGCGCTCAACGGTGTGCCCGTCACCGTGACCGCGGCGCCGGTGACGGGGGCCGGGGTCCCGGCGTGAGCACCGCGGTCACGACGGCCGAGATCCTGGCGGGCCTGCCCGAGCACCGGCGCCGGCTGTTCGACCTCCGGCTGGAGCGCTGGCTGCCCGACCTCGACGCCGCGCTCGTCCCGCTGTACGCCGAGCCGGCGCTGGTGCGCGAGCGGCTCGTGCTGCTCGCCGCCCACGCGTTCGCCGCCCGCGACGACGACCTGCACGACCTCGACCTGCGGCGGTCGCTGGCGCCCGACTGGTTCCAGCGCCCCGGGACCATCGGGTACGCCGCCTACACCGAGCGCTTCGCCGGCGACCTGGCCGGCGTCGGCGAGCGGGCGGCGTACCTCCAGGAGCTCGGGGTCAGCTACCTGCACCTGATGCCGCTGCTGACCCCGCGCCCGGCACCCAACGACGGCGGGTACGCCGTGCAGGACTACCGCAGCGTGCGTCCCGACCTCGGCACGGTCGAGGACCTCCGCGCCCTCACCGCGACCCTGCGCGGCCGGGGCATCAGCCTGTGCCTGGACCTCGTGCTGAACCACGTGGCCCGCGAGCACGAGTGGGCCCGCAAGGCCCGCGAGGGCGACCCGACGTACCGCGACTACTTCCACGTCTTCGCCGACCGCGCCGGTCCCGACGCCTACGAGACGACCCTGCCCGAGGTCTTCCCCGACTTCGCACCCGGCAGCTTCAGCTGGGACGAGGAGCTGGACGGCTGGGTCTGGACGACGTTCAACGACTACCAGTGGGACGTCGACTTCGCCAACCCCGACGTCTTGTGCGAGTACGCCGACCTCATCCTGGCCCTGGCCAACCACGGCGTCGAGGTGCTCCGGCTGGACGCGATCGCGTTCACCTGGAAGCGCCTGGGCACCACCTGCCAGAACCAGCCCGAGGTGCACGCCCTGACCCAGGCGCTGCGCACCGTGGCCCGGATCGCCTGCCCCGCCCTGTTGTTCAAGGCCGAGGCGATCGTCGGCCCGCAGGACCTGCTGGCCTACCTCGGCCAGGGCACGCACCACGGCAAGGTCAGCGACCTGGCCTACCACAACTCCCTCATGGTGCAGGTCTGGTCGATGCTCGCCAGCCGCGACGTGCGCCTGGCCACGACCGCCCTGCAGCGGCTCGACGACCCGCCGTCGACGACCGCGTGGGTGACCTACGTGCGCTGCCACGACGACATCGGCTGGGCGATCGACGACGCCGACGCGGCCGCGGTGGGCCTGAGCGGCCACGGCCACCGCGGGTTCCTCTCCGACTTCTACGCCGGCGACTTCCCCGGGTCGTGGGCCCGGGGCCTGGTCTTCCAGGAGAACGCCCAGACCGGCGACCGGCGCATCTCGGGCAGCACCGCCTCGCTCGCCGGGCTCGAGGTCGGCGACCCGCACGCCACGGCCCGGATCCGGCTCGCGCACGCCCTGGTGCTGGGCTTCGGCGGGCTGCCGGTCCTGTGGTCCGGCGACGAGCTCGGCCTGCTCAACGACCCCGGGTGGGCCGAGGAGGAGGGGCACGAGGACGACAACCGCTGGGTGCACCGGCCGCGGCTGCCGTGGCCGACGCCGGACGACGAGCACGGTGTCGGTGCCGACCTGCGCGCGCTGCTCTCCGCCCGGCGTACGCTCCCCCACCTGCACGCCTCGGTCGCCGCCGAGGTGCTCGACCCGCGCGACCCCGGCGTGCTGCTCGTCGTGCGCCGCCACCCGCTGGGCACGATGCTCGGCGCCTACAACGTCACCGACCGGCACGCCCACGTGCCCGGCGAGGTGGTCCACGCGCTCGGGCTGGACCCCGCCGCCCTGGTCGACCGGCTCACCGGACGCGCGCCCCTGCTCGGCCAGACCTGGGAGTACGCCGTGGAGCTCGCGCCGTACCAGGCGGCCTGGCTCACCGCCGCGCCCTGAGGGGCGGCACACCCGACGCGGCAGAATGGGCCCATGCTGACCGACGACCAGATCGCGGCCCTGACGCCGCAGCAGCGCCGCGACCTGATGACGCGGCTCTCGCGGCCGGTCCAGGAGATCGTGCCGTCGCCACTGCGGCTGCGGCGCACCCGCGAGCTCTGGGTGCTCGGGATGGCCGCGGGAGCGGTGGCCCTCCTGGTGTGGATCGTCTTCCTGGCCGCGACCCTCCCTCGGGAGTACGCCGCCCAGAACTGGGACCTGACCTGGACCGGCTTCGACGTGCTGCTCCTGGTGCTGGTCGCCGCCACGGCCGTGCTGGCCTACCTGCGACGCCAGCTGGTCGCGCTGACCTCGTTCGCCACCGGGATGCTGCTGGTGTGCGACGCGTGGTTCGACGTGGTGACCTCGCACGACGACGACCGGGTGTGGTCGCTGGTGAGCGCCTTCGCGGTGGAGCTCCCGGTCGCTGCCCTGCTCGTGACCGCCTCCCTGCGGGTGCTGCGGATCACCGCCGCACGCGCCTGGGCGATCCCCCTGGACGGGCACGTGTGGGACGTCCGGATCCCGCTGCCCTACGGCGAGGACGCCGCCGTACGCCGTCGGCGGCGGGGCGCTCAGCCCGACCGGGCCGCGAGGTAGACCGCCCTCACCGCAGGAGCTCTCGGGTGCGGACGACGTCGTGGTCCATCTGGGCGATCAGCGGCTCGATGCCCTCGAAGGTGACCATGCCGCGGATGCGTCCCACGAAGGAGATCTCCACCTCGGCGCCGTAGAGCTCGAGGTCGGAGCGGTCGAGCACGTAGGCCTCCACACGACGCTCGCGCTCACCGGCGAAGGTCGGGTTGGTGCCCACGCTGATCGCGGCCGGCAGCGGCTCCCGGCCGGCACCGGTGACGTCGGTCGCCCCGCCGTCGGAGCCGCGCACCCGCAGCCACCCGGCGTACACCCCGTCGGCGGGGACCGCGATGCCGTGGGTGGGCACGTTGGCCGTGGGGTAGCCGAGCTCGCGGCCGCGCTGGTCGCCGCGGACGACCTCGCCGACCACCGAGAAGGGACGGCCGAGCGCCTCGGCGGCGCCCTCGACGTCGCCGGCGGCCAAGCAGGTGCGGACGTAGGTCGAGGACCAGACCTGGGGGCCGCCGTCCAGGGCGATGCCCTCGGTCCGGAACCGCGACCCGGGCTCGGCCCGGGCGCCCGCCTCGACCAGGAAGGCGACGTCGCCGGCCGCCTTGGCGCCGTAGCGGAAGTTGGCGCCGACGACCACGCCGGCGGCGTGCAGGCCCTCGACGAGGATCCGGTCGACGAACTCCTGGGGGCTCCACGCCGCGATCTCGCGGGAGAACGGGATCACGAACACGTCGTCGACCCCGGCGTCGGCGAGCAGCTCGCAGCGCCGCTCGACGTCGGTGAGCATCAGGGGGGCGTGCTCGGGGCGCAGCACCGCCATCGGGTGCGGCGAGAAGGTCACCGCGACGACCGGCACCGGGCCCGTGTCGGGGGACGCCAGGTCGGCCGCGAGCTCCCTGGCCCGGCGTACGACGTGCTGGTGGCCGAGGTGGACGCCGTCGAAGTTGCCGATGACCAGGACCGTGCGGCCGAGGTCGGCGGGCACGTCGGCCAGGGAACGCCAGATTCGCACGCACGAAGAATCCCACACCGGCCCTGGGACCGGGGCGGCGCCGGGGGCACGGACCGCCCAGACGTTGCCTAGACGAACACCGCGACGGCCTTGGCGAGCTCGCCGGACTGCTCGTAGAGCGCCAGGAACTCCCCGTCGGGGGCGAAGACCGCGACCGGTCCCGCGGCCCCGAGGTCGAGGGCCAGTTTGCGACCGAAGCGCACGTCGGCGGCCCGCTCCTCGTCCAGGTCGTACGCCGGGAACGTCGCGCGGGCGGCCTCGGCGACGGGGACGACCACGAGGTCCTCGCCGAGCTGCTCCAGGGTGTGGGCGCGGTCGAGGCCGAAGGACCCCACCGAGGTGCGCCGCAGCGCGGTCAGGTGGCCGCCCGTGCCGAGGGCGGCGCCGAGGTCGCGCGCGATCGCCCGGATGTAGGTGCCGCTCGAGCAGTGCACCGAGACCTCGACGTCGGGCCCGTCCACGGACCGCACGTCGATCGAGGTCACGGTGACCCGGCGCGAGGGCAGCACGACCTCCTCGCCGGCCCGCACCCGCTCGTAGGCCCGTCGGCCGTCGACCTTGATCGCCGACACCGCCGAGGGCACCTGGTCGATCTCCCCCACGAAGCGCGTCAGCGCCGACCGGATCGTGGCCTCGTCCACCCCGTCGACGGACGCGGTGGCGGTGACCTCGCCCTCGGCGTCGTCGGTGGTGGTGGTGCTCCCGAGCCGGATCGTGGCGTCGTAGGTCTTGTGCGTCAGCAGCAGGTGCCCGAGCAGCCGTGTCGCCCGGTCCACCCCGAGCACCAGCACCCCGGTGGCCATCGGGTCCAGCGTGCCGGCGTGCCCGACCTTGCGGGTGCCGGCCAGCCGGCGTACCCGCGCCACGACGTCGTGCGAGGTCAGCCCACCGGGCTTGTCCACGACCACGAGCCCGTTCACGGGGCTGCTCACGGGGTGGGGTCGTCCTCGGGGTCGGTGTCGTCCTCGGGGGTGGTGCCGTCCTCGAGCTCGTCGTCGGCGATCTCGCGGGGCTTCTTGTACGGGTCCGGTTCGCCGGCGTACGTCGCTCCGGTGGCCTGCTGCCCCAGCGCGGCGTCGGACTCACGCACCCGCTGGAGCAGGTCGTCGATCTCGCGCGCCGTCTCCGGCAGGGCGTCGTGCACGAAGTCCAGGGTCGGCGTGTGCCGCATCCCCAGCTGCTTGCCCACCTCGGACCGGATCAGGCCCCGCGCCGACGCCAGCGCCACCGCGGTCCCCTCGAGGTCCTTCTCCTCCCCGAGCACGGTGTAGAACACCGTCGCCTGCAACGTGTCCCCCGACACCCGCACGTCGGTGACGGTCACGAACCCCAGCCGCGGGTCCTTCACCCGCCGCTCCAGCATCTCCGCGACGATCACCTTGATGCGATCCGCGATCTTCCTGACGCGTGGTGAGCTCATGAGTTCAGGCCTGACTTTCCGTGCGGGTGAGTTGCGTGACGAGCAGTGACGGCCGGACGACCCCGCCCCCGGGTGTCGGCCCGCGGAGCGGGGCCGACCGGCCGCGGAGCGTCCGACCGAGCGTGGATGGGACTGGCCCCCCGGAGCGAGGAACGAGCGGAGGGGTGGATGCGAGGGAGGAGGCGGAGGGGCCGGGCGGACCCGCTCCCCTCACGCAGGCGGCCGGGGGCGCCCCGAAGGGCACCCCCGACGCACGCCTCACGCCCGCGGAATCTCCTTCATCTCGAAGGCCTCGACGACGTCGCCCTCCTTGATGTCGTTGAACCCGCGCAGCACCAGACCACACTCGAAGCCCTCGCGGACCTCGGAGGCGTCGTCCTTCTCGCGCTTGAGCGAGGCCAGGTCGAGGTTGTCCGCCACGACCGCGCCGTCGCGGATGAGCCGCACCTTGGCGTTGCGACGCAGCAGGCCACTGGTGACCATGCAGCCCGCGATGTTGCCGATCTTGGAGCTGCGGAAGATCGCGCGGATCTCCGCCTGACCCAGGGTCTGCTCCTCGAACTCCGGCTTGAGCATGCCCTTGAGCGCGGCCTCGATCTCCTCGATGGCCTGGTAGATCACCGTGTAGTACCGGATCTCCACGCCCTCGCGGTCGGCCATCTCGGTCGCCTTGCCCTGCGGGCGGACGTTGAAGCCGATGATGATCGCGTCGGAGGCCGCGGCCAGGTCGACGTTGGTCTCGGTGATCGCACCGACACCGCGGTCGATGACGCGCAGCGACACCTCGTCGCCGACGTCGATCTTGGCCAGCGAGTCCTCGAGGGCCTCGACCGAACCGGACACGTCGCCCTTGAGGATGAGGTTGAGCTCCTGGCTCTCGCCCTTCTCCATGGAGGCCATGAAGTCCTCGAGGCTGCGACGCACGCGACGCTTGGCCTGCATGGCCGCACGCTCACGCGACTCGCGCCGCTCGGCGATCTGCCGGGCGATGCGGTCGTCCTCGACCACGATGAAGTTCTGGCCCGCGCCGGGGACGGCGGACAGGCCCAGCACCATGGCGGGACGCGACGGGTCGGCCTGCTCGATGTTGTCGCCGTGCTCGTCGAGCATGGCGCGCACCCGGCCGTACGCCGGGCCGGCCACGATCGAGTCGCCGACGCGGAGCGTGCCGCGCTGCACCAGGATCGTCGCCACCGGGCCGCGACCGCGGTCCAGGTGCGCCTCGACCACGAGGCCCTGGGCGTCCTGGTCGGGGTTGGCCCGCAGGTCGAGCGAGGCGTCGGCCGTCAGGACGACCGCCTCGAGCAGCTTGTCCAGGTTGAGCTGGGACTTGGCCGAGACGTCGACGAACATGACGTCGCCGCCGTACTCCTCGGGGACCAGGCCGTACTCGGTCAGCTGACCGCGCACCTTGGTCGGGTCGGCGTCGGGCTTGTCGATCTTGTTGACCGCGACCACGATCGGGACACCGGCGGCCTTGGCGTGGTTGAGCGCCTCCACCGTCTGCGGCATCACACCGTCGTCGGCGGCCACGACCAGCACCGCGATGTCGGTCGCCTGGGCACCACGGGCACGCATGGCGGTGAACGCCTCGTGGCCCGGGGTGTCGATCAGGGTGATCCGACGCTCGGTGCCGTCGACCTCGGTGAAGACCTGGTAGGCACCGATGTGCTGGGTGATGCCGCCGGCCTCCTTGTCCACGACGTTGGCCGTGCGGAGCGCGTCGAGCAGCTTGGTCTTTCCGTGGTCGACGTGACCCATGACGGTGACGACCGGGGGACGCGCCTCGAGCATGTCCTCGTCGCCCTCGTCGGACCCGAACTGCAGGTCGAAGGAGTCGAGCAGCTCGCGGTCCTCGTCCTCGGGGGAGACCACCGAGACGACGTAGTTGAGCTCCTCGCCGAGCAGCTCGAGCGTCGCGTCGTTGACCGACTCGGTCGCGGTGACCATCTCGCCCAGGTGGAAGAGCATCTGCACCAGCGAGGCGGGCTCGACGCCGATGCGCTCGGCGAAGTCGGTCAACGAGGCACCGCGCGGCAGGCGCACGGTCTCGCCGTCACCCTTGCGGACGCGCACGCCACCGATGGTCGGGGCCTGCATGGCCTCGAACTCCTGACGACGGGCGCGCTTGCTCTTGCGACCGCGACGCGACGGACCACCGGGGCGACCGAAGGCACCCTGGGTGGTGCCGCGCTGGCCGGGACGGCCACGACCGGGACCACCGGGACGGCCACCCGTGGGGGGACCACCGAGGCCACCTCCGGGAGGGGCGTTGAAGCCGCCGCCACGGGGGGCGCCGCCACGGGCGCCGCCGGGACCACCGGGGCCACCGCGAGCGCCGCCGGGACCACCGGGGCCGCCACGGGCGCCGCCGGGACCACCGGGGCCGCCACGAGCGCCGCCGGGGCCGCCACCGAAGGCGGCCGGGGACTTCGGCATCATCGCCGGGTTGGGGCGGGGCATGCCGTCGCGGCCCGCCGGGGGACGCGGCGGACGCTGGTCGCTGCTGCTGCCCGTGCTGCCGCCGCCACCGGGGGCGCCGGCTCCACCGGGGGTCGGGGCCGACGGACGTCGACCCATGCCCTGGGTGGAGGAGAACGGGTTGTTGCCCGGGCGCGGGGCACCGGGACGGGCGGGACGTGGACCGGGCTTGAAGCCGGACCCGGCGCCGCCGTCGGAGGCCGCCGGGGCCTCGGGGGCCGAACCGGACGGGGTGTCGGCCTGCGTGTCGGCCTGCGTGTCGGCCTGGTCGCTCGGAGACTCGACCGACGCGGCGGGCGCGGCCGGGGCCTCGGGCTCCGGCTCGGGCGCACGGCGCGGTCCGGGACGGGGCCCGGGACGGAGGGGACCCGGCTGCGAGACCGGGGGCGTGGCCGTGCCGGACGGCGCCTCGGCGGCAGGGGCCTCGGCCGCAGGAGCGGCCTCGACGGGGGCCTGCGCGGCCGGAGCCGGCTCGGCGGCAGGGGCCGCGGGTGCGGCCTCGGCGGCAGGGGCCGAGGGCTGCTCGGTCCGGTCGCCGGGCTCGTCGACGGCCGGAGCCTCCGACGGGGCACCGTTCTGGGGTCCGGGGGTGGGGGTGGACGGCTTGGCGGGCGCCTTCTTGGCCGCCTTCTTGGCCGCCGTCGCCTCGGCGCGGGCGCTCAGGTCGGCGCCGTAGGTGTCGTTGAAGCGCTTCTCGACGAGGGGGTTGATGCCCGACGACGGTGCCTTCACGAACTCTCCGAGGTCACCGAGCAGGCCGATGACCTCCTTGCTCGGCACGCCGTACTTCTTGGCGAGATCGCTGACTCGGGTGTTTGCCACGAAAAATGTCCTCCTGGTCCGAGCCCGTTCCAGGGGGCAGCGAACCGCTAGTTGATGTGCTTGCTCATCGCGCAGTACTCAGTGCGAGGGGTCTCATCGCAGGCTCATGAGCTGGTGCTCCCGTTCTGGATGGGTTCTGTCTCGGTGGAGAGGTGGTGCTGGTGGGCGGCGAGGTGCTGCCTGACCCGGTCGAGGCTCAGCGCCCCACGGACCCCGGCATCATGCCGCAGGGCCCTGGTGAAGGCACGTGTGCGCTCGGCGAGAGCAAGACACGCGTCCGTGGGGTGCAGGTGCGCCCCTCGGCCAGGTGCGGTGCCACCCGGGTCGGGTGCGACGAACCAGGAACCCTCCTGACCCTCCGCGTCCGTCCCGGCGACCAGCCGCAACAACTCGCGTTTGGCGGCGCGTTCGCGGCAACCGATGCACGTCCGGACGGGTCCGGGGGCGCGCACGCTGCTGCCGAGTCTGTCAACCACCGACGACCACTCTACCGGTGCGTCGAGCGGTTTCCGAACCACGGCCCCCGCGCGGTCGGCGCCGGGGCCTGATCGATGGCTCGGCTACTCCGGCGGGGCGACCGGCGGGCGGGTGTCCTCCACGGGCGCCTCGTCGGACCGGATGTCGATGCGCCAGCCGGTCAGCCGGGCGGCGAGGCGGGCGTTCTGGCCCTCCTTGCCGATCGCCAGCGAGAGCTGGAAGTCCGGCACCACGACGCGGGCCGACCGGGCCTGCGCGTCGACCACGGTGACGCGGGAGACCCGGGCCGGGCTCAGCGCGTTGCCGACCAGCGTCGCCGGGTCGTCGGACCAGTCGATGATGTCGATCTTCTCGCCGTGCAGCTCGTTCATCACGTTGCGCACCCGCTGGCCCATGGGCCCGATGCAGGAGCCCTTGGCGTTGACGCCCCTGACGGTGGTGTGCACCGCGATCTTGGTGCGGTGGCCGGCCTCGCGGGCGATGCCGAGGATCTCCACGGTGCCGTCGGCGATCTCGGGCACCTCGAGGGCGAAGAGCCGCTTCACCAGGTTGGGGTGGGTGCGCGACAGCATCACCTGCGGGCCGCGCATGCCCTTGCGGACGCTGACCACCAGGCACTTGATGCGCGTGCCGTGGGAGTAGTCCTCACCCGGCACCCGCTCCCCCGCCGGCAGCAGCGCCTCGAGCTTGCCGAGGTCGACCAGCACGTCGTTGGGGTCACGCCCCTGCTGGATCAGGCCGGAGACGATGTCGCCCTCCTTGCCGGAGAACTCCCCGAACTTGCGCTCGTCCTCGGCGTCGCGCAGGCGCTGCAGCATGATCTGCTTCGCCGTCGTGGCGGCGATCCGGCCGAAGCCCTCCGGGGTGTCGTCGAACTCACCCACGACCGCGCCCTCGTCGTCGAGCTCCTGCGCCATCACCGTGACGTGGCCGCTCTTGCGGTCCAGCTCGACGCGCACGTTCCCCTGGGTGTCGTTGCTCTTGTGGTACGCCGTGAGCAGTGCCTGCTCGATGGCCTCCACCAGCACCTCGAAGGGGATCTCCTTCTCGCGCTCCAGCATCCGCAGGAGGCTCATGTCGATGTCCATCAGTCGTCGCCCTTCTTGAACTCGATCTCGACCTTGGCCTTCTTGACGTCGGCGTAGGAGACGCGTCGCTCCTCGCCCTCCACGTCCAGCACGGCACCGTCGACGTCGGAGGTGGTGAGGCGACCGGTGACCGGGTCGCCGTCGGTGAGGGTGACCTTGACCAGGCGTCCGGCGTTGCGGCGCCAGTGCCGGGGCAGGGTGAGCGGACGGTCGACCCCCGGGGAGGAGACCTCGAGGGTGTAGGCCTGCTGGCCCATCACGTCGGTCTCGTCCAGCGCACGGGAGACCTCGCGGGTGGCGTCGGCGATGTCGTCCATCGTGACGCCGCCGTCCTTGTCGATGGCGATCCTCAGCACGCGGCGCTTGCCGGCGGTGGTGAGGTCGACCGCTTCGAGGTCCAGCCCGAGGGTGCTCATCGGGCCGGTCAGCTCGGCGGTGAGGCGGTCCTTGGCGTCGGCCGTGCCCATGGTGCTGACCTCCTGCTGTGCTGTTGTGGAGGGCAACCCTAACGCGGTTCCCCCGCCGCACCCGACCACCTGCCCGGGTCCGGGGCGCGCCAGCCCCTAGGATTCGGGCGTGGTCGACCTCTCCCGCCGTGGCGTGCTGACCGGCCTGGGTGCGACGGCCGGTCTGGGTGCCCTGTCCTCCTTCGCCGTCACCGGCTGCGCGGCCGACACCGGCGTACGCCGTGACGGGGCGCCGGCACAGCCCGCCGCCCTGACCCCCGACGTCGCCGTGGCCACGCGGGCGCTCGCCGAGATCGAGGCCGTGGCCGCCGCCGTGGCCGCCACGACCGCCCGCTTCCCCGCCACCCGCGCGCAGGTCGCGGACCTGGCCCGCGTGCACCGCGCCCACGCCGCGTCGCTGGCCGACGCCGTCCCCGACCGGGCGCAGACCAGCGCCACCCCCGCTCCCCCGACGCCCTACCGCGTGCCCCAGCGGCCGGGGCGGGCCCTCCCGGCGCTGGTGACCCGCGAGCAGCAGCTGCACCAGACCCTGGGCTCCCTGGCCCTGCAGGCCCAGAGCGGCGACTTCGCCCGGCTGCTCGCCAGCATGGGCGCGGCCGTGGCGCAGCGACTCGCGGTGCTGGCATGACCGGCGAGTTGGCATGACCGGGGAGTTGGCATGACCGGGGAGTTGGCATGACCGGGGAGTTGGCATGACCGGGGAGTTGGCATGAACGGGGAGCTGGCATGACGGGGGTGTGGGCGTGACCCCGGTGCAGGCGCTGCAGAAGGCGCTGGCCGCGGAGCACGCCGCCGTGAACCTCTACGGCCTGCTCGGCGCCCAGGCCTCGAAGTCGCGGCAGCCGCAGCTGTTCAGGCGCCTCGAGCAGGGCTACGAGGCCCACCGGGCCTCGCGCGACCGGCTCACCGAGCTGGTCACGGCCAAGGGGGCCGAACCGGTCGCCGCGAAGACCGACTACGCGGCCCCCGGCCCGACGTCGAACGCCGGCCAGATCGAGGCCGTGGCCCGCACGATCGAGAAGCGGGTCACCCGCACCTACGCCGAGCTGGTCGCGAACACCTCGCGCGAGGACCGTCGCTGGGCCATCACGGCGCTCGACGCCAGCGCGCTGCGCGAGGTCGCCCTCGGTGTCGCACCCGCCACCTTCCCCGGGCTCGACTGACCGGGCTCGACTGACCCGGCCTCCCCGGACCCGGCCTCGACTGACTCGAGCCCCACCGACCCGTGTCCGGGCCTCCGTCTAGGGTCGGGTCATGAGCGAGTTCGAGGCCGCCGAGGCCGCCGTCCAGGCCGCCCTCGACGCCGGCGCCACCTACGCCGACGCCCGGGTGATGCACCGCAGGTACGAATCGATGGGCGCTCGCAACGGCGACGTCGAGACCCTGACGCAGGACGCCAGCTCCGGGCTCGGCGTCCGCGCCCTGGTCGGGTCGGGCTGGGGCTTCTTCGCCGTCCCCGACCTCGGCGACCGCGCGGTCCGCGACGCCGGTGCCCGGGCCGCCGAGATCGCCCGGGCCAGCGCGACGGTCTCGCGCGACGGCGCCGGGCTGATCCCCAGCGAGGCCGTGACCGGCTCGTGGGCCAGCGAGTGCACCACCGACCCGTTCGAGGTCTCCCTGGCCGACAAGGGCGACCTGCTGGTCCGGGCGACCCAGACGATGCGCGAGAACGGAGCCGACCTGGCCTTCGGCAGCTACGACGTCTGGGAGAGCCAGCGCTGGTTCGTCTCCAGCGAGGGACACCGCATCGACCAGCACGTGCGCGAGAGCGGCGCCGGGATCTCGGCCACCTCGATCGGCGAGCACGAGACCCAGCGCCGCTCCTACCCCGCCTCGCGCGGCCAGTTCGCCACCCGGGGCTGGGAGTTCGTCGAGGACATCGACCTCGAGGCCCACGCCGCCCGTGTCGGGGCCGAGTCGCGTGAGCTGCTGACCGCGCCCGAGTGCCCCAGTGGCGAGACCGACCTGATCCTGGGGTCCGAGCAGCTGGCCCTGCAGATCCACGAGTCCGTCGGCCACGCCATCGAGCTCGACCGCATCCTCGGCTGGGAGGCGGCGTACGCCGGCACCTCGTGGCTCGACCTCGCCCGGCTCGGGTCGCTGAAGTACGGCTCGGAGCTGATGACGATCACGATCGACCCCACCATCCCGGGGGCGCTGGGGTCCTTCGGCTTCGACGACGAGGGCACGCCCGCGGTCAAGCGCGACGCCGTGCGCGAGGGGATCTGGGTCGGGGTGCTGGCCGGTCGCGACTCCGCGGCCGCCGCCGGGCTGGGGTACGCCGGCTCCGTGCGCGCCGACGGCTGGTCGCGGCTGCCGATGGTGCGGATGACCAACGTCGGCCTCGAGCCCGGGCCGCACACGTTCGAGGAGATCGTGGCCGACACCGACGACGGGATCTACATGGAGAGCAACCGCTCCTGGTCCATCGACGACCGGCGGCTGAACTTCCAGTTCGGCACCGAGGTCGGCTACGAGGTCAAGAACGGCCGGCTGGGGCGCCTGCTGCGCAACCCGACGTACACCGGCATCGGCCCGCAGTTCTGGGCCTCGATGGACATGCTCTCCAGCGAGAGCGTGGCGTGGGGCACACCCAACTGCGGCAAGGGCCAGCCGGGTCAGACCGGCCACACCGGCCATCCCGCGGCGCCCGCCCGGTTCCGCAACGTGCGGGTGGGGGTGCGCGCATGAGCCGCGAGCAGGACCTCGCCGCGGGCGCGGTCGAGGCGCTGGGCCGGGCCCTCCCGGGGGCCGAGGTCACCGCCGAGGCCGACCGCCACGAGCTCGCCCTGACCCGGTTCGCCGAGTCCGTGATCCACCAGAACGTCGCCGAGGACGTCACCACCCTGAGCCTGACCGTGCACCACGAGGGCCGCACCGCCTCGGCGTCGGCGAGCGTCGTCGACGCCGCTGCGGTCGACGCCCTCGTCGCGCGCCTCGTCGCCTCGGCCACCATCGCCCCGCTCGATCCCGGCTGGCCGGGGCTGGCCCCCCGGGTCGACCCCGGGCCGGGCACCGACCTCGACCCGGCCACCGCCGGCGCCACCCCCACCGACCGCGCCGAGGTCGTGCGGGCGTTCGTCGACGGTGCCGGTGGGCTGGAGACCGCGGGCTACTGCCGCACCAACCACTGGACCGGCGCCTTCGTCAGCTCGGGCGGGCAGGCGGTCTCGGGCGAGGCCGTCGAGTGCGGGCTCGCGGGGATCGCCCGCGACCGGGGCGCCGACGGGGTCGCCCGCCAGATGCCGTTGCACCTCGGCGAGCTCGACGGCGCGGCGCTGGGCGCCCGGGCGGCGGCCAAGGCGCGGGCCTGGGCCGACCCGGTCGAGCTGCCCGCCGGTCGCTACGAGGTGGTGCTCGAGCCCGACGCGGTCTCCGACCTGCTCACCAACTTCTCCTTCGCCGCGTTCAACGGCAAGGCGGTGACCGAGCGCCAGTCGTTCGTCCGGGTCGGTGCCGACCAGTTCGACCCGGCGATCGGGCTCTACGACGACCCGCTGGCCCTCGGCCTGACCTACGACTCCGACGGCACCCCGCGCCACCGCCTCGACCTGGTCGAGGGCGGCCGCACGGTCGCGGTCACCCACGACCGCCGCTCCGCCGCGGAGGCCGGCAGCACCAGCACCGGCCACCGGGGCGACAACCGGTTCGGCGCCGGCCCCAGCGCCCGGCACCTCGGTCTGGTGCCGGCGGGCGGTCTCGAGGACGACGAGCGCGCCGACGAGGTCGACGGTCCCGCCGCGGACTCCTCGGTGGCAGCCCTGGTCGCCGGGGTCGAGCGGGGGCTGCTGGTCTCCGACTTCTGGTACACCCGGATCCTGGACCCCCGCTCGCTCTCGATCACCGGCCTGACCCGCAACGGCGTCTGGCTGGTCGAGGACGGGCAGGTCACCCGCCCGGTGAAGAACTTCCGGTTCACCCAGTCCTACGCCCAGGCGCTGGCGCCCGGCAACGTCCGTGCGGTCGGCCGCACGGCGACACCGATCCCCGGCGACACCTACAGCCAGACCTCCCCCCGGTTCTCCTGCCCGGCCCTGCACCTGGCGGCCTGGAACTTCACCGGCGGCGCCTCGGGCTGACGGCTCCCCCGGCTCTCCTGCGACCTCGCGGCCTCACCGCCCGAAGTCGGCCTTGCGGATCAGGGCGTGGATGCCGGTCGTGCGGTCCACGACCTGCGAGCACTGGAAGTCCGAGGCCGCCGACAGGTAGGCGTAGGCCACCGGGCCCGCCAGGCCGAGCTCGTCGGTGAGGAAGCCGAGCGCCTGGCGCACCGCGACCTTCATGGCGACGTCCAGGCTGGTCGCGTTGCCGCCGTTCTCGGGCCCGTCGGGGTCCGAGAGGCCGATCGGGATCCAGTGCTCGGGGTTCTCGGCGAACGGGTAGTCGAAGGCGGCCGCCGGGGCTCCCTGTGCAGCCTTCCCCCGGGCCCCCTTCTTGACCACGGTGAGCCGGAACGTGGGCCGCAGCGAGCCCTCCATCGCGGTCAGCGCCACCTCGCCGTCTCCCTGGGCCATGTGCGGGTCGCCGCTGAAGAACATCGCGCCGGCGACCTGGACGGGCAGGTAGAGCGTCGACCCGACGGTCAGGTCGTTGATGTCGATGTTGCCGCCGGCGTCGGTCGGCGGCACCGAGTCGACCAGGGCGGCGGTGTCGCGGGCGACGCCCATCATCCCCATGAAGGGATGCAGGTCGAACCCGACCGGCACCTTCCCCGGGAGGCGGCCCCGCAGTCCGTGGCGGGCGCGCTGCACCGCGGTGAAGACGCTGATGTTGCCGCCCTCGTTGAAGTACGCCGCGTTGGCCGGGTCGCCCTCGAACCGCTCGGGGTACTCCCCCGGCAGCGCACCCTTGCCGTGCCGGTTGGAGATCACGCCGTACGGCACCCGCAGCGGCAGGTCGAGCACCTCGATCTTGAGCACGTCGCCGGGCTCGGCCCCCCGGACGGCGACCGGTCCGGTGACCACGTGCGGCCCGGGGCCGTCGTGCGGCGTACGCCGGGCGACCGCGACGGCGTCGTCCAGCACCTGCGCGCGCGGCACGCCGTACTGCTCGAAGAACGCGACGGGGTCCTGGCCCTGGTCCTCCAGCACCCCCTCGTGGGAGATCGTGTCCAGGGTGACCACGGACCCGGAGCCGACCACGGCCACCGGGGCGGTCGTGCGGTTGGGCAGCCGTCCCCACAGCACCTCGTCGGCCCGCGCCGGCACGTAGCGCCCCCGCACGCGTCCGGTGCCGGGCTGCAGGACGCGCACCGGGCTGGGTCCGCGGCTCGGTCGGGGGCCTGGACGACGACCGGTCGGCGCCGCTGCCGCGGTGCCCTGGGCGAGGCCCGCGCCGACGGTCCCGAGGGCCCCGGCCGCGGCGGCCCGGAGCATGGCGCGGCGGCCCAGCAGGCCGCCGAGCCGGGCCGCGAGCTCCTCGTGGGAGTCGGCGTCGATCCGTTCGGGCAGGTCAGGCAGGGCGACCTGGCGGGACGGGTCGAGCTGGTCGGACGGGTCGAGCTGGGCGGACGGATCGAGCGGGGGTGAGACGGACATGGGGCTCCTCGGCGAGTGGTGGGGGACCACCACCTCAACAGCCGCGTGTTTCGACGACGCTCCGTCGCGTGACGTCTGCGTTACGAGCCGCCTCGGAGGGCGTCGAGCAACCCGGGCAGCTCGGCGAGCTCGTGGATGACGGCGTCGGGCTCGCCGACGCTGTGGCCGACCTGCTCGGCCGGGATCTGGCTGTGCGGCACGTGCACCGCACGGAGGCCGGCGTTCTGCGCGCCCCAGACGTCGTCGTAGAGCCGGTCGCCGACGTACACGCAGCGCGCCGGGTCGGTCGCCCCGACCGCGTCCATCGCCGCGGCGAAGGCTCGAGGGGACGGCTTGGTCCACGCGATCTCGCTGGAGTAGACGTCGCCGTCGATCAGGTCGAGGACCCCGTCACGGCGGAAGAAGTCCTCGTGCCACTCCCGCGGCCACAGCGTGTTGGAGAGCACGCCGACCCGCACGCCGCGCTCCCGAAGAGTGCGGAACAGCGGCGCGACCTGGGGGTCGGTCTCGGTGTGCGGCTCCCAGAACTCCCGGTAGCGCGCCAGCAGCTCGGGGTCGTGCGCCAGCCCCGCCTCGTCGAACAGGTCGGCCACCGTGGAGCTCTGCTGGTGGTCGCGGCTGCGGCCCCAGACCACCTGGTTGGCGCGCTGGAGCGCGTCGACGTGCACGTGCGGCGGGTGCTCGGACTCGATCACCGCGTGCGCCAGCGCGAGCGCCTCGGCGTGGAAGTCGATGTCGTGCCAGCGGGTCAGCGTGCCGCCCCAGTCGAAGATGACCGCGTCGAACTGCATGGGCCGACGCTAGTGGAGGCCGTGCGCCGGCGCAGTGGGGCACGCTCGTAGGGTCGGGTGATGAGCACCTCGGACACGACCGCGACCCCGATGACCTACCGCCCGCTCGGCCGCTCCGGACTGATGGTCAGCGCCGTCGGCATCGGCTGCAACGCCTTCAGCCGGCGTGTCGACCAGGACGGCGTCGGTGCGATCCTCGACGCCGCCCAGGACACCGGGGTGACCCTGCTCGACACCGCCGACATCTACGGCGTGCAGCCCGGGGCCAGCGAGGAGCTGATGGGCCACGCGCTCACGGGCCGCCGCGACGAGTTCGTGCTGGCGACCAAGTTCGGTGCGCCCATGCAGGGCGCGAACGGCGCCGACCACGGCGCCCGCGGGTCGCGGCGTTACGTCCGGCGCGCGGTCGAGGCCAGCCTGCGCCGGCTGCAGACCGACCACATCGACCTCTACCAGCTGCACACCCCCGACCCGGTGACCCCGATCGCCGAGACGCTGGCGGCGCTGACCGAGCTGGTCACCGAGGGCAAGGTCCGCTACGTCGGCTGCTCGAACTTCAGCGGCTGGCAGGTCGCCGACGCCGCCTGGACGGCGGAGACCAAGGGCTTGGAGCACTTCGTCTCGGCGCAGAACCGCTACTCGCTGCTCGACCGCGACCTCGAGACGGAGGTGGTGCCGGCGTGCGAGCGCTTCGGCCTCGGCGTGCTGCCGTTCTTCCCGCTGGAGTACGGCTTGCTCACCGGCAAGTACCTCCGCGGTCAGGACGCCCCCGACGGCTCCCGTGCCCAGCTCGACCCCAGCCGGTCGCAGTGGCTGGCCGCGGCCGACTGGGACCGCATCGAGGCGCTCACGGCGTACGCCGGGACACGCGACCTGAGCCTGCTCGACGTGGCGATCGCCGGCCTCGCGGCCCAGCCGGCCGTGGCCTCGGTGATCTCCGGCGCGACCGGCGCCGAGCAGGTCAGGACCAACGCCGCCGCCCTGCGGTGGCAGCCGAGCGCCGAGGACCTCGTCGAGCTCGCGGCCCTCTAGCTCGGGCCTACCCCCGGACGACGCCGACCAGGTGCTCGACCGCGGAGCCGACCGCGACCTCCTCGCGCTCGCCGGAGCGACGGTCCTTGACCTCGACGTTGCCGTCGGCCAGCCCGCGGCCGACGGTGACGATGGTCGGCACCCCGATCAGCTCGGCGTCCTTGAACTTCACGCCCGGGCTGACCTTGGGCCGGTCGTCGTACAGCACCTCGAGGCCCTGCGCGGAGAGGTCGGCAGCGAGCTGCTCGGCGGCCTGGAAGATCGCGGGGTCCTTGCCGGTCGCCACGACGTGCACGTCGGCGGGGGCGACCTCGCGGGGCCAGATCAGCCCGAGCTCGTCGTGGTTGTCCTCGGCGATCACCGGCACCGCGCGGGAGACGCCGATGCCGTAGGAGCCCATCGTGACGGTGACCAGCTTGCCGTTCTCGTCCAGGACCTTGAGGTCGAGCGCCTCGGCGTACTTGCGACCGAGGGCGAAGATGTGGCCCATCTCGATGCCGCGGGCGGTCTCGAGGGTGCCGTCGTCGCAGTTCGGGCAGGGGTCGCCGGTGCGCACCTCGGCGGCCTCGATGGTGCCGTCGCCGGTGAAGTCGCGGCCGGCGACGAGGTCGATGACGTGGCTGCCGTGGACGTCGGCGCCGGTCACCCAGCGGCTGCCGTCGACGATGCGCGGGTCGAGCAGGTAGCGGATGCCCGAGGCGTTGTCGGCGCCCAGCGCTCCGGGCCCGATGTAGCCCTTGACCAGGGCCGGGTTCTTCGCGAACGTCGCCTCGTCCATCGGTTCGACCTCGGTCGGCTCCAGCATCCCCTCGAGGCGCTTCTGGTCGACCTCGCGGTCACCGGGCAGGCCGATGGCGAGGGGCTCGCGGGTGCCGTCGGCGTGCTTGAGGACGACGACCACGTTCTTCAGGGTGTCGCCGGCGGTCCAGGGACGGTCGTCGCGCGGGTAGGCCTCGTTGAGGTGGTCGACCAGCGTGGCGATCGTCGGGGTGTCGGGCGTCTGCTCGGCGTGGGCGGCCGGGGCGCCGCCCCAGCCGTCGGCCGCGGACCCGAGCGGTGCGGGCGCGCGGGTCTGCACCGCCTCGACGTTGGCGGCGTAGTCGCAGCTCGTGCACCGCACGTAGGTGTCCTCGCCGACCGGGCTGCTGGCGAGGAACTCCTCCGAGCGCGACCCGCCCATGGCGCCGCTGGTCGCCTTGACGATCACGTAGTCGAAGCCGAAGCGGTCGAAGGTGCGCACGTAGGCGTCGCGGTGCGCGGCGTACGACGCCTCGAGACCGGCGTCGGTGGTGTCGAAGGAGTAGCTGTCCTTCATCACGAACTCGCGGCCGCGGATGAGGCCGGCGCGGGGACGCGCCTCGTCGCGGTACTTCGTCTGGATCTGGTAGAGCCAGACCGGCAGGTCCTTGTAGGAGGAGTAGAGGTCCTTGACCACGAGGGTGAACATCTCCTCGTGCGTGGGTCCGAGCAGGTAGTCGCCGCCCTTGCGGTCCTTGAGCCGGAAGATGCCGTCGCCGTACGCCGACCAGCGCCCGGTCGCCTCGTAGGGCTCGCGGGGCAGGAGCGCCGGGAACTGCAGCTCCTGGGCACCGATCGCGTCCATCTCCTCGCGGACGATGTTCTCGACCTTGTTGTAGACGCGGAGGCCGAGCGGGAGCCAGGAGTAGATGCCGGGCGCCGCGCGGCGGATGTAGCCCGCACGCACCAGCAGGCGGTGGCTGGCGACCTCGGCGTCGACCGGGTCCTCGCGCAGGGTCCGCACGAAGAGCCGGGACATCCGCAGCACCGCCGGCGTCCCTGCGGGCCTGCGGGAGGGCGTCTGGGGTGAGGTCATGGGCTGAAGGCTAACCGTGGGCCCGCCTCCGGGACGAACCGGTTCTCGCGACCCCCGGCCCGGGTCGGTGAGGGCCTCAGGCGCGCTCGTCGTCGTCGATGACCGGGTGCACGCCGTCGAAGAACATCGACCCGCCCAGACGCAGGGCCAGGTCGGTCGCGAGGTCGTCGAGGGTCTCGGCCACCGACTCCAGGGTGCCCATCACCGTGGGCCCGATGAAGGGGTGGCAGGGCAGCTCGTAGGAGGCGATCACCACGTCACCGGCGAGGTGGAACCTCAGCAGGGGGGTCTGCCGGTTCAGGACCTCGATCTCGCGCCGGGCCGCGGCCACGTCGGCGACGTCGATCACGACGTGGCTGAAGAACCGCAGGACACGACGCTCGCCCAGCGGGGTGATCCAGACCGGGACCGTGCCCGTCCAGACCGGGAAGTCGCCGTCCTGGTCGCGGGCGATGTCGTCGCCGTAGGTCGAGCGCATCACGCGGACGAGCAGCTCGGCCATCTCCTCGGTGGTGGTCGGGAAGCCGAGCACGAGGTCGTCGTCGGTCTGGTCCTCGGAGTCGTCGGCGCCCTCGTCGCCGTCGACCGCGAGATCGGCCGGGTCGCCGTCGCCCGCAGCGGTCGCGGCTCGGGGGGCCAGCACGGGCTCGACCTCGAGGAACCCGGGATCCACGACGTCGAAGACGTGGCGCAGCGTGCCGATCGCCATCGCGACGAGGGCCTCCACCTCGGCCAGCGGCCCGTCGCACCACCAGGTGGGCCGGTCGATGCCGTCGGGCGCCGACCACCCCAACGCCTCCAGGGCCGATCGCTGCGCGTGGTCGAGGTCGGTGTCGTCACCGAGGAACGCATCGGTGCCGACCTCGAGGGCGATCTCGTCGTCGAGGCGCGCCAGCCGCAGGTGGGGCTCGCGCCCGCTCCCGGACTCGGCCCGGATCGTCAACGGCACGCCCGCGCGGGCCCCGGCGTGACGCCGCAGCCCGACCTCGAAGCGCGCCCACGCCTGCTCCACCGACTCATCGAACGTCTTGGTCATCCGGGCCCTCCACTCACCTGTGTCCACCCTAGGCGCGCGCACCGACAGACCCGGGTGACCCGCCGGGGGCGGTCAGTACTCGTGGTCGTAGACGTCGCGCAGCATCCGCGACAGGTCGCCCACGTCGCCGTCGACCGCGTTGGCCAGCACCGTCAGCACGTGGTCGGGACGGCGGTCGCCGTCGGTGTCGACGTTGCGCGCGAGCAGCATCAGGGTGCCCTTGTCGTCGGTGTTCGAGGCCCACCAGGTGCGCGCGCCGACGCGGTCCAGCTTGGTCACCACGGGCGCCAGCCGCCCGGCGTACGGCCGGAGCTGCTGGCGCGTGCCGATGGCGCACGGCGCCGGGCAACGGGTGAGCTCCACGCTGGCGTAGCTCGGCGGGTCGTGCCGCGGCTGCGGCGGGAAGGCGCCGCCGTCGTCGGTGCAGCTCCACCGCGCGCCCGTGGACGTCGAGGCCGTCCTCAGGCAGCCGAGGTACGCCGGACCGCGGAAGCCCGAGGGCAGGCCGTCCAGCTCGAAGAAGAAGGTGCGCGCCCCCCGACCCCAGGCCGGGGCCAGCAGGGGGACCGACGCGGGCGGCCCCGGGGAGAAGGCCCGGTTGGTCGGCGCTCCGTTCTTGCCCTGAGAGGCCGCTCCCCCGCCGGATCCCGTCCCGGCGTCACCCAAGCCACCCGAGCCACCCGAGCCACCCGAGCCACCCGAGCCAGGGTCGGAGCCGTCGAGCGGGTCCCCGCTGGGTGAGGCGTCGGAGGGCGTGGCTGACGGGGTGGCGGGCGCGCTGGTGTCCGTGGGGGCCGGCACAGGTGCCGGGGGCTGCGCCGGTGCGGCGGTGGTCTCGCGCGCGTCCTGCACGAGCAGGACGGCCACGACGACCACGCCGACGAACCCGAGGAGCACCGCGGCGACGATGGCGCCGAGCAGCACCTTGGTGCCCGTCGGGACGCCCGAGCGGGGCAGCGGTGCCCGCGGGTCGAGCGGGGGCGCCCCGGGTGGCACGGGACCTCCGGGCGCGCCGTACGGGCGTCCTGGACCGGGCTGCTGCGTCATCGTTCCCCCACGACTCCGACGGCGAGTGCGGTGAGTCTAGGCACTGCGACGCGGCTGCGGTGCCGATCGGGGCTTTAGGAACGCCCCGGCACCCGGCCGTCGCGGGCGAGCGTGGGAACGTCGACGCTGACGGTGTCGGGGTACTTCAGGCCGGTGCCGGTGTTCAGCACGACCACCCGCTCGCCCTCGCCGATCCAGCCCGACTCGCGCAGCTCGCGGGCGGCAGCCCTCGGACTGCACGGCCACCAGCCGCGGCATCCGGTCGCCGATCCAGCCGAGCTCCTGCATCTCCTCGACCGCCTTGTGGATGCCGATCAGCCCGACCCCACCGCCGGCCGGGTAGAGGATCACGTCGGGGACCTGCCAGCCCAGCTGCTCGACGATCTCGTAGCCCATCGTCTTCTTGCCCTCGATGCGGTACGGCTCCTTCAGCGTGGAGACCTCCTGGTAGCCCTCGCGCTCGGCCACCGCCGCGTTGACCAGCGCGCCCGCGTGGTTGATCAGCCCGTCGACCAGGTAGAGCTCGGCTCCCGAGACGACGCACTCCCGGCGGGTGATCTCGGGGGCGTCGACCGGCATCACGATGAGCGAGCCCAGCCCCGCGCGGGCGGCGTACACCGACCAGGCGGCGCCGGCGTTGCCGTTCGTCGGCATCGCGATCGCCCGCACCCCGAGCTCGCGCGCCCGGCTCACGCCGACCGCCGCCCCACGCGCCTTGAACGATCCCGTGGGGACGAGGCCCTCGTCCTTCATCAGCAGGCCCGGCACGCCGATCGCCGCGCCGTACCTCGGGAGCGGGAGGAGGGGCGTCATCCCCTCCCCCAGCGTGGTGACGTGCTGCGGGTCCCGCACGGGCAGCACCTCGTGGTAGCGCCACAGGTCGTGCGGGCGGGTGGCGATCTCGGCCGGCGTGACGCTCGCCCGCACCTGGTCGAGGTCGTAGCGCGCCAGCAACGGCTTGCCGACCCGGCTGACCCCCTGCACCTGGTCGGCGTCGTAGCGCTCCCCGGTCGTGGAGCACTCGAGGTGGGACAGGGCTGAGTAGGGCACGGAGGTCCTTCCGAGAGGGGTGTACGCCGATGGTGCCGATCACCGTCGTCGGGCTCCCGCCACCCCCATCTTGACATATCGATTTTCGTTGTTAACGTTTGTCGATAGGTCAGCCAACACCGTGCGGACCAGGACGAGGAGCGACCATGAAGCTGCTGAGTTTCGACCGGACCGACTTCCTGCTCACCAAGCTCATGATCGCCGCCGTCGCCGTGGGGATCCCCCTGGCGTCGGTCGTCGCACCGCTCGTGCGGTGGGCGACCGGACGGGCGCTGCACTGGGAGGTCGCGGGCACGAGCGCGACCTCCGTGCCCGCGGACCTGGCCACCCGGGTCGGGGTCGAGGCGCGCGGCACCGACACGCTGGCGCTGCGCATCGACGGCGCCGGCGCCGGGACCTGGCTGGCCACCCTGCTGCCAGGCCTCGCGCTGTCGATCGCGGTCGCACTGGGCGCCTGGCTGCTCCTGCGACTGGTCCAGCGCATCGAGGACGGCCAGCCCTTCGTGGCGGCCAGCGCCCGGGTCGCTTCGCCTGCTGAGCATCACGATCCTCGTCGGCAGCCTGGCGGTGAGCCTGTGCACCGGCGTCGCGGACTCGGTGGTCACCTCGCGGGCGCTGCGCGACGTCGTCTCGTTCGGCTTCACGGTGCCGTTCGTCCCCATCATCGCGGCCTTCCTCGTGCTCGCCCTGGCGGAGGCGTTCGCCCAGGGCGTCCGGCTCCAGGACGACGTCGAGGGCCTGGTCTGATGCCGGTCGAGGAGCCCCACCGCATCGTCTGCCACCTCGACGCCCTGCTCGAGTCACGTGGCCTGACGCTCACTGCCCTGGCCGAGCAGATCGGCGTCTCGATCGTGAACCTGAGCGTGCTGAAGAACCAACGGGCCAAGGCCGTGCGCTTCTCCACCCTCACCGCCCTGTGCGACGCCTTGGCCTGCGCGCCGGGCGATCTCTTCTCCCTCGCCCCACAGGACTAGCCCACCCCGACCGCCCCTCGAGCAATTCCGACAGTTCCGACCGCGCGGGGTCACTGCGCGTGTACCTTTCAGGAGAACAGCCAGACCGGGACCCGAGACCCTGTCTGGCTGTTCGCCTTCCCGGGGCTTCTGCCTGCGGGTAGGTCGGGTTCTTCGCATGGAAACCGCCCCCATCACCGCCTGGACACTGGTCAACGACTTCCCCGTCCCGGAGGACATCCACCCGCTCCTGGTCCAGGGCGAGGAGGCCGTAGCCGCCTTCAAGACCTTCCGCGACAGCGCGGTCTTCACCACCCAGCGGTTGATCGTGCGCGAGGCGCGAGGCATCACGGGCAAGAAGGTCGAGATCTACTCGCTGCCGTACAGCTCGATCAACATGTGGTCCTCGGAGAACGCCGGCAAGCTGGACCTCGACTCTGAGACGGAGCTCTGGACCCGGGCCGGTCACATCGAGATCAAGCTCGGCGAGGGCGCTGATGTGCGCAGGCCCGACAGCCTGATCTCCTGGGCGGTACTGAAGGGCTGAAGGGCTGAAGGGCTGACCCAGCACGGCGACCCTCACGTCCGCCGAGCGAATCGGACGTCGCCGTTCGGCATGCGGCTGGTGTCGTACGCCGGGTCGTGGGCGAGGTGGTGGTGCCAGGAGCAGAGCAGCTCACCGTCGGCCAGGTCGGTGCGGCCGCCCCGGGACCACGGCTTGCCTGCGTGGTGGGCCTCGCACCAGGCCGCAGGGATGGTGCATCCCCGGGCGCGGCACTCGCGGTCGCGGACCACCATCGCCCGGCGCTGAGGCGGCCGGAAGAGGCGCGAGGTGCGGCCGAGGTCGAGGACCTCGGACGTGCCGCCCAGCACCGCGGGCACGATGCCGGCCGTGCAGGCCAGGCGACGCACCTCTGCCGGACTGAGCGCGTCGGAGGGGCCGAGCTCGCCGCTGCCGAGATCACCTCGCAGCGAGTCCAGCGACACGGTCACGATGACGGTGGTCGCGTCTCCCCCGTGCACCGGAAGGCGGCGCGGGTCGCAGGCCTCGAGCAGGGCACAGAACGCCTGCCCACGGCGTACGTCGGAGGGCACGCGGTCGGCCTCCCCCGTGGCCCGGTGGCGCGGCGAGGTGAAGGCCTCGAGGTAGGTGTGCAGCCGAGCGGCCACGCCGTCGGGCAGCTGGAGGACCAGACGGGTGGTGCCGTCACCCAGCCGGGTGCTGGTCAGGGACGTGCGTCGCCAGGCCCGACGCTCCTCGTCCTCGAGCCGCCGGGCCTCCTGCTGCTCAGCGACCTCGGGCGCGACCACGTCCAGCACCCGGCGGCCCAGGAGCCGCAGCTCCCGCGGGCCGAAGTCGGCCGCCGCCTCGACCAGGTGGGCCTCGGCCAGGCCGAGCACCTCGCGCGGGACCTCCCGGACCGGCAGCGCGTCGAGCGCGTGGGCGATCACCCGGGCCTGGGCCACGTTGACGTCCCCCGTCGAGAGCCCGCCGGCCAGCGATCCCCACCGCTCGAGGGACGTGGCGAGCGCCAGGTCACGGCGGTCGGCGCCGCCGTCGGTGCGTGCGTGGTGCGTGACCAGGGCCGCGACGTCGCGCGCGCCCTCGTCCCGGGCAAGGTCGTCGGAGGCCCGGAGCAGACGCAGTCGCAGGGAGGCCGCCCGGGCTTCGACCCGGACCAGCTGGAGCAGCGCGGCTCGCCGGTCGGCCGGAGACATGTAGGCCACCTCGGTCTCGGCGACCTCCGCCAGCGCGAGCGCCATCGAGTCGACGCAGGCCAACACCGGGTGGACGCCGGCACGATCGGGCGATGGGTCCACCACGCACCTCCTGCATCGAAATCGGACCATGGTTGCCAGGTCTCACGCTTTCGATGCAGCACGCCTGTGAGAGGCGACCCGCCAGGGGCCACGCCCGTCCCTGAGCATCACTATTGGACGAACATGTGTTCGATTGTACGCGCCGATGGAATGTATTGGCAATGCCTGTCCCCGGGCGTTCAGCCCGTCGCCTCACCCCCGAGCGACGCACACTCCCGCACGGCGGCCAGGAACCGGCAGACGGAGTCCGCGGGTGCGGCCAGCCGATCCGCCAGCCGCGCGAACTGGGCCCCGGTGCCCACGTCGGAGCGCAGCAGGAGGTCGAGGAAGACCTCGGGCTCGAGCAGCACCGAGGCGACGACCAGCTCGGGCGCCACCTGCGCGCCCACCTGCAGGTCGTCGGCCAGCGCGGCGGCGACGACCGCCACGTGCCGGTCGACGGCCTCGTCCTCCGTCCACGCCAGGGTCTCCTCGGCGGTCTCGCCTGCTACCTCCGCCGCGACCCAGGCCCACTCGGCCGAGGGGGTGTCGTGCAGGAGCGGGAAGGACAGCACGCGGGTCGAGATCCGGCCGGTCGCGGACACCACCTGGTGACGGGCGCCCTCCAGCGCTGAGAGCCACGTCGTGGGTGCTTCGGCCACCTCGGCGGCCACGTCCGCCGGCACCGCCAGGGGCGCCGTCTCGAACATCACGCCGTCGTGGACCGGCACCAGCCGCCCGATGACGTGGTCGCCGGGCACCAGCCGGGTGGCCGCCCCGATGTCGAGGGTCTGGACCGACCGGGAGTCCGCAAGAGCGCGCCAGTGGACCCGCCCGGCGGCGACGGTCTGCAGGCGGAAGGCTCCCATCGGGGCGCGCGCCCACCCCTGCACGTGGTCGGCCTCCTCGATCACGTCCGGGGACGCCACGTGGTCGAGGAAGTGCTGCAGGCCACCCAGCTCGTAGAGGACCAGCTGACGGTAGACCCAGTCGTGGTCCATCAGCTGGCACGCGTCGTACGGCCCCCCGTCCTCGGGCTCGCCCACGAACCGGTTCGTCTGCTCCAGGGCCGTCATGCACCTCCGGTGCTGGGGCCCGTCGAGCCACCGCACCGCCTGGTGCAGGATCCAGCGCGACGTCGCCCAGCCCGGCAGCATCCCGTCGTAGGCCCACAGCTGCACGAGGTGGGTCAGCCGGTCGGGGCTCCAGAAGCTCACGCCGTCATGGCGATGCTCCAGGTCGGCCTCGACCAGGTCGATCGCGCCGCGCACGTCGCCGCGCGCCTCGGCCTCGTTGACCGCACGCACGACCGGCAGTGCCATCAGGTCTCGGACCCGCTCCTCGACCGGGTACGGCGCCATGCGTACGCCGGCGCCTCCCGCTGGCGCGGGCGCGGCGGACCGCCGGCGGGCCCCGGCGGACGACCTGCGGGATGACGGGCGGCGGGGACGACGGCGACCACGTGACTTCGGCATGCGCCCACCCAACGACGCCGGCGTCGGCCCTGCCAGGGGGTCTTCAGGATCTGTGGACAACTCCCCCGGACGCGCCCGAGGCCCCCTGCCCGGAGTCGGGTGGGGGGCCTCGGAGCGAGGAGCGCTGGAGGTCAGCTGCAGCCGCTGGTGCTGCCGCAACCCTCACAGACGTAGCAGGAGCCCGCGGGGCGCATCTTGGTGCCGCAGGTCATGCAGAGCGGGGAGTCGATCGCGCTGCCGGTGATCTTCTCCATCAGCTCGGCCGAGGTGTGGGCCTCGCCCGTGCTGCGCTGGGCCGGGACCTCGCGAGCCTCGGCACCGTGGGTGTCCTTGGTCTCGAGCTCCTCGGCACGGTGGTCGACGTCCTTGCCGGTGGGTGCCGGCGCCGCCGGGACGACCTCGGCGATCTGCATCAGCTCGCCCGCCCCACCGGTCTCCTCGACGGCTTCGTAGGACCCGGTCTCGAGGTGACGCTGACGCTCCTCGGCGGAGTAGATGCCGAGCATCGAGCGGTCCTCGAAGGTCAGGTAGTCCAGCGCCAGCCGACGGAACACGTAGTCCATCAGCGACTGCGACATCCGGATGTCGGGGTCGTCGGTCATGCCGGAGGGCTCGAAGCGCAGGTTGGTGAACTTCGAGACGTAGGTCTCCAGCGGGACGCCGTACTGCAGGCCGATCGAGACCGCGATCGAGAACGCGTCCATCACGCCGGCGAGGGTCGAACCCTGCTTGCCCAGCTTGAGGAAGACCTCGCCGAGCTCGCCGTCATCGTGAGCACCGGAGGTCATGTAGCCCTCGGCGCCACCCACGGTGAAGCTCGTGGTCAGCGACGCACGGCTCTTGGGCAGACGCTTGCGGAAGGGCTTGTGGATCTCCACGAGCTTCTCCACGACGGCGGGCGCCGCGACGTCCTGACCCTGGTCCTTCTTGGCCTGGTCGGACTTGCCGTCGGAGAGCGGCTGGCCGACCTTGCAGTTGTCGCGGTAGATCGCCGTCGCCTTGAGGCCGAGCTTCCAGCTCTGCAGGTAGACGTCCTCGATCTCCTCGACGGTCGCGGTCTCGGGCAGGTTGACCGTCTTGGAGATCGCGCCGGACAGGAACGGTTGGCAGGCCGCCATCATCCGCACGTGCCCCATGGGCTTGAGCGAGCGCGCCCCCATGGCGGTGTCGAAGATCTCGTAGTGCTCGCGCTTGAGGCCGGGTGCGTCGATGACGTGGCCGTTCTCGCCGATGAACTCGACGATCGCCTCGATGGACTCGGTCTGGTAGCCGAGCTTCCTCAGCGCCCGCGGGATCGTCTGGTTGACGATCTGCATGGAGCCGCCGCCGACGAGCTTCTTGAACTTGACCAGCGAGAAGTCGGGCTCGATGCCGGTGGTGTCGCAGTCCATCATGAACCCGATGGTGCCGGTGGGGGCGAGCACGGAGGCCTGGGCGTTGCGGAAGCCGTTCTTCTCGCCGAGCTTCTGGACCTCGGCCCAGGCGCGGGTGGCCTCGCGGTGCACGGCCGAGTCGCTGCCGTGCAGGGTGCGCACGACGTCGTTGGCGGCCTGGTGCTTGCGCATGACGCGCTTGTGGGCGTCGGCGTTGCGGGCGTAGCCGGCGTACGGACCGACGACGGCGGCGAGCTCCGCGGAGCGCTTGTACGACGTGCCGGTCATCAGCGAGGTGATGGTCGCCGCCATCGCGCGGCCGCCGTCGGAGTCGTAGCCGAGGCCCATCGCCATCAGCAGGGCGCCGAGGTTGGCGTAGCCGATGCCGAGCTGGCGGTAGTTGCGGGTGGTCTCGCCGATCGGCTCGGTCGGGAAGTCGGCGAAGCAGATCGAGATGTCCATCGCGGTGATGATCAGCTCGACGGCCTTGGCGAACAGCGGGGCGTCGAAGGAGTCGTCGTCCTTGAGGAACTTCATCAGGTTCAGCGACGCGAGGTTGCACGAGGAGTTGTCCAGCGACATGTACTCCGAGCACGGGTTGGACGCGGTGATCCGCCCGGTCTCGGGGTTGGTGTGCCAGTCGTTGATCGTGTCGTCGTACTGCAGGCCGGGGTCGGCGCAGGCCCACGCGGCCTGGCTGATCTTGGTGAACAGCTCGCGGGCGTCCACGGTCTCGATGACCTCGCCGGTGTCGCGGGCACGCAGCCCGAACCCGGTGCCGTCCTCGACGGCCCGCATGAACTCGTCGCTGACGCGGACCGAGTTGTTGGCGTTCTGGTACTGCACCGAGGTGATGTCGGCGCCGCCGAGGTCCATGTCGAACCCGGCGTCGCGCAGCGCCCGGATCTTGTCCTCCTCCTTCATCTTGGTCTCGACGAACTCGACGATGTCGGGGTGGTCGACGTCGAGGACGACCATCTTGGCCGCGCGACGCGTGGCGCCACCGGACTTGATGGTGCCCGCGGAGGCGTCGGCGCCGCGCATGAAGGAGACGGGGCCGCTGGCGGTGCCGCCGCTGGAGAGGAGCTCCTTGGAGGAGCGGATGCGGGAGAGGTTCAGGCCGGCGCCGGAGCCGCCCTTGAAGATGAAGCCCTCCTCCTTGTACCAGTTCAGGATGGAGTCCATCGAGTCGTCGACCGACAGGATGAAGCAGGCCGAGACCTGCTGGGGCGACTGGGTGCCGACGTTGAACCAGACCGGGGAGTTGAAGGAGAAGTACTGGTTGACGAGCAGCCAGGTGAGCTCCTGCTCGAAGACGTCGGCGTCGGCCGGGGTCGCGAAGTAGTCGTTCTCGCGGCCGCCCTTGACGTACTGCTCCACCACACGGTTGATCAGCTGCTTGAGGCTCCACTCGCGGGCGTCGGTGCCGACGGCGCCGCGGAAGTACTTCGTGGTGACGATCGTGGAGGCGTTGACGCTCCAGGTGTCGGGGTACTCCACGCCGCGCTGCTCGAAGACGGTGGCGCCGGTCTTCCAGTTGGTCTGGACGACGTCGCGGCGCTCCCAGTTGAGCTGGTCGTAGGGATGCACTCCCTCGGTCGAGAAGACACGCTCGATCTTGAGGCCGCCCTTCTTCCGGCTGCCTCGAGTGCTCGAGCCTGCTCCGCTCACCGTTTCGGTCATGTTCCTGCTCCCTGGTTCGAATCTGGTGCTTCGTTGTCGGTGCTGCTGGTCGTACGCCGTGCTGGTGCTGCTGGTGCTGCTGGTGGCCCGGTGCGGCCGCTTCCCCACGACCACACCGGGCGGCTCTGGGTCAGCCCGTGGGCTGGGGTTCGGCCCGCAGGCCGGTGAGGTCGTGCTCGGCCTTGAGCAGCGCGATCTCGGTCTCGAAGTCCTCGGCGCTGCTGAACGCCTTGTAGACGCTGGCGAAGCGCAGGTAGGCGACGGCGTCGAGGTCGCGGAGCGGGCGCAGGATCGCGAGCCCGATCTCGTGGGCCGGGATCTCGGCCCACCCCTCGGCACGCAGCGCGTGCTCCACCGTCTGTCCCAGCCGGGCCAGGTCGTCCTCGGAGACCGGACGACCCTTGCAGGCCTTGCGGACGCCGGCCACGGCCTTGTCTCGGGTGAACGGCTCGGCGGTGCCGCTGCGCTTGACCACGGTCAGCTGCATCTGCTCGACCGTGGTGAACCGCTTCTCGCACGCGGGGCAGCTGCGGCGCCGGCGGATCGCTGACCCGTCGTCGGCCACCCGGGAGTCGAGCACGCGGGTGTCGGCGCTCCGGCAGAAGGGGCAGTGCATCGCGTGGCTCCTCTCCGAGGTAGAACCTGTGGGTAGTTCTGTGGATTCCCGTGGAAAAACCCGGCTCCCCTGTGGGGAACCGGTCACTTCTGTGGAACTAGATGTGGATAACTACATCGTTGTAACTACTAGATGTAGTGGTAACCGTACGCCCGCCGCCCGGGGTGCGCAACCAGATCCCCGAACCCGTTTCGGCGTACCGTCGGTATGGCGATGTCGTCGCAGGTCAACGCCGTGCGAACGCCGAAAACCCACCGCATGTGACCTGCTCCTCGGAGCCTGGCACCGAGCACCGACAGGTGGACCACGCCTGTGGACGACGCGAAGGCGAGGCGCTCGTGGTCCACAATGTGCGGCGTGGGTAGGCACAGCGGGGATCGCCCGGTCGAGACGACACTCCCCCGACGCCGCATCGCCTGGCTGGCCCTCGGGCTCAGCGCCGCGCTCGTGGCCTGGGGAGTCCTGGTCTGGGCGGCCATCGACCTCGGGCGCGAAGCCCGGTCGGGGGCCTCGGAGGCGTGGTGGGTGATGGGCGTGGCCACGCTGGGGGCCGCAGCGTGCCTCTTCGTGGTGCTCCTGCTGGGTGCGCGCCTGCTCGGCATCCTCCAGGGTCGTGAGTCCCCGCCCAAGCCCGTGCGCGTCCCCGGGGGACGGCGCGCGGCGCGCTGAGGGCGGGGCGACGCGGGCCGGGCGGCACGGGTCGGGCGGCACGGTGTCGGTGTCGCGCCGTAAGGTCAGGGCCGTGAGCCGACGATGAGCAAGATGGACAACCAGCGCGCGATGCGTGAGGCCAAGTACGCCCGCGACCAGGCCGCTGCCGCCGCGCGCAGGCCGGCGACGGCCAAGAAGGACGCCCCGGTCGCCCCTCCGGTCGACGCCCCCGCGGCGCGCACGACCCGCTCGACCAAGGCCTCGCGCGCCACCCCGGCGATCGACGCTGACGACGGCCCCCTGTGCGGCCACGCGTCGATGAACGGCCGCACCTGCACCCGCCCGGCCGGGCACAGCGAGAAGTCGCACCGCTACAGCTGAGCGCATCCCCCGGTCCCCGGGAGTTGTCCACAGGTCGACTTCTCGGTGTAGCCAGCGCGGCGGGTGGGTAGTTAACTCCCCAACGTCTCGGGATCGGACCTCAAGGGGTGAGCGATGCGTCGGCTGCGGACCGCACTGGCCACGACCACTGCTGCCTGCCTGCTCACCGCGTGCGGTGGCGGCGGCAACCCGGAGCCCGCGCCGCTGCCCAGGACGAGCACCCCGTCCCCCACTGCGACCGCCTCCGCCTCCCCGACCCCGCCGGCCATGCCCGCGGCTGCGAGGCAGAAGACGAAGGCCGGCGCCATCGCCTTCGCACGCCACTATCGTGGACGGCACTCAACTACGCCAGCCAGACAGGCGACGTCGTCCCGTTCCGCAGCGCTTTCGAGCGCCCTCTGCACGCGATGCACAGCGATCACTGACGGGCTCGAGCAGACCTACACGTCTGGGCGGCGTAATCAGGGGTGGGACTTTGGCGCCCAACAACGTTTCCGGTTCTACGCGATCACAGGACGACGTTGCTGTTTATCGATGCCCTGAGTCACCTTCGACGCACAGACGTGGACTAAGTCTGCCGGTGCAAAGCCCACGAAATTCGCAGCGAGCAAGCGCAACCTCAAGGCCTTCAATTTGCGTTGGATAGGCTGGCGCGGCTGGAGGACGAGCGCCTGGATCCAGACGCATGAAGTCACGACTTCTAGCAATACGCGGTAGGCCTCTGCTCCTGTGGCCCTGCACTCGGCTCATGCCGACGCGGAGCGGGGGTGCGCGCGGGAAATGCGCTTCGACGCTTGGGTCGGTGCACTCAGCGCCACCGATCTAGCAAGCCCACCTCACAAGCACCCCAGTGCAGCAGAGCGGCTGGCGAACGCCAACGGCGGCATAGCGCTGCCGCACGGTACGCGTATCGAAACCCCTTGTGCTGGCGGAGTCTGCAGACCGGCGCGACAGGCGCGCCCGTCTGCCCGGCAAACACCTGCCCTCCTGGTCAAACCCACTACCGGCTGTGGCGGGTCGGCCCCGCCACCGCCGACGCCCACTCGGCTTGGTCTGCACCGGCGGGCGCCAGCCGCCCGCGGAGCAGCCGCATTCGTGGCACCACCACAGGTGACGCCGGCGATGGTGCTGGCGGCGTTCCGGCGGATTCCGCTGCCGGAGCTGCGGTCGATCAGCCAGCCGGCGAACAAGACGCTGATCAACTTCGACACGATCTTCTACACCCGGGCCGAGCCGTTGACGCGCACCGTGACGATCCTGGGCCAGAACGTGCGGCTCGAGATCAAGCCCGCGCGATTCGTGTGGGAGCACGGCGACGGGACCTCGGTGACCACCGCGACGCCGGGGTCGGCGTACCCGCGCAAGGACATCGTCTACCGCTACTCCGACGCCCACGTCACCGTCGACCACCGGGTCGTGGTCACCTGGAGCGCCCAGTGGTCGCTGAACGGCGGACCGCTGCAGCCCGTCGCCGGGACCGTGACGACCACCGGACCCGCCACCCCGCTGCGGGTCGCCGAGGCCAGCCCCGCCCTCTCCGGCAGCGGGCACTGACGGCCAGCGGTCGACGGCTACCCCGACGCCCCGCCGGAAGGACAGGAGCACTAGGTTCGGTCCGTGCCGCACCTGACGACCTCCCGCCGACTCACGCTGGCCTACGCCGCCCTGGCCGTGGCCGACACCTGGCTGGCCGGTCGCGGCGAGCCCTCGGCGCGCAGGGCACGGCACCTGACGAAGCCGCTGCTCATGCCCACGCTGGCGGCGTCACTGGCCCTCGACCCGCGTGCCGGCTCCAGTCCGCTGCGCACGACCACGCTGGCGGCGCAGCTCGGCGGCTGGGGCGGCGACCTCGCGCTGCTGCGGCACGGCACCACGCCCTTCCTGGCCGGGGCGGGATCCTTCGCCCTGGGGCACGCGGCCTACGTCACCGGCTTCCTGCGGCACGCCGCAGCCGACCCGCTCACCCGGGCAGCGGCTCCGCGGCGGGTCGCCGCCCTGACCGTGGTCACCGGCCCCGTGATGGCCGCGCTGGCGGCCCGTCAGCAGCGGGTGCTGGGCCTCCCCGTCCTGGGGTACGCCGCGGGGCTGGGCCTGATGGTGGCCACCGCCAGCCACCTCGACGCCGACCTCCCCCGCTCGGCCCGCGTGCTGACCGGGACCGGCGCCGCCCTGTTCCTGGTCTCCGACACCGTGCTCGCCACGCACGAGTTCGCCACCCCGCCCGCGCCGACGATGGGGCCGACCCGCTCATCCACGGTCGGGCCGCCAGCTGGTCGAGGGGTGGTCCGACACGTTCGGACCCTCGACACGCCGTCAGGGGGTCAACGTCTCGACTACCCACCACGGACGGAATCCCCAGGACGGCCACCTGCCCGTCGATCACGTCGAGCGACTCGTGATGGCGACCTACACCCTCGCCCAGCTGCTGCTCAGTCAGGGCGCAGCGCGGGCACGCCTCGCCTGACGAGCACGACGACCCCGGCTGGAACACGGCCGAGCAGGACCCGGGAACGGCGAATGGGGTGGAACCGGTGTGATGCGGTCCCACCCCACTTCTTCCCCAGCGCCGACGACCCGGGTCGAGGAGGTCGTCGGCACGTGCGTGGTGGCCCAGCCGGGGACGGCTGTCGGGCCGGTGCTGCCTCAGCCGCGGGGGACGGCGAGCTTCTGACCCTCCTCGAGGGAGGCCGAGGGCAGGGAGTTGAGCTCCTGGATCTTGAGCACCGTCTCGCGGATCTCGCCGGGGGCGGCGATGTCGGAGGCGATGTCGTAGAGGGTGTCGCCGGGCTGCACGGTCACCACACGCACCGGCACCGGGGTGCCGCCGTCGAGCGACGCGACGGCCGAGAAGCCGCCCAAGGTCAGCAGGACCGTCAGCGCCAGGCCGACGAGGACGAGCAGGGCCACAGCGCGACCCCGGCGGGTCAGTCGCACCCGCGCCGCCCGCGGCGCGGTGGGGGTGACGGTGCGGACGCGTGAGGACGGGGCCGGGGACCGGCGCACCACCGGGGAGCCCGTGCGCTGCTGCGGCACCGACACCGGAACCGTGGCCAGCCGGCGCTCGCCGTACTCGAGGTCGAAGACGGTGCCGAACTCGGCCGGCGCGGTCGGACGGGCGTCGAGGTCCTGCTCCGCAGCGCGCACCAGCGCGTCGAAACGGGCGCGGAGCTCGGCGGTGCCGTGGACGTCGGCGGCGTCGCCGTCGAACCGGGGCGTGATGTTCAGTGTGCTCATCGGTCAACCTCTTTCGGGGAAGGGTCCGGACCGGGCGGTCAGGACGAGGGAAGCGACCCCTGCTTCTGTGTGGACCGATGTCTACCGGCGACCACCGACAAGCCCGAGATCAACGCTGATCAGCGGCTCGCGGTCGACGGTTCGAAGAGACGTTCGATCGAACACGTGTACGACGGTAGGGCACGCCTCCGGTCGGAATCAAGAGGTTGGTCGAACAAATGTTCGTACGCCGGTCGGCGTGGCGGCCGCGACACTCCGTGACCGGCCGCGACACGCCGTTCGAACATGTGTTTGAAGTGGACCAGCACCTGGTCTACCTTGCAGACATGGCGACCCGCGAACCCTCGAACGGCAAGACCCGACCCTCCCGCGTCTCCGAGCTGCCCGACGCGGCGCCGGACAGCACGGGGCTCACGCCGCGGCAGCAGCGCATCCTGAACGTGCTGCGCGAGAGCATCGAGAAGCGCGGCTACCCGCCCAGCATCCGCGAGATCGGCGAGCTGGTCGGGCTGACCAGCTCCTCCAGCGTCGCCCACCAGCTGCGGGTGCTGGAGCAGAAGGGCTTCATCAAGCGCGACCCCAACCGTCCCCGTGCGCTCGAGGTGTTCATCCCCGAGCTGATGGCCGCGCGGCGCGCCATCGGTGAGGCCGACGAGGCCGGCTACGACCCGACCGGCTCGGGCGACGCCATGCCCACCGCCACGATGGTGCCCATGGTCGGCCGGATCGCCGCCGGTGGACCGATCCTGGCGGAGGAGCGCGTGGAGGAGATCTTCCCGCTGCCCAAGTCGCTGGTCGGCGACGGCACCCTCTTCATGCTCGAGGTCGCCGGTGACTCGATGATCGACGCCGCCATCTGCAACGGCGACTACGTCGTGGTGCGCCAGGAGCAGACCGCGGAGAACGGCGACGTCGTGGCGGCGCTGCTCGACGGCGAGGCCACCGTGAAGACGTTCCAGCGCAAGGACGGTCAGGTGTGGCTGATGCCGCACAACGACGCCTACGACCCCATCGACGGCACCTACGCCACGATCCTGGGCAAGGTCACCGCAGTGCTGCGCCGGATGTAGGGAGCTATTCGGGGTTATTTGTCTGATTTGGGTGCTTAATGGGGAATTGCGGCGCATGATCGCGGGGTGACCCGTCGAGCGACCTCCACCCTTGCCCTCGTGGCCGCCGGTGCCCTCGTGGCCGCCGGTGCCGTCGTGGCAGCCACCGTCGCATCGGCGGCGTCGAGGCGGCTTGGCCTCCCTCCCGGGGTCGCGCCAACAGGGGGTCGACGCCCCCGCCGTGGTCGCGTCGTCCGTCCGGGGTCGGGCCGCCATCGATGGGCGTGCCGACCACACCTCCACCTCGCCGACGCCCACCGTCCCCGAGGCGGCCCGGCGGCGCGCGCCCGTCCACGTGGTCGCCACCAGCAGCCTGTTGTCGAAGCCACGCCGAGGGCAGGCCGCGGTCATCGCGCTGGGTGGTCGGCTCGGGGAGGCCGCACGTCGCAGCGGGGTCACGACCGGCCGGCTCCGTCACCTCCTGACCACCGACCCCACCGCCTGGGTGACTCGCAGCGGCAGCCTCTTCTACGTCGACCCGAGCGCGCACCGCGTGCAGGCCGGCACGGCCGTGGCGTCCGGCTCGAGCACGGCCCTGAGCCTCGCCGTCCCGGCTGATCAGACCCTCAAGCTGCACAGCAATCCGAGCTCGCAGCGCAAGATCTTCCTCGACATGGACGGCGCCTACGTCAGCGGCACCGGCTGGAACTACGACGGTCTGCCCGCCGTGTCCGTTCTCGGGGTCAACGGGGGCGGCACCTTCACCGAGACCCAGGATGCCTGGATCCAGGAGGTCTGGCGTCAGGTCTCGGAGGATTACGCACCCTTCGACGTCGACGTGACCACCGAGGACCCGGGAGCCGCGGGCTACACCCGCTCCTCCGACAGCGACACGGCGTACGGCACGCACGTGGTCTTCACCGTGGACGCCGCGTCCAAGAAGCAGGTGTGCAGCGGGCTCGACTGCCTGGGCGTGGCCATGGTCGGCCCCTTCGGCACCACGGACCCCACGGGGGTCTACCAGCCCGCCTGGGTCTTCGCCGACACGAGCACCAACGCCACGATCGCGGCCCAGGGGGCGGCCCACGAGGTGGGCCACACCCTGGGACTCGGCCACGACGGCACCAACACCGCTGGAGCCAACAGCTACTACGGCGGGACCGCTGCCTGGGGCCCGATCATGGGTTTTGCCACCAACCGAGCGCTGAGCCAGTGGAGCAAGGGCGAGTACGCCGATGCGAACGAGCACGAGGACGACCTGGCCGTCATCGCCGCCCATGGCGCGCCCCTCCGCGTGCGACGACCACGGCAACACGACCAACACCGCCGACCAGCTCGGCGATGCCACGACGTACGCCGCCGCAGGAGTCATCTGCGACCCGTGCCGACGTCGATGTCTTCGCCGTGGACCGCACCTGCACGGGTCTGTTCACGGCCAGTGCCACGGGCATCGGCTCCCAGACCGCGCTCGACCTCTCGCTCCTGCTCACCGATGCCCAGGGCCACAGCGTGGCCTCGAACAGCCCGCCCAGCGGCCACACCAGCGACTACTGGCCCGTGTCGACCGGCATGAACGCCGCGATCTCGACCACGCTGGGCGCCGGCCGCTTCTACCTCACCGTCGACGGGGTCGGCAACGGGGACGCGACGAAGACCGGCTTCTCCGACTACGCCAGCCTGGGTCGGTACGCCCTGGCCGTCTCGGGCTGCACCGCCGCCACCGCCTCCCCGTCGGCCTCCCCGTCGGCCTCCCCCACGGCGAGCCCGACCACCAGCCCGACCGGCTCGCCCACGAGCTCGCCGACCTCGACCCCGGTGGAACCCACGCCCAGCACGAGCGTCCCCCCCACCCCCACCGTGACCGTCACCCCCCTCCCGGCGACCAGGCCCGGCGCCCCGCGCATCGGCACGGCGTACTCCGGCACCACCGGCGGGACGGTGACGGCGCAGGCACGCTGGGCTGCCCCGACCAGCAGCGGGGGCACGCCGATCACGAAGTACCGCGTCGCGGCGAAGAAGCTCGACTCGCGCAACCGGACGATCGCCACCTACTACGCCTCGTCGTACTCCACCGCCAGCGCCCGGGTGCTGAACCTGCGGCTGCCCCGCGGTCGCTACGTCTTCGTGGTGCGGGCCTGGAACGCCGTGGGCTACTCCAACTACTCGGCCAACTCGCGCATCGTCACGGCGCGCTGAGGGAGGGCGGTCAGCCTGCCTCGGACGCCAGGCGCGACAGCGCCTTGCGCACCACGGCCGGGTCGTCGGTGGTCCACATCGGCGGCAGGCTGGCGCGCAGGAAGCCGCCGTAGCGAGCGGTGACCAGCCGGGGGTCCAGGCAGGCCACGACGCCGCGGTCGGAGGTGGTGCGGATCAGCCGGCCGGCCCCCTGGGCCATCAGCAGCGCGGCGTGGGTGGCCGCCACCGTCATGAAGCCGTTGGCCCCGCGCTGGTCGGCCGCCCGCTGGCGCGCCGACATCAGCGGGTCGTCGGGCCGCGGGAACGGGATCCGGTCGATGATCACGAGCTGGCAGGTGTCGCCCGGCACGTCGAGGCCCTGCCACAGGCTCAGGGTGCCGAACAGGTTGGTGTGCGGGTCGCCGACGAACTGGCGGGCCAGCTCGGGCAGCTGGGCGTCGCCCTGGGCCAGCGTCGTCAGGTGCGGCAGCACCTCGCGCACGTGCTCGGCAGCGGCCTCGGCGGCGCGACGGCTCGAGAACAGCCCGAGGGTGCGCCCGTCGGAGGCGTCGACCAGCTCGGCGATCTCGTCGAGGTGCGCGGCGGTCAGGCCGTCGCGACCGGGCTGGGGCAGGTGCTTGGCGACGTAGAGGATCGCCTGCCGGCCGTAGTCGAACGGGGAGCCGACGTCGAGGCCGCTCCAGGTGCCCTCGTTGCCCGCGGTGTCGCGCTCGGCGGGCCACAGGCCGAGGGAGCCCGCGACCGACTCGAAGTCGCCGCCCAGCTTGAGCGTCGCGGAGGTGAAGATCGCGGTCTTCTCGGCCAGCAGCCGGTCGCGCATCGTGCCGGCGACGTCGAGCGGTGCGACGCAGAGCTGGAACCCGCCCCGGTTGCGCTCGCGCTCGTTGATCCAGAGGACGTCGCGGTCCGACCCTGCCGCCATCCGCTCGGCGGTCGCGAAGATCTCCTGGGTCCACCCCTTGGCCTGGGTCGCCCCGGCGTCACCGGACTCGGCCTGCGCGCCCTGCTCCTGGCGCGGGAACGCCGAGACCAGGGCCCGGGCCGCGTCGCGCACGAGGGCCAGGGCGTCGGACAGCTCGACGCCCAGGGTGTCGATGCGCCCCGCCCCGGTGGACTCCATCGCGGCGGCCAGCGCCTCCCCGGCGTCACCGAGGTCGTCGGCCGCGGTGCCGTCGACGAACCGCTGGGCCCGCCGGCTGGTGCGCTCGATCTCGGGGGCCGAGAGCTCGTCGGTCGCCGCCTGGGTCACCCGGGCGACCAGCTCGTGCGCCTCGTCGATGACGGCGACGTCGTACTCCGGGATCATCGGCACGCCCTCGATCGCGTCGATGGCCAGCAACGAGTGGTTGGTGACGATCAGGTGCGAGCGCGCCGCCCGCTCCTTGGCCCGCTCGGCGAAGCACTCGGTGCCGAACGGGCACCGGGTGGCGCCGAGGCACTCGCGGTGGCTGACGCTGACCTGCCG
The DNA here is from genome assembly GCA_963750435.1 of uncultured Actinomycetota bacterium. GTDB lineage: Bacteria > Actinomycetota > Actinomycetes > Propionibacteriales > Nocardioidaceae > Marmoricola. Next base: position 135,818 of record CAVVQW010000006.1, on the reverse strand, counting down.
CCAGACCCGGTCGGTGTGCCGCGGGGCGTGGTCGCGCTCGCCCGTGCCGCCGTCGTCAGCCTCCTGCTCGACCCACTCGCGCAGCGCGAGCACCTCCGAGCCCAGCGAGCCCTCGGGCAGGTCGACCAGCGTGCCCTGGTCGTCGGGCACGCCCTCGCGCACCCGGTGCAGGCAGGCGTAGTTCGAGCGGCCCTTCAGCACGGCGTAGGAGCCGTCCTCCTCGACCGAGCCCAGCAGGGCGGGGATGTCGCGCTCGACCAGCTGGTGCTGCAGCGCCAGGGTCGCGGTGGCGACGACGACCCGCTTGGAGTGCAGCAGCGCGGGCACGAGGTAGCCCAGCGACTTGCCGGTGCCGGTGCCGGCCTGCACCAGCAGGTGGCGGCCCTCCTCCATCGCGCTGGTGACGGCCTCGGCCATGGCCACCTGGCCCGGCCGCTCCTGGCCACCGAGCTCACCCACCGCGGCCGCCAGCACCTCGCGCACACCGCGCTTCGGCGCGGCGCCCGACGCCTCCGCGACGACGCCCTGCTCCAGACCCTGCCCCTCGACCACGCGAGCACCCTACGTGGCCCCACCGACGTCCCTGTCCACGTGCACACAGGCAGCTAGCCCGACACCCACGCGAGGTCGGCGACGAGGGCGAGGTGGTCGGTGCGGCCGACCTCCACCGTCCGCGTGCGTACGCCGGTCAGCTCACGGGAGGTGAGCACGTGGTCGATCGCGATCACCGGGCGCAACCACGAGGAGCGGGCGCCGGTCGGCCAGGTGCTGACCCACCCCGAGCCGGCCTCCTCCCCCGCCTCGCGCAGGCCCACGTCGAGCAGGGTGCGGAACGGCGCGTGGTCCCGGGTCGCGTTCAGGTCACCGGCCACCACGGTGGGTCCGGCCGCCACCGAGGCTGCCGAGGCCGCACCCAGCTGCTCGAGGTCGGCGGCCCACCTCTGCCGGGCGATCAGCGGCATCGCGGTGTGGGCGGCGACCACGGTGAACGGGCGCGGGGCCCGCACGGCGACGACGTACCCCCGGTTGGCCAGCGGCACCGGTCTCGCCCTGCCCAGCGGCCACCGGGAGACCACGAGGGTGCCGGCGGCCCCGGTCGAGGTCTCCCCCACCTGGTGGGGCAGCAGCCCGCTGAGCCCGGCCTGCCGCAGGCGCACCAACGACGCGGGGGTGACCTCCTCCAGGACCAGCACGTCGACGCCGTCCTCCGCGACGGCGCGCACGACGTTCGCGGCGTCGCCGCGGCCGAACTCCAGGTTGGCCGTCATCACGGTGAGGTCGGCGTCGCGGTGGTCGCCGTCCCCGGCGTACAACGGCGCCAACCAGGATCCGTGCGCGACCAGGCCGACCAGGGCCAGGCCCCCGCAGACGACCGCGCCCCGTCCCAGCCGTACGCCGACCAGCCGTACGCCGACCAGCCGAGCGTCGCCGCAGGAGCAGGCCCAGGCAGCCCACCAGCAGCACGGCGTACCCGACGACGGCGTAGGAGGAGAACGACGCCACCCGCACCACCGGTGCCGCGTCGCCCGGCACGAAGCGCGACAGGGACAGCGCACCCAGGCCGGCCAGCGGCAGCCCCATCAGCGCGAGTCGGGGCAGGGTCCTGGGGGTGGGAGGCACGCCCCGCAGCCTAGGAAACCGAGGTGCCCCGAGGGTGCAGCCCGTGTGCGGACCAGGTGAAGGTCCTGTGCAGGGCGGTCAGCCCGCGACGACGTACGCCGTGAGCTCGCCCGCCAGGGACTCGTTGACCCGCGCGCGCAGCAGCGTGCCGTCGCCCGTGTGCTCCAGCGTGACGACCTCGCCGTGGTCGTGCACGCGGCTGAGCAGGTCGCCCCGCTCGTAGGGCAGCAGGGCCGTCACCTCGACGGCCGGGCGGGGCAGGTCGGCCTCGACGGCCGTGAGCGCCTCGGCGATGCCCTCGCCCGTGGCGGCGGAGACCACCACCGAGTGCGGCTCGCGCTGGAGCAGCCGGGCGATCACCAGCGGGTCGGCGATGTCGGCCTTGTTGATCACGATCAGCTCGGGCACCTTGTCGGCGCCGATCTCGGCGAACACCTCGCGGACCGCCGCGATCTGGCCCTCGGGGTCGGGGTGCGACCCGTCGACGACGTGCAGGATCAGGTCGGAGTCGGCGACCTCCTCCAGCGTCGAGCGGAAGGCCTCGACGAGCTGGTGGGGCAGGTGCCGGACGAAGCCGACCGTGTCGCTCATCGTGTAGACCCGGCCGTCACCGGTCTCGGTCCGGCGCGTGGTCGGGTCGAGGGTGGCGAACAGCGAGTCCTCGACCAGCACGCCGGCGTCGGTGAGCCGGTTCAGCAGCGAGGACTTCCCGGCGTTGGTGTAGCCCGCGATCGCGACGCTCGGGATCTCGTGGCGCACGCGGTTGCCGCGCTTGGTGTCGCGGGTGGTCTTCATGTGCGCCAGGTCGCGGCGCAGCTTGGCGATCTTGGTGTTGATGCGCCGACGGTCGGTCTCGATCTTGGTCTCGCCGGGGCCACGACCACCGATCCCCGCGCCGCCGGCGACCCGACCACCGGCCTGGCGGGACAGGTTGCCGCCCCAGCCGCGCAGGCGCTGCTTCATGTAGCTGAGCTGGGCCAGCTCGACCTGGGCCTGGCCCTCGCGGCTCTTCGCGTGCTGGGCGAAGATGTCGAGGATCAGGGCGGTGCGGTCGACGACCTTCACCTTGACCTTGTCCTCGAGGTTCCTCAGCTGGCTGGGGGCCAGCTCGCCGTCGAGGATGACGGTGTCGGCGCCGGTCGCCTTGACGATCTCGGCCAGCCCCTCGACCTTGCCGCGGCCGATGTACGTCGCGGGGTCGGGGCTGTCACGACGCTGGTAGAGCGCGTCGAGCACCTCCGAGCCGGCGGTCTCGGCCAGCAGCGCCAGCTCGGCCATGGAGTTCTCGGCGTCGGCGACCGAGCCCTCGGTCCACACGCCGACGAGGATCACGCGCTCCAGCCGGAGCTGGCGGTACTCGACCTCGGTGATGTCCTCGAGCTCGGTGCGCAGGCTGGCCACGCGGCGCAGCTGGTGGCGCTCGGCGAGGTCCATCGCGCCGGTGCTGTCGTCCCGGTCGGTGCTCCAGGTGGGGCGGGCGGCGCCGCCCGCGTCGTCCGGGCCGCCGTCGTCGGGATCGGTGGCGTCCGGGGTCGTGGGGTCGTTGGTCTCCTCGTCCCAGTCGGCGGTCTGAGCCAGCTCGTGGGCGAGGTCGAAGTCCTGCGGTGCGTTCGTCATACAGCCTCCAGCCTACGGCGCGCCGCAATCGGCTTTCCCGGACGGCGCACGCCCGGGGGTCCCGCGCGGGATCGGGCAGGGCGGAGCCCGGGGATGCCCCCGGGGCGTGACCGACGTCGCCGAACGGGACATGTCGCCCTGTTCTGGCGCTACCGTGGTGCCGACCGGTCCCGAGAAATGAGACGCCGCCCATGACACCTGCCCGGATCCGCGTCGTGGTGGCCTGGGTGGGGTGCTACCTGGTGGCCGTGGTGCTGGGCCGGCTGGCGGTGCTGCAGGACACCGGGCTCGCCCTGTTCTGGCCCGCTGCCGGGGTCGCCGCGCTGTGGATGCTGCGCGGCCGGTCCGCGCGCGAGGTGACGCTGGACGGTGTCCTGCTGATGGTCACCACGACCGCCTACTTCGCCTGGCTCCTCGGACCCCTCTCCGGCCTGGCGCTGGGGGTCGCGAACCTGGGCCAGGGACTCGTCGTCCGGCTGCTGCACGCCCGCCTGCGACGAAGTCCGTTCCTGCAGGACCAGGCACCCGGCATCCGCACCGCCTGGGACATGATCCGGTTCGGGGTCGTCGCCACGGCTGCGGCGGTCGCCGGTGCCCTGCCCGGGTCGCTCGCCGTGGAGACCTCCGGGGGCACCTGGACCTGGCTGGTCCCGGTCACCTGGGTGGTGCGCAACGCGTGCGGCACCTTCGTGGTCGCCGGCGCCGTCCTCGCCGTGGTCAGCACCCGCCAGGACCGGCGCCCGGGTCAGCCGCGGCTGACCTCGGAGACCCGCTCGGGCGCCGGCGTCGAGCTGGGGGCCATGCTCGCGATCACCGTGCTCGCGGGAGTCCTGGTCTTCAGCGCCCCGGCCGGCATGCCTCTGGGGTTCTTGCTGATCGCCATCTCGGGCTGGGTGGGGTTCCGGTTCTCCCCCGCCGTCGGCGCGGCCCACTGCCTGGTCTTCGGGTCCCTGGTGCTGGTCTGCACCCTGGCCGGATGGGGGCCGTTCGGTGCCGTCGAGGACCTCGCCCAGCGCGCGCTCGTCGTGCAGGCCTACGTCGCACTCACCACCGCGCTGGTGCTGATGCTGTCCCTGGGAGTGGCCGAGAAGGCCGCCCTGCACGCGCGGCTGCGGGCCTCCGAGGCCAGCGCCACCGCCCGTGCCGAGCTGCTCGACGCGGTCACCGAGTCCATCACCGACGGCATCTGCGTCACCGACTCGTGGGGCCACGTCGTCCTCGCCAACTCCGCGGCCGCCGACCTCGCGGGCCACGACGGCCACGGGCACCACGTGCACGACCCGGACGACCCCGGCTTCCTGCGCGCCGACGGCACCCGGGTGCCGCCGCAGGACCTGCCGCACGCCCGGGCGCTGCGCGGCGAGCGGGTCGACGCCGTCGACGTCGTCCGCGTCGACCCCGTGACGGGTCTCGAGCGGATCCTGCAGACCACGGCGGTGCCGCTGCACCACTCGGCCGCACCGGCCTCCCCCGAGGCGACCGAGGGGGTCGAGGCCGGTCCCCTGGCCGTGGTGCTGCTGCACGACGCCACCCGCGACCGGGCCGAGAAGCGGATGCTGGAGAACTTCGCCGGCGTCGTGGCCCACGACCTCAAGGGCCCGCTCACCGGCGTGCTCTCGTGGTCGGAGATGGCCCGCGAGCAGCTGGAGACCGACGACCCGGGGGCAGCAGGGTCCGCGCGCGCCAGCCTGGACCGGATCCACCGGTCGGCCGTGCAGATGAACCAGCTGATCACCGACCTCCTGGACTACACCCTGGCCGGCAGCGCCGAGCTGCACGTCGTCGACCACTCCCTCGACGACGTCGTCGACCAGGTGGTGGCCGACCTGCACACCACCGGCGACGAGCCGCCGCTGGTCGAGCACGGCCCCCTCGGGCACGTCCTGGCCGACGCCCTGCTGACCCGCCAGCTGGTCACCAACCTGTTGGGCAACGCCGTGAAGTACGTCGAGCCGGGCACCCGCCCGCACGTCACGCTGGAGGCCGTACGCCGCGGCGACCAGCTGCAGGTGCGGGTCACCGACAACGGCGTGGGCATCCCGCGCAGCGAGCGCGCCCGCGTCTTCGACAGCTTCTTCCGGTCCTCCAGCACCACCGGTGCGTACCCGGGCACCGGCCTCGGCCTCGCGATCTGTGCCCGGGCCGTCGAGCGGCACGGGGGCACGATCTCCGCCCGGGAGGGCCGCGGCGGCGTCGGCACCACGATGACCTTCACGCTCCCCGCGCTCCCTGGAGGTCCTGCCGGCGCGCACCGGCCGCGAAGGCCTGCCGATCCGACGAGGCCCGCGGTGAGGTCCTGCCCCCGCCGCCGTCGTGACTCCGCGACGAGAGCGGCACCGGCGCCCGAGGACCCGACCGCCTCCGCGGCCCTCGCCTGAGCACGACGCGAGGCCGGCTCCCTCAGCGGGCGGGCCGGACCACCAGCGCGGAGCCGCCCCCGCGGCGCACGGGCTCCGAGACGGCGGTCAGCCGCCCGTCGCGTCCGAACTCGATGGCCGTGGCCGCCCCGATCTGGGCGGCGCTGGTGAACGCGTCACCCGAGGGCACCAGCTGCTGGCCGTAGGGCTTCAGTGCGTCACCGTAGGCCGAGATGAACTCCGGCTCGGCCGAGACCGTGGCGGTGTTGCGCTGCGAGGCCCGGGGCGCGGCGATGGCCTGCTCGACGGTCATCCCGCGGTCCAGGCGGTTGAACAGCATCTGCAGCACGGTGGTGATGATGGTCGAGCCGCCGGGCGAGCCCGAGGGCCAGGAACGGCTTGCCGTTCCTGAGCACGATCGTGGGCGACATCGAGGAGCGCGGGCGCTTGCCGCCCGCGATCTGGTTCGGGTCGCCGGGCTTGACCGTGGGGCCGTAGCTGAAGTCGGTCAGCTCGTTGTTCAGCAGGAAGCCCCGGCCCGGCACGGTGATGCCCGAGCCGCCGGTCTGCTCGATCGTCAGGGTGTACTCCACGATGTTGCCCCACCGGTCGGCCACGGTCATGTTGGTGGTGTTGATGTTCTCGGTGTCCTGCGCGGTCGTCCCCGGCGTCGCCCTGCGCGTCGCACTTGCCGTCGTAGGAGGTGACCGAGCCGGCGGCCACGGGCTTGGTCGCGGCCTTCGCCGGGTCGATCAGGCAGGCCCGCTCGGCGGCGAACCTGTCGGAGAGCAGGTCGCGCAGCGGGACGTCGACGTACGCCGGGTCCCCGACGTAGGCGCCACGGTCGGCGAACGCGAGCGCGCTGGCCTCGAAGTAGTGGTGCAGGGCCTTGGCGTCGTCCATGCCGGCGATCCCGAACCGCTCGAGGATGTTCAGCGCCTCGCCCACGGTGGAGCCGCCGCTGGAGGAGGGCGCCATCCCGTAGACGTCGTAGCCGCGGTAGCCGACGCGGGTGGGCGCCTGGTGGCTGACCCGGTAGCGGGCCAGGTCACGGGTGGTGAGGTAGCCCGCCGGCACCGGCAGGTCGGCGTCGCGCCGCTTGGGCGGGCGCTGGGCGGTGCGGGCGATCTCGCCCGCCAGGGGGCCGGTGTAGAAGGCGGACGGGCCCTTGCGGGCGATCAGCCTGTACGTCGCGGCCAGGTCGGGGTTGCGCAGCACCGAGCCGACCGCCGGGGGCTGGCCGCCGGGCAGGAAGAGCCTGCTGGTGGCCGGGAAGTTCGCGAACCTGCGCTGGTTGTCGGCCGTCTGGTCGTGGAAGGTCTGGTCGACGGTGAAGCCGCGCGAGGCCAGCTGCGTCGCCGGGCGCAGCGAGCGCGCCAGGCTGGTGGTGCCCCAGCGGCGCAGCGCCTGGTCCCAGGTGGCCAGGGTGCCCGGCGTACCGACCGAGACGCCGCTGGTGACCAGCTCGGGGGTGAAGTTGTAGGGCTGGCCCGTCGAGGGGTCGTCGAAGGCGTTGCGCGGCATGGTGGCCGGCGCGGTCTCGCGACCGTCGAGGGTGTCGACCTTGCCGGTGCGGCCGTCGTAGTGCACGAAGTAGCCACCGCCGCCCACGCCGGAGCTGTAGGGCTCGGTCACGCCCAGGGCCGCGGCCGTCGCGACGGCCGCGTCGACGGCGTTGCCCCCGCGGCGCAGGACCTCCAGGCCGACGCGGGAGGCCTCGGGGTCGACCGAGGTCACCGCACCGCCGAAGCCCTTGCTGGTGGCGGTCTTGACGTTGTAGCGCCCGCCGGCGGGCACCGAGGGCCCCCGACCGGCGTCGGCCGAGGGCCCACCGGACGCGCCGCTCGCGGTGGCCGGCACGAGGGCCAGACCCGAGAGACCGGTGACGACGGCGGCTCCGGCCGCCACCAACCTGCGACGTGCCTGCGACATGCGTGCTCCCGAGAAAGTCGATGGACCGAGACCTCATTCAGGCACGCCGGGCGGTACGGCGCAACCGGTGCGGCGCCGGGCCGGACCGGTTTCCCCGACCCTCCACCGGGTACCCCTCGGGCATGAGCGATGCCGACTCCACGACCGAGCCCGGGACGAAGCCCGGCCCCGCCAGCCCGCAGGCCGAGGGCGCCGACGCCCCCACGCCGCCCGGCGGGCCGCAGCGCCAGGACACCGCGGGCCGGGTCTGGTGGGCGACGACGAGGGGATGGGCGAGAAGGCCGCCGACTCCGTCGAGGACGAGCACGGCGGCACCATCCCGATCGACCAGGAGCAGGCCGGTGGCTCCACCGACCGGAGAGGCGAGGAGGCTGCGCAGCAGGAGGAGAACGCCGAGACCTCCCTCGACCAGCCCTCGCAGTAGTGCCCCGCCCCCGACGACGAGGAACCCCGATGAGCCACGACGAGACAGCCCAGGACCACACGACCGTGACCACCCGCAGACCGAGATCACCGAGTCGGACCCCAACGCCGACGGCCCCGAGGGGCTGGCCGGCGACATGGGCGTCAGCAGCGAGCGTCTCGGCACCGTGCGCGGGGGTGGCGAGCCGGTGACCTACACCTCGGCCCCGACCTACCCCAGCGACGCGGAGGTCGGTGCCCCGAGCGCCGAGGACTCCCCGCCCGAGCAGTCCTCCCGCGACGGCCGGCCCGACGTGCAGCCCGACCCGGTCGAGCCCCACGCCGTCCGATCCCGACCGCAACCCGCGGCACGGCGTCTAGCCCCGAGGTCCCGGCCCTCGCGACGGCGGTCGGGACGGACCTGTCAGCGTCGCTGCGGGTCCAACCCCTTCGACCACAGCACCCGGCCCGCGGTGTTGCGCAGGCTGACCGTCAGCGTGCCGGGCCGGTCGATGGCGACGTGGCCGAAGAACTGGTTGCCCCCGCGCGGCGACTGGTTCGGGTAGTCCGCGGGCTTCACGAACACCGCCTCCGGCCCGAACGTCGGGTCCAGTGCGTTCGGCCCGAAGCCGCCGGCGTTGATCGGCCCGGCCACGATCTCCCAGAACGGGTCGAAGTCGGTGAACCGGGCCCGCGAGGGGTCGTAGTGGTGTGCGGCGCAGTAGTGCACGTCGGCGGTGATCCACAAGATGTTCGGCACGCCCTTGAGGCCGCGCAGCACCCGCGCCAGCTCCAGCTCGCGACCGAGCGGGCGCCCGGGGTCCCCGTTGGAGACCGACTCCTGGTTCGCCCCGTCGGGGACCACCAGGCCCAGGGGCAGGTCGGCGGAGATCACCTTCCACGTCGCGCGCGACCGCCGGACCTCCCGGACCAGCCAGTCGGCCTGCTCGCGCCCCAGGATCGGCGTCAGGTGGTCCTCGGTGCCGGAGGTGTTGGGGCTCTTGTCGGTGCGCATGTCCAGGCAGAAGACGTCGAGGTGGGGACCGCGCTCGATCTTGCGGTAGATCCGGGCCTCCGCGAAGCCCGTGCGGCCGCGCCCGTGCACGTGGGCGGTGCTGATCGGCTGGTACTCCTGCCAGGCCCGGCGCGCCCTCGCGGCGAGGACGTCGACCCGCTTCTCGGTGTAGCGGTCGTCGGTGAGGACCTGTCCGGGGAACCAGTTGTTGTGCGTCTCGTGGTCGTCCCACTGGGCCACCACCGGCACCGCGGCGTACAGCTCGCGGACGTGGCGGTCCATCAGGTTGTAGCGGTGACGCCCGCGGAACTCCCCCAGGCTCTCGGCCACCTTGGCCACCTCGGGGGTCACCAGGTTGCGCCAGACCTGGCCGTCGGGTTCCACGACGCGTTCCGCGATCGGGCCGTCGGCGTAGATCGTGTCGCCGGCGTGCACGAAGAAGTCGGGCCGGGTCTCCAGCATCGTGCGGTACGCCGTCATGCCGTCCAGGTCTGGATTGATCCCCCACCCCTGGCCGGCCGTGTCCCCGGTCCAGACGAAGGAGGTCGGCCCCGGGTGCACCCCCGCGGTGGAGAACCGGGCCTGCTGCACCTCACCGGCGACGCCCTCGGTGGACTCGAACCACAGGTCGGCGACGTACTCCCTCCCCGGCGCCAGGCCCTCCAGGTCGATGCGCGCCGTCAGGTCGGTGTCCGGGGTGGCCCACGGACCGCGCACCAGGCGCTGCGTGCGACCGCTGCGCAGGCGGGCGACGAGCCGGCCCGGGCCGGACGAGCGCGCCCAGACCGTGCCCGACCGCGTCGTCACGTCGCCGCTCTGCACACCCGACGGCAGGGTCAGCCGCTGACGGACCTGCCCGGGGGCGGCGTACGACGGGGACGCGGCGGTCGCGCCCAGGGCCACCGCCCCGGCGGTGCCGAGCAGCACGTGCCGACGGGAGACGGGGCCCGGACGCGTCGGGTCGGGACGGGCCAGATCGGGACGGGCCAGATCGGGACGGGCCAGGTCGGGACGGGCCAGGTCGGGACGAGAGCGGGGGTCAGGAGTGGTCACCGCTCGAGCCAAGCCCTCGCAGGTGTCGTGCGCCCGACGCGCGCGTGAACCCCCGGCGTCAGCCGGGGTCGCCCTCCCAGGCACCCAGCATCGTCGCCGCACCCGGGATGGTGCCGAGCATCGCCTCGCTGATCGTCGCCAGCTGCGCCACCTGCTCGGGGGTGAGGGCGTCCAGCACGTGCTCGCGGACGTTCTCCACGTGGCCCGGCGCGGCCGCGACGAGGACGGCCAGGCCCTCCTCGGTCAGGGTCACGTCGATCGCGCGCCCGTCGTCCGGGGCCTGCTCGCGGGCGACCAGGTCCCGCGAGGTCAGCCGGGTGACGACGTGCGACAGGCGAGGCAGCGTGGCGTTCGACCGCGCCGCCAGCGCCGTCATCCGCAACGTGCGGCCGGGCGCCTCGGAGAGCATCGCGAGCACGGTGTACTCGAAGTGGGTCAGCCCGGAGTCACGCCGCAGCTGGCTGTCCAGCACGCCGGGCACCAGCTCGAGCAGCATCACCAGGCGCAGCCAGGCGCGCCGCTCGTCGGGGTCCAGCCAGCGTGGCTCGCTCGCCGGTGGGGGCACTGGCGGGGCCACTACTTCGGGGGCATCCGGATGCCGCCGTCGACCCGGACGGTCTCGCCGTTCATGTAGGAGTTCGTCAGGCACTCCACGACCATGCTGGCCAGCTCGGCCGGGTCACCGAGGCGCTTGGGGAACAGCACGCTCTCGCCCAGCTTGGCCTTGAAGGCCTCCGCCGCCTCGCCCTCGCCGTAGATCGGGGTGTCGATCAGCCCGGGGGCGACGGTGTTCAGGCGGATGCCGACCGCGGCCAGGTCGCGCGCCACGGGCAGCGTCATGCCGACCACGCCGCCCTTGGAGGCGGAGTAGGCCGCCTGGCCGATCTGGCCGTCGAACGCGGCCACGCTGGCCAGGTTGACGATGGCGCCGCGCTCACCGGTCGCGGTCGGCTCGTTGCGGCTGATCGCCGTGGCGACGAGGCGCACGCAGTCGAAGGTGCCGACCAGGTTGATCGCGATCACCTTCGCGAAGGCCTCGAGGTCGGCGGCCGACTCGAAGGTGCCGTCGCGGCCGACCGTGCGCTGGGCCCAGCCGATGCCGGCGGAGTTCACCAGCAGCCGCAGCGGGCCGAGCTTCTCGGCCTCCTCGACGGCGGCGACGATCTGCTCGGTGCGGGTGACGTCGACCGGGGCGAAGACGCCGCCGATCTCCTCGGCCAGCTGCTGGCCCTTGTCGGCGTTGAGGTCGGCCACGACCACCTTCGACGCCCGCGCTCGGCGAGCTGGCGGGCGGCGGCCGCACCGATGCCGGAGGCGCCGCCGGTGACGATCGCACTGGCTCCGTTGATGTCCATGCGGGGATCCTAGGGCCGAGGACCGACGGAGGCGCAGCCGGCCTGGGACGCGGCACGCCGCGCGGTCCTACAGGGCCGTGACGCCCTCGGCGACCAGCACGGCCGGCCCGGTCATCAGGACGCGGTCGTCCTCGGTCCACACGATGCTGAGGGTGCCGCCCGGCAGGTCCACGGTGTACGCCGTGCCCCGGGGCGCCTCGTCGGCCGAGGCCGCCGCGACCATCACCGCGCAGGCGCCGGTGCCGCACGACCGGGTCTCCCCCGAGCCGCGCTCGTGCACCCGGAGCGCGACGTGGTGCTCGCCCCGACGTACGACGAACTCGACGTTGACGCCGTCGGGGTAGGCCGCCGCGTCGTGGGACGGGGCCTCGATCAGCGCGCCGGCGTCGGCGAGGTCCTCGACGAAGGCGACCGCGTGCGGGTTGCCCATGCTGACGTGCACGGCGGGGAACGAGCGCTCCCCCACCGCCACCGAGGTCTCGCCCAGCAGCGCGGGGGCGCCCATGTCGACGGTGACCCGGTCGCCCTCGAAGGTCAGCACCTTGACGCCGGCGCGCGTCGCGATGGGCAGCGGCCGGCGCGGGTCGACGTCGGCGTGGGTGACCAGGAACCGGCCGAGCACCCGGATGCCGTTGCCGCACATCTCGCTCAGCGAGCCGTCGGCGTTGCGGTAGTCCATGAACCAGGTGGCCTCGCCCCGCGCCGCCACCGCGGCGGGGTCCTCGGTCGCGTCGGTGCGCACGACCCGGATCACGCCGTCGCCGCCGATGCCCGGCCCGCCGGTCGCACAGCCGCACGACCTGCTCGGGCGAGAGGTCGTGGGTGCCGTTGGCGTCGGGCACCAGGACGAAGTCGTTCTCGGTGCCGTGGCCCTTGACGAAGGAGTACTCGCTCACGCCCCGGATCCTGTCACGCCCGCGAGCAGCTCGGGGGAGTGTGCGGCCGAGCCGCTCAGCCGTAGAGGTGGTCGGCGTACGACGGGCCGTAGTAGGCGTCGAGCTCGTCCACGGTGCTGCCGGGGCGCTCCAGCTGCTGGGCCAGGACGGCGCGCCGAGGGATGATCGCCTCGGGGTCCCAGGTCTCCGGCTGCCACAGCTGCGAGCGCAGGAACGCCTTGGCGCAGTGGTGGAAGACCTCCTCGACCTCGACCACCAGCGCGAGCAGCGGCCGGTGGCCCTTGACCACCATGTCGTCGAAGAACGGGGCGTCGGAGACCAGCCGGGCGCGACCGTTGACGCGCAGGGTGTCGCCGCGGCCGGGGATCAGGAACACCAGCCCGACCCGCGGGTCCTGCAGCACGTTGCGGTAGCCGTCCACCCGACGGTTGCCGGGCCGCTCGGCCAGCGCGAGGGTGCGGTCGTCCACGACGTGCACCAGCCGCCCCGCGGGGTCGCCCTTGGGTGAGGCGTCGCAGCCGTCGGCCGACGCGGTCGCCAGCACGCAGAACGGCGAGGCGGAGAGCCACGCGACGTCGAGGTCGGTGAGGCTCGTGCGCACCTTGTCGGCGGCCACCTGGGCCGGCAGCCCGACGATCTGCTCGAGGGTCTCCAGGTCGCCGACCTCGGTCCAGGTCTCACGCGTCTCCATGGCCCAGACCGTACGTCGTGACGCACGATGGGCCGGTGAGCTCCACCAGCGCGACTCGGCGCGCCAGCCTGTTCCGGCACCACGACTTCCGCCAGCTCTGGATCGGGGACACCGTCAGCCAGGTCGGCACCCAGCTGACGGTCCTGGCCCTGCCGGTGCTCGCGGTGCGCGTCCTGGACGCCGACGAGCTGCAGATGGGCCTGCTCGGCACCTTCGAGTTCCTGGCCTTCCTGGTGATCGGCCTCCCGGCCGGCGCCTGGGTGGACCGCTGGCCCAAGAAGCGGGTCCTGGTCAGCGGCGACCTGGTGCGGGCCGTCGCCCTCGGGTCGCTGCCGCTGGCCTGGGCCCTGGGGGTGCTCACCTTCACCCAGCTGCTGGTCGTGGCCTTGGTGATGGGCGTGTGCACCGTCTTCTTCGACGTGGCCTACCAGAGCTACCTGCCCGACATCGTCGACCCCGGCGACATCGGCGAGGGCAACGCCAAGCTGCAGGCCTCGCAGTCGGTGGCGATGATCGGTGGCCCCGCGCTGGCCGGCGGGCTGATCCGTCTCGTGGGCGCACCGCTGACGATCGCGCTCGACGCCGTGAGCTTCGTGGGGTCGGCCCTCTTCGTCCGCCGCATCCGCCACCTCGACACCCCTCCCCCCGTCACCGACCGCCGCCCGATCGTGGTGGAGGTGCGTGAGGGCCTCTCCTTCGTCCTGCGCGACCCGCTCCTGTGGCGGATCACCGCGAGCACCAGCACGAGCAACTTCTTCTCCTCCATGACCGGGGCGATGCTGGTGATCTTCGTGCTCAACGACCTCGGGCTCTCCCCCGGGAGATGGGCCTGGCCCTGGGGCTCGGTGCCGCGGGCGGCCTCGCGGGCGCCGTGCTGACGCCCCGCATCAACCGGGTCGTGGGCGAGGGGCGCACCATCCCGCTGACCGTCCTGCTCTGCGTGCCCTCCGGGGTGTTCCTGCCGCTCGCCGGCCCGGTGTTCCCCCCGATGGTCGCGCTCGTCGCCTCGAGCCTCCTGCTCACCTTCGCGGCGGTCGTCTACAACGTCACCCAGGTCAGCTTCCGGCAGCGACTGTGCCCCCGGCCCCTGCTGGGCCGGATGAACGCCTCGATCCGGTTCCTGGTGTGGGGCGTGATGCCGATCGGCAGCCTGGTGGGTGGCTTGCTGGGTCAGGCGTACGGCGCCCGCGCGGTGTTCTGGGTGGGGCTGGCCGGCTCTGTCCTCGCCGCGCTGCCCGTGCTGCTCTCGCCGCTGGTCGGCATGCGCGACCTGCCGCGCGAGCTCGACCGGCTCAGCGGCGCGTGACGGCACTGACGGCGGCGACGGCCTTGGCGACCCGGTCGGGGTCGTCGTGGGCCACCCAGGTCACGCGGGGGTCCTTGCGGAACCAGGCGTCCTGGCGGCGGGCGAACCGGCGGGTGCCGCTGGCGGTGCGCTCGCGGGCCTCGTGCTCGGTGAGCTCACCGTCGAGCATGGCCAGCACCTGCTGGTAGCCCAGCGCCCGGTGCGCCGTACGCCCCTCACGCAGGCCGCGCGGCACCAGCCCCTCCACCTCGGCCACGAGGCCGTCGGCCCACATCTGGTCCACCCGACGGTCGATGCGCCCGACCAGCAGGTCGCGGTCGATGTCGACGCCGACCTGCACGGTGCGGTCGTGGTGGTAGGCCTGCTCGGGCAGGGTCGCGGTGAAGGAGCGGCCGGTGATCTCCACGACCTCCAGGGCCCGCACGACGCGGCGGCCGTTGCTGGGCAGGACCTGGGTGGCCGCCGCCGGGTCCACCGCGGCCAGCCGGGCGTGCAGCCGGTCGGGGCCGACCTCGGCGAGCTCGTCCTCGAGCCGCGCGCGCACCACGGGGTCGGTGCCGGGGAACTCGAACCGGTCCAGGACCGCCCGGGTGTAGAGCGCGGAGCCACCCACCAGCACCGGGACCACTCCCCGGGCCCGGCAGTCGTCGATGACGGCGCGCGCCCAGCCCTGGAACTCCGCGACCGTGGCCGGCTCGGTCACCTCCAGCACGTCGAGCAGGTGGTGGGTGACCCCGCGGCGCTCGGCGAGGTCGAGCTTGGCCGTGCCGATGTCCATGCCCCGGTAGAGCTGCATCGAGTCGGTGTTGACGACCTCGCCCCCGAGCCGCTCGGCCAGGTCGAGGGCCAGGCCGCTCTTGCCCGCCGCCGTCGCCCCGACCACGGCCACCACCGGCAGACGCCGAGAGGGTCGTAGCCCGGGTGCCGGGCCCGATGGCGGCCCGACGGCGGGCCGGGTGGTGGGCCGGGTGGTGGGCGGGGGGCTGGACACGGAGGCTAGTTTGGCAGCGCGGGCGCCGACCGGCGCTCCGGCGGGTCCCCCGCCGACGACACGACCGTGTGAGGAGCAGGCTGATGGGTTTCCTGGACGACGCGAAGAAGAAGCTGGGCGACGCCGTGGACAAGCACGGCGACAAGATCAACGACGGTCTCGACAAGGCGGCGGCCGCGGTCGACAAGAAGACCGGTGGCAAGCACTCCGACAAGATCCGCCAGGGCGTGGACAAGGCCAAGCAGGGCCTCGACGGGCTCGATGGCAAGAACGACGACCTGACCCGCACCACCACCCCGACGCCGGACCCGAACGCCCCGGCCCCGGCCCGAGCAGCACCCAGCACGACGCCGTCCCCTCGCTGACCGAGCCGACCGCGGCCACGGACCCCAAGGCCCCGACCGGCCCGATGGGCGACGGCACCCCCGGTGGCACGCCCGGGGTCCAGCGTTGAGCAACGAGGGTCTGCCCGAGCAGCCCGAGCCGCAGTCGACGCCGCTCCCGATGAGGGCCCCGGCGGCCCGGCCGACTCGATCGAGCGTGACCAGGACGACTTCCCGCCCGTCACGCCCGACCAGCCGCGCTCCGCGCAGGTCGAGGACCACGAGCTCCCCGACGAGATCGAGGAGCCCGAGGACGTCGACGAGCAGGAGAAGCACGTCGATCCCAGCGACGAGGACCCAGCCTGAGCCTGGGTCCCGCGCACGCTGCGTCCCCGGGCGTGCCGCCCGACCTCGTCCGCCGCTGGCACCACGGCTGGTCGCTGGCCCGGGGGTTCGCCCCGGCCAGTGAGCACGCCGGGGTGCTGCGCACCGTGGTCGGCACGCCGGGGCGCGACGTGGAGCGCCTGGTGCTCGACGCCGACGCCCACCCCCGCCGCATCGACCGGGCGGCCCAGGACAGCTGGGCCGACCGTGACCCCTGGGTCAGCGTGCCGACCACCGACCCGGGCCGCACGACCGACCGGCTGGCCGAGCACGGCCTGGTCGCCTCGACCCTGCCCTCGTGGCTGATGACGGTGGGCCTGGCCGACCAACGCCGGGTCGACCAGCGCCGGCGTACGTCGCCGACGTGGTGCGTGACCTGCCCGAGGTCGTGGAGCTGCGGCTGCTCGACGGGGCCGGACGGCTCGCGGCGTCGGGACAGGCCGGCTTCGCCGACGGCTGCGCCGTGCCCGACAAGATCACCACCGAGCGCGACCACCGACGACGCGGTCTGGGCGCGGCGATGATGACGCTGCTCGGCGACGCGGCCCGGGAGCGGGGCGTCCACCAGGGTGTGCTGGTCGCCTCCGACGAGGGTCGGCGGCTCTACCTGCACCTGGGCTGGGGACTCCACGGGGCGGTCGTCGTCTCCCGACGGTTCTGACGGCCCGCACCCTGGGTCCGGGGGGCCGCTCGGGACTAGAGCGAGCAGCCCTCGGCCGCCGGCAGCGGCGCGGGGACACCGACCGTCGGCAGGCCCAGCGAGACGCCGGCGGGCTTGGTGGCCGTGCGGTGCTCCCAGGCGTCGCCGGCGCGGGTGCGGCGTACTGACCGCACCGGACCGTCGGCGACCAGGTGGTGCGGAGCGCCGTAGGTCACCACGACCTCGACCATGTCGCCGGGCCGCACCTCGACCGGGGAGCCGTCCTCGCCGAGCTGGCTGAAGTGCACCAGCCGGTTGTCGCGCGCCCGGCCGGTCAGCCGGTGGGTCGCGGCGTCCTTGCGGCCCTCGCCCTCGGCCACCATCAGCTCGACCGTGCGGCCCTCGAGCGCACGGTTCTCCTGCCACGCGATCTCGTCGACCAGCTCGACGAGGCGCTCGTAGCGCTGCTGCACCACGGCCTTGGGCACCTGGTCCGCCAGCACGGCCGCGGGTGTGCCGGGGCGCTTGGAGTACTGGAAGGTGAAGGCGCCGGAGAACCGCGAGCGGCGTACGACGTCCAGGGTGGCCTCGAAGTCCTCCTCGGTCTCGCCGGGGAAGCCCACGATGATGTCGGTGGTGATCGCGGCGTCGGGCATCGCCGCGCGCACGCGCTCGATGATCCCGAGGAACTTCGTCGACCGGTAGGACCGGCGCATGTCCTTGAGCACCTTGTCCGAGCCCGACTGCAGCGGCATGTGCAGCGACGGCATCACCGTCGGGGTCTGGGCCATCGCCTCGATCACGTCGTCGGTGAACTCCGCCGGGTGCGGGCTGGTGAAGCGCACCCGCTCCAGGCCCTCGACCTCGCCGCAGGCACGCAGCAGCTTGGAGAAGGCCTGCCGGTCGCCGAACTCGACGCCGTAGGCGTTCACGTTCTGGCCCAGCAGCGTGACCTCGGTGACGCCCTCGGCCACCAGCGCCTCGATCTCGGCCAGGATCTCGCCCGGCCGGCGGTCCTTCTCCTGGCCGCGCAGGGCCGGGACGATGCAGAACGTGCAGGTGTTGTTGCAGCCGACCGAGATGCTCACCCACGCGGCGTACGCCGACTCGCGCTTGGTCGGCAGCGTGCTGGGGAAGACCTCGAGCGACTCCAGGATCTCGACCTGGGCCTCCTCGGCGACCCGGGCCCGCTCCAGCAGCACCGGCAGCGAGCCGATGTTGTGGGTGCCGAAGACCACGTCGACCCAGGGGGCCCTGTCGGTGATCGTCTCGCGGTCCTTCTGCGCCAGGCAGCCGCCGACCGCGATCTGCATGCCGGGCCGCTTGGCCTTCACCGAGGCCAGGTGCCCGAGGTTGCCGTAGAGCTTGTTGTCGGCGTTCTCGCGCACGGCGCAGGTGTTCAGCACGACGACGTCGGCCTGCTCGCCGGCCGGCGCGGCGGTGTAGCCCGCGTGCTCCAGCATCCCGGTGAGCCGCTCGGAGTCGTGCACGTTCATCTGGCAGCCGTAGGTCCGGACCTGGTAGGTCCGGACCTCGGCGACGTCGGGGGCAGCAGCAGTCGAAGTCATGGCCGCCCCAGCGTACGTGGCCTCGTCGGCCCCACCGGTTGTGGCGTGCAACGGGTCAGGTCACCACTGCACAACGAAGCGAGCCGCGACCGTCCCACAACTCGACACTGCCCACCGTGGTCCCTAGGGTCACCGCATGACCGACACCGCGTCCGCGGGCGAAGCGCCTGTCCAGGCGACCCCTCGCGAGCCCCTGATCGTCCTCGACGGGGTCAACAAGTGGTACGGCGACCTGCACGTCCTCCAGGACATCGACCTCACCGTCGGCAAGGGCGAGGTGGTCGTCGTGATCGGCCCCTCCGGATCGGGCAAGTCGACGCTGTGCCGCACGATCAACCGCCTCGAGACCATCGACCGGGGCTCGATCACCCTCGACGGCCAACGGCTGCCCGAGGAGGGCAAGGCCCTGGCCTCGCTGCGCAGCGAGGTCGGGATGGTCTTCCAGAGCTTCAACCTCTTCGCCCACAAGTCGATCCTGGAGAACGTCACGCTCGGGCCGATCAAGGTGCGCGGCAAGAGCAAGGCCGACGCCGAGAAGCGCGGCCGCGAGCTGCTCGACCGGGTCGGCGTCGGGGCGCAGGCCGACAAGTACCCCGCCCAGCTGTCCGGCGGCCAGCAGCAGCGCGTGGCGATCGCCCGCGCCCTGGCGATGGAGCCCAAGGCGATGCTGTTCGACGAGCCCACCTCGGCGCTCGACCCCGAGATGATCTCCGAGGTCCTCGAGGTGATGGTCGACCTCGCCGAGCAGGGGATGACGATGATCGTGGTCACCCACGAGATGGGCTTCGCCCGCACCGCCGGCAACCGCGTCGTGTTCATGGCCGACGGCGCCATCGTCGAGGAGAACACCCCCGAGGAGTTCTTCACCCATCCGCGTTCGGACCGGGCCAAGGACTTCCTCGGCAAGATCCTCAAGCACTGACCCCATCGCGTCGGTCGCGGCTCAGGCGACCGGTTTTCCGCAGCACTCGGACGGGACGGGACACCGACCCGGGATGAAGGAGAAGCAGATGCGACACACCAGGTTCAAGGTGGTCCTGGCCGGGCTCGCGCTCGCCACGACCGCCGCGTGCGGCGGCAACGCCGGCCAGGCCAGCGGCGACGGCGCCGACGTCGAGGTGAAGAAGGACGCCGCCTCCAGCTTCGAGGCCGGCACCCGGATGAAGGAGCTCGCCGACTCCGGCAAGATCACCATCGGCGTCAAGTTCGACCAGCCGGGGCTCGGCTTCAAGGGCGCGGCCGACAAGGTGCCCTCGGGCTTCGACGTCGAGATGGGCAAGATCCTGGCCGGTTCGCTGGGCATCAAGGACAGCGGCATCACCTGGAAGGAGACGATCTCCGACAACCGGGAGCCGTTCCTCCAGTCCGGCGAGGTCGACCTCGTCATCGCGACGTACTCCATCACCGACGACCGTCGCAAGGTCGTCGGCCAGGCCGGCCCCTACTACGTCACCGGCCAGCAGCTGCTGGTCAAGAAGGGCAGCGACATCAAGACCGTCGCCGACGTGAAGGGCAAGGAGATCTGCTCGGTGACCGGCTCGACGTCGCTGGACACCATCGAGGCCAAGGGCGCCAAGCCCCGCGGCTTCGACACCTACTCCGAGTGCCGTGACCAGGTGCTCGACGGCACGGTGGGCGCCATGACCACCGACGGCTCCATCCTGCTCGGGTACGCCGCCCAGAACCCCGACGAGCTCGAGGTCGTCGGAGACCCCTTCTCCGAGGAGCGCTACGGCGTCGGCTACAGCAAGGACAAGCCGGAGATGTGCTCCTGGATCGGTGACACGATCACGAAGTCCTTCGAGGACGGCAACTGGAAGAAGGCGTTCGACGCCACCCTCGGCAAGTCCGGCGCCGAGGCGCCGGAGCAGCCCACGCTCGACCCCTGCCCCACGGCCTGACCCACCTCGAGGAGTCGGGGCGGCCGGTGCCACCGGCCGCCGCGGCTCCTCGCCCGGTGGCACGACCACGACCACCGCACGCCCGCCCCGACGACGAAGGGAGGCACCACCCGGATGAGTGACGTCTTCGGCAACTTCGACCTCGTGCTCAAGGCCTTCTGGCTGACGCTCCAGCTGTTCCTCCTCTCCGGCCTGTTCTCCCTGGTGCTGGGGGTCCTGCTGGCCGGCATGCGCGTCGGGCCCGTCGCGGTCCTGCGCGGGGCCACCGCGACGTACGTGACCCTGATCCGCAACACGCCGCTGCTGATGATCTTCGTGTTCGTCTTCATCGCGCTGCCCCGCATCGACGTCAACTTCCCGTTCCTGGTCAAGGGCGTGATCGCGCTCAGCATCTACACCTCGACGTTCGTCTGCGAGGCGATCCGCTCCGGCATCAACTCCGTGCCCCTGGGCCAGGCGGAGGCGGCCCGGGCGATCGGACTGGGCTTCGGCGGCACCATGCGCGAGGTGATCCTGCCGCAGGCGGTGCGCGCCACGGTCCCGCCGCTCGCCAGCGTGCTGATCGCGCTGCTGAAGAACACCTCCGTCGCCGCCGCCTTCGGCCTCCTCGAGGCCACGGCCCGGATGCGGTTCTTCACCAACAACAACGCCAGCGACCGGATCCTGATCTTCATCACCTTCGCCGTCGGCTACGTGATCCTGGTCGAGCTGCTCTCCTTCGGGTCCTCGCGGCTCGAGCGTCGCTGGAAGGTGGCCGCGCGATGAGCGCCAGCATCCTCTTCGACTCCCCCGGCCCTCGCACCCGCGCGCGCCACCGCGTCTACTCGATCGTCGCGGTCGTCGCCCTGGTGGCCGTGCTCGCGCTGGTCGTGCTCCGGCTGGACAGCAAGGGCCAGCTGGCCTACGCGCTGTGGGAGCCGTTCATCACCCCGGCCTACGACCAGGCCCTGCTCGAGGGACTGCTCAAGACGCTGCAGATGGCAGCCCTGTCCGTCGTCTTCTCCGTCGTCCTGGGGCTGGTCCTCGGCACCGCCAAGCTCTCCGACCGCGGCTGGGTCCGCTGGCCGGCGTGGGCCTTCGTGGAGTTCTTCCGGGCCGTCCCGGTGCTGCTGCTGATGGTGTTCTTCTTCCTCGCCTACGGCATCGGCGCCGACGGGATCGGGCCCTACTGGTGCGTCGTGGCCGCCCTCACGCTCTACAACGGCTCCGTGCTGGCCGAGGTCTTCCGGGCCGGTATCAACGCCGTCCCCGCCGGCCAGGCCGAGGCGGCGTACGCCCTGGGGATGCGCAAGAGCCAGGTGATGACGATCGTCCTGCTGCCGCAGGCCGTGAAGATCATGCTGCCCTCGATCGTCAGCCAGTGCGTGGTGGCCCTGAAGGACACCAGCCTCGGCTTCTACATCCTCGCCCCGGGCCTGACGGCCGTCGGGAAGGCGATCTACACCCAGTTCCAGAACCAGGTGCAGACCGCGCTGGTGGTCGCGAGCATGTACGTCCTGGTCAACCTGGTGCTCACCGGCATCGCCACGCTCATCCAGCGACGGATCGTGGGCGAGAAGCGTCAGCTCAACGTGCCCATGGTCGGGCAGGACCAGCCGGGCGGCGGGACCGTCTAGCACGGGCCGCCGTGCTGGCCTCGGCCAGCACGGCGGTGGCGGTGCCGCGGCTCTCGTGGCCTACTCGGCCTCGATGACGATCGGCTCGGGCAGGTCCTCGGGGGCCGGCGGTGCGAACGTCGCGAGCTCCGGACCGGGGATGTGGTCGCGCGGGTCCTCCGACGCCTCGTGGTCCGCAGCGGCCGGGGCCGGGGTCGCCTTCGTCGCCGGCTTCTTCTCGGCCGGCTTCTTCGCGACCGGCTGCTTCTTCTGGGTCGGCTTCTTCTCGGTCGCCTTCTTCTGGACCTGCTCGACCTCGACCTGCTCGCCGGTGGGCGCGGTGCCCTCGGCGGGCTCGTGGGCCGGCTTGGTCTTCGCCGTGGCGGGCTTCGCCTTGGTGGCGGCCGGCGTCGACCTCGGGGCGGCCGGCTCGACCGAGACGGTCTTCTCGACCTCGTCGGCCGTCTTCTCGACCTTGTCGGCCGCCTTCTCAGCGGTCTCGACGACCGCGTCCTTGGCGACCGGAGCAGCCTTCTCGACCGTGCGGGCGGCCGACTTCTTGGCCTGGGCCGTGGTGGCGGCGATGGTCTGCTTGACCTCGGTGACGGTGGTGCGCACCTGCTCGGCGCGCTCCTCCGCAGCCGGGGAGGGGCGGCCGTGGCGGTTCAGGACCAGGCCGAGGCCGGCGCCCACGGTGTCCTTGGCCAGCCCGGCGGCGCGGGCGGTCGTGCCGAAGGGGTGGCGGACGGCGGTGTAGGTAGTGCTGACGGCCGTGCGGCCGAGGGTCTCGACGGTGCTCTTGAGCGTCATGCGGGTTCCTCTCGTGGAAACGTGCGGAACGACTGGGCCCTGGACACGAGGTCCGTGCGCAGGTCTGGGTGATCGGTGCCCGACCAGGGCGTCGACAAACCGTCGGCAACGTCACGCCCACCAGACGGACACCTGCCCGACGGTCAGGCCCTCGTCGGCTTCGGCGTCACCCAGAGCCGGATCACGCCCTCGATCACGACCGTGCCATCGGTCCGCACGCCCTTGACCCGCACCGGCACGTCGGGGTCGGTGCCGGTCCACTGCTCGGGATCGGTGTCGGCGTGGCAGGTGATGTCGCTGGTCGCCTTGGCGGTGTAGCTGACCTCCATGCCCTTGGGGATCCACCGCTTGTCGGCCGGGATGCTGGCCTCGGCCAGCACGCCCATGGCCGCCTCCAGGCCGTTGCACAGCGCGATGGCGTGCACGGTGCCGATGTGGTTCTGCACCGCCCGCCGCTTGGGGATGACGACCTCGGCGTGGTTCGCCTCGATGACGGTGAAGCGCGGCCGGATGCTCCAGAAGTACGGCGCCACCTGGCTGAAGGCGAAGGAGAACAACCGGTCCCCCACCACCGGGATCGCGTGGGCCTTGCCGTACAGGTCGAGGACTCTGCTCATGCCCTGATGCTACCGGTCGGTAATGACGGTGGATGACGGCACCCCGCCGCCCCACTTCTGTCCGTTATGTCCGTTTCAACGGCCTGATGTCTGGCAAAATGACAGACGTGCCCCTCGCCTCGGACTCCATCCTCGCGGCCGCCTTCACGGCCTACCGGGCCCAGGTGGACGAGATCGTGCGCACGGGCGAGTGGTGGCGCTACGCCGACGCGTTCACCGAGGACGCGGTCTACCGCCGTCGCGGCTACGACGACTTCGAGGGCCGCGAGGAGATCCGGGCGTTCGTGCTGGGCTCCATGGGCAGCTTCCCGGGCAACCAGATCGCCCGCTTCGAGGCGGTGTGGCGCTCGTTCGACAGCCGCCGCGCCCAGGTCGTCTACGAGCTCCAGCACGTGATGCGCGACCCCGGCGACGGATCGGTGCACACGGCCTCCACCCTCAGCCTGATGACGTACGCCGGTGAGGGTCTCTGGTCGCGGGTGACCGACGTGCAGAGCGTGCACGCCTACACCGTGATGCTGCGCGGCTGGACCCGGGTGGCCCGTGACCACGGCACCCTGGCCGACGAGGACCTGCGCGTGCTCGCCTCCCTCGCCCCGTGACCTAGAAGTCGTCCTCGGCGTCGACGCCGACCGAGGCCAGCTCCTCCTTGACGACCGAGAAGGCCACCGAGGGCGAGTGCCCCTTGCGGGCGAGCATGCCGACCAGCCGTCGCATCGCCTTGTCGTGCTCGAGGTTGCGCACCGAGCGCAGCTTGGAGCGCACCAGCGCCCGCGCCGCGGCGAGCTCGTCGTCGGGCTCGATCTCGTCGAGCGCCTCGCGGGCGACGTCGTCCTCGATGCCCTTGCGGCGCAGCTCCATCGCCAGCGCCCGACGGGCCAGGCCGCGGCCGCCCTGGCGCTGCTCGATCCACTCGCGGGCGAACTTGCTGTCGTCGACCAGCCCGACCTCCTCGAAGCGGTCGAGGAGGCGGGTGGCGACGTCGTCGGGCACGAACTTCGCCGACAGCTTGGTGGCGAGCTCGGAACGGGTCCGGGCCCGCCCGGTCAGCTGGTCGAGCAGGATCTTGCGGCCCACCGACTCGGGGTCGGCGTCGGGCCCGGTGTGCAGGCCCGGGCTGGGCTCAGAAGTCGATGCCATCGGGGTCGATGCCCGGGGCGTCGGCGGCGAACGCCTCGGCCGGAGCGTCGACCTGCGGGCCGATGCCGAGCTTCTCCAGGATCTTCTTCTCGATCTCGTTGGCCAGGTCGGGGTTGTCGCGCAGGAACGTGCGGGCGTTCTCCTTGCCCTGACCGAGCTGGTCGCCCTCGTAGGTGTACCAGGCGCCGGCCTTGCGGACGAGGCCCTGCTCGACACCGACGTCGATCAGGCCACCCTCGCGGGAGATGCCCAGGCCGTACATGATGTCGAACTCGGCCTGCTTGAACGGCGGGGCGACCTTGTTCTTG
This sequence comes from uncultured Actinomycetota bacterium, assembly GCA_963750435.1. Lineage (GTDB taxonomy): Bacteria > Actinomycetota > Actinomycetes > Propionibacteriales > Nocardioidaceae > Marmoricola. The sequence goes on along the minus strand of CAVVQW010000006.1, from coordinate 111,297 downwards.
ACGACCTTGACGCGGGTGCGGTTGCCCACCATCTCGGTGCCGTCCTTGAGCGTCTCGATGCGACGCACGTCGAGGCGGACCGAGGAGTAGAACTTCAGCGCGCGACCACCGGTGGTGGTCTCGGGCGAGCCGAACATCACGCCGATCTTCTCGCGCAGCTGGTTGATGAAGATGGCCGTGGTGCCGGAGTTGTTCAGCGCACCGGTCATCTTGCGCAGCGCCTGGCTCATCAGCCGGGCCTGCAGGCCGACGTGGCTGTCGCCCATCTCGCCCTCGATCTCGGCGCGGGGCACGAGCGCCGCCACCGAGTCGATGACGATCAGGTCCAGCGCGCCCGAGCGGATCAGCATGTCGGCGATCTCCAGCGCCTGCTCACCGGAGTCGGGCTGGGAGACCAGCAGGGCGTCGGTGTCGACGCCGAGATTCTGGGCGTACTCCGGGTCGAGGGCGTGCTCGGCGTCGATGAAGGCCACGATGCCGCCGAGGCGCTGGGCGTTGGCGACCGCGTGCAGGGCCACCGTCGTCTTGCCGGAGGACTCCGGGCCGTAGATCTCCACGACCCGGCCGCGCGGCAGGCCGCCGAGGCCGAGCGCGATGTCGAGCGAGATCGCGCCGGTCGGGATGATCTCCAGCGGTGCGCGGGTCTCGTCACCCAGGCGCATCACCGAGCCCTTGCCGAACTGCTTCTCGATGTTGGCCAGGGCGACGTCGAGCGCCTTGTCCCGGTTGTTGTCCGATGCCGCCATGGTGATCGTCCCTCACGTGTGTCGTGCGTCCCGTGGACGCGGTCTGACCTGATGTCTCGCCAGACGTTAGGTGCCGGCACCGACAACGCCGTTCGCGTTGCCGCGAGCTGTGGAGAACCCGGTGTCGACCCCTGCCTGTGGACACGACGGTAGTACGAACATGTGTTCGATGCACGTCAGGACACGCCGAAGGACGGCGCCCGGGGAGGGTCAGCGCGTGATGCGCGTCAGCGCCCCCGGGGTGTACGGCGAGGAGGCGGTCAGGAAGTCGGAGAAGGCGTCGATGTCGAGCCCGCCGATGTACTTGTCCGTGCCGCTCCTGAACGTCGCGAACCCGTCGCCCCCGTCGGAGAGGAAGTTGTTGGTCACGACCCGGTAGGACGCCGTGTCGGAGATCGGCACGCCGTCCAGGGTGATGCTGCCCGGCACCGGGCCGTCGGCGCCGAGCCGGTAGGCGAAGCCCTTGGAGACCTGGAGGACCTTGTTGTTGGCCGCGCCGGCGTTGGCCCCGGTCACCTGCTCCTTCAGCAGCTGGGTGATCTGCGCGCCGGTCAGCGAGAGCGAGACGAGGTAGTTGTTGAACGGCTGCACCGTGAACGCCTCGTCGTAGGTGATGTCGCCGGGCGCCTCGGCGTACGGCGAGCTGGCGTAGGTCAGGTCGGACCTGATCCCGCCGGGGTTCATGAACGCGATCACCGGGGTGCGACCGCCCGTGACCACCGAGTCGTCGGCGAGCTGGGCGTCGGCGATCAGGTCGCCGAGCGCGCTCTCCCCCGCGTCGTTGGCGGTGCGGGTCACGTCGGCGGTGACCCGGCCCACGACCTTGCTGGCGATGGGGCGCACCAGCTTCTTGTACAGGTCGATCAGCGAGACCTGGGCCGGGTCGGGGGTGACGGTGCGCGTGACCTGCAGGTTGGAGCCCTTGACCGAGCTGCGCACGATGTCGCGGGTGCGGCGGTCGTAGGTCAGGTCGGTCTCGGTGAACAGCCGGCCGAACGACGAGGCCGAGGTGACCAGGCGGGCCTGGCCGCGCGGGTCCTTGACGTCGCAGACGTAGGGCTGGTGGGTGTGCCCGGAGATCACCATGTCGATGGCGGGGTCCAGGTTGGCCGCGATCGGCAGGATCGGCGACTCCGCGGCGAGGGTGCCGCCCTGGCCGCAGGTGTAGTCGAAGTTCGGGTTGACGTCGTAGGTCTTCCCGGTGCCCGGGTCGGTCCACTTCTGCTTGCTCGGGGTGCCGCCCTGGTGGACGAGCACGACGATCGCGTTGACGCCCTGGCGCTTGAGGACCGGCACCAGCGCGTTGGCCGTGGCGACCTCGTCGCCGAACTCCAGGCCGGCGACACCGCTCGCGGTGACGATGCCGGGGGTGTCCTTCAGGGTCATGCCGATGAACGCGATCCGGGCGCCGTGCACCTTCTTGATCGTGTAGGGCGGCAGGATGGTCTGGTTCGTGCCGGCGTACTTCACGTTGGCCGCGAGGTAGTCGAAGTCCGCGCCCCGGAACGTGTGGTCGGCGCAGGAGTTCTGGTTGTCGGCCCCGTCGCCGTCGGCGAGGCAGCCACCGTCGGCCATCCGCTGGAGCTCCTTGTAGCCCTCGTCGAACTCGTGGTTGCCCACGGCGGTCGCGTCGAGGCCCAGCGAGTTCAGCGCCTCGATGCTGGGCTCGTCGTGGAAGGCGGCCGAGAGCAGCGGCGAGGCGCCGATCATGTCGCCCGCGGCGACGGTCAGGCTGTTGCGGTGGCCCTGGCGGGCCTGCTTCAGGTGGGTGGCGAGGTAGGCCACGCCGCCGGCGTCGTTCGTGACGTCGACGGCCTTGCCGGTGGCGGGGTCGATCTTGTGGCCGACCACGTTGCGGCCCGAGGAGCCGGCCGGGGGCTCGAGGTTGCCGTGGAAGTCGTTGAACGAGAGCAGCTGCACCGGCACGAGGTAGCCGGGCTTCTTCTCGCCGGGCCTGCCGGGCTTGGCCGGCTTGCCCTTCTGGGCCTTCAGCGCGCTCGCGCCCTCGGGCGCGGCGGTGGCCGTCGTCGAGGTGGCGGTGAGCGTGGCCAGGGCACAGGTGCCGGCCGCGAGGACGCCGATCAGGCGTCGGGACGTGAGAGGCATGCGGGTGCTCCAGATCCTCCGAGTGGGACCACGGCAGGCTAGCCGCGGCGTACGCCGGCCCGGCACCCCTGCGACGTCACATTTGCGTGACATTCGGGCGAACGGCCCTGCTCGGCGCCCATGCCGAGGGGTCAGCGCTCGCGTGCGGGCAGCCCCAGCTCGGCCCACACGGCCCGCCACACCCGCTGCGGCGTCTCGCCGCCGGCCAGCGCCTCGACGGCGGTGCGCTCGCCGAGCTCGCCCATCACGTGCTGGTCGGCCCAGGAGCGCGCGTAGGCCACGCCCAGCGCCTGCTCCATCCGCGACCAGAACTCCGTGTGCCTCACGGGGAGGATTGTGCCGGACAGTCCCTGACGCGGTGACCCCCCATCGTGTAGACGTAGGGCACACACTCGTGCACGACTGGCTGGGGGCCGACACCACATGGGGACACTGGGCACGCTGGTGGTGCTGGCGCTGGGCATCGGGCTGCTCGCCCTGGTCGTGGTGATGGTGCGCTCCGGCGGCGCGATCACCTGGCCGGCGATCGGCCTGGCCGCGCTGACGTCGGGCATCTGCTTCACCGTCGGCGGCAGCACCGACCACGACACGACCGGGCCCGACATCGACATCGTGATGGGCTCGGTGGTCGGGCTGCTGTGCCTGGTCGCGGTGATCGCGGTGCTGGTGCCGACGCGGCGCGACGGTCCCGTCGCGAAGGCGCCGCTGTGGCTCTCCCTGGTCGGCATCGTCCTCGGCGCCGTCGGGCTGCTGCTGAGCACGCTCACCGCCTGAGGCGGCGCGCGACCACTCCCGACACCAGGGTGGCGACGAGCACCAGCGCGGCCAGCACCAGCCACCCGCCCACGTAGTCGCGGTCGAGCAGGCTCGGGTTGTCCGCCCGCGCCCCGAACCGCCCCAGCACCGGCACGGCGACGGCCGTCACGGTCAGCAGGACGACGGCCGCGACGGTGACCCGCGAACGCCAGGCCTCGGGGACGACCCGGCCCAGCACGACCGTGAGCAGGATCGTCAGCGGTGCGACCACGGCGTCGTGCAGCACCACTCCCCCGGCCAGCCAGAGCACGGCGTCGACGAGGTCGGGCAGGTCCAGCTGCAGGAACCGCAGGGCGCCGAAGGCCCCCATCACGACGCCCAGGGCACCGAGGACCAGGCGCAGCCTCATCGGAGCACCTCGATCCGGGTGACCCACTTGGTCTGGAACACACCGGGCCGGTTGGGCGCGATCAGCCGGCACGGGAAGCCGTGGTCGAGGTCGAGCTCCTCGCCGTTGACCTGCAGCGCGAGCAGGGTCAGGTCGTCGTGGGCGAACGACGCCGGCAGCCGGGTCACCCCGAAGGACCCCCGGGTCTGCAGCGAGGTCACGCGCACGTCGGCGTCGGTGGGGGCACCGACCCGGGCGAGCAGCTCCGAGAGTCGTACGCCGGTCCAGGTGGCCGAGGCGCTCCACCCCTCGACGCAGGCGATCGGCAGGTCGTGGGTGCGCTGGGTCATCGCCGCGAGGTCGTCGCGGGTGAGCACCTCGTCGCGGTCGCCGTGCGACAGGGTGAGCGTGAAGCCCGGGTCGCGGGCGGTGGTGGTGACCCCGGCGGCCTGCGCCGAGCGGTTGACCGGCAGGCCCTGCGGGCCCTCGCCGGTGCGCACCGCGAACACCGAGATCTTCCGCAGCCACGGCACGGTGCCACCGGCCACGGCGACCACGGCCACGCCGGAGGCCAGGAAGGCGGTGCGCAGCAGCGTGCGGCGGCTCGGTCCGGCGTACGGCGTGGGGCGGTCGGCGTCGATCGCGTCGACCTTCTCGGCGTACGCCGCCCGGATCAGCGGCAGCTTGACCGCGACGTGCACCACCAGCGCCCCGATGGCGATCCAGGCGACGGCGTAGTGGGTCGGTCGGAAGGAGAACGACCAGGGGTACCACTGCGCGGAGTTGGCCAGCCCGATCACCAGCTGGAAGACCGCGGCGGCGACGAGCACCAGGATCGAGACCCGCTCGAGCAGGTGCAGCACCAGGGCCCGCGCGCGCCCCAGCGGGACGGCGGCGAACAGCTTGGGGTAGACGCTCCACAGCTTGACCAGCAGCAACGGCACCGCGGCCGTGCCCGAGATGACGTGCAGCCCCTGGGTGAGGCGGTAGCCCCAGACGGGCCGCACGGGCGGGGTCAGGAGCGGGTCGGGGAGGTAGTACCAGTGGCTGATCAGGCCGGTCACGAAGGCGGTGGCGAAGCAGACGCCGAGCCAGGTGCCGATGCGCGCCGTGACGCGCTGGTCCCGCAGGGTGGAGGTGAACGACGCCTCGGTCGGGACCGGCGGACGCCTCATCGGGTCAGGACGGCGAACCAGCGTCCGTGGTGCTCACCGACACGATGCACGCGCAGGTCGGCGGCCCGGGCGAGGTCGTCGATGGCGTCGACGCCCACCTCGGCCCACGGGAAGGTCGAGGACCGGCGACCCCGGCTGACCAGGCGGGCGTCGTGCCGACGCAGCCCGGTGCCCGGGGAGGCGAGGTCGATCACGACGCGGCCGGCCGCGTCGAGCAGGTCGCGGCAGCGGCGCAGCAGGGCCACGGGCTCACCGCCGATGCCGATGTTGCCGTCGGCCAGCAGCACGGTGTCCCACCCGCCCTCGCCGGGCATCGGCTCGAAGACGTTGCGGCGCACGGCGGGCACGCCGCGGCGACGGGCCTGGTCGACCGCCTCGTGCACGATGTCGACGGCCAGCACCGCGTGGCCCAGCTGGGCCAGGGACGCGCTCATCCGGCCCGGACCGCAGCCGACGTCCATCGTGGCGCCGCGGCACTGGCGCAGCACCACCCGGTCGGACCGGGTCGCGTCGCGCAGCCAGGTGTGCACGGGCAGCTGCTGCTCGTCGGCGTGGATGCCGCGGACCGAGCACGGGACGCCGCGCAGGGCGTCGGTGAACACCTCGCTGAAGGTGCCGTGCCGCTCCTCGGCGCGCTCCTCCACCGGCTCCACGAACTCTGCGGTGCTCATCTCCACCTCCGGGCGAACTCGGTGTCAGGGGCTGCGGCGGCGACCGCCTCGGCGTCGGCCACCTCGTCGACGTCGTGCAGCGTCAGGATCTCGGTCACGTGGGCGCCGGCCTTCTCCAGGACCTCGCGCGTGCGGCGTCCGGTCTCGTCGGTCGACATCGGCACCTCGTCGAGGTGCGCCAGCAGGTGGGGGCCGCCCACGCCGAGCAGCCACCAGCCCCCGTCGTACGCCGGGCCGAGGACGGCGGTGTCGGGGCCGGTCAGCAGCCGGCCGGCCTCGGCCAGGACGGCCGGATCGAGCTGCGGGGTGTCCATGCCGACCTGGACGACCGGCGCACCGGTCGCCTCGACGACGTCGTGGTGCGCGTGGGTCAGCCGCTCGCCGAACGCGTCGCCGCGCTGGGGGTGCACCGTCCACCCCTCGGTGGCGGCCAGCAGCCGCTCGGCGTCGGCGGCGAGGGACAGGTCGCCCTCCAGGGCGAGGTGGCAGCGCTCCACGCCGTAGGCCTCGACGCAGGCGGCGAGGGTGTCGAGCAGGGCGGCGGCGGCCAGCTCGGCCGCGCGGTCCATGCCGACCACGGCCCCCAGGCGGGTCTTGGCGCGTCCCGCGACCGGGGCCTTGGCGACCACCAGCACCACGGGCAGGACCTCGCCGGCGCTCACGAGAGCACCTTGGCGAAGTCGCGGGCGGCGCGCACGGTGCCCAGCACCGATCCCGAGACCTTGGACTTCGTGCCCTCGGCGCGCGGGTGGTAGTCGATGTCGCGCTCGACGAAGCGCCACTGCGCCACGGCCGCCCGCTGCAGCAGCTCGACGGGGTAGCCGAACCGGCGGTCCTCGACACCGAGGGCCAGCAGGTCCTCGCGCCGCGCCACGCGCATGGGGGCGATGTCGTGCAGGGGCAGGCCGATGCGTCGACGCAGCCACCACAGGACGACCGCGTTGCCGGCGCGGGCGTGCCAGGGCCAGACGCCCTTGGCGGTGGGGCGCCGTCGACCGACGGCCAGGTCGGCGCGCCCGGAGGCGACCTCCTCGAGGAGCGGCACCAGCTGGGCCGGGTCCATCGAGCCGTCACCGTCCATGACGGCGACGTACCCCGCGGTGGCCGCTTCAAGCCCCGCGTGCACGGCCGCGCCGTAGCCGGGGCGGGACTCGCTCACGACCAGGGCGCCGTGCTTCCGCGCCACCTCGGCGGTGTCGTCGCGCGAGCCGTTGTCGACCACGATCGGGCGGAAGCCCTCGGGGATCTTGGCGAGCAGCGCAGGCAGGGCCGGGCCCTCGTCACGGCACGGGATGACGACGTCGCACGTGGCCGCAGGGAGCATGGACCCACCGTAGGCGTCGAGTCGTGACGGCGTGGCCGGATCCGGCGGGACAGCGATGGTGACTCCTGGTCGTCGAGCGTCGCCGGGGACGGAGCGTCCTCGGCTAGGAGGTGGTTCGTCGCGGCGCGGCCGAACGGATTGGTGGTCGACGCAGGAGCGTCGTCAGCGCAGCGGCGCGTCGGCGAACTCGGTGATGCCCACGTCGGGGGTGACCTCGGCCCGGAAGCCCAGCTCGGCGGCGGCCAGCTCGGGCGAGGCCACGACGTGCCGCACGTCGCCGGGGCGGTAGTCGCCGGTGGTCACCGGGTCCGGGCCGCCGGCCGCCTCGCAGAGCACCTCGGCGACCCGCCGGATCGGGATCGGGGTGCCGGAGCAGACGTTGTACGGCGACCACGACTCGGGCTCGCGCCCGACGACCGCGTCGAGGGCCATCACGTTGCAGCGGGCCACGTCGCGCACGTGCACGAAGTCGCGCATCTGGCCGCCGTCCTCGAAGACCCGCGGCGCCTGGCCGTGCTCGAGGGAGGACCGGAAGATCGCCGCGACCCCGCTGTACGGCGTGTCCCGGGGCATGCCGCGGGCCGTAGACGTTGTGGTAGCGCAGCCCGATCGCCCGGGCGCGGGCCTGGCGCACCCACGCGAGCGTGTAGTGCTCCTGGGCCAGCTTGCTCGCGGCGTAGGTGCTGCGGGGGTCCAGGCGCGCGTCCTCCGGGACCAGCTGCCAGCCCAGGGGCCGGTCGCAGAGCGGGCAGTGGTTCTCGAAGTCGCCGGCCTCGAGGGCGTCGCGGCGGCGGGCCCGGGTCGGCTGCTCGCCGTGCTCCTCGCAGGCGTAGCGGCCCTCGCCGTAGACCACCATCGAGCTGGCCACGACCAGGGCGTCGACGCCGCGCTCGGTCATCGCGGCCAGCAGGACGGCGGTGCCGAGGTCGTTGTGACCGGCGTACAGCGGCATGTCGGCGACCGTGACGCCGGCGCCCACCATGGCGCTCTGGTGGCTGACCGCGTCGACGCCGTCCAGCAGGTGCGCCCACTGGTCGGCGTCGCGCACGTCGAGCCGGTGCACGCCCTCGTCGGCCTGCGCGTCGGCCGCGTGGGCCTGCGGGATCATCGCGTCGACCCGCACGACCTCGTCGCCGCGCTCGGTGAGCATCGTGGCGACCTGGCTGCCGATGAAGCCGGCAGGCGCCGGTGACCAGGACCTTCACCGGACGGGCCCGGGGAGCTCGAAGGAGAGCTGCACGTCGTCGAGCCAGTCGCCGCAGCCGCAGGTCGGCTTCTCGCGCGGGAGGTCGGCGACCACGGTCGCGAGCATCTCCTTGAGCCGGCCGATGTGCTGCTCGAAGAGCGCGAAGACCTGGGCCTGGTCGACCGACTCCTCGGCGCTGATGCCGGCGTCGAGGTCGGTGACCAGGGCGATCGTGGCGTAGCAGACGCCCAGCTCGCGGGCGAGGACCGCCTCGGGGTGGCCGGTCATGTTGACGATCGTCCAGCCCTCGCGGGCGTAGCTCTGCGACTCGGCGCGGGTGGAGAACCGCGGGCCCTCGATCACGACCATCGCACCGGTGTCGAGCACGCCCTCGCCCGCCGCGTCGGTCAGCGCCCGCCGCAGGTCGGGGCAGTAGGGGTCGGCGAAGGGTGCGTGCACCGCGCCGGTCTCGACGTAGGTCTGGACACGTCGGGTGGTCCTGTCGACCAGCTGGTCGGGCACCACCAGGGTGCCGGGCCGGGTCTCGGGCTGGAGGCCGCCGACGGCGCACGGCGCCAGCACCCGCTCGACGCCCAGCGACTTCAGCGCCCACAGGTTGGCCCGGTAGGGGATCTGCGTGGGCGGGAACTGGTGGCCCGGGCCGTGGCGCGGCAGGAACGCCACGGGCACCCCACCGACCTCGCCGACCGCGATCGGGGCGGAGGGCGCGCCGTACGGCGTGTCCACCTCGACGGTGGTGGGGTCCTCGAGGAACTCGTAGAAGCCGCTGCCGCCGATCACGGCGACCCGCGGGTGCTCACCTGCACGTTGACCAGTCATGGACCGCAGTCTGCCAACACCCGCGTCACCCGCGCGGTGCGCCCTCGGCGAGAGCCTTCAGGGTGAGCAGCTGACGACGCAGCATCACCAGGTCGCCGACCCCGAGGAACGACTGCCACGCGCGGTCGAGCGCTCGCGCCGGACCCCGCGCGGCGCCCCGGGGCGGGCCCACCGCCACCTCGGCCACGATGCGCGACCGGGCGCTCAGGCCCGGCACGACCTCGTAGCTCATCGCGACCGGCCCGAAGACCCTCTCCCCCGCGGGCGAGGCGACCAGGACCAGCCGGCGGTCGCGCTCGAAGTCCACGAGCGGGCCGATCAGGAACCTCTGGCCGAGCGCGAGGTCGTCGGCGCCCGGGGTCAGCGAGCGGGGGCTGCGCCGGCCGAGGTTGTCGACGAGGTCGTAGCTGTAGGGCGCCACCTTCAGCTGGCACAGCCAGCGGAAGACCGTGGCGGCGTCGGCGTCCACGTCGACGGCCCGCAGGAAGCTGCGCCCGCCCGCGGGCACGTGCGCGGACGCCGGGTGCGGCGCCGCCCGCTCGTCGTCGGTGACGTTCCACCCCTCGACCGTGCGCACCAGGCGCCTCCACGCCTCCACCGACCGGCTCCCCATCAGCTCAGCAGCAGGGTGCCGAGACGGCGGCGGACCACGAGCAGGCCGGCCACCGACATCGCGACGAGGTAGACGACCGAGAAGAGCGAGTCCAGGGTCACCGCGCCGGTCGTGAGCTCGCGCACCAGGACGACGCCGCGGTAGAGCGGCGTCAGCTCCACCACCCACTGCAGCCACGCGGGGAAGGCCGTCAGCGGGAAGAAGGTCGCGGAGAAGAGGAAGAGCGGGAGCGTGGCGAGGGTGACGTACTCGAAGTCCTGCCAGGACCGCATGTACGTCGTCAGCGCCATCCCGACCGCGCCGAAGCCCACCCCGATCAGCAGGGCCGCCGGGAGCGCGAGCACGGCCCACCAGGACCCGACGAGGTCGAGGGCGACCATCACCAGCAGGAACGCGAGGGAGTAGAGGCCGCCGCGCAGCAGCGACCAGGTGAGCTCGCCCCGGGCGACGTCGATGGTGGTGAGCGGGGTGGCCAGCATCTGCTCGAAGGTCTTGGAGTACTTCAGCTTGAAGAAGAAGTTGAACGTCGAGTCGAGCAGCGAGCCGTTCATCGCCGAGGCCGCCAGCATGCCCGGGGCCACGAACTCGGCGTACGGGATGACCTGGCCGTGGAACTCGAAGCCCTGCACCAGCTGACCGACGCCGACCCCGATCGAGAACAGGTAGAAGACCGGCTCCAGGAACCCGGACAGGAAGATCCACCACGCGCTGCGGTAGACGACGTAGTTGCGCTGGACCAGCACCCCGACGGCGCCCAGGGCGCTCAGGCGGCGGGTCTCGGCGGTCGCCGCCGCGGCGGTCAGCGGGCTCACGAGGCGAGCCTGCGGGAGAGGAAGCGGACGACCAGGACGTAGCCGACCGCGGCCAGCGCGCCGAGGTAGACCACGTGCAGCAGCGCCAGGCCGGGGTCGATCCGGCCGACGGTCAGCATCCGGGTGAGGTCGACCCCGTGCCACAGCGGCGTCACCTTGGCGACCGCCTCGAGGGCGGGGTCGAGGTTGGCGACGGGGAAGAAGGCGCCGGAGAACAGGAACATCGGGATCATCCCGAGCCGGAAGACCAGCGAGAAGCCCATCTCGTCCTTGAGGTACGCCGAGAGCGCGAACACCGGGGTCGCGAAGGCCAGCGCGACGAGGACCTGGGCCAGGAACGCGAGCACGGCGCCACCGACCGAGGAGAAGATCCCGAACGGCGCGGTCACCAGGCAGAACACCGCCGAGGTCAGGGCCACCCGGAAGACCACGAAGGCGACCTGCGACTGCACCAGGTCACGCACCGAGAGCGGGGTCGCCATCATCGCGAAGTAGGTCTTCTGCCACTTCACCCCCGACATCACGGGGTAGGTCAGCTCGCCGAAGACCAGCTGCATCGACTGGGCGGCGAGCATGCCGGGGGCGACGAACGCGAGGTAGGTCGGGGCGCCCTCGAGGGTGGCGGGGTCGCCCTTGATGAACCCGCCGAGCAGCACGCCCATGGCGAGCACGTAGAGCAGCGGGGTCACGAAGGACGAGACCACGCTGCCCCTCCACGTGCGGCGGTAGACCGTCCACCAGTAGTCGGCCATGCGGGGGGCCAGGCTGCGGGTGCGCGTGCGGGCGCCCGTGCGGGTGCTCATCAGTCCACCAGCGTCCGGCCGGTCAGGCGCAGGAAGACGTCCTCGAGGGAGGAGCGGCGCACGAGCGTCATGATCGGGTCGAGACCGCGCTCGTGGACCGCGGCGACGGCCGCCTCGCCGTCCTCGGCGTAGAGCAGGATCCGGTCGGGCAGCACCTCGACGCGCTCGGCGAGGTCCTCCACCTGGGGGGCGACCAGCTCGTTCTGGCCCACCGCGAAGCGCAGCTCGGCGACCTCACGGGTGGAGTGCGCCCGGATCAGCTCGAGCGGCGAGCCCTCGGCGACGATCAGGCCCTTGTCCATCACCACGAGGCGGTCGCACAGCTGCTCGGCCTCGTCCATGTAGTGGGTGGTGAGCACGAGGGTCACGCCCTGCTGCTTGAGCCGGAACAGGCGGTCCCACACGACGTGGCGTGCCTGGGGGTCGAGCCCGGTCGTCGGCTCGTCGAGCAGGAGCACGTCGGGGCGGTTGATCAGCGAGCGCGCGATCGTCAGCCGTCGCTTCATGCCGCCGGAGAGGTCCTCGACCTTGGCCAGGGCCTTGTCGGTGAGCTGCACGAAGTCGAGCAGCTCCTCGCACCGGGCCCGCACCTCGGCGCGCGGGATCCCGAAGTAGCGGCCGTAGATGTAGAGGTTGTCGCGCACGTTGAGCTCGGTGTCGAGGGTGTCCTCCTGGGGGCACACCCCGATGCGGCCGCGGATCTCCTGCCCGTCGACCGCGGGGTCGAGGCCGAGGATGCGCAGCTCGCCCGAGGACACCGGCGAGACGGCCGCGATCATCCGCATCGTGCTGGACTTGCCGGCCCCGTTGGGCCCGAGGAAGCCGAAGGCCTCGCCGCGTCGCACGTCGACGTCGATGCCCTTGACGGCCTCGAAGTCACCGAAGGACTTGCGCAGGCCGGCCGCGTGGATCATGGAGTCCGAGTCGCTCACGGCCCCGACCCTAGACGCGGGAACCGACAGGATCCCAGCGGGTTTCTCCGGCGTGCGCCGGCTCACCGGCTGGTGGAGCGCTGGTAGCGCCTCGAGGCGAGCGGCACGAAGATCGCGAGCACCGCCACCGACCAGATCAGCGTGTAGAGCTCGGGGTTCTGCAACGCCCACGAGGGGGTGGACAGGCCCCCGCCGGGCGGCACGTTGCCGAAGTTCTCGCGCGCCGCCTGGGTCACCGCCGAGATCGGGTTCCACTCCGCGAACGCCCGCAGCGGACCGGGCAGGGTCTCCAGCTGCACGAAGGTGTTGGCGATGAAGGTGAGCGGGAAGATGATGATGAACGAGGCGTTGTTGACCACCTCGGGGCTCGGCACCAGCAGGCCGATCAGCGCCATGATCCAGGAGATGGCGTAGGCGAAGACCAGCAGCAGCGCGTAGCCCAGCACGGCGTGCCAGAACCCGTCACGGATGCGCCAGCCGACGAGCAGCCCGGTCAGCGACATCACCACCAGCACGATCACGTTGTTGACCACGTCGGAGAGCGTGCGGCCGAAGAGCACCGCCGAGGGCGACATCGGCAGCGTGCGGAACCGGTCGATGATCCCCTTCTGGACGTCCTCGGCGATGCCCGGCGCCGGTGATCGTGGACCCGAAGACCACCGTCTGGGCGAAGATCCCGGCGATCAGGAACTCGCGGTAGCCGCTGCCGCCCCCGCTCTGGTCGATCGCGCCGCCGAAGACGTAGGCGAACAGCAGCACGAACATGATCGGCGACAGCGTGGTGAACACCAGCAGGTCGGGCACCCGCTTGATCTTGATCAGGTTGCGCTTGGCGACGACGAGGCCGTCGGCGAACGGGGTGAGCACGCTCATCGCGAGACCTCCTCGGTGGGGACGTGGTCCGGCTGGTCGGTCGAGCGGCCGGTGAGGATCAGGAAGACGTCGTCCAGGGTCGGTCGGCGCAGGCCCGACGTCGTCGACGCCGATGCCCTCGGCGTCGAGCAGGCGCAGCGCGTCGATCAGCTGGGCCGCGCCGCCCGAGACCGGCACGAGCAGCCCGCGACGCTCCTCCTCGCGGACGACCGGCCCGACGGCCAGCGGGGTCAGCAGCTCCTCGGCGCGGGACAGCTGGGCCGCGTCGGTCACGGTGACCTGCAGCCGCTCACCGCCCACCTGGGCCTTGAGCTGGTCGGCGGTGCCCTCGGCGATCAGCCGGCCGTGGTCGACCACGACGATGTTGTCGGCGAGCAGGTCGGCCTCCTCGAGGTACTGGGTCGTCAGCAGCAGCGAGGTGCCCTCGGAGACCAGGCCGCGGATCACCTGCCACATCGAGGTGCGGCTGCGGGGGTCGAGGCCGGTGGTCGGCTCGTCGAGGAAGAGCACCGGCGGCCGCGCGACCAGCGCGCCGGCGAGGTCGAGCCGCCGTCGCATGCCACCGGAGTAGCCCTTGGCCATCCGGTCGCCCGCGTCGGCGAGGTCGAACTCGTCGAGCAGCTCGCGCGGCCCGCTCGCGGCTGGCCCGCGCGCCGAGGTGGTAGAGCCGGCCGACCATGTCGAGGTTCTCGAAGCCCGTGAGGTACTCGTCGACCGCCGCGTTCTGGCCCGAGACCCCGATCAGCCTGCGCGCCGCCGCCGGGTCGGCGACCACGTCGACGCCGCCGACGCTGGCCCGCCCCGAGTCGGGACGCACCAGCGTGGTCAGCACCTTGACCGCCGTCGTCTTCCCCGGCCCCGTTGGGACCCAGCACGCCGAGCACCGTGCCCTCCGGCACCCGCAGGTCCAACCCGTCGAGCGCGCGCACGTCGCCGTAGCTCTTGACCAGGCCTTCGGCCCACACCGCATCCACCATGACGCCACCCTCCCAGAGAGCACCGACACGGTGCCCGCGAGAACAGACCCGGGTCGGCGCCCGACCTCATCGGTGGCGGCCGGACGGGCTTGTCGGTGCCCTCCGGCAGGATGGAGCGGTGCACCAGTTCAGCGAGCCCACCCGGGCGTGGTTCGAGGCGGCCTTCGCCGCGCCCACGCCTGCGCAGACGGGCGCGTGGGACGCGATCGCGGCCGGGAGGCACGCCCTCGTGGTCGCCCCCACCGGCTCGGGCAAGACCCTCTCGGCCTTCCTGTGGTCCATCGACCGGCTGGCCACCTCCCCGCCGCCGGAGAAGAAGCAGCGCTGCCGCGTGCTCTACGTCTCCCCGCTCAAGGCGCTCGCCGTCGACGTCGAGCGCAACCTGCGCGCACCGCTCGTCGGCATCCGCCAGACCGCGGAGCGGCTCGGCGCCACGGTGCCCGAGATCACGGTCGGGGTGCGCTCCGGCGACACCCCGGCCGCCGAGCGGCGCAAGATCCAGACCGCGCCGCCCGACATCTTGATCACCACGCCCGAGTCGCTGTTCCTGATGCTCACCTCCCAGGCGCGCGAGGCGCTGCGCGGGGTCGACACGGTGATCATCGACGAGGTGCACGCCGTGGCCGGCACCAAGCGCGGCGCCCACCTCGCGCTGTCGCTGGAGCGCCTCGACGACCTGCTCGAGCGGCCCGTGCAGCGCATCGGGCTCTCGGCCACCGTGCGGCCGATCGACGAGGTCGCCCGGTTCCTCGGTGGTGTGGCCCCGGTCGAGGTGGTCGCCCCGCCGAGCGAGAAGCAGTGGGACCTCACCGTCACGGTCCCGGTGGAGGACATGACCGAGCTCGGCGAGGAGGGCGACGACGGCCCGCGCGCCGGGTCGTTGTGGCCGCACGTCGAGGCCCGGGTGCTCGACCTGATCGAGCAGCACACCTCGACCATCGTGTTCGCCAACTCCCGGCGCCTGGCCGAGCGGCTGACCGCCCGGCTCAACGAGCTGTCCGCCGAGCGGGCGGGGCTGGACCCCGAGCTCGTCGAGAAGGCCGGGTCGCCCGCCGAGGTGATGGCCCAGTCGGGCCAGGCCGAGGGCGCCCTGCCGCTCGTCGCCCGCGCCCACCACGGGTCGGTGTCGAAGGAGCAGCGGGCGATCATCGAGGACGACCTCAAGCGGGGGCGCCTGCCCTGCGTGGTCGCCACCAGCAGCCTCGAGCTCGGCATCGACATGGGCGCGGTCGACCTGGTCGTGCAGATCGAGTCGCCCCCGTCGGTGGCCAGCGCCCTCCAGCGCGTCGGCCGCGCCGGCCACCAGGTCGGCGAGACCTCCCGGGGCGTGCTGTTCCCCAAGCACCGCGGCGACCTCGTGCCCTCGGCGGTGGCGGTCGAGCGCATGCGCGTCGGCGGCATCGAGGCGCTGCACGTCCCGGCCAGCCCGCTCGACGTGCTGGCCCAGCAGATCGTGGCCGCGACCTCGCTCGACACCTGGGAGGCCGACCGGCTCTTCGACGTCGTACGCCGTGCCGCGCCGTTCACGACCCTGCCGCGGTCGGCGTACGACGCGACGCTCGACCTGCTGTCGGGCCGCTACCCCAGCGACGAGTTCGCCGAGCTGCGTCCGCGCCTGGTCTGGGACCGCATCTCCGGCGAGCTCACCGGCCGACCCGGCGCCCAGCGGCTGGCCGTCACCAGCGGCGGCACCATCCCCGACCGCGGCCTGTTCGGGGTCTTCCTGGTCGGCGAGAAGCAGTCACGCGTGGGCGAGCTCGACGAGGAGATGGTCTACGAGTCCCGCGTCGGCGACGTCTTCACCCTCGGCACCACGAGCTGGCGCATCGAGGACATCACCCACGACCGCGTGCTGGTCGTCCCGGCGCCCGGGCAGCCAGGACGGCTGCCGTTCTGGACCGGCGACACCCTGGGCCGGCCCGCCGAGCTCGGCGAGGCCATCGGCGCCTTCACCCGCGAGATCTCCGCGATGTCCCACGAGCAGGCGATCGCGCGCGCCACCTCGGCCGGGCTCGACGAGTGGGCCGCGAACAACCTGGTGGCGTTGATCGAGGAGCAGCGCGAGGTCACCAACGCGGTGCCCCACGACCAGCAGCTGGTGGTCGAGCGGTTCCGCGACGAGCTGGGCGACTGGCGGCTCGTGGTGCACTCCCCGTTCGGCACGCCCGTCCACGCCCCGTGGGCGCTGGCCATCAACGCCCGGCTGCGCGAGCGCTACGGCGTGGACGCCCAGGCGATGGCGACCGACGACGGCATCGTGCTGCGCATCCCGGAGACCGACCAGGAGCCGCCCGGCGCGGAGCTGATCGCCTTCGAGCCCGACGAGCTCGAGCAGATCGTCACCACCGAGGTCGGTGGCTCGGCCCTGTTCGCCTCGCGCTTCCGGGAGTGCGCGGCCCGGGCGCTGCTCCTGCCCCGGCGCGACCCCGGCCGGCGGGCCCCGCTGTGGCAGCAGCGTCAGCGTTCGGCCCAGCTGCTCGAGGTGGCGGCGCGCTACCCGTCCTTCCCGATCATCCTGGAGACCGTGCGCGAGGTCCTCCAGGACGTCTACGACCTGCCCTCCCTGGTGGGGCTGCACCGCCGCATCCAGGACCGTCGCCTCCGGCTCGTCGACGTGAACACCCAGCGGCCCTCGCCGTTCGCGCAGTCGCTGCTCTTCGGCTACGTCGCGGCGTTCATGTACGAAGGCGACTCCCCCATCGCCGAGCGTCGCGCCGCCGCGCTCACCCTCGACCAGGGTCTGCTCGCCGAGCTGCTCGGCCGGGCCGAGCTGCGCGAGCTGCTGGACCCCGAGGTGCTGGCCGAGGTCGAGTCCGAGCTCCAGCGGCTGGCCGAGGGCCGTCAGGTCCGCAACAGCGAGGGCGTGGCCGACCTCCTGCGCCTGCTGGGCCCGCTCAGCAGCGACGAGGTGCGCGAGCGCTGCTCCTCGCCCGGCGAGGTCGACGACTGGCTCGGCCTGCTCGTCGACTCCCGTCGGGTGGTGCCGGTCCTGATGTCGGGCCAGCCCCGCTGGGCGGTCGTCGAGGACGTCGCCCGCCTGCGCGACGGCCTCGGCGTGCCGGTGCCGCCGGGGGTCCCCGACGCCTTCACCGAGCCGGTCGAGGACCCGCTCGGCGACCTCGTCGGCCGCTACGCCCGCACCCACGGGCCGTTCCTCCCCGGGGAGGTGGCCACCCGCCTCGGCCTCGGGGTCGCGGTCTGCCAGCAGACGCTGGCCCGGCTCGCCGCCCAGGGCCGGGTGCTCGAGGGCGAGTTCCGCCCCCAGGGCGCGGGCTCGGAGTGGTGCGACGCCGAGGTGCTGCGGATGCTGCGGCGCCGCTCGCTGGCCCGGCTGCGCCACGAGGTCGAGCCGGTGGAGCCGGTCGCCTTCGCCCGGTTCCTGCCGTCGTGGCAGCACGTCACCGCCACCGGCGGCCAGCGCAGCCGCGGCCTCCGCGGCATCGACGGCGTGGTCACCGTGATCGAGCAGCTGGCCGGCTGCCCCGTGCCGGCCTCGGCGCTGGAGTCGCTGGTGCTGCCCGCCCGGGTCACCGACTACCAGCCCTCGCTGCTCGACGAGCTGACCACGACCGGCGAGGTGCTCTGGGCCGGTCACGGCGGGCTCCCCGGCTCCGACGGGTGGGTCTCGCTGCACCTGGCCGACACCGCCCACCTCACCCTGCCCGACCACGGCGAGCTCGACCTCGACGCCACCCACGAGGCGGTGCTGGAGGCCCTGGGCGGCGGCGGTGCCTACTTCTTCCGCCAGCTCGCGACCGCGGCCGGCTCCAGCGACGACAAGGCCCTGTCGGCCGCCCTGTGGGACCTCGCCTGGGCCGGGCACGTCGGCAACGACACCCTGGCCCCCCTGCGGGCGCTGACCCGCGGCGGCCGCGGCGCCCACCGCGTCAAGCGGGCCCCCGCCCGGGTGCGCGGCAACCGGCCGCGGCTGACCGGCGCCGCCCTCCGGGCCGCGCCGCCCGACGTCGCGGGCCGCTGGTTCCTGCTGCCGGGCCGCGAGGCCGATCCCACCAAGCGGGCCCACGCGACGGCCGAGAGCCTGCTCGAGCGGCACGGCGTGGTGATCCGGGGGGCCGTGATGAGCGAGCGCGTCCCCGGCGGGTTCGCCGCCACCTACAAGGTGCTCTCCGCCTTCGAGGACAGCGGTCGCTGCCGCCGCGGCTACTTCGTCGAGGGCCTCGGCGCGGCCCAGTTCGGCACCGTCGGGGCGATCGACCGGCTCCGCACCCACCAGCGCAGCGGCCCCGACGGCGACACCGCCGAGAAGCCGGTCGCCCTGGCGCTCGCGGCGACCGACCCCGCGAACCCCTACGGCGCCGCCCTGCCGTGGCCGCCCCAGGAGTCCGGCCACCGACCGGGGCGCAAGGCCGGGGCGATCGTGGTGCTGGTCGAGGGCCACCTGACGCTCTACGTCGAGCGCGGCGGCAAGACCCTGCTGACCTTCCGCGACGACGAGGACGAGCTGGCCCTGGGCATCGAGGCGCTGGGCCGCGCCGTCCGCGACGGCGCCCTGGGGCGGCTCGTCGTGGAGAAGGCCGACGGCGCCAGCATCCTGGGCCAGGACTCCGACGTGCTGCGGCGCGCGATGGAGTCGGCGGGCTTCATCGCCACCCCGCGCGGTCTCCGGTTGCGGGGCTAGGCGTGCCCGAGGGCGACAGCATCTACCGCGCGGCGCGCAAGCTCGAGCGCGGCCTGTCCGGGCAGGTGCTCACCCGCAGCGACTTCCGGATCCCCTCGCTCGCCACCGCCGACCTCGCCGGCGCGACCGTCCTGGCGTCGGTCCCCCGCGGCAAGCACCTGCTGACCCGGCTCGACTCGGGCCTGACCCTGCACACCCACCTGAAGATGGAGGGCACCTGGACGGTCCAGCCGCTCGGGTCGACGTGGCGCCGGCCGTGGCACACCGCCCGCGTCGTGCTGCGCACCGCGACCACCGAGGCGGTCGGCTTCCAGGTGCTGCTCGACCTGGTCCGCACCGACCAGGAGGACCGCCTGGTCGGGCACCTCGGCCCCGACCTGCTGGGCCCCGACTGGGACGCCGACCTGGCGCTGGCCAACCTGGCCTCCCGACCCGAGGCCCCGCTCGGCGAGGCCCTGCTCGAGCAGCGTCACCTGGCCGGGGTGGGCAACGTCTTCAAGGCCGAGATCTGCTTCCTCACCGGCCTGCACCCGGCGACGCCCGTGGGCGAGGTGCCCGACCTCGCCGCCGTGGTCGAGGTGGCCAGGACCCAGCTCGAGGCCAACAAGGACCGGCCGTTCCGCACCACGACGGGTCAGACCCGGGCCGGCCGCCGCTACTGGGTCTACGGCCGCACGGGTCCGTGCCTGCGCTGCGGCACCCGCGTGGTCAAGCGCGAGCTCGGCCCGGTCGGCCAGCAGCGGCCGACGTACTGGTGCCCTAGCTGTCAGCCGCGCGTGTCCGCGCGCACCGCGTGACCGCGGCCAGGTCCACGCCGTACGCCGGCCCGCCGGTCGCCGCGTAGGCCTCCAGGTGCCCGGCCGCGCGCTCGACGAGCCGCTCGGCCCCCACCCGGTTGCCCCGGGCGGCGTGGGTCAGCCCGACGCAGAGCTGGGCGAGCCCCTGCCACAGGTCGCGCTCCTCGTCGGGGCCGGCCTTCCAGCGGGCCTCGAGCACCTCGTGCGCCGAGAACGGTCGGCCCTCCTGCACCAGCTCGCGGGCCCGCTCCACTGTCTCGGGCGCCGGCAGTGCCTCCTCCGGCACCGGCTCGACCCCCGCCTCGCCGTAGGCCAGCGGGCGGCCGAGGGCGTCGCGCGGCCGCGCCTGGCGTGGTCGACCACCGTCGTCGCGGTCGCGGGGAGTGGCCATGGGCCCCATCGTAGGAGGGGTCGGGGGCTCATGCCCGGCCCGATAGGTTCACCGCGTGAACTCGCGCCCCCGCTTCCTGCTCGAGCTCGTCGTCTTCTTCGTCGGCATGGCCAGCCTGGGGGCGGAGATCGCCGCCGCCCGGCTGATGGCCCCCTGGTTCGGGGCCAGCACCATCGTGTGGGCCAACACGATCGCCACGGTGCTGGTGGCCCTGTCGATCGGCTACGCGATCGGCGGCCGACTGGCCGACCGCAACCCGACGATGAGCGGCATGTCGCGCTGGGTGATCGCCTCGGCGGCCCTGCTGGCGCTGGTCCCCTTCATCAGCGGACCGTTCCTGCGCCAGTCGACCAAGGCCTTCGCCGAGCTCTCCGGCGGGCTCTTCGTGGGCTCCCTGCTGGGCGTCGGCGTGCTCATCGCCGTGCCCGTGCTGATGCTCGGCATCGTCTCGCCGTACGCCGTGCGGCTGAAGATCGACCAGGTCTCCGACGCCGGCCGCGTGGCGGGCCGGCTCTACGCCATCGGCACCATCGGCTCGCTCGCCGGCACCTTCCTGGCCTCGCTGCTGCTGATCCCGGTCGTGGGCACCCACCGCACCTTCTTGATCTTCGCCCTCGCCCTCGCCCTGGTCTCCGTGCCCGGGCTGGGCCGACGGTGGCTGCCGGTCGGCGCCGTCGTCGTGGTCGGCATCGTCATGCTGGTCGCCCTGCCGGTCGGCAGCACCAAGACCACCACGGCCGACGGCAAGGTGATCTGGGAGCGCGAGACGGAGTACCAGTACGCCCGCGTCATCCAGCGCACCGACGGCGAGCGGCTGCTGGAGCTGAACGAGGGGCAGGCCGTGCACTCGGTCTACCGCGAGGGGCAGTACCTCACCGGCGGCTACTGGGACGAGATGCTCGCGCTGCCCTTCGCCGGCGACCACGCACCCCGCCGGGTGGCGATCCTCGGCAGCGCCGCCGGCACCACGGCCCGTGCCCTGGCGCACTACTTCCCCGACGTCGAGATCGACGCCGTGGAGATCGACCCCGACGTCACCCAGGTCGGACGTGAGCTGTTCGACCTGCGGGGTGCGAACATCACGACTCACGCCGCGGACGCCCGGCCCTGGCTGCAGGCCCAGACCGGGACGTACGACGCGATCCTGGTCGACGCCTACCGCCAGCCCTACATCCCGTTCTACCTGGCCACGAAGCAGTTCTTCGACGTGGTAGCCGAGCGCCTGACGCCGGGCGGCGTGGTCGCGATCAACGTGGGCCACCCGCCGCAGTCCGACCAGCTGGAGAAGGTGTTGACCGCGACCCTGGCCGCCTCGTTCGGTCGCGAGCACGTGCGCCGCGACCCGGTCGACGACACCAACACCATGCTGCTGGGCACCACGTCGGCCGCCGACCCTGCGGACCGCCTGCGCGGCGCCGGGGCCCCCGGTGAGGTGCGGTCCGTGCTCACGGCCACCGCCGACCGGTTGGCCCCGGGCCTGCGTGGCGGCACCGTCTACACCGACGACCGGGCGCCGGTGGAGTGGCTGGTGGACGCCTCCCTCGCCGAGGTCGCCGAGTAGGGGGATGATGCCCCCGTGGAGCCCGAGGAACTCCCTGACGCCGAGGACCTGTGGTGGTCCTGGGTGGTGCTGGCCGCCCTGCACCGGGCCACGGGCGACACCGCCTGCCGCTTCGCCTCCCGCGAGCTCGTGCTTTCCCTCGACGGCGCCGACGGCTCGTGGCTGCGGATGCAGCGCATCCACGGCACGCGCAGCGTCGTCTGGGGCCGGTCGGCCCTCGCGCCGCCGGCGCCCGCGGACGCCCGCCGCGGCGCCCCCGACTGGGCGCTGACCGACGCGGCCCTGGACGAACGCCCCACGTTCGTGGCCTGGCACGTGCACGGCGAGTGGGACCTCAGCGACCCCGGCGAGGACGAGGGCGTGCTCCAGCTGTTCCGGCCGATCCTGACGATGGACCCCCGCGTCGTCGACCTCGGTCGCCGCGGCCAGCTGACGCCCGCACGGTTGGCGTCGTACGCCCACGGGGAGCAGCTCGACGCGGCCGTCGAGCTGGTCGAGCAGGCGGCCGTACGACCCCCGCCCACGACCGCCGCCTCGGTGCTCTCCCGGCTGCGTGACCAGATCCACGGCCAGATGCGCGACGCTGGGGAACGTGACCGGATGCTGCTGCAGCGGCACCCCGCGGTCGTCCACTGGGCCCGCGTGAACGGCCCCGGGCTGCCCTTCACCCACGCGGTGATGGCGACCCGCGGGCGGTTGGCGCCGGCACCGGGGAACACCCGGCTGTCAGCCTCGGCCGAGCGCTCGCTGACCAACGTGCTGACCGCCCTGCACCACGAGGAGACCACCGAGGAGTCCGGCGGCTGGCTGTTCGCGCGGGTCAGCTCCACCGACGGCGTCGTCGTCCGGCTCGACCGGGCCTTCGACAGCTGGCCCGCGTGGTACGCCGTGCAGCACGCCGCCCTGGGTCCGACGCTGGAGGACCTCGCCTGGGAGATGGACCAGCGCGCGCCCGCCTGGCGCCCGGCCTGGGCCAGCCTGCTGCCCCTGCCTTGACGTCGCCCCGGAGGCCCCGGACGCCCGGCTCGGCAGCGGCGTGGCTCAGAGCAGGCGGCGGTCCGAGGCCCAGCGGGTCAGCTCGTGGCGCGAGGAGAGCTGCAGCTTGCGCAGCACCGAGGACATGTGGGTCTCGACGGTCTTGATCGAGATGAACAGCTCGGAGCCGACCTCCTTGTAGGAGTAGCCGCGCGCGATCAGCCGCATCACCTCGCGCTCGCGCTCGGTGAGCCGGTCGAGGTCCTCGTCGACCGCGGCCACCTCGATGGTGCCGGCGAAGGCATCGAGCACGAAGCCCGCCAGCCGGGGCGAGAACACGGCGTCCCCGGAGGCGACCCGCTCGATGGCGGCGATCAGCTCGGGGCCGGTGATGGTCTTGGTGACGTAGCCACGGGCGCCCGCCCGGATGGTGCCGATCACGTCCTCGGCGGCGTCGGAGACCGACAGCGCCAGGAACCGCGTCGCCACGGTGTCGTCGGACCGCGGGGCCAGGGCGCACCGGCGCATCACCTCGGCGCCGCCGCCGCCGGGCAGGTGGACGTCGAGCAGGACCACCTCGGGCCGGTGCCGGACCACGGCCGCGACGGCCTCGTCCACGTCGGCCGCCTCGGCGACCACGTCCACCGAGGTCCCGAGCTCGGAGCGGACCCCGGTGCGGAACATGGCGTGGTCGTCGACGATGACGACGGAGCGGGTCATGGGGTCTCCTCGGGGGCGGGAACGGCGACGGTGGCGGGGCTCGAGGTGGGGGCGGAACTCGCGGTGGGGGGCGTGGCCCGGCCCGCAGGCGCGTGGGCGGGGAGGGACAGCCGCACCTCGGTGCCCCCGCCGGGGGTGCTTCGCACCGAGGCGGTGCCGTCGTGCCGCTCCATGCGACCGACGATGCTGCTGCGCACGCCCTGGCGGTCGTCGGCGACGAGGTCGGGGTCGAAGCCGGTGCCGCGGTCGCGCACGAACACCTCGACGCCGGTGGGCGTGACCTCGGCGTACACGTCGACGGTGCTCGCCCCTGAGTGCTTGGCGGCGTTGGTGATGGCCTCGCGGGTGGCCAGCACCAGCGGGCGGTCGCGCTCGGCGACCGGGGCGTCGCCGACGCAGACGACCTCGACGTGCACGCCCGCGAAGGCGTCCTCGACGGCGGCCGCGACCGCCTTCAACGCGGCCGCGAGGGTGTCGGGCTCGTCCGCGCCGGCCCCGAACAGCCACGAGCGCAGGTCGCGCTCCTGGGCGCGGGCGAGCCGCGACACCGTCACCGGGTCGCCGGACGAGCGCTGGATCAGGGCCAGCGTCTGGAGCACCGAGTCGTGCAGGTGGGCGGCGACGTCGGCGCGCTCCTCCGAGCGCACGCGGGCCTCCCGCTCCTCGCTCAGGTCCGAGGACAGCCGCAGCAGCCACGGCCCGACCATGAAGCCGAGGCCGACGATGCCGAAGGCGGCGGCCAACCCGACGTTGAGCGCCACGCCCAGGTCGCCCGACCGCAGGGAGAACAGCGTGATCGCCCCGACGAGCAGCAGCAGCCCGATCGCGATCCGGCCCCAGGCGCGCCAACCGCCGTCGCCGATGACGGCCCGCAGGGGGCCCATCCGGCTCGACGGGTCGCGCCACCGCTCGCGCTGGGCCTCGTCGGCCTGCCACCACAGCACGGCCACGCCGGCGGCGGCCAGCAGCAGCGGGCCGTAGGACAGCGTCTGCCCGGTCACGAAGGTGACCATCAGCAGGATCCCGACGGCGATCGCGCCGACGGCGACCAGCGGCCCGTAGTCGGCCAGCCGGCGTTGGGGTCGCCCGCCCCGCTTGCCCTGGCGGGTGGCGGCGTCCAGGCCGGGTGAGGACGGCGTCACGTGCCGCTGGGCGGGCAGGAACAGCCACAGCCCGGCGTACAGCACCGCGCCGAAGCCGCCGAAGGCGACCATCGCCACGAAGCCGAGCCGGACCCACGTCACCGGCAGCCCGAGGTGGTGGGCCAGCCCGGAGGCCACGCCCCCCAGCCAGCGGTCGCTGCTCGAGCGGTAGGCGCGCCTCGGCCCCGCCGGCGCGCCGGGCAGGGAGGTGCCCGGCGGGCGCCCGGGGATGCGCCCGGACGCCAGCGGAGGTGTGCGTGTCGGTGCCATGTCGCAGCCCATCGTGTCACCGCCGACCCCGAGGGCACATCAGGTGCGGACCCCGGGGTCCGCACCTGCGGAAACCAGGGTCGTCCCCGATGGTGCCGAGGCCCCCGCGTCAGCACGATGGAGCCATGAGCGAGCAGACCGGCCCCGGAGCGGGCCACCCCGGCACCACCGGCGGCGAGACCGGTGGACAGACCGGTGGCCAGACCAACTTCCAGGACGGCCCCCGCGTCAGCGGCGACCAGATGCGCGACGTCAACCGGCTGCGGCGCAGCGGCACCGACCGCTACGTCGCCGGTGTCGCCGGCGGCCTGGGCCGGCACTTCGACGTCGACCCGACGGTCGTCCGGGTGCTGCTGGCGGTGCTGACCTTCTTCGGCGGCGCCGGCGTGCTTCTGTACGCCGCGGTGTGGCTGTTCGTGCCCGAGGACGGCTCGGACCGCGCCCCCATCGACGTCGGCCCCGACAGCCGCCGGGTGGTCCTCGTGGTCGCCGCCGCCCTCGCGCTGATGGTCGTCTTCGGCAGCCCCTTCCTCGACGGCAGCTGGGGCTGGTCGTTCCCGTTCCCCCTCCTCGTGCTGGCCCTGGTCGGCGTGGTCGTCCTGACCACCCGGCAGCGCCGCGAACGTCGGGCGGCCGGCCCGCCGGCGCCCTGGGGCACGCCTCCGGCGACCTCGTCCCCCACGTCTCCCGCCGCGTCCTTCACCCCCACCTCGCCCACCACCTCTCCCGCAGGCGGACCCTCCGCCCCGCCCCAGGAAGGCACCGCCATGAGCAGCACCCAGACCCTCCCCGTGACCCCGTCGGACCGGTCCGGCCTCCCGCCGACCGGTGGCCAGGCCGGGCAGGCGCCGCCCTCGTGGATGCCCCCGCCCGCCCCGGCGTACGTCCCCCCGCCGCGACCGCGCCGCACCGGCCTGGTGCTGTTCTGGCCCACCCTGGCCCTGATCGCGATCGCCCTGGGCACCCTCGGCATCGTCGACGTCTCGGGCACCGTCCCGGTCTCGGCGTACGCCGCCCTGGCCGTCGGCGTGACCGGGCTGATGCTGCTCGTCGGCGCGTTCGTCGGCCGTCCCGGAGGGCTGATCGCCCTGGGCCTGGTCACCACCCTCGCCCTCGTCGTGACCAGCATCGTCGGCGCGGCCACCGGTGGGTCCACCCGTGACGAGGACGTCCGGATCGCGCCCACCAGCACGGCCGGCCTCGGGGACACCTACGCCATCAGCACCGGCACGATCGTGGTCGACCTCAGCGGCGTCCGCGACGTCGCCGCCCTCGACGGACGCTTCCTGGCCGTGACGGCCAAGGCGGGCGAGATCCGCGTCGTCCTCCCGGCGGGCGTCAACGCCGAGGTCGCCGCCCGGGTGAGGTACGCCGGCCAGGTCGACCTCGGCAGCTCCTCCCGCGGCGGCTTCGACTTCTCCACCACCCGGTCGCTCACCTCCTCCACGGCGCCCGGCACCCCCACGATCGACCTCGACCTGGCCACCCGCGTCGGCCACATCACCGTCGAGCAGCGCTGACCCTTCCCCCGACAGGAGCACCACCATGTACGACGCACCCCGCACCGACGCCCGCCCCGACCACACCTACGACGCACCCCCGCCCGACACCTCGGTGAAGGTGGCGCACCTGGTCTTCGCCCTGCTGTTCCTCGGTGCCGCCGGCATCTGGGCGTTGGTCGAGACCGACGTGATCACCGCCGAGCGGCTCACCGTCCTGGCCCCCGCCCTGCTGATCGCCGCCGGCGTCGTCGGCCTGGCCGCCAGCCTGGCCAGCAGCCGCAACCGGCGCCGCCGCCAGACCAGCCAGATCGGCTCCGGCCAGAACGGCTCCGGCCAGTCGGGCTCCGGCCAGTCGGGATCCGGCCCGGTCGCGCACGACGCCACCACCACCCACGCCGACGGGACCTTCGAGGACACCGACGACACCGAGCCCACCCGGGAGCTCCGATGACCACGCCGCAGCAGCAGCCGCCCCCGCCGCCGTACCGCCGGCTGACCCGCACCGCGTGGGACTCCCCCGTCAGCGGCGTCTGCGGCGGCGTGGCGCGCTACCTCGGCGTCGACCCGACGCTCGTGCGGGTGCTGGCCGCGGTCGCGATGGTCGTGACCTTCCCCGCCGGCCCGATCGTGTACGCCGTGATGTGGGCGGTCATGCCGAAGGAGTGACCGGGCCCGGGCGTCAGGGCCTCGGCGTCCGGCTTGGCGAGGGTTGGGGACGCTTCCCGGGCGGCACACGCCCGGTCAAGCGTCCATAACCCCGATTTACAAGCGCGGGGCCCGGCCCGACGTCGCCGACAGCGACCGGGTGATCACCTGGTTGGCGGCCCGCTGGAAGCCGGCGACGACCGCCTCCAGGGTGAGCTCGCGGAGCCGCTGCATGGTGACCTCGAACCTCGCCGTGTCGGCCTCGCTGTGCTCCTGGCCACGGAAGGGCTTGAGCACCCGGGTGCGGAGGATGTCGGTGAGCTCGTCGGCCAGCGCGTCCATGTGCCGGGTGATCGCCTCGGAGGCCTCCTCCAGGGAGTCCACGGGGATCTCGAGGTCCATCAGCTTCAGGGCCACGTCGAAGGGCGGGAGCACCTCGAACCGGTCGCCGTCCGCGCGGACGGCGTAGATCTTCTCCAGGCGTGCGACGTCCTCGTCGCCCAGCACCCGCCCGGCGCGGGTCTCGAGCTGGCGGCGGGTGACGGTCTCGCGGCGCCCGGCGCCCCAGGAGGTCAGCATCGCCCGTTGCAGCGCGAGGTCCTCGACGCTGGCGTCGTGCGGCACCCGGGCGAGGTACTTCTCGATCGCGGCCAGGGTGAAGCCGTGGTCCTGCAGGGCCCGGATCAGGTCGAGCCGGGCGCGGTGCTGCTCGGTGTAGTAGGCGATCCGGCCCCGTCGCGACGGCGGCGGCAGCAGGCCGAGCCCGGCGTAGTAGCGGGTCGTGCGCACCGTCATCCCGGTCACCGCGGCGAGCTCGTCGACGGTGTAGGCACGGTCGTCGGCCGCACCGGTCGCGTCGTCGGGCCGCAGCCCCTCAGCAGTCACGGACCGACCGTAACAGCAGGACTGTGCCACTGCTTGAAGCGTGACAGTTTTGCTGTAACAGTGGCCCTGTCAGGTTCACTGCCACGCTCACTCCCCGGCGATTGGATCCTCATGTCCGACCTCTACACCTCCGAGCACGAGGACTTCCGCAAGACCGCGCGCACCTTCTACGAGCGCGAGGTGGTCCCCCACCACGACCAGTGGGAGAAGGACGGCATCGTGCCCCGCGAGCTGTGGGCCACGGCCGGCGAGGCCGGGTTGCTGTGCTTCGACGTCCCCGAGGAGTACGACGGCCCGGGCGTCACCGACTTCCGCTACAACGTGATCCTGTCCGAGGAGCAGGCCCGGGCCAACGTCAGCGGCCCCGGCTTCTCGGTGCACACCGACATCATCGTCCCCTACCTCTCCAGCCTGGGCACCGAGGAGCAGAAGCGTCGCTGGCTGCCCGGCTGCGTGTCCGGCGAGATCATCACCTCGATCGCGATGACCGAGCCCGGGGCCGGCAGCGACCTCCAGGGCGTGCGCACCACCGCCGTCGACCAGGGCGACCACTACCTCGTGAACGGCTCCAAGACCTTCATCAGCAACGGCATCAACGCCGACCTGGTGATCGTCGTGGCCCGCACCGACCCCGACGCCGGCCACAAGGGGATCAGCCTCGTGGTCCTCGAGCGCGGCATGGAGGGCTTCGAACGCGGCCGCAACCTGGACAAGATCGGGCTGCACGCCCAGGACACCGCCGAGCTGTCGTTCACCGACGTCCGCGTGCCCAAGGAGAACCTCCTCGGCGAGGAGGGCGAGGGCTTCATCTACCTGATGATGAACCTCCCCCAGGAGCGCCTGATCATCGCCGCCCAGGCGGTCGCGGCGTGCGAGGCGATCGTCGCGATGTGCCTGGAGTACGCCAAGACCCGCGAGGCGTTCGGCAAGCCGATCGGCAAGTTCCAGCACAACCGCTTCCTGGTCGCCGAGATGGCCACCGAGACCCGGGTCGCCCGCGCCTTCCTCGAGGAGTGCCTGCGCAAGCACCTCGACGGCCAGCTCTCGGCCGTCGACGCCGCGATGGCGAAGTACTGGACGACCGAGCTGCAGAACAAGCTGGTCAACCAGGGCGTCCAGCTGCACGGCGGCTACGGGTACATGATGGAGTTCCCGATCGCCAAGGCCTACCTCGACAGCCGCATCTCCACGATCTACGGCGGCACGACCGAGATCCAGAAGGAGATCATCGGACGGTCGCTGGGGCTGTAGGGACCGGAGGAGAAGGAGCCACCGATGGACCTCGACCTGCCGGACACCGCCGTCGCCGTGCGCGACGGCGTCGCCGCCGTCGCCGCGAAGTACGACCACGCCTACTGGTCGCGCTGCGAGGAGGAGAAGCGCTACCCCGAGGAGCTCTACCGCGACCTCGCCGAGGGCGGGTGGCTGGGGCTGAGCGTCCCCGAGGAGTACGGCGGCGGCGGGCAGGGCCTGCTCGAGACCGCCGTCGCGTGCGAGACCCTGTGCGCCTCCGGCGGCACCGCGGGCTCCTTCATCTACGTGCTCAACCCCGGCTTCGGGGTGACCACCGTGGTCCGCCACGGCACCGAGGAGCAGAAGCAGGAGCTGCTGCCCGGCCTGGCGTCGGGCGACCTGCAGTTCAGCTTCGGCCTGACCGAGCCCGACGCCGGCTCCAACGCCGTCGAGATCACCACCAGTGCCCGCCGTGACCCTGGTTCGTCGGAGGGGGGCGACTTCCTCCTCAAGGGCCAGAAGGTCTGGATCTCCAACGTCGAGCGCGCCGACTGGATGGTCGCGGTCACCCGCACCGTCCCGGCGGCCGAGGCGCGACCGCGCACGTCGGGGTTCACGCTCTTCCTGGTCGACGTCAAGGAGGCGCTGGCGGCCGGCACGCTGAGCTACACCCCGATCCCCAAGATGGGCACCAACATCCTGGCCTCCAGCCAGGTCTTCCTCGACGACGTGCGGGTCCCGGCCCACCGGGTGCTCGGCGAGGTCGACGAGGGCTTCCAGGTGCTGTGGGACGTGCTGAACCCCGAGCGCGTCCTGGCCGCCGCCGGCGGCGTGGGCGGAGCCGACGCCGCGCTGGAGGTGGCCGCCGACTACGCCCGCGAGCGCGTCGTCTTCGGCCGCCCCATCGGGTCGAACCAGTCGATCCAGTTCCCGCTGGCCCAGATCAAGGCCAAGACCGAGCTGGCCCGGCTGATGACCTACAAGGCGGCCTGGCTCTTCGACCAGGGCCGGCCCTGCGGCAACGAGGCCAACGTGGCCAAGCTGACCGCCGCCCAGGCGTCGTGGGAGGCGGCCGACCAGGCCTTCCAGACCCTCGGCGGCATGGCCTACTCCAAGGAGTACCCGGTCGAGCGGCTGTTCCGCGACGCCCGCATCGCCAAGAACATCCCCGTCTCCGAGCAGATGGTGCTGGCCCACATCGGCACCTCGATGCTCGGCCTGCCCAAGAGCTACTGACCCCCACCCACGAGGAGCCCCCGTGCCCGATCTCACCGTCGAGCAGACCCGCGCCGAGATCAGCCAGGGGCTGGCCCCGAGCCTGGCCCACGCGTTCGCCGCGGGGGTGGCCCAGCGCGGCGACCAGCCGGCGTACTCCGACCAGCAGGGGCTCGCGGCGGGTGGTCCCGACTGGCGCACCTTGACCTGGACCGAGCTGCGCGAGACGGCGCTGGACCTCGCGGCGGCGTACGTCGAGCTCGGCGTGCAGCCGGGCGACCGGGTCGCGATCATGGCCACCAACCGGATCGAGCACGTGCTGGCCGACCTCGCCGCCGTCCACGCGGGCGCCGCCGCGATGTCGATCTACAACACGCTGTCGCCCAGCCAGGTCGCCTACGTCGCCGACCACTCCCGGCCGAGCCTGGTCGTGCTGGAGAACGCCGACCACCTGGCCCGCTGGCAGCAGGCCCGCGACACCGGCGCCGTCCCGCGCCTGGTCGTCCTCGACGCCGCCGCCGCGCCCGCGTCGGCGACGACGTGGGACGACCTGCTGGCGCTCGGACGCCGCGTGCGGGCCGGGCACGAGGCCGAGGTCGAGCGCCGCTGGCAGGCGCTGGACCACGACTCCCCCGCCACGATCCTCTACACCTCCGGCACGACCGGGAACCCCAAGGGCGTGGTGATCAGCCACCGCAACGTGCTCTTCGAGGTCGACAGCGGCAACCGCACGGCGGCGCTGGAGGGCGAGACCGTCGGGGTGTCCTACCTGCCGTTCGCCCACATCGCCGAGCGCACGCTCGGGATCTACATCCCGCTGGTGCGGGGCGGGCACGTGCACCTGGTCGCCGACCCCTCGCTGCTGGTGGGCGCCCTGGGCCAGGTGCACCCCACGCGCTTCTTCGGGGTGCCGCGCGTCTGGGAGAAGATCCAGACCGGCATCGGCGGCCTCCTCGCGGCCGAGACCGACGAGCAGAAGCGGGCCGCGGTGCAGGACGCCATGGCCGTGGGCCTGGCCCACGTGGAGTCCCAGCAGGTCGGCCACGAGACGAGCCCCGACCTCGCCGCGCGGTACGCCGTCGCCGACCGCGCGGTGCTCACCCCGATCAAGGCCATGCTCGGCCTGGACCGGGTGACGTGGGCCGGCAGCGCGTCGGCGCCGATGCCGCTCGAGACGGCCCGCTTCTTCGCCGGCCTGGGGCTGGCGATCTACGACATCTACGGCATGACCGAGACGACCGGCTCGGTCACCGCGTGCGGCCCCGGCAGCTTCCGCCTCGGCACCGTGGGGCGGGCGCAGCCCGGCATCGAGGTCACCCTCGCCGACGACGGGGAGATCCTCACCCGCGGGCCCGTGACCACCGCCGGCTACCACCAGAACCCAGAGGCGACCGCCGACCTGATCGACGCCGAGGGCTGGGTGCACACCGGCGACATCGGCACGATCGACGCCGACGGCTTCGTGTCGGTCGTGGACCGCAAGAAGGAGATGATCATCACCTCGCAGGGCAAGAACATCGCGCCCTCGAACATCGAGAACCTCCTCAAGGAGAGCCCGCTCGTCGGCCACGCCCTGGCCTACGGCGACGCCCGCCCGTACGTCGTCGCCCTGCTCACCCTCGACCCCGACGTGGCCCCCGTGGTCGCCGGCCGGCTGGGCCTCGCCCCCGCCGGTCTCGACGACCTGGCCCGGGCCCCGGAGATCCTCGCTCTCGTCGAGCAGGCCGTGGCCGCCGCCAACGAGCGGCTGTCACGCCCCGAGCAGGTCAAGCGCTGGGCCCTGCTCCCCACGGAGTGGACGGCCGACTCCGACGAGCTCACGCCGACGCTGAAGCTCAAGCGCCGCGTCGTGCACCGGTCGTACGCCGAGGAGATCGGTCGTCTCTACGCAGGATGACCCCGGCCGGCCTTGCCTTGCATATCGCCCGGATAGGTCTAAGGTGAGGAGCACGCGCTACCTGTCGGTAGCGGGCGTCTCGTTGAAGCCACCGACCTGATGCCCTTGAGTGCTCGAGAAAGCGTGGCACCCGCAGCCGTTCGAAACGAAACTCCCCCGTGCTGCACGCCGGGGTGAGGGACACAGGTCGGTGAGCCATGACCGCTACAGCCCATTCCGGAACACCCAGGAGCAACGCCTCCCTCGACCGCGCGGCCCAGACCAGGGAGCTCTTCACCCTGGCCCTGGCGACCGACTCGGCCGCGGAACGACAGCGGCTGCTCGACACCGTCATCGTGATGCACCTCGACCTCGCGCACGCCGAGGCGTCCCGCTACCGCAACCGCGGGATCGTCCTCGACGACCTGCGCCAGGTCGCCGCGTTGGCGCTGACCAAGGCCAGCAAGGGCTACGACGTGACCACCGGTCACGACTTCTTGTCCTACGCCGTGCCCACCATCCGCGGCGAGCTGCGCAAGCACTTCCGCGACCACGGGTGGATGATCCGTCCGCCCCGCCGCATCCAGGAGCTGCAGGCCCGGATCAACGTCGCCGAGGCCGAGCTGTCCAACGAGCTCGGCCGCTCCCCGCAGCCCCAGGAGATCGCCGACCGGCTCGGCGACGGCGTCGAGAACGTGATCGAGGCGCTCGCGAGCGACGGCTGCTTCGTGCCGGCCTCGCTCGACCACCCGGCCGGCGACGGCACCACCACGCTGGGCGAGCTGCTGCCGTTCGACAACTCCGAGCAGGGGGCCTCCGAGGCCCGGCTGATGCTGCGGCCCGTCCTGGGTGGGCTGGCCGAGCGCGACCGGCTGATCCTGAACATGCGGTTCTACGAGGGCCTCACCCAGCGTGAGATCGCCCAGCGCATCGGGGTCACCCAGATGCAGGTGTCGCGGCTGCTGACCCGGATCCTGGGTCAGCTGCGCTCCAGCGTCGGCGAGCTCCCGCTGAGCTGACCCCACGAGCGGTCGGGCGGGTTCCCCCAGGGGGCCCGCCCGTCGCTGTGTCCGGACACCGGGCTCGTGGCCCCGTTGGGTGGATCAGCTCGTGCGGGCGAACCCGGCGCCCTCGGCACGCCGCCGGCGTACGTCGACGGCGACCTCGGGGAAGTCGGTCAGCACACCGTCGAGCCCGAGCTCCAGCAGCCGCGCGACCTCCTCGCGGGCGTGCCCGTGGACCCGGCTGCGACCCTGGCTGCGCAGGTTCGCCGGGAGGTGCCGGTTCTCGTTGCGCAGCGTCCAGACCAGCACGTCCAGGCCGGCCGCGAAGGCCCGGTCGACCGCCTTGCCGGGGGGCCCGATGCGGTCCTGCTGGTCGCGCGGCAGGGCGAGGTCCTTGTGCAGGCCGACCGCCGTGGCGTAGGCGCTGATCCGCTGCAAGCGTCCGCGACGCACGCCGTCGTCGCGGTCGAGCAGCCGCACGAGGTCCACGTCGAGCTCGCGCCGCAGGCGCTTGAGCACGTCGGCCTCGAAGGCCATCACCGTGGCCGGGCTCAGCGGGGAGGTCAGCCGGCGGCGGCGCAGCATCTCCACGAGCGGCTCGTGCAGCGGCAGCCCGAGGGCGGCGAAGTGCGCGGCGTGCTTGAGCTCGATGTGCACGCCGACCTGACGCCCCGAGCGCGCCGACTCGTCCTCGCGCAGGTCGAGCAGCTCCTCGAGGGTCAGCACGCCGACCTGGCCGTCGTACCTCGCGCTCCCGGGCCGCTTGCGCGGCCACCGCTCGCGGGCCCGCAGGGTCTTGATCTCGGCGAGGTCGAGGTCGTGCACGAACCAGCCGTGCTCGGTCGTGCCGTCGACGACCAGGTGCCGGCGGCGGTGGGCGAACTCGGGGCGGTCGGCGATGTCGGTGGTCTTCGCCAGGTCGAGGTCGTGGCGGCACACCAGGACCCCGTCGCGGGTGCTCAGCACGTCGGGCTCGACGGAGTCGGCGCCCGAGCGCCAGGCGAGGCGGTAGGCGAGGGCGGTGTGCTCGGGGCGGTGCCCGCTGGCACCGCGGTGCCCGATGACGAGTGGTCCGGTCACGGCTCCCAGCGTGGGGGCCGCAGGTGACCAGCCGGTGACGTGCGGTCGAACGCAGCCCCTACGGTGGTCGGCATGCAGACGATCGGCTCGCTCACCCTCGCCCCCGCCCTGGACCGGCCCGAGCTCCTGGCCGCCCCGGTCCTGCAGGCGCTGCGGTCGTGGGAGCACGCCGGGAAGGCCCTGGTCGCCGCCATCGACCCGGCGCTGGCCGACACCGCAGCGATGTCCGAGGCCTACGACGTGCCCCTGGGCGCCGGCGCCAACTGCGTCGTGGTGATGGGGCGCCGCGACGGGGAGGAGCGGATCGCCGCCTGCGTGGTCCGCGCCGACACCCGGGCCGACGTGAACGGGGTGCTCAAGCGCACCATCGACGTGCGCAAGGCCTCCTTCCTGGCCCACGACCGGGCCGTCGAGGAGACCGGCATGGAGCACGGCGGGATCACGCCGCTCGGGCTGCCGGACGGGTGGCGGGTGCTGGTCGACGAGGCCGCCACCGGGATCGAGCTGGCCGTGATCGGGAGCGGCGTGCGCGGGTCCAAGCTGTTCGTCCCCGGGACCCTGCTCGGACTGCTCCCGGGCGCGGAGGTCGTGCCCGACCTCGCGCGGTAGGGCTGACGGCGACGGACCGGCAGCGCTCTAGACCGGTCGGGAAAGCGACACCGGGCTGTCACACGGCGGGCTTAACGTCGATCACCTGGGGCAGGCGATGAGTCCGGACCGATCCCAGGGTCTGTCTCAGGGCAACGCCCGATGCGCCCTGCGCGCCTGCAGCGATGGAGTGGTCCCATGCACCGTCAGATCGCCGGAAAGCTCACCGGCCGCGTCACCAAGTGGATCGTGCTGGCCTTCTGGATCATCGCGGTCGCGGTGCTGGGGGGCTTCGCCGGCAAGCTCACCGAGGTGCAGAACAACGAGGCCTCCTCGTGGCTGCCCGGCAACGCGGAGTCGACGCGCGCCCTGGCCAAGCTGGAGCCCTTCCAGGACCCGGACGCGATCCCGACCACGGTGGTCTACGAGAGGAAGGCGGGCTTCTCCGCCGCCGACCTCGCGACCATGCGCCAGCAGGCCGCCGAGCTCCAGCAGATGGACGACGTCACCGGCCGGGTCCTCGGCCCGATCCCCTCGCGCGACGGCCAGGCGGCGCAGACCGTGGTCACCTACGACCTCGGCGCCAACGGCTGGAACAAGATGCCCGGCATCGCGGAGAAGATCCACGCCATCGCCGACACCGACGGCACCACGGTCTACATCGCCGGCGCCGGTGGCCAGGCCGTCGACTCGGCGGCTGCGTTCGAGGGCCTCGACAGCACCCTGCTGCTGGCCGCCCTCGGGGTGGTCGTGCTGCTGCTCCTGCTGACCTACCGCAGCCCGGTGCTGTGGGTCCTGCCGATCTTCTCCGTCGTCGTCGCGCTGGGCACCTCGCTCGGGCTGATCTACTTCCTGGCCGAGTACGCCGGCCTGACGGTGAACGGGCAGAGCCAGGCGATCGTCTCGATCCTGGTGATCGGCGCCGGCACGGACTACGCCCTGCTCCTGGTGGCCCGCTACCGAGAAGAGCTCCGTCGCCACGACGACCGGCACGAGGCGATGGCCTTCGCGCTGCACCGGGCCACCCCGGCCATCGTGGCCAGCGCGAGCACGGTGATCGTCGGGATGCTGTGCCTGCTGCTCGCCGAGATGAACTCCACCGCGGGCCTGGGCCCGGTGTGCGCCATCGGCATCGGCGTGGGCATGCTCGCGATGATCACCCTGCTGCCGGCGCTGCTCGTGATCACCGGGCGCTGGATCTTCTGGCCCTTCCGGCCCACCATGGGCTCGAGCGAGCCGACATCGACCGGGCTGTGGGCCAAGGTCGGCGCCCGGATCGCACCCCGGCCGCGCCGGGTGTGGGTCGTCACCGCCCTGGTGCTCGCGGTCGCGGCGCTCGGCGTGCTCACGCTGAGCACCAACGGGCTCTCGAACGAGGACGCCTACACCCAAGAGTTCGACTCCGTGACCGGCACCAAGGTGCTGACCGCGCACGGCCTCGCCGACAGCTCGACCCCCGTCCTGGTCGTCGCCGACGCGGCACAGGCCGGCGCCGTGGCCGAGGCGATGACGGGCGTCCACGACCTGGAGGCGCCGGGCGACCCGGTGGTCAAGGACGGCGTCGCCTTCCTCAGCGCCAACCTGCAGGTCGACCCCACCACCAACGCCGCCTTCGCCGCGGTCGACGAGGTCCGCGACCGGGTGCACGCCGTCCCGGGCGCCGGGGCGCTGGTCAGCGGCACCTCCGCCATCCTCGACGACATGCTCGCGGCCAACACCCGCGACTCCCAGGTGATCATCCCGGTGACGCTGCTGGTCGTGCTGCTGATCCTGATGCTGCTGCTGCGGGCCCTGACGGCGCCGCTGATCCTGATCGCCACCGTGGTGCTGTCCTTCGGCACCGCCCTGGGCCTGGGCAGCCTGGCGTTCAGGTACCTCTTCGACTTCCCGGGGGCCGACGCCAGCTTCCCGCTGTTCGTCTTCGTGTTCCTGGTCTCCCTGGGCATCGACTACAACATCTTCCTGATGACCCGCGTGCGCGAGGAGACGATGACCCGCGGCACCCGGGAGGGGTCGCTGACCGCGCTCGCGGCGACCGGCGGGGTGATCACCTCGGCCGGGCTGGTGCTGGCCGCGACCTTCGGGATGCTGGCCACGCTGCCGCTGGTCTTCCTCGTCGAGATCGGCTTCACCGTGGCGCTCGGCGTCATCCTGGACACGATCATCGTGCGCTCGGTCCTCGTCACCGCGATCAACCTCGACCTCGGCAGCAAGATCTGGTGGCCGAGCTCGCTCGACCGCGGCGACGGCGGGGCGGGGCGCGACCAGGGTGCCGACGCGGGCGACCTCGGCGAGCCGCGCCACCGCGCGTCGGTGCCGGTCGACGCCTGAGCGGTGAGGCCGTCCAGGTGGCCCAGGGTGGCGATGTGACCGTGACACCAATACTGTCATCGTCATGAAGCTCTCGACGCTGCTCCAGTACTCCGGCAACCCCCGCGACGCGGCCGACCAGGTCGCCCAGCTCGAGGAGGCCGGGCTCGACACCGTCTGGGTGGCCGAGGCCTACGGCTTCGACTCCCCCACGCTGATGGGCTACCTCGCCGCACGCACCAGCACGGTCGAGATCGGCGCCGCGATCCTGAACGTCTTCTCCCGCACCCCGGCCCTGCTGGCCCAGACCGCCGCGGGCCTGGACAACGTCTCGGGCGGCCGCGCGATCCTGGGCCTCGGCGCCTCCGGCCCACAGGTCATCGAGGGCTGGCACGGCCTGCCCTACTCCAAGCCCATCGGCCGCACCAAGGAGGTCATCGAGGTGGTCCGCGCGGCGCTGCGCCGCGAGGTGCTGGAGTACGACGGGAAGTCCATCACCCTCCCCCTGCCGGCGGACCAGGGCACCGGCCTGGGCAAGCCGCTGAAGATGCTCACCCGCCCCGAGCGCAGCGCCGTCCCGATCTACATCGCGGGCCTCGGGCCCAAGTCCGTCGAGGGCGCCGCGGAGTACGCCGACGGCTGGCTGCCGTTCCTCTACAGCCCCGAGGGCGCCTCCCGGGTGTGGGGCGACGCGCTCGCTGCGGGCACCGCCAACCGCTCGGCCGACCTGCCCCCGCTCGAGGTGGTCGCCGGCGGCATGGTCGCCATCGGCGACGACGTCAAGGGGATGCTCGACCACGCCCGACCCACCGCCGCGCTCTACATCGGCGGCATGGGCGCCCGCGGCAAGAACTTCTACAACCAGCTGGCCTGCGACTACGGCTACGAGGCCGAGGCCAAGGAGATCCAGGACCTCTTCCTCGACGGCAAGAAGAAGGAGGCCGAGGCGGCGGTGCCGCTGGAGCTCCTCGAGCAGGTCAACCTGGTCGGCCCGGCGTCGTACGTCCAGGAGCGGATCGCCGCCTTCCGCGAGTCGGGCGTGACCAACCTGCAGGTGGCCCCGCTCGGGGACGACCCGGCGGCCACGGTGCGCCAGCTCAAGGAGTGGGTGAGCTGACGCAGCGAGCGTGACCGCCTTCGACCTGCAGGCGCACCGGGGAGGTGCGGGGCTCGCCCCCGAGAACTCCCTGGTCGCCTTCGCCAACGCCCTCGACCTGGGGGTGAGCACGCTGGAGTGCGACGTGCACGTCAGCCGCGACGGCGTGCCGGTGCTCAGCCACGAGCGCACCTACGCCGGCCGGATCATCCCGCGGGAGACCTGGGCCGACCTCCGCGAGCTGTCGGGCGGGCCCGAGCCGCTCACCACGCTCGGCGACCTGGTCGCCCTCGTGCAGGAGCGCGGCGCGCAGGTCGACCTCAACGTCGAGACCAAGTTCGACGTGCTGCACCCGCACGAGGAGGCGCCGCGCGCGTGCTTCGTGGAGGCGGTGGTGGGCGTGTCCCGGGAGGCCGACCTGCTCGCGCGCTGCACGGTGCAGAGCTTCGACTGGGCGGTCCTGCGCATGGTGCGCGAGGCCGAGCCCCGGCTGCGGCTGAACGCCCTGACCAACACCGACTACCTCGAGATCGACCAGCCCGGCGCCTCCCCGT
The DNA here is from genome assembly GCA_963750435.1 of uncultured Actinomycetota bacterium. Taxonomy (GTDB): domain Bacteria; phylum Actinomycetota; class Actinomycetes; order Propionibacteriales; family Nocardioidaceae; genus Marmoricola. The sequence goes on along the minus strand of CAVVQW010000006.1, from coordinate 72,612 downwards.
GGCTGGCCGGTCTGGACATCGACGACTTCGGGGACAGCGTGCCCGCCGCGGCCGCCCACCTGGGCTTCGACGCGATCTCGCCGAGCCACTCCATCCTGACCCCGGCGATGGTCACCGAGGCCCACGCCGCGGGCCTGAGGGTGCTGCCCTGGACGGTCGACGACGAGGCCACGATGCGCCACCTCGTCGGGACCGGCACGGCGACCGGGACCGAGGTGGACGGCCTGATCACCAACCGGCCCGACGTGCTGCGCGGCGTGCTCGCGTCGCTGGGGCTGCCGCTGCCGCCTGCGTTCCCCCGACTAGCCTGAACCCACGATGACCGCCGACGCACCGCAGCCCCCCGCCCCCACCGCAGCCCAGACGCGACGGGCGCTGGCCCGGGTCGAGCGCGGGGCCGCGATCGACGTGGCCGAGGCGACCGTGCTGCTGGCGGCGCGGGGCGAGGACCTCGGGCGGCTGACCTCCGTCGCCGGTCGCGTGCGCGACGCCGGGCTGGTCGCGGCCGCCAGGCCCGGCACGATCACCTACTCGCCCAAGGTGTTCATCCCGGTCACCCGGCTGTGCCGCGACCGCTGCCACTACTGCACCTTCGTCGAGAGCCCGGGGCAGGCCGCCCGCGAGGGCCGGTCGGCGTACCTCTCCCCCGACGAGATCCTCGAGATCGCCCGCCGCGGCGCGGAGCTCGGCTGCGCCGAGGCGCTGTTCACCCTCGGTGACCGGCCCGAGGACCGCTGGCCCGAGGCCCGGGCCTGGCTCGACGAGCAGGGCTACGACTCCACCCTGGCCTACGTGCGCGCCATGGCGGTCCGGGTGCTGGAGGAGACCGGGCTGCTGCCGCACCTGAACCCCGGCGTGATGTCGTGGGAGGAGTTGAACCGCCTCAAGCCGGTCTCGCCGTCGATGGGGATGATGCTGGAGACCACGTCGCGACGCCTGTTCGAGACCCGGGGCGAGGCGCACTTCGGCTCCCCCGACAAGGACCCCGACGTGCGCCTGCGGGTGCTCGAGGACGCCGGCCGGCTCTCGGTGCCGTTCACGACCGGGCTGCTGGTCGGCATCGGCGAGGACCTCACCGAGCGCGCCGAGTCGATCTTCGCCCTGCGCCGCGTCGCGCGGCAGTTCGGCCACGTGCAGGAGGTGATCGTCCAGAACTTCCGCGCCAAGCCCGACACCGCGATGCGGCACTCCGGTGACCTCGGCCTGGAGGAGTACGCCGCTGCCCTGGCCGTCTCCCGCATCGTGCTCGGCCCCAAGGTCCGCCTGCAGGCCCCGCCCAACCTGGTCGACCTCGAGGAGTGCCGACTGCTGCTCTCCGCGGGCGTCGACGACTGGGGCGGGGTCTCGCCGTTGACCCCCGACCACGTGAACCCCGAGCGCCCCTGGCCCTCCCTGGAGCGCCTGCGCCGGATCACCGCCGACGCCGGCTTCGAGCTGCGGGCGCGCCTGACGGTCCACCCGGAGTACGTCCGCGCCGGCGAGCCCTGGATCGACCCCCGCGTCTCGGCCCACGTGGCCGCCCTCGCCGACGACACCGGCCTGCTCCGCGAGGGAGCGCGTCCCACCGGCCTCCCGTGGCAGGAGCCCGACGGCGGCTTCGTCCGCTCCGGCGGGGGCACCGGCCGCACCGACCTGCACACCGCCGTCGACACCGAGGGCCGTACCGAGGACCGCCGCTCCGACTTCGCCGACGTCTACGGCGACTGGGACGAGGTCGCCGCCGACGCGGCCCGGACCGGAGGAGGGGTGGTCCGAGACGTTCGGACCCCTCCACTGGCGATTAAGGGGTCCGGACGTCTCGAACTACCCGGAACCGAGGCGTTGAGGGCCGCCGAGAGAGACCCCGGGAACCTCTCCGACGAGCACGCGCTGACGCTGATGACCGCCGAGGGCGAGCTGCTCGACCAGGTGTGCCGGCTGGCCGACGACCTGCGCCGCGAGACCGTCGGGGACGCCGTGACCTACGTCGTCAACCGGAACATCAACTTCACCAACGTCTGCTACGTCGGCTGCCGGTTCTGCGCCTTCGCCCAGCGCCGCACCGACGCCGACGCCTACTCGCTGTCGCTGGAGCAGGTGGCCGACCGTGCCGAGGAGGCCTGGGGGCTGGGCGCCACCGAGGTCTGCATGCAGGGCGGCATCGACCCTGAGCTGCCCGGCACGTCGTACTTCGACCTGGCCGCGGCGGTGAAGGCCCGCGTGCCCCAGATGCACGTGCACGCCTTCTCCCCGATGGAGATCGTCAACGGCTCCTCGCGCACGGGCCTGTCCTTCGAGGACTTCCTGATCAAGGCGCGCGAGTCGGGGCTGGACTCCGTCCCCGGCACGGCCGCGGAGATCCTCGACGACGACGTGCGCTGGGTGCTGACCAAGGGCAAGCTGCCGACCCGCACGTGGGTGGAGATCATCTCCACGGCGCACCGCGTGGGCATCCCCACGACCAGCACGATGATGTACGGCCACGTCGACAACCCGCGCCACTGGGTGAACCACCTGCGGGTGCTCGCCGGCATCCAGGACACCGCCCTCGAGGCCGGCACGACCGGCTTCACCGAGTTCGTGCCGCTGCCCTTCGTGCACACGAGCGCTCCGATCTACCTCGCCGGCGTGGCCCGGCCCGGGCCCACCCTGCGCGACAACCTCGCGGTGCACGCGCTGGCGCGGATCCTGCTGCACGGCCGCATCCCGAACATCCAGACCTCGTGGGTCAAGCTCGGCACCGAGGGCACGCAGGCGATGCTGCGGGCCGGCGCCAACGACCTGGGCGGCACCCTGATGGAGGAGACCATCTCGCGGATGGCCGGGTCCGAGCACGGCTCGGCGAGGACGGTGGAGGAGCTGGTCGAGATCGGGGCCGGCATCGGGCGCCCGGTGGTGCAGCGCGGCACGACGTACGGCGCAATCCCCGGACAAGACTGACGAAGCGGACATAGAATCGGCCCGGTGATGCGGTTGTGCCGGGTGCTCACCCTCTGTCTGCTCGCCGTCGGCCTGACGGCGTGCGGCAACGACGCCGCCTCCACCCCGCCCGGAGCGGACTGGTCCCCCGCCGCGCGGACCGTCGCCGGCCTGCGCACCCTGGTGCAGTCCGACGCCTCGGGCCTGCGCCTGCACACCGCCTCCGGCGACAAGCGCTTCCTGCCCGGCATCAACCTGGGCAGCACCACGCCGGGGCACCAGCCCGGCGAGGTCGGGTCGATCCCGGCATCGACGTACCGCACCTGGTTCGGCCAGATGGCGGCCCTCGGCATCCGCGTGGTGCGGATCTACACGCTGCACCCGCCGGCGTTCTACGACGAGCTGGCGCGGTGGAACCGGGCGCACGCCCGCGACCCGCTGTACGTCGTCCAGGGCGTCTACCTGCCGGAGGAGGACTACAACGTCCCGGGCAAGACGCTCTACACCCCCTCCATCGACCAGTCCTTCACCCGTGAGATCACCGACATCTCCGACGCGGTGCACGGCGACCTGACCCGTCAGGCGGCCCCCGGGCGCGCCGGCGGCACCTACGACACCGACGTCTCCCGCTGGGTGGCCTCGTGGATCGTGGGCGTCGAGTGGGACCCGCAGGGCGTGGCCGCGACCGACCGCAGGATGAAGGCCGCGGCGTACCGGCCCGGGCGCTACTTCCGCGCGACCGCCGACGCCAGCGCCACCGAGCGCTGGATCACCCGGCACATGGACCACCTGGCCGCCCTGGAGGCGGCCCGGAAGACCTCGGTGCCGATCGCGGCCGCCAACTGGCCGACCGCGGACCCCCTGCACCACCCCACCGAGCCCCTCGCCTACGAGGACGCCGTCTCGGTGGACGCGATGCACATGCTGCCCACGAGCGCGTGGCCCGGCGGCACCTTCGCCAGCTTCCACGCCTACCCGTACTACCCCGACTTCATGCGCTACGAGCCCGGCCTGGAGAGGGAGACCTGGGAGGGTCGCCAGGACCGGTACGCCGGGTACCTGATGACGCTGAAGAAGCACTACGCCGCCCGGATGCCGCTGGTGATCAGCGAGTTCGGCGTCCCGGCCTCCCTCGGCACCGCCCACGCCGGCACCAACGGCCGCGGCCAGGGGGCGCACTCCGAGCGCGAGGCGATGGGGATGGACGCCTCGATGATGCGGATGATGCAGGCCAAGGGCCTCGCCGGCGGGTTCGTCTTCTCCTGGGAGGACGAGTGGTTCAAGCGCACGTGGAACACGATGGAGCACCAGGACGCCACGCGCCGCCAGCTCTGGCACGACCCCCTGACCAACGAGCAGTGGTTCGGCATCGTGGCCACCGACACCGCGCAGGTGCCGGACGCCGCCGTCGAGAAGCTGCCGACCACCGGTGACCTGAAGTACCTCTACGCGTGGGCGGACTTCTCCTACGTCCACGTCGAGGTCACCGGCCGGAGCGCGACCCCGCGCGACCTCCAGGTCGACGCCGACGTGGTGCCGGGCCCCGACACGGCCGACTACCGCGTCACCGTCGACCGCGAGGCCGGCACCGCCCAGGCCCAGGTGCGTCGCGACCTCGACCCGATCCGCCTCGACACCGACGAGGTGCCGTACCGTCCCGACGCCCAGGCTGCCTGGCACGACTTCGCCCAGATCACCAACCGCTCCAACGACGGTCGCCCCGCGGAGTACGCCGCCGTGGGACGCCTGCGCGAGGGCAGCTGGGACCCCGAGGACCCGGCGTACGACTCGCGCGCGAGCTGGGCCGTCGACGCCGAGCACGACACCATCCGCCTCCGGATCCCGTGGTCCATGCTGGGCATGGCCGACCCGTCGGCCCGCCTCGCGCTGGGCGAGGGCCGGCCCGCGGCCCTGGTCAAGATCCCCGGCATCGGCCTGGACCTGACCGTGGACGGTGAGCAGCAGCGCCTCGACCTGACCTGGCCGGAGTGGAACCGGGTGGCCTACACCTCGCGCCCGAAGGCCGGGACCTCGGTGCTGGCCAAGGCCTACCGCGACCTCGCCCCCTGACCCTCGACCTGACCCTCGAGCCGGGGTCTTGACTTAGTTCAAGTGTTGAATAATATGGGGTCATGAGCGATCTCACCCCCCGCCCCGAGGACAAGTTCTCCTTCGGGCTCTGGACCGTGCAGTACCCCGGCCGCGACCCCTTCGGCGACCCGACCCGTCCGCCCATGGACCCGGTGCGCGCCGTCCACAAGCTCGCCGAGATCGGCGCCTACGGCATCAACTTCCACGACGACGACGTGGTGCCGTTCGGCAGCACCGAGGCCGAGCGCGACCGGATCCTCGACGGCCTCCGCAAGGCCCTGGCCGACACCGGCCTGGTGGTCACCACCACGACCACCAACCTGTTCTCCCACCCGGTCTTCAAGGACGGCGCCTTCACCTCCAACCTGCGCGAGGTGCGCCGCTTCGCGCTGCAGAAGACGCTGCGCAACATCGACCTGGCCGCCGAGCTCGGCGCCAAGGTCTTCGTCGCCTGGGGCGGCCGCGAGGGCGCCGAGTTCGGTGCCTCCAAGGACATCCCCACCGCGCTGGACCGCTACAAGGAGGCCTTCGACGTCCTCGGTGGCTACGTCGTCGAGCAGGGCTACGACCTGAAGTTCGCGATCGAGCCCAAGCCCAACGAGCCCCGCGGCGACATCCTGCTGCCCACGGTCGGGCACGCGCTGGCCTTCATCGAGCGCCTCGAGCGGCCCGAGCTGGTCGGCGTGAACCCCGAGATCGGGCACGAGGAGATGGCCGGCGTGAACGCCGCGGCCGGCTACGCCCAGGCGCTGTGGCAGGGCAAGCTCTTCCACATCGACCTCAACGGCCAGAACGGCCCGAAGTTCGACCAGGACCTGCGCTTCGGCGCCGGCAACGTGCGCGGCGCGTTCTGGGTGGTCGACACCCTGCTCAACGGCGGGTACGACGGCCCGGTGCACTTCGACTTCAAGGCCTCGCGCACCGAGGACGACGAGGGCGTGTGGGTCGCGGCCCGGGCGTGCATGCGCAACTACCTGATCCTGCGCGACAAGGCCCAGGCCTTCCGGGCCGACCCCGAGGTGCAGGCCGCCCTCGAGGCGTCCTCCCTGCCCGAGCTCGCCGTCCCGACCCTGGCCGAGGGCGAGACCTGGAAGACCATCCGCGAGGAGGCCGCTCCCGACGTCGAGGCCATCGGCGCGCGCGGCATGGCCCTGGAGACCCTCGACCAGCTGGCGCTCGAGCACCTCTACGGCCTGCGCTGAGCCCGACCCGAGGACCAGGCCCGGGTCCCACCGACGTCATGACGTCGGTGGGACCGGCGGCGACCGACGAGGTACGCCGACGCAACACGGCGCTCGTGCTGCGGCTGCTGCGTGACCACGGCGGCTCGAGCCGGGCCGACCTGGCCCGGCGCTCGGGCCTGGCCAAGGCCACCGTCGGCACCATCGTGGGCCAGCTCGCGGCCGTCGGCGCGGTCGCCGAGGGTGCCACCGAGTCGACCGGGCGCGGCCGTCCGAGCACCCCCGTGGTGCTCGACGGCCGCAGCCTGGCCGGTCTCGGGGTCGAGGTGAACGTCGACTACATGGCGATCACCACCTCCGACCTCGCCGGCCGCGAGCTGGCCTTCCACGAGCACCCGGTGGGTCCCGAGGGGCCCGACCTGGCCGACGTGCTCACCCTCGTGCGCGACCAGGCGGTGCGGCTGCGCACCCGGGGCGTGCGGCTGCTCGGCGTGACGATCGCCGTGCCCGGCCTGATCGACCGCTCCCGTGGCCGGGTCGTCGAGGCCCCCAACCTGGGGTGGTCCGGCGTCGACCTCGCCGACGTCGTGCGCCGTGAGCTGGCGACGCTCGGCCGCGATCCGGACGGGCCCCTCGACGCCCTCGGGCCCCCGGCCGTGGCCGTGGACAACGACGCCAACTGCGCGGCCCGCGCCGAGAGCGTGCACGGCGTCGCCGTCGGGATCGCGGACTTCGTCTACCTCACCGGCACCGTGGGCCTCGGCGCCGGGATCGTGTGCGGCGGCCGCCCCCTGTGGGGCGCCCGCGGCCTGGCCGGCGAGGTCGGCCACCTGCGCCTCGGCGACGAGCGGCACCTCTGCTCCTGCGGCCGGCGGGGCTGCTGGGAGGCGCTGGTCGGCCTGCGCGCGCTGGTCGCCGCGACCGGCATCGACGTCGCGCCCGGCGAGGACCCCGTGACGTACGCCGAGCGGCTGGCCGCCGACCCCACCGCCGGGCCCGGCCTGGCCGTCGTCGCGGCCGCGCTGGGCCGCGGGGTGGCCCAGCTGGCCGCCACCCTGGACCCCCAGGTGGTCGTGCTCGGCGGCGCCTTCGTGCCCCTCGCCGACACCCTCGTGCCGGCGGTGACCGCCGCCCTCGCCGAGGGCTTCACCGGCGCCGGCTGCCGGGTGGTCCCCAGCACCCTGGGCCTGCACGCCGCCTCCGTCGGGGCGGCCGTCGACGCCCTCGACGACGTCTACGCGGGCCGCCGCTCCCTGGTCACCTAGACCGGGGGCAGGCAGGACCCCGCCGACACGGCGCCCGTGTCCACCGAGACGGCGCCCGTGTCCACCGACACGGCGCCCGTGTCCACCGACACGGCGCCCGTGTCCACCGAGACGGCGCGCGTGTACGCCGACACGGCGCGCGTGTCCACCCCTCAGGCGTGTCGCAGCACCGACGCCGTGGCGTCGGCCGCCGCGAGCAGGTCGACCGGGTCGGCCAGCAGGTCGGTGAAGGCCAGCTCGGCCGCACCGATGATCACCGAGTCGCCCCCGAGCCACGGCAGCACGATCTGTGCCTGCTCGGCCGGGGCGTCCAGCGCCCACGTCTCGAGGGCGTCGAGCACGTCGTCGCGCACGAGCGGGAAGACCCAGCGCAGCACGCCGCCCAGGATCACCATCTCGGGGTTGAACACGTTGACCAGCCCACCGAGGCCCAGGCCCAGCGAGCGGCCGAGCGCCCGCAGCGCCGGGGTCGCCCTCGTGCCCGGTTGGAGGTACTCGACCAGCCGGTCGATCTCCTCGTGCGGGCAGCCCACGGCGTCGGCGACGGCGTGCGAGCCGATCTCGGTCTCCCAGCAGCCGACGTTGCCGCAGCGGCAGGTGGAGCCACGGGGGTTGAACGGCTGGTGGCCGATCTCGCCGGCGTACCCGCTGGCGCCCATCATCGGCGCGCCCTCGACGATCACTCCCCCACCGACACCGACGTCGCAGGAGAGGTAGATCAGGTTGGACTTGTGCCGTCCCGCCCCACGGGTGTGCTCCGACAGGGCCCCGAGGGCAGCGTCGTTGCCGAGGTGGACGGGCACACCGCGCCCGATGCGGCTCGCGAGCATCGGGCTCAGGGCGACGTCGCTCCACCCCAGGTTCGGGGCGAAGCGCACCAGCCCGGCGGCGTCGGCGACCACGCCCGGGATCGCCACGCCCACCCCGACCAGCCGCGAGTCCTCGGCCGCCGAGTCGAGCAGCTGCCGCATCATCTCGACCAGCAGGTCCACGATCTGCTCGGGGTCGCGGTCGGCCGGCGTCGGGGTCGACGTCCGGTCGAGCGGGTGCCCGCCCAGGCCGACGCGGGCGACGTCCAGCGTCTCCACGCCCAGCTCGGCGGCCAGCACGTAGACCGCCTCGGTGTTCGGGTTGACGTCGATCGAGGGCCGGCCGGCGCCGGAGCGCGGCGAGCTGCCGGCCTCCGGCATCGACTGGCTCACCACGTCCAGCTCCTCCAGCTCACGGACGAGGTCCGCGATCGTGGAGCGGTTGAGCGCCATGCGCTCGGTCAGCTGCGCCCGCGAGACCCCACCCGCGTGGTGCACGTGCCCGAGCAGCGTGCCGAGGTTGTGGCGGCGTACGGCCTCCTGGTTCCTGCCGGTGCCGCCACCTCTGCGGACGGCCATGGCTCAGGTGCCCGTGGCCGAACGGCGGCGGCGCGAGATCGCGTCGACCGAGGCGGCGAGGAGGAGCACGCTGCCGGTGATGATGTAGTTGATGTACGCCGCCTGGTTGAGCAGGCCGAGCCCGTTGTCGATGGTGGCGATCACCAGACCACCGATGACGGCGTCGCGGATCTTGCCCTTGCCGCCGAACAGGCTGGTGCCACCGATGACGGCGGCGCCCACGGCGTACAGCAGCACGTTGCCGCCGCCCGAGCCGGGCGAGACCTTGCCGTCGTACGACGCGGTGATGATGCCGCTGATGGCGGCCATCGAGGAGCAGATCACGAAGGCCGAGACCTTGAGCCGGTCGACGTCGATGCCGGCGCGCCGGGCCGCCTCGGTGTTGCCACCGACGGCGTACATGTGGCGGCCGTAGCCGGTGCGGCTGAAGACGAAGGTCCAGAAGATCAGCAGGGCGCCGACGATGAACACGGCGTAGGGGATGCCGGCGATCACGAAGGTGGGCACGCGGCTGCGGTTCTGGCTGAGCACGGCGGTGGCGATCAGCAGGATCACGGCCAGGCCCACGAACTTCACCACGACCAGCGAGGTCGGGGGGCGCTGCAGGTTCTTGGCGGCGAGGCGCGACTGGCGCAGGAACAGCAGCCCGGCGTACGCCGCCAGCAGCACGATCACCACGATCCAGCCCATCGTCACCGGCATCGACTTGATGGTGATGCCGCGCAGGACCGAGTCGCGCACCGGCACCGTGCCGCCGAGCCCGATCAGCTTCAGGATGACGCCCTGGAGGCCGAGGAAGAAGGCCAGCGTGACCACGAAGGAGGGGATGCCGAGCTTGGAGACCAGGGCACCGATGATCAGCCCGACCAGGGCACCCACGGCCAGGCCGATCAGCACGGCCAGGGGCCACACCATGCCGTTGCGGTCGATGGCCACGGCCGTGAAGCCGGCCGCCATGCCGCCGGCGACACCGGCGGACAGGTCGATCTCACCCAGCAGCAGCACCGGGATCAGGCCCATCGCCAGCACCGAGATCGAGGCGGCCTGGGTCATCAGGTTGGCGATGTTGAGCGCACCGGTGAAGGAGTCGGGCCGGAGCACGGAGAAGACGATGAACAGCGCGACCAGGCCGAGCACGGCCGGCAGGGCGCCCATGTCGCCGCCCCGGAGGCGGTCGCGGTAGGCCTTGAAGGACTCACCCAGCGAGGCGCTGGCCGCGTCGTTGGCGAAGTCGGCGGCCGCGAGCGACTGCGTGGAGCCCTCCTGGGCGGGGGCCGAGGTGTTCTTGGGGGTGGTGGTCATGGCTCTCGTCCTCAGGCCGACTGGTTGGCGGTGGCAGCGGGGATGCCGACGTCGCCGGAGCGCCCGGCGGTGATCAGCTCCACGATCTGGCTGTGGTTGGTCTCGCTCGCCGGGATGTCGGCGGCGACGCGGCCCAGGAAGAGCGCCGTGATCCGGTCCGAGACCTCGAGCACGTCGACCATGTTGTGCGAGATCAGCACGACGCCGAGGCCGTTGTCGGCCAGCCGGCGCACGAGGTCGAGCACCTGGCGGGTCTGGGCCACGCCGAGGGCGGCGGTGGGCTCGTCGAGGAGCACGACGCGGGAGTTCCACAGCACGGCCTTGGCGATCGCCACGGTCTGGCGCTGGCCGCCGGAGAGGGAGGCGACGCTCTGCCGCACCGACTTCACGGTGCGGACCGAGAGCGAGGCGAGCGTGCTGCGCGCGCGGTCCTCCATGCTCAGCTCGTCGAGCAGGATCCCGCCGGTCTTGGTCTCACGGCCGAGGAACATGTTCTGGACGATGTCGAGGTTGTCGCACAGCGCGAGGTCCTGGTAGACGACCTCGATGCCGAGGTCGGCGGCCTCCTTGGGCCCGTGGATCGTGACCGGCTTGCCCTCGAAGCGGAACTCCCCGGACTCGGCGCGGTAGATGCCGGCGATGGTCTTGACCAGCGTGGACTTGCCGGCGCCGTTGTCTCCGACGAGGGCGGTGACCTGGCCCGGGTAGACCTTGAAGTTCACGTCGTGCAGGACCTGCACGGCGCCGAAGCTCTTGTTGACTCCGCGCAGTTCGAGCAGGGGTTCGGTCATGACGCCTCCAAGGGTGGGACCGGTCGGGGTGGAGCGGGTGAGGTGGGACGGCTGCGAGGTGGCGTACGACGGGCCCGGCTCCCGGTGAGGAGGAACCGGGCCCGGCGTACGGCCGCTAGATCAGGAGATCCCGGCGGCGGTGCACTGCTTCTCGAAGCCCTTGCAGACGTCGGCCTTCGTGGCGCCACCGTCGCTGATGACGTCCTTGACGTTGTCCTTGGTCACCGAGACCGGGTCGAGCAGGACGGCGGGCACGTCGCGCTTGCCCTCGGTGTCCTGGACGCTGCCGGTGGTCTCGCCCTTGTCGCCCTTGGTGAGGCCGATGGCCAGCTTGGCCAGCGCAGCGGCCTCCTGCTTGGCGGACTTGTAGACCGTCATGCACTGGGTGCCGGACAGGATGTCCTGGAGGCCCTGGACGGTCGCGTCCTGGCCGGTGACCGGGACCTTCCCGGCGAGACCGTTCTTCTGCAGGATCGAGATCGCGGAGCCGCCGAGGCCGTCGTTGGCCGCGAGCACGCCGTCGATCTTGCCCTTGTTCTGGGTGAACATCTGCTCGAAGATCGTCGTCGCCTTGGTGTTGTCCCAACCGGGGACGGCCTGCTCGGCCACCTTGGTGTAGTTGGTGTTGGCGTCGAGGATCTTGTGGGCACCCTTGGAGAACGCGGTGGCGTTCGAGTCGTCGGGCGAGCCGTTGAGGAAGGTGATGTTGGCCTTGGTGTCCTTGCCCAGGCAGGTCTGCAGACCCTCGCCCTGGAGCTCGCCGACCTTCTCGTTGTCGTAGGACACGTAGTACGACGCGGAGCCGCCGAGGGTGAGGCGGTCGTAGTCGATGGTGGCGATGCCCTGGTTCTTGGCCTTCTCCTCGATGGCCGCACCCGAGGCGTTGTCGAGGTTGACGATCGCGAGGACGGTGACGCCGTTCGCGATCATCGAGTCGGCGATCTTCGCCATCTGGGTGGCGTCGCCCTGCGCGTTCTGGATGTCGTACTTCACGCCGGCGTCCTTGAACGCCGTCTCCAGAGCCGGACGGTCGGCGGTCTCCCACCGCACCGAGGACTCGGTGTCGGGGAGGATGACGCCGATCTTGGACTTGGCGGCGGAGCTGCTGCCGCTGCTGCCACTGCCGCTGTCGCTGCTGCCGCACGCGGTGAGGCCCAGGGTGAGCCCCAGGGCGCCCGCGACGAGTACTGCCGACGTCCGCTTCACGCAGATCGCCTCCTTCATGTGAGGGCACCGCCCGCCCCCGTCGGTAGCACCGGATCGGGTCTGGGAGGTAAATAGTTGGTTGCGCCAACGTAACGGGCGTCACATTCGGCGTCCAGTGGTGGCGGACAACAAATCCCGTGTCGTGATCAACCGGTCTAGACAGGCCTGGGGTCCGGACCGGACGACGTACTCCGATCGCGCGGCCGTCGTCGCAGGGGCCTCGGGACTCAGCCGAGCGTGACGGGCACGGACTCCACGCCGTAGACGATGCTCAACGCTCGGTAGTCCAGGTGCGCGGCCGGGCGGGCGAGCCGCATCCCGGGGAAGCGCTGGGCCAGGCCGGGGAAGGCCATCTTCAGCTCCATGCGGGCCAGCTCGGCCCCGATGCAGCGGTGGAAGCCGTAGCCGAAGGCCAGGTGGGAGCTCGACCCCTGGGCGAGGTCGACGGCGTCGCCGTGGCCCGTGCGTGGGTCGCGGTTGGCGGCCGGTAGGGAGCACAGCACGACCGAGCCCGCGGGGATGTGGCGTCCGCCGACGATGACGTCGCGCTGGGCGAACCGCGGGAAGGCGACCTGCACGACCGAGAGCAGGCGGAGCAGCTCGTCGACGATCGGCCCCACGCTGGTGGGGTCGGCGACGAGCCGGTCCCACAGCGCGCGGTCCTCCAGGAGCGTGGCGCTGCCCAGCGCGATCATCGAGGCGCTGGTCTCCAGGCCCCCGGTGAAGACGCCGTCGGCCAGGCCGCCCAGCTCGAAGTCGGTGATCTCGTCGCCGTGCTCGCGGATCAGCTGGCCGATCAGGCCAGGGCCGGGGTGCCGTCGCTGACGGGAGGCCTCGGCGAGCAGGAACTCGCGCGAACCCCCGATCGCCCCGATCGTGCCCTGGCCACCCTGGGTGACGTCGAAGCGGGCCGTGGCCAGCGAGGCGAAGACCTCGCGCTTCTCGTCGGGCAGGCCGAGCAGGTCGCAGATCACCCGGAACGGGATGGGGAAGGCGAAGGTCGGCACGAGGTCGACGTCCTGGCCGCTCTCCCCCGCCCGGGCCACCTCGGCGACCTGCTTGTCGACGATGTCCTGGATCATCGGCTGCAGCCGCTCGAGGCGGCGCATCGTGAACTCCGGGGTCAGCAGCCGCCGCAGCCGGGTGTGGTCGGGCGGGTCGGTGAAGCCCAGGCCCCCGATGTCGCCGTCGGTCGCCGAACCGCTGCGGCCCATGTAGGGCCGGATGTCGGTGGAGTACGACGTCGTGTCGCTGAGCACCTCGCGCGACTCGGCGTCACCGGTGACCAGCCAGATCTCCAGCCCGAGCAGGCTGGCGTGGCGGCGCACGGGCGCCTCGTCGCGGAGCTCCTGCAGCCGGCGGCTCGGCGCCATCACCTCGCGCTTCAACGGCCAGGACAGCGCGTCGGGGACCTTGTCGAGCTTGGACAGGTCGATGCCGCCGGAGCGCGCGATGAGGCGCTCGCGGACGGCACGCTTGACCGTGGTGACCAGGCTCACGACAACCCCTCTGCTCGACGCCCAAACACGACTGAGTCTAGGAACTTCTCCTGACAGGGACCTGAGGGACACCCCGCAAGGGGCGACCGGTATAGGTCACTCCCACTCGATGGTGCCCGGCGGCTTGCTCGTGATGTCGAGGGTGACGCGGTTGATCTCGCGCACCTCGTTGGTGATCCGCGTCGAGATCGTCTCCAGCACGTCGTACGGCAGCCGCGCCCAGTCGGCGGTCATGGCGTCCTCGGAGGTGACCGGACGCAGGACCACCGGGTGGCCGTAGGTGCGCCCGTCGCCCTGCACGCCCACCGAGCGGACCTCGGCCAGCAGCACCACCGGGAACTGCCAGATGTCGCGGTCCAGGCCGGCGCGGGTGAGCTCCTCGCGGGCGATGGCGTCGGCCTCGCGCAGCAGGTCGAGCCGCGGCTTGGTGACCTCGCCGATGATCCGGATGCCGAGCCCGGGGCCGGGGAAGGGCTGCCGCCAGACCAGCTCGGCGGGCAGGCCGAGCTGCTCGCCGACGAGGCGCACCTCGTCCTTGAACAGGGTGCGCAGCGGCTCGACGAGCTCGAACTCGAGGTCGTCGGGCAGGCCCCCGACGTTGTGGTGCGACTTGATCGTCGAGGTGCCCGCTCCCCCACCCGACTCGACGACGTCGGGGTAGAGCGTGCCCTGCACGAGGAAGGCCATCGTGACGCCCTCGGCGTGCGAGCCGGCGGCGATCCGGGGGGCCAGGATGTCGGCTTCCGCGGCCTCGAAGACGCGGATGAACTCACGGCCGATGATCTTGCGCTTCTCCTCGGGCTCGGTCACCCCGGCCAGCGCGTCGAGGAACTGCTGCTCGGCGTCGACGACGACCAGGTCGGCGCCGGTGGCGGCCACGAAGTCACGCTCGATCTGCTCGGTCTCGCCCTTGCGCATCAGCCCGTGGTCGACGTAGACGCAGGTCAGACGGTCGCCGATGGCGCGCTGGACGACCGCGGCGGCCACCGCGGAGTCGACGCCGCCGGACAGCGCGCAGATCGCGAGACCGTCGGTGCCGATCTGCTCGCGGATGCGCTCGACCTGCTCCTCGACGATGTTGACCATCGTCCAGGTCGGCCGGCAGCCGGCGATGTCGAGCAGGAAGTGCGACAGCACCTCCTGGCCGTGCTCGGTGTGCATCACCTCGGGGTGCCACTGCACCCCGGCGAGCCGGCGCTCGGTGTCCTCGAACGCGGCCACGGGCGTGGCGGTCGTGGAGGCCAGCACGTCGAACCCGGCGGGCGCCTGGCGCACCGAGTCGCCGTGCGACATCCACACCCGGTGCGCGGACGGCAGGCCCGCCAGCAGGGTGCCCGGGGCCAGCACCTGCACCGGCGTACGGCCGAACTCGGAGGCGCCGGTGCGCGCGACCTCGCCGCCGAGGGCGGCGGCCATCGCCTGGAAGCCGTAGCACATGCCGAAGACCGGCACCCCGGCCACGAAGAGGTCCTCGTCGACGTGCGGAGCACCCGGCGCGTAGACCGACGACGGGCCGCCCGAGAGGATGATCGCGGCCGGCCGCTTGGCCAGCATCTCGCTGACGGGCATGGTGTGCGGGACGATCTCGGAGTACACCTTGGCCTCGCGCACCCGGCGCGCGATCAGCTGGGCGTACTGGGCTCCGAAGTCGACGACGAGGACGAGGTCGTGCTCGGTCACGTGGACCCTTTCGTCGGGGTGCTCGAGGGCTCTCCGGCGGGTCGCGACGAGAGCTCGACGCACCGCTCGGGAGAGCCGCCAGTCTGCCAGAGAAAAAGTTCTGAGATTTCCCGGGGCGGGCGTAACCACGCCTGGGACACCTCGTTGATCGGGTCGGATCCGGTGCAGTGCTCCCTCCCAGGCCGGATCCCGAACCAGCTCGCTCCGGCGAGCTCCCCAGGGCCCGACCACCCTCCCTCCCCGGTCGGGCCCTGGTCCGTTCCCGGGGCCTCTCGACGTGGGTCTGCGGTCGATCCGGTTTCCCAGGTGATGAACCGAGACCGCCTCCTTGCACACCGTGTGTGGTGTGCAAGGAGGCCGACCGGGTTCATCACCTGGGAAACTGTCGTGCGGTGCTAGCTGACCCCCACGATCGGCAGGCGCAGGGCGCCGGGGGCGAAGGCGGGGACGACCGGGTGGAGCGGGGCCACCGGGGCGATCCGCTCGTACGCCGCCTCGACCGGCGGGCGGGGGTCGGTCTCGCCCTTGTTGGGCCAGAACGACATCGCCCGCTCGGCCTGCGCGGTGATCGTCAGCGACGGGTTCACGCCCAGGTTGGCGGTGATCGCCGAGCCGTCCGCGATGTGCAGGCCGTCGTAGCCGTAGACGCGCTGGAACGGGTCGACGACGCCGGTGCTGGCCGACTCCCCGATCGTGCAGCCACCGATGAAGTGCGCGGTCATCGGCATGTTGAACGGCTCGCCGATCGAGCCGCCCGCGGTGCCGCCCATGATCGCGGCCATCTTGCGCACCACGGTGTTGGCGATCGGGATCCAGGTCGGGTTCGGCTGGCCGTGACCCTGCTTGGAGGTCAGGCGCCACTTCTGGGTGCCCGGCACCTTCTTGGGGTAGACGGTGATCGAGTTGTCCAGCGTCTGCATCACCAGGGCGACGACCGTGCGCTCGGACCAGTGCTTCACGTCGTACAGCGACCGCACGTTCTTGCGCTGCACCCACAGCTCCTTGAGCCACGTCTGCCAGCGCCGGCCCGGGACGTCGCCGTCGGTGAGCACGGTCTGCATCAGCGCCATCGCGTTGCTGCCCTTGCCGTAGCGGCAGGGCTCGACGTGGGTGTCCTCGTCGGGGTGGAACGACGACGTGATCGCCACGCCGTAGCTGTAGTCGATCGAGGTGTCCGGCGCGATCGCCCCGAGGATCGACTCGGAGTTGGTCCGCGAGAGGTGGCCGAGCCGGTCCGAGAGCCGCGGCAGGTGGCCCTCGGCCTTCATCGTGTGCAGCAGCTTCTGGGTGCCGATCGCCGCCGCGGCGAAGATCACCTGACGCGCGGTGAGCGTGCGCACCGATCCCTTCGTGGGCCGCTTGGCCTTGGTGAAGCGGATCCGGACGTCGTACCCACCGCCGTCGCGCTCGGCGACCCGGGTCACCGTCGACAGCGGCATCACGTGGGCACCGTTCTGCTCGGCGAGGAAGAGGTAGTTCTTCACCAGGGTGTTCTTGGCGTTGTAGTTGCAGCCGGTCATGCAGTCGCCGCACGCCACGCACGTACGCCGCTCCGGGCCGGCGCCACCGAAGTACGGGTCCGCCACGGTGTCGCCCTGGGCGTTCTCGGGGCCGCCGAAGAACACGCCCACGGGGGTGGGGTGGAAGGTGTCGCCCACGCCCATCTCGACGGCGACCTTCTCCATCACGTCGTCGGCCGGCGTGCGCAGCGGGTTCTCGACCACGCCGAGCATGCGCTTGGCCTGGTCGTAGTACGGCGCCAGCTCGCTCTTCCAGTCGGTGATGCCGGCCCACTGCGGGTCGCGGTAGAACGCCTCGAGGGGCTCGTAGAGCGTGTTGGCGTAGACCAGCGAGCCACCACCGACGCCCGCGCCGGCGAGGATCAGCGAGTCCCGCACCGCGTCGATGCGCTGGATGCCGTAGCAGCCGATCTCGGGGCGGTAGAGGAACTTCTTGAGGTCGAAGGAGGTCTTGGCGAAGTCCGCGTCCTCGAAGCGCGCGCCGGCCTCGAGCACGCCGACCCGGTAGCCCTTCTCGGTCAGCCGCAGGGCGCTGACCGACCCGCCGAAGCCCGACCCGATGATCAGGACGTCGTAGTCGTAGTCGGAGTCGGCGTCGGGGCCGGTGGTGGCTGAGGTGTGCACTAGGCGCGTCCCATCTTCTTCATCAGTCGCAGGTTGGCGTTCATGACCTTCGCGAAGGTCTCGTCCTTCATGCCGAGCATCGGGGAGAACCGGATCAGCTTCTGCACCGCCACCGACTGGGTCTCGGTGTAGCGCAGCACGCCCTCGCCGCCCTGCCGCCGGCCCATGCCCGACTCGCGCATCCCGCCCATCGGGGAGTCGACGCTGGCGAAGGTGGCGGCGAAGGCCTCGTTGACGTTGACAGTGCCGCAGCGCACCTGCCGGGCGAGCAGCCGGGCCCGCCGGGTGTCGCGGCTGTAGATCGAGGCGTTCAGGCCGTACTCCCCGTCGTTGGCGCGCGCGACCGCCTCGGCCTCGTCGTGGAAGCGGTAGAGCGAGATCACCGGCCCGAAGGTCTCCTCGCCGAAGCAGGTCATCTCCGGCGTGACGCCCTCGAGGATCGTGGGCTCGTAGAAGAACGGCCCCAGGTCGGGCCGCGGACGGCCGCCGGCGAGCACGGTGGCGCCCTTGGCGACCGCGTCGTCCACGTGGGCGGTCACGGTGTCGAGCTGGTCCTGGCTGATCAGCGACCCCATGTCGGAGCCCCACTCCAGACCCGGTCGCAGCGCCATCGCGCGGGTGCGGGCCACGAAGGCGGACCGGAACCGGTCGTAGACCTGGTCGGCGACGAAGAGCCGCTCCATCGCCACGCAGAGCTGGCCGGCGTTGGAGAAGCTCGCGCGCACCGCGCCCTCGGCCGCCCGGTCGACGTCGGCGTCACGCAGCACCAGCATCGGGTTCTTGCCGCCGAGCTCGAGCGAGCAGCCGATCAGGCGCTCGGCGCACTGCCGCGCGATCACCCGGCCGGTGGCCGTCGACCCGGTGAAGCAGACGTAGTCCGAGCGCTCGATGAGTGGCGTGCCGAGCTCGCGCCCCGGCCCCGCCACGACGTTCCACAGGCCCTCGGGGAAGCCGGCCTCCTCGAGCAGCTGGGCCCCCAGCAGGGCGGTCAGCATCGTCTGCGCGTCGGGCTTGATCACCACGGCGTTGCCGGCGAGCAGGGCCGGGAGCCCGTCGCACAGCGCCATCGTGAAGGGGTAGTTCCACGGCGAGATGATCCCGACGACGCCCTTGGCGACGTGGTTGACCTCGACCCGGGTGAGGCCGGGGACGACGCCGAGACGACGCTCGGTGTCCAGGTGCCGGTGGGCGGTACGGCCGTAGTAGCGCGCCGTGAGCGCGATGTGCAGCGGCTCGTCGTAGGCGTGCTTGCGGGCCTTGCCCGACTCCCAGCAGATCAGGTCGAGGATCTCGTCCTGCCGGTCCATGACGACGTCGTGCAGCCGCAGCAGCAGGGCCTGGCGCTCGTCGAGGCTGGTCCGGGCCCACGCCCGCTGCGCGCGACGGGCGCGCACGAACGCCTCGGCGACGTCGGAGGCGTCGGACTGCGGCACCATCGCGAGCGGCTGCCCGGTCAGCGGGGTGTACGTCGGGGAGGTACGTCCGGTCGTGGAGCACACCCGCCGGGTCAGGGCGCGGACGTACGCCGGGTCGAGCGCGTAGGAGGCCCGGGGGTCGTGCTCGGGATCGGCGGGACCGACCTGTTCACCGGACGCGGAGGGATCGGGCTGGACGCTCATGACCACACCCTAAACTCGCCGGTAACTTGACACAAAGGTCCATCTTGTCAAGTGAACGGCGGCGTCGTCAGCTGTCGGGGTCGACCGGTGGTGCGGCGCCGTCGGCCTCGTCGCGCTCGGCCCACTCCAGCAGGGGCGCGAGGTCGAAGACCTCCTGGTCGATGCCCGCGTGCAGGTCGCCGATCTCGGCGAACCGGGCCGGCACCGTGGCGATGGTGAAGTCGTCGGGGTGGCAGTCGTCGACCTCCTCCCAGCGGATCGGCGTCGAGACCGTGCCGATCGGGTTGCCGCGCACGCTGTACGCCGCGGCGATGGTGTGGTCGCGCGCGTTCTGGTTGTAGTCCACGAACAGGTCGGCGGGGTCGCGGTCCTTGCGCCACCAGGCGGTGGTGACCTCGTCGGACCGGCGCTCGACCTCGCGGGCGAACGCCAGCGCGGCCCGGCGTACGTCGGTGAACCCGTGGTCCGGCGCGATCCGCACGTAGACGTGCATCCCCGAGCCGCCGCTGGTCTTGGGGAAGCCGGTCGCGCCGAGCTCGTCGAGCACCTCGTGGGTCACGTGGGCGACCCGCTGCACGGTCTCCCAGCCGCACTCCGGACCCGGGTCGAGGTCGATCCGCCACTCGTCGGGCCGCTCGGTGTCGGCCCGGCGGCTGTTCCAGGGGTGGAACTCCACGGTGCTCATCTGCACCGCCCAGACCACCTGGGCGATCTCGGTGACGCACAGCTCGTCGGCGGTGCGGTTCCACCGGGGGAAGTGCACCCGCACCGTCTCCATCCAGGGCGGAGCCCCCTTGGGCAGCCGCTTCTGGTGCACCTTCTCCCCCGTCACGCCGGTCGGGAACCGGTGCAGCATGCACGGGCGCTCCCGCAGCGCGTTGACGATGCCGTCGCCGACGGCGAGGTAGTACTCGACCAGGTCGAGCTTGGTCTCGCCCCGGGCCGGGAAGTAGACCCGGTCGGGGTTGGAGACGCGGACGACGCGGTCGTCGATCTCCAGCTCCACCGCGGGGGACGCCACGGCCGGTGCTAGTCGGTGCCGTGGGTGCGGATGAAGTCCAGGATCTGCTCGGCCAGCTCCGGGCGGCAGACCACCAGGTCGGGGAGCATCACGTCGTCCTGGTTGTAGACCAGCGGGCTGCCGTCGATGCGGCTGGTGAACAGCCCGGCGGCGCGGGCGACGGCGACGGGGGCCGCGGAGTCCCACTCGTACTGCCCGCCCGCGTGGACGTAGGCGTCGGCCACGTCGCGCACCACGGCCATCACCTTGGCGCCGGCCGAGCCCATCGGCACCATCTCGCCACCGAGGTGCTCGACCAGGGCCTGCACGAAGGCCGGGGGTCGGCTGCGCGAGGCGACGACGCGCACGTGCGGGGACGTCGAGGGGGGTACGACGGGGGGCGTGCCGGTGTCGAAGGTACGGCCGATGCCGGGCTGGGCGACCGCACCGGCGACGAGCTCGCCACGCTCCCAGAGGGCGACGTGCACGGCCCAGTCGTCGCGGGGTGGCTCGGAGAACTCGCGGGTCCCGTCGAGCGGGTCGATGATCCAGACCCGGTCGGTGGTGTGGCGGTCGTGCCGCGACTCGGTGCCGCGGTGCTCCTCCTCCGACAGGATCGCGTCGTCGGGCCGGTGCTCGGCCAGCAGGCCCATCAGCAGCTCGTGGGCCGCGAGGTCGCCGGCGTCCTTGAGCTCGCGGCCGGTGAGGCCCTGGGTGCGCACCTGCTCCAGCAGGCGGCCGGCCTCGGTGGCGGTCCAGGCGGCGAGCTGGTGGTCGTCGGCGTCGGCGGGCAGCGGGGCGGGGCTCTGGGTCGAGGGCACGCGTTCACCCTACTGAAGGGCTCCGGTGCCGCCCGCACGACAGCCCCCGACCGAGGACCCGGTTCGGGGGCTGTCGCTGTGGTCGGGACGGACTACTGCGGTGCGAGCACCACGGTGAAGTTGATGCCCTTGCCGCTGACCGTGTCGGTCGTGGCGGTGCTGCCCGCCACGGCGCCACCCTGGGCCGCGTTGGGATCGGCCGCCGCGATCGAGGCTCGGCTGGCCGAGCCCGAGACGTAGACCTCCGAGCGCAGGCTCAGGTTGCCCGGGACGGTGTACTTCGTGGTCGCGCTGCTCTTCTCGGTCCAGACCGAGACCACCCAGGACCCGCCCGGCACGGTGGCCGCGGGGGTGGTGTGGGTGCTGGTGCTGCTGTCCTGGGTCGCGGTGACCGCCACCGGCTGGGTGGTGCTGGCCCCGCGGTAGACCCCCAGGTCGAGCGAGCCACGGTGCACGGCGTCCATCGTCACCCGGACGGCGGAGCCGGCATCGCCGGCGGTGGCCGTCTTCGTCCACACGATCGAGCGCAGCACCCCGCCCGGAGCCGGGTCGCTGACCGCGGTCCAGCCGGCGGGGCCGGTGACCGAGGTGGTGCTGCTCAGGGCACCGGTCAGCACCATGGTGTCGCCGGCCTGGACGGTCGAGGGCACCGTGAGCGCCACGGAGCCGGCGTTGGCGGTGGCCGTGGCCTTGTCCACGAAGCTGATCGGCGAGCTCTGCTGCGGCCCGGTCACGGCGACGTTCTGGGTGCTGGCCGTGGTGCCGCCGCTGTTGTCGGTGACGGTCAGCTCGACCGGGTAGGACCCGGTGCCGGTGTAGGTGTGCTGCACGACCTGGCCACCGCCGGTGGAGTTGTCGCCGAACTTCCAGCTGTAGGACGCGATGGTGCCGTCGGGGTCGCTGGAGGCGCTGGCGTCGAAGGTGCACACCAGGTCGGTGCAGCTCTGGGTGAAGCTCGCGACGGGGGCCTTGTTGGGGGCCGTGGCGTTGCCGTCGACCAGGAACAGCGCCCGGGATCGCCAGTCGTTGCCGCCGGTCAGCGGGCTGTTGACCACGGTCGGCACCCCGGCGGGGCCGGTCGAGGTCAGCGGCACCGAGCTCAGGCTGCCGTCGGCCTTGGTGACGAAGTAGAGCTTGCCGTCGGCGGCGAACAGGCCGAGCGTGCCGGTCCAGTCACGACCGCCGTTGGCGGTGAAGGTCTCGGAGCCGACGATGCCGCTGTCGGCGTTGAACCAGCGCCAGTAGAGGTTGCCGTCGTTGTTCTTGACGTAGTAGAGCTTGCCGCCGGCGTAGGCCATGCCGGTGACGCTGGAGAGCTGGGAGTACAGGTTGACCGGCTTGCCGTCGAAGGTGTTGCCCGAACCCGTCTGCACCCCGGCCCAGTCGGGGTCGTTGTAGGGGTCGACCTTGGTCTCGGCGCCGAAGGCACCGTCGCTGTAGGGCCGCAAGTTGAAGGTGCCGTCGCCCTTGCCGTACCAGAGCTTGCCGCCGGCGACGAACGAGCCGCGGAACTGGCTCCAGTCGATGTCGGTGGCGCCGTACGGCGTGGAGGCGGCCGCACCCGAGGTGGTGACCGCCGAGGTGCGCAGGTCGGCAGGACCGGCGGCCGGCGGGGACTGGTCGCGGCGCACGATCTCGATCGCGTTGACGAGGGGGTTGTTGATCTCCGCGGCGAAGTCGATGTTGACGGTGCCGTCGCTGGTGATGTCGAAGGCCTTCATGGTGCCGCGCTGGTCACCGGTGGTCGCGACGATGTCGAAGTTGTCGAGCTTCTTGACGCTGTCGACGGTCACGTCGAAGTAGCGCTTGCCGGTCGTCTTGGTGCACGAGCAGCGGTTGGCGAAGTAGAGCCGCACCTGGAGCGGGGCCCCGACGGCGGCGGGGAAGGCCCACTTCATCGGCGTCGTCTTGCTGGTGCCGTAGCGCTCGGTGTCGAAGACCCCGGCCGGCGTGCTCGAGGGCACGGTGCTGTCGACGAGCGCCCCCGACGGGTAGGTCGTGGTGCTGGTCGAGCCCGAGCGGTTGCTGCTCGTCGCGGCGGTGTCGGCCGCCCAGTCGGGACCGCTGTCGGCCGCGGCCAGGGACGGTCCGGCCGCGTTGACGCGGTAGACGACGTTGCCCTGCGAGGAGCTCGGGGTGCCGCCGATGAACGCGGTGCCCGGCAGCGCCGGGGTCGCGTCGGAGGCCTCGGGGGCTCCGCCGGCCAGCGGGAAGAAGGCCAGGCGCGGACGCTTGTAGTTGTACTTCGGCCCGATGAACTCGGTGTCGCTGCCCATCCAGAGACCGTCGGAGGTCGCGTAGAGGGCGTAGACGGCGGCACCGCGCGGGTTGCGGCCGGGATTCCACTTCAGCGGGAGACCGGTGGAGGAGTCGAGGGCGGCGAGACCGGCGCGCGGGACCGCACCCGGGGCGGCGTAGTCGCTGCCGAGGCTGTTGTTCAGCCAGCGCTGGTGGCCACCGACGTAGACGACCTTCTCGGTCACGGTGATGCCCCACAGGGTGTCGCCACCGGTGTAGTTGACCCAGGTCGGCTGCAGGTCGTTGCCGGACGCGGAGGTCTCGAAGCGGGCGGCCGCGTCGCACAGGCTGCCGGCGTTCTGGCCGCCGGTCGCGCTGACCACGAAGTAGGAGCCGTCGGGGCTGAAGCTGACGCCGCGGACGTAGCTGTCGAAGGCCCAGTTGAAGCAGTACGGCGTGTAGCGGTTGGTCTGCCAGTCGGCGGTCACCAGCGAGGACGAGCCGCCCAGCGACATCATCACGACCTGGTCGCGGGGCAGGCCGTCGACCTTCTTGAAGTTGCCGATGGCCACCAGGCGCGAGCCGTCGTTGGCGACGTCGAGGTCACGCACGCCGATCGGGCCGGTCGCGCCGGTGCCGCTGTCGTTGTGCCGCACCGACATCTGGTTGTTGACGTAGGGGTCGAGGGCGCCGGTGGTGGCGTTCAGGGCGGCGAGGCCGCCGTGGGCGACCCCGCCGGCGGTGGTGAAGAAGCCACCGACGTAGAGCCGGTTGTCCTTGCGGACGACGGCGTTGACGACGCCGTTCAGGGCCGTGGCCTTGAACCCGGTCGTGACCTTGCCCGTGCTCAGGTCGAGCTGCGTCACGCGGCTGGAGGCGACCCCGTTGACCGTCGAGAAGGCGCCACCGAGGTAGACGCTGGTGCCGCTCGGGCCGGCCTGGAGGTCGTTGACCGCGCCGTTGAGCGTCGGGGCGAAGCCGGGGAGCAGCTGGCCGGTGGTCTTGTCGAAGGCCATCACATAGCTCCGGGCCGTCGCGGCGCCGTTCACGGGGGTCACGCTGGTGAAGGTGCCGCCGACGACCATCGTGTTGCCGACCTGCACGATCGAGTCGACCTCGCCGTCGTTGACGGCCGGCGACTTGCCGGGCACGGCCGAGACGATCTTGTCCTGGCCGGTCGCCGGGGCGCCGTGGGCCGGGGCGAGGGTGAGGCCGAGCACGACCGCGAGCACGGTCAGGAACAGCAGGGACAGTCGGGTCGCGGGCACCACGTGGGTGCGGGCAGCGGACCGGGCAGCAGGCATGGAAGGGAACCCCCGTTTGACGTGCCGACGGGCGCTGGCACAGGGCACATCAAACCTTGTGGGCTGGGCCTTGTCTCCGCACACGTCGCTTTTACGAATAATGTCGGTCTTGCGGCTTAACGTGGCCTATACCGGGCCGGGGGGAACGTCTCAGAAGGAGGCTCGGAAACAGCCGCTGTCTTGACCCGCTTCGGCACGGATCGTCCAGCTCCCACCCTTGGGCAGGGTGAGGATCACGTCGTAGAACTTCCACTGCTCGGCGTCCGCGACCGTCTTCTGCGTCTTGGTCACCGTGGTGCTGCCCGACGTGGCCGTGACGGTCACGCCGTTCATGGGCTTGCTGTGGAGGGGAACGAAGTACAGCCGCACCTGGTTGCGGGTGAAGCCCGGGCGGGCCTTGCCGTAGCTCTTGCGGGCGTCGTCGAAGGGCCCGGTGACGAAGCCCCCGGAGCGCACGTCACGACGACCGGCGACGGGGAGGCAGGCGCCGGAGGTGTTCCCGGGCAGCCGGGTGAACACGACCGACTGCCGGCCCTTGGCGTCGGGCAGCCCCGGGGCCCCCCGGTGGTCCTCCGCGGCCTGCTGGGGCGAGATCGTCGCCCCGGTGCTCCCGGTGCTCCCGGAGCCGCCCGCGCCGGCCGAGGAACCGGCCTTCGCGGACTCCGAGGCGCTGGGGGTGCTCGGGTTCGACCCCGTGCCCTGCCCGCTGGAGGTGGAGGAGCCTGCGGAGGACTTCTCCTCGTCGTCCTTCCCCCCGCAGCCCGTGACCAGGAACACCAGCACCAGCGCAGCGGCCAGCGTGGGAGCACGCATTCTTCTTCCTCTTCCTTCGGTCGACGATGTCACGGCGTCAGGGCGTCAGGACGACGGACAGGTTGATCCCGCGCGAGCTCGTGGCGTCGGTGGTCGCGGTGGTGCCGGTGACCGTGCCCGACCGGGCTCCCCCCGAGTCTGCCACGGCGACCGCCATCCGCCCGGTGCCGGTGGAGTAGGCCGCGGAGCGCGGGGTCACCGACGGCGGAGTGGTGTACTTCGTCGTCGCGGTGCTCTTGTCGCTCCAGACCGAGACCACCCAGGAGCCGGCCGGCACGGTGACCGTGGGCGTCGTGTGCGAGGTCGTGTTGGAGTCGGTCGCCGCGGTCAGCGTCGCCGACGAGACCCCGCGGTAGGCGTTGACCGACAGGGCCGCCTTGTGGATGGCGTCCATGGCGACCGTGACCTGGGTGCCCGCGTCGCCCGCGATCGCCGTGCGCCGGTAGACCACGGTGTTCATCGAGGTCGTGTTGGGCGTGTTGGCCACGAGGGTCCAGCCGGCCGGGGTCGCCACCGAGGTCACGTTGCTCAGCGCGCCGGTCAGGAGCAGCTGGTCTCCAGCCTGCACGGTGCTCGGCACCGTGATCCTGGGCGCCTGGGTGTTGGCCGCGACCGCCGCGCTGGCGACGTGGGAGATCGTGGTCGGGTTCGGGGTCGTGGACACCGTCAGCGAGCCGGTCTCGACGTCGGTCGCACCCTTGTCGTCGGTGACGGTCAGCTCCACCGGGTAGGTCCCGGCGGCACCGTAGGAGTGCGACGTGGTCTGGCCGGTCGCCGTGCCGCCGTCCCCGAACTTCCAGGCGTAGGAGGCGATGCTGCCGTCGGTGTCGCTCGAGGTCGAGCCGTCGAAGGTGCAGACCAGGTCGACGCACCCGGAGGTGAAGGCCGCCGTCGGGGCCACGTTGGCCGGCGTGGTGTTGCCGGGCACCAGGAACAGGGCCCGCGAGCGCCAGTCGTTGCCGCCGTTCAGCGGCGAGTCGACGAGCGTGGGCACCCCCGAGGGGCCGTTCGCACCGAGGGTCACGTAGCTCAGCGACCCGTCGGCCTTGCTCGCGTAGTACAGCCGGCCCGAGGCGGCGAAGAGGCCCAGCGTGCCGTTCCAGCTGCGCCCGCCGTTGGCGGTGAAGGTGTCCGCGCCGACGATGCCGCTGTCGGTGTTGAACCAGCGCCAGTACAGGTTCGAGTCGTTGGTCTTCGTGTAGTACAGCTTGCCGCCGGCGTAGGCCATGCCGGTCACGCCGGAGAGCTGGGAGTACAGGTTCACCGGGTTGCCGTCGAAGGTGTTGCCCGAGCCCGTGTCGACGCCGGCCCACGCCGGGTCGTTGTAGGGGTCGATCTTCACCTCGGGGCCGAAGCTGCCCGCGGAGTAGGTGCGCGAGTCGAAGGTGCCGTCGGCCTTGCCGTACCAGAGCTTGCCGCCGGCCACGAAGGAGCCACGGAACTGCGTCCAGTCGATGCCGAGGGCGCCCGCGATGGGCGTCGCGGCCGCGCTGCCGGTGGTGGTGACCGGCGCGGTGCGCAGGTCGTTGGGCTCGGCCCCGGGCGGGTCCTGGTCACGGCGCAGGATCTCGATGCCGTTGATCAGCGGGTTCTCGGTGACGTGGGCGAAGTCGATGTTCACGACCCCGTCGCTGGTGATGTCGAAGGAGCGCATGGTGCCGCGCTGGTCCCCGGTGGCAGCGACGATGTCGAAGTTGTCGAGCACGGTCGTGCCCTCGAGGCTGACGTCGAAGACCCGTGAGCCGGTGGTGCTCGTGCACCCGCAGCGGTTGGCGAAGTACAGCCGCACCTGCAGGGGCACACCGGGCGTGGTCGGGAACGCCCAGTTCATCGCCGGGTTGTCGCTCGGCGACCACCGCTCGGAGTCGAAGAGCGCGTTCGGGGTGGTCGAGGGCACGGTGCCGTCGGTGGTGGCGCCCGGCGAGGCCGTCGAGATGTTCGAGCCGCCGTTGCGGTAGGGGCTGGGGTCGCTGTTGTCGGCGGTCCAGTCGGGGCCGCTGTCGACCGCGCCCAGCGTCGGACCGGCCGCGTTGACGCGGTAGACGATGTTGCCCTGCTGGGCCCCGGGACGGCCGCCGAGGTAGGCGGTGCCGGGCAGCGCGGCGGTGGTGTCGGTGGCCTCGGTGGCGCCGGAGGCGAGGGGGAAGAAGGCCAGTCGCGGGCGCTTGTAGTTGTAGCGCGGACCGATGAACTCGGTGTCGCTGCCCATCCACAGCCCCGTCGGGGTGGCGAGCAGGGCGTACACGGCCGCACCTCGGGGGTTGCGACCGGGGTTCCACTTCAACGGGACCCCGGTGTTCACGTCGAGCGCCGCGATACCCGCCCGCGGGACCGCGCCCGGGCCTGCGTAGTCACTGGCCAGGCTGTTGTTCAGCCACCGCTGGTGACCCCCTACGTAGACGGCCTTCTCGGTCACGGTGACGCCCCACAGGGTGTCGCCACCGCTGTAGTTGACCCAGGTCGGCTGCACGTCCAGCGAGCTGGCGCTGGTCTCGAAGCGGGCTGCGGCATCGCACAGGGTGCCGGCGTTCTGGCCACCGGTGGCGGCGACCACGAAGTAGGCGCCGTCCGGGGAGAAGCTGACCCCGCGCACGTAGGTGTCGAAGGCGAAGTTGAAGCAGTACGGCGAGTAGCGGTTGGTCTGCCAGTCGGCGGTGACCGTCGAGGACGACGCCCCGAGCGTCAGCAGCACGACCTGGTCGCGCGAGAGACCGTCGACCCGCTTGAAGTTGCCGATCGCCACCATCCGGGTGCCGGCGGCGTTGACGTCGAGGTCACGCACCCCGACCGCGCCCTGGGCGCCCTGCCCGGTGTCGTTGTGCCGCTGCGCGACCTGGTTGCTCACGTAGGCGTCGAGCGCCCCGGTCGTCGCGTTCATGGACGCCAGCCCACCGTGGGCGACGCCGCCGGCCGTGGTGAAGTTGCCCCCGACGTACAGCCGGTTGCCGCGCTGCACCAGCGTGTTGACCAGCCCGTTGGTCGAGGCCGGCTTGAAGCCGCTCACGACCGCTCCGGTGCTGGTGCTGACCAGGGTGAGGTGGCTCTGCGCCGCGCCGTTGACGGTCGTGAACGCACCGCCGAGGTAGACCGTGCCGGCTGTCGGGCCGGGGATGACCTCGTTCACGATGCCGTTCAGCGCAGGAGCGAAGCCGGTGACCAGCTTGCCGGTGGCGGTGTCGAAGGCCATCGCGTAGTTGCGCGTCGTCGCCGAGCCCCCTACCGGGGTGACGGTGGTGAAGGTGCCACCCACGACCATGGTTCCACCGACCTGGGCGATGGCGTCCACCTCACCGTTGTTGACCGCCGGGGTGGTGCCCGGGACCGCGGAGACGATCCGGTCGTGGTTGACGGCGCTCGCCGACTGGGCTGGCGCTGCGACTGCAGCCAGGGAGAGCGAGGCGACCAGGGCCGAGACGAGCCCGACGGCCGTGCGGGCACGCGCCCTGCGGGAGCGGCGGGACTGGTGGGAGGAGGCGTGGGCGAGCAGCGGCATGGTGGGCTCCGTGGGGGCGGTGCCCACCCCGTGCGGGCACGCGCTCATCATGGGCGGCAACCGGGCGGGTGTCGCCCGCGAGCGGGGAAACGCTCGCGATGCGGGCCGAATCGGGTGAAGCGGACTAGCCCACACGGGCCGTGCCCGCTCGGTGGCGTCACCGAACGGGCACGGCGCCGTTGGGTAGGGCGCCCTTGGACGGCCCCACCCTCGTGGTTCCCGGAGCTACTGCGAGGGCAGCACGATCGACCAGCTCACCGCGCGGGCGCTGCTCGCGTCGGTGGTCGCCGTCGTGCCCGCGACCGCACCGGATCGCGGTCCGCCCGAGTCGGCGGCGGCCTGGGAGACCGCTCCGCCGCCGGAGTTGTAGACCTGGCTGCGCCCGGTCACGCTCGCCGGCGTCGTCCAGGCCGTCGTGGCGCCCTTGTCGCCCCACACCGACAGCACCCATGCGCCCGGCGGGACGGTCACCCCCGGCGTCGTGTGCGACGTCGTCGAGGCGTCGGTCGCCGAGGTGGCCGCCACCTGCCCCGTCGCCACCCCCCGGTAGACCGACAGGGTCAGGGCGGCCTTGTGGATCGCGTCCATCGTCACCGCGACCTGGCTCCCGGCGTCACCGGAGGTGGCGGTGCGCACCCAGACCGTCGACCTCACGGTGCTGGAACCAGCCTCCTCGCCGATCCTGGTCCACCCGGCGGGGGCCTGCGCCGACGTGGCGTTGCCCATCGTCGCGTTCAGGACCAGGGTGTCGCCCGCCTGCGTGCCTCCCGGCACGGTCACCGCCGGAGCGACCAGGTTGCCCGAGCGGGTGGCGCTGTCGACGTAGGCGACGGTGCTGCCCTGGGAGGGGGTCGTGACCGTCACCGAGCGGGTCAGCGTGTCGGTCGCGCCGCGGTCGTCGGTGACCACGAGCCGCACGTCGTAGGTGCCGGCGTTGGCGTAGGTGTGGCCGACCGTGGCGCCCTGGTCGCCAGCCCCGTCACCGAAGGACCAGGTCCAGGAGGTGACCGTGCCGTCGGCGTCGGTGGAGCTCCCTGCGTCGAGCTGGCAGGTCAGGCCGGTGCAGGCGTCGGTGAAGGCCGCCTTGGGGGGCGTGTTGGCCGGCGGGGTGCCGCCAGAGGCCGGCGCCAGGACCAGCGACCAGCTCAGCGCGCGGGACCCGCTGGCCGTGGCCGTGGCCGTGGTGCCGTCGACGGCACCCGTCCTCGCTCCGTCGGAGTCGGCGACCGCCTCGGTGACCGAGCCCCCGCCCGCGGTGTAGGCCGCCGTGCGCAGCTTGACCGAGCCGGGGACCGACCACGCGGTGTTCGAGCTCTTGTCGTTCCACACCGAGACCACCCAGGACCCGGCGGGGACCGTCACCGCCGGCGTGGTGTGCGAGGCGGTGTTGGACTCCGAGGAGAACGACGAGGACGAGATCGGCGTGCTGGCGTCGACCCCCCGGTAGGCCGTGACCGAGAGCGCGATCTTGTGGGTGGCCTCCATCGTCACCGTCACCGGGCTGCCGGCGTCGGAGGCCGTCGCCCGGCGCACCCAGACCCCGGAGCGCAGCGCACTGGTGTTGGTCTCGTCGCCCACGCGTGTCCACCCGGACGGGGCCGTGCCGGAGGTGGCGTTGCCCATGCTGGCCGTGAGCACCAGGGTGTCGCCGGCCGCCACCGTGGCCGGCACCGTGACCGCGAGCGAGGCGGAGTTGCCGGACCGGCTCGCGGAGTCGACGTAGGCGATCGGGTTGGTCTGCGAGGGCCGGCTCACCGTCACCGAGCGCGTCGCCGAGTCGGTGGCTCCCTTGTCGTCGGTCACCGTCAACGTGATCGTGTAGGTGCCCGGGTCGGCGTAGGTGTGCGAGGCCACCTGGCCCGTCACCGGGTCCGAGCCGTCCCCGAAGCTCCAGGAGTACGCCGTGACGCTGCCGTCGGGGTCGCTGGAGGCGCTGGCGTCGGCCTGGCAGGTCAGGTCGGTGCAGGACGGGCTGAACGCGGCCTTGGGCGGGGCGTTCGCTGGCACCTGGTTGCCCACGACGAGGAACAGGGCGCGTGAGCGCCAGTCGTTGCCTCCCGCGGACGGGCTGTCGACGACGACCGGCACGCCGGTGGGGCCGTTCTGGCCGAGCGTGACGGAGTTCAGGTTCCCGTCGGCCTTGGTCGCGAAGTAGAGCTTGCCGTCGGCGGCGAACATCCCCAGGGTGCCTCGCCAGTCGCGACCGCCGTTGGCGGTGAAGGTGCTCGCACCGATGATCCCGCTGTCGGTGTTGAACCAGCGCCAGTACAGGTTCGAGTCGCCGCTGCGCACGTAGTAGAGCCGACCGTCCGCGTAGGCCATGCCCGTGACGCTCGAGAACTGGGGGTAGAGGTCGACCGGGTTGCCGTCGAAGGTGTTGCCGGACCCGGTGTCGACACCGGCCCACGCGGGGTCGTTGTAAGGGTCGATCCTGACCTCGGGACCGAAGCTCCCGTCGGCGTAGGTGCGGGAGGCGAAGCTGTTGTCGCGCGTGCCGTACCAGAGCTTGCCCCCGGCCACGAAGGACCCGCGGACCTGGGTCCAGTCGACTCCCGCGACATCGGTCGGGGCGGCAGGCTCGGCGCCGGTGGTGGTCACCCGGGCGGTGCTCAGGGAGTTGACGTCGCCCGCAGGGGGCGCCTGGTCGGTGCGGACGATCTCGATCGCGTTGACGAGCGGGTTCTCGACCCGGTGCGCGAAGTCGATGTTGACGGTGCCGTCGCTGGTGAGGTCGAAGGAGCGCATCGTCCCGCGCTGGTCACCGGTCTGGCCGACGATGTCGAAGTTGTCCAGGACCTTGGTGCCGTCCAGGCTCACGTCGAAGGAGCGCTGGCCCGCGGCACCGGTGCAGCTGCACCGGTTGGCGAAGTAGAGCCGCACCTGGACGGGCGCACCCGCCGGGGCGGGGAAGGCCCAGTTCATCGCGGGGTTGTCGCTGGGCGACCAGCGCTCGGAGTCGAAGACGGCGTTGGGCGTCGAGGAAGGCACGGTGCCGTCGGTGGCAGCCCCGCTGCCGTAGCCGGCGGAGTTGCTGCCGCTGTTGCGGTAGGAGCTGTCACCGCCGTCGTCGGCCGTCCAGTCCGGGCCGTTGTCGACCGCTCCCACCGTGCCGCCGCCGGCGTTGACGCGGTAGAGGATGTTGCCGTCGGAGCTCGCGGTCGACGCTCCGACGTAGGCGGTTCCGGGGAGACCGGCGGTGGCGTCCGAGGCCTCGGGGGCCCCGCTCGCCAGCGGGAAGAACGCCAGCCGGGGTCGCTTGTACTGGTAGCGGTTGCCGATGTACTCGGTGTCGCTGCCCATCCACAGCCCCGTCGGGGTGGCGAGCAGGGCGTACACGGCTGCGCCTCGGGGGTTGCGACCGGGGTTCCACTTCAACGGGACCCCGGTGTTCACGTCGAGCGCGGCGAGGCCGGGGCGCGGGACGGCGCCGGGGCCGGCGGTGTCGCTGGCCAGGCTGTTGTTCAGCCACCGCTGGTGACCGCCCACGTAGACGGCCTTCTCGGTCACGGTGACGCCCCACAGCGTGTCGCCACCGCTGTAGTTGACCCAGGTCGGCTGCACGTCGAGCGAACTGGCGCTGGTCTCGAAGCGGGCTGCGGCATCGCAGAGTGTGTTGGCGACGTAGCCGCCGGTCGCGGCGACCACGAAGTAGGAGCCGTCCGGGGAGAAGCTGACCCCGCGCACGTAGGTGTCGAAGGCCCAGTTGAAGCAGTACGGCGAGTAGCGGTTGGTCTGCCAGTCGGCGGTCACGGTCGAGGACGACGCCCCGAGCGTCAGCAGCACGACCTGGTCGCGAGAGAGACCGTCGACCCGCTTGAAGTTGCCGATCGCGACCAGCCGGGTGCCGTCGGCGTTGAGGTCGAGGTCACGCACCCCGACCGCGCCCTGCGCACCGGAACCCGTGTCGTTGTGCCGCTGCGCGACCTGGTTGCTCACGTAGGCGTCCAGGGCCCCCGTCGTCGCGTTCATGGACGCCAGCCCACCGTGGGCGACGCCGCCGGCCGTGGTGAAGTTGCCCCCGACGTACAGCCGGTTGCCGCGCTGCACCAGCGTGTTGACCAGCCCGTTGGTCGAGGCCGGCTTGAAGCCGCTCACGACCGCACCCGTG
Source organism: uncultured Actinomycetota bacterium (assembly GCA_963750435.1). Lineage (GTDB taxonomy): Bacteria > Actinomycetota > Actinomycetes > Propionibacteriales > Nocardioidaceae > Marmoricola. The sequence goes on along the minus strand of CAVVQW010000006.1, from coordinate 39,771 downwards.
GTCGTGCTGACCAGGGTGAGGTGGCTCTGCGCCGCGCCGTTGACGGTCGTGAACGCACCGGCCAGGTAGACCGTGCCCGCCGTGGGGCCGGGGATGACCTCGTTGACGATGCCGTTGAGCGTCGGGTTGAAGCCGGGGACCAAGGCGCCGGTAGCCGTGTCGAAGGCCATCACGTAGTTGCGCGTCGTCGCCGAGCCACCCACCGGGGTGACCGTGGTGAAGGTGCCACCGACCACCATGACCCCGCCCACCTGGGCGATGGCGTCCACCTCTCCGTTGTTGATCGCCGGCGTGACACCGGGGGCGGCCGAGACGATCTGGTCGTGCCCGGCCGCGGTCGCGGCCTGGGCGGCCGGGGCCGCTCGCACCACTCCGGCCAGCGCCAGCGCGAGCGCGAGCACGAGCACGAGGCGCGGGACGCGCGTGAGGAAGGGGCGGGACGACGGTGCGGGCGAAGACGACAAGGCGGGACCTCGGGCTCGGGTCGGGGTGCAACCTGCCCCTGGGCGGGCAGGTGGGCATCTTCACCCGGGATCGTGTCGATCCCGAACTTTGGGGGGCAACCCGTCCGATATGCGAGCACTCGCCGAGGAATTGGGCTAGACCGGACACACCCGTGGGAATGGTGGGGCCCCTGGGGTACCGACCCGGGACCCGCCAGCCGGACCGCGACTAGATCCCGTGGCCGCGCTTGTTCAGCTGGTCCACGATCCACTGGCCGCGCACCAGCCCGGAGGTGACCAGCAGGGCGAGAACCGTGCGGGGCTGGCGCCAGTCGGCCCGCACCGCCTTGCGCGACCAGCGCAGGGTCTCCTGCCGCTGGCCGAGCATCGCGGACCCGAAGGCCAGCTTGCCGTAGGTCAGGCCGGCGGCCACCGGGTCGACGCCGAGGTCGGGGTGGTGCTCCAGCATCCACAGCCGGGCCTCGTTGCGGGTCTGCCACTGGTCGGCGAAGTACGACGTGGGGCCCCACTGCACCCGGACCAGGGGCTCGTCGAGGTGCACGATCGGGCGGCGGTGCGCGGCCCGGAGCAGGAGGTCCCAGTCCTCGGCCATGCTGCGCGGGATGGTCTCGTCGACCAGCCCGATGCCCCCGACCAGGGCCCGGCGACGCGCGAGGAACGACGACGAGTGCAGCATCGCCAACCGCGACCGCAGCAGCTCGCGGTGCCCGACGCGGTCACGACCCGCGAGCCGGTCGATGGAGCGGTCCTCGTAGTCGATCGTCATCGCCGTCGTCGCGAACTCCGCCTCGGGCTCGGCGAGCATCGCCCGCACCTGACGGCTGAGCTTCGCGGGCAGCCAGTGGTCGTCGTCGTCGAGGAACGCCACGAGCTCGGTGTCGCTGGCCAGGATGCCGGTGTTGCGGGCCCCGGCGAGGCCCGGCGTGCGCACGTTGCGGACGACCCGCACCGGCCGGTGCGGGTCGTCACGGACCAGCGACTCGTCGGGGTCGGCCTTGTCGAAGACCACGATGGTCTCGATCGGGCCCGGGTAGTCCTGCACCCGCACCGACTCCGCCGCGCGCCGCATCAGCTGCGGCCGGTCGTGCGTGGGCAGCACGACGGTGACCGTCGGCCACTCGGTGACCTCCGGCAGCGCGGCCGGACCGTCGGTCCGGGAGGGGCTGCCGGCGTCGCCGGGCTCGGCAGCCTTCCCGGCCCTCCCGGGCTTGGTCGGCTCGTCGGGGTAGCCGTAGGCGAGCATGACCGGCAGCGTCAGCGCCGTCACCACGAGGCGCTGGCCACGCGGCATCGCCGCCCGCCACTTCTCGTCGCGCCGGATCTCGATGTCGCCGGTGGAGAACCGGGAGGGGTTGCCGCTCACGGTGTGGACCGTACCGAGTCGCAGCGTGCGGTCGCCGTCGCCCCGCACGCTCTCCGCGTCGGGGGCCAGGCCGGTGGCCCGGACGACGCGGTTCAGCTCGCCCATCGGGTCGTCGGCGAAGTCCTCGTAGCGCACCCGCGCGCCGCGCACGCCGCGCAGCCGCAGGGCCTCGAGCAGCACGTGGTGCCCGGCGTACAGCAGCCCCATGTACGCCGGGGAGTAGCGCGGCATGAAGGCTTCGCGCTGGCCCGTCTCGGGGCGGCGCACGACCTTGGTCCAGGAGTAGGCGACCGCGCGGGGGTCGCGCAGGATGTGCACCAGCCGCAAGTCGAGCCGCGAGGAGTGACTGAGCACGTAGGCCAGCGAGGTGATCTTGCTGGAGTCGACGACGACGTCGCTGCCGGACACCTCGAGGGCGGCGCCGTACAGGCGCTCGTAGAGGTCGAGGTACTCCAGCAGGTCCTCGCGGTGGCCGCCGAGGCGCGACGGGAGCATCAGCCGCGCGACGTGCTTGACGTCGTCGACGGTCTGCTGCAGCCGCGCCACGCGGGCGGTGTCGACCTGGTCCCAGCCGCCGAAGGCGCGGGCACCGACCTCGCTCCAGAACGGGCAGCGCGAGAACGGCTCGCCGCAGCCGCACGTCTCGTCGTTGCGGATGCCCCTCTCCCAGAGGTAGACGACCTCCCCGAGGCCGCAGACGCCCGGCAGCTGGGCCAGGGCCCGCTCCAGCAGCGTCGAACCGCTGCGCCCCATGCCACCGACGTAGAGGACCCGTGTCCTGCCCACGCGGCTAGGAGACCACGACGCGGTCGGTGCGGGCCGCGCCGGTGCGGTGAGCGGTGCGCCAGCGCGCCCCGAGCCAGTAGGAGAAGAAGAGGTGCACGAGCAGCCAGCCCCAGTAGGCCTCGGCGGCGCGCTGGGCGTAGTCGATGCCGTAGCGCAGCGGCCCGTGGAGGTCCTGGCGGGCCCAGTGGGCGGCGGGCATCAGCGCGATCACCACCACCAGGAGCAGGGCCATCCAGGCCAGCCGCAGGCCAGGGGCGTCGGCGCGCCCGGGCTGCAGGATGGTGCGGTCGAAGACGTCCAGGGCCGGGCCGGCCAGCAGCAGCGGCACCAGGCTCTCGGCCTGGTCGAGCACGACCGCGGTGTCGAAGAACACGACGACCACCGCGAGGACGACCAGGGCGGACACCAGTCCGGTCACCGGCGAGCGCGGCAGCGCGAGGTAGACCAGGACCAGGCCGGACCCGATCAGCGGTTCGTTGAGCGTCACCAGGGTGGGGATCAGGTCGGAGTTCAGCAGCAGGATCCCGAGCACGACCAGGACCACGGCCCCGACGCCGACGAACGCCAGCCGCGCGGTGCCGCGCAGGCCGCGCAGGACCTGGATCTCGGCGCTGACCAGGAGCGCGAACAGCAGCGCCTCGCTGTTGTGCCCGATCTGGGTGGCCAGCCCCCCGGGAAGGAACTGCTTCTGGGTCTTGGTGACCAGCAGCAGCAGTCCGACCGCCATGACCACGTAGAAGACCGCACTCCGTGCCCTTGCCCCCGTCATGCGAGCAGCCTAGAGCCACACCTCACCGCCGCGCGCGCGAAGCCGGAACTGATCCAGACCGGTCCCCCCGCCCTCGGGACCCGCCCTCACTCCTGCGGGTCCTCCCAGGCCCGGAGGGCAGCGAGCGCGCCGGGCACCTTGGTCAGGTCGTACTTCCCCGAGCTGCCGCGCGCCGACTCGAAGTAGGTCACCACCTTGATCCGCGGGTTGTTCGCCAGGCTGGTCCGCGCCCGGGTCAGCCAGCGCACCAGCGAGGCGGGGCTGCCCATGTCGACCGGGCGGGCGAACTCCCCGATCAGGATCGGCTTGCCCGGCCGGTCCCTGGCCCACTGGAGGAACGGGTAGAAGACGTCGGCAAAGCTGGCCCCCGCGTTGCGGGCGTAGCCGTTGGCCCCGATGTAGTCCACGACGTCGTCGCCCGGGTAGTACGACGAGAAGTCCAGGTCGGCGCTGTAGTCCGAGAGCGGGCACCACGCCCAGGACACGTTGGTCACGCCCTCCTGCTCGAACAGCGTGTGCAGGTGCCGCCAGGCGGCCACGTAGTCGGCCGGGCTGTGGATCTCCTCGGCCAGGTTGCGCCGGTTCATCTCCCAACGCCACTGCAGGATCACCGGCACGTCCAGCGCGGCGAGCGCCTCGGCCCGCTGGCGGACCAGGTCGTCGTACTGCCCCGAGACGATGTCGAGGGTGTCGGTGCCCGACCACGAGATCAGCAGCGTCTTGCCCTGGGCGGCGAAGTGCCGGTCGCCGCGGGAGGGGAAGTCGGCGGTGAACGGGTGGTAGGAGTGGTAGACGTCGAGCTTGCGGCCCAGGGCGCGCTCGAACTGCTCGTACGCCGCGATCCTGGCGTCGTCGGTGTACGTCGCGGGGTCGACGTAGGCGCCGAACCGGAAGGGCACGTCGAGCCTCTTCAGCGTCGTGACGTCCTGCTCGCCCGAGGAGCAGGACAGGCACCCGAGGGCGAGCACCAGCGCGAGGAGCAGGACCGCCCCGGAGCGGGCCCGCGCGAGCGGCCGCACCCGACCTCGCCCGCCGGTGCTCACCGCGAGGAGACCTTCTTGCGGACCGCGCCGACCAGGTCGTCGAGCTCGAGCACGCGGCGCAGCCGGAGCAGGCCGAGCGCGTAGACCACGGTGGCCAGCACGACCGACGCGACCACCACCCAGGTGACGCCGGAGAGCAGCCAGGCCAGGCCCGGGAGCAGCACGTAGCAGGCGACCGAGAGCAGCCCCACCCGCAGGGACCCGGGGCCGAAGGGGTTCAGGCCCATCGCGCGGTGCACCTGGTAGAGCGGCAGCAGGTTGCTCAGGGCGATGGCCACGGCCCACGCGATGCCCGCGCCCAGGATGCCGATCGAGGGGATCAGCACGACGTTCAGCCCGAGGTTCGTGAGCAGGGCGACGGCGACGTTGAGGAGGTTCTCCCGCGAGCGGCCCGACATCAGGAGCAGCATCGTGACCATGCCGCACCCCGTGGCCAGGAGCATCGTGCACGCGAGCACCACCATGACCGGCCGGCCGGAGCCGTAGCCGTCGCCGAAGAGCTGCATCAGCAGGGGCGAGAGCATCGCGACGCTGAGGTGCACCGGCCAGGTGACCGCGACCACCCAGGCCGTCGAGGTGCGGTAGACCCGCTTGGTGGCGGCCAGGTCGTCGTGGGCGATCAGCTCCGACAGCTTGGGCTGCACCGCGAGGGCGACCGCCTGGCTGCCCAGCTGGCCCAGGACCACGAACCGGGTCGCGGCCGTGTAGACCGCCGCCGGGCCGGCGCCGAGGTAGTAGGCGACGAGCACGATGTCCAGGCGCTGCAGGCTGAGCTGGGCGACGGCGGCGAGACCGCGGGGCGCGGTGTAGCTCCAGAAGGCGCGACGGTCGAGCCGCAGCGGCTCCTCCGGCGCGGTCGCCGGGTCGGCCGGGTGCCGCGCGTCGGCGCGGCGCACGAGCCGGCGCAGGGCCACCGCGACCAGGACCAGGCCCAGGACGTAGGGGCCCATCCAGGCGACGGGCAGCAGCCCGGAGACCCCGGCGAGCAGCACGACCACCACCAGGACCAGCTGGACCAGCGGGCGGCCGACCTTCTCCAGCAGCACCGTCGGCGTCATCGTGTGGAAGCCCTGGGTCGAGGCGATCAGCACGTCGAAGACCACGGCGACCGGCACGAACGGCGCGAGCACCCGCAGGAACAGCACCGGCTGGCCGGAGCCGCCGGACCCCAGCGCCTCACCGACCAGCGGGGCGAGGGCGTACATCCCCGCCGCGGCGGCCAGGGACACCACCACGACCGGGACGAGCGCGGTGCGCAACGTCTGACGGACGAGCTGGTGCTGGCCCAGGGCGCGCTGCCGGGCGATGAAGTAGACGATGCCGGTCGCGGTGCCCAGCGCGCACAGACCTTCGACGACGATGAACAGCGAGGTCGAGGAGAACAGGTTGCCGGCCGTCTCCTTGCCCGCGAACCGCGTCACCACCACGATCAGCAGCAGGTTGGCGACGGCCGAGACGCCCGCCCCGCCCAGGCTGAGCAGGCCCCGCTTGGCCAGCCCCGAGATGTCGCTGCGGCTGGTGTCGGCGGCGGAGGTCTCCCCGACGGTCATGCCCGCCAGCCGGGGGTGCGCCCCCACCAGGCGGCGAGGCGCTCGTCGTACGGCTCGAAGTCGGCGCGGAGCCGGTCGCGGAGGGCGGGGTCGAGCTTGCTCCGCGGGCGGGCGTTCTTCTGCTCGAAGGTCTCCGGCAGCCACTGCTCGAGGCCCAGGAAGTCCAGGACCCCGCCGAAGGTGCGGGCGAAGTCCATCGACAGGTCGTCGAAGTCGACGACCAGCAGCCGCTCGCGGCCCACGCTCGCCTCCAGGCGCTCGAGCTGGTCGACGTAGCGGCCGCGGGAGAGGTAGGCGTTGTGCTGGTGGGCCGCGCTGGCGTACGACGGGTCGCGCCGCAGCCGCTCCTCCTCGCCGGCCAGGCGCTCGGGCTCGGCGGCCAGCGCGTCCTCGAAGGAGAGGGTCTCGAAGCCCCGCGCCCGCTCGTGGGTGTACGCCGAGTAGGCCCGCTCCACGGGGTCGCGCAGGATCGCCACGAGCCGGGCCTCGGGCAGGTCGGCGGCGATCCGCTCCCCCACCAGCGGGTGGAACATGTAGTAGGGGCTGGCCTCGCCGGTCAACGGCCAGGTGCCGGTGCGGCGCTGCACGAGCCGGGCCCACGCCCGGGTCGGGAAGTGGGAGCGGTACCACCCCGCGCCGCGCTGGTAGTCGGTGTCGAAGTAGTGCACCCCCTTGTGCAGGCCCGCCGGGAGCACGTGCGGGTGCTGCACGAGCGTCTTGTAGAGCGAGGTCGTGCCGCACCGCTGCGCCCCGACCACCATGAAGTCCGGCTCCATCCGCCACGCCGCGGTCGAGCGCCCGGCGAACGCCGTGACCCGCCGCCCCTGACGGTGGACCGCCTGGGCGATCAACCCTCGTTCTGCCATGTCATCCCCCTTCGTGCAGGTAGCGCCGCAGGGCCGGCGCCAACCAGCGCTGCACGTCGCCGCCCATGATGCCGGTGCGCGCCTGTCCGTCGCCGCTGAACCGGGTGGCGATCTCCACGAGGTACAGCATGGCGACGTCGCCCGCGTCCTCGCGCGCCACCCCCACCGGGGCCAGCACCTCCACGGCCCGCTCGAGCAGCCAGCTGCCGGCCTCGGCCTCGGGCAGGTCGCCGTCCTTGAGGCGGGGCAGGAAGGCGTGGTGGAGCGCGTCGAGACCGACGGGCACCCCGCTGTCGAAGCGCTCCCAGTCCCACACCAGCGCCCGGTCGCCCCGGGCGGCGAGGTTCCACGGCGAGAGGTCGCCGTGCCACGAGCCGATCTCGAGGCTCCGGCCGCGCGCGCCCGCCCGGTCGAGGGCCGCGGTGGCGTCGGCGGCCAGCGGGCCGTCGAGGCTGCGACCGACCCGCTCGCGCAGCCCACCGGCGTACGCCGTGGTGGCGAGGGGCTCGTGCGTGGAGCCCCCGGCGCGGGCGATCTCGGAGAAGACGCGGGCCAGGACGCCCGCGTCGGGGCCGGTGTGGGTCGCCGGGACGTCGAGGGCGGACTGCACGACGACGTGGTGCTCGCCGTGCCGGAGCAGGCCCAGCAGGCGCGGTGCCTCGACGGTCGGCAGGTCGAGGGCGCCGACCAGCCGCAGGGCCGCGGCCTCCTGCTCGGCCAGCCGGGAGGTGAGGGCGTTGACGCCGACCTTGGCGACCGCCAGCAGCTCGCCGTCGGCGCCGATCACCTGCAGGACCGGCTTGCGGTTCGCGCGGGTGGGCCCCAGGAAGACCGCCAGGGTCACCGGTCGACCGAGCAGCCGGACCAGCTCGGCCTCGACGGAGTCGGGGGTGACGGGCACCTCGACGTGGGCCCGCAGCGACCGGGCCAGGCCCAGCCGCACCCCGGCGGCCGCGACCGAGGTCACGACGCGGCCGCGGCGGTCGACCGAGCGGCGGGCGCGCCGCAGGGCCGACGCGGTGCGGGCCGGCTCGGCGGGCAGGAACATCCGGGTGTCGCGCAGCGACGGCACGGCCAGCAGCCTCCGGGTGCCCGCGGGCGGGGCGCGCCAGGACCGGACCGGCACGGGCTCGGCGGGCAGCGCCGGGAACAGCGCGCGCAGGATCTCGTAGGCGGACGCGGGACGGCTGGGCTCCTGGCTGGGCTCCTGGCTGGGCTCCTGGCTGGGCTCCTGGTCGGCTCCGGGCAGGCTCACACCGGCACCCCGGGGGCGCGCTGGGCCCGCTCGGCCTGCGCGGCCAGCCGTCGGCGGTCGCGCGCCTGGACCTCGCGCCACAGCACGGCCAGGCTGATCGCCGGCACCAGCATCCAGGTGGAGATGTCGTAGACGAAGCCGTAGAGCCCGGTCGTGACGACGACGGCGATGCCGGTGGTCACCAGAGGGGAGGTCTCCTTGCGCACGCGCCAGAGCTGGGAGACGCCGAAGGCGAGGAACAGCAGCAGCCCCACCCAGCCCGTGGACATCAGCAGCATGAAGAAGTAGCCGTTGATGCCGATGCTGATGTTGCCGCACTGCGGGCAGTCGGCCGACTTGCCGACGGCGATCGAGGAGGCCGACCCCTGGGCGTTGCGGGTCGAGCCGTAGCCGATGATCGGGGAGCGCACCGACAGCTCGAGCGCCTTCTCGGTGGTGAACGCCCGCACGCTGTTGCTCTTGCCCTCGCTGATCCGGCCGGTGATGACGTCCTGGAGCGGGGTCGCCACGATCGCCATCGTCCCGACGGCGGCGACGAGCAGCAGCGCCATCATCGGCAGCAGCCGGCGCTGGGAGATCGCCAACCGCGCCACGACCAGCAGCGCCAGCACGATGGCGCCCACCCACGCGGCCCGGTTGAGGGAGTAGATCAGGACGACGGTGCCGACCACGAGCACGGCACCGGCGAACAGCCGGGCCCCCGAGCGGCGACCGACGAACCAGCCCACCACGAACCAGGCGCCCAGCACGGTGACGTGGTAGCCCCAGGTGTTGGTGTAGCCGAAGGGCGCCGCCGGTCGGGGCGTCTGCCCGCCGAGCAGCTCCTGGACCTGCGCCGCGGTCGGGTGCACCAGGCGCTGGACGAAGGTGTTGTAGCGGATCCCGTCGGGCAACAGCAGCTCGAAGGGCGAGGTGAACTGGAAGTTCGGCGCGAGCATGCCGAGCACGCCGCCGGCCACGGTCCAGATGAACAGCCACCCCAGCAGCCGGACGACGCGGCGCTGCGGGAGCTCCTCCTCGGTCAGGTTGCCGACGTAGAGGAAGGCGATCGTGACCGCGACGTAGGAGACCTCGCGCATGCCGTAGCCGAGCAGCCGGGAGGGCAGGGAGTCGGCCAGGGTGCCGGGCGGGTTGACCCCGAGCATCGAGACCGCCACGACCGACCAGAGCAGGAACAGCACCCACAGCACGAAGCCGCGCGGCAGCTTCCAGGGTCGGCGCCGCATCAGCGTGAGCAGCATCGGGACGGCCATCAGCGGGGCGGCCAGGTTCGGCAGACCCAGGGCCCAGAAGACCGGGAACCCGGCCAGCAGCACCACCAGCGGCCAGCCGGCGGGCAGGGCGGGCACCCGCGGGGGCACCGGGCGTGCCGCGGGTCCCGCTGCGGGGGGCGCGGCCTGCTCAGCCATCGTGGACGTAGCTCGGCACCGCCGAGCCCGCGGAGGTGCTCTGACGGGCCACCACGGCCCCGAACACGCGGGCGCCGACGTGGCGGAACTGGTCGATCGCCTCGGTGAGGTCGTCCACGGTGGCCGTGCCGGTCTCCGCCACGAGCACGACGCCGTCGAACTGCGAGGCCAGCGACTGGGCGTCGGCGTTGACCGAGACCGGCGCCACGTCGACGACCAGGATCTCGGCGCGGTGGGCGAGCTCGGCCATCATCGACTGGAGCCGCTCGCTCTGCACCAGCTCGGAGTACAGCGAGCCGTCGGTGCCGGGCGAGACGGTGCGCAGACCGGGCACGTCCTGCACGCCGTGCAGCACGTCTCCGAGCGCGGCCCGCCCCTGCACCACGTCGGCGAGGCCCTGCCGGTCGGCCTCCCCGGCCTGGCTCTGGCCGGTGCGCGAGTCGGCCGAGGCCAGGATCACGTCGAGACCGCTGCGGGCCAGGGTCGCGGCGAGGTTCAGCGCCACCGACGACCCTGCGGTGCCCGCCGACGCGGCGGCCACCATCACCGAGCCGCGGTGGCCGGGCATCTGGGCGAGGAGGGCGTTGCGCAGCATCCGCATCGAGTCGGCGTCGTGCTGGGCGTCGGTCGCCGACGCCACCAGGCCCGGGGGCGGCACCGCGACCGAGGGCACCAGGGGGTCGAGCCCGGCGCGCTCGAGGTCGCGGCGGTCACGCACGCCCTTGTCGCGGCGGTCGCGGGTGAAGGCCAGCAGCACACCGGCCAGGATGCCGACGAGCAACCCGCTGCCGAGCAGGATCGGGATGTTCGGCGAGGCCGGCGCAGCGGGCACCTGCGGGTCGGTGATCACGTTGCCGGGGTTGGAGTCGCCGGCGTCGAGCCCGGAGAACTGGTCGTTGATGCCCGCGATCTGGCGCAGCAGCAGCTGACGACGGGAGTTCTGGAAGGCGCGCTGGGGCGACCCCTGAGGGAGCTTGTCGATGGTCTCGCCGAGCGTCAGGACCTGCTCGCCGAGCGCGTCGATGCGGTCCTGGAGCCGGGTCTGCTGCTGGGTGGTGGTGTCCTCGACCAGGGTCTTGCGGTTGTCGAGGTAGGCCTCGGCGAAGGCGCGGGCGCCGTCCTGGGCCTGGGCGGGCGTGGCGCCGGAGAAGGTGATGTCGAGGACCGAGGTGTTGGCGGGCACCGAGACCGAGGCCTGCTTGGCCAGGTCGGTCAGCGAGTCCTTGCTGCCCAGCCGCTCGGCCGCCAGCTTGGCGACCACGCTCGAGGTGACGATCTGGGCCTCGGTGTCGAGGTTGAGCGCGGAGGTCGTGCGGCCGTTCTCGACGCTGCCGTTGGTCGTGCCCACGGCGTTGACGAGCACCGACGCCGTCGACTCGTAGGTCTTCGGCAGGAGCACGAGGGCCGCCCCGGCGAGGAGGAGCCCGAGGATGACCCCGACGGCGATGGACTTCCAACGCCGGCGCAGGATCTCGCCGTACTGGGTGAACTCGACATTGGGGTCGACCGAGGTGGCACTCACGGGGTCAGCATCCCCTCTCCGGGCCTCACGGGCCACACGGGTCCCTCAGGTCGAGACCGGAGGTGGGGCCGAACTAGCCCGGGACGCGCGCTGGCGCCCTGGGGGTTGACGGGGAACGTCAACGTGGTCATCGCACGTCACTCCTGCTGGGTCCGAGGCTCATGGAGGGGTCAGTCGAGCGCGAACGCGCTCAGGGCGTCGCTGGTGTGCACGCGTCCGGCGGCGGCCCGACGGAGGTCCTCGGCGGTGAGCGCGTCGGCCTCGCGGGACACCGCGAGGTCACGACCGCCGAGCTCGCGGGCGATCAGGGCCTGGTGCTCGTCGACGTGCTCGTCGAAGGCCACCCGCCGCGGCACCAGGACGGGCCGCTTGCCCAGCTCGAGGGCGGTGATCGCGGAGCCGATGCCGGAGTGCGCGACCACCAGGTCGGCCTCGGCGATGGCAGCGCGCAGCTCGGAGTTGGGGTACGACGACGCCACCGTGCCACGGAAGCGCGCGGCCAGGGCCGCCTCGTCGAGGGCGGTCGCGCCGAGCTGCCACAGCACCTCGGCGTCGGGCTCCAGCACCTCGGGCAGCACCTCGACCAACCGGTCGACCAGGCGGTTGAAGCCGTAGGACCGCATCGTGCCCAGCGTGACCACGACCTTGCGGATCGGGACCGGCGGCGTCTCCTCCGCGGCGAAGCTGTCGAACAGCGAGCCGCGGTAGGACCAGCGTCCGCCCGCCCAGGCGGCGTACTGGCTGTAGAGGTGCACGCCCGGGATCCGGGCGACCATCCGGCCGGTCAGGCTGGGGCCGTCGGCCCGGGCAGCACTCTCGATGTAGTGGCTCGGCACGCCCAGGGCACGCGCGGCCACGAAGAAGGGCAGCGCGACGCCCGCGCCGGTGGAGACGAGGCGGTCGAACCGGCCCTCGCGGAGGATCTTGAACGCGGTGGGGAAGGCGCCGGCGGCCTCGCGGTAGCCGCGCGGCGGGACGTAGGGCACGTGGCGGACGTCCTCGTCCTTCAGCAGCGACCGCGACTGGGGGTCGTCGAAGGTGACCCAGCGGGTCTCCCCCGAGGCCGGGCTGAACCGCTGACGGATGCGGAACAGCTGCTCCAGGTGGCCGCCGGTGGCTGCCACGAGCAGGGTCCGAGGCCCGGCTGTCCCGCTGTCGTTCACGCATCTCCCCCTGGCTGCCCCACGTTGACGGTCCATCGTCTCAGACACGGGCGCCGCCGGTGGCCGTTCAGCTGTTGTAGCGCTGCTGCGTCGCCTCGAGGCCGACGGCGATCAGGGACTCCACGGCGTCGGCCGCGGAGTCGACCTGGAAGGGCAGCTCCTTGCGCTCGACCCCGGAGTACGCCGCCAGCACGAAGTCGGCGGGGCTCTGCCGACCGGGCGGGCGGCCGATGCCGGCCCGCACGCGGAAGAAGTCGCCGGTGCCCAGGGACGAGCGCATCGACTTCAGGCCGTTGTGGCCGTTGTCGCCGCCGCCGAACTTCGAGCGCAGCGTGCCGAAGTCGAGGTCGAGCTCGTCGTGGATCGCGATCACGTGGTCCGGGGCGACCTTGAAGAAGGTGGCCAGCGCCTTGACCGGTCCCCCGACCTCGTTCATGTAGGACCGGGGCCTCGCCAGCACCACGCGCGGGGCGTCGGTGCCCGGCGCTCCGAGGCGTCCCTCGACGACCTCGGCGCGGCCGCTCCTGTGCGAGCGCCAGCCACTGCCGACCCGTCGGGCCAGCTCGTCGGCGACGAGGTAGCCGATGTTGTGGCGGGTGGCGGCGTACGCCGGCCCGGGGTTCCCCAGGCCGACGACCAGCCACACGTCCACGTCACTCACCGGCGTACCCCGTCACCGAGCAGGAGCGGTGTGCTCAGGCGTCGTCGTCGGAGGAGGACTCCGACGCGTCGTCGTCGCCCTCGGCAGCCTCGGCGATCTCCTCGTCGGACTCGTCGCGCTCGATGCCGGCCTCGGCCTCGGCCTCCTCCAGCTCGGCCTCGACCTCGGCGGCGGTGGGCGCGTGCACGACGTTGACCACGAGGGCCTCCTCGTCGGTGAGCAGCGTGGAGCCCGTCGGCAGCTCGAGGTCCTTGGCGAAGACCTGGAAGCCGGCCGCCGCGTCCTCGACCGAGACCTCGATGTACTCGGGGATGTTGGTCGCCTCGGCCTCGACGGAGACCGTGTTCAGGTCGGTCACGGTCAGCGCGTCGGACTTCGACTCGCCGATGACGTGGATCGCGATCTCGACGGTGACCTTCTCGCCCTTGCGGACCTCGACGAAGTCGATGTGCTCGAGGTGGCCCTTGATCGGGTCGGACTGGACCTGCTTGGTCAGCGCCAGGTGGTTGCTGCCGTCGATGTCGAGGCTCAGCAGGGCGTTCGTGCCGCCGTGCTTGAGGGCCATCATCGTGTCGTGGCCCGGGAGGGTGATGTGCACGGGGTCGTTGCCGTGGCCGTAGAGCACGGCGGGCACCTTGTCGGCGCGGCGGATGCGGCGGGCGGCACCCTTGCCGAACTCGGTGCGGGACTCGGCCTTGATCTGCGGGTTGTCAGCCATGCGCGTGATGCTCCTCAGTGGTTCGTGCGTGTGGGGTACGTCGTGTCAGTGGCTGCATCGGGGCCAGAGGGGCGACATGCACCGGGCCGAGAGGCGGCACGGTGCATGGAGGACCACGTTCCGGCCACGTCGATCACGGAGGTCACTCCCTCGCCGAGGCAACTGCGCGATCCTACCCACCGGGGGCGTGCAGGGCCAATCAGGGGGCGGACCCGTGGGGCGTGGACCAGCCTCAGGCGTGGCCGTCGAACATGCTGGTGACCGAGCCGTCCTCGAAGACCTCCTTGATCGCCCGCGAGATCAGCGGGGCGATCGAGAGGGTGGTGAGCTTGTCGAACTCGTGCTCGGGGGTGATCGGCAGGGTGTCGGTGACGATCACCTCGGCGGCCGGGCTGTTCTTGAGGCGGTCGACGGCCGGCTCGGAGAGGATCGCGTGCGTGGCCGCGATCACCACGCCGGCGGCGCCGTCGGCCATCAGGGCCTCGGCGGCCTTCACGATCGTGCCGCCGGTGTCGATCATGTCGTCGGTCAGGATGCAGATCCGGCCGTCGACCTGCCCGACCACGCGGTTGGCGACGGTCTCGTTGGGCCGGTCCTCGCGACGGGTCTTGTGGATGAAGGCCAGGGGCACTCCCCCGAGCCGGGCGGACCAGCGCTCGGCGACCTTGATCCGGCCGGCGTCCGGGGAGACCACGGCGAGCTGCTGGTCGCCGTACTTCTCCTTGACGTAGTCGGCCAGGATCGGCAGCGCCATCAGGTGGTCCACCGGGCCGTCGAAGAAGCCCTGGATCTGGTCGGCGTGGAGGTCGACGGTGATCAGGCGGTCGGCGCCGGCGGTCTTGAACAGGTCGGCCATCAGCCGGGCCGAGATCGGCTCCCGACCGCGGTGCTTCTTGTCCTGGCGGCCGTAGCCGTAGAACGGCATCACCACGGTGATCCGCTTCGCCGAGGCCCGCTTGAGGGCGTCGACCATGATCAGGTGCTCCATGATCCACTCGTTGACCGGAGCCGTGTGGCTCTGGATCACGAAGGCGTCCGAGCCGCGCACGGACTCCTCGTAGCGGACGTAGATCTCGGAGTTGGCGAACTCGTAGGCCGAGGTCGGCACCAGGTCGGCACCGAGGTGCTCGGCCACCTGCGCAGCGAGCGCGGGGTGGGCCCGGCCGCTGAAGACCATCAGGTTCTTCTCGGTGGTCTTCTTCAATCCGCTCACGCTGAACTGCTCCTCGTTGGTGCGGGTCTCGCCGGTCGCCCGTCGATTGTCACCCACGGGGTGGGCCTGGTCGAACTCCGGGTCCGTCCCGGGTCGGGCCACGGGTCAGGTCGTCGGCTCGTCGAGGGCCGCGCGAGCGGCCTCGGCCTGCTGCGTGCCGGCGCGACGACGCGCGACCCAGCCCTCGATCGTGCGCTGCGGCCCGGCGCTGACCGCGAGCGCGCCCGGGGGCACGTCCTCACGGATGGTGCTGCCGGCACCGGTGGCCGCGCCGTCGCCGACGGTCACCGGGGCCACGAAGGTGTTGTTGCTGGCGGTGCGCGCGTGGCGGCCGATGACGGTGCGGTGCTTGTGCACCCCGTCGTAGTTGGCCACGATCGTGCCGGCGCCGATGTTGGTCCCCTCGCCGATCTCCGCGTCGCCGACGTAGGACAGGTGCGGCACCTTGGCGCCCTCGCCGATCTGGGCGTTCTTGGTCTCCACGAAGGCGCCGATCTTGCCCCGCTCCCCCAGCTCGGTGCCGGGGCGCAGGTAGGAGAACGGGCCGACGTTCGCCCCCGCCCCGATCACCGCCAGCTCGGCGTGCGTGCGCACGACCCGGGCCCCCGCCCCGACCTCGACGTCCTTCAGCGTGCTGTCGGGCCCGACCACCGCGTCCTCGGCCACCACGGTCGTCCCGAGCAGCTGCACGCCGGGCAGGATCGTCACGTCACGCTCCAGCCGGACGTCGACGTCGATCCACGTGGTCCCCGGGTCGACGACGGTCACGCCCGCGCGCATCCAGCCGTCGAGGATCCGCCGGTTCTTCTCCTTGGCCAGCGAGGCCAGCTGGACGCGGTCGTTCGCGCCCTCGGTCTGGAGCACGTCGTCGATCGCGAACGCCCCGACCACCAGGCCGTCCTCGCGGGCCAGCGTCACCGTGTCGGTGAGGTAGTACTCCCCGTTGGCGTTCTGGTTGGTCAGCCGCGGCAGGGCGCTGGCGAGGAAGTCGGCGTCGAAGGCCAGGATGCCGCTGTTGATCTCGTTGACCGCCGCCTGCTCGGGGCTGGCGTCCTTCTGCTCGACGATCCCGGTCACGGCGCCCGAGGAGTCGCGCAGCACCCGGCCGTAGCCGAAGGGCTCGGCCACCACGCCCGAGAGGATGCTGACGCCCCGACCCGCCGCGACGTGGTCCTCGGCGAAGGCCCGCAGGCTCTCCCCCTCCAGCAGCGGGGTGTCGCCGTAGGCCACGAGGACCGTGCCGGACCGGTCGGCCTCGTCCAGCGCCTCCCAGGCCACGCGCACGGCGTGGCCGGTGCCGTCCTGGCTCTCCTGCACGGCCAGCACGGCCCCGGGCAGCAGCTCCTGGATGTGCGGGCCGACCTGCTCGCGCTGGTGGCCCACGACGGCCACGACCCGGCGCGGCTGCACGGCGGCGACCGCGCTCAGCACGTGGCCGACCATGCTGCGCCCCGCGAGGGGGTGCAGCACCTTCATGGTCTTGGACTTCATCCGCGTGCCGCCGCCGGCGGCCAGGACGATGACGGTGATCCCGTTGGGTGTGCTCACGCTCCCCGGGTAGGAGTCGAACCTACGTCGCTTGTCCTGATTCAAAGTCAGGCGGGCCCTGCCGGCAGACCAACCGGGGAAAGTCTGAAGTTGTCGCCGCCCAAAGCGACCGCCCTGAGGCTACCCGGAACGAGACGATCACCCGCACGTCACCGCGCGGACACCTCCGTGGGCCTACGGTCGGCCCCATGACCACTCTCGGGAAGCTCCGTGGTGCCCTGCTGCTGGCAGTGCTGACCACCGTCACGTCCGTCACGCTCGTCGCGGCCCCCGCCGAGGCGCGACCACCGGGGCAGAGCCGCACCGCGCCGCTCGTGATCGGCCACCGCGGCGCCGCGGGCTACCGCCCCGAGCACACGCTGGAGTCCTACCGGCTGGCCATCTCGATGGGCGCCGACTACGTCGAGCCCGACCTGGTCTCGACCAAGGACGGCGTCCTGGTGGCCCGGCACGAGAACGACATCAGCGGCACCACCGACGTCTCCGAGCACCCCGAGTTCGCGGCGCGCCGGACCACCAAGACGATCGACGGCAAGCCGGTCACCGGCTGGTTCACCGAGGACTTCACCCTGGCCGAGCTCACGACCCTGCGGGCCAAGGAGCGGCTGCCGCTCGTGCGGCCGGCCAACACGGCGTACGACGGGAAGTTCCAGGTGCCCACCTTCGACGAGGTGCTCTCCCTCGTGCAGTCCGAGGAGCGCCGGCTGCACCGCAAGATCGGCGTCTACCCCGAGACCAAGCACCCGACGTACTTCCGCTCGATCGGCCTGCCGCTGGAGCAGCGGATGCTGGACACCCTGCGGCGCCACCGCCTCGACAAGCCCGGCTCGCGGGTCTTCCTGCAGAGCTTCGAGACCGGCAACCTGCGCGACCTGAACCGGATGAGCAAGCTGCCGATCATCCAGCTGCTGGACTCCTCGGGCGCGCCGTACGACCTGGTGGCCACGGGTGACCGGCGCAGCTACGCCGACCTGACGACGCCCGCCGAGCTGCGCCGGATCGCGACGTACGCCGACGGCATCGGGCCGAACAAGGACATGGTGCTGCCGCGTGACGCGTCGGGCCGGACCACGACCCCGAGCCCGCTGGTGCGCGACGCCCACCGCGAGGGCCTGGTGGTGCACGTGTTCACGCTGCGCCGGGAGAACCAGTTCATGGCCACGAACTTCCGTCGTGGCACCGACCCGAACGCGCCGGGCGACCTGCCGGCCGAGGTCCGCGCCTTCCTCGACGCGGGCGTCGACGGGCTCTTCAGCGACAACCCCGACCTCGCCGTGGCCGCCCGTGACGCCTGGACCCCGGGGCGCTCCGCCGCCTGAGTCCACGGAGGGTCGGCGTGAGGGTCAGGCGCCGCGACGGGCGCGGGGGTCGTCGCGGCGCCCGGCGAGGTCGACGGTGCGCCGGGTGTTCGCCAGCGAGGTGACCACCGCGGTGCCGAGCCGGCCGTCGCGGTCGAAGACGGTGGCGGTGCCGACCGCGATGCCGTCGGCGGCGACCCGGTCCTGGGCGTGCAGCCCGACCTCGACGCCGGACGGTTGGCGGGCCAGGGTCAGGGTGATGTCGGTGTTGATGTGCTCGATGCCGTTCTCGCCCCAGTTGGTGAGCATGCTGCTGACGTCGGCGACGCCCCCGGCCGCCACGAACCCCGACGGCCGCTCGCCCGGCACGACCGGGACGCCGACCTGCCAGGTCGACTTGCGGCCGGCGTTCTGGTGCTCGGTGAACGACGGCGCCCAGCCCACCCCCTCGCTGGCGAACAGCGGCACCTGCGGGCGGTCGGTCTCCGGCGCGAGGTCGAGCGGCGGCGGCGCGGGCGCGTCGTCCGGCTCCCAGACCGCGCCGGTCGCGGGCTCCCCCGCCCGCAGGAACAGCCCGCTCGCGCGCGCCACCGGCTCGCCGTCCTGCTCCAGGACCGCGTCGACCAGGCACAGCCGGTTGCCCTGCCGCACCACGCTGGTGGTCGTGCGCGAGGGGCGGCGGCGGGCCGCCTTGAACAGGTCGACGGTCAGCCGGGCCGGCCGCAGGTCGTCGCGACCCAGGTCCTGGACCGCCCGCTCCAGGGCCCGGGCGAGCACCGCGCCGACGGCCACGCCGTGCAGCTGGTCGTCGCTCCACAGGCTGAGCGCGACCTTGGTGGGGTGCAGCACCTCGGCGTCGTCGGGGTCCGGCGTGAAGTAGGACAGCGGCATGGCGGCGATCCTGTCAGGCGCGCGGGCGCGTCACGACGGCACCCGGGCGACGACGAAGACCCGGCGGAACGGCAGCACGACGGTGCCGTCGCGCTCGGGGTACGCCGCCCGGAGCCGGCGGCGCAGCTCGGCCTCGAACCCCGGCCGCAGGTCGACCGGCAGGGCCGCGAGCGTCGGCCTGGCGCCGGTCGCGCTGACCCAGGTGAACACCGCGTCGGGCCCGGCGAGCTGGTGCAGGTAGGTGGTCTCCCACGCGTCGACCGTGCAGCCCAGCGCCGTCAGCGCCCGCAGGTAGGTCTCCGGGTCGTGCGACGCCGGGGTCGCGGCGCCCGCGGTGTGCTCGACGTACGCCGGCTCGGCCGCGAGGTCGGCGGTCGCGGTGTGGCTGGGGGCGGCGCCGTTGCCGGGCACCTGGAAGGCCAGCCAGCCGCCGGGGGCCACCGACGCGGCCAGCCGCGGCAGCAGGTCGAGGTGGTCGGGCACCCACTGCAGGACGGCGTTGGAGACCAGCACGTCGACCGGCTCGTCGGGGGTCCAGTCGCGCAGGTCGGCGACGGCGAAGTCCACGCCCGCGTCCGTGGGGGCCGAGGCGACCATCTCGGCGCTGGAGTCCAGGCCGCTCACCCGGGCCCGAGGCCAGCGAACCGGGAGCAGCGCGGTCAGGTTGCCGGCGCCGCAGCCCAGGTCGACCACGGTGCGGGGGTCCGCGGCGGTGACCCGCGCGAGCAGGTCGACGAAGGGCCGGCCGCGCTCGTCGGCGTACGTCAGGTAGTGGCGGGGGTCCCACGCGTCGGCCATCGGACCACGTTATCTCGATGTCAAGAATCTTGTCCGGCTAGAGTTCGGGGTGTGGAGCGCGACGAGGTGGACGAGCTGGTGCAGGCCTGGCACCGCGAGCGCGCCGACCTCGACCTCGGCCCCGTCGAGGTGTTCAGCCGCATCGGCCGGCTGGCCCGGCTGCTCGACCGGGTACGCCGGGAGGCGTTCAGCGCCCACCGCATCGAGTCGTGGGAGTTCGACGTGCTGGCGGCGCTGCGGCGCGAGGGCCACCCCTACCAGCTGTCCCCGGGCGCGCTGCTGCGCCAGACGCTGGTCACGAGCGGCACGATGACCAACCGGGTCGACCGGCTCGCCGAGCGCGGGCTGGTCGAGCGCAGTCCCGACCCCAGCGACCGCCGCGGCGTGCTCGTGCGCCTCACCGCCCCGGGCAAGACCGCCGTCGACGGCGCCTTCGAGAGCCTCCTGGCCAGCGAGGCCGACCTGCTCTCGGGCCTGTCCGAGGCCGACCGCGCCCACCTCGCCACCCTCCTGCGCCACCTGATGGGCCCCCTCACGGCCTGAGCGTCCGCCCCGGCCCGCCGAGACGGCGCGTGTGCACGCCGACACGGCGCGCGTGCACGCCCAGACGGCGCGCATGTCCGCCGACACGGCGCGTGCACGCCCAGACGGCGCGTGTGTCCGCCGAGACGGCGCGTGTGCCCGCCGTACGCCGGGTCAGTCGAGCAGCTCGACGGCTTCCATCCACTCGACCTCGAGGTCGTTCTTCTCGGCCGTGAGCTCGTGCATCTCCGCCGACAGCGCCTTGAGCTTCTTGGCGTCGGCCGCGGCCTCGGCCATCTCGTCGGTCAGCGTGAGCTCGCGGGCGGCGATCCGGGCCAGCTGCTTCTCGATGCGGGTGACGGCCTTGCGCGCCGCACGCTCCTGCGCGCCGCCGACCTTCGCCTTCACCGGAGCCGGACCCTTCGCGCCGTCCTGGCGAACATCCGCGCCGTCTCGCGGGACATCCGCGCCGTCTCGCAGGACATCCGCGCCGTCTCGCGGAACATCCGCGCCGTCTCGGCGGACACGGGCGCCGTCTCGGCGGACGCGGGCGCCGTCTCGGCTGGTGGCGCGCGCCTCGGCGGCGTCGGTGCGGGCCTGGGCGGCGTTGTCGCGGCCCTGGTCCTTGCGTTCCTGGAGGTACTGCTCGACGCCGCCGGGCAGCATCGACAGGGTGCCGTCGCCGGTGAGCGCCCAGGTGGCGTCGGTGACGCGCTCGAGGAAGTACCGGTCGTGGGAGACCACGACCAGCGTGCCGGGCCAGCTGTCGAGGAAGTCCTCGACGACGTTCAGGGTGTCGATGTCCAGGTCGTTGGTGGGCTCGTCGAGCAGCAGCACGTTGGGCTCGGCCAGCAGCAGCTTGAGCAGCTGGAAGCGACGCCGCTCGCCACCGGAGAGGTCGCCGATGCGGGTGGTGAGCTTGTCGCCGGTGAAGCCGAACCTCTCGAGCATCGAGGAAGCCGAGACGTCCTGGCCGGTCGCCGTGCGGGTGACCCGGCGGACGTCCTCGATCGCGGGCAGCACGCGCGCGTCGGGGTCCTCGGCCGGCACCTGCTGGGTGAGGTGCTCCAGCGCCACCGTGCGACCCCGCTTGACCTTGCCGCGGTCGGGCTCGAGCGTGCCGGCCACCAGGCCGAGCACGCTGCTCTTGCCGGCCCCGTTGACGCCGACCACGCCGACCCGGTCACCGGGTCCCAGGCGCCAGGTGGCGTCGCGCAGCAGCTCGCGGGTGCCGCGGGTGAGGTCGACGTGCTCGAGGTCGACGACGTCCTTGCCCAGGCGCTGGGTGGCGAACTTCTGCAGCTCGAGGCGATCGCGCGGCGGCGGCACGTCCTCGATCAGCTCGTTGGCGGCGTCGATGCGGAACTTCGGCTTCGAGGTGCGGGCCGGGGCGCCGCGGCGCAGCCAGGCCAGCTCCTTGCGCACGAGGTTCTGCCGACGCTGCTCCGAGGCCGAGGCCTGGCGCTGACGCTCGGCGCGGGCCAGCACGAACGCGGCGTACCCGCCGTCGTAGGAGTCGACCACGCCGGCGCCGTTGGCCGCGGGGTGCACCTCCCAGGTGCGGTCGCAGACCTCGTCGAGGAACCAGCGGTCGTGGGTGACCACCACCAGCGCTGACGTACGCCGGACCCGCTGGCGCTCCTGGAGGTACGTCGCCAGCCAGGCCACGGCCTCCACGTCGAGGTGGTTGGTGGGCTCGTCGAGGATCAGCAGGTCGTCGTCGGCCAGCAGCAGCCGGGCCAGCGAGCAGCGGCGCCGCTCACCGCCGGAGAGCCCGTGGACCTCGCGGTCCAGCGCGATGCCGGCGAGCAGCACCTCGACCATCTGGCGGGCGCGCGCGTCGGCGGCCCACTCGTGGTCGGCCCGGCCGGCCAGCACGACCTCGCGCACGGTGTGGGTGTCGTCGAGCAGGTCGCGCTGGTCGAGGTAGCCGATCGTGAGGCCGCGGTTGGTCGAGACCCGCCCGGTGTCGGGCGTCTCCCGCCCGGCCATCAGGTTCAGCAGGGTGGTCTTGCCGTCGCCGTTGCGCCCGACGATCCCGATGCGCTCGCCCTCGCCGACACCGAGGCTGACCTCGTCGAGCAGGATGCGGACGCCGTAGGACTTCGAGACCTTTTCGAGGTTCACCAGGTTGGCCATCAGACGTACTCCACCACGTGGGCCCCGGCGACCGGACCAGTGGCCACGTGCACGACGTCCAGACCCGCCTCCAGCAGGGCGGCGCGCGCCTCCCGGGCGGTGTCCTGGTCGGCGCTGGCGGCCACCAGCGTGGGGCCCGAGCCGGACAGCAGCACGGGGCCGCCGGTGTGCGCGGCGACCAGCGCCACGCGCCGTGCCAGCTCGGGTCGCAGCGAGAAGGCCGGCGCCTCGAGGTCGTTGCGCAGGGACGCGGCCACCGCCGCGGCGTCGCCGCCCTCCAGCGCCGCGACCATGGCCGCCGAGCCGTGGCTGGCGGAGCCGCGGCTGCTCGATCCGTGGTCGGGTGAGGTCGCGGCGAGCCGGTCGAGCTCGGCGTACACCGCGGGAGTCGAGAGGCCCTGCTCGCTGGGCACCACCACCCACCAGTAGCTGCCCTCGTCGGCCACGGGCTCCACCAGCTCGCCGCGGCCGAGGCCGTGGGCGCTGCCGCCGAGGAGAGCGAACGGCACGTCGCTGCCGAGCTCGGCGGCCAGGGCGAGCAGGTCGTCGTCGGTGGTGCCGAGGTCCCACAGCCGGTCGAGCGCGACCAGGGTGGCGGCGGCGTCGGCGCTGCCGCCGGCCAGCCCCCCGGCCACCGGGATGCCCTTGTGG
This sequence comes from uncultured Actinomycetota bacterium, assembly GCA_963750435.1. Classification (GTDB taxonomy): domain Bacteria; phylum Actinomycetota; class Actinomycetes; order Propionibacteriales; family Nocardioidaceae; genus Marmoricola. The sequence goes on along the minus strand of CAVVQW010000006.1, from coordinate 17,142 downwards.
ATCTCGACGTGGGCGGCACCGGCGGTGCCGTGGTGCGCGGTGAGCAGGCGGCCGGCGCGCAGGGCGATGTTCGCCTCGTCGAGGGGTACGCCGGAGCAGTCGACATCGCCGATCGGCGTGACCGACACGCTCCACGCGTCGGCCTCGGTGACGCGCACGTCGTCGTACAGGCTGATCGCCTGGTAGACGGTGTCCAGCGGGTGGAAGCCGTCGGCGCGGGCCGGACCGACGACCAGCACGAGGTTGACCTTCGCCGCGGCCCGCACGGTCACGGCCGGTGGGAAGGCGGGCGGCTGGACGGGGGCGGTCACGGGCGGGCCTCCTGCAGCAGGCACTCGGTGAGGTGGACGAAGTCGTCGAGCCCGAGCTGCTCGCCCCGGGTCATCGGGTCGATCCCGGCCCGCGCCAGCGCCTGCTCGGAGAGCTCGGCGGAGCCGGCGAGCTCGCGCAGGGAGGGGCGCAGGGCCTTGCGCCGGTGGGCGAAGGCCGCGTCGACCACCGCGAACACCTGCTCGCGGGTGACCAGGGTGGTCGGCGGGTCGCGTCGCGTCCAGGCCACCAGCCCGGAGTCGACGTTGGGCGCCGGCCAGAAGACGCTGCGGCCGATGGCGCCGGCGCGGCGCACGTCGGCGTACCACGCGGCCTTGACCGACGGGACGCCGTACACCTTGGAGCCGGGACGCGCGGCGAGCCGGTCGGCGACCTCGGACTGCACCATCACCAGGCCGCGTTCGAGGGAGGGCAGCAGGGCCAGGAGGTGCAGCAGCACGGGCACCGAGACGTTGTAGGGCAGGTTGGCGACCAGGGCCGTGGGCGCCGGGCCCGGCACCTCGGCGACCCGCAGCGCGTCGGCGAGCACGACCTGGAAGCGGTCGACCTGGTCGGGGGCGCGGTCGGCGATCGTCGCCGGCAGGGCGTCGGCCAGCACCGGGTCGATCTCGAGGGCCACCACGCGCTCCGCGACCTCGAGCAGGGCCAGGGTCAGCGACCCCAGGCCGGGGCCGACCTCCAGCACCACGTCGTCGGGGCCGACGCCCGAGTCGCGCACGATGCGGCGCACGGTGTTGGCGTCGATCACGAAGTTCTGGCCGCGCTGCTTGGTGGGGCGCAGGTCGAGCGCGGCCGCCAGCGAACGCACTTCCGCCGGACCGAGGAGTCTCGGTCCGGCGGAAGAGGGGTTGCTCACGTGAGGAGCCTAGGCGTCGGCCTCAGGAGCCGCACACGGGCCAGGCGCCGTAGCCACCCTCGGCCGCGGCGACCTTCTCGGCGATCGCGATCTGCTGCTCACGGCTGTTCTGGTCGGGACGACCCGAGCCGCCGTACGCCGACCACGTGCTCTGGCTGAACTGCAGGCCGCCGTAGTAGCCGTTGCCGGTGTTGGTGGCCCAGTTGCCGCCGGACTCGCACGAGGCGATCCGGTCCCAGATCGAGCCGTTGGCCGATGACGACGGGGTGGCCGGCGCTGCGGGCTCGACCTTGGTCCCGATCTTGACGATCGAGGAGACCGGCTGGCGCACGGTGCGCGAGCGCACGACGTCGCGGGCGACGACCTCGCCGTTGCGGAAGCGCACGCGGTAGGTCACGTCGCGGACGCCGTCGACGCCTCGGCGCACGGTCGTGGTGTCACCCTCGGCGAGGGTGTCGTCGTCCTGCTTCTCGACACCGGCCGGGATCGGCTCGGCTGCGACGCGCTTGGTGCGGACGCCGATCTTGGTGACCACGACGCGGGTCCCGTCGGTCAGCGCGGCGCTGCGCGAGGGGCGGACGACGTCGTTGCGGTCGACGCCGGCGTCCAGCTTGGTCAGCAGCTGGCCCACGGTGGCGACCGGCACGTTGTGCCGGGTCTCCTTGCCCGAGCCCAGCTTGACGCTGACGCTCTTGGGCGTGGTCATCGCCAGGGCCATGCCCGAGCGGTCGATGGTGGCGCTGCGGCTCACCGAGAGCGCGGCGCTGCCGAAGCGGACGCCGAGCTGGGACAGCGCGGTGGAGACCGTGGTGGCGGTGGTCCACAGGGTGCGCTTGTCGCCGTCGACGCTCAGCTCGAGCGGGCGACCGAGGCGCACGGCGACCGCGCTGCCGTCGTTGACGGGGCTCTGGGCGCTCGGTACGACGGAGTCGTGGAGGCCGGTCTTGATGCCTTCGCCGGCCAGGACCTCACCGACGGTGCCGGCGAAGGTGCGGACGGTCTTCTGCTGACCGTCGACGGAGACGGTCACGGTCTTGGACATGGTCGCGTAGGCGGTGCCGGTGGCGACCAGGGCGATCACGATCGCGGCCACCAGGCCGCCGATCAGGGTCTTCCTCGTGCTGAGGTGCGTGAGTCGAGCGCGCACGGTTCTCCGATGTTCGCAGATCCCGGACCACGGGTCCGGCGGCACCTGGGCCGCATCGGGTCCGGTCGGGACCTGCGTCGCGGCTCCCCCCGGAGGCGCTCACCGGATGAGACGCACAGCGCCCCGCTTCCGGCCAACAGCGCCCGACCCTAGGCAGAACCGGGGGCCCATAGCAAACCCGTGGGTGGGGGCGGGAACGGGGGGTCCGGTCGACACGCCGAGGTGCCGGGCGGAGATCGTGCGCGTGTTCACAAGCCCGCCGTGAGCCGGTTCACACCCCCGGAGCGCCCCACGAGCCACCGAACGCGGCGTCGGTGGCGGCCGCGATCGAGCGGCACAGGTCCTCCACCCCGACCCCCAGCGTGGCCGCCATCGACCGCACCGTGAGGGGCACCAGGTAGGAGGCGTTGACGCGGCCGCGGTGGGGCACCGGCGTGAGGTACGGCGCGTCGGTCTCGACGAGCACGCGGTCCAGCGGGGTGGCCCGCAACGCCTCGCGCAGGGGCTCGGCGTTCTTGAAGGTGACGGTGCCGGCGAAGGACAGGTAGGCACCCCGGTCCAGGCAGGCCCGGGCGAAGGCGGCGTCGCCGGAGAAGCAGTGCATCACCCAGCGCTCGGGCGGGCCGACCTCGTCGAGCAGGGCGAGCACGTCGTCGTGGGCGTCGCGGTCGTGGATCACCAGGGTGCGGTCCAGGGCGGTCGCCAGCTCGACGTGGGCCCGGAACGAGGCGCGCTGGGCGTCGCGGCCCTCCTCGCCGGTGCGGAAGTGGTCGAGGCCGGTCTCCCCGATCGCCCGCACCCGGTCGCTGCTGCGGGCCAGCGACTCGATCTCGGCCAGGGCGTCGTCGAGCCGACCGGCCGCGTGCAGCAGGGGCGCCTCGTTGGGGTGGAGCGCGACGCCGGCCACGACCTGGTCCTGGGCCAGCGCGGTCTGCACGGCCCACCGGGCGCCCGGCAGGTCGCAGCCGATCTGGACGATCCGCGTGACCCCGACCGAGGCGGCCAGGGCGAGCGCGTCGGCGACGGCCAGCGCCGGCTCGTCGGCCCCGCGGGTGGTGTCGAGGTGGCAGTGGTTGTCCACCACCGGGTGCGGCAGCGGCTCCGGCAGCGCGGGACGACCCTCGGGGAGGACCGCGGCGGCGCCGGTCACGAGCGGTGCACCGCGTCGTACACGACCCGCTTGGGCACCCCGGCGCGCTTGGCGACGTCGACGATGGCCTGCTTGCGCGGCACCCCCACGGACTCCTCCCCCGCCACCAGCGCGGCGAGGGTCTCGGGGTCGGTGACGGCCTCCGGCGCCGGTGCACCCTCGACGACCACCGTCACCTCACCGCGTACGCCGGGCTCCGCCCAGGCCGCGAGGTCGGCGAGCGGTCCGCGGCGTACCTCCTCGTGGGTCTTGGTCAGCTCGCGGCAGACCGCCGCGCGGCGGTCGCCCCCGAAGGCCTCGGCCATCGCGAGCAGGGCCGCGTGGGTGCGGTGCGGCGCCTCGAAGAAGACCATCGTGCGCTGGTCGTCGGAGATCGAGACCAGGCGCCGGGACCGCTCGCCGGGCTTGCGCGGCAGGAAGCCCTCGAAGCAGAACCGGTCCACCGGCAGGCCGGAGACCGCCAGCGCGGTCAGCACGGCCGAGGGGCCGGGGATGCTGGTCACCCGGACCCCCCGCTCGACGGCGGCGGCGACCAGGCGGAAGCCGGGGTCCGAGACGCTGGGCATGCCGGCGTCGGTGACCAGCACGACGCGGGCGCCGGCCAGCATCGACTCCAGCAGCGAGGCCGTGCGCAGGTGCTCGTTGCCCTCGAAGTAGGAGACCACCCGGCCGCCGACCTCGATGCCGAGGTCCTGGGTCAGCCGGCGCAGCCGGCGGGTGTCCTCGGCCGCCACGACGTCGGCGCCGGCGAGCTCGGCGGCCAGGCGCGGCGAGGCGTCGTCGGGCCGCCCGATCGGCGTGCCGGCCAGGACGAGCACGCCCTCGGAGGCGGCCTGGGTGTCGGGCGGTTCGCTCATGCGGTCGATCATCGCAGCCGTAGCCTTGCCGTCGTGAGCATCCCCGTCCGCCTCGAGCGCTCCGCCGGACTCTCCCGCACCGCCCAGGGCGACACCGTCCCCGCGGCCTCGGTGCGGGCGCGTCTGCGGGCGCACGACGCCGACCCCGTCGTCGCCTGGGTGGGCACCCTCGCGGTGACCCTGCTCGCCGGGTTCCTGCGGCTGTGGGACCTCGGGAAGCCCCGGGCCTTCCTGTTCGACGAGACCTACTACGCCAAGGACGCGTGGTCGCTGCTGCACTTCGGCTACGCCCAGAACTACGTCGAGAAGGCCAACGAGCAGATCCTGGCCGGCCGCACCACGGGCCAGTGGACCGGCACCCCGGAGATGGTGGTGCACCCCGAGGTCGGCAAGTGGCTGATCGCGCTGGGCGAGGCCGCGTTCGGGATGAACCCCTTGGGCTGGCGGGTCGCCTCGGCGATCGCCGGCACCCTGATGGTGATGGTGATGATCCGGCTGGCCCGCCGGGTCACCCGCTCCACGCTGCTCGGGCTCGTGGCCGGCCTCCTGATGTGCTTCGAGGGCCAGCAGCTGGTGCTCTCCCGGCTGGCGCTGCTCGACATCTTCCTGGCGTTCTTCCTGCTCTGCGCGGTCAGCTGCATGGTGGCCGACCGCGACTGGGGCCGCGCCCGGCTCGCCGCCAGGATCGGCGAGGGCACCCGCCTGGACGCCTCCGCCTGGGGGCCGCTCGTGCTGTGGCGCCCGTGGCGGCTGGCGACCGGTGTCTTCTGGGGCCTGGCGATCAGCACCAAGTGGTCGGCGCTGTTCCCCCTGGCGGCGTTCGGGCTGCTGATGTGGGCCTGGGACGCCGGGGCCCGCCGCTCGTTCGGCGTACGCCGGGCGGCGGTGAAGTCGGCCCTGCTCGACGCTCTACCGGCCGTGGGCTACGTCGTCGTGCTGCCCCTGGTGATCTACCTGCTCAGCTGGACCGGCTGGCTGCTGCACGCGGGCGTCTACGAGGCCTCGCTGTCCGACACGCAGTACGGCCCGTACTGGGGCAGCTACCTCAAGACCGACGCTCACGGGTTCTTCCCCGAGCTGTGGCAGTCGCTGCGCTCGCTGTGGCACTACCACCACGACGTCTACTCGTTCCACACCGGCTTCCTGAACCAGAGCACCCACGTCTACCAGTCCAACCCCTGGGGCTGGTTGGTGCTGAACCGGCCGGTGGGCGTGGACTCCCAGCTCGACATCGCGCCGGGGGCCCAGGGCTGCGCGGCCGCGGCCGGGTCGACCTGCCTGCGCCAGGTGCTGCTCCTCGGCAACCCGGTCGTGTGGTGGTTCGGGACGGTGGCGCTGCTGTGGTCGCTGGTGATGTGGGTGGCGCGCCGCGACTGGCGCTACGGCCTGGTCGTGGTCGGCGTGGTCGCCACGTGGCTGCCGTGGTTCCGCTACGACGACCGCCCGATCTTCAGCTACTACGCCTCGATGTCGCTGCCGTTCCTCGTGCTCGGCGCGACCCTGCTGATCGGCGAGATGATCGGGCGCCGTGACGCGAGCGTCGTACGCCGCACCCTCGGCACGGCCGCGGCCGGCTCGGTGGTGGTGCTGACGCTGCTCGCCTTCGCGTGGTTCTGGCCGATCTGGACCGACCAGGTCGTGACCAACCGCGAGTGGGTCGAGCGCATGTGGTTCAAGCGCTGGATCTAGCCGACGACCGGACCCGGCCCGAGCATCGGCCGGTTCGTGTGCGGTGGGTCAGGCCGCGGCGGGGGTGCCGCTGGCCATCTCGGGGAGCGCGACCACGGGGGCCACGGCCCCGGTGGCGCGGTGCAGGCTGAGCTCGAGGAGGACGATCCGCCCGATCGCGAACGCGACGACGAGCAGGCCGAGCAGGCCCATCATCCAGACCGAAGTCGGTGCCATCTCCGTCATGTCGTCTCCCTCTGTGTGACCCAGGTCCCATCCCGGTGACAGAAACGCTACGTCAATGCCAGCAAAACGGACATAGTCCTTCTGGACTAGATCAGAGAATTTTTTGTCGACGTCGCAGTTGACAACCGGGCCAGGTAGATCAGACCGGTACCGACGCCGAGCAGGGCCATCCCCAGGGCCCCCCAGGGGGCGTAGATGTGGTCCACGTGGACGAGCAGCGCCCCGGGCACGAGCAGCAGGCCCACGGCCCCCCGGACGCCCAGGCGCAGCAGGGCGTCGCCGGCGATCACGACCGCCGCGAGGATCAGGGCGTAGGACCCGATCTCGCCCAGCGGGGTGCCGATCGCGAAGATCGAGCGCACCTCGTCGGGGCGCGGCGACCCCGCCGGCAGCCGCGAGGTCACCCAGCCGGCGCCGATGCCGCTGAGCACGTCGAGGGCGTTGTAGAAGGTCGCGTAGACGAACGACGCCAGCACGGCCACGACGGCCACCGGGTCGCGGCGACCGCGGAAGAGCAGGGCCATCGACAGGCCCACGAGCGGGAAGACCACCATCCCCGGCACGTGCAGGCTCCACCAGCGGTGGGCGGTGCCGGCGTTCAGGTGCTGCGGGTGGAACCACCCGGCGGCGAACAGCAGCAGCCCGGGCAGGGCGAGGAGGACGGCGGCCGTGGTGGGGCTCAGGCGGGCCGTGCGGGTCTGGGGGGCGGACATGGGGCGAGCCTAGGAGGCCTCGGCGAAGTCCTTCGGCTTGAACCGCCCGTCCTGGAGCCGCTTCTCGATCCCCTCGAGGCTGTGCCCGGTCAGCTCGGGCAGCCGGAGGAAGACGAACACCCAGGCCGCGACGTTGAGCAGGCCGTAGATCCAGAACACCTGACCGACGCCGAACAGGTCGATCATCGTCAGCAGCGTGAGGGTGATCAGCAGGTTGGTGCCCCACAGCGTCGCGGACTGCACGGCGGTGCCGGCGCCGCGCACCGCGAGCGGGTAGATCTCCGAGCCGGTCAGCCAGCCCATCAGCTGCAGCCCCCCGGCGTTGAAGAACATGAACACCACCAGGCAGGTGATCACGAAGGGCACCTGGTCGCGGCCCGCGTTGCCGGTGACGAACAGGGCGCCGAGGACGAACAGGGCGACCGCCGCGCCCGGCACCATCACCAGGGTCAGCCGCCGGCGGCCCACCCGGTCGACGATGGCCAGGCCCACGACCATCATCACCAGGTAGGTCACGCCCAGGGCCACGCTGACGCGCAGCGCGGCGGTGGTGGAGAAGCCGTTGTCGGTCAGGATGGTGGGCGCGTAGTAGATGATCATCTCGATCCCGGACAGCTGGGTGAAGGCCGCGATCCCGCAGCCCACGACCAGCGCCGGACGCACCCAGGGCCGGCGCAGGCCGCCCCAGCCCCGGTCGCGCGCGCTGGTCTCCTGCTTGCGCTCCTCCAGCTCGACGATGCCCGCGAGCTCCTCGTCGATGTCGTAGCCCTCGGCCCGGACCCGCTCGAGCACCTCGCGCGCGTCGTCACGACGGTCCTTCTTGACCAGCCAGCGCGGGCTCTCGGGCAGCCGCAGCTGGAGCACCAGCATCACCAGGGCCGGCACGGCGGCCGCCCCGATCGAGATCCGCCAGTCCACCGACTCGGTGGCGCCGACCAGGGTCGCGATCACGATGCCGACCCCGATGGCGAGCTGGAAGCACAGCACCAGGCGGCCGCGGAGGCGCGCCGGGGCGAGCTCGGCGACGTACATCGGGACGGTCTGGGTGGCCCCACCCACGGCGAAGCCGAGCAGCACCCGGGCGAGCGCCAGGGTGAGGGCCGTGGGGGCGACCGAGCAGGTCAGGCTGCCCACGACGAAGACCCCGCAGATCAGCAGGATGGTGCGGTGCCGGCCCATCCGCTCCGAGAGCAGGCTGCAGGTGAGCGCTCCGACCACCGCCCCGAGCAGGATGCCGGCCGCGATGGACTGCTCCATCGCGTTGCCGGTGTCGAACTCCTTGCCGATCTGCAGCAGCGCGCCGGAGATGATGCCGGTGTCGTAGCCGTAGAGCAGCCCGCTCACCGCCGACACGACCGCCGCCATCAGCATCAGGCCGTTGAGGGCGGCCGGGGTCTCGCGTTCACTGGTGCTCATGGACGACTTCGTACCCGCCCCCGTGCACGGCACACCTCGCCGGCACACGCCCGCGGCGGAACCACGCGCGGCTCGCCCGCGTCGGACCGGGGTGCGCCTCCCCCTCGTCGTCCTCACGACCCTCCTCCTCCTCCCGCTCCTCGCCGCGTGCGGCGACGGCGGCGGCGTCGGACCGGCCGCGGCCGACCCGTCGACCACCGGCCCGACCTCGGGCCCGCCCACCGACCTGCCCACCGATCTGCCCACCGATCCGGCCACCGGCCCGACCCCCGGCCTGCCCGACGACCGCCTGCCCCCGGACCCGTCCGGCAAGCCCCGAGCCGACAGGACCCTGACCGGCGTGCTGGCGGCCGGCGTGGAGGCGGGGTGCCTGCTGCTCCAGGAGGGTGGCCGCAGCTGGCTGCTGCTCGGTCCCGACGTGGCCGGCGCCCGTCCGGGCAGCCGGGTGGTCGTGGTGGGGACGCCCTCCCCCGGCACCCTGACGACCTGCCAGCAGAGCACCCCGTTCGTGGTCACCCGACTCGATCCGGCACCGGGCTGAGCCCGCTGGCCGGGTCCTCCGTGCGGCAGGGGTCGCGGCCGCGGGGACGCCGACGGGCCACCGTGCGTCGCACGGTGGCCCGTCGGTTCTGCTGGTGCTGCTCCTGCTGGCTGCCTAGCGGGCCGTGACCGCCCCGATCGAGACGTTGCCCCGACCGACGGTGGCGCCCTCGCTGGTGACGACCGTCATCTCGCCGAACAGCTCACGGCCGGCTGCCGGGGAGGACTTCGCCACGACCGCGCCAGTGAGCTTCGCCGTTCCGCCCGCACCGAGCCGCGTGGGCGTCGACGGAACGGTGACGCTGCCGAGCGCCGGGCTGTAGAACACGTCCCGGTAGTCGTACGTCGTGCTGCCCGACGGCACGGAGTAGCCGTCGACGACGACGGTGTAGGTGCCCGCCTCCGGCGACGGGATGCTCACCGACTCCTCGGAGTCACCGTCGGCCGAGGTCGCCACGACGGCGCCGTCGAGCTCGACGGTCAGGTCGAGGTCCGCGGCCCGGTCGCTGGTGCTGCCGATCGCCACGTCGAGCTTGCTCGCGCCCTCGGGCACGACCACGTCGTACTGCTGCACCTGGCCGTCGGCGATGGTCGGCTTCGCGACCTTGGCACTGCCGAGCGGACCACCGCGGCCGGTCACCGTGACGGGCGCCAGCTGGTTCTCCAGCGCCCAGGTGACCGGAGCGGACTGCCCGGCCACGACCGAGGGCAGCTCGACCGTCTCCGGGTCGACCGTCACGGCCTGCACCGAGGTGCTGACGGTGAACGGGTTCTGCAGGCTCCGCGACGTGCGCCGGGCCTCGACCTCCACCTCCCAGACACCGGGCAGCGGGTCCTCCACCGCCCGCGACGTCGGGTTGCACACCGAGATGTCGGAGAAGTTGGTGTAGCAGGCGGTGCTCGCCGTCGTCCCGACGGGAACGCCGTACGGGTCGATGGCCAGCATCCGCGTCTGGCTGCCGGTCGCGATGCCGGTCAGGTTCAGCTGCAGCGCCTTCGTGCCCTCGGGCACGGTGACGAAGTGGCTGGTGGTGGAGTTGCGGTCCACCGACCCCGACCACGAGGCGCCGTACGCCGGGGCGCGCGGCACCGCGGCCGCGACCACGGTGTTGAGCACCTCGGTGTCGACCCCGGCGGTCGTCGGGTCGTCGAGCCGCATGATCGCGGCGTGGGCGCCCTGGTCGTCGGGGGTGGCCTTCACCGGGATCGTGGTGGCCTTGCCGAGCCCGAGGCGCACCGTCTTGGGGGCGCTCCAGGTGCCGTCGTTGCCCAGCCAGCTGACCTGGTGGGCGAGGTTGCCCGCCGGACCGCTGGTGCGCGTGACCTTGACGTTGTAGCTCTTGGTCCGGCCGACGCGCTGGCCGCCCTCACCGACGGCGCAACGGTTGTAGACGCCGGTGCCCTTGCCGGGGGTGGCCAGGAAGTCCGACAGCGGGGTGCACACGGGCGCGCTGACGCTGTAGCTGCGCGGGGCGATCTGGCCGCCCGCGAGCAGCTTCCACGCGGCGGGCACGTCGGTGAAGCCGTTGCCCTGGCCCTCGGCCGGGATGTCGTCCAGGAAGTCGGCGCTGGTGTAGAGCGCGCGCCGCAGCTGGGCAGGCGTCACGCCGCGGTCGGTGGCGAACGCGGCGGAGTAGAGCAGTGCCGCGGCGCCCGCTGCCTGGGGCGAGGCCATCGAGGTGCCGTTGAACATGGCGTAGCCGATGGGCAGGGTGTAGCCCGCCTCGGCCACGTCGGGCAGCTTCAGCCACCGCGGCACGGTCGAGATCGCCGAGCCGGGAGCCGTCAGGTTGGGCTTGGCGCCGCCGTCCTCGCGCGGACCGCGGGAGGAGAACGGGAAGAGGTTCTGGTCCTTGGCCACGACCGAGCCGTAGTTCGCTCGCCAGGTCTCCTTGCTGACCCCGGCCGCGACGCTGACGACGTCGGTGGCCACCGACGGGTCGCCGATGGTGTTCAGGCCCGGGCCGCTGTTGCCGGCCGAGATGAACAGCTGCACGCCGTAGTCGGAGATCAGGCGGTCGTAGAGCTGCGAGCGGGCGTTGTTGGCGTCGTTGAGCGCCGGCAGCCCGCCGATCGACATGTTCACCACGTCGACCTTGCGGTTGATCACCAGGTCGGCCATGCCGGTGCTGAGCGCGGCCGCGGTGCAGCCTCCGCCCCAGGTGCAGGCGCGGGAGGAGACCAGCGAGGCCCCGGGGGCCTCGCCGTCCATCTTCCCGCCGAACAGGCCGTTGGCCGCCGTGATGCCGGCGACGTGGGAGCCGTGGGCGTCCTCGACGAGGCCGATGTTGACGAAGTCGGCGACCTTGCCGACGAAGCTTCCGCCGTACGGCGAGAGGTCGACGTCCTCGCGGTACTCAACGGTGAACGGCATCGACTCGACGATCTCGGTGCCGGGCTTGTCCTGGCCGAAGTGGCCCACCTGGAAGCCGTCCTTGTAGGGACGCATCAGGGTCTCGTCGGTGAAGTCGTCGTCCTGGTCGGTGTCGACCCAGATCGCGTGGTCGCTGGCGCGGTAGAGGATGCCGAACGCGTCGGTGGTGTCACCGTCGCGGTTCACGTCGCCAGCGGGCTCGCTGGCGGCGGTGATGCTCTCGCGGAACAGGTTGAACGTGAACGCCCCGGCGGGGGCCTTCCACGAGGCACCGGCGATGTCGAAGGCGGGGCCGGTGACCGCGGTGTCCATGCGGCGCCAGGTCAGGTCGCCGTCCAGGATCGGGTCGGTGGCGGTCACCCAGTCGACGATCTTGCGCGCGCCGGTGGTGGTCTTGGCCAGGGCGGGGTGGTCGAGGTCGACGCCGCTGTCCAGGATGCCGATGGTCACGCCGCGGCCGTCCCACGTCGGGTGCGCCTTCTTGAAGGCGACCGCGCCGGTCTCGTCGGTGGGCATGTAGGGGTTGGCGTCGGGCGTGCTCTTCCCGGGCCCGCCGACGGCGGCGGCCTGGGCCTTGGCCCGCGGGCCGGTGTTGGTCACGCGCGGGTCGGGCAGCGGGACGGACTCGTCGAGGTCGACGGCGCTGACGCCCGGGAGCTTCGCGGCGCCACGGACCTTCGAGGTCGGCACCGAGACGACCATGAAGCCGACCTTGTCGAAGCGTCGGGTCACCGTGCCGCCGAGGCCGTCCAGGCGGGCGGCCACGTTCTTGGCCTGTCCCTGGTCGGTGGAGACCAGCAGGGTCACCCGGCGGTCGCCCGCCGACTCGGCGTCGGCCAGGAGTGCCTCGTCGTGCGCGCCGAGCGAGCGCGCCGAGGAGGTCTTGGGGGGATCGCCGGCACCGGGTTCACCGGGCTGCGAGAGTGCGGCGTACGCCGGGCCGGTGGCCGCGGCGCCGAGCACGAGTCCGGCCGCGGAGACCGCGATCGCGGCCCGTCGGCGTGTGGACGTGTGGGGCATGAGGGTCCTTTCCGAGGAGGATCCGGCCCTCAGCGCACGCGCGCCGCACAGGTCGTGCGGCGCGAGCCCGAGAAGACCGCAGGTCTCGCATCCTGGATAGGGATGGCCCGCGGCGCCAGACCCCGGGCCGGGCTGTGACCCAGTTGTGATCACCTCACGGGACGAGCACCCCCGGGTTGAGGATGCCGGTGGGGTCCGTCGTGGCCTTGACCCCCCGCAGCACCGCGACCCCCACGGGCCCGATCTCGCGGGCCAGCCAGGCGACGTGGTCGGACCCGACGGCGTGGTGGTGGGTGATGGTGGCCCCGGCCGCGACGATCGCGTCGGAGGCCGCGGCCTTCGCATCCAGCCACCGGGCCAGGGGGTCCTCGCCCTGCGGGGCGGCCACGGTGAAGTAGAGCGAGCACCCGGTCTCGTAGACGTGCGACACGTGGCAGAGCACGAGCGCGCCCTCCCCCAGGCTCGCCCGCAACGCAGCGCTCACCTCGGCGTGCAGCCCCTCGGCGCCGGACCAGAAGGTCGCGGTCTCCAGGGTCTCGACCAGCACGCCCGCGTCGAGCATCGCGTCGCGGAGGTACGGCGCGTCGAAGCGGCCCTCGAGCCAGGCCCGACCGCGCTCCTCACCGAGCGGCTCGCCGCCCAGGTCGGTCAGCACGGCGGCCACCCGGGCACGGCGCTCGACCACGGACTGCACGTCCCCCTCGTGGCCCACGACCATCAGGCAGCCGGTGGCGCCCTCGCCGCCGACGTTGGAGTGGCTGGCCAGGTTCAGCGCCGTCTCGGTCTCGTCGGAGAGCCGGATGATCGTGGGCAGCAGCTGCTGCTGGGCCAGCCGGCGCATCGCGTCCTGGCCGACGGCGAAGGACGCGAAGCGCCACGCGTCGTACGCCGTCTCGACGGCTCGCCGGCGCACGCGCACGGTGACCTCGGTGATCACCCCGAGCGTCCCCTCCGAGCCCAGCACCAGCTGGCGCAGGTCGGGGCCCGCGGCGTTCGCGGGCGAGGAGCCGAGGCGCAGCTCGCCGATCGGCGTGGCCACCCGCAGGCCGACGACCATCTGGTCGAAGCGGCCGAAGCCGGCGCTGTTCTGGCCGCTGCTCCGGGTCGCGGCGAAGCCGCCGATCGAGGCGTGCTCGAACGACTGCGGGAAGTGGCCCAGCGTCAGGCCGTGCCCGGCCAGCGCGGCCTCGGCCTGCGGGCCCCGCATCCCGGGCTCGAGACGGGCGGTCATCGAGACCTCGTCGACCGCGAGCAGGCGGTCCAGGCGCAGCAGGTCGAGGCTGACCAGGCCGGCGTACCCCTCGCGACGGGCGACCAGTCCCCCGGTCACCGAGGTGCCGCCGCCGAACGGGACGACCGCGACGTGGTGCTCCACGGCCCACGCGAGCACGGCGGCGACCTCGTCGTGGGTGCCGGGGCGGACGACCACGTCGGGGGCGTCGGTCAGGTCGCCGCCGCGCGCCTTGAGCAGGTCGGGCGTCGACTTCCCCCGGGTGCGCAGCCGCCGGGTCGCGTCGTCGGTCAGCACGTGCTGCTCCCCGACGAGGGCGCCCAGCGCAGCCAGCAGGTCGGCGGGCAGGCTCGGGCTCGGGCAGCTCGACGGCGTCGCGGGCGGGCGTGCTGCGGGCGCCGAAGGCGGCCTCGACGAGGGCGCGGGTGCTCGCGGGGAGGGCCGAGGCCCGGGCGGCGTCACCCCAGCGCTGGGGATGCATCTCGATCGTCATGAGTTACAGTGTGACACATGACGTCTATTCGTAACAGAGAGCGGCTGCTGGATGCCGCCCGTGAGGTGATCCTGACGGTCGGCTGGAAGCGGGCCACCCTCACCGACGTCGCGCGCCGGGCCGAGGTCTCGCGGATGACCGTCTACCGCACCTACCCCGACATGCAGTCCGTGCTGGCCGACCTGATGACCCGCGAGTGGGTCGCCCAGATCGACCAGGTGGTCGCGACGGCCGAGGGTCGGGCGAACGGCGGCGCGGACGCGCTGGCCCAGCGGCTCGGTGCGGCGGTCGCCGCCCTGCGCGAGGACGAGCTCTTCCGGCGCATCGTCGACGTCGACCCCGAGCAGCTGCTGCCCTACCTGATCGACCGGCGCGGCCGGAGCCAAGACGTCGTCCTCGACGGCCTCGCCGCACGGATCGCCGAGGCACAGGCCCTGGGCGAGGTGCGCGCCGGCGACCCGGTGCTGCTGGCCCGCTCGCTGGTGCTGGCCGCGCACGGCTTCGTGATCTCGGCGGCGACGATGGCCGGGCCCGGCGAGGCACCCACGGTCGCCGACCTCGACGGGGAGCTGGTCGAGCTCGTGCGGCGGTACCTCGCCCCGTGACCGGCCACGCCGTCGCTCCCGGGGACCCCGCTCGCGGTCCCGGGGACGGGGCCCGCCTCCGGGCCGGCCTCGTGGGTGCCCCCCTCCGCGTCGACCTGCTCGTGGTCGGCCTGGGCGTCACCGGGGCCGGGGTCGCCCTGGACGCCGTGTCGCGCGGGCTGACCGTGCTGGCCGTGGACGCCCACGACGTGGCGTTCGGCACCTCGCGCTGGTCGAGCAAGCTCGTGCACGGCGGCCTGCGCTACCTCGCCCACGGGCAGGTGGCCGTGGCCCACGAGAGCGCCGTCGAGCGCGGGATCCTGATGGAGACGACCGCCCCGCACCTCACCCGCGCCCTGCCGATGCTGCTGCCCCTGACCTCCGGCGTCTCCTTCGCCCAGGCCGCGCTCGCCTCGGCCGGTCTGCGGGCCGGCGACCTGCTCCGGGTCGGCGCCCGCACCAGCGTCGCGACGCTCCCCCGCGCCCGCCGGGTCTCCCGCGAGGAGGCCCTGCGCCTCGCGCCGGCGCTGCGCCGCTCCGGGCTGCGCGGCGGGCTGCTCGGCTGGGACGGCCAGCTCGAGGACGACGCCCGGCTGGTCACCTGCCTGGCCCGCACCGCGGCGGCGTACGGCGCGGACGTGCGCACCCGCGCCCGGGTGCTCTCGCTGACCGGCTCGGGCGGCACCCTGCGCGACGAGCTCACGGGGGCGACCCACGAGGTCCACGCCCGAGGCGTCGTCAACGCCACCGGGGTGTGGGCGGGCTCGCTGGTGGACTCGGTGCGTCTGAAGCCCTCGCGCGGCACCCACCTCGTGCTCCGCTCCACCAGCCTCCCCGGGCTCGAGGCCGCGCTCACCGTGCCCGTCCCGGGGACCACCAGCCGCTTCGTGTTCGCGCTCCCCCAGCCCGACGGCACCGCCTACGTCGGCCTGACCGACGAGGAGACCGACGGCGAGGTGCCCGACGAGCCGCGGCCGACCGAGCCCGAGATCGACTTCCTGCTCGACGTCGTGGGGGCCGCCCTGGAGCGCCCGCTGCGGCGTACGGACGTGGTCGGCGCCTTCGCCGGGCTCCGGCCGCTGCTGGACGCCGACGGCTCGACCGCCGACCTGTCCCGCCGGCACGCCGTGCTCACCTCCCCCTCCGGGGTCGTGACCGTCGTCGGCGGCAAGCTCACGACGTACCGCCGGATGGCGCAGGACGCCGTCGACGCCACCGGCCTGACCGCCGCCCCGTGCCGCACCCGCGCCCTGCCCCTGCTCGGCGCCGCACCGCGCCCGGAGCTGGCGCGGGTCGCCGCCCCGGCCCGGCTGGTGCGCCGCTTCGGCACCGAGGCCCCGCTCGTGCTCGCCAGCGCCACCCGGGCCACCGGCCTCGCCGAGGCCGAGCTGCTCGCCCCCGGCCCGCTCGGCGTGACCCTGGCCGAGCTGGTCTTCGGCGTCAGCCACGAGGGGGCCGTCGACGTCGACGACCTCCTCGACCGGCGTACGCGCGTCGGCCTGGTCCCCGCCGACCGCCTCCTGGCCCTGCCGATGGCCCAGCGCGCCCTGGACCTCGTGGCCGGACCCGTGAACGGGTAGTCCGAGACGTTCGGACCCCTTACTCACCGTACGAGGGTCCGAACGTCTCGGACTACCCCTCGGTTCTCGACACCCCGCGGAAACCAGAAAGGCCGCCCGGAGGCGACCTTGGTGGTGGAGCTGAGGGGATTCGAACCCCTGGCCTTCTCATTGCGAACGAGACGCGCTACCAACTGCGCCACAGCCCCATGCGCCCGAAAGCGCGTGGACGAAGTTACCACCGGGACCGTCCGAGTCCCGAATCGGGGTCAGCCCCCGACGACCTTGCGGCGGCTCTCGTCGGTCTCGGCGGCGCGGGCGGTGGCCTGGGCGGCGTCGTGCTCGGCCTCACGGGCCAGGGCGGAGGCGGAGTCGTCGTGGCCGGAGCTGTTGATGCCGGTGAGCTCGATCGTCCGGACCGTACGCCGGGCACGGGCCTTGTTGACGTAGGTCGGCAGCGTCATGGGCAGCGGGTCCCACAGCGAGCCGTCGTCGGCCAGGGCGGCCTCGAGGTCCTCGCGCTCGGCACCGGCGGTGTCCTCGGTCAGCTGGGCCAGGGCCTGCTCGGTGACGTCGATGTGCGCCGGCCTGCTGGTCGACCGCGGCGGTGGGCGCGACCTCGGCGCGCGGACTCGCGCACCCGGTCGGCGACCGAGGTGGCGCGGGGGGCCGGAGGCACGGGCCTGCTGCATCCGGCGCACCGAGAGGCGGGCGACGACGAGGAAGCTGACGACCAGCGTGGCCGGCACGGCCACGGTCCACCAGGGCAGCACCGCGAAGGCGGCGAGGGCGACGACGACGGCCAGCACCGCGGTCAGCACGCCCAGCACGCGGCGACGGTTGCGGGCCGCGCGACGGGCCGAGGCCCGGGTGAGGACGACAGGAGTCACGGCAGGAGCGGCTTCAGGAGCGGCGGGAGCCTCCGCGGCCGGGGCGATGACCTCGGAGGCGTCGGCGA
>CAVVQW010000005.1:0-27771 GCA_963750435.1 uncultured Actinomycetota bacterium | reverse complement strand
TGTGTCCGAGCCAGTGCTGGTGTCGTTCACCGTGGTCAACTGGGGCTTCGGATGCGGCTGATTCACACGCAGCCGCGCACATACGGGCCGCCGTTCGGCGGCGCTAGACCCGCTGAGTCTATCGGTAGCATGCGCGCATGGCTGAATCTCTGTCGGAGTCCGACACGCCCGCGGAGCCCGTCCCGGCCCAGGAGCAGGACGACGACCTGCTCGTGGCTTTCCAGGACCCTGACTACCGCAACGCCGTGGTCGACCTGCTGGGGGTGATCGCCTACGGCGAGATCTCGGCGTTCGAGCGGCTGGCCGAGGACGCCAAGCTCGCGCCCACGCTCGAGGACAAGGTGGCTCTCGCGACGATGGCCAGCGCCGAGCTCGGCAAGGTCGAGCCGCTGCACGCGCGGATCCGTGAGCTCGGCACCGACCCGTTCGCCGCGATGGCCCCCTTCCGGCTGCCGATCGACCAGTTCCACACCCACACCGCCCCCGCCGACTGGCTCGAGGGTCTGGTCAAGGCCTACGTCGGCGACGGGCTCGCCAACGACTTCTACCGCGAGATCGCCGCCTACCTCGACGCCGACACCCGCGACCTGGTGATCTCCTCGGTGTACGGCGAGGAGCACGCCGCCTTCGTCGTGGACCGCGTCCGCGCCACCATCGCCGCCGACCCGGCCGTCGGGGGCCGCCTGGCGCTCTGGGGCCGTCGGTTGATGGGCGAGGCACTCACCCAGGCCCAGCGCGTCGCCGCCGACCGCGACGCCCTGACCGCCCTCCTCGCCGGCGGTGTCGACCGCCCCGGCCTCGACCTGACCGCCATCGGCCGGATGTTCACCCGGCTGACCGAGAACCATGCGGCGCGGATGGCGTTGCTGGGGCTCGACAGCTGAGGCTGTCCTCGGGCTCAGAACCTCGTCACTCAGAACCTCGTCACGCAGTACGGCGCCGGCCCGACGTCGGCCATCGCGGCCCAGGTCCGCACGGCGGCAGTGTCGCCGACGATCCGGCCCGCCGAGGCCAGCACGCCGATGCCGACGCCGCCGAGGTAGAGCGCGCCGAGGGTGTCGGCGGCCAGGTGGAGGGCGGGCTCGGCCGTCGTGCGCGAGACGGTGGCGCGGCCACCGGCGGTGGCGACGTGCCAGCGTCCGGCGGCGTGGCCGAGAGGGTCCTCGACCTCCAGCACGACCTCGCCGTCAGCGCCCCAGGCACGGGCCTGCAGGGCGGTGACGACGTCGAGGACACGGACCCAGAGCAGGTCGGTGTCGAGCACCGTGCGGACCACGAACGGGTCGACCAGGGCCCAGGGCAGCGGATCGTCGACGGGGGCGTGCTTCCAGGTGACCTGGTCGATGAGGTCGATGTCGGCGAGGAAGCGCCACAGACGCAGGTAGGCGGTCGGGTTCAGGGTGACCAGGTCGCGCACCTCCACGCCCTGGTGGCCCTCCACGCGCTTGCCGGGGGCGTAGAGCACGTAGCCGTCCGGCGTGCCGTCGGCGTCGACGTGGACCGCCGCGCGCAGCCTGCGGTCGGGCCCCTCGTCGAAGTCGAAGGCTCCGGTGAGCACTGACCGGTAGAAGGCCGGGCGCCCGACCGAGCCGCGGGTCGAGGCGTGGAAGGCCTCGTAGACCGCGCTGACGCTCGGCCACGCCTCCTCCGGCTCCAGCAGCTCCACGCTGCCGCTGCCGCCCTCGACCGGCGTACGCAGCGCGAAGCGGGCGGTGGTGTCGACCTCGAGGTGCCGCGCCCGGGTGGCCAGGCCGAAGCCGAAGCGGCCGTAGATCGAGCCCTCCGACACGGTGAGCGCGGCCAGCGGCACGCCGCGGTCGGCGGCGTCCTGCAGGTCCTCGGTCATCAGACGGCGCAGCAGCCCGCGCCGCCGGTGGGTCGGGCTGACCGTGGCGTCGGTGATCATGCGCAGCGGCAGCAGCCCGGGGCCGACGTTGATCGTCTTGTCCCAGCTGCTGAACGTCGCCACCGGTATCCGGGCCGAGCCCAGGGTCGGCTGCTCGCGCCACACCCCGCGCACCAGCACGTCGTCGGCGACCAGGTGACGTCGCGCGTGGGTCCGGAAGTCGTCGTTGACCCGGCCCTGGAGGAAGCCGCGCGACACGGCCTCGAACCAGCCGAGCAGCCGGTCGGGGGCGTCCTCGCCCTCGCCGGGCGCGCGGAAGGAGTCGGCCGTGAGCCCGGGCGACAGCGGAATCTCGTTCACGGGCGACCAACCTACGTCCCTGTCGCGGTCGACGCCTCCGGATACCGTGTCGCCATGGCGAAGACCCCTGCGGCGGAGGTCGAGGCGGGTGGGCGCGCGGTGCGCGTCTCCAGCCCCGACCGCGTGATCTACGAGGCCACGGACCGCACGCCGGAGGTGACCAAGCTGATGGTGGCCCAGTACGTCGCCAGCGTGGACGACGGTCTGATGCGAGCCCTGCGCGACCGGCCGACCGCGCTCGAGCGGTGGACCTCGGGGGTCCGTCCGGGCATGAAGCTGGCGACCGGGCCGCAGGACCGCGACGCCGACGCGTTCTACCAGAAGCGGGTGCCGAAGGGGGCGCCCGACTACCTCGAGTCGGTCGAGATCACCTTCCCCAGCGGTCGCACCGCCGAGGAGATCTGCCCGACCGAGATCGCGGTGCCGGTGTGGTGCGCCCACATGGGCACGCTGACCTTCCACCCCTGGCCGGTCCGCCGTTCCGACGTCGACCACCCCGACGAGCTGCGGCTGGACCTGGATCCCCAGCCGGGCACCACCTTCGGCGACGCCGTCCGTGTCGCGGGAGTCGCCAAGGAGCTCCTGGAGGAGCTCGGGCTGGTCGGCTACGCGAAGACCAGCGGCAACCGCGGCATCCACGTCTTCGTCCGGATCGAGCCACGGTGGGAGTTCGTCGACGTGCGGCACGCCGCGATCGCCTTCGGTCGCGCGCTCGCGGCCCGCGACGACCAGGTCACGGTCGAGTGGTGGAAGGAGGAGCGCGGCGAGCGCATCTTCATCGACTTCAACCAGAACTGCCGCGACCGCACGATCGCCTCGGCGTACTCGCTGCGTCCGCAGCCCGGCGCCCCGGTGTCGACGCCGCTGTCCTGGGGCGAGCTGGCCACGACCACGGACCCGGCGGAGCTCAACCTGTTCACGGTGCCCGAGCGGCACGCCGACGGCGACGCGTGGGCCACGATCGACGACACGGCGTACTCGCTGGAGCCGCTGCTGGCGCTGTGGGAGGAGCAGGGCGCGGTCGAGCTGAACTACCCGCCGGACCACCCGAAGATGCCGGGGGAGCCGCCGCGCGTGCAGCCGAGCAAGAAGGTCGAGGCGCACTGGGACGAGCAGGGCAACCGCCGCCCGTCCTGAGCGCCGCCGTGGGCCCGGGAGCGGGGTGGGGACTGACCGCCGGTCCCGACCTGGTCAGGACATGACTAAGCCCCGCCCGCGCGCCCCCCAGCGCTGTGGACGGGGCCTTCGTCGACCGGTCGGGGACCGGCGGTGACAGATGAAGCTCCCCACCCGGATCTCGTGTCGCCCCCCAGCGACGGTGATCCGGGACCCTGCACGGAGGAGGTGGGGCCTCCGTTGAAGAAGACCCTAGGACCGCCGGCCTCTCACATGGTCCACATCACATCCACGTTTGGGTAACGAACTCCGACGGCCCGTCGGACCCCGCGGAGGGGCTGTCGGGGAGCTCGAAGACGACCGTGATCCCCTCGGCGTACGACGGGTTGGCGCCTGCCTCGACCAGCGGCCAGGGCTCCACCCGCACGACCGGGGTGCGGCCGCGGCGCAGGTGACCGACCATCTCGACGATGGGCCCCCGGCGCTCGGGCCAGCCCGCGCGCTCGGGGTCGAGCAGCGAGAGGTACGTCGGCGCCCCGACGTCGGTCATCGCGTCGGCCAGCGCGTCGAGCAGGTCGCGGCGCCGCGCCATCGGCACCACCAGCGTGTGCGCGTCGGGCGCCGCCGGCGCGATCCCGACCCGCTCCGCCGCTGCCCGGACCAGCGCCACCGCCGCCGCCAGGGCGTGCGCCGGCGTCACCGACGCGGCCTCGACCGCAAGCGGCGCCTGGTCCTGCGGGCGGTGGGGTGCCCTCCCACCGTCACCGTCAACGTCACCGGCCGCACCCGCACCGGCGCGGACCGAGGCGACCGCGCCGGCGAAGACCTCGACCCACCGCCCGGTGATCGTGGCGCTGTCGAAGGTCGCGGCCTTGCGCCGGGCCGCCGCGCCGAGGTCGGCCCGCAGCGCGCCGTCCTGGGCCAGGCGCAGCAGCGCCGCGGCCAGCGCCACCGGGGAGTCCTGCGGGACCAGCAGCCCGTCGACGCCGTCGTCGATGATCGCTCGGGGCCCGGACGGGCAGTCGTAGGAGACGACGGGCACGCCGGCGGCCATCGACTCCTGCACCACCAGCGGGAAGCCCTCGGCGCGCGACGTCATGGCCGAGATGCTCGCGCGGGCCCACTCGGCGGCCAGGTCGGTGGTCGACCCGGGCAGCTCGACGCGGTCCCAGAGGCCCAGGCGGCGTACCGCCTGACGGATCTCGTGACGGCCGGGCCCCTCGCCGAAGATCCGCAAGCGCCAGCCGGGCAGCCGGTCGGCGACCAGCGCGAAGGCCTCGACCAGGTGCGGGTACTGCTTCTCCCCGGCCAGGCGCCCCGCGGCGACCACGAGCGGGGCGTCGAGCAGCGAGCGCGGCCGGTAGCCCGGGGGCAGCGCGTTGGGCACCACCTCGAGGTGGGGGCAGGCGTCGCCGAGGCGCTCGCGCAGCCAGTGGGCCATCGGCTCGGTGAGCAGCGCGACCACGTCGGCGGCGGGGGCGTAGGTCAGCAGCGGCTCCAGGCCGGACGTGCGCTGCGAGGACGACCGGTGCTCCTGGTGGACCAGCGCCGTGCCGGGCGCCCGCAGCCGGGCTGCGAGCGAGAGCAGCGCCGGGGTGACCGTGACGAGCACGTCGGCCACCAGGCCGGGCAGCGCGGCCTGGACGGCCAGGTCGCCCGTCGCGTCGAGGGTGGGGTCCCAGTCGGGGCGCACGAGTCGGTCGGGGTGGTCGCGCTGCGGCTCGAGCCCGCGGGCGTCGACCAGGTCGCGGCGGACCACCCTCGGCGAGACCGCGAAGTGCGGCTCGTCCGCGGAGCGGTAGACGCTCACGACCGTCACCTCCTCCACGTCCTCGCGCTCCACGAGCGCGTTGACCTGGGTGGTCACCGCGCTGGCCGTGCCGCCCTGGTCGTAGAGCGTCGGGACGAGGTAGGCGATCCTCATCGTTGGTCCCGGGCGACCGCGAGCCGACCGTCGGGGAGCCAGCGCAGCCGCAGGTCGTCGCCCAGCGTGGGCAGCTCGACGGCGTGGTGGGGGCGGCGCAGGTCGTCGTGGGCCCGCACCAGCGGCAGGCCGCCGCAGCCGAGCGGTGCCGGGGCGCCGGGCGCCGGGTCGTGCTCGTCCGCTCGTACGTCGACCGGCGGGTGGGGGGCGGCCGGCTCGATGCGGACGCCGAGGCCGTCGTCGTGCGGGACGAGCCGGACGACCGGTGCCCCGGGCGGCTCCGCGTGCCGCACCAGACCGAGCCGGCCGTCGGGGGCGACGACCCGCCAGCGCCACCGCCGGTCGCGGGTGGGCATCGCGGCGCGGACCGGGCCGGGCGTCGGGGTCTCGACCCAGGTGATCGGTGCGGCTTCGGAGCCGTCGTGGGCCAGCACGGCGACGGCGAGCGGCTGGGCCGACGAGCCGCCGACGCCCACGTCTCCCAGGGCGGCCAGCGGCACCCGCGCGCCCACCAGCCCGGCGACACCGGCCCCCGGCTCGGGCTCGGTGGGCGCCACGACCTCGCCGCCGGCGTACCGGAGGGTGACGGTGGTGACGTCGCCCTCGACGGCGAGCCACAGCGTCTCGCCGTCGAGCACGCGGGCGTAGTGGCCGACGACGGTCTCGGCGCTGGACCGGACCGCGGGCCCGCGGCGGCGCCGCAGCACCATCAGTCGCGCTCCCCGTCGACTTCCCAGGGTGCCGCCACCGGGAAGTAGGCGGCGTAGAAGTCGGCCAGCAGCCCGTCGAGGACGCCCGAGCGCAGGGCGTGGTCGTGGTGGTCGCCGAGGCAGATGAAGTCCTGGTCGCGCGCGAGGGCCTCGTCGAGCTGGCGGTCGACGTCGGCGTTGGCGAGGTTGACGTAGGCGAGGTCGGCCTCGGCGACGTAGGAGGCGCCGGTCAGCAGCCCGTGGTGCTGGGCCAGCGAGCTCAGCGTGGCCACGTCGGTGTCGTCGCGGAACGGCGAGCGGGCGGTGGCGGCCAGCGCCTCGGGGAAGGCCTCGTGGACCGCCTCGATGACCGAGACCCGGTGGGCGTACGGCGCGTGGGCCAGGTTGTGGGTGATCGCGGTGCCGAAGCGCTCCTGGAGCAGCGCGCGGTTGTTCCAGGCGGCCTTGAGGAACGGCGGCGCGTCGGGCACGTCGCTGAGCCCGATCGTCGTGGGGGAGAAGAACACCGCGTTGTGCCCGGCGGGGGAGAAGAACGCCTCCGGCCGGACCGGCCGGGCCAGGAAGAAGTCGTCGTTGAAGTAGAGGAACTGCTCGCTGAGGCCCTCGATGGTGTGCAGGGCGGTCTCGATGGCGTGGGAGTTGAACGTCGGCAGCCCGTCGGCGGGCAGGATGTCGCGGTGGTCGACCAGGTGGATCTGCGGGTGGTCGACGTCGAGCCACGGCGGGACCTGGCCGGCGGTGACCAGGTGGATGCGGCGCACCCACGGGGCGAACAGGTGGAGGCTGCGCAGCGAGGACCGGAGCTCGTCGCGGTCGAGGTAGCGGGCCTGACCGCTGGACTCGCGGGTCTGCGCCGTCGTCAGCGAGCTGCCCGTGATGCCGGCCAGCCGCTGCTCGCGCGCGGCGTTCCACTCCGGGTCGGAGCCGTCGACCCAGGTGTAGACCACGTCGACCGGGAAGCGGCACTCCCCGACGGTGGGCTCGGCCATCAGCGGCAGGGTCGGGACCAGGACCCCGTCGACCTCGAGGTCGATCGTGGGGGTGCCGGCGGGGACGAGGTCGGCGTAGGGGTTGCGGCGCGGCGAGGTCAGGTCGCCGTCGGGCGTGCGCTCCCAGAACTCCACCTCCACCGAGCAGCCGCTCGCCAGCACGCCCACCGGCCACGGTTCGACGCAGACGACGGGCGTGCGCCCACGGCGCAGCTCGGCGCCGAGGCCGGCGAGGGTGCCGCGGCGCTCGGGCCACCCGTGCGTCTCGGGCTCGCGCAGGCACAGGTGGGCGGGAGCGCCGGGGGCGGCCACGGCCTCCAGGAAGCCCGCCCGCGCCTCCATCGGCAGCACCAGCACCGAGCTCTCGCGTTCGTGGGCCGGCATGACCAGCCAGGTGCCGGTGACCCCGTCGGTGGCACTGCGGGCGGCCCGGACCGACCAGGCCAGCGCGTCGTGCCGGGCCTGCGCCGGCGTCAGCTGCGCCACGTCGACCGTGGCGGCGGGGTCGGTGGGCGGGCGCGGGGTGCGGGCGGCCGCGCGGGCCGTGAGGCGGCCCCGGCCGGCGCGCTGGGCGCGTGCGTCGGCGAAGACCCCGACCCAGCGCTCGGCGAGCGCCCGGGCGGCGTACGGGCGCGAGGTGCGGTGGGCGCCCTCGCCGAGGCGGTGGCGCAGCTCGCTGTCGGTGGCCACCCGCAGCAGCGCGGCGGCCAGCCCGGAGACCGACTCGGGACCCACGAGCAGCCCGTTGACCTCGTGCTCGACGAGCTCGCGGGGGCCGGAGGCAGCATCGAAGCTCACCACGGGGACACCGGCCGCCATCGCCTCGAGCGCGCCGAGCGGGAAGCCCTCGGAGCGCGAGGACACCGCAGCGACCGAGGCCTTGGCCCACTCCGCCCGCAGGTCGGGGACGGCGGGGACGATCTCGACGCGGTCCCAGAGGTTCCACTTGCGGACCTGCCGCACCAGGTCGACGCGCTGCGGGCCCTCGCCGACGATCCGCAGCCGCCAGTCGGGGATCCGGTCGGCGATCTCGGCGAACGCCGACACCAGCTTGGGCAGCTGCTTGTCGGGGACCAGCCGGGCCACGGCCAGGATCAGCGGACGGTCCAGCCGCGAGCGCGGCGCGAACCCGAGCGGCAGGGGGTCGGGCACGACCACGGTCGGGGGCGCCACCTCGCCCAGGCTGTCGGCCAGCCAGGCGGCGTACGCCGGGGTGGGGACGGCGACCACGTCGGCGGCGGGCGCGTGGTGCAGCAGCCCCTCGGGGGTGCGCCCGGTGGAGGGGCGGTGGTCCTGGTGGACGACGACGACCGGGTCGGGCAGCAGCTCGACGGCGGCGGCGAGCAGACCCGGAGAGGTCGAGACGACCACGTCGACGTCGAGGTCGGGCAGCGTCGCCTCGAGCGCGGCGTCGGTCAGGGCGGTGAACTTGCGGTCCCAGCCGGGCCGGACCAGCGCCGACTGCTTGACGTGCCAGGCGGCCGCGGTGGGTGCGTCGGCGACGGAGCCGGGCACGACCGGGCGTCGGGCGTCGCGGACGTCGACGAGGTGGCGCAGCGGCACGGCGGTCGGTGGGCGGTCCGTCGGGTCGGCCGTGCGCAGCAGGCTGACCACCTGCACCTCGTGGTCCTCGGCCAGCGCGGCGGCCTGGGTCAGCACCGAGCGCGTGGCCTCGTCGGTGGCCTCCACGTCGACGAGCAGGTAGGCGATCCTCATGCGGAGACCTCCGGGTCGACCACGCGGGCCACGAGCGTGCCGGTCTCGGACCAGCGCAGCCGCACGCGGACCAGGCCGAGCGGGTCGCGCACACCGTCGCCGGGCAGGTAGAGCTCGGGCAGCGGGGCTCCGCGACCGGGGTTGAGCAGGTCGTGGTCGCGGCGCACGACGGGGCGGCCGTCGTCGGTCGTGACGTGGGTGGTCCGGTCGGCCACGCCGTGCACGGCCTCGACGCTGAGCAGCCCGCCGGGGAGGGGGGCCACCTCGGCGCCGTCCTCGCCGCGCAGGACCAGCGGGGCCGGGGGCTCGACGGCGAGGCGCAGGCCGTCGGGGTCGGCGCTGATCGAGGCCAGCTCGACGCCGGGGGCCACGGCGGTGCGGCGCAGGCCGAGCATCCCGTCGTCGTCGCGCACGACCTCCCAGCGGTGGCCGTCGTGGGTCGGCGCGAGGGCCGGGGTCAGCGGCGGGCTCCAGACGCGGCGGGGCGTGCGGCCCCCTGCCGGCACCAGCACGACGTCGTACGCCGCCTCGCCGGTGAGGCCGAGCCCGTCGAGGTCGACCCGGATCGAGCGGTGCTCGGGCTGGTCCTCGACGAGGTCGGTGGCCAGCGCGACGACGTCGCCGGACTCCGGCTCCCGCAGGGCCAGGGCGCCCGGGGTGGCGGCGACGGCGAGCCACAGGCTGCGTCCGTCGAGCACGCCCGCGAAGGTCGTGACCGGTGCGCCGCGCGGCGGGGTCGGCGGGGCCGGCGGCACCGACGGCTGGTCGGGGGACGGGTCGGTGTCGGTCGTCGGGCGACGGCGCGCGAGCTTCACACGGCGACCCTAGTGCCGCGGGTCAGAGCCCCGTGATGCCCTCGCCGCCGCCGGCCTGCTCGTCGAAGTTCTCGTGCTCCAGCAGGTGCAGCACCGGCACGCCGATCCTCCGCCGGGCGCGGGAGGTCCAGTCGAGGTGGAAGAACTCGGCGACCACGTGGGGACGGGTGAGGATGATCGCCTCCCGGCCGTCGACCTCGGTGACCTTCGTGGCCAGGGCGTCGATCGGCGGGCCGGTGACGAGCGTGCTCGACCCGAGCGTGGCGTCGGCCGCGACCATGGCGGCGATGGTGCCGGCGAGCTCGCGCTGCGAGCGGTCCTCGCAGTCCTGGCGGACCTGCTCGAGGTCGACCTCGCTCATGCCGAGGCTGGGCGTGGGCATCATCTCGCCCGTCGACAGCGACCCCATCGACGCCTCGATCTGCGCCGCCGCGTCCTCCATGGGCAGCAGCAGGTGGTAGGTCACCGGCTCCTCGATCCCCTCGTGGAGCGAGCGGAGCTGGACCGCATCGGCGGGAGAGAGCTCCTGCTCGATGAGCACCACGACGTCATAGTCAGCCATGCCGCCAGGCTACTCGTCCTCAGGCGTGCGTGCCGCCGCTCAGCACCTCGGCGAGGTCGTAGGTCACCGGCTGCTCGAGCTGGTCGTAGCCGCACGACTCCGGGTCGCGGTCCTCGCGCCAGCGCTTGAAGTGGGCGGTGTGCCGGAAGCGGCGGCCCTCCATCGCGTCGTACTTGACCTCGAGCACGCGCTCGGGGCGCAGCGGGGTGAAGCCCAGGTCCTTGCCGGCGCTCCAGCGGCTCTGGGTGCCGGGCACGCGGTCGGGGTTGGCGATCACGCCCTGCTGCCACTCGCCCCAGGGGTGCTCGCTGACCGGGCACACCAGCGGCTGGAGCTCCGCGATCAGCTCGGCGCGGCGCTTCTCGGTGAAGCTCGCGCTGACGCCGACGTGCTGGAGCTTGCCGTCGGCGTACAGGCCGAGGAGCAGGCTGCCGAGCAGCGGCCGCTCGGGCGTGCTGGTCTTGTGCTCGCGGTAGCCCGCGACGACGACATCGGCGGTGCGCTCGTGCTTGATCTTCATCATCGTCCGCCCGTTGGGGACGTAGGTGCCGCCCAACGGCTTGGCGATCACCCCGTCGAGCCCCGCCCCCTCGAACTGCTCGAACCACCGCTCCGCCTCGGCGCGGTCCTCGGTCGTGCGGGTGAGGTAGCAGGGTCCGTCGAGGCCGGCCAGCGCCTCCTCCAGCGCGGCGCGGCGCTCGGCGAACGGGCGGTCGACGTACGACGTGTCGCCGAGCGCGAGCAGGTCGAAGGCCACGAACCCCGCGGGCGTCTTCTCGCTCAGCATCCGCACCCGCGAGTCGGCCGGGTGGATCCGCTCCTGGAGCACCTCGAACTGCAGCCGGTCGGACCCGTCGTCGCCCCGCAGCGCCACGAACACCTCGCCGTCGAGCACGCACCGCTCCGGCAGCTGGGCCCTGGCGGCCTCCACGAGCTCGGGGAAGTAGCGGGTCAGCGGCTTGGTGTTGCGGCTGGTCAGCTCGACCTCGTCGCCGTCCTTGAAGACCAGGCACCGGAAGCCGTCCCACTTCGGCTCGAAGCTCAGCCCCCCGTGCTTGCCCGGGTCCGGCATCCCCGCCACCGCCTTCGCGAGCATCGGCTGGACGGGCGGCATGACAGGCAGGTCCACGCCCGTCACCCTAGTCCGGGGCGGCGCTACCGATACCGGGCCGACGCCGCTGGTCGAGTAGGGAGGCCCCCGGGGCCGACCGTAGCGAGGCCCGGTGACCCGACAAGCAGCAGTGCACGCCCAGTGCAGAACCCTACGGTTGAGCGGGAAAGTCTTTACCAAACTATTTTCGCCGACCCCTGTGCACAACCCCGATTTCGGGGCCTGAGTGTCGGTGGCCGGTGCTGCAATAGACCCATGACCGAAGCAGCGCAGACCACCACCGAGACCCTCCTCGGTGCGCTGCGCGCCAACCGCCACGCCGCCGCCGACCTCGAGGTCGAGCGCCTCGAGCTGACCGTCGACTGGGCGGTCGAGCACACCGTCACCGCCGACGGCGAGTGGGCCGCCCACCAGGTCAGCCTCTTCGGCGACCGCGCCCTGCCGATCGCCGGCCCTGGGGCTCCGTTGGTCTCGGAGTTCGCGCTGATGGAGTACGCCGCAGCGCTGGGGATGTCGACCGACTCCGGCAAGGCGTACGTCGGCAAGACGTTGGAGCTGCGCTACCGGCTTCCTCGGCTGTGGGAGCAGGTGGTGTCCGGGCGGCTGCCGGTGTGGCGGGCGATGCGCGTGGCTGAGCAGACCGGCTGCCTGCCGATGGCGGCGGCCGCGGAGGTCGACCGGGCACTCGCGCCGGCGGCCGGGACGTGCTCGTGGGCCCAGATCGGCCGGCTGGTCGAGGAGGCCCTGGCGCGGCACGACCCCGCCGAGAGCCGAGGAGCGGCGCCGGCGCGCGGCGGACGGGCGGCGGTTCGACGTCGAGACCGACCTGGTCGACACCTCCGGCACCGTCCTGGTCAGCGGCTGCCTGGACCTGGTCGACGCCCTGGACCTCGAGGCCGCGGTCAGCCGGACGGCCACGCAGCTGGGTGAGCTCGGCTCGACCGAGTCGCTGGACGTCAGGCGGTCGATGGCCGTGGGTGAGATCGCCCGCCAGCAGCTCGCCCTCGACCTCGAGACCGGCGAGATCCGCCCGGGCGGTGGTCGGAGCGTGGTGCTCAACGTCCACCTCACCGAGGCTGCCATCGCAGGGCGTCGGCGGCAACGTCGCCCGCTGCGGCAACACCCGCACCCCCGTCCTGCTGGAGCAGGTGCGCGACTGGTGCCAGGGCGCCGGTCAGATCACCGTCGTCCCGATCAAGGACCTCGGCGCCCACCACCACGTCGAGGCCTACGAGATCCCCGACCGGATCAAGACCCAGACAGAGCTGCTCAACCACACCTGCGTCTTCCCGCACTGCACCCGCCGAGCCGAGGCCTGCGACCACGACCACATCGAGCCCCACCAACCCGACGGCACCGGCGGAGCGACCTGCTCTCACAACATCGCGCCGCTCTGTCGACGCCATCACCGGGCGAAGACCCACGGGCGATGGCGATATCTGCGGATCAGTTCCACCGCTTACGAGTGGACGACGCCCCACGGCTACCGCATCGTCCGTGACCACCACGGCACCCATCCCGCGATCCCGCCCGACCCGCTCTGACCATCCACGGAGCTGTTGGTCGGGCCGACGTGCTGACCGCGGCGCCGGGCCCTAACCTTGACCCCCTATCCCCGGTTGGTCTGCCGGCAGGGCCCGCCTGACTTTGAATCAGGACTAGCGACGATGGTTCGACTCCATCCCGGGGAGCCCACCTGGCGGTGACGTCGGATAACCCGACGTGGCGCTGCTCGTTTGCCTCTGTGACGACAACCGGAGGCTCCGTGACCCACACTCCCTGGCAACCCCAGCTCGACCGGCGCACGCTGATCCGGGGGAGCGCGGTGGCCGCGGGCGCCTCGGCCCTGGGCGCGACGAGGACGGCGCCGGCCCAGGCGGCCGGGCGCAGGCGCAGCGTCGTCGTCCTCGGTGGCGGCATGGCCGGGCTGACCGCCGCCCAGGAGCTGGTCGAGCGTGGCTTCGAGGTCACGGTCTTCGAGCCCAGCGCGTGGGGAGGCAAGGCGCGCAGCATCGGGGTGCCCCGTACGGCGCGTGGGGGGCGCAAGGACCTCCCCGGCGAGCACGGCTTCCGCTTCTTCCCGGGCTTCTACCAAAGCGTCCCGGACACGATGCGACGCATCCCGTTCGGCCGCAACGCCCACGGGGTGTGGGACAACCTGGTGCCGGCCCAGAGCGGCAAGTTCCTGCGCGCCGGAGACCGCGCCGATGCCTTCATCTTCGGGATCGGGCCCGATCCCGAGGCCCTGCTCACCGTCGACGGCATGCGCCGCTACCTGACGGAGAACCTCAAGGGCCAGTCGATCCCCCCGGACGAGCTGGCGTACTTCGTCGAACGACTCCTGGTCTTCGTCACCAGCAGCAGGGAGCGCCGGTTCGGACAGTGGGAGAACACGTCGTGGTGGGACTTCGTCGGAGCGGCGACGCGTTCGCCGGACTACCAGCGCGTGCTGGCCGCCGGCCTGACCCGCAACCTGGTCGCGGCGAAGGAGACCGTGGCCAGCACCCGCACGATCGGGACGATGGGTGAGGCCTTCGTGCACACGATGGCGGGTGCCGGCGCCGACGGCGAGATCGACCGGGTGCTCGACCTGCCCACCGACGAGGCATGGATCCGGCCGTGGATGCGGTTGCTCCGGGCCCGCGGCGTCCGGTTCGTGAAGGGTCACGGGCTCGCCCGCTTCGAGATGAAGCGGGGTCGCATCGCAGCGGTGTGGGTCGCGGACGGACGCGGCAACCGCCGTCGGGTGAAGGCCGACTGGTACGTCAGCGCCATGCCCGTGGAGCGCCTGCGGAGCCACCTCAGCGCCGGGGTGCTGCGAGCCGCCCCGGCCCTCGAGAGCCTGCGCGAGCTGCGCACCGACTGGATGGTCGGCATCCAGTACTACCTCAAGCGGCCCGTCGACATCGTGCACGGCCACATCACGTTCATCGACTCACCGTGGGCGCTCACGGCACTGACCCAGGCCCAGTTCTGGGAGGACCGTGACTTCCGCAAGGACTACGGCGACGGCCGGGCCGTCGACTGCCTCTCGGTCGACATCTCCAACTGGGACGCCCCGGGTGTGCTGTTCGGCAAGCCCGCGAAGCGGTGCACGCGACGCCAGGTCGCGCAGGAGGTGTGGGCGCAGATCCAGCAGCACCACACGGCGGCCGAGCAGCTGCCCCACGACATCGTCCACTCCTGGTCCCTGGACCCCGGGGTCTCGTGGGACCCGGTGTCGAAGCGCAACCGCAACGCCACCCCGCTGCTGATCAACACCGCCGGCTCGTGGGCCAACCGTCCCGACGCGGCCACGAGGATCCCCAACCTCTTCCTCTCCGGCGACTTCGTGCGCACCAACATCGACCTGGCCACGATGGAGGGCGCCAACGAGTCGGCCCGCGCCGCCACGAACGCGCTCATCGAGGCCGCCGGCTCGAGGGCAGCACCCGCCGAGATCTTCCAGCTCTGGTCCAACCCGGCGCTGGAGCCGGCCAAGCGCGCCGACGCCGGGCTCTACCGGGCCGGGCTGCCG
This sequence comes from uncultured Actinomycetota bacterium, assembly GCA_963750435.1. Taxonomy (GTDB): domain Bacteria; phylum Actinomycetota; class Actinomycetes; order Propionibacteriales; family Nocardioidaceae; genus Marmoricola. The sequence goes on along the minus strand of CAVVQW010000005.1, from coordinate 13,105 downwards.
AACGCGCTCGACGTCGAGGTCCCCGGCAGGTACTGAGCGGGCACGGATGGTTGTCACCGTGCGCCGGCCGGGGCTACCTTGCGGCGACGCCCGTCGTCGCGGCGCGCCACCGCCGAGTCCAGGAGCCACCCCCGTGAGCCAGGTCGACGTCCCCCCGGTCGAGTCCGTGCAGTCCGCCTTCGGGACCGACGAGGCGAGCGCGCTCGTGGCGCGGTTGCGCACGACGTACGCCGGCGGCCGGACGCGGCCGCTGGCCTGGCGGCGCCAGCAGCTCGACGGGCTGCTGCGGATGCTGTCCGAGCGCGAGGACGAGATCGTCGCGGCCCTGGTCGAGGACCTCGGCCGGGCACCCTTCGAGGCGTGGGCGGCCGACATCCGCTCCTGCGGCCGCGAGATCGAGGACCTGCGCCGCCACCTCGCGTCGTGGGCGGCGCCCGAGAAGCGCCGGGTCCCGGCGATCCTGCGCCCCGGCCGGGCCCAGGTGGTCAGCGAGCCGCTCGGGGTGGTGCTGGTCATCGCCCCGTGGAACTACCCCTTCCAGCTGCTGGTCAACCCGGTCGCGGCGGCGCTGGCCGCCGGCAACGCGGTGGTCGCGAAGCCCTCCGAGGTCACGCCGGCGTCGTCGGCGGTGATCGCCCGCCTGCTGCCGCTCTACCTCGACCCCGACGCGGTCGCGGTGGTGGAGGGCGGCGTCCCCGAGACGACCGCCCTGCTCGAGCAGCGCTGGGACCACATCTTCTACACCGGCAACGGCGCGGTCGGCCGGATCGTCGCCGCCGCGGCCGCCAAGCACCTCACGCCGGTCACCCTCGAGCTCGGCGGCAAGTCGCCGGTCATCGTGGCCCGTGACGCCAACCTCAGGCTCGCGGCCAGCAGGGTGGCGTTCTCGAAGTTCCTCAACGCCGGCCAGACCTGCGTCGCGTCCGACCACGTCTGGGTGCACCGCGAGGTCGAGCAGGCCTTCCACGACGCGCTCGGCGCCGAGATCACCCGGCGCTTCGGCCGGGACCCGCGCGCCAGCAAGGACTTCGCTCGGATCGTGACCAGCCGCCACGCCCAGCGGGTGGCCGGCCTGCTCGACGGCCACGGCTACGAGGTCGCGGTCGGCGGCCAGGTCGACGTCGAGGCGCGGTACGTCGCACCGACGGTGCTGCGCGGGGTCTCCCGTGACGCGGCGGTGATGGGCGAGGAGATCTTCGGACCCGTGCTGCCGGTGCTCGCCTTCGACGACCTGACGGAGGTGATCGACACCATCAACGCGGGGGACAAGCCGCTCGCGCTCTACCTCTTCACCGCCTCCGACGAGACCGTCGACCGGGTCGTCAGCGGCACCTCCTCCGGAGGGCTCTGCGTCAACGACGCCCTCAGCCAGCTGCTGGTCTCCGAGCTGCCGTTCGGCGGCGTGGGCGAGAGCGGCTACGGCGCCTACCACGGGCGGGCGGGCTTCGACACGTTCAGCCACCGCAAGGCTGTCCTGCGCCGGCCCTCGTGGCTGGTCGACGCACCGCTGCTCAACCCGCCGTACTCGCGCTGGAAGCGGGTCGTCGCGCGCTGGTTCTTCTAGGCCCGGCACGGTGCGGTGATGGTCACGGCCCCCGACGACGTGCGCGCGACCGAACCACGGTGGGACGCGTCGTGCTTCCCACCGGCCGCGCGGAGCAACCGGCTGCTGCAGACGCTCCGCTTCGCCCGCGACCCGCTGGGCGAGCTGCAGCGCGCCCGGCGGCGTCACGGTGAGGTCTTCACCCTGCGCATCCTCCCGTACCGCGCCGGGCTGGTGTGCGCGGCCGACCCGGAGACCAACCGCGCGGTGCTGACCGACTCCGAGCGCTTCGCGGCAGGGGACGCCGCGGCGCTGCTCGAGCCGCTCATCGGTGCGGGCTCGCTGATCCTGACCCCGTCGCCGCGCCACGCCCGCAACCGCAAGCTGCTGATGCCGCCCTTCCACGGGAGCCGGCTGGAGGCCTGGCGCGAGCGGGTCGGTCTGCTCACCCGTGAGCACCTCCCCGAGCTGCTCGACGGAGGGCCACAGCCGGTCCGCCCCTGGGCCCAGCGCCTCACGCTCGACGTGATCCTGCGCGTGGTCCTCGGCATCGACGACGCTGAGCGTCGCGCGCGGTTCCGCGACGCCCTCGACGGGCTGCTCGACCCTCGCGTCCAGGCGCTGCTGTTCGCTCCCGCCTGGCTGGCCCAGGACCGCGGACGGCTCTCGCCCGGCAACGTGCTGACGCGGCGACGAGCCGCTGTGGACCGGCTCCTCGCCGACGAGGTCGCCGCCCGCCGGGCCGACCCCGCGACGGGCCGCCGCGACGACGTGCTCTCGGTCCTGCTCGGCGCCCGGCACGACGACGGGTCCGGCTTCAGCGACGAGGAGCTCAACGACGAGCTGAAGGGGCTGGTGCTGGCCGGCCACGAGACGACCGCCACCTCGCTCGCCTGGACGCTGCACCTGCTGGCCCACCACCCCGCTGTGCGGGCGGACCTCGTGGCCAGCCTCGACCATGGCGAGGACGACGTCCTGCGCGCGGTGATCAAGGAGTCGATGCGGCTGCGGTCCCCGGTCATCGACGCCGTGCGCATCGCCACTCGTGACACCGAGCTCGCCGGCCGCCCGGTGCCCGCGGGCGCCTTCGTCAGCGGCATGTTCTGCGGCATGCACGTCGACGACGCCGTCTGGCCCGACGCGGCCGAGTTCCGTCCCGGCCGCCACCTCGAAGGACGCACCGACCCCTGGTCGGCGACGCCCTTCGGCGGCGGGGCGCGCCGCTGCCTGGGCGCGGCGCTCGCCCAGCTCGAGCTCGAGGAGGTCGTGCGGGAGGTGCTGACCGTCGCCGTCCCGGAGCCCGCCGGCCGGCCGGAGGCGGTGCGCCTGCTCGGGGTCACCTTGGTGCCGTCGCGAGGAGGCCGCGTCACGCTCCGCCCGCGCGGTGCTCCACGGCCGGGCTTAGAGTGAGCCGGTCGTCGACCCCGGAGGCTCCCCTCGTGCCCAGCAACGTGACCGTCATCGTCCTCGCCGCGGGCGGCGGCACCCGGATGAAGTCGAAGACCATGAAGGTCCTCCACGCCGTCTGCGGGCGGAGCATGATCGGCCACGTGCTGACCGCCGTCGCGGCGGTGGAGCCCCAGCGGATCGTGGCCGTCGTCGGTCACGGGCGCGAGGAGGTCGGCCCGCACATCCGGGAGCTCACGCCCACGGCGCTGCTCGCGGTCCAGGAGGAGCAGCACGGCACCGGCCACGCGGTCCGGATCGCCGTCGAGGCGGTGCTCGACGCGGGGGAGTCGCTCGAGGGCACGGTCCTGGTCGCGTACGGCGACACCCCGCTGCTGCAGGGCGACTCGCTGCGCGCCTTCGCCGCCGAGCACGAGGCCGCGCAGCGCGCGGTGAGCATCCTCAGCGGCATCGTCGCCGACCCGCACGGCTACGGCCGGGTCGTCCGCGACGCCGACGGCGACGTCGTGGCGATCATCGAGGAGAAGGACGCCGGCGTCGACGAGCGGGAGATCCGCGAGATCAACTCCGGGATCCTGGCCTTCGACGCCGAGTTCCTGACCGAGGCGCTGGGCAAGATCGGCAACGACAACGCCAAGGGCGAGTACTACCTCACCGACACCGTCCAGCTCGCCCGCGACGCCGGGCTGACCGTGGGCGCGTTCCCGATCGACGACGTCTCGCAGACCGAGGGCGCCAACGACCGCAAGCAGCTCGCCGAGCTCGGCCGGATCATGAACCAGCGCATCGTCGAGCGCTGGATGCTCGAGGGCGTCAGCGTCATGGACCCCGCCACGACCTGGATCGACGCCGACGTGGTCCTCGAGCCCGACGTGACCCTGCTGCCCGGCGTCCAGCTGCTCGGCGCCACGCTGGTCCGCGAGGACGCCGTCATCGGACCCGACAGCACGCTCAAGGACTGCGAGGTCGGGTCCGGCGCCCGGGTCGTGCGCAGCCACGCCGAGCTCGCCGTGATCGGCGAGGGGGCCGTCGTCGGCCCCTTCTCCTACCTGCGACCCGGCACCCGCCTCGGCGCCACCGGCAAGATCGGCGCGTTCGTCGAGACCAAGAACGCCCAGATCGGCGAGGGCGCCAAGGTGCCCCACCTCAGCTACGTCGGGGACGCCGAGATCGGCGAGGGGACCAACATCGGCGCCGGCACGATCTTCGCCAACTACGACGGCGTGGCCAAGCACCGCACCAAGGTCGGTCGTCACGCCCGCACCGCCAGCAACAACACCTTCGTGGCCCCGGTCGAGATCGGCGACGGCGCTGCCACCGGCGCCGGCACCGTCGTACGCCGCGACGTACCCCCTGGTGCGCTGGCCGTGAGCAGCGGTCCGCAGCGCAACCTCCCCGACTGGGCGCAGAAGCGTCGAGCCGGCACCGCACAGGCCGCGGCGGCCGAGGAGGCGTTGCGTACGTCTCAGTCGTCCCAGGACGGGGACGCCGAGTTGGGCTGAGCCGCCCACGACGGGCAGAATCGCAAGCGACACCAGGCGACCCCCAGGAGCCCCGCGTGACCGGAATGAAGAAGACCACCGAGAAGAACCTCATGGTCTTCAGCGGCAGGGCCCATCCGGTCCTCGCCGAGGAGATCACCACCATCCTGGGCGCCGACCTCGTGCCCCAGTCGGCGTACGAGTTCGCGAACTCGGAGATCTACGTCCGCTACGAGGAGTCGGTCCGCGGCTGCGACGCCTTCGTGATCCAGAGCCACACGGCTCCGATCAACGAGTGGATCATGGAGCACCTGATCATGGTCGACGCCCTCAAGCGGGCGAGCGCCAAGCGGATCACGGTCGTCATGCCGTTCTACGGCTACGCCCGCCAGGACAAGAAGCACCGCGGTCGCGAGCCGATCTCGGCCCGCCTGGTCGCCGACCTCTTCAAGACCGCCGGCGCCGACCGCCTGATCACCGTCGACCTGCACTCCGACCAGATCCAGGGCTTCTTCGACGGCCCCGTCGACCACCTGATGGCGCTGCCGATCCTCGCCGACTACGTGCGCGGCAAGTACGGCGGCGAACGCCTCGCCGTCGTCTCGCCCGACGCCGGCCGGATCAAGGTCGCCGAGCGCTGGTCCGCCCGCCTCGGCGGCGCGCCGCTGGCCTTCATCCACAAGAGCCGACGCACCGACCGTCCCAACGAGTCGGTCGCCAACCGCGTGGTCGGTGACATCGCCGGGCGGATGTGCGTGCTCGTCGACGACATGATCGACACCGGCGGCACCATCGTGAAGGCCGCCGAGGCGCTCATGGAGGAGGGCGCCGCCGGCGTGATCATCGCCGCGACCCACGCGATCCTCTCCGACCCCGCCGTCGACCGGCTCAAGAACTGTCCCGCCGTCGAGGTCATCGTCACCAACACGCTGCCGCTCACCGACGACCGCGAGTTCGACAAGCTCACCTGCCTCTCGATCGCCCCCCTCGTCGCCCGCGCCATCCGCGAGGTCTTCGAGGACGGCTCGGTCACCTCGATGTTCGACGGGCACGCCTGACCGGGGAGGGACCGAGCCCGCGAGGTCCGGTCCCGTCGACGGTCGTCGAGTAGCAGGTCGCGACTGAGCCTGCGAAGTCGCGAACGGCGTATCGAGACGCGGTGACCCGAGCGCAGACGTCAGCCTGCGACAGTCACCGCAGGTCGTCGAGCCGGTCCTCCCAGCCCCGGCGGAGCACGGTGGGGAGGTCGCCGTCGAGCGCCTGCTCGAGCAGGGCGACCTGCTCGGACGTCAGGGCGATCGCGGGGAACGCGCGGTGGACCTCCTGGGCGAAGGCCTGGCCGCGGCGGGCCAGCCGCGGGGCCTCGGTGAGGTACGCCGCGACGTAGGGCGCGAGCAGGTCGGCCTGCTCGGGGGACCACAGTCCTGCGGAGATCGCGCCGAGCATCCGGTTGGACAGCTGCTCGTCCTCCACCACCGACGACCAGGCGGCGGCCTTCGCCTCCGCGGTCGGCCGGGCCGCCAGCGCCCGCGCGGCGCCCAGCTCGCCCTCCACGGTGCCGTCGCGCAGCCGCTCGCGCTCGATCCCGGCCGCGTCGAGCCCGCCGAGCTCGGCCAGCCGGTGCACCGCGGCCCAGCGCAGCGCCGGGTCGAGCGCCACGCCGCTGTCGGTGACGTCGTCGGCGAGCCAGGCGCGCAGCGCCTCCGGGTCGCGGTGCGTGGCGGCGAGCCCGCGGGCCAGCTCGACGCGCACCTGCTCGTCGAGCACCGGGTCGCTGTCGGCCAACCCCTGACGGCACGCCTGCGCCACCACGTCGTGGGCGGGGGCGGCCCGCGCAGCAGACAGCCGCTGGGGCACCAGCACGCCGAGCGCGCGACCGAGCACCGCGGCGACCACGCTCGGCTCCCGCTCCGCCGGCAGGTGCCGGGCGACCAGGTCGAGGAAGTCGTCGGCGCCGAGCGCCCGGGTGCGCAGCGCGCCGAAGGCGTGCGTCCACACCACGGCCCGGACCAGCGCGTCCTCGACGCCGCCCAGGCCCGCCACCAGTGACGCCCACGACCCGGGGTCGAGGTCCAGCGCAGCGAAGGTCTCGCCGTGGCTGTTGGGCACGACGACCCTCCCGGCCCAGCCCTCGAGCCGCACCGGCTCGTCGTCGACATCCACGACGCGGCTCTCGGCCTCGACCAGCCCGCCGTCCGGAGCCACGTCGTACGCCGTCACCCGGACCCGGTGCGGACGGCACCCGAGCCGCGCCAGCACCGGCACCTCGTCGTCGCCGCGGGTCACCCGCAGGGTGTCGTGGCCGGGCTCGCGCAGCCACAGCTCGGCCCACGCCCGCACGTCGCGGTCGGAGGCGCCGTCGAGCGCGGCGAGGAAGTCGTCGAGGGTCGCGTTGCGGAGCCGGTGGCCGGTCAGGTAGGCGTCGAGCCCCGCGAGGAACGTCTCGTCGCCGAGCCAGGTGACGAGCTGGCGCAGCGAGGAGTTGCCCTTCGCGTAGGAGATCGCGTCGAAGTTGCCGGCCGCCGCGTCGACGTCGGGCACGTCGGCCGCCTCCGGCGCGACGGGGTGGGTCGAGCGGCGCAGGTCGGCGTCGTACGCCGCGGGCTTGCGGCCGATCTCGAAGGCCAGCAGCGCCGCTGGGTCGCCCACTGCGTCGCCGGAGACCCGGAAACCCATGTAGTCGGCGAACGACTCCTGCAGCCAGGTGTCCTCCCACCAGGTCATCGTCACCAGGTTGCCGAACCACATGTGGGCCATCTCGTGGGCGATGATCGCGTTGCGCCGGGTGCGCTGCAGGCCGGTGACCCGGCCACGGGGGAGCAGCTCGTCGCGGTAGGTCACGCAGCCCGGCGACTCCAGCGCGCCCCAGTTCTGCCCCGGCACGAAGGCCTGGTCGTAGGAGCCGAACGCGTACGGCTCGGTGAACAGCCCGGCGTAGTGGTCGAAGCAGGCCTCGGTCACCCGGCGCAGCTCGTCGGCGTCACGGTCCAGCTCGGCGGCCAGCGAGCGCCGCGCGTGCCAGCCGAAGGGCAGGCCCGCGTGCTCCCAGGTCACCGAGTGCCAGGGACCGGCGCACACCACGAACATCGGCAGCGGGATCGGGGGAGTCCGCGCGAAGCGCCACCGCGCCCCGCCGTCGCCCCCGCCGTCGCCCTCGTCGCGAGCCTCGAGCAGCCCGTTGGCCAGCACGGTCCAGCCGGGGTCGGTGAGCACGCTCAGGGTGACCGGGGCCTTGAGGTCGTTCTGGTCGAAGCACGGGAAGACGCGCTGCGCCACGTCCATGCCCAGGTAGGCCGACACGTAGGTCTCGTCGTCGACGGGGTCGGTCACCCGGTGCATCCCGTCCCCGTCGGTCACGTAGGGCACCCGCGCCGCGACCACCACCTCGTTGCGCTCCACGAGGCCGGCCAGGTGCAGCCGGCGACCGTCGTACGCCGGGTCGACCGGGACGCCGTTGACGCTCACGGTGACGTCCGTGGCGGCCGTCAGCTCGAGGAACGTCGCGTCGGCCGTCGAGGCGAAGGTGACGACCGCGCGGACCCCGAACCGGTCGGCGGCGGGTGCGGTCAGGTCCAGCTCGAGGTCGTAGGCGACGTCGGAGACGGCGGCGGCTCGGACCCGGGCTTCGTCGAGGGTGAGGGACATCCCCGCACTCTAGATAGCAACCTCGATTGGCGACCGCCGCCCGGCAGGGTCTAGGATCGGGAAGTTGCCTCGGCGAGGGAAAGCCAAGCAGGGCTTGGGATTTCCGTGATCGACAGGGCTGGCCTCAGTGCTGCTGGGTCTCTGCTGCTGGATCTCTCCGTCGTGGTGACCACCGACTTGTCACGATCCGCAGCCCGAGGAGATGCCACGATGGCGTACGACACGATCAAGGCCGAGACCCGCACCGAGTTCGGCAAGGGTGCGGCCCGCCGCATCCGCCGCGCCGACAAGGTGCCCGCGGTCGTCTACGGACACGGCAACGAGCCGATCCACCTGACCCTGCCCGGTCACGAGACCTGGATCGCGCTCAAGAACGGTGGCGCCAACGCGCTGCTCGAGCTCGACGTCGTCGACGGCGAGAAGCAGCTCGCCCTGACCAAGCAGGTCCAGATCGACCCGATCCGCCGCACCCTGGAGCACATCGACTTCGTCGCGGTCATCAAGGGCGAGAAGGTCACCGTCGAGGTCCCCGTGCACCTCAACGGCGACGCGGCCCCCGAGACGCTCGTCGTCACCGGCACCTCGACCATCCAGCTCGAGGCCGAGGCCACCAACATCCCCGAGTACGTCGAGGTCGACATCGCGGGGCTCGAGGCCGGCACCCAGATCCTGGCGTCCGACCTCGACCTGCCCAAGGGCTCCGTGCTGCTGCTCGACCCCGAGACGCTGATCGTCAACATCACCCAGCAGCAGAGCGCCGAGGCGCTCGAGGCCGAGCTGGAGGAGCTGGAGTCCGAGGCCGGCATCGAGCGCGAGGAGTCCGACGAGGAGTCGGCCGCCGCCGACAAGGCCGACGAGAAGTCCGCCGAGGCCGGCGACGAGGAGTGATCCTCGGCCGGCTCAGGTGGTTCCTGGGTCGACTGGTCTCCCCGGCGGAGGCCGGCTCCGCGGAGCCGGCCCCCGCCGGTCCTGCGCCGCCTGAGGAGGATGCGATGACGGCCGAGGTCTGGCTGGTCGTGGGGCTCGGCAACCCCGGTCCGGCGTACGCCGCCCACCGCCACAACGTCGGCTACCTCGTCCTCGACGAGCTGGCCGGCCGGCTGGGCTCGGGCTTCCGGTCCCACAAGACCGGGCGCGCCGACGTGGTCGAGGGACGGCTGGGCGCCCCGGGGGCGCCCGACGCCCCGCGGGTCGTGCTGGCCCGGCCGAAGTCGTTCATGAACGAGGTCGGCGGGCCGGTGAAGGCCCTCGCGACGTTCTACCGGGTCCCGCTGGAGCGGGTGGTCGTCGTGCACGACGAGCTCGACATCGACTTCGGGACGCTGCGCGTCAAGCGGGGCGGCGGCGACAACGGCCACAACGGGCTTCGCTCGCTGCGCTCCTCGCTGGGCGGCGGCGACTTCTACCGCGTCCGGGCCGGCATCGGCCGCCCGCCGGGGCGGCAGGACGTCTCGGACTTCGTGCTCTCCGGCTACTCCGCTGCGCAGCGCAAGGAGCTGCCGTTCCAGGTGGACAGCGCCGCGGATGCGGTCGAGTCGCTGATCGAGCACGGCCTGGAGAGGACCCAGCAGCAGTTCAACGGCTGAGAGCCGGCCCGCGGAGCAGAAGTTACCGCTTGTTGGCCCCCGTCGGGGACCGTTACTGAGGCTTGTACCCCTTGTGGACGAGCGGGCTACCGGCACAGCCCCTGGCGTGTCCGAGGCGGCGATAAACTGCGGGGGTCCCCACGGTGAGATGTGTCAGCCGTCGGGGCCATGGGGAAATCAATCGCACGGGGGTTCTGACCCAGATGTCACAGGTCGTCGAAGGCAACGCGACGCACCGTCTCTCGCTCGTCACGGACGAGGTCGAGGACGGAGCGCAGGACGCGTCGGAGCACCGGGTGACCGGTCCTCGGGCTGCTGTCCCGTCGCGAGCCTCCCGCCTGCTGCGCCGGGTCCCGCTCGAGACCGCCGTCGCCGCGGTCACGGCTCTGGTGGCGGTCGCGGCCGTCCGCGGCTCGACCCCTCTCCTGGTCCTCGCCCTCGCCGTCGTCACCCTGGTCCAGGTCTTCCGCGCCGTGCGTCCGGCCGGCGTCCACCTCGCCACCGCCTTCACCTCCACGGTGCAGGCCGTCTTCGTGCCCGCCGCCGTCCTGGCCCTGGGCCTGCACGTCCTCGACGTGCCGCGTCGGGTCGTCGACGACGCGCTGCTGCTCGGCCTGCTGGCCGCCGTCCCGGCGGGCCTCGTCGCCGCCGCCGTGTCGCGCCGCTCGCGGCCCCCGCGGGTCGTCGTGGTCGGCGACCTCCCGCAGGTGCGCGGCATGGTCGCCCGCTGGATCGACGACCGGTCGGTCCACGTGGTCGGCGGCCTGGTCGTCGGTGCCCGCGCCCAGCTGGCCGAGGCCGGGTTGCGCGACCTCGACATCTCCTCGGTCGGGACCATCTCCGACGTCGTCGACCACGTCGCGGCCCACCACGCCGACCTCGTGGTCGTCACCCCGGGCCCCGTGGTCTCCGCCGACGACGTACGCCGCCTCTCCTGGGCCCTCGAGACCACCCACGCCCGCCTGGCCCTGATCGGGGCCACCGAGCACGTCTCGCCGCACCGCATCGACCTCGACGTGGTGGCCGGCTCGACCATGGCGGTCCTCTCCCCGCCGCGGGCCTCGGCCGCGCTGGCGCTCACCAAGGCCGTGCTCGACCGCATCCTGTCGATGGTGATCGCGGTCGCCGTGCTCCCGCTCGTGGGGCTGCTGGCCCTGGCGGTGCGGCTCGACTCGCGCGGCCCCGGGTTCTTCACCCAGGTCCGGGTCGGGCGCGACGGCACGCTGTTCACCCTCTACAAGCTCCGCACGATGTCCGCCGACGCCGAGGACCACAAGGCCGAGCTCCAGGACCTCGACCAGGGCAACGGCGTGCTGTTCAAGATCCGGGAGGACCCCCGGGTCACCCGGCTGGGCCGGGTCCTGCGCCGCACCTCGCTCGACGAGCTGCCCCAGCTGATCAACGTGCTCAAGGGCGAGATGTCGCTGGTCGGCCCCCGGCCGGCGCTGCCCGAGGAGGTCGCCCGCTACACCGACCTGGAGCGCCGCCGGCTGGCGGTCAAGCCCGGTATCACCGGCCTGTGGCAGGTCAGCGGTCGCTCCTCGCTGAGCCGCGAGCAGTCCATGCAGCTCGACACCTCCTACGTCGACAACTGGCGGACCCGCGCCGACGCCGCGATCCTGCTGCGCACCCTTGGTGCCGTCGTCTCCCGCAAGGGCGCCTACTGATGGTGCTCGCCCCCCTGCGCGGGCGGACTCGGTCCGCCCGCCTCGCCGCTGCGGTGCTCACCGGAGCGCTGATGATGCCCGCCGCCTCGTGCGGCGTCCTCGACGACGTGGCGGCGCCGACCACCCGTGACCCGTTGACCTGGCCCTACCCCTCCGACTCGATCTGGAACCACCCGCGCGGCGACTCCGCCCGCCTGGTGCCGTTCCCGCTGGCTCCCCGCGCGGGCACGCTCAGCACCGAGGAGGACCTGATCGTCATCGATCCCGAGGCGCCCGGTCGCGACCTGGTCTCCACGACCGCGGGCTGGCAGCCCGGGGCCAGCCGGTGCGACGAGGCGACCGGTGAGGTGCTGGCCACCGACCTGCCGATCCCCGAGGGCTGGTTCACCGACCCGGGCTACACCGGCCGGACCCCCAACCAGGCGGCGGCGATCGTGATGCCCGACCTGACCGTCTTCGAGACCCAGCCCCTGCACGTGTGCCAGGACGGCACCGCGGTCTCCCAGGAGGCGCAGCCGGACTGGCGCGGCAACTCCATCGTCACCGGAGGCACCGGCGAGGACCCCGGCAGCGGGGCTCACGGCGGGTCCGGGATGACCGCCTTCGGCGGCACCATCCGCCTCGGCGAGTGGGTGCCCGGCGGCCAGATCCGCCACGCCCTCAAGATCACCCTCGACGCCTCCCAGCTCTCCGCCTTCGGCGGCGGCTACCGCTGGCCCGCCCAGAACGCCGACCAGTACTGGGCCGGCACCTACGCCGGCGCCGTGCCTGCGGCCCGGATGGGTGCGCTGCTGACCCTCCCGCCGTGGTTCAACCTCGAGAACGTCCAGACCGAGGCGGCCCGGATCCTGGCCCAGGCGCTGATGGGCTACGGCGCCTACATCGTCGACGACACCGGCTGGGACACCGTCGGCATCGCCGTCGAGTGGGGTCCCCAGGGTCGGGTCAAGGACGAGTTCTCCGAGGAGTGGGGCTTCCCGATCGCCGGCCACATCGGCAACGTCGGCGGCGACCAGCTGCACTTCCTCGAGGACATGTCGCTGATCTACTCCGTGATGCACGTCGTCGACGACAACGACGCCGAGACCATCGGCGGCGCCGGCGAGCCGATGGCCCCCTTCGCACCCCCGTTGGCCGGTGCCTGATGCGCATCCTCCACGTCAACAAGTTCCTCTACCGCCGCGGCGGCGCCGAGTCCTACATGCTCGACCTCGCCGAGGCGCAGCGGGCGAGCGGCCACGAGGTCTCCTTCTTCGCGATGGAGCACCCCGACAACCAGCCCGACGCCAACGACGACCTCTTCCCGTCGCGCATGGAGCTCAACCCGCCGCCCGAGGGTCTCGCTGCCCGGGTCCGGACCGCCGGCCAGATCCTGCACCGCCCCGACGCCCGGGCCGGCATGGAGCGGGTGCTGGAGCGGGTGCGGCCCGACGTCGTGCACCTGCACAACATCTACCACCAGCTCTCGCCGTCGATCCTGAAGCCGATCACGCGCCGCGGTGTCGCCTCCGTGATGACGCTCCACGACTACAAGCTGGTCTGCCCGACCTACCAGATGCTCGACGACGGCGAGATCTGCGAGGCCTGCCTGCCGCGCAAGTTCGGCCAGGCCGTGCGCCGGCGGTGCAACGGCGGCTCGCTGTTCGGCAGCGCGCTGTCCAGCCTCGAGCTCACGCTGCACACCCGGCTCGGCTCCTACGACGGCATCGACACGCTGCTGTGCCCCAGTGACTTCCTGCGCCAGAAGATGGTGCAGGGCGGCATCGCCGCCGAGCG
>CAVVQW010000004.1:0-32405 GCA_963750435.1 uncultured Actinomycetota bacterium | reverse complement strand
CTTCAACGTCTGAGCACGGCGGCGGGCGTCCGTTGACCTCGGGCCGGGCTGAGCGCGTTCGTGGACCTCTCCCAGCCGTTCCGGCGCTGAGTCGCACCCGGGGTCGGGTCTCGGGCCGGGCCGTAGGATGGGGGGCTGGCCCCCGGGCCACCCGTCCGTCCCCGAGCCGATGCAGGACCTGTGACCTCCACGAGCACGCCCGCCAGCACGTCCCCCAGCCGTCCGCCACCCCCTCGGCCCCCCTCGCACCACTCCGTCGCCGAGGTCGGTCGCGAGGCCGGTCGCCGCCGCACGTTCGCGGTGATCAGCCACCCCGACGCGGGCAAGTCGACGCTCACGGAGGCGTTGGCCCTGCACGCCCAGGCGATCAACGAGGCGGGCGCGGTGCACGGCAAGGCCGGCCGGCACGCCACGGTCTCGGACTGGATGGACATGGAGAAGGCCCGCGGCATCTCGATCACCTCCGCCGCGCTGCAGTTCCCCTACGGCGACCACGTGGTCAACCTGGTCGACACCCCCGGTCACTCCGACTTCTCCGAGGACACCTACCGCGTGCTGTCGGCGGTCGACGCGGCGGTGATGCTCGTCGACGCGGCCAAGGGCCTGGAGCCGCAGACGCTCAAGCTGTTCCGCGTCTGCAAGGCGCGCGGCATCCCGGTGATCACCGTGATCAACAAGTGGGACCGGCCCGGCCTGGACCCGCTCGCGCTGATGGAGGAGATCCAGGAGCAGATCGGGCTGGTCCCGACCCCGCTGACCTGGCCCGTGGGCGTCTCGGGCGACTTCCGCGGCGTGCTCGACCGGCGCTCGGGGCAGTACGTCGCCTACACCCGCACCGCGGGCGGCGCCACCCGTGCCCCCGAGGAGCGCCTGGACGCCGAGGCCGCCCAGGCCCGCGAGGGCGAGGTCTGGCAGGTGAGCGTGGAGGAGTCCGAGCTGCTCTCGGCCGACGGCGCCGACCACGACCAGGACCTCTTCCTGTCCGGCTTCACGACGCCGGTGCTGTTCGCCTCGGCGATCCTGAACTTCGGCGTCGCCATGCTGCTGGAGACGCTCGTCGAGCTGGCCCCGTCGGCGGCCGCGTTCCACCACGGGCAGGAGGACGCCGAGGGGCACCGCACCGAGGTGCGCGAGGTGACCTCGCCGTTCAGCGCCTTCGTGTTCAAGGTGCAGGCCGGGATGGACACCAACCACCGCGACCGGCTGGCCTTCGCCCGGGTCTGCTCGGGGGTCTTCGAGCGCGGCATGGTCGTGGTGCACGCGCAGAGCGGGCGGCCGTTCGCGACGAAGTACGCCCAGAGCGTCTTCGGTCGCGACCGCACCGTCCTCGACGTGGCCTACCCCGGCGACATCATCGGGCTGGTCAACGCCAACGCGCTGACGATCGGCGACACGATCTACGTCGACGAGCCGGTGCAGTACCCGCCGATCGCGACCTTCGCCCCCGAGCACTTCGCCATCGCCACCGCGGTCGACCGGGGCCGCTTCAAGCAGTTCCAGCGCGGCATCGACCAGCTCGACAGCGAGGGGGTCGTGCAGGTCCTGCGCTCCGACCTCCGCGGCAACCAGTCGCCGGTGCTCGCGGCGGTCGGCCCGATGCAGTTCGAGGTCGCCCAGGCGCGGATGGCCAGCGAGTTCAACGCCGCGATCCGCCTGGAGACGTTGGGCTACACCCAGGCCCGACGCACCGACGCGGCCTCGGCGCCGACCTTCGCGGGCGTCCGTGGCGTGGAGATCCTCCAGCGGCGCGACGGCACCCTGCTGGTGCTCGCCCCCGACAAGTGGCGCATCCGGGTGATGGAGCGCGACCACCCCGACCTGGTGCTCGAGCCCCTGCTCGCAGGCTGAGCCGGCCTGCCGCCAGGCCTCGTGATTGGAGTGGCGCCGCCCGAGGCTCGTGATCCTCAGGCGGCGCCGTGCCGCCCCCGGTCAACGGGGATTGGAGGGGCAGCACGCAGACCATGGCGGAGAACCGCCAGGTGGGGCAAATCGCCCCGGAACAGGTCTAGAACACTGTTCAACGTTCAACAACAAGGGGTGGACCGCTCAGGCCAGGCAGGCCGCGCCGATGGCGCGCAGGTGGCTCAGGTCGGTGCCGCAGCAGCCCCCGAGCAGCTGCAGCGAGGGCAGCCGGTCGAGCAGCACGCGGTAGCGGCGGGCGAGGTCGTCCGGATCGCCGGCATCGAGCTCCTCGGCGGCGTCCAGCTCGGCGTGGCTCATCCGCGAGGCGTTGGCCCGCAGGCCCACCAGCCGGCCCAGCCAGGCGTCGTCGGTGCCCTCGACGAGGGCACCCTCGACGTGGGTGGGGTGCGCGCAGTTCACCATGAAGCCGGCCGCGGCACCGTCGGTCTCGCGGTCGACCCGCTCCACCGCCTCGCGCAGCCCGGTGCCGTTGGGCAGCCGGCCGTCGGTCTCGACGGTGAACGAGACCACCGCCGGCACGCCCACGGCCCGCGCCGCCCGCACGAAGCCGACGGCCTCCTGCGGGTAGTTCAGGGTCAGGGCCGAGAGCTGGTCGACCTCACCGGCGGCGAGCGCCGCCACCTGGGGGAGGTGGTACGCCGCGGCCTCGTCGGCCGACATCTCCGCACCGCTGACGTAGCCGTCCCCACGCGGCCCGACGACCCCGTTGACGCGCCCGTCGAGGGCGTCGTCGGCGATCTGCCGGGCGAACCGCGCCGCCTCCTCGTTCACCGCCTGCATCGCCTGCTCGTCGTACCCCAGCTGCTCGGCCCAGTCGGGGCTCGCCCGCCAGGTCACGGTGTCGACGTCGAAGCCGACGCCGTGGCCGCGGGCGAGGTCGACGAACGGCTGCCAGTACGCCGCCAGGGTGGTGCGTCCGACCTCGTCCTGGACCAGCGGGAACGCGGCGAACAGCGGCAGGTCGAGGCCCTGCTGGAAGATCAGCGTGGTCTCGAGCCCGCCGTCGGTCAGCCTCAGCTCCGTCACCCACCCGACGGTAGGGCGGGCCCGCGGGATGGTCGAGGGCGCGAGCACGGGCGGGCGGCACTGGTGTGGACCAGTCGCCCGCCCGGCGCGGGCAGGCGCCTCAGCCCTCGAGCGTGGCGAGGTCCTCGTCGGAGAGGACCACGTCGGCGACGGCGAGGTTCTCCTCGAGGTGGGCGACGCTGGAGGTGCCCGGGATCAGCAGCACGTTCTCGCGGCGCGCCAGCAGCCAGGCCAGCCCGACCTGGGCCGGGCTCGCGCCGGTGCGCTGGGCGACGGCCAGCACGCGCGCGTCGTCGGTCACCTTCGGCATGCCGGGGAAGGCCGAGCCGAGGGGAAAGAACGGCACGTAGGCGACGCCGTGCTCGGCGCAGAGGTCGAGGACGTCGGCGTCGTGCTGGTCGACCAGGCTGAACGGGTTCTGCACGCAGACGACGCCCGCCTGGTCGATGGCGGTGCGCACCTGGTCGAGGGTGGCGTTGGAGATGCCGACGCCGTCGATCTTGCCCTCCTCGCGCAGCGCGACCATGGTGGCGAGCTGCTCCTCGAGCGGGACGACCTGGGCCTCGTCGGTGACGTGGCCCTCGTCCATCAGCCGCAGGTTGACCGCGCCGAGGCGCTCGACGCCGAGCGAGCGCAGGTTGTCCTCCACGCCCGAGCGCAGCTCCTCGGGGCGCTGGGCCGGCAGCCAGCCGCCCTCGGCGTCGCGGCGGGCGCCGATCTTGGAGACCAGGACGAGGTCGTCGCCGTAGGGGTGCAGCGCCTCGCGGATCAGCTCGTTGGAGACGTCGGGGCCGTAGTACTGCGCGGTGTCGATGTGGTCGACGCCGAGCTCGACGGCGCGACGGAGGACGGCGAGCGCGGCGTCGCGGTCGCGGGGCGGGCCCATGACGCCGGGGCCGGGCAGCTGCATGGCGCCGAAGCCGATGCGGTGGACGGGACGGGGGCCGAGGTCGAAGGTGGTCACGTCCGTCCACGCTAGTCCGCCCCGCAACCCGCCGTACGCCGCGCCGTTCGCGGGCCGCGGGCCCCGCCGCCGCTAGATTGACCGCCAATGAACCTGCACGTGGGCCTGCGGACGCTCGTGGTGGCGCTCCTGCTCGCGGTCGCCGTCGCTGGCGGCGTCGTGGTGGCGACCGACCACGCGTCCCAGGGGTCGGGCGACGGTGGGGCCGGGAGCCTCGCGGCGGCGACGGCGCAGTGCCACGGCCTGAAGCACCGCGACGTCCGCGGGCTGGAGCCGACGTACACCCACAAGCTGCTCTCGCGCTTCGCCAACAGCGACCGGCTCTGCCACGGCATCTGGCTGCCGGAGCCGCGCCGCTACTTCGTCCCGCAGGGGCTGGCCATCTCCGGTCGCACCGCCTGGGTCAGCGGCTTTCGCTACCGCGCGGGGTACGGCGAGCGGCCGTGCCAGCTCGTGAGGGTCGACCTGGTCACCGGTCGGCGGCTGGGCTTCCACTCCTCCCTCTACGGCCGGGTCGGGCAACGGCCCCGCACCTACTGCCGCCACGGCGGCGGGATCATGCAGCGCGGGCGCTGGCTGTGGATCGTGGAGAAGAACAAGCTGTGGCTGGTCGACCCCTCGCAGCGCCGCACCTCGCTGAACGCCCGGCGCGTCTGGCGGATCGAGTCGCCCGCGCGCGGCTCGGCGATCGTGGCCAACCGCAGCCGCATCGGCCTGGTGCCCTACTCCACGCAGGGCCGGCCGCGGATCTACTGGTACTCCATCCGCGACCTGATCCGCCCGGGCGTGCTCGACCTGGGCCTGCGCTCGTCGGGCCGCAGCCGCCTCGGTGCGGTGGCCAGCACCCGGGTGCCGCGCCTGACCCAGGGCGCCACCCTGGACTCCCGCGGGCGGCTCTACCTGACCCGCTCCAACCTGTCCTGCTCCGAGCTGGTCACCCCGTTCGGCCGCCGCACGGGGTTCGTGCCCGGCGCCGAGGGCATCGAGTTCGCCGCGGGCGGTCGCCGGCTCTGGGTCGTGAGCGAGTCGGGCTCCTGGCCCTACTCGCACTCGCGCAAGCCGATGACCCCGGCCGTCTCCAGCTTCGAGTTCCCCCGGCTGATGAGCGGCCAGCGAGCGGCCTGCCGGTTCCCGGCGTACTGAAGGTCCGCCGAACTTCCTGAAGAGTCGCTGAGGTTGCGGTCCACGGCCCATCCGCTCCGGCGTACGGCGCGAACCACTCGTGTCACACACCCGAGCCACAACCTTCCCAGGAGTTCCTGATGAGCAGCACCCTTCTCTCCACCCGTGGCCGCAAGGCCTTCGCCTCGGTCGCCCTGGTCGCCGCGGCCACCATGTCGATGGCCGCCTGCGGCAGCAGCAGCGACACCTCCTCGGCCTCGGCCTCGTCCTCGACCGCGACCGAGCAGAAGGCCCCCAAGCCCGTCGCCTCGATCAACTCCCTGACCGGCAACGACACCCAGGTCACCCTGGACCAGGGCTTCGTCGACGCCCTGACCACCCTGAAGCTCACCCCCGGTGTCGTCGGCACCGCCAAGCTCACCAACGGCGCCCTGGTCTTCCCGATCACCGGCGGCAACGTGACCGTCTTCAAGCCCGGCCAGGTCTCGCCCTACGTCATCGGCCAGATCCAGCACGAGGGCTCCGGGCTGTCGCTGACCGCCGGCAAGACCAAGGTCGAGCTCACCAACCTCAACGTCGACCCCGGCGTCTCGCGGGTCTACGGCGACGTCACCGTCAACGGCAAGGTCGCCGCCTCCAGCGCCTACCTCTTCACCCTCGACGGCCGCACCCTGAACCCCCTGCAGTCCGGCTCCGGCACCGCCACCCTCGAGGGCACCAAGGTCGAGATCTCCCCGGTCGCGGCCCCCCTGCTGAACAAGACCTTCAACACCGACGCCGTCAAGGCCGGCCTCCTGGTCGGCATCGCCAAGATCACCGTCAGCACCACCCCCGGCGACTGACCCACCGTCCGACCAGCCGCCGATCCGTAGGTGTGCCGGCCGTCGGACTGCTCGACGCGAGCTGCCCCGTGCCGTCAGGCGCGGGGCAGCTCGAACCAGATCTCGGTGCCCGCGCCGGGGGCGGGCTCGATGCCGGCGCTCCCGCCGTGGGCCTTGACGATCCGGGCCACGGTGGCCAGCCCGATCCCGTGGCCCTCGACCTGGTCGCCGACCCGGCTGAACAACGAGAAGACGTCGACCCGGCGGTCCTCGGGGATCCCGACGCCGTTGTCACGCACCGAGACCCGCCACCGGTCGCCGCTGGGGCGGGCGCTGACGCGCACCCACGGGGGCACGTCGGGCCGGCTGAACTTCACCGCGTTGGTGATCAGGTTCTGCAGCACGGAGTACATGTCGTCCACGTCGGCCTGCACCACGGGCAGGTCGCGGAACTCCACCGCCGCCCCGGCCGGCTCGAGGAGCGAGGCGGAGTCCAGCACCAGCTGCTCCACCACCTGGCCCAGGTCGACGGGCACCAGGACGGGGGGCTCGTCGGTCACACCGAACTCCATGTGCTGGTCGAGCATCCGCAGCATCCGGTCGGCCGAGCGGGTGGCCCGGTGCAGCAGCGCGCTGACCGCCCGGTCCTCGTGACCCGACAGCTCGTCCCTGAGCAGCTCGACGGTGGCCACGATCGAGGCCAGCGGCACCCGCAGGTCGTGGCTGAGCTCCGCGGCCAGCTGCGTCATCACCGTCGCGGCCGCCTGGCTGGACTCCGGGGTGAGCGGGAGCGCGCGGGCCTCGCGCACCAGGCGCAGCTCGAGCAGCTGCGAGGCGCTGACCGCCATCGTGGCCAGCGTGCGCTGCTGCAGCGGGGTCATCGACCGGGGGGAGGAGTCGATCACGCACAGTCGACCGATCACCGTCCCGTCGGGCGCGTGCAGCGGGGCCGAGGCGTAGAAGCGCACGCCGGCGAAGGGGCCGTCCCCGGCGACCAGCTCGGCGAACCGCTCGTCCTGCGCCGCGTCCGAGACGTGGAACAGCCCCGGCGCGCCCCGGGTGTGCCAGCAGAAGCTCTCGCTCGCCGGCGTCACCACCGGTCGGACACCGTGGGCCACCGGCACGTGCACCCGGTCGCCGTTGAAGATCGTGATCCCGGCCGAGGGGCTGTCGCACAGGTCGGCGACCAGCGCCAGCAGGTCGGCGAGGTCGTCGTCGGGACGGGAGAGGACGTCGAGCACCACGTCGACGTCGTGTCCGGCTGCTGCGGCTCCGACCAGCACTGCTGACCTCCTCACCTCCGTGCGTGGGGCTGCGCCAGGAGATGTGCACCCTCAACTTACGTTCCCAGAGGGCTTTGGTGAAGATCGTGATACTTCCTGACCTCACCTTCCTCGCCCGGAGTCCGATCACGCCCGGGGTCGGGGGCACCCCTACGCTCGCCGCATGGACTTCGAGCTCGACCGAGGCATCGCCGTGCGGCCCACCGGCCCGGGGGAGTACGCCGCGCACCTCGACGGCGGCTGGGTGGTCGGTGGCGGGGTCAACGGCGGCTACCTCCTCGCCGTGCTCGGACAGGCCGTCAGCACCGACCTCGCCGCCGAGGGCCAGCCCGACCCGGTCAGCGTGAGCGCCTACTTCCTCAGCCCGAGCGTGCCCGGGCCCGCCGTCGTGCGCCTGCGCAGGATCCGGGAGGGGCGGCGGCGCACGACGGTCGCGGCCACGCTCCTGCAGGTGCACGACGGGGTCGAGGTCGAGCGCCTCACCGCCCTCGCCGTCTTCGGCGACCTGGGCGAGCCCGAGCACGACGTACGCCGTGAGATCCCCCCGGTCGACCTGCCGCCGCGCGAGGACTGCGTCGAGACCCGCTTCGCCCCCGAGGACGTGCGGCGCACCGCTCCGCTGCTCGAGCGCTTCGGGACACGCCTGGACCCCGCCTGCGTGGGGTGGGCGGTCGGACAGCCCAGCGGCGAGGGGCTGATCCAGGGGTGGTTCCGCCTCGTCGACGACCGCCCGCTCGATCCGGTCGCGCTCCTGCTCGTGGTCGACGCGCTGCCGCCGGTGACCTTCGACCTCGGCCTGCCGGGCTGGGCCCCCACCCTCGAGCTCACCGCCCACGTACGCCGCCGGCCGGCACCGGGCTGGGCCCGCGTGCGGCACGCCACGAGGACGATCGCGAGCGGGTACTTCGAGGAGGACTGCGAGGTCTGGGACTCCGAGGGACACCTCGTGGCGCAGTCCCGGCAGCTGGCGCTGCTGCCGCGTCCCGTGGACACGCCTGGAGTCATCCTTTAGCACGGCGTACCTTGGGCGACGAGGCACAGGTCTAGTTCAGTAACGACCTTTTAGTCCGACTTGTGCAACTCGGTGGCGAGCATCGCGTTCGTGACACAGACTATTCCTCGACGGGGGTCGGACGACCTCCCTCGCAGGCTCTCGAACGGAGAACTCGGGTCATGAAGCGCACGGGCATCGCAGGGGCACTCCTCGTGCCGGGCCTGCTCCTGCTCACCCTGGCGGGACAGTCGCCCCGCCAGGCCGAGGTCGACCAGCTCGCATCCACTCCGGCAGCCCCGGCGACGGTGACCGATCCCGCCGCCCAGGCCGCCGAGGCGCCCGTCGTGGTGCCCAACGCCTCCGCCGCGGTCGCACGCGGCTTCTCCGCCAGCTTCGCCGACGCCTCCGACGCCGGCGGCTACTCCCAGCTGCCCAGCGACGTGCTCGCCGCCTACTCCAACGCCGTCGCGGTGTCGCCCGTCGACTGCCGCCTGACCGTCTCGGTGCTCGCCGCCATCGGCCAGGTCGAGTCCGGCAACCTCGTCGGCCACGGCATCGACGCCGGCCACCGCGCCTCCCCGGCCGTCATCGGCCCCGTGCTCGACGGCAAGCGCTTCGCCTCGGTCCGCGACACCGACAACGGCACGCTCGACGGCGACAAGCGGTGGGACCGCGCCGTCGGCCCGATGCAGTTCCTCCCGTCGACCTGGCGCACCGTCGGGGTTGACATGGACGGCGACGGCCTGCGCGACCCGCAGAGCATCTTCGACGCCGCCGGCGGCACGATGGTCTACCTGTGCTCCGGTGCCCGCGACCTCGGCACCGCCGACGGCCTGCGCGCCGCGGTGCTGTCCTACAACCACTCCACGGCGTACCTCGCGAAGGTGCTCGCCTGGAAGGCCGTCTTCGACGCCAGCGACCTGATCGGTGCCTCCGTCCCCGACCTGGACGCCTGGGCGGCGCCGTTCGTCGGCACCACCTCCGACTCCACCCCGACGGCCGTCAAGGCCCCGTCGGTGAGCATCGACCTGACCCCCGGCGCGACCACGACCCCGGCGGCCGGCGCCCCGTCCACCGGCACGCCGTCGAAGCCGGGCTCCTCGAACCCCGCGACGCCGGGCACCCCGACCCCGTCGACCCCCGGCACGACGCCGACCGGTCCCTCGACCCCGGGCACCACGCCCGGCACCACGACGCCGGACCCGACGCCGACGCCCACCCCGACGCCGACCCCCACGCCGACGCCGACCCCCACGCCGACCCCCACGCCGACGCCGACCCCGGAGCCGCTGCCTTCGTGCCCCGTGCCGTCGCCGGCCGACCCGAGCGTCCTCGTCGACGCGCTGACCGGCGAGCCCGTCTCGGCGGCGCTGGCCGCCGCCACGGCGGTGGACCCGTCCGACCCGAGCGCGCCGACGACGACCGACCCGGCCAACCCGACGGTCTGCGTCCCGGTGATCGACCCGGCCACCGGCCTGCCGGCGACCGCGCCCCTCGGCTGAGGATCCCCCGACCTCGGCGCCGGTCGCTCGCCGACCGGCCGCTCAGCGCCAGCGGTGGAACCACGCCCGGCTCATGCAGAACACGAACCGCTGACCGGGGTGCTCGGTGACCGACCAGAGCCGGTCGGTCGAGGGCCAGTAGGTGATGTCCTCGGGCCCGACGGGCAGCGACCAGCGGCGCACGCGGAACGACCCCGGGGTGCCGACGTACATCCGGCCGCGCCGGCGTGAGCCGCGGCTGGTGGTGACGTAGTAGGTGCCGTCGGCCACGGCGGCGCCCTGCATCTGGGCCTGGCCCCGGTCGTCGAGCCACACCGGCCGCGAGACGCCGTCCTCGTGGCAGTCCAGGTGACGGGTCTCGGGGTCCAGCGGGTAGCGCACCAGGCGACGGGTCTGGTCGGCCCCGCCGCGGGCGTACTCCCCGGCGACCAGCTCGGGCGGGTCGGTGCCGCGGTCGAGGGAGAGGAAGGAGTACCTCATCTGCTCCACGCCGTCGCTCGCCGCCGCGTCGTAGGCGAAGCGCACGGGCAGGACGTAGCGGTAGCCGAAGGTCTCGGTGGTGTCGTCGACGCGCAGCAGGTCGTCGACGCGGCAGGTGAACAGCCCGCGCCGGGTGCCGGCGACGTGGAGGTACTCGCCGTACCAGACCAGTCCACCGGCGTGGGCCTTCAGGGGGGCCAGCTCGAGGCGGCCGTCGCGGTGCCGGCGCGGGACCACGAGCAGGACGTGGCGGTACTCCAGGGTGTCGAGGTCGACGACGGTCACCCGGCTTCCCTGGTTGGTGCCCTTCACGGTCTTGCTGTACCAGCTGACCATCAGCACCCGGCGACCGTCGAGGTCCTCGCGGTCGCCCGCGTCGGCGGAGGTGGTGATGCCCTGGGGCCACCAGCGCCGGTTCGCGACGTCCGCGTCGTTCCAGCGGAACCCCCACTCCACCGCCCGGCCGGGCACCTGGGCGCGCACGCCCTGCCGGTTCAGGTGGGCGAGCACCCCGGGCAGGCCCACCCGGCGACCGAGGCGTTCGGCGGCCTCGTCGATGTCGGCGGCGTTCTCGTCGGTACGTCGCAGGTCGATGCCCGCGTGCGAGCCGGACCGGTGCGGCCGGTCCTGCGGGGAAGAGCGTCGGGCAGGCGTCACGCGAGCCAACGTAGTCGGGTTGGATGGGTGCCATGCGTGAGGTCGTGGGCGTGGCCCTCTTCGAGGGTGGTCGGGTCGAGGATGGTCGGGTCGAGGGTGGTCGGGTGCTGGCCGCCCGTCGTGTCGCCCCGCCCGAGCTGGCCGGGCGCTGGGAGCTTCCCGGCGGCAAGGTGGAGCGCTGGGAGAGCCTGGCGCAGGCGGCCGTGCGCGAGGTGGCCGAGGAGCTCGACTGCCTGGTCGAGGTCACCGGCCGGCTCGAGGGACGGTCCGCCGTGGGGGGCGACCTCGAGCTGGTGGCCGTGACCGCGCGCCTGGTCGGGGGAGACCCGGTGCCGCGTGAGCACGACGCCGTGCGCTGGCTCCGGGCCGACCAGCTCGACGAGGTCGACTGGGTGGAGGCCGACCGGGTGTTCCTGCCGGCCCTCCGCGACCGGACGGAGAGCCGTTGATGCAGGGGATCTTCTTCGAGGAGGAGCACGCACGCGCCGCCGCGGCCAGGTTGCTCCGGGACGGGTTCGAGGCGACCTGCGAGCGCCAGCCCTTCTCCGGCGAGGACGACGACGAGGCGCACCCATGGGCGGTGCGGACCGACGCGCCCGCGGTCATGCTCGAGCTCCTGGTGGAGCATTACGACGGGTGGCTGGAGCCCGACGCCCCGCCGACGCCCGCCGCGCCGCTCGTCCTGCCCGCCGCGCCCCGACGCCGTCACCGCCCCTAGGCTCGGGGTCATGAACAAGCACCTCCTCCTCGTGCACGCCCACCCCGACGACGAGAGCATCGGTCAGGGGGCGACCATGGCGCGCTACGTCGCGGAGGGCGTGGGGGTCACGCTGGTGACCTGCACCGGGGGCGAGATGGGCGAGATCCTGGTGCCCGAGCTCGAGCACTTGGCCGCCGACCGCGACGACACGCTCGCCGACCAGCGCAAGGTCGAGCTCGACCTGGCGATGAAGGCCCTCGGCGTCACCGACCACCGCTACCTCGGCGGCTTCCAGCGCTACCGCGACTCGGGGATGCAGTGGCACGCCGACGGGCACGCGATCGCGGCCGACGACGTGCACGACAACGCGTTCTGGAACGCCGACCTGACCGAGGCCGCCTCCCACCTGGTCGAGGTCATCCGCGAGGTGCGCCCGCAGGTGCTGGTGACCTACGACGAGTTCGGCGGCTACGGCCACCCCGACCACATCCAGGCCCACCGCGTCGCGACGTACGCCGTCGCCCTGGCCGCGGTGCCGTCGTACCGCCCCGACCTGGGGGAGGCGCACGACGTCGCCAAGGTCTACTGGGGCGCGATGGCCGCCAGCAAGGTCCGCCAGGGCCTGCGCGACCTCCGCGCCGCGGGTGACACCACCACCTTCGAGGGGATGGACCCCGACCACCTGCCCGCGTTCATGGTCGAGGACGACGCCCTCACCGCCGAGGTCGCCGCCGAGGACTACCAGCACGCCAAGATGGAGGCCCTGCGCGCCCACCGCACGCAGATCGCCGTGGACGGCCCCTTCTTCGCGCTGTCCAACAACCAGGGCAACGAGATCTGGGGCACGGAGTACTTCCGGATCGCCAAGGGCACCCCTGCTCCCGAGGCCGGCCACGGCCTGGAGAGCGACCTGTTCGCCGGCCTGGCCTGAGCGCCCCGCGGGCCATGCTGTCCGGTAGGACACAAATCAGGCATTTCCCTACGCAAACGGACTGGTCTCCCTACGCTGACGTTCGGTGGGACCACGACACGACGGGTCCCGACGGGGGAGGACACGCTCATGGCGCGGATGCGACGGACCACGGCTCTGGCAGCACTCGGATCGCTGCTGTCGGTGGCCGGCGGACTGGCGCTGGTGGGCGGCGCGACCTCGGCCGACGCCGCGACCGCCAACCCGCCCTCCTCGTTCGTGGGCTGGGGCACAGACCTCGATGGCACGCCCGGCGCCTACGTCACCAAGCCCGAGCTCTTCGGCGTCGGCTACCCCAAGGCCGTGCTGAGCAGCAACTCCAACCGCACGGCGAGCGTTCCCCAGGGCCTGTCCACGTGGTGGGGCGCGCAGACCCCCGCCGGCAAGTACTGGGGCAGCAGCCACCGCAAGTCGTTCCTCTCGGTGCGTCCCGCCTCCGACACCCCCGGCACCCCGTCGACCACCACGATCTCCTTCGTCGCCGACGACGACGCCCCCACCCCCGCCCCCACCGGGTGGGGCTTCGTGGTGGGCGACGTGGACTCCGAGGCCGTCACCGTCACCGGTGTCCGCGCCGACGGCCAGGCCGCCAGCTCCGAGGACCTCGGCTTCCGCGGCACCTTCAACGCCTGCGCGACCCCGGACAAGATGGACAGCTGCCCGACCACCGCCGGGAAGGCCCCGAGCTGGGACGTCGACCTGCTGACCCTCACCGGCTCCAGCGCCCAGGCCGACGCGATCGGCGCCGACGGCTGGTTCGTGCCGAAGGTGCGGCTGCAGTCGGTCACGCTCTCCTCGACCTGGGCGGCCGGCGCGCCGGTGTTCCAGACCTGGCTGGTCACCCGCACCAACGACCTCTCGGGCACCGTGAAGGTCTCCGACGGCCTCTGCGACCTCACGCAGGCCGCGGTCACGCTCGTGGGAGCCGAGGGTGAGGCCGTGGACACGGTGCCGGTGGCCAAGGACGGCACCTGGAGCTTCGGCCAGGTCGCCGCGACGGACGACTTCTCGGCACGTCTCACCAACCTGCCGCCGGGCTGCAAGGCCACCAGCGGGGTGCTGCAGAAGCTGTCGCTCGCCCTGGCCGGTGACCGCGTCGCCTTCACCGTGGGCCAGCTGCGGGGACAGGGGAGTGACGTCACCGGCACCGTGAAGGACGACGAGAACCTCCCGGTGAAGGGGGCCAAGGTGACGTTGAGCGTCGGCTCCATCTCGGTCTCGGCCACGTCGGACGACCAGGGTCGTTTCTCCCTCGCCGACCTGCCCCCCAACATCGGGACCGACGGCGTCTCCGACGCGGCGTACGACGTGAAGCTGACGCCCCCCGGTGGCCTGCAGCAGGTGGGAACTCGACCCACCTCCGTGCGCATCGATGCCACGAACGGTGTCGCCGACACCTTGGACTTCATCGTCGAGGGCACCCGCCTGAGCGCCCCGTCGGGCCCGAGCACGTCGCTGCCGACCACGGTGCCGACGAGCACCCCCACCTCGACGAGCAGCCCGACGGCCACCGCGTCGACGACGACCTCCCCGGTCACCGCCGCGACGAGCGGCGCCACGCCGTACTCCGCCGCGGCCGCCTACACCTCGGCCGCCACCTCGCCGACGACCTCGTCGCTGGCCAGCACCGGTGGCCCGGCGCGGGTGGTCCTGCTCGCGGGTCTGGCCCTGCTCGCGGCCGGTGCGGCCACGCTCGTCGGGTCGCGACGCCGCAAGGCCTGAGCGCCGTGCTCCTTCCTGGGGGCCCGATCTCGCCCTAGGCTCGTCCTGGGTGGGTCCGGGTGACCCGGGGAGGAGCCGGCGATGAGGGGTGGACACCGACGCCTGCGCGTCGTCGCGGCCGTGGCCGTGGCCGGCGTGCTCGCGCTCGCGGGTGCCGCCGACGGGGCTCTGACCACCGGCACGGGGGTCTTCGGACCCGTGCAGGGCGGCGACGCCCCGTTCACCACGACGCTGCAGCTGCCGGGCCTGGGCTACCCGGCGGCCGAGGTCACCACCGATGCCTACGGCGCCACCGTCCCGGTCAGCCGCACGGCCGGCTGGGGCCCGGCCACGCCGCCCGGCGAGCGCTTCGGCAGCGGGCTGTCCCGCAGCTACCTCTCGCTGCGTCCCGCGGCCAACGACGCGGCCTCGCCGTCGACGACGACGTACACCTTCGACCCGGCCGTGCCCACCGGCTGGGGCTTCGTGGTCGGCGACATCGACGCCGACCAGGTCACGGTCGCCGCCACCCGGTCCGACGGCTCCGACGCCACCACGGCCCAGCTCGGCTTCGAGGGGGCCTTCAACGCCTGCGCGACGACGCCTCGCCCGGGGGCCTGCGCCGGCGCGGCCCTGACCGACGTGCCGACCTGGGACGCCGGCACCGCCACGGTGAGGGGCAACGCGGCCGCCGACGACTCGACCGGCGCCGACGCGTGGTTCGTGCCCACGGTGCCCCTGCGCACGCTGACCCTGACCTACCGGTGGCGCAGCGGGCAGCCCACCTTCCAGACCTGGTTCGCCTCCCGCACCCGCACGGCCACGGGCCACGTGGTCGCCGCCGACAGCGGCGACTGCGACCTGACCACGGCCACGGTCAGCCTGCTCGCGGCCGACGACTCCGTGCTCGCGACCACCTCTCCGGCGGACGACGGCAGCTGGAGCTTTCCCCGGGTCGCGACGACCGACCAGCTCCGGGCCCGGCTCAGCGAGGTGCCGGCCGGCTGCCGCGTCACCGGCGCCGATGTCAGCGCCCTGGACCTCACCACCGCCGACGACGACGGCACGGTCTTCATGCTGGCCCCGGCGCTGGGCCCGAGCCCGTCGGTCACCCCGACCTCCGTTCCGACGGCCACGGTGACCGCGACGGCCGTCCCGTCGGCGACCTCCTCCGCGAGCCCGAGCGCCAGTGCCTCGGCCAGCTCCAGCGCCAGCCCCAGCCCGAGTGCCAGCCCCAGCCCGAGTGCCAGCGCCACGGTGCTCGCCACGACGGCGGTGTCGCCGACCAGCACCACCGGGGCCACGCCCCTGCCGGACACCGGAGGGCCCGGTCGCGGGCTGCTGGTGGGCGGCCTGGCGCTGCTGCTCGCCGGGTGCGCGGCCCTCGTGTTCGCGCGTCGCCGCCGAGGCTGACCCGAGCGGGGCGGCTCACCGCTCCAGGTAGTCGTAGCGGTGGTGGACCTCGAAGCCGTGCGACTCGTAGAGCGCCCGCGCCCGCGCGTTGGCCGCGACCACCTGCAGGTAGGCCGTGGTCGCACCCCGCTCGGCGCCCCACTCGAGCAGGGAGGCCAGCACCGCGGTGCCGAGCCCCTCGCCACGCCGGTCCCCGCGGGTCCACAGCCCCGACACCCCGACCCAGTCGTCGTGCACGCTCGCCCGACCGCGGGCGAGCACCTCGCCGGCCGGTCCCCGCACCGTCACCAGCGTCACCTCGCCGGCCTCGAGGACCCTTTTGGCGGCCTCGCCGAAGCGGGCCGCGCGCTCGTCGGTCCCGAGCCAGCCCCCGTCCACCGTGGTCGCGTGCACGAGGCCCTCCGGCTCGGCGTCGGGCAGCCGGCGCACGACCTTCGCGACCGAGGCCAGCAGCAGGTGCGTCTGCTCGTACGCCGTCCAGCCGGCGGCGTGCAGGGCGTCCAGCGTCGCGGCGGCCGCCGGGTCGGGGCGCTCGTCGTCGGCGACCACGTGGGCGCGCGCCGGCAGCCCCCGGTCGGCGTACCACCGGGTGACGTGGGTGACCGCCTCGGCCACCGGCACCCCCGGGTCGCCGAGCGCCAGCACGGAGTTGGCCCGGGAGGAGAAGCCGGCCGAGGCGCGCAGCACCCAGTCGCCGAGGGGCTCCTGCTCGTGCGGGACCCACCCCGCGGCGGCCCGGCGGTCGGCGGTCGCGGCGTCGAGGCGACGGTGCACCGACGGGCGCGGGGGGACGGGCTTGCCCGAGACGATCGAGGCGGCGGCGAAGACGACCAGCTCCCCGTCCGCACGGCGTACGCCGACCTCGCCGTCGGCCCACGACTCGCAGGTCCCGAGCACGTCGGTCAGGGCCGGGCCGCCCGACGGGCCGGTCTCGCCGGGCAGCACCCGACGGACCACGACCCGCTGTCCGACGACGTGCGGTCCGAGATGGGCAGGCGTCCGATCAGCGACCACCCGGGGATACTAGGCTGGTGCCCGTCCTGACCGGACCCATCTCCCCAGGAGGATCCAGGTGACCTACGTCATCGCCCAGCCTTGTGTCGACCTGAAGGACCGCGCGTGCGTCGACGAGTGTCCTGTCGACTGCATCTACGAAGGCAAGCGGATGCTCTACATCCACCCCGACGAGTGCGTCGACTGTGGTGCCTGCGAGCCGGTCTGCCCCGTCGAGGCGATCTACTACGAGGACGACACCCCGGCGGAGTGGAAGGACTACTACGAGGCCAACGTGCACTTCTTCGACGACCTGGGCTCGCCCGGTGGCGCCGCCAAGATGGGTGAGATCGACAAGGACCACGCGCTGATCGCGGCGCTGCCCCCTCAGAACCAGGAGTGACCGCACGGCCGACGGTCTCGAGCCGGCTCCCCGACTTCCCGTGGGACCGGCTCGTGCCGTACGCCGAGCGGGCGCGCACCCACCCCGGCGGGGTCGTGGACCTGTCGATCGGCACGCCGGTCGACCCCACCCCCGAGGTCGTCCAGCAGGCACTGCGTGAGGCGGCCGACTCCCCGGGGTACCCGACCACGCTGGGCCTGGTCGAGACCCGTCAAGCGTGCCTGGACTGGCTCGCCGACTCCCACGGCGTCACCGGCCTCGGCCTCGACGCGGTACTGCCGGTGGTCGGCTCCAAGGAGCTGATCGCCCAGCTGCCCCTGCACCTCGGCCTCGGTCCCGGCGACCTCGTCGTGCTGCCGGAGGTCGCCTACCCGACGTACGAGGTGGGCGCCCGGCTGGCCGGCATGGAGTCGATGGCCACCGACTCCCTGACCAGCATCGGGCCGCGCACGCCGGCCCTGCTGTGGCTGAACTCCCCGTCGAACCCCACCGGCCGCGTGCTGCCGCCGGACCACCTGCGCAAGGTGGTCGACTGGTGCCGTGAGCGTGGCGTGCTGCTGGTCAGCGACGAGTGCTACCTCGAGTGCGCCTGGGAGGCCGATCCGGTCTCGGTGCTGCACCCCGACATCTGCGGCGGGTCGCCCGAGGGGATCCTGGTCGTGCACTCGCTGTCCAAGCGCTCCAACCTCGCGGGCTACCGCTGCGCCTTCGTGGCCGGCGACCCCGCGGTGATCGGCGAGCTGCTCGCCGTGCGCAAGAACCTCGGGCTGATGATGCCCGGACCGCAGCAGCGCGCCATGGCCGCGGCCCTGGGCGACACCGCCCACGCCGAGGAGCAGCACGCCCGCTACGCCGCGCGTCGGCAGGTGCTGCGAGGGGCGCTGGAGTCCGCCGGCTTCCGGATCGAGCACTCCGAGGCCTCGCTCTACCTGTGGTCGACCCGCGACGAGGACTGCTGGACCAGCGTCGAGTGGCTCGCCGAGCGCGGCATCCTGGTGGCGCCGGGGGCGTTCTACGGCCAGGCGGGTCGTCGGCACGTGCGGGTGGCGTTCACCGCGACCGACGAGCGCGTGGCGGCCGCCGCCGAACGGCTGGGCTGAGCCGAACGGGCGGTCAGCCCAACGAGATCGCGACGCTGGCGCGGTCGACCCGGCCGGCCCGGGCCCACCCGCGGTCCGAGGCCTCCCCGGTGCGCCACCGGCGCCCGGCGAAGGTGACCGTGGCGGGGTGCAGCCGGCCGCCGTGGGCCACGACGAACTGCGCCACCGACCAGCCGAGGCGGCGACCGGCGGGGTTGGCCGGGACCGCCACGCGCACGTCCTGCCGCACGCCGGTGGAGGTCGCGCCGAGGTCGCCGTACGCCCGCTGGACCAGGCCCACGACGCGCGCCGCGGAGCCGCGCTCGGAGGTCGGGGCCACGACGCAGGTGAACAGCCCGCCTGCGCTGTAGCCGGTCAGCACCGAGGCCAGCGCCCGGGCGTCGGGGGCGTGGTCCTGGTAGGCCTCGGGGAAGCCGGAGCGCTGCACCCTCTGCGCGGCCTCGGTGATCCGCATCCTCTCGTAGCCGCGCACCTTGACCAGGGCGTCGTAGAACGCGTTCGTCGCGTGGAACGGGTCGCGCACCTGGCGGGCCGTGCCCCAGCCCTGCGACGGACGCTGCTGGAACAGCCCGAGGGAGTCGCGGTCCCCGTGGGTCAGGTTCTGGATCTTGCTCTCCTGGTACGCCGTGGCGAGCGCGATCGACACCGCCCGCGCCGGGAGCCCCCGGCGTACGCCGATGGCCGCGATCAGGGTGGCGTTCTCGGCCTGCTCGGTCGACAGGTCGACCCGGCGCCCGTCGAGGGTGACCGTGCAGCCGGGGCGGTGGGCCAGCGCTCCGAGCGGCCCCTGCCCGCGCCAGGTCGCGACGCCGACGCCGACGACGACGGCGAGGACGACCAGGAGGGCGAGGTAGCGGAGGCGCATGGGGGAGCGGGCGGTCAGTTGGCGTGCAGCGCCGCGTTGAGGGCGATGCCCTCGCCGGCCCACGCGGTGGCCTCGACGGCGCCGGTCACCGAGTTGCGGCGGAAGAGCACGTTGCTCGCGCCCGAGAGCTCGGCGGCCTTGACGACCTTCGGGTCGGCGTCGCCGTCGCGCACGGTGACCTTGGTGCCGGCCGTGACGTAGCAGCCGGCCTCCACGACGCAGTCGTCGCCCAGCGAGATGCCGATGCCGGAGTTGGCGCCGAGCAGGCAGCGCCGGCCGATCGAGATGACCTGCTTGCCGCCGCCCGACAGCGTGCCCATGATCGAGGCGCTGCCACCGATGTCGGAGCCGTCGCCGACGACCACGCCGGCGCTGATCCGGCCCTCGACCATCGAGGTGCCCAACGTGCCGGCGTTGTAGTTGACGAAGCCCTCGTGCATCACGGTGGTGCCCTCGGCGAGGTGGGCGCCGAGGCGCACGCGGTCGGCGTCGGCGACCCGCACGCCGGTGGGCAGGACGTAGTCGGTCATCCGCGGGAACTTGTCGACGCCGAAGACCTGGACGGGGCCGCGGGCGCGCAGCGCGAGGCGCACGTCCTCGAAGCCCGCGACGGCGCACGGTCCGGCGCTGGTCCACACCACGTTGGCGAGGGCACCGAAGATGCCGTCGAGGTTCATCCCGTGGGGACGCACCAGCCGGTGGCTGAGCAGGTGCAGCCGCAGGTACGCGTCGGAGGCGCCGCTCGGGGCGGCGTCGAGGTCGATCGAGACGGTGACGACCTGGGTGCTGACGCGTCGGTCCTCGTCGTGGCCGGCGAGGCGCTGCAAGGCCGCGGGGGCCTCTTCGCCGGAGGACTGGTCGCCGGGTCGGCCCAGCGCGGGGGCCGGGAACCAGGTGTCGAGCACGGTGCCGTCGGCGGCGGTCGTGGCCAGGCCGTGGCCCCACGCGGAACGGGGGGACGGGGTCGGGTCGGGGGTCGCTGACATGCGCGCCAGGCTACCGGGGTCGGCTGAGCCTGACCTGACCGAGACCCGCGTGCGGACGCGGGTGGCGGAGCGGGTAGGCAAGGGGAGTGACCCACGACCCGAACGACCCCTTCGTGCACGTCCGTGGCGCCAGCGAGCACAACCTGCGCCACGTCGACGTCGACCTGCCACGGGACGCGATGGTCGCCTTCACCGGCGTCTCCGGGTCGGGGAAGTCCTCGCTCGCCTTCGGCACGTTGTACGCCGAGGCCCAGCGCCGCTACTTCGAGTCGGTCGCGCCGTACGCGCGCCGGCTGCTGCAGCAGGTCGGAGCGCCGCACGTGCAGGAGATCACCGGCCTGCCCCCGGCCGTCGCGCTCCAGCAGCGTCGCGGTGCCCCCAGCTCGCGCTCCACCGTCGGCACCCTGACCACGCTGTCGAACCTGCTGCGGATGCTGTTCTCGCGGGCCGGCACCTACCCACCGGGCGCCGACCGGCTCGCGGCCGAGGCGTTCTCCCCGAACACCGCGGCAGGGGCGTGCCCGCGCTGCCACGGCCTCGGCGTGGTCCACGACGTGGCCGAGGACCTGCTCGTCCCGGACCCCTCGCTGAGCATCCGGGAGGGGGCGGTGGCCTCCTGGCCGGGCGCGTGGCAGGGGGCCAACCTGCGGCGCATCGTGGCCACGCTCGGCATCGACGTCGACGTGCCCTTCGAGGAGCTGCCGCGGGAGGAGCGCGACTTCGTCCTGTACTCCGACGAGCAGCCGTCGGTGCTGATCACCCGGCGCGGCGACGTCGACGACTCGGTGGGGCGCGACTACCAGGGTCAGTTCTGGAGCGCCCGCCGCAACGTCCTGCACGTCCTGGCCGACTCCTCCAGCCAACGGATGCGTGAGCGGGCGATGCGGTTCGTGCGCAGCGGCGCCTGCCCCGAGTGCCGCGGCGCGGGCCTGCGCCCCGCCGCGCTCGCGGTCACCGTCGTCGGTCGCAGCATCGCCGAGCTGAACGCGCTGTCCTTCGGCGAGGTCGCCGACCTGCTGCGACCGGTCGCCGAGCTCGCCGGGGCCGGCGCCGCCACCTCGAGCGCCGGGTCGGGGGAGGCCACCGAGGTCGCCGTGCGCCTGTGCGCCGACCTCGTCGCCCGCATCGACGTGCTGCTCGACCTGGGGCTGGGCTACCTCGGCCTCGGGCGCAGCTCCACCACGCTGTCGCCCGGCGAGGCGCAGCGGCTCCGGATCGCCACCCAGCTGCGCTCGGGCCTGTTCGGCGTGGTCTACGTGCTCGACGAGCCGTCCGCCGGTCTGCACCCGGCGGACGCCGAGCCCCTGCTCGAGGTGCTCGACCGGCTGAAGTCGTCGGGCAACTCGCTGTTCGTGGTCGAGCACGACCTCGACGTCGTGCGCCGGGCCGACTGGGTGGTCGACCTCGGGCCGGCCGCGGGGGAGGGCGGCGGCCGCGTGCTCTACAGCGGGCCGGTGGCCGGGCTCGAGCAGGTCGCCGAGTCGGTCACGGGCGACCACCTCTTCGGTCGGGCCCCGCAGCTGGAGCACGCGCCCCGGGAGCCGCACGGCTGGCTGGGCCTGCACGGCGTCACCCGGCACAACCTGCAGGACGTCTCGGTCGAGCTCCCGCTGGGCGTGCTCAGCGCCGTCACCGGCGTCTCGGGGTCGGGCAAGTCCACGCTGGTCACCCAGGTCCTGGCCGAGGTCGTGCGCCGCCACCTCGGCCAGCCGCACGACCCGCCCCACGCGCCGGCCGACGAGGCAAGCGCGGACGCGGACGCCCACCCCGACGACCAGGCGGCCTCCGCCCCGGACGTGGACGGTGTCGAGGCCGGGGGCCTGGAGTCCCTGGACCGGCTCGTCCTGGTCGACCAGCGGCCGATCGGGCGCACCCCGCGGTCGAACCTCGCGACCTACACCGGCCTGTTCGACGCCGTGCGCCGCCTGTTCGCCGCCACCGACGAAGCACGGGCCCGGGGGTACGGCGCGGGGCGGTTCTCGTTCAACGTCGCCGAGGGGCGCTGCGCCACCTGCCAGGGGGAGGGGTTCGTGGCCGTCGAGCTGCTCTTCCTGCCCGGCACCTACGCCCCGTGCCCCACCTGCCACGGGGCGCGGTACGACGCCGAGACCCTGGAGGTCACCTACCGCGACCACGACGTCGCGCAGGTGCTCGCCATGACCGTCGACGAGGCGGCGGTCTTCCTGGCCGACGTGCCGGCCGTCTCCCGCAGCCTGGAGACCCTGCGCGACGTCGGGCTGGGCTACCTCCGCCTGGGACAGCCCGCGACCGAGCTGAGCGGCGGCGAGGCCCAGCGGATCAAGCTCGCCACCGAGCTCCAGCGCGCCCGCCGCGGCCACGCGCTCTACCTCCTCGACGAGCCGACGGCCGGCCTGCACCCGGCCGACATCGCCCTGCTGCTGCGCCAGCTGCACCGCCTGGTCGAGGCCGGCAACACCGTCGTCCTGGTCGAGCACGACCTCGACACGATCGCCACCGCCGACTGGGTCGTCGACCTGGGCCCTGGCGGCGGCGACGCGGGTGGCAGGGTCGTGGCCACCGGCACCCCGGCCGACGTGGCCCGGGCCGGGGTGGGCGCCACCGCGCCGTACCTCGCGCGCCGGCTCGAGGGGAGGGACGCATGACCCGCTTCAAGGAGCTGTGCCTCGACGTCGTGGGCGACGGCGAGGCGATGGGCCGGTTCTGGGCCGGTGCGACCGGCTGCACCTACGACCCCGGCGCGCCCGACGAGCCAGGAGACGTGATCGGCACCGAGGAGGGCATGGGGATCGCGCTGTGCCCCGTGCCGGAGCCCCGGACGGTCAAGCACCGCGTGCACCTCGACGTGCACACCGACTCGGTCGAGACGCTGCTGGCGCTCGGGGCGACCCGGGCCCCGGGCTACCCCGACGAGGGCTGGACGGTGCTGCTCGACCCCGAGGGTGGCGAGCTCTGCGCGTTCGTGCGGCCCGAGCCGCTGCCGGCGTACCTCACCTACGAGCTGGGCGTCGACGCGGCCGACCCGGAGCGGATCGCCCGCTGGTGGGCCGGGGTGTTCGGCGTCGAGGCGGCGAACGAGGGCGAGCCGTGGTGGTGGGTGCCGGGCGTGCCCGGGATGTCGTTCGAGTCGATCGTCTTCGCGCCCGTCCCGGAGCCGAAGACGGTCAAGAACCGGATCCACTGGGACGTCCACGGCGAGGTGCCCGAGCTGCTGGGTCTCGGTGCGACGGTGCTGGCCGAGCTCCGGGGCTGGACCGTGATGGCCGACCCGGAGGGCAACGAGTTCTGCGTCTTCGCCTGACGCCAACCTTTGTCCAACCGTCCACCCCTAGCGTGAGCCCGGTCACACGACTCAAGCTGCCTAGGAGTGCATTCATGGCCAGGATCGAACTCACCGTCGACGGCGCGAAGGTGTCCGACGACGTCGAACCCCGGATGCTGCTCGTGCAGTACCTCCGCGAGAAGCTCGGCAAGACCGGCACCGTCATCGGTTGCGACACCAGCAACTGCGGCGCCTGCACCGTCCACCTCGACGGGAAGAGCGTGAAGTCCTGCAACGTGCTCGCCGTGCAGGCCGCCGGCCGCGAGGTCACCACGATCGAGGGCCTCGCCCAGGGGGGCACGCTGCACCCGGTGCAGGCCGCCTTCCACGAGTGCCACGCCCTCCAGTGCGGCTTCTGCACCCCCGGCATGATCATGCAGTCGGTCGACCTCCTCAACGAGAACCCGCACCCCACCGAGGAGGAGATCCGCGTCGGTCTCGAGGGCAACCTGTGCCGCTGCACGGGCTACCACAACATCGTGCGCGCGGTGCAGACCGCCGCCGGGGGCAAGGTCAACAGCGCCACCCACGAGTCCGGCGCCCCCGCCGCGACCGCCGAGACCGAGACCGTGGAGGTCTGAGATGACGACGACCCAGGACGCCCCCGCCGCCGCCTCCGAGATCGGCCGCGACCGCCGCCGCAAGGAGGACCAGCGCCTGATCACCGGTCGCACCCGCTGGACCGACAACATCACCCTCCCGGGCATGCTGCACCTGGCCATGGTGCGCAGCCCCTTCGCCCACGCCACGATCACCGCGATCAACGTCGACGAGGCCAAGGCCGCCCCCAACGTGGTCACCGTGATCACCGGCAAGGACGTCGCCGAGGAGCAGGGCTCGCTGCCCAACGCCTGGCCGATCACCCCCGACCAGGTCACCCCGGCGCACCCGCCCGTGGCCGTGGACCGGGTCACCTTCGCCGGTGAGATCGTCGCCGTCATCGTCGCCCGCACCGCCGCCGAGGCCCGTGACGCCGCCGAGCTCGTCGACGTCGACTACGAGGAGCTGCCCGCGGCCCTCGACCTCAAGGAGTCCGCCGCGGACAAGGTGCTCGCGCACCCCGACCTCGGCACCAACAAGAGCGCCTTCTGGAAGTTCGACTCGGCCGAGGCCGGCACGGGCGGCAACGTGGAGGACGCCCTGACCAAGGCCCGCGACGGCGGCATCCTGATCGAGCGCGAGTTCCGCCAGCAGCGGCTGATCCCGGCGTTCATGGAGCCCCGCTCGGTGGTCGTGGACCCGACCGGCGAGCAGGTCACCATGTGGTCGGCGACCCAGATCCCGCACGTGCTGCGGTTCCTGCTCGCCGCCGTGCTCGGCATCCCCGAGTCGAAGATCCGGGTGATCGCCCCCGACGTGGGCGGTGGTTTCGGCGGCAAGCTGCAGACCACGCCCGAGGAGTTCATCACCATGGTGCTGGCGCGCCGCATCGGCAAGCCGCTGAAGTACACCGAGACCCGCTCGGAGTCGCTGATGGCGGCCCACCACGGCCGCGACCAGTGGCAGAAGATCACCCTGGCGGCGGAGAAGGACGGCACCGTCACCGGCCTCAAGGTCGAGCTCACCGCCGACCTCGGCTCGCACGTCAGCCTGATCGGCGGCGGCGTCCCGGTGCTGGGCGCCTTCATGTTCAACTCGATCTACAAGTTCCCGGCCTACCAGTTCACCTGCCAGACGGTGCTGACCAACAAGACCTGGACCGACGCCTACCGCGGCGCAGGGCGCCCCGAGGCCACCTTCGGCATCGAGCGGATCATGGACGAGCTGGCCACCGAGCTGGGGGTCGACCCCCTGGTGGTGCGCGAGCAGAACTGGATCAAGCACGAGGAGTTCCCGTTCACGACCATCGCCGGTCTGGAGTACGACTCCGGCAACTACGAGCTCGCCACCGAGAAGGCCAAGGCCAACTTCGGCTACGACGAGCTGCGCGCGGAGCAGAAGCAGCGGCGTGAGTCCGGTGACCCGGTGCAGCTGGGCATCGGCGTCTCGACCTTCACCGAGATGTGCGGCCTGGCCCCCAGCCGGGTGCTCGGCAGCCTGGACTACGGCGCCGGCGGCTGGGAGCACGCGAGCGTGCGGATGCTGCCGACCGGCAAGGTCGAGCTGCTGACCGGCACCAGCGCCCACGGACAGGGTCACGAGACGGCGTTCAGCCAGATCGTCTCGGACCGCCTGGGCATCCCGTTCGAGGACATCGAGGTCCTCCACGGCGACACCCAGATCGCGCACAAGGGCATGGACACCTACGGCTCGCGCTCGCTGGTCGTCGGTGGCGAGGCCATCGTCAAGGCCGTCGACAAGGTGATCGAGAAGGCCCGGCCGATCGCCGCGCACATGCTCGAGGCCAACGTCGAGGACCTCGAGTACAAGGCCGGCCGCTTCGGGGTCAAGGGCACCGACCAGGGCGTCCAGATGACCGAGGTGGCGCTGGCGACGTTCGCGGCCCACGACCTCCCCGAGGGGGTCGAGCCCTCCCTGGACGCCGACGCGACGTACGACCCGATCAACTTCAACTACCCCCACGGCACGCACCTGTGCGCGGTGGAGGTCGACACCGAGACCGGGCGCGTGAAGATGCGCAAGTACACCTGCGTCGACGACATCGGCAACATCGTCAACCCGCTGATCGTGGCGGGCCAGGTCCACGGCGGCCTGGTGCAGGGGATCGCCCAGGCGCTCTGGGAGGAGGCGGTGTACGACGACGCCGGGACCCTGGTCTCCGCGTCGTTCGTGGACTACCTCGTGCCCACGGCGGCCGACACGATCACCTTCGACATCGACCACACCACCACCCCGTCGCTGACCAACACGCTCGGCACCAAG
This sequence comes from uncultured Actinomycetota bacterium, assembly GCA_963750435.1. Taxonomy (GTDB): domain Bacteria; phylum Actinomycetota; class Actinomycetes; order Propionibacteriales; family Nocardioidaceae; genus Marmoricola. The sequence goes on along the minus strand of CAVVQW010000004.1, from coordinate 6,378 downwards.
GGCGTGGGGGAGGCCGGCACGATCGCCTCCACCCCGGCGGTCGTGAACTCGGTGCTGGACGCGATCCGGCAGTTCGGCGTGGAGGACATCATCATGCCGTGCACGCCCGAGCGCGTCTGGAAGGCGATCCACGCCAAGGACGGCGGCGGCGCCGACCCGACGACCGGAGGCGCGGCCGCGCACTTCGACCCGCAGACCGGCCACGAGGGCCAGACCGACCGCACGGATGGAGCAGGCCAGTGATCCCCGCCCAGTTCGACTACGTCGCACCCACCTCGGTGGAGGAGGCGCTCGCCGCCCTCGCCGAGCACGGTGACGAGGCCAAGATCCTGGCTGGCGGCCAGTCGCTGCTGCCCGTGCTCCGGATGCGGCTGAACGCGCCGGAGATGATCGTCGACATCAACAACATCGCCTCGTTGCGCGAGATCAAGGACGAGGGCGACACCATCTCGATCGGAGCGATGGCGCCCTACTACGACATCCTCGGCAACGACGCGGTGCGCACCAGCCTCGGGCTGCTGCACAAGGCGATCACCGAGGTGGCCGACCCGCAGATCCGTCACCGCGGCACCCTGGGCGGCGCGCTCGTGCACGCCGACCCGGCGGGTGACTGCGGGGCGCCGACCCTGGCCCTCGACGCCGAGCTGGTCATCCAGGGAGCCGGCGGCGAGCGCACCGTCGCCGCCACCGACTTCTTCGAGGACCTCTTCGCGACCGCGGTCGGGGAGGACGAGATCCTCACGGCCGTCCGGTTCAAGAAGTACGACGGCTGGGGCTCGCACTACGAGAAGTTCGTGCGGGTGGCCCACCAGTGGCCGATCGTGTCGGTCGCCGCCGCCGTGAAGCTCGACGGCAGCACGATCAGCGAGGCCCGCATCGGGCTGGTCAACATGGGCAACACGCCCCTGCGGGCCACCGCCACGGAGCAGGCACTCGCCGGCGTCGAGGCCACAGTCGACGGCATCCGGGCCGCGTGCGACCTGGCCGCCGAGGGCACCAACCCGCCCTCGGACCTCAACGGCGACTCGGCGTACCGCAAGCACCTCGCCACGGTGCTGACCCGTCGGGCCGTGCTCAAGGCGGCGACCGGCTGATGGACCTGAAGCACGAGTTCACCGTCCCGGCGACGCTCGACGAGACGTGGGCCGCCTTCAACGACATCGCCAGCGTCGCGCAGTGCTTCCCCGGCGCCGTGGTGACCGAGGTGGACGGTGACACGTTCAAGGGCACGGTGAAGGTGAAGCTCGGCCCGATCGCCCTGGTCTACAACGGCACCGGCACGTTCGTGGAGAAGGACGAGTCGGCCCACCGGATGCTGATCGACGCCAAGGGCAAGGACAAGCGCGGCAACGGCACGGCTGGAGCCAACGTCACCGCGACGATGACCGACGAGGGTGGTGGCAACACCCGCGTGCAGGTGGTCACCGACCTGAACATCACCGGCAAGCCGGCGCAGTTCGGTCGAGGGGTGATCCAGGACGTCAGCGACAAGCTGCTCGGCCAGTTCACGTCCTGCCTGGAGAACAAGGTCGGAGCCCCGGCCGACGAGCCCGTCGAGGCCGCGGCCGCCTCGGCGGTCCCGCAGCTGGCCGACGACGAGGCCAGCGTGGCCGCGGCGCCGGCCCCGCCCGGGGGTGACGCCCCGGTCGGGACGGCTCCGTCGAGTGGGTCCCGGCCGGTGAGCACCATCGGCACGGCCTCCCGGCCCGCGGCGGGTGCGGGGTCCTCGACCTCGTCCTCCGACGGCGGCGAGGACGCGCTCGACCTGGGCGCCACGGTGATCCCGATCCTCGTCAAGGGCTACTGGCGCGAGGGCCTGATCGGCGTCCTCGGTGTCCTGCTGCTCGTCAAGTCGCTGCGCCGCAGGTAGCACCGACCGCCGGTCCACCGCGGCCACGACGGCGCACCCGGGACCACCCCGGGTGCGCCGTCAGCATGTCCCTGGCACCGTGGTGCCATGACGACGGCGCACGGCGCGGTTCCAGACGCGCAGCGGGTGGCGGCCCGCGTGGTCGACCTGACCAAGGTCTACGGCTCAGGCGACGCGGAGGTGCGGGCCCTCGACGGGATCAGCGTCGACGTCGCCGCCGGCGAGTTCACCGCCGTGATGGGGCCCTCGGGCTCGGGCAAGTCGACGCTGATGCACTGCTGCGCGGCGCTGGACACGCCGTCGTCGGGCGAGGTGTTCCTCGGTGACACCGAGATCGGCGGGTTGTCGGACCGGGCCCTGACGCGGCTGCGGCGCGAGCGCATCGGCTTCGTGTTCCAGTCCTTCAACCTGGTGCCGACCCTGAGCGCGCGCGAGAACATCCTGCTGCCGCTGGCCATCGCCGGCCGGCGCCCCGACCAGGAGTGGTACGACGCCGTGGTCGACACCGTCGGGCTGCGCGACCGGCTCGACCACCGGCCCAACCAGCTCTCCGGCGGTCAGCAGCAGCGGGTGGCGGTGGCCCGGGCGCTGGCCAGCCGGCCCGAGATCGTCTTCGCCGACGAGCCCACCGGCAACCTGGACTCCCGCTCGGGCGCCGAGGTGCTCGCGCTGCTCCGCCGCTCGGCGACCGAGTTCGGCCAGACCATCGTGATGGTCACCCACGACCCGGTCGCCGCGGCGTACACCGATCGGGCGCTGTTCCTGGCCGACGGCCGGCTCACCGAAGAGGTGCGCGACCCCACCCGCGAGACGGTGCTGCAGCGGATGGCCGCGCACGAGGGCGACCCCGTGCCCACGGGCCCGCGCGCCGGGGCCTGACGGCCGTGCTGCACGCCGCCTGGAGGAGCCTGCTGGGGCGCAAGGTCCGGCTCCTGATGAGCACCTTCGCGATCGTCCTGGGCGTGGCCTTCGTGACCGGCACGTTCATCTTCACCGACACCTTGAACAAGAGCTTCACCGCGATCTTCGACAACTCCGTCGGCGACGTCGTCGTCCGCCCCGAGGGGGCGGCCGACGCCGGTGACCGGGAGACCACCCTCACCCTGCCGGCCTCGTTGGTCGCGCGCCTGGCCGCGGTGCCGGGTGCGGCTCGCGCCGACGGCAACGTCGTCACCTCCGGGCTGTTCGTGATCGGCACGAACAACCGGGTGATCGGCGGCCAGGGAGCCCCGGGCTTCGGGCTGAACGTGACCGAGGCGCCGGCCGCCCACGGGGTCGCGCGCCTGCAGGTGGTCACCGGACGCTCGCCCACGGGCGAGGACGAGGTCGCGCTCGACGCCGCCACCGTGCGGCGTGCGGGCTACCGGATCGGTGACACCGTCAAGCTGGTCAGCGCGGGCAAGCGGGCCCTGCTGCAGCCCCGGCTGGTGGGGATCGCGGACTACCCCGACGGCGGCTCGTTGAACGGCGCCTCCGCGGCGCTGTTCGACACGGGCACGGCCCAGCAGCTGTTCCTGGACGGTCGGCAGTCGTTCAACGACGCGTGGGTGACCGCCGAGCCGGGCGTCGGCCAGGCGGAGCTGCGCGACCGGGTCGCCCGCGTGCTGCCGTCCGGCTTCGAGGCGCTGACCGGCGACCGGGCCGCCGACGAGTCGGCCAGCGACCTGCTGGACGCGATCTCGTTCCTGACGGTGTTCCTGCTCGTCTTCGCCGGCATCGCCCTGGTCGTCGGCTGCTTCCTGATCGTGAACACGTTCTCGATGCTGGTGGCCCAGCGCAGCCGTGAGCTGGCGCTGCTGAGGGCCTTGGGGGCGTCGCGACGGCAGGTGACCCGCTCGGTGCTGTTCGAGGCCCTCGTGGTGGGCCTGGTGGGCAGCGGCGTGGGGCTGGGGCTCGGGGTGCTCCTGGCGATCGGCATCCGTGCGCTCTTCGCGCGGCTGGGGCTCGACCTGTCCGGCACCGGGCTGGTGTTCGCCGTGCGTACGCCGGTGCTCGCGATCACCGTCGGCGTCGTGGTCACGGTCTTCGCCGCCTACCTGCCCGCACGGCGCTCGAGCCGGATCCCACCCGTGGCCGCCCTGCGCGACGACGTGGCGATGCCCGAGTCGGCCCTGAGGTGGCGGCTGCTGGCGGGTTCGGTGCTCGGGCTGCTGGGGGCCGGGGCGGTCGCGCTCGGACTGCTGGTGGACGTGCCGTCGCCGGGCTACTGGGTGGGCGCCGGCCTGCTCCTCGCCATGTTCGGGATGTCGGCCGCGAGCCCCGTCGTGGCGGCGCCCTTCCTGCACGTCGTGGCCGTGCTCTACCGGCGCACCTTCGGCGCGGTCGGCGTGCTCGCGGGCCAGAACTCGCTGCGCAACCCCCGGCGTACCGCTGCCACGGCGTCGGCGCTGATGATCGGGCTCACCCTGGTGACCACGATGTCGATCGCCGGCACCTCGGCCAAGGCCAGCGTCGACGAGACGATCGCGCGCACGTTCCTCGGTGACATCGTGATCAGCAACGCCGTCAACCAGGGCTTCTCGCCGTCCGTGGCCGGCATCGCCGAGCGGGAGCAGGGCGTCGCCTCGGTGACCCGCCTGAGGTTCGCCCCGAGCGAGTTGAAGGGGGAGCGGACCTTCCTCGCCGGGGTGGACCCGCGGTCGCTGACCTCGGTGATGCGCCTGACCCTGAGCTCCGGCTCGCTCGCCGAATTCCGGGGGAACACGATCCTGGTCAGCGAGAAGGAGGCGGCCGACCGCGGCTACCGCGTCGGTCAGGAGCTGGCCTTCCGCTTCCCCTCCGGGGTGGAGCGGTTGCGCATCGTGGGGATCCACGACGCCCAGTTCGCGGACTACCTGACCACGCTGGACGCCCTGACCGGTGGTGGCTTCGCGCCGCAGGACTCCAGCCTGCTGATCAAGCTGGAGGCCGGGGCCGACGCGGCCACGGTGAAGAAGGCGCTCGAGGCCGACACCGCGGACCTGCCGATCCTCACGGTCAAGAACCAGCAGGAGTACGCCGCCGAGCGTCGCGCCCCGATCGACCGGCTCGTGCTGATCATCTACGCGCTGCTGGGGCTCGCGCTGCTGATCGCCGTCCTGGGGGTGGTGAACACCCTGGGCCTCTCGGTCGTCGAGCGCACCCGCGAGATCGGGCTCCTGCGCGCCATCGGGCTCGACCGGCGGCAGCTGCGGCGGATGGTCAGCCTGGAGGCGGTGGCGATCGCGGTCCTGGGCGCGCTCATGGGCATCGGGATGGGGCTGGCGTTCGGGGTGGCGCTGATGGCCAGCCTGCGGGACGAAGGTCTGGAGGTCACCCGGATCCCCTGGGGGAGCCTCGGGGCCTACCTGCTCGCGTCCGTCGCCATCGGCCTGCTGGCGGCGCTGCTCCCGGCCCGCCGGGCAGCACGGCTGGACGTCTTGAAGGCGATCGGGACCGAGTGACGGTGGCGGTCAGCCGTCACCCAGGGCCGTCGAGGGGCGAAATCTTGACCTCATCGGTGCCAAATGCCCGGCATCTTGGCTAGGTTTCAGGTCAACGGCACCAAGAGAGGGCTCAGACGTGGCAGACGAGCACTCGTCGCGAGGCGGGGGACGGCGTGGGCGCAAGCACGTCCTGGTGCGCGAGTACGTCCGCTCGGTGATCGTCAGTGCCGAGCCCGGGACCCCCGCGCCCTCGGAGCGCGACCTGGCCGAGCAGTTCGGCGTGGCCCGGATGACGGTGCGCCACGCCATCGATGCCCTGGTGGCCCAAGGTCTGCTCGAGCGGGTGGCCGGCCGCGGCACCTTCGTGACCAAGCCCCTCATCGACATGCAGATGCGGCTCTCGGCGTACACCGAGGAGATGGAGCGTCGGGGGAAGCGCCCCGAGTCCAAGACGCTGTTGGCGCGGCGCGAGAGTGCCGGCCCCGGTGTGGCGCGAGCCCTGGAGATCGAGGAGGGGGCCGCCATCGCGCACTGGCAGCGGCTGCGCCTCGCCGACGGCGTCCCGATGGCGATCCAGCACGTCTACGTCTCGCTCGACCTGTTCCCCAACTTCCTCGACGAGCAGCTGCCGAGCTCGTTGTACATGTGGCTGGCCATGCGTGACCTGATGCCGACGTGGGGTGAGGACTCCGTGCTGGCGGGCATCGCCACCGAGGAGGAGGCCGAGCACCTCGAGCTGGAGCCAGGTGCGCCGGTGCTGCACATCTCGCGCCGCGCGTTCTGCCGCGAGAACGTCGTCGAGGTGACCCGCAGCGTCTACCGCGCGGACCGCTACACCCTCTGGGTGCCGGTGCTGCGCCCCGAGCACCTTCGCTGACCTGCATCGATGCGGGGGAGGACCCCCCGATTTCACATCCCCCCACGGGGCATGTAATGTTCCCTCTGTCGCCAGGGAGCGGCGGGACGCAAGGCCGAGAGGCTGGGCGGCCGGCCCCCAGGTCCTCCACCAGGTCAGTTCCTCGGAACCGTCTGGACCACGCTCTTCGAGCGTGACGCAGGGTGGCTCTCAAGCCCCCGGAGTGGAGATCGGATCACCAAGACCTC
>CAVVQW010000003.1:0-42707 GCA_963750435.1 uncultured Actinomycetota bacterium | reverse complement strand
CCCCGACCGTGATCTCGGGCACCGTGGCGCCGAGCCGCTCCGCGGTCTGGCGGATGCCGACGAGCGGTGCGCGCAGGTTGCGCTCGACGTCGACGGCGAGCGCCTTGAGCGGGGAGACGTAGAGCACGCGGCAGCGCTGCTTCTTCTCCGGCGGCGGGGAGGTGGCCAGCCGGTCGATGGACCACAGGAAGGCCGAGAGGGTCTTGCCCGAGCCGGTGGGGGCGACCACGAGGGCGTGCCTCCCGGCCGCGATCGCGTCCCACGCGCCCGTCTGCGCAGGCGTGGGCGCGGCGAAGGCCGCCTCGAACCACGCCCGGGTGGGCTCGCTGAACTGGTGCACCGCTCCATCCTGCCGGAGGGCACCGACAGTCCCCACGGGTGAGGCGCCGGTCTGGTCGCCGGAGCCGTCGCGGGGAGAGGATGGGGCGCACCTAGGACGGGGAGGTGCCGTGGCGGTGCAGGTCCGGGTCCGGCTGTGCTCCGCGCTCTCGGTCGAGCGGGCCGGCCGCACGCTGACCGGCGCCGACCTGGGCAGCCGCAAGGCACGCACGCTGCTCGCAGTGCTGGCCGCCGAGCGGGGGCGGCTGGTGCCGGTCGACCGGCTCGCGGACCTCCTCTGGGGGAGCGCGGTGCCCGCGGACCCGGCCGCCAACCTGAGCACGCTGGTCAGCCGCAGCCGGCGGCTGCTGGGCAGCGACGCGCTCGTGGGCACCGGGAGCGCCTACGGGCTGGCCACCGGCGCCTGCGTGGTGGACCTCGACGAGGCCGCCGACCTCCTCGACGAGGGCAGCGCGCGCGGGGCCGCCGGCGAGGTCGCCCTGGCCGCTGCGTCGGCCCGCCGGGCCCTGCACGTGCTCGGGACCGGCCGGGCGCTGCCCGACGAGGGGGACGCCGACTGGGTCCGGGCGGTGCGGGACGAGGCCGACCACCTGCGCCAGGCGGCTCGGCACCTGCTCGCGGCTTCCGTCACGACGACCGACCCCCGCGAGGCGGTGACCGCGGCGGAGGGGGCCCTCGCGGTGGACCCGTACGACGAGCACGCGGCCCGCGACCTGATGCGCGCCCACGTGGCGGACGGGTCGGTGGCCGCGGCCCTGGCGGCGTACGACGTCCTGGCCGCGCGGCTGCGCGAGGACCTCGGCATCGACCCGTCCGCCGACACCGCACGGCTGCACCTGGCGATCCTGCGGGAGGAGGCCGCGCCCACGGAACCGGCGAGCGCGCCGCACGACCCGCGCGGCACCACCCTGGTCGGCCGCAACGCGGAGCTCGCCGCGCTCGACCGGGCGTGGGCCGAGGCGGGCACGGGCGTCGGGCGGCTGGTGCTGGTCGACGGGGAGGGTGGCATCGGCAAGACCCGGCTGCTGGACGCGGTCGCCGACCTGGCCGAGGCCAGCGGCGGCCTGGCGCTCCGCGGCCGCTGCCACCCCTCGGAGCGGTCGCTGTTCCTCCAGCCCTTCGTGGACGCCCTGCGGCCGGTGCTGCTGCGGCTCGGCGACGCCGACCTCGCGGACCTGGTGCGCGAGCACACCGGCCCGTGGGTGCTGCTGGTGCCCGAGCTCGCCGAGGTGGTCCGGACGACCACCGAGCCGCCGGTCGCGCCCGCCCTCGAGCGGCGCCGCGCCTTCGACGCCGTCGCCTCGGTGCTCCAGCGGCTCTCGCGCCGACGTCCCCTGCTGCTGGCCGTCGACGACCTTCAGGACGGTGGCGCGGCCAGCGTCGACCTCCTCGGCCACCTGGCCGCACGGCTGTCGGGGGAGTGCGTCCTGCTGGTCGGGGCGGTGCGGTCGGAGGACCTCGCGGCGGTGGACCGGCTCTCGGACCGGGCGGGCCGCCTGCGCCTGGGCGTGCTGCCCTTCGACGCCGTCGAGGAGCTGGCCGGGTCGGTCGGCCTGTCGGCGCACGCCGCCGAGGTGATGGCGCGCACGGCCGGGCACTCGCTGAGCGTCGTGGAGTGCCTGCGGGCCCTGGCCGCCGGCGACGCCGGGGTCCCCGAGTCGCTGGCGGCCGCGGTGCTCGCCCGGGTCGACCGGCTGGGCGTCGACGCGCGCGAGCTGGTGCAGGGGGCCGCCGTGCTGCGCGGCGCGCTCGACCCGCGGCTGCTGGCCGACCTCGTCGGCACCGACGAGCTGGCCACCGTGCGGAGCTGCGAGGAGCTGACCCGGGTGCGGCTGTGGCACCGCGTCGGCGCCCGCTACGAGTTCGCCAACGACCTCACCCAGGAGTGCGTGGCCACCTCCCTCGCGCCCGCACTGGCGGCGGCGTACCACCGTCGGGCGGCCGACCTGCTCAGCAGCCAACCCGAGTCGATGGCCGCCCACGCCCACGCCGCGGGGGAGCCGGCGCGCGCGGCCCGGGGCTGGCTGCTCGCCGGCCAGGCGGCGATGGCGCGCTCGGCGGTCGAGGACGCGACGGCCCTGTTCGACCGGGCGCTGGGCGACGCCGAGGACGCGTCCCTCCGGGCCCGGATCCTGCTGGCCCGCTCCCGGGCCCACGAGGCGTCCACGGCGTACGCCGCGGCGCTGGTCGACATCGAGGGGGCGCTCACCCTCGCGCAGGAGGCGGGCGACCCGAGGCTCGAGCTCGCCGCGCTGCGCTTCCTCGGCGGTGACGTCCCGGTGGCGCTGCGCCGGCCGATGGGCGAGGTGCGCGTGCACCTGGAGGCGGGGCTGCACCTGGCGACCCGGCTGGGTGACCGGGGGGCCGAGGCCGACTTCACCACCCGGCTGATCGTGCTGGAGGCGAGCCGGCTGCGCCTGGCCGGGGCGCTCGTCCAGGCCGAGCGCAGCCTGGCGCACGCCCTGTCCTCGGCCTCGGAGGAGGCGCTGCCGCAGGCGCTGGACGGGCTCAAGACCGTGCTCGCCTACCTCGGCGACGCCGACCGCCTCGGCGAGGTGGTCGACGAGCTGGTGCCGCTGCTGCGACGGCGGGGCTCGACCTGGCTGCTGCAGTGGGCGGTGTTCGAGTCGTCGTTCGTGCCCGCCGCGGCCGGCGACTGGGAGGCGGCCCGGGGGGTGGTCCGTGACGCCCTCGAGATCAACCGACGCTCGGGCTTCTCCGCCTACGGCGGCTACTTCCGCGCGCACCTCGGCTGGTTCGAGCGCCTGGCCGGGCACGCCGACGACGCCGTGGCGCTGGGTCGGCAGGCTGTGGCGGAGACCTCGCCGGTCGACCATCCCTGGTGGTACGCCGCCGCGACCGGGCTGCTCGCCGCCTCCCTGCTCGACCTGGGCGAGACCGAGGAGGCGGTCGCGCTGTCGCGGCGCGGCCTGGCCGCGGCCGGCCCCGACGCCCCGGAGGCCTGGCGGCTGCGGTGCCTGGCGCCGCTGGCGGCGGCGCTCGAGGGGCCGGCCGGTGACGCGGCGTACGCCGAGGGTCGGGAGCTGCTCGACGCCGTCACCCTCCCGCCGGGGCGGGCCTGGGTCGTCGGGGCCGACGTCCACCTGCTGCTGGCCCGTGCGGCCCTGCGGCGTGACGACCCGGCGTCCGCCGCCCGCGTGGTGGGGCCGCTCGCCGCGGCGGTCGACGGCAGCTGGGGGGCCGTGCGCGAGCGGGTCGAGCAGACGCTCGCTCAGATCAGGTCGGCCACCAGCTGAGCCGCGCGCGCGGCGCCGTCGGTGGGTACGCCGACGTAGCTCACCGGCCGCGCGAGCTCCTCGGCCAGAGCGTCGGCGATGCGGGTCGGGTCGGCGTCGCGGTAGTCCATGCAACGGCCGGCCCCGTGGCGGTCGAGCCGGTGCCGCACGTGCACCTGCTGCTCGAAGTGGTGGCCCAGCGGGAAGTAGAGGAACGGCCGCCCGCTCGCGGTGAGCTCCATCGTGGTGCTGAGCCCGCCCTGGACGATCGCGACGTCGCACGCCGCGTGCAGCCGGTCGAGGTCCGGCACGAAGCCCAGGACCTCCACGCCCGGGGGCACCACGACCCCGGCCGGGTCGATGCGCGGACCCGTCACGAGCACCATCCGCAGGCCGGGGACCCGCCGACGTGCCTCGTCGTACGCCGCGGCGACCCGCTCCAGGAGGTGTCGGCCCACCCCCGAGCCGCCGATGCTGACGACGCAGACCACGTCGGAGTCGGCGTACCCGAGACGGCGCCTCGTCGACGCGCGGTCCGCCGGGCCCGCCCGGGGACCGGTGACGTAGCCGCTGAAGTCGAAGTGCTCCAGGGTCCACTCCCGCACGCCGGGCAGGTCGGGCCCGAGCGGCAGGTCGACCACGTCGGCGGGGTCGCCCACGAAGACCGACCGGTCGCGCAGGGTCGGGAACTGCGCGACGTGCTCGACCATCTCGGCGTTCAGGTCGGCGGCCAGGAACGCCTCGCGCTCACCGCCGTCGTCCATCGGCACCCAGCCCACGAAGTCGGTCATCCAGACGAACGGCGCCCGCTTCAGCCCCGGGTTCTCGTGCAGGAAGTGGTCGAGGTCCCAGGCCTCGTCGCCGACCCAGACGTCGAAGCGCTCGCGGGCCACCAGGTCGTCGAAGACCATGAAGTTGTTGACCAGCACCTCGTCCATCCGGCGGATCGCCTCGAAGGCGTGCAGGTCGTGCTCGCCGGACTCCGCCTCGAAGTGCGCGGACTCGCTGACGAGGTGCGCCGAGGCCGGGTGCACCGTCTCGCCCCGCTGCTCGAGGAACTGCATCACCGGCGCCTGGGTGAGCCACTGCACGTCGACGTCGGGCCGTTGCCGACGCAGGGCGTCGGCGATGGCCAGGTCGCGGCGCACGTGCCCCAACCCGATCGGCGAGCTCAGGTAGAGCACCTGGCGCCTCCGCTGCGCGGCCGGCCGGGACCACACCCGCGGCGGCGGAGGGGTGGCCGCGACGCGGTCCACGAACGCCCTGATCGCCTGGTTGACCACGACCGGTTCGCGGCCCATGGGCAGGTGACCGGCGCCCTCCAGGACGAGCCGCTCGGCACCGGTCATCCGGGCCGCGGAGTCGAAGCGCCCCTGCGGCTGGCAGCGGTCCTCGGTGCCGGAGACGACCAGCACGGGGCAGGTGATCGCGCCCAGGAGCCGCTCGGCCTCCTCGGGCGTCTCGACGACCGGGCGTCCGTCCCTGGCCGCCGACATCACCTCGCCCGTGGTGCCCAGCGCGAAGCCGACCGCGTCCTCCTGCACCTTGGAGGAGTGCGGCTCCGCGCAGAGCTCGTCGAAGAAGAACTCCACGAAGTCCGGCCAGCTCTCGAGCCAGTGGTGGCGGTTGTAGCGGTACCACCCGTCGTAGGACGGCAGCACCTCCTCGAACCTGGCCGCGGGGTCCGCCCGCGCGGGGAGCGGAGGGGTCGCGTCCAGCACCCAGGGAGCGATCGCCACGACGCCGCTGACCCGGTCCTGGTGCAGCGCGGCGGTGGCCAGGGCCAGCCAGGCGCTGTAGCAGACCCCCACGAGGACGGCCCGCTCGATGCCGAGGTGGTCCATCACCGCGAGCGCGTCGGCGATCAGCTCGGTGTCGTCGTACGCCGAGGGGTCGGTGGGGCGGTCCGAGCGGCCGTTGCCGCGCGGGTCGACCGTGACCACCCGGAAGTGGCGGGACAGGTAGGGCACCTGGCCCTTCCACACCCGGGAGTCCACGATCGTGTCCACCGGTGGGAACAGCACCGTGGTCGGGGCGTCCCCGAAGGACTCGTAGGCCACGCGCACGCCGTCGCGGTCGACGTACCCCTGCTCGTCCGGTTCCCTGGCCCGCATGTGTCCTCCCTCGACGGGACCCACCCTGGTCGAGGCGCTTGCAGGCTGATGGCACCGTGCTGCCTGCGTGCTGCAATCGGGCTGCAACCGCCCTGACGAGAGTTCCTGCTCCCAGCATCCACCCGGATGCGCCGATGCGGGAGGTCCCGATGTCCACCGACCAGATCCACGACCAGCAGACCGACGACCAGCAGCCCGGCGACCAGCCGGCCGCAGCCCCCCTCGACATGGACGTGCTGATGCAGTTCGTCGGCCAGGTGGTCGGCGACCTCGGCGCCACCATCTCCGCCGGGAACGTCGTGATCGGCGAGCGGCTCGGTCTCTACCGGGCGCTCGCAGCGGCCCCCGCCGACGCACGTGCGCTGGCGGCCGCCACCGGCACCGACGAGCGCTACGTCGAGGAGTGGCTGCGCGGCCAGGCGGCCGGCGGCTACGTCGAGCACGACGCCACGAGCGGCCGCTACTCGATGACGACCGAGAAGGCCTTCGCCCTCACCGATCCCTCCGGGCCGGTGTTCCTCCCCGGGGCGTTCGAGCTCGCCCTCGGAGCGCTCAAGGCACGTCCCGAGATCGAGGACGCCTTCCGCACCGGCCAGGGCTACGGCTGGCACCGCCACGACAGCGAGGTGTTCTCCGGGTGCGAGCGGTTCTTCAGGCCGGGCTACCTGATGTCGCTGCTGCCCGACTGGATCCCGTCGCTCGAGGGCGTCCAGGAGAAGCTGGAGCGGGGGGCGGCCGTCGCCGACCTCGGCTGCGGCCACGGTGCCTCGACGCTGCTGATGGCCGAGGCGTTCCCGAGGAGTCGGTTCACCGGCTCGGACTACCACGAGGGATCGATCGAGGCGGCCCGTGAGCGGGCCCGCGACGCCGACCTGGGGGACCGCGTCAGGTTCGAGGTCTCCGGGGCGCAGTCGATCGAGGCGAGCGACCTGGACCTCGTGACCACCTTCGACTGCCTGCACGACATGGGCGATCCCGTGGGTGCCGCGCGGCGGGTCCGCAGCAGCCTGGCCAGCGACGGCACCTGGATGATCGTCGAGCCGGCCGCCGGCGACACCGTGGCGGAGAACCTGAACCCGGTGGGGCGGCTGTACTACAACTTCTCCACGTTCCTGTGCGTCCCGAACGCCCTGTCGCAGCCGGGTGGCTACGCGCTCGGGGCCCAGGCCGGCGAGGCGGCCGTGCGCCAGGTGGTGACCGATGCCGGCTTCACCCGGTTCCGCCGGGCGGCCGAGACGCCGTTCAACCTGGTCTTCGAGGCACGCCCCTGAGGGGAGGGCGGCCACGCCGATGAGTTCGCGACGGGCCGTCGGTCTCCACCCCGGGCACCCTGTCGGTGCCCTCTGGGAGGGTTGATCCATGGTGGATGCGGTGCGGGCCGAGGGCCTGGTCAAGACCTACGGCAAGGTCACGGCGCTCGACGGGCTCGACCTGAGCGTTCCCGAGGGCTCGGTGCTCGGCGTGCTGGGTCCCAACGGTGCGGGGAAGACGACCGCGGTCAAGGTGCTCACGACGCTGGTGCGCCCCGACTCGGGGCGAGCCAGCGTCGGCGGGGTCGACGTGGTCGCCGACCCGGCGGCGGCGCGCCGGCTGATCGGGGTCTCCGGCCAGAACGCCGCCGTCGACGAGTACCTCACCGGCTTCGAGAACCTCGACATGGTCGGCCGGCTCTACCACCTCGGCGCGCGGGCCAGCCGCGAGCGGGCACGCGAGCTGCTGGAGGAGTTCGACCTCGTCGACGCGGGCGACCGGGTGGCCAAGGGCTACTCCGGCGGCATGCGGCGTCGGCTCGACCTCGCCGGCGCCCTGGTCGCGCGGCCGCCCGTGCTCTTCCTCGACGAGCCGACCACCGGCCTCGACCCCCGCAGCCGCACCTCGATGTGGCAGGTGATCCGTGGCCTGGTCTCCGAGGGCACCTCGCTGCTGCTCACGACGCAGTACCTCGAGGAGGCCGACCTCCTCGCCGACAACATCGTCGTGGTCGACCACGGCCGGGTGATCGCCGAGGGCACCGCCGACCAGCTGAAGGCCCAGGTGGGCGGCGAGCGGCTGCAGGTCACCGTGACCGACGCCTCCCGGTTGCCCCGGGCCGAGGAGCTGCTCACCCCGCTGGCGGTCGGGCCGGTGGTGCGTGAGGAGGAGCGCCGCGGGCTGCTCGTCCCGGTGTCGGGCGGCTCGGCCCAGCTGATGGACGCCCTGCGCCTGCTCGACGCCGACGGCATCGGGGTCGACGACGTGGGCCTGCGGCGGCCGACCCTCGACGACGTCTTCCTGATCCTCACCGGCCGCTCGACCGACCAGCCGGACGCGACCACCGAGGAGGTCTCGCGATGAGCGTGCTCACCCCGTTCGTCGACGGCCTCGTCGTCGCCAAGCGCAACCTGATCAAGATCAAGCGCGTGCCCGACCTGCTGGTGTTCACCACGCTGTCGCCGATCATGTTCGTGCTGCTGTTCGCCTACGTCTTCGGCGGCGCGATCGACCAGAGCGGGGGCGGCAGCGGCTACCGCGAGTTCCTGATCGCCGGGATCTTCGCGCAGACGGTGGTGTTCGGGTCCACCATCACCGGCGCCGGCATCGCCGAGGACGTCCAGAAGGGGATCATCGACCGCTTCCGCACGCTGCCGATGTCGCCCTCGGCGGTGCTCTTCGGCCGCACGCTCTCCGACGTGGTCAACAACGTGATCGTGCTGGTGGTGATGTCGCTGACCGGCCTGCTCGTCGGGTGGCGCATCCGTGACGGGTTCTGGCACGCCGTGCTGGGCTACGCGCTGCTGCTGGTCTTCGCCTATGCCATCTCCTGGATCATGGCGCTGATCGGCCTGCTGGTGCCGAGCCCCGAGGTGGTCAACAACGCCTCGTTCATCATCATCTTCCCGCTCACCTTCATCGCCAACACCTTCGTGCAGCTGGAGACCCTGCCCGGTCCGCTCCGGGCGTTCGCGGAGTGGAACCCGATCTCGGCGGTGACCCAGGCGGCGCGCGAGAACTTCGGCAACGTGCCGCCCGGCGGGGGCCTGTCCACCCCCTCGTGGGCGTTGCAGAACCCCGAGCTCTACACGCTGATCTGGTCGGTGGCGGTGCTCGCGATCTTCGTGCCGCTCGCCTCGAGGCGCTACCAGCGCTCCACCAGCCGGTGAGCCGGCGTACGCCGGAGAAACCCGCTGGGATCCTGTCGGTTCCCGCATCTAGGGTCGGGGCCGTGAGCGACTCGGACTCCATGATCCACGCGGCCGGCCTGCGCAAGTCCTTCGGTGACTTCGAGGCCGTCAAGGGCATCGACGTGGACGTGCGACGCGGCGAGGCCTTCGGCTTCCTCGGGCCCAACGGGGCCGGCAAGTCCAGCACGATGCGGATGATCGCGGCCGTCTCGCCGGTGTCCTCGGGCGAGCTGCGCATCCTCGGTCTCGACCCCGCGGTCGACGGGCAGGAGATCCGCGGCCGCATCGGGGTGTGCCCCCAGGAGGACACCCTCGACACCGAGCTCAACGTGCGCGACAACCTCTACATCTACGGCCGCTACTTCGGGATCCCGCGCGCCGAGGTGCGGTCCCGGTGCGAGGAGCTGCTCGACTTCGTGCAGCTCACCGACAAGGCCCTGGCCAAGGTCGAGGACCTCTCCGGCGGCATGAAGCGACGGCTGACGATCGCGCGCTCGCTGATCAACCGCCCCGACGTCCTCCTGCTCGACGAGCCGACGACCGGGCTGGACCCCCAGGCACGTCACGTCGTGTGGGACCGCCTGTTCCGGCTCAAGCAGCAGGGCGTGACCCTCGTGCTCACCACCCACTACATGGACGAGGCCGAGCAGCTGTGCGACCGCCTCGTGGTGATGGACAAGGGCCTGATCGTCGCCGAGGGTTCGCCGCTCGAGCTGATCCGGGCGCACTCCACCCGTGAGGTCGCCGAGCTGCGCTTCGCGGTGGGCCAGAACGAGCTGGTCGCCCCCCAGGTGGAGGACCTCGCCGAGCGCGTCGAGGTGCTGCCCGACCGGATCCTGCTCTACGCCGAGGACGGCGAGGCGGCCGTCGCCGCGGTCCACGAGCGCGGGCTCGACCCGATCATGACGCTCGTGCGCCGCTCCTCCCTCGAGGACGTCTTCCTGCGCCTGACCGGCCGGACGCTGGTGGACTGATGAGCACCCGCACGGGCCCCCGCGCCGGGAGCCGCACCCGCAGCCTGGCCCCCCGCATGGCCGACTACTGGTGGACGGTCTACCGCCGCACCTGGAGGGGCAGCGTGGTCTCGTCCTTCGTGACCCCGCTGCTCTACGTGCTCGCCATGGGCGTGCTGCTCGGCGGGTTCATCAAGGGCGACCCCGCCACCCTCGAGGGCGCCCCGACCTACCTCGCGTTCGTCGCCCCCGGCATGCTCGCCGCCCAGTCGATGCAGCTGGTCTTCGGCGAGCTGACCTACCCCGTGATGTCGGGGGTGAAGTGGCAGAAGACCTACTTCGCGATGATGGCGACCCCGCTCTCGGTGCGTGACCTGGTGCAGTCACAGGTCGCCTTCGTGGTCTTCCGGGTGGCCCTGACCTCGGCGGTGTTCTGCCTGGTGACCGCGCCGTTCGGCATCTTCTCCTCGGTCGGTGGCGCCGTGCTCGCGTTCCTGGCCCAGCTCCTGGTCGCGCTGGCCTTCGCGACCCCGGTGTTCGCGCTCTCGGCCTACCTCAAGGACGAGATGGGCTTCTCGCTGGTCTTCCGGCTCGGGATGATCCCGATGTTCCTGTTCTCCGGCGCCTTCTTCCCCGTCGCCAACCTCGACCCCGCCCTCGAGGCGGTCGCCGAGGTGACGCCGCTGTGGCACGGGGTCGACCTCACCCGGATGCTGACGGTCGGCCGGATCGACCCCGGCCTGGCGCTGCTGCACGTGGTCTACCTCGGCGCGCTGGCCGCGGTCGGCTACGTCCTGGTCGTCCGCTTCCTCACCCGCAGGCTCGCCTCGTGAGCCCGCTGACCGCCGCGGTGGCGACCGCCGAGACCCGCCGCCTGAGCGCCCTGGGCGCCGTCGGGGTGCTGGTCCAGCGCAACTACGTCGTCTACCGCAGCGCGTGGTGGATCTTCCTGTCCGGGTTCCTGGAGCCGGTCTTCTACCTGTTCTCGATCGGGGTCGGCGTCGGCCAGCTGGTGCAGGGCTTCGAGTTCCACGGCCAGGTCATCCCGTACGCCGAGTTCGTGGCCCCGGGCATGCTGGCGGCCTCGGCGATGAACGGCTCGCTGCTCGACTCGACGTTCAACTTCTTCTTCAAGCTGAAGTACTCCAAGACCTTCGAGCAGATGCTGGCCACCCCGCTCACCACCATCGACGTCGCCCGGGGCGAGCTCACCTGGTCGCTGCTGCGCGGCGGCCTCTACTCCCTCGCGTTCCTGCTGGTGATGGTCGCCCTCGACCTCGTCGGGTCCTGGTGGGCCGTGCTCGCGCTCCCGGCGGCGCTGCTGATCGGGGTGGGGTTCGGCGCGGTCGGGATGGCGCTGACGACGTACATGCGGTCCTGGCAGGACTTCGAGTACGTCACCCTCGCCACGCTCCCGCTGTTCCTCTTCTCCGCGACCTTCTTCCCGCTGACGGCCTTCCCCGCGTGGTTGCAGTGGGTGGTGGAGCTGACGCCGCTCTACCGCGGCGTCGTCCTGGTGCGCGAGCTCACCACCGGCGCGGTGACGCTGGACTCCCTCTTCTCGGTCGTCTACCTCGTGGCGATGTCGGTGGCTGGCCTGCTCGTGGTCCGCCGCCGTCTCGGCCTCCTGCTGCTGAGCTGATGGGGATCCGGTCGGTGGACGCGTGGAGGCGCCTCGTGCGCACGGTCGAGGGGTGGAACGTCACCGACGACGAGCGGGCGGCGCCGCACCCGGCGTCCGCGCACGTGCCCGCGGGCGGGCGCAGCTTCCTGCGGGCCGTCGACGTGGACGCCGACGCCGCCACGGTCTTCCGCTGGCTGTGCCAGCTGAAGGTGGCGCCGTACAGCTACGACCTCGTCGACAACCTCGGCCGACGCAGCCCCCGCTCGCTGACCCCGGGCGCCGACGACCTCGCGCTCGGCCAGAGGTTCCTGATCGGCCCGCTCGTGGACTTCGAGCGCGACCGCCGCCTGGTCCTGGTCGCCTCGCCAGCGGGGGAGAAGGTCTTCGGACCGGTGGCGATGAGCTACGAGGTCGTGCCGGGCCTGAGCGCCCGGTCGCGCATCGTGGCCGAGGTGGCGGTGGGCCCGCCCCGGGGCGCCGCGCGGGGTCCGGCGCGAGCGCTCGACCGCGCGTGGCAGTCGTTCCTCGGGGTCGGTGACCTGGTGATGCTGCGTCGTCAGCTGCTCACCCTGAAGGCTCTCGCCGAGGGCGCGCCGCGCGGGTGACGCGGGTGTTGGCAGACTGCGGTCCATGACTGGTCAACGTGCAGGTGAGCACCCGCGGGTCGCCGTGATCGGCGGCAGCGGCTTCTATGAGTTCCTCGAGGACCCCACCACCGTCGAGGTGGACACGCCGTACGGCGCGCCGTCCGCCCCGATCGCGGTCGGCGAGGTCGGTGGGGTGCCCGTGGCGTTCCTGCCGCGCCACGGCCCGGGCCACCAGTTCCCGCCCACGCAGATCCCCTACCGGGCCAACCTGTGGGCGCTGAAGTCGCTGGGCGTCGAGCGGGTGCTGGCGCCGTGCGCCGTCGGCGGCCTCCAGCCCGAGACCCGGCCCGGCACCCTGGTGGTGCCCGACCAGCTGGTCGACAGGACCACCCGGCGTGTCCAGACCTACGTCGAGACCGGCGCGGTGCACGCGCCCTTCGCCGATCCCTACTGCCCCGACCTGCGGCGGGCGCTGACCGACGCGGCGGGGGAGGGCGTGCTCGACACCGGGGCGATGGTCGTGATCGAGGGCCCGCGGTTCTCCACCCGCGCCGAGTCGCAGAGCTACGCCCGCGAGGGCTGGACGATCGTCAACATGACCGGCCACCCCGAGGCGGTCCTCGCCCGCGAGCTGGGCGTCTGCTACGCCACGATCGCCCTGGTCACCGACCTCGACGCCGGCATCAGCGCCGAGGAGTCGGTCGACCAGGCCCAGGTCTTCGCGCTCTTCGAGCAGCACATCGGCCGGCTCAAGGAGATGCTCGCGAGCGTGGTCGCCGACCTCCCGCGCGAGAAGCCGACCTGCGGCTGCGGCGACTGGCTCGACGACGTGCAGCTCTCCTTCGAGCTCCCCGGGCCCGTCCGGTGAAGGTCCTGGTCACCGGCGCCTCCGGCTTCATCGGCAGCCAGGTCGCCACGATGCTCACCGAGCGCGGCGACGAGGTCGTGCGGGTCGACGCGATGATCCCGCAGGCCCACGCGGCCGACGCGCAGGCCGACGAGGGCGTGCACCGGCTCGACGTGCGCGACGCCGACCAGTGGTCGCACCTGCTGGACGGCGTCGATGCGGTCAGCCACCAGAGCGCCATGGTGGGCGCCGGCGTCACGGTCGCCGACATGCCGCTGTACGCCGGTCACAACGACCTCGGCACGGCCGTCCTGCTGGCCGCGATGACCGAGCGCGGCGTCGACGCCCTGGTCGTGGCCAGCTCGATGGTGGTCTACGGCGAGGGCCGCTACGCCTGCGAGGAGCACGGCGAGCAGCCGACCCGGGCCCGCCGCCGGGACGCCCTGGAGTCCGGCGACTTCGAGAACCACTGCCCGCTCTGCGACCGGCCCCTGGGCTGGCAGCTGGTCCCGGAGGACGCGCGCCTGGACCCCCGCAGCACCTACGCCGCGAGCAAGCTGGCCCAGGAGCACTACACGCTCGCGTGGGTGCGCCAGGCCCAGGCCCGGGCGATCGGGCTGCGCTACCACAACGTCTACGGCCCCGGCATGCCCCGGGACACGCCGTACAGCGGGGTCGCGGCGATCTTCCGGTCCTCCCTCGAGCACGGGCAGGCGCCGCGGGTCTTCGAGGACGGTGGCCAGATGCGCGACTTCGTGCACGTGCGCGACGTGGCCCGCTGCAACGTGATGGCTCTCGACGCGGTCATGGGGCGCGAGCCCGAGTCGTGGTCGCCGTACAACGTCTGCTCCGGCACCCCGATCCCGATCCGGCGGGTCGCCGAGGTGCTCTGCGAGGCGGCCGGCGGCCCGGCCCCGGTGACCACCGGCGACTACCGCCCCGGTGACGTGCGGCACGTGGTGGCCTCGCCCGAGCTGGCCGCTGCCGAGCTGGGCTTCCGGGCCGAGGTCACCCCCGACGTGGGCATCACCGAGTTCGCCGACGCGCCGCTGCGCTGACGACGCTCCTGCGTCGACCACCAATCCGTTCGTCCGCGCCGCGACGAACCACCTCCTAGCCGAGGACGCTCCGTCCCCGGCGACGCTCGACGACCAGGAGTCACCATCTCTGTCCCGCCGGATCCGGCCACGCCGTCACGACTCGACGCCTACGGTGGGTCCATGCTCCCTGCGGCCACGTGCGACGTCGTCATCCCGTGCCGTGACGAGGGCCCGGCCCTGCCTGCGCTGCTCGCCAAGATCCCCGAGGGATTCCGCCCGATCGTGGTCGACAACGGTTCGCGCGACGACACCGCCGAGGTGGCGCGGAAGCACGGCGCCCTGGTCGTGAGCGAGTCCCGACCCGGCTACGGCGCGGCCGTGCACGCGGGGCTTGAAGCGGCTACCGCGGGGTACGTCGCCGTCATGGACGGTGACGGCTCGATGGACCCGGCCCAGCTGGTGCCGCTCCTCGAGGAGGTCGCCTCCGGGCGCGCCGACCTGGCCGTCGGTCGACGGCGCCCCACCGCCAAGGGCGTCTGGCCCTGGCACGCCCGCGCCGGCAACGCGGTCGTCCTGTGGTGGCTGCGTCGACGCATCGGCCTGCCCCTGCACGACATCGCCCCCATGCGCGTGGCGCGGCGCGAGGACCTGCTGGCCCTCGGTGTCGAGGACCGCCGGTTCGGCTACCCCGTCGAGCTGCTGCAGCGGGCGGCCGTGGCGCAGTGGCGCTTCGTCGAGCGCGACATCGACTACCACCCGCGCGCTGAGGGCACGAAGTCCAAGGTCTCGGGATCGGTGCTGGGCACCGTGCGCGCCGCCCGCGACTTCGCCAAGGTGCTCTCGTGAGCGCCGGCGAGGTCCTGCCCGTGGTGCTGGTGGTCGCCAAGGCCCCGGTCGCGGGACGCGCCAAGACCCGCCTGGGGGCCGTGGTCGGCATGGACCGCGCGGCCGAGCTGGCCGCCGCCGCCCTGCTCGACACCCTCGCCGCCTGCGTCGAGGCCTACGGCGTGGAGCGCTGCCACCTCGCCCTGGAGGGCGACCTGTCCCTCGCCGCCGACGCCGAGCGGTTGCTGGCCGCCACCGAGGGGTGGACGGTGCACCCCCAGCGAGGCGACGCGTTCGGCGAGCGGCTGACCCACGCGCACCACGACGTCGTCGAGGCGACCGGTGCGCCGGTCGTCCAGGTCGGCATGGACACCCCGCAGCTCGATCCGGCCGTCCTGGCCGAGGCCGGCCGGCTGCTGACCGGCCCCGACTCCGCCGTCCTCGGCCCGGCGTACGACGGGGGCTGGTGGCTGCTCGGCGTGGGCGGCCCCCACCTGCTGGCGCACCTCGACGAGGTGCCGATGTCGACCGACGAGACCGGACGTCGCACGCGCGAGGTCCTGGAGAAGGCCGGCGCCCACGTGACCGAGATCCTGACGCTGCACGACGTCGACGAGGTGGCCGACGCCGAGGCGGTCGCCGCCGCAGCCCCTGACACCGAGTTCGCCCGGAGGTGGAGATGAGCACCGCAGAGTTCGTGGAGCCGGTGGAGGACCGCGCCGAGGAGCGGCACGGCACCTTCAGCGAGGTGTTCACCGACGCCCTGCGCGGCGTCCCGTGCTCGGTCCGCGGCATCCACGCCGACGAGCAGCAGCTGCCCGTGCACACCTGGCTGCGCGACGCGACCCGGTCCGACCGGGTCGTGCTGCGCCAGTGCCGCGGCGCGACGATGGACGTCGGCTGCGGTCCGGGCCGGATGAGCGCGTCCCTGGCCCAGCTGGGCCACGCGGTGCTGGCCGTCGACATCGTGCACGAGGCGGTCGACCAGGCCCGTCGCCGCGGCGTGCCCGCCGTGCGGCGCAACGTCTTCGAGCCGATGCCCGGCGAGGGCGGGTGGGACACCGTGCTGCTGGCCGACGGCAACATCGGCATCGGTGGTGAGCCCGTGGCTCTGCTGCGCCGCTGCCGCGACCTCCTCGACGCGGCCGGCCGCGTCGTGATCGACCTCGCCTCCCCGGGCACCGGGCTGCGTCGGCACGACGCCCGCCTGGTCAGCCGGGGTCGCCGGTCCTCGACCTTCCCGTGGGCCGAGGTGGGCGTCGACGCCATCGACGACCTCGCCCGGGCCGCCGACCTGCGCGTGCACCGTGTCGGAGAGCACCACGGACGCTGGTTCGCGGTCCTGACCCGATGAGGCGACCGCCGGTCCCGACCGAGGCGTCGTTCACCTCCACGCTGCGGGACTCCCGCGTCACCGCCCGCATCGGCACCTGGCTCGGCGTCTGCTTCGCCACCGCCTTCGTGACCGGCCTGATCAGCCACTGGTACTACCTCCCCGACCCGCTCCTGACCCCGCCGGTGCGGCCCGTCTGGGGCTACCGCCTCACCCAGGGGCTGCACGTCATCTCGGGCACGGCCGCGGTGCCGTTGCTGCTGGTCAAGCTGTGGAGCGTCTACCCCAAGCTGTTCGCCGCCGTCCCGCTGGGTCGCGCGCGGGCCCTGGTGCTGCACCTGCTCGAGCGGGTCTCGATCCTGGTGCTCGTCGCCGCCGCGGTCTTCCAGCTGGTGATCGGGCTGGCCAACTCCGCGCAGTGGTACCCCTGGTCGTTCTCCTTCCGACCGACCCACTACGCCGTCGCCTGGATCGCCATCGGGGCGCTGGTGGTGCACGTCGCGGTCAAGCTGCCGCTGATCCGGGCGGCGTACGCCGAGAAGGTCGACACGATCGACGCCGACCGCCCCACGCCGTACGCCGGGCCGAGCCGCCGCACGCTGCTGCGCACCGCCTTCCTCGCCTCCGGCGTGGCCGTGGTCGCCGTGGCCGGTGGCACCGTGCCGTGGCTGCGGAAGATCTCGGTGTTCGCGGTGCGCACCGGCGAGGGTCCACAGGGCCTGCCGGTCAACCGCTCGGCGCAGGCGGCGGGCGTCACCGGCACCGCCCGCGACCCGGGCTTCACGCTCACCCTGACGAACGGCGAGCGCGACGAGGTGCTCACCCGTGACGACCTCGCGGCGATGACCCAGCGCACCCACGAGCTGCCGATCGCCTGCGTCGAGGGGTGGAGCGCCTCGGCCACCTGGACCGGCGTACGTCTCTCGGAGCTGCTCGCCCGGGTCGGTGCCCCCACCGACGCCGACGTGCGCGTGACCTCGCTGCAGACCCGGGGGTCCTTCGGGGTGACCCGGCTGCCGGCGTCGTTCGCCCACGACGACCTGACCCTGCTCGCCCTGCAGGTCAACGGCGAGGAGCTCGACCTCGACCACGGCTTCCCGTGCCGGCTGATCGCCCCCAACCGGCCCGGCGTGTTCCAGACCAAGTGGGTCACCCGGATCGAGGTGCTCCGATGAGGCTGCGCCTGATCCTCGGTGCCCTGGGCGTCGTGACGGGGGCCTTCGGCGCCCTGCGGTTCCTGCAGCTGGACCTGCCCGACATCGTCGACGCGGTGCTCTGGCTGGCCGGGGGAGTGGTGCTGCACGACGCCGTGGTCGCACCGCTGACGATCCTGCTCACCGTCGTGCTGGGCCGGGTCGTCCCCCACGCCTGGCGCTCGCGGGTCACCGTCGCGGCCGTCGTCCTGCTGACCGTGACGGCCGTCGCCGTGCCGGTGCTGGGGCGGTTCGGAGCGCGGGCGGACAACCCGAGCCTGCTGGACCGCGACTACGTGGGCGGGTGGCTGGTGCTGGCCGCGCTGGTGCTCGTCGCCACCCTGGTGTCGGGAGTGGTCGCGCGCCGCCTCAGGCGGTGAGCGTGCTCAGCAGGAGCCCGACGGCGCCCAGGACGATGCCGGCGAGGGAGAGCCACAGCGGCGCCTTCGCGACGGGACCGTCGCGCCGCGTCGGCACCAGCACCGCGATCACCGCGACCAGGCACAGCAACCCGACCACCGAGCCCATCACGATGTCGATGTCGGGCCCGGTCGTGTCGTGACCGGTGCTGCCGCCGACGGTGAAGCAGATGCCCGACGTCAGCGCGGCCAGGCCGATCGCCGGCCACGTGATCGCGCCGCCGGAGCGCACCATCACCACGACCAGGGCGAGCAGCCCGATGCCCAGCGCCAGCACCACCAGCGTGCCCAGTGTCCCCATGTGGTGTCGGCCCCCAGCCAGTCGTGCACGAGTGTGTGCCCTACGTCTACACGATGGGGGGTCACCGCGTCAGGGACTGTCCGGCACAATCCTCCCCGTGAGGCACACGGAGTTCTGGTCGCGGATGGAGCAGGCGCTGGGCGTGGCCTACGCGCGCTCCTGGGCCGACCAGCACGTGATGGGCGAGCTCGGCGAGCGCACCGCGGTCGAGGCGCTGGCCGGCGGCGAGACGCCGCAGCGGGTGTGGCGGGCCGTGTGGGCCGAGCTGGGGCTCCCCGCGCGCGAGCGCTGACCCACCCGGCATGGGCGCCGAGCAGTGCCGTTCGCCCGAATGTCACGCAAACGTGACGTCGCAGGGGTGCCGGGCCGGCGGACGCCGCGGCTAGCCTGCCGTGGTCCCACTCGGAGGATCTGGAGCACCCGCATGCCTCTCACGTCCCGACGCCTGATCGGCGTCCTCGCGGCCGGCACCTGTGCCCTGGCCACGCTCACCGCCACCTCGCCGACGGCCACCGCCGCCCCC
Organism: uncultured Actinomycetota bacterium; assembly: GCA_963750435.1. Lineage (GTDB taxonomy): Bacteria > Actinomycetota > Actinomycetes > Propionibacteriales > Nocardioidaceae > Marmoricola. Next base: position 24,212 of record CAVVQW010000003.1, on the reverse strand, counting down.
GAGGGCGCGAGCGCCCTGAAGGCCCATAAGAGCAAGCCGGCCAAGCCGGGCAGGCCCGGCGAGAAGAAGCCCGGCTACCTCGTGCCGGTGCAGCTGCTGTCGTTCAACGACTTCCACGGCAACCTCGAGCCCCCAGCCGGCTCGTCGGGCCGCAACGTGGTCGACCACACGATCGACCCGGCCACCGGCAAGCCGGTCGACGTCACCAACGACGCCGGCGGCGTGGCCTACCTGGCCACCCACCTGAAGCAGGCCCGCCAGGGCCACCGCAACAGCCTGACCGTCGCCGCGGGCGACATGATCGGCGCCTCGCCGCTGCTCTCGGCCGCCTTCCACGACGAGCCGAGCATCGAGGCCCTGAACTCGCTCGGCCTCGACGCGACCGCCGTGGGCAACCACGAGTTCGACGAGGGCTACAAGGAGCTCCAGCGGATGGCCGACGGTGGCTGCCTCGCCGACGGCGACGGGGCCGACAACCAGAACTCCTGCGCCGACCACACGTTCCGCGGCGCCGACTTCGACTACCTCGCGGCCAACGTGAAGTACGCCGGCACGAAGCAGACCATCCTGCCGCCGTACACGATCAAGAAGGTGCACGGCGCCCGGATCGCGTTCATCGGGATGACGCTGAAGGACACCCCCGGCATCGTCACCGCGAGCGGTGTCGCCGGCCTGGAGTTCGGCGACGAGGTCGCCACGGCCAACGCGCTGGTGCCGGTCCTGGAGCGTCAGGGAGTCAACGCGATCGTCGTGCTCGTCCACCAGGGCGGCACCCCGAGCAAGCAGAAGTGGACCGACCCGGGCACCGGGAAGACCTACGACGTCAACCCGAACTTCGACTACACCTGCGGGCAGGGCGGCACCCTGGCCGCGGAGTCTCCGATCCTGCCGATCGCGGCCAACCTGGACCCCGCCATCGACCTGGTGATCTCGGGGCACACCCACCAGCCCTACGTCTGCGACGTCAAGGACCCGCGCGGCCAGGCCCGCCTGGTCACCTCGGCCTCGTCGTTCGGCCGGCTGTTCACCGAGACCGACCTGACCTACGACCGCCGCACCCGCGACATCGTGCGCAGCTCGGTCAAGGGCTCCAACCTGCAGGTCACCCGCACCGTCACCCCCGACCCTGCCCAGGTCTCGCTGATCGACCTGTACAAGAAGCTGGTGCGCCCCATCGCCAGCAAGGTCGTGGGCCGGGTCACCGCCGACGTGACCCGCACCGCGAACGACGCGGGGGAGAGCGCGCTCGGCGACCTGATCGCCGACGCCCAGCTCGCCGACGACTCGGTGGTCACGGGCGGTCGCACCCCGGTGATCGCGTTCATGAACCCCGGCGGGATCAGGTCCGACCTGACCTACGCCAGCTCGCCGTACGCCGAGGCGCCTGGTGACATCACCTACGACGAGGCGTTCACGGTGCAGCCGTTCAACAACTACCTCGTCTCGCTCTCGCTGACCGGAGCGCAGATCACCCAGCTGCTGAAGGAGCAGGTGACCGGGGCCAATGCCGGCGCGGCCAACAACAAGGTCCTGCAGGTCTCCAAGGGCTTCGCCTACCGGCTCGGCGCCGACGGCCCGGTGCCGGGCAGCATCAGCCTGGACGGCGTGCCGATCTCCGACACGGCGTCCTACCGGGTCGTGACCAACAACTTCCTCTCCGACGGGGGCGACGGGTTCGCGACGTTCAGGAGCGGCACGGACAAGTACATCGGCGGGCTCGACATCGACGCCTTCTCCGACTTCCTCACCGCCTCCTCGCCGTACACCCCGGGGCCGCTGACGCGCATCACGCGCTGACCCTCCCCGGGCGCCGTCCTTCGGCGTGTCCTGTCGTGCATCGAACACATGTTCGTACTACCGTCGTGTCCACAGGCAGGGGTCGACACCGGGTTCTCCACAGCTCGCGGCAACGCGAACGGCGTTGTCGGTGCCGGCACCTAACGTCTGGCGAGACATCAGGTCAGACCGCGTCCACGGGACGCACGACACACGTGAGGGACGATCACCATGGCGGCATCGGACAACAACCGGGACAAGGCGCTCGACGTCGCCCTGGCCAACATCGAGAAGCAGTTCGGCAAGGGCTCGGTGATGCGCCTGGGTGACGAGACCCGCGCACCGCTGGAGATCATCCCGACCGGCGCGATCTCGCTCGACATCGCGCTCGGCCTCGGCGGCCTGCCGCGCGGCCGGGTCGTGGAGATCTACGGCCCGGAGTCCTCCGGCAAGACGACGGTGGCCCTGCACGCGGTCGCCAACGCCCAGCGCCTCGGCGGCATCGTGGCCTTCATCGACGCCGAGCACGCCCTCGACCCGGAGTACGCCCAGAAGCTGGGTGTCGACACCGACGCCCTGCTGGTCTCCCAGCCCGACTCCGGGGAGCAGGCGCTCGAGATCGCCGACATGCTCGTCCGCTCGGGCGCCCTGGACCTGATCGTCATCGACTCGGTGGCGGCGCTCGTGCCCCGCGCCGAGATCGAGGGCGAGATGGGCGACAGTCACGTCGGCCTGCAGGCCCGGCTGATGAGCCAGGCGCTGCGCAAGATGACCGGTGCGCTGAACAACTCCGGCACGACGGCCATCTTCATCAACCAGCTGCGCGAGAAGATCGGCGTGATGTTCGGCTCGCCCGAGACCACCACCGGTGGTCGCGCGCTGAAGTTCTACTCCTCGGTCCGCCTCGACGTGCGTCGCATCGAGACGCTCAAGGACGGCACCGAGATGGTGGGCAACCGCACCCGCGTCAAGGTCGTCAAGAACAAGGTCGCCCCGCCGTTCAAGCAGGCCGAGTTCGACATCATGTACGGCCTGGGCATCTCCCGCGAGGGTGGCCTGATCGACGTGGGTGTCGAGCAGGGCCTCGTCCGCAAGGCCGGCGCCTGGTACACCTACGAGGGCGACCAGCTCGGCCAGGGCAAGGAGAACGCGCGCACGTTCCTGCGCGACAACCCCGACCTGGCCAACGAGATCGAGAAGAAGATCCTGGAGAAGCTCGGCATCGGCCCCCAGGTCGACGCTCCGGCCGAGGCCTTCGCCGCCGACGCCCCGGGCATCGACCCCGATGGCATCGACTTCTGAGCCCAGCCCGGGTCTGCACACCGGGCCCGACGCCGACCCCGAGTCGGTGGGCCGCAAGATCCTGCTCGACCAGCTGACCGGGCGGGCCCGGACCCGTTCCGAGCTCGCCACCAAGCTGTCGGCGAAGTTCGTGCCCGACGACGTCGCCACCCGCCTCCTCGACCGCTTCGAGGAGGTCGGGCTGGTCGACGACGGCAAGTTCGCCCGCGAGTGGATCGAGCAGCGCCAGGGTGGCCGCGGCCTGGCCCGTCGGGCCCTGGCGATGGAGCTGCGCCGCAAGGGCATCGAGGACGACGTCGCCCGCGAGGCGCTCGACGAGATCGAGCCCGACGACGAGCTCGACGCGGCGCGGGCGCTGGTGCGCTCCAAGCTGCGCTCGGTGCGCAACCTCGAGCACGACAAGGCGATGCGACGGCTGGTCGGCATGCTCGCCCGCAAGGGGCACTCGCCCTCGGTGGCCTTCTCGGTGGTCAAGGAGGAGCTGGCCTCGGTCGGCGTCGACGCCGAGGACGACTTCTAGGTCACGGCGTGACGGGGGCGAGTGCGCGCAGGTCCTCGTCGGCCAGGGTGCCGTGGTCACGGGCCACCCGGGTCCAGCCGCGGAGCATCACGGTGTAGGCGTGCACGCTCTGCACGTCGGTCACCCGCGACCAGAGACCCTCCCCGGCGTACGTCATCAGGCTGAGGGTGGAGGCCGTGTGCACCGATCCGTCGCCGGGGTCGCGCATCACGTGCCGGAGCTCGTAGACGACCTGGGCGCGGCGGCTGTCGACCGAGCGCCACACCGCCTCGAAGCGGGCGATCTGGTTGCCCGGGAAGCTGCCCATGGACCCCAGCACGAACGCCCGGATCGCCTCGCGGCCCTCGAAGTCGTCGTAGCCGCGACGGCGGTAGACCGCGTCCTCGGTGAAGGCGTCGGCGTAGCGCCACCACTCGCCGGTGCGCACGATCTCGTCCACCTGGGCCCGGTACGCCGTGAAGGCGTCCGCGAGGGTGGAGTCCGAGGCGAGGGGCACGTCAGACATTTTGTCAGACTTCAGGTGGTTGAAATGGGCATAACGGACAGATGGGGAGCGGCGGGGCGCCGTCAGTCACCATCATTACCGGTCGGTAGCATCAGGGGATGAGCAGAGTTGTCGACCTGTACGGCAAGGCCCACGTGATCCCGGTGGTGGGGGACCGGCTGTTCTCCTTCGCCTTCAGCCAGGTGGCGCCGTACTTCTGGAGCATCCGGCCGCGGTTCACCGTCATCGAGGCGAACCACGCGGAGGTCGTCATCCCCAAGCGGCGCGCGGTGCAGAACCACATCGGCACCGTGCACGCGATCGCCCTGTGCAACGGCCTGGAGGCCGCCATGGGGGTGCTCGCCGAGGCCAGCATCCCGGCCGACAGGCGCTGGATCCCCAAGGGCATGGAGGTCAGCTACACCGCCAAGGCGACCAGTGACATCACCTGCCACGCCGACACCGACCCCGAGCAGTGGACCGGCACCGACCCCGACGTGCCGGTGCGGGTCAAGGGCGTCCGGACCGACGGCACGGTCGTGATCGAGGGCGTCATCCGGCTCTGGGTGACGCCGAAGCCGACGGGAGCCTGACGGCGGGCAGGTGTCCGCCTGGTGGGCGTGACGTTGCCGACGGTTTGTCGACGGCCCGGTCGGGCACCGATCGGGCAGACCTGCACACGGACCTCGTGTCCGGCCCCCCCGTCGTCCCGCACGTTCCACGAGAGGAACCCACATGACGCTCAAGAGCACCGTCGAGACCCTCGGCCGCACGGCCGTCGGCACCACCTACTCCGCCGTCCGCCACCCCTTCGGCACGACGGCGCGCGCCGCCGGGCTGGCCAAGGACACCGTGGGCGCCGGCCTGGGCCTGGTCCTGAACCGTCACGGCCGCCCCTCCCCGGCTGCGGAGGAGCGCGCCGAGCAGGTGCGCACCACCGTCACCGAGGTCAAGCAGACCATCGCCGCCACCACGGCCGAGGCCAAGAAGTCGGCCGCCCGCACGGTCGAGAAGGCTGCTCCGGTCGCCAAGGACGCGGTCGTCGAGACGGCGGAGAAGGCGGCCGACAAGGTCGAGAAGACGGCCGACGACGTCGAGAAGACCGCCCCGGTCGAGCCGGCCGCCCCGAAGCCGACGCCGGCCGCCACCCAGGCGAAGGCCGCCGTGGCGAAGACCAAGCCGGCCCACGAGCCCGCCGAGGGCACCGCGCCCACCGGCGAGCAGGTCGAGGTCGAGCAGGTCCAGAAGAAGGCGACCGAGAAGAAGCCGACCCAGAAGAAGAAGCCGGTCGCGAAGAAGCCGGCCGAGAAGAAGCCGGCGGCGAAGGCGACCCCGGCCCCGGCCGCTGCGGACCACGAGGCGTCGGAGGACCCGCGCGACCACATCCCCGGTCCGGAGCTCGCGACGTTCGCACCGCCGGCCCCCGAGGACCTGCCCGAGCCGATCGTCATCGAGGCCGAGTAGGCCACGAGTGCCGCGGCACCGCCACCGCCGTGCTGGCCGAGGCGAGCACGGCGGCCCGCGCTAGACGGTCCCGCCGCCCGACTGGTCCTGCCCGACCATGGGCACGTTGAGCTGACGCTTCTCGCCCACGATCCGTCGTTGGATGAGCGTGGCGATGCCGGTGAGCACCAGGTTGACCAGGACGTACGTGCTCGCGACCACCAGCGCGGTCTGCACCTGGTTCTGGAACTGGGTGTAGATCGCCTTGCCGACGGCCGTCAGGCCCGGGGCGAGGATGTAGAAGCCCAGGCTGGTGTCCTTCAGGGCCACCACGCACTGGCTGACGATCGAGGGCAGCATGATCTTCACGGCCTGCGGCAGCAGGATGATCGTCATCACCTGGCTCTTGCGCATCCCCAGGGCGTACGCCGCCTCGGCCTGGCCGGTGGGGACGGCGTTGATGCCGGCCCGGAACACCTCGGCCAGCACGGAGCCGTTGTAGAGCGTGAGGGCGGCCACGACGCACCAGTAGGGCCCGATCCCGTCGGCGCCGATGCCGTAGGCGAGGAAGAAGAACACCATCAGCAGCAGCACCGGGACGGCCCGGAAGAACTCCACGAGGGCCCACGCCGGCCAGCGGACCCAGCCGCGGTCGGAGAGCTTGGCGGTGCCGAGGACCAGCCCCAGGACGACGGAGAAGACGACGGACAGGGCTGCCATCTGCAGCGTCTTGAGAAGTCCCTCGAGCAGGGCCTGGTCGTAGGCCGGGGTGATGAACGGCTCCCACAGCGTGTAGGCCAGCTGGCCCTTGCTGTCCAGCCGGAGCACGACCAGCGCGAGCACGGCCACCAGGGCGACGGCCGCGACGATCGAGTAGACGCGGTGCCGCGCGCGGGTGCGAGGGCCTGGGGAGTCGAAGAGGATGCTGGCGCTCATCGCGCGGCCACCTTCCAGCGACGCTCGAGCCGTGCGGACCCGAAGGAGAGCAGCTCGACCAGGATCACGTAGCCGATGGCGAAGGTGATGAAGATCAGGATCCGGTCGCTGGCGTTGTTGTTGGTGAAGAACCGCATCCGCGCCGTGGCCTCGAGCAGGCCGAAGGCGGCGGCGACGGAGGTGTTCTTCAGCAGCGCGATCAGCACGCTGGCGAGCGGCGGGACCGTGGCGCGCACCGCCTGCGGCAGGATCACCTCGCGCATGGTGCCGCCGAAGCCCAGGCCGATCGCCCGGGCCGCCTCCGCCTGGCCCAGGGGCACGGAGTTGATGCCGGAGCGGATCGCCTCGCAGACGAACGTCGAGGTGTAGATGCTGAGCGCGATCACGCCCTTGACCAGGAACGGGAAGTTGACGTCGATGCGGGGCAGCGCGATGAAGACGAACACGAAGATCATCAGCAGCGGCGTGTTGCGGATCAGGGTCACGTACGTCGCGGTGGCCCCGCGCAGGACCGCGACCGGCCCCACGCGCATGCCGGCCAGGAGGACCCCCAGCACCAGGGAGAACAGGCCGGAGAGGAGGAACAGCTGGAGCGTCAGCCAGAAGGCCTTGAGCACGAGGTCGAAGTTGCCGAAGACGTCACTCATCCCGGTGGTGCCTCCCTTCGTCGTCGGGGCGGGCGTGCGGTGGTCGTGGTCGTGTCACCGGGCGAGGAGCCGCGGCGGCCGGTCGCACCGGCCGCCCCGACTCCTCGAGGTGGGTCAGGCCGTGGGGCAGGGGTCGAGCGTGGGCTGCTCGGGCGCCTCGGCGCCCGACTTGCCGAGGGTCGCGTCGAACGCCTTCTTCCAGTTGCCGTCCTCGAAGGACTTCGTGATCGTGTCGCCGATCCAGGAGCACATCTCCGGCTTGTCCTTGCTGTAGCCGACGCCGTAGCGCTCCTCGGAGAAGGGGTCTCCGACGACCTCGAGCTCGTCGGGGTTCTGGGCGGCGTACCCGAGCAGGATGGAGCCGTCGGTGGTCATCGCGCCCACCGTGCCGTCGAGCACCTGGTCACGGCACTCGGAGTAGGTGTCGAAGCCGCGGGGCTTCGCGCCCTTGGCCTCGATCGTGTCCAGCGACGTCGAGCCGGTCACCGAGCAGACCTCCTTGCCCTTCACGTCGGCGACGGTCTTGATGTCGCTGCCCTTCTTGACCAACAGCTGCTGGCCGGTGACGTAGTAGGGGCCGGCCTGGCCGACGACCTTGCGACGGTCGTCGGTGATGGAGTACGTCGCGATGACGAGGTCGACCTCGCCGGACTGGAGGAACGGCTCCCGGTTGTCGGAGATCGTCTCCTTCCAGGTGATGCCGCTGTCCTTGATGCCCAGCGAACCGGCCAGGATCTTGCCCATCTCGACGTCGAAGCCCGAGGGCACCTTGTCGGCCGCGCCCTTGAAGCCGAGCCCCGGCTGGTCGAACTTGACGCCGATGGTGATCTTGCCGGAGTCGGCGAGCTCCTTCATCCGGGTGCCGGCCTCGAAGCTGGAGGCGGCGTCCTTCTTCACCTCGACGTCGGCGCCGTCGCCGCTGGCCTGGCCGGCGTTGCCGCCGCACGCGGCCGTCGTGGCGAGCGCGAGCCCGGCCAGGACCACCTTGAACCTGGTGTGTCGCATCTGCTTCTCCTTCATCCCGGGTCGGTGTCCCGTCCCGTCCGAGTGCTGCGGAAAACCGGTCGCCTGAGCCGCGACCGACGCGTGGGGGTCAGTGCTTGAGGATCTTGCCGAGGAAGTCCTTGGCCCGGTCCGAACGCGGATGGGTGAAGAACTCCTCCGGGGTGTTCTCCTCGACGATGGCGCCGTCGGCCATGAACACGACGCGGTCGCCGGCGGTGCGGGCGAAGCCCATCTCGTGGGTGACCACGATCATCGTCATCCCCTGCTCGGCGAGGTCGACCATCACCTCGAGGACCTCGGAGATCATCTCGGGGTCGAGCGCCGAGGTGGGCTCGTCGAAGAGCATCGCCTTGGGCTCCATTGCCAGGGCGCGGGCGATCGCCACGCGCTGCTGCTGGCCGCCGGACAGCTGGGCGGGGTACTTGTCGGCCTGCGCCCCGACGCCGACCCGGTCGAGCAGCTCGCGGCCGCGCTCCTCGGCGTCGGCCTTGCTCTTGCCGCGCACCTTGATCGGCCCGAGCGTGACGTTCTCCAGGATCGACTTGTGGGCGAAGAGGTTGAAGCTCTGGAAGACCATCCCGACCTCGCTGCGCAGCGAGGCCAGGGCCTTGCCCTCCTCGGGCAGCCGTTGGCCGTCGAGGGTGATCGAGCCCCGGTCGATGGTCTCGAGGCGGTTGATGGTGCGGCACAGCGTCGACTTGCCCGATCCGGAGGGGCCGATCACGACGACCACCTCGCCCTTGCCGACGGTGAGGTCGATGTCCTGGAGGACGTGCAGGTCGCCGTACCACTTGTTGACCCCGTCGAGGACGATCAGGGGCTCGCGAGGGGTCGCCTGGACAGGCGCTTCGCCCGCGGACGCGGTGTCGGTCATGCGGTGACCCTAGGGACCACGGTGGGCAGTGTCGAGTTGTGAGACGGCCGCGGCTCGTTTCGTTGTGCAGTGGTGACCTGACCCGTTGCACGCCGCAACCGATGGGGCCGACGAGGCCACGTAGGCTGGGTCGGCCATGACTTCGACTGCTGCTGCCCCCGACGTCGCCGAGGCCCGGACCTACCAGGTCCGGACCTACGGCTGCCAGATGAACGTGCACGACTCCGAGCGGCTCACCGGGATGTTGGAGCACGCGGGCTACACCGCCGCGCCGGCCGGCGAGCAGGCCGACGTCGTCGTGCTCAACACCTGCGCCGTGCGCGAGAACGCCGACAACAAGCTCTACGGCAACCTCGGGCACCTCGCCTCGGTGAAGGCCAAGCGGCCCGGCATGCAGATCGCGGTCGGTGGGTGCCTGGCGCAGAAGGACCGCGAGACCATCACCGACCGGGCCCCGTGGGTCGACGTCGTCTTCGGCACCCACAACATCGGCTCGCTGCCGGTGCTGCTGGAGCGCGCCCGGGTCGCCGAGGAGGCCCAGGTCGAGATCCTGGAGTCGCTCGAGGTCTTCCCGAGCACGCTGCCGACCAAGCGCGAGTCGGCGTACGCCGCGTGGGTGAGCATCTCGGTCGGCTGCAACAACACCTGCACGTTCTGCATCGTCCCGGCGCTGCGCGGCCAGGAGAAGGACCGTCGGCCGGGCGAGGTCCTGGCCGAGATCGAGGCGCTGGTGGCCGAGGGCGTCACCGAGGTCACGCTGCTGGGCCAGAACGTGAACGCCTACGGCGTGGAGTTCGGCGACCGCCAGGCCTTCTCCAAGCTGCTGCGCGCCTGCGGCGAGGTCGAGGGCCTGGAGCGGGTGCGCTTCACCAGCCCGCACCCGGCGGAGTTCACCGACGACGTGATCGAGGCGATGGCCCAGACGCCGGCCGTGATGCCCTCGCTGCACATGCCGCTGCAGTCGGGCTCGGACAAGGTGCTCAAGGACATGCGCCGGTCCTACCGGTCGACGAAGTTCCTCGGGATCATCGAGCGCGTGCGCGCGGCCATGCCCGACGCCGCGATCACCACCGACATCATCGTGGGCTTCCCCGGCGAGACCGAGGAGGACTTCGAGGCCACCCTGGACGTCGTGCGTCGCTCACGGTTCTCCGGCGCCTTCACCTTCCAGTACTCCAAGCGCCCCGGCACCCCCGCAGCCGTGCTCGCCGACCAGGTGCCCAAGGCCGTGGTGCAGGAGCGCTACCTGCGCCTCGTCGCGCTGGTCGACGAGATCGCGTGGGAGGAGAACCGCGCCCTCGAGGGCCGCACGGTCGAGCTGATGGTGGCCGAGGGCGAGGGCCGCAAGGACGCCGCGACCCACCGGCTCACCGGCCGCGCGCGCGACAACCGGTTGGTGCACTTCAGCCCGCTGGGCGAGGACGGCTCCCCGGTCGAGGTGCGGCCCGGCGACATGGTCGAGGTCGTGGTGACCTACGGCGCACCGCACCACCTGGTCGCCGACGGGCCGGTGCGCTCCGTGCGCCGCACCCGCGCCGGCGACGCCTGGGAGCACCGCACGACCACCAAGCCCGCCGGCGTCGCGCTCGGCCTGCCGACGATCGGGGTCCCGGCGCCGTTGCCGGCGGCCGAGGGCTGCTCGCTGTAGCGACGAGCGGCCCGCCCGGACGCCCAGCCGCCGCTGGCCCTCAGAACCGTCGTGAGACCACGACGGCGCCGCGGAGCCGCCACCCCAGGTGCAGGTAGAGCCGCCGGCCCTCGTCGGAGGCCACCAGCACCCCCTCGTGCACGCCCCGCTCCCGCGCCGCGTCGCCGAGCAGCGTCATCACCGCGGCCCCGAGGCCGCGCCGCCGGTGGTCGGGCTCGGTGGTGATCTTGTCGGGCACCACGCAGCCGTCGGCGATCCCGGCCTGGCCCGACGCCGCCAGCCGTCCGGCCGCGTCCAGCACGCGCAGCTCCACGACGTCGGGCAGGTCGCGCACCAGGTCCACGGCGTACGCCGGCAGCAGGTCGACCCTGCGTGCGTCGGCCAGGTCCACCGTCATCAACCACGAGGGCAGGGGCGAGGCGACCAGCCCGTGCTCGAGGAGCCGGTCGGCCGTGCGGCCCGGGTCGGTGGTCGGCACGCTGACCCAGGGATCACGGTCGGCCCAGCTGTCCAGGGCCGCCCGGTCGATGCGGCGGGGGTGGGCGTCGGCGTCGAGCACGAGACGCTCCACGTCGCGCCCCGGCGCGCCGACGACGGTGCGGAGCACCCCGGCGTGCTCGGTCGCCGGGGTGAACCCCCGGGCCAGCGACCAGCCGTGGTGCCAGCGACGGACGAGGTCCGACGGCACACCCGGGGGCGCGTCGTGTGCGGGACCCAGGCTCAGGCCGGGTCCTCGTCGCTGGGGTCGACGTGCTTCTCCTGCTCGTCGACGTCCTCGGGCTCCTCGATCTCGTCGGGGACCTGGTGGTCCTCGACCTGCGCGGAGCGCGGCTGGTCGGGCGTGACGAGCGGGAAGTCGTCCTGGTCACGCTCGATCGAGTCGGCCGGGCCGCCGGGGCCCCCGTCGGGCTCGGCGTCGATGCGGGGCTCGGGCTGCTCGGGCAGGCCCTCGTTGCTCAACGCTCGACCCCGGGCGTGCCGCCGGGGGTGCCGTCGCCCATCGGACCGGTCGGGGCCTTGGGGTCCTTGGCGGCCGTCGGCTCGGTCGGCGACGCGGGACCGGCATCGTGCTGGGTGGCCTGCTGGGTGGCGGGGGCCGGCGCCGGGGCGTCCGGGTCGGGTGTCGGCGTGGTGGTGCGGGTCAGGTCGTCGTTCTTGCCGTCGAGACCGTCGAGGCCCTGCTTGGCCTTGTCCACCCCCTGGCGGATCTTGTCGCTGTGCTTGCCGCCGGTCTTCTTGTCGACCGCGGCCGCCGCCTTGTCGAGGCCGTCGTTGATCTTGTCGCCGTGCTTGTCCACGGCGTCGCCCAGCTTCTTCTTCGCGTCGTCCAGGAAACCCATCAGCCTGCTCCTCACACGGTCGTCTCGTCGGCGGGGGACCCGCCGGGGCGCCGACCGGCGCCCGCGCTGCCAAACTAGCCTCCGTGTCCAGCCCCCCACCGAGCGCCCGACCCAGCGGTCGGCCGAGCAGTCAGGCCGCCACCCGGCCCAGCACCCGGGCTACGCCCGCGACGCCGGTGGTGGCCGTGGTGGGGGCGACGGCGGCGGGCAAGAGCGGTCTGGCCCTCGACCTGGCCGAGCGGCTCGGCGGCGAGATCGTCAACACCGACTCGATGCAGCTCTACCGGGGCATGGACATCGGCACGGCCAAGCTCAGCCTGGCCGAGCGCCGTGGGGTGCCGCACCACCTGCTGGACGTGCTGGAGGTGACCGACCCGGCGACGGTCGCTGCGTTCCAGGGCTGGGCGCGGGCGGTCATCGACGACTGCCGGGGTCGCGGCGTGGTGCCGGTGCTGGTGGGTGGCTCCGCGCTCTACACCCGGGCGGTGCTCGACCGGTTCGAGTTCCCCGGCACCGACCCCGTGGTGCGGGCGCGGCTCGAGGGCGAGCTCGCCGAGGTCGGCCCCGACCGGCTGCACGCCCGGCTGGCGCAGGTCGACCCGGCCGCCGCCGCGCAGGTGCTGCCCAGCAACGGCCGCCGCGTCGTGCGGGCCCTCGAGGTCGTGGAGATCACCGGCCGCTCCTTCACCGCGACGCTCCCGGAGCAGACCTACCACCACGACGCCACGGTGCAGGTCGGCGTCGACGTGCACCGCGACCTGCTCGTGGAGCGCATCGACCGCCGGGTGGACCAGATGTGGGCCGACGGCCTCGTGGCCGAGGTGGAGGGCCTGGTGCCCCGCGGCCTGCGTGAGGGGCGTACGGCGCACCGGGCGCTGGGCTACCAGCAGGTGCTGGCCATGCTCGACGGGGATCTCACCGAGCGCGAGGCCCGGGAGCGCACCGCGAGCGGCACCCGCCGGTTCGCCCGCCGCCAGGACAGCTGGTTCCGCAAGGACCCGCGCGTGACCTGGGTCGCGCACGACGACCCCGACCGGGTCGACCGGGCGGTCGCCGCGGTGCACGCCGTCGCGCTCAGCTGAGCCGGTCGAGCTCGCGCGGCAGGTCGCGCATCCCGACGAGCGGGGAGAGCAGCACCGGCAGCGTGGAGAGGGCCGTGCCGGCGAGCCCGACCCAGAACACCGCGCGGGCGCCGTACGCCTGGCCGATGAAGCCGCCGACCAGGCTGCCGATCGGCATCACGCCCCACACCAGGAACCGGATCGAGGCGTTCATCCGACCGAGCAGGGGCCGGGGGCAGAGCCGCTGCCGGAAGCTGACCTGGGTGATGTTGTAGACGACCACCGAGAAGGTGAGCAGCAGGCTCGAGGCGACCAGCGCGACCATCGGGGAGAACACCGTGCCCGCGAGCGGCAGGAAGACCCCGGCCGGCACGCAGACCAGCACCGACAGCGGGATCGTGCGCCCCTCGCCCACGAGCCGGTTGACGTGCGGCGTCAGCAGGGCTCCCGCGAGACCCCCCGCGGCACCGATCCCCAGCGCCAGGCCCATCTGGCCGGGGGAGAGCCCGAGGTCGTTGAGCACGTAGATCGTCAGCATCGCCCCGGTCATGGAGGAGAAGAAGTTGTTCGTGCTCGTGCTCGCGGCGATGCGCCACAGCAGCGGGTCGCGCAGCACGAAGGAGAGTCCCTCGCGCACCTCGACCACGATCGGACGCCGGTCGGCGGCCGGGGGAGGCGTGTCCACGTGCCGGATGCGACCGATGAAGAAGGCCGAGGCGAGGAAGCTCACCGCGTCGCACGCGATCGTCAGCGGGGCTCCGACGAGGCGGATCAGGCCACCCCCCAGGGCCGGCCCGCCGATCATGGCGACCGACTGCGAGGCCTGCAGCTTGGCGTTGCCCTGCCCGATGTCGGTGGGCTCGACCAGGTCGGGCAGGTAGCTCTGGTAGGCCACGTCGAAGAACACCGTGCACACGCCCATGACGAGCGCCACCACCAGCAGCTGGGTGAAGGTGAGCACGCCCAGGCCCCAGGCGAGCGGCAGGGACCCCAGGGCCACCGCCCGCACGAGGTCACCGCTGACCAGGACGCGCTTCTTGGGCCAGCGGTCGACCCAGGCGCCGGCCGGCAGGCCGATCACCAGGAAGGCCAGGAACTCGAAGGTGCCCAGCAGGCCCATCTGCAGCTCGTCGGCGTCGAGGACGCGCACCGCGAGCACGGGCAGCGCGAGCACCGTCAGCTGCGTGCCGAACTGGCTGACGGTGTCGCCGACCCACAGCTGACGGAAGTCGTGGTGCCGGAACAGGCTGGCGCGCCGAGTCGCGCTGGTGGTGCTCACCGGCTCATCCTGCGCCACGACGTACGGTCTGGCCATGGACACGCGCGACACCTGGACCGAGGTCGACGACCTCGAGACCCTCGAGCAGATCGTCGGCGTGCCGTCGCCGCTGGCGGCCGACAAGGTCCGGCGGAGCCTCACCGACCTCGACGTGGCGTGGCTCTCGGCCTCGCCCTTCTGCGTGCTGGCCACGGCCTCGGCCGACGGCTGCGACGCCTCGCCCAAGGGCGATCCCGCCGGTCGGCTGGTCCACGTCGTGGACGACCGCACCCTCGCGCTGGCCGAGCGACCCGGCAACCGCCGGGTCGACGGCTACCGCAACGTGCTGCAGGACCCGCGGGTCGGACTGCTGTTCCTGATCCCCGGCCGCGGCGACACCCTGCGCGTCAACGGCCGCGCCCGCCTGGTCTCCGACGCCCCGTTCTTCGACGACATGGTGGTCAAGGGCCACCGGCCGCTGCTCGCGCTCGTGGTGGAGGTCGAGGAGGTCTTCCACCACTGTGCCAAGGCGTTCCTGCGTTCCCAGCTCTGGCAGCCCGAGACCTGGGACCCCGAGGCGATCATCCCGCGACGCGCCGTCGTCGCCCAGCAGCTGGAGCGTCCCGGCAGCACCGTCGACGAGCTCGACGCCTACTACGGCCCGTCCTACGGCGACCACCTCTACGGCTGAACGGCATCGGCTGCGGTCGTGACAGGATCCGGGGCGTGAGCGAGTACTCCTTCGTCAAGGGCCACGGCACCGAGAACGACTTCGTCCTGGTGCCCGACGCCAACGGCACCCACGACCTCTCGGTCGAGCAGGTGGCGCGGCTGTGCGACCGGCGGGCGGGCATCGGCGGCGACGGCGTGATCCGCGTGGTGCGCACCGACGCGACCGAGGACCCCGCCGCGGTGGCGGCCCGAGGCGAGGCCACCTGGTTCATGGACTACCGCAACGCCGACGGCTCGCTCAGCGAGATGTGCGGCAACGGCATCCGGGTGCTCGGCCGGTTCCTGGTCACCCACGCCGACGTCGACCCGCGCCGGCCGCTGCCGCTGGCCACGCGCGCCGGCGTCAAGGTGCTGACCTTCGAGGGCGACCAGGTCACCGTCGACATGGGCGCCCCCGCCCTGCTCGGCGAGACCTCGGTGGCGGTGGGGGAGCGCTCGTTCCCCGCCGTGCACGTCAGCATGGGCAACCCGCACGCGGTCGCCTTCGTCGACGACCTCGCCGAGGCCGGCGCGCTGGTCGAGGCGCCGTCCCACGAGGCGGCGACCTATCCCGACGGCGTCAACGTCGAGTTCGTCGTACGCCGGGGCGAGCACCACGTCGCGCTCCGGGTGCACGAGCGCGGCTCGGGGGAGACCCGGTCGTGCGGCACCGGCGCCTGCGCGGTGATGGTCGCGGCGGCCACGGCCGACGACGCGCCCCGGGGCACGGCGTACACCGTGGACCTGCCGGGCGGCACGCTCAGCATCGTGTGGACCGAGGACGACCGCGTCCTGATGACCGGGCCGGCCGTCCTGGTCGCCGAGGGCGTCACGGCCCTGTAGGCCGTCCCGCGAGACGCGTCCCAGCCGCCTGCGCCCCCGTCGGCGCCCGGCCCTAGGATCCCCGCATGGACATCAACGGAGCCAGTGCGATCGTCACCGGCGGCGCCTCCGGCATCGGTGCGGCCGCCGCCCGTCAGCTCGCCGAGCGCGGGGTCGCGGTGGTCGTGGCCGACCTCAACGCCGACAAGGGCCAGCAGCTGGCCGCGGAGATCGGCGGCGTCTTCGCGCCGGTCGACGTCACCCGCACCGAGCAGATCGTGGCCGCCGTCGAGGAGGCCGAGAAGCTCGGCCCGCTGCGGTTGCTGGTGAACTCGGCCGGCATCGGCTGGGCCCAGCGCACGGTCGGTCGCGACGGCACCTTCGAGTCGGCCGCCGACCTCGAGGCCTTCGCGAGGGTGATCGCGATCAACCTGGTCGGCACCTTCGACTGCGTGCGCCTCGTCGCCACGGCGATCAGCCGCAACGAGCCGACCGCGACCGGTGAGCGCGGCGCCATCGTCAACCTGGCGAGCGTGGCCGCGTTCGACGGCCAGATCGGCCAGGCGGCGTACTCCGCCTCCAAGGGCGGCGTGGTCGGCATGACGCTGCCGGTGGCGCGCGACCTGGCCGCGGTCGGCATCCGCCTGAACACCGTGGCCCCCGGGCTGATCGACACCCCGATCTACGGCGAGGGCGAGGCGGCGGAGGCCTTCAAGGCCAAGCTGGGCGAGAGCGTGCTGTTCCCCAAGCGCCTCGGTGACCCGGCCGAGCTGGCCAGCATGGTCGTGGAGTGCCTGACGAACTCCTACATGAACGGCGAGACCGTCCGCGTCGACGGCGGCATCCGGATGCCCCCGAAGTAGTGGCCCCACCAGTGCCCCCACCGGCGAGCGAGCCACGCTGGCTGGACCCCGACGAGCGGCGTGCCTGGCTGCGCCTGGTGATGCTGCTCGAGCTGGTGCCCGGCGTGCTGGACAGCCAGCTGCGGCGTGACTCCGGGCTGACCCACTTCGAGTACACCGTGCTCGCGATGCTCTCCGAGGCGCCCGACCGCACCTTGCGGATGACGGCGCTGGCGGCGCGGTCGAACGCCACGCTCCCGCGCCTGTCGCACGTCGTCACCCGGCTGACCTCGCGGGACCTGGTGGCCCGCGAGCAGGCCCCGGACGACGGGCGTGCGATCGACGTGACCCTGACCGAGGAGGGCCTGACCGTCCTCGTCGCGGCCGCGCCGGGCCACGTGGAGAACGTCCGCCAGCACGTGCTGGACGCCCTCACCCCCGAGCAGGTGGCGCAGCTGGCGACGATCAGCGAGGCGATGCTCGGCACCATCCCGGGTGCGGCGACGATGCTGGGTGCCTGGGAGGGCGACCCCGGCTGACGCCGGGGGTTCACGCGCGCGTCGGGCGCACGACACCTGCGCGGGTTTGGCTCGAGCGGTGATCACTCCTGACCCCCGCTCTCGTCCCGACCTGGCCCGTCCTGACCTGGCCCGTCCCGATCTCGCCCGTGCCGAGCTGGCCCGCCCCGACCCGACGCGTCCGGGCCCCGTCTCCCGGCGGCACGTGCTCCTGGGGACCGCCGGGGCGGTGGCTCTGGGCGCCACCGCCGCGTCCCCGTCGTACGCCGCCCCCGGGCAGGTCCGTCAGCGGCTGACCCTGCCGTCGGGCGTGCAGAGCGGCGACGTGACGACGCGGTCGGGCACGGTCTGGGCGCGCTCGTCCGGCCCGGGCCGGCTGGTCGCCCGCCTGCGCAGCGGTCGCAGGCAGCGCTTGGTGCGCGGTCCGTGGGCCACCCCGGACACCGACCTGACGGCGCGCATCGACCTGGAGGGCCTGGCGCCGGGGAGGGAGTACGTCGCCGACCTGTGGTTCGAGTCCACCGAGGGCGTCGCCGGTGAGGTGCAGCAGGTCCGGTTCTCCACCGCGGGGGTGCACCCGGGAGCGACCTCCTTCGTCTGGACCGGGGACACGGCCGGCCAGGGGTGGGGGATCAATCCCGACCTGGACGGCATGACGGCGTACCGCACGATGCTCGAGACCCGGCCCGACTTCTTCGTGCACTCCGGCGACACGATCTACGCCGACGGCCCGATCGTGGAGCGCGTCGTGGAACCCGACGGCCAGGTCTGGCGCAACCTGGTGACCCCCGAGGTGGCCAAGGTGGCCGAGAGCCTGGGGGAGTTCCGCGGGCGTCACCGCTACAACCTGATGGACCGCCACGTCCGCGAGCTGTACGCCGCGGTGCCGGTGGTGGCCCAGTGGGACGACCACGAGACGCACAACAACTGGTTCCCCGGGCAGGTCCTCACCGACGACCGCTACACCGAGAAGCGGGTCGACGTCCTCGCCGCGCGGGCGCGCCGGGCCTGGCAGGAGTACCAGCCGATCAGCACCGCCCACGTGCGCGGGCGCGGCCGCACGGGCTTCGCGGAGGCCCGGATCTACCGCAAGATCGAGCGCGGTCCCCACCTCGACGTCTTCTGCCTGGACATGCGCACGGACAAGAGCCCCAACACCTCAGGCACCGAGGACCACCTGACGCCGATCCTGGGCCGCGAGCAGGCCGACTGGCTGGTCCGGGAGGTCCGACGGTCGCGCGCGACCTGGAAGGTGATCTCCGCCGACCTGCCCCTCGGCCTGGTCGTGCCGGACGGCGCGAACCAGGAGTCGGTCTCCAACGGCGACCCCGGCCGACCGCTGGGCCGCGAGCTGGAGCTGGCGCGGGTGCTGCGCGGTCTCAAGGGCGTGCCGAACATCGTGTGGATCACCGCCGACGTGCACTACTGCGCCGCGCACCACTACGACCCCGCGCGGGCCCGGTTCACCGACTTCGACCCGTTCTGGGAGATCGTGGCCGGGCCGATCAACGCGGGCGGCTTCGGGCCGAACACCCTGGACCCGACCTTCGGGCCCGAGGCGGTGTTCGTGAAGCCCGCGGACTACCCCAACCAGTCGCCGCGCGGGGGCAACCAGTTCTTCGGCCACGTCGCCATCGACCGGCCCGGCACGCTGACGGTCAGCCTGCGCAACACCGCGGGCCGGGTGCTGTGGTCGAAGGGACTGGATCCGCAGCGACGCTGACAGGTCCGTCCCGTCCGCCGTCGCGGGGGCCGGGACTCGGAGCTAGACGCCGTGGCGCGGGTTGCGGTCGGGATCGGCGGCGTGGGGCTCGATCGGGTCGGGCTGCACGTCGGGCCGGCCGTCGCGCGAGGACTGCTCGGGCGGGGAGTCCTCGGCGCTCGGGGCACCGACCTCCGCGTCGCTGGGGTAGGTCGGGGCCGAGGTGTAGGTCACCGGCTCGCCACCCCCGCGCACGGTGCCGAGACGCTCGCTGCTGACGCCCATGTCGCCGGCCAGCCCCTCGGGGCCGTCGGCGTTGGGGTCCGACTCGGTGATCTCGGTCTGCGGCGTGGTCACGGTCGTGGGGTCCTGCCCGGTGTCATGGTCCTGCCCGGTGTTGTGGTCCTGCGGGGTGTCGTCGTGGCTCATCGGGGCTCCTGTCGTGGGGGCGGACTACTGCGAGGGCTGGTCGAGGGAGGTCTCGGCGTTCTCCTCCTGCTGGGCGGCCTCCCGACCGGTGGGCTCCTGGTCGTCGGAGGATCCGCCGGCCTGCTCCTGGTCGATCGGCATGGTGCCGGCGTGCTCGTCCTCGACGGAGTCGGCGGCCTTCGCACCCACCCCCTCGTCGTCGCCCACCAGACCCGGACCCGCGGCGTCCTGGCGCTGCGGCCCGCCGGGCGGCGTGGGCGCGTCGGCGCCCTCGGCCTGCGGGCTGGCGGGGCCGGGCTTCGTCCCGGGCTCGGTCGTGGAGTCGGCATCGCTCATGCCCGAGGGGTACCCGGTGGAGGGTCGGGGAAACCGGTCCGGCGCGGCGCAGCACCGGTTGCGCCGTACCGCCCGGCGTGCCTGAATGAGGTCTCGGTCCATCGATCTTCTCGGGAGCACGCATGTCGCAGGCACGTCGCAGGTTGGTGGCGGCCGGAGCCGCCGTCGTCACAGGTCTCTCGGGTCTGGCCCTCGTGCCGGCCACCGCGAGCGGCGCGTCCGGTGGGCCCTCGGCCGACGCCGGTCGGGGGCCCTCGGTGCCCGCCGGAGGGCGCTACAACGTCAAGACCGCCACGAGCAAGGGCTTCGGCGGTGCCGTGACCTCGGTCGACCCCGAGGCCTCCCGCGTCGGCCTGGAGGTCCTGCGCCGCGGGGGCAACGCAGTCGACGCGGCCGTCGCGACGGCCGCGGCCCTGGGCGTGACCGAGCCCTACAGCTCCGGCGTGGGCGGCGGTGGCTACTTCGTGCACTACGACGGCCGCACCGGCAAGGTCGACACCCTCGACGGTCGCGAGACCGCGCCGGCCACCATGCCGCGCAACGCCTTTGACGACCCCTCGACGGGCCAGCCCTACAACTTCACCCCGGAGCTGGTCACCAGCGGCGTCTCGGTCGGTACGCCGGGCACCCTGGCCACCTGGGACCAGGCGCTGCGCCGCTGGGGCACCACCAGCCTGGCGCGCTCGCTCCGCCCGGCGACGCAGCTGGCCTCGCGCGGCTTCACCGTCGACCAGACCTTCCACGACCAGACGGCCGACAACCAGCGCAGGTTCGCGAACTTCCCGGCCACCAGGAGGCTCTTCCTGCCGGGCGGCCGGCCCCCGGCGGTCGGCTCGGTGCTGCGCAACCCCGACCTGGCCGCGACGTACAGGCTGATCGCCCGCAAGGGCCCGTCCGCCTTCTACACCGGCCCCCTGGCGAGGGAGATCGCCCGCACCGCCCAGCGCCCGCCCAAGCGGCGCGACGCCGACCTGCCGGTGCCGGCGGGCTACCTCACCACCCGTGACCTGGCCCGCTACCGGGTCAGCCACCAGGCGCCCACCCGCGTCGGCTACCGCGGCTTCGACGTCTACGGGATGGCACCCTCCTCCAGCGGCGGCTCCACCGTGGGCGAGGCGCTGAACATCCTCGAGCGGTTCGGGATCGCCGGCATGGACGACGCCAAGGCCCTGCACCACTACTTCGAGGCCAGCGCGCTCGCGTTCGCCGACCGTGGCGCCTACGTCGGGGACCCGGCGTACGTCGACGTCCCGCTGCGTGACCTGCTCTCCGACAGGTTCGCCGCCGAGCGGGCCTGCCTGATCGACCCGGCGAAGGCCGCGACCAAGCCCGTGGCCGCCGGCTCGGTCACCTCCTACGACGGCAAGTGCGACGCGAAGGGGACGTCGGGGACGACCGCGCAGGACACCGAGAACATCAACACCACCAACATGACCGTGGCCGACCGGTGGGGCAACATCGTGGAGTACACCCTGACGATCGAGCAGACCGGCGGCTCGGGCATCACCGTGCCGGGCCGGGGCTTCCTGCTGAACAACGAGCTGACCGACTTCAGCTACGGCCCCACGGTCAAGCCCGGCGACCCGAACCAGATCGCGGGCGGCAAGCGCCCGCGCTCCTCGATGTCACCCACGATCGTGCTCAGGAACGGCAAGCCGTTCCTGGCCCTGGGCTCGCCCGGCGGCTCGACCATCATCACCACCGTGCTGCAGATGCTGTTCAACCGCCTGGACCGCGGGATGACCGTCGAGCAGGCCATCGCCGCGCCCCGGGCCTCGCAGCGCAACACCGCCACGGTCTCGGCCGAGCCGGAGTTCATCTCGGCCTACGGTGACGCACTGAAGCCCTACGGCCAGCAGCTGGTGCCCTCGGGTGACGCGTTCACCAGCGCCGCCCAGATCGGGGCGGCCACGGCCATCGAGTTCGGACGCGACGGGCGGCTGACCGCCGTCTCGGAGCCCGTGCGACGCGGGGGCGGCTCCGCGCTGGTGGTCCGGCCCGCCCGCTGAGGGAGCCGGCCTCCGTGTCTCAGGCGAGGGCCGCGGAGGCGGTCGGGTCCTCGGGCGCCGGTGCCGCTCTCGTCGCGGAGTCCGACGGCGGCGGGGGCAGGACCTCCGGGGCCTCGTGGATCGGCACCTTCGCGGCCGGTCGCTCCGGCAGGACCTCCAGGGACGCGGGGAGCGTGAAGGTCATCGTGGTGCCGACGCCGCCGCGGCCCTCCCGGGCGGAGATCGTGCCCCCGTGCCGCTCGACGGCCCGGGCACAGATCGCGAGGCCGAGTCCGGTGCCCGGGTACGCACCGGTGGTGCTGGAGGACCGGAAGAAGCTGTCGAAGACGCGGGCGCGCTCGCTGCGCGGGATGCCCACGCCGTTGTCGGTGACCCGCACCTGCAGCTGGTCGCCGCGGCGTACGGCCTCCAGCGTGACGTGCGGGCGGGTGCCCGGCTCGACGTACTTCACGGCGTTGCCCAACAGGTTGGTGACCAGCTGGCGGGTCAGCAGGGCGTCGGCCAGGACGTGCCCGAGGGGGCCGTGCTCGACCAGCGGCGGCTCGTCGCCGGTGGTGTGCAGGTCGGCCACCACCTGGTCGACGACGTCGTCGAGGGAGTGGTCGACGACGTGCAGCTCGGCGCTGCCGGCCAGGGTGTAGTCCAGGAGGTCGGTGATCAGCTGGTTCATCTGCACGGCCGACCGGTGGATCCGGTCCAGGCTGGCGCGCGCGGACCCTGCTGCCCCCGGGTCGTCGGTCTCCAGCTGCTCGCGGGCCATCTCCGACCACGAGAGCACGCCGGTGAGCGGGCCCTTGAGGTCGTGGGCCACGACGCCGGCGAAGTTCTCCAGCATCCGCTTCTCGGCCCGGTCGCGGGTGGCGTCGTGCAGCAGCACCACGGCCAGGGGACCGGCCTCGACCCCCTCGGTCGCCTCGGGGGAGGCCGGTGCGGCCGAGTGGTGCAGCGGCACCGCCGTGGTCTGCAGGATCCGCTCGAGACCCGTCACGGGGTCGACGCGGACGACGTCGACGGCGTCGACCCGCTCGCCGCGCAGCGCCCGGGCGTGCGGCAGGTCCTGCGGCGGCACCCGGGTGCCGTCGGCGCGCAGGAAGCCGGGGTCGTCCGGGTCGTGCACGTGGTGCCCGTGGCCGTCGTGGCCCGCGAGGTCGGCGGCCGCGGAGTTGGCGAGGACGACGTGGCCCCACGAGTCGGTGACGCAGATGCCGTCGGTGATGGACTCGGTGACCGCGTCGAGCAGCTCGGCACGGGCGGTGGCGCTGGCCTCGGAGGCCCGCAGCCGCGCGTGCAGGGCGGCCTTCTCGGCCACTCCCAGGGACAGCATCAGCACCAGCGCGGTGGTGAGTGCGACGTAGGCCTGCACGACGAGCGCGCGCTGGGCGAGGTCCTCGACGGCACCGAACGGCCCCCATCCGGCCAGGGTGCAGACCAGCACCAGGGACCCGAAGACCAGGCAGTGGGCCGCGCCGACGGCGGGGGAGAACCGGAACCCCACCCAGCCCGAGATGGCGATCAGCAAGAACCCCAGAGGCATGCCGGCCGGGGCGCTGAAGACCAGGACTCCCGCGAGCACGGTGATCGCGAGCATGGCCCCCAGCTCGACGCCGGCGCCCGAGCGGGTCTCCGAGGTCAGCCGCGGCTGACCCGGGCGCCGGTCCTGGCGGGTGCTGACCACGGCGAGGACGGCGCCGGCGACCACGAAGGTGCCGCACGCGTTGCGCACCACCCAGGTGACCGGGACCAGCCAGGTCCAGGTGCCCCCGGAGGTCTCCACGGCGAGCGACCCGGGCAGGGCACCGGCGACCGCCGCAGCCGTGGCGACGACCCCGAACCGGATCATGTCCCAGGCGGTGCGGATGCCGGGTGCCTGGTCCTGCAGGAACGGACTTCGTCGCAGGCGGGCGTGCAGCAGCCGGACGACGAGTCCCTGGCCCAGGTTCGCGACCCCCAGCGCCAGGCCGGAGAGGGGTCCGAGGAGCCAGGCGAAGTAGGCGGTCGTGGTGACCATCAGCAGGACACCGTCCAGCGTCACCTCGCGCGCGGACCGGCCGCGCAGCATCCACAGCGCGGCGACCCCGGCAGCGGGCCAGAACAGGGCGAGCCCGGTGTCCTGCAGCACCGCCAGCCGGCCCAGCACCACGGCCACCAGGTAGCACCCCACCCAGGCCACCACGACGCGGATCCGGGCAGGTGTCATGGGCGGCGTCTCATTTCTCGGGACCGGTCGGCACCACGGTAGCGCCAGAACAGGGCGACATGTCCCGTTCGGCGACGTCGGTCACGCCCCGGGGGCATCCCCGGGCTCCGCCCTGCCCGATCCCGCGCGGGACCCCCGGGCGTGCGCCGTCCGGGAAAGCCGATTGCGGCGCGCCGTAGGCTGGAGGCTGTATGACGAACGCACCGCAGGACTTCGACCTCGCCCACGAGCTGGCTCAGACCGCCGACTGGGACGAGGAGACCAACGACCCCACGACCCCGGACGCCACCGATCCCGACGACGGCGGCCCGGACGACGCGGGCGGCGCCGCCCGCCCCACCTGGAGCACCGA
>CAVVQW010000002.1:0-138989 GCA_963750435.1 uncultured Actinomycetota bacterium | reverse complement strand
CTGGATGGTCAAGAAGTTCCAGGGCGGCAACGGCGTCGACCTGAGCAAGGACAAGATCGCCCTGCAGCGCCTCCAGGAGGCCGCGGAGAAGGCGAAGATCGAGCTGTCGTCCTCCAGCGAGACCACGGTGCACCTGCCCTACATCACCCACGGTGAGTCCGGCCCGCTGCACTTCGAGGAGAAGCTGACCCGCAGCGAGTTCCAGAAGCTCACCGCCGACCTGCTCGAGCGCACCAAGAAGCCCTTCCAGCAGGTGCTGAAGGACGGTGGCGTCGACGTCTCCAAGATCGACCACGTCGTGCTCGTCGGCGGCTCCACCCGGATGCCGGCCGTGACCGACGTCGTGACCAGCCTGCTGGGCGGCAAGCAGCCCAACAAGGGCGTCAACCCCGACGAGGTCGTGGCCATCGGTGCCGCGCTCCAGGCCGGTGTCCTCAAGGGCGAGGTCAAGGACGTGCTGCTCCTCGACGTCACCCCGCTGAGCCTGGGCATCGAGACCAAGGGCGGTGTGATGACCAACCTGATCGAGCGCAACACCACGATCCCGACCAAGCGGTCCGAGATCTTCACCACCGCCGACGACAACCAGCCGTCGGTGGAGATCAAGGTCGCGCAGGGCGAGCGTCAGATGTGGGCGCAGAACCAGCCGCTCGGCAACTTCGAGCTGACCGGCCTGCCCCCGGCCCCCCGCGGCGTCCCGAAGATCGAGGTCACCTTCGACATCGACGCCAACGGCATCGTGCACGTGTCCGCCAAGGACCAGGGCACCGGCAAGGAGCAGTCGATGACGATCTCCGGCGGCAGCGCGCTGTCGAAGGACGACATCAACCGGATGGTCTCCGACGCCGAGCAGTACGCCGAGGAGGACGCCAAGCGTCGCGAGTCCGTCGAGACCCGCAATCAGGCCGACTCGCTGGTCTATTCGACCGAGAAGTTCCTCTCCGAGAACGGCGAGAAGCTGCCCGAGGACGTCACGACCGAGGTCCAGGGCGACGTCGACGAGCTGAAGAAGCTGCTCGAAGACCCGGAGGCCGACAACGCGGCCCTCACGGCCGCGATCAGCAAGGTCGGGGAGTCCAGCCAGAAGATGGGCGCCGCGCTCTACGCCGCCAGCGAGGCCGAGGGCGCAGCCGCCGGCTCCGAGGGTGCCGAGTCGCCGACCGACGGGGACGACGACGTCGTCGACGCCGAGATCGTGGACGAGGACGGCCCTGAGAAGGGCGACTCCCAGTGACCGGCGCCCCCGAGCAGCCCGACCGGCCCACGGGTGAGGAGTCCCGGGAGACCACGTCTCCCGGGGCTCCCCGCCCCGGCGGCCCGCCCGAGTCCCAACCGGACGCCTCCGGCGGCTTCGGTGACGTGGCGGGTGCCACCACCGAGGACGGCGAGGTCGAGTCCGGTGCGGCCGGAGGCGACCCCTCCGTCGAGGACACGGCCTCCGAGCGCGCGGTGTCCGAGCCGGCCGACCTGGCGCTGAGCGACGAGCTGGTGCTGGCACAGACCGCCCTGGCCGAGCGCACGCTGGACCTCCAGCGGCTCCAGGCCGAGTTCCTGAACTACAAGAGGCGGGTCGACCGTGACCGCGACCTGGTGCGCGAGAACGCGACGTACGCCGTGCTCAGCGGCATGCTGCCCGTGCTCGACGACATCGACCGGGCCCGCGAGCACGGCGAGGTCGAGGGTGGCTTCAAGGCCGTCGCCGACTCGCTGGACCGCGTGGTCACCGGGCTCGGGCTGACCAAGTTCGGGGCCAAGGGCGACGCCTTCGACCCCAACGTGCACGAGGCCCTGATGCACGGCCTCAGCGACGAGGTCACCACCACCACGGTCGACGTGGTGGCCCAGGCCGGCTACCGGATCGGTGACCGTGTCCTGCGGGCCGCGAAGGTGACCGTGCTGGACCCTGAGCAGTGACCGTCCTCGCTCGTTGAGGGACCGACCACCCACCGGAGAGGAGGGATGACCCGTGGCGCAGAACGCCGACTGGGCGACCAAGGACTTCTACCAGGTCCTCGGGGTCGCCAAGGACGCCGACCAGGCGACGATCAAGAAGGCCTACCGCAAGCTGGCGCGGGAGAACCATCCCGACGGCCACCCCGGTGACAAGGCCGCGGAGGACCGCTTCAAGGCGGTCGCCGAGGCCTACGACGTCGTGGGCGACGGCACCAAGCGCCGTGAGTACGACGACCTCCGCTCGGCGTTCGCCTCCCGCGGCCCGGCCGGCGGTGGCTTCCCGGGCGGCTTCGGCGGCGGTCAGCCCGGCGCCGGTGGCTTCGACGTCTCCGACCTGTTCGGTGACCTGTTCAACCGCGGCGGTGGCGGCGGTGGCTTCGGGGGCGGCACCCGCTCCCGGGCCCCCCGCCCCGCCCGCGGGGCCGACCTCGAGACCGACACGACCCTGTCCTTCGACGACGCCGTCAACGGCACCACGATCAGCCTGCGGCTGAGCTCCGACGCGCCCTGCCCGACCTGCTCGGGCACCGGCGGCAAGCCCGGCACCCGGCCGCACGTCTGCCCCACCTGCGAGGGGGCCGGCGCCGTCGTCAGCTCGGTGGGCGGCGGCTTCTCGATGAACGAGACCTGCCCGGAGTGCCACGGTCGCCAGCTCGTCTACACCGACGCCTGCCCGACCTGCCACGGCTCCGGCCGCGGGCTGTCCAAGCGCACGGTCCAGGCCCGCATCCCCGCCGGGGTCAAGGACGGGCAGCGCATCCGGCTCAAGGGCAAGGGCGCCTCGGGCGAGAACGGCGGCCCGCAGGGCGACCTCCTGATCAGCGTGCACGTCTCGGCGCACCGCCTCTTCGGCCGCAAGGGCGAGCACCTGACCCTGGAGGCCCCCGTCACCTTCGACGAGGCCGCGCTCGGTGCCGAGATCAAGGTCCCGACCCTCGGTGGCGCGCCGGTGACCCTGCGGATCCCGCCGGGCACCCCCCACGGCCGCGTGCTGCGCGTGCGCGGGCGGGGCGCGACCCGCAAGGACGGCTCCCGGGGCGACCTGCTGGTCAGCGTCGCCATCCAGGTGCCGTCCACCCTCGACGACGCCGAGCGGGAGGCGCTCGTCGCGTTCCGCGAGGCCCGCGACGCCTCCGACCCCCGGGCGGCTCTCTTCGAGGCCGGCGCCTGATGCCGGGCACGGCGGGGCGCGGCGGGCGGGTCCCGGGCCCGACCGTGCCCGTCTACGTGATCAGCGTGGCCGCCGAGCTGACGGGGTTGCACCCCCAGACCCTGCGCCAGTACGACCGCGTGGGCCTGGTCTCGCCGGGCCGCACCGGCGGCGGCGGGCGGCGCTACTCGCTGCGTGACATCGAGCTCCTGCGCGAGGTCGCCGAGCTGACGGCCGCGGGCATCGGGCTGGAGGGCGTGCGCCGGATCCTGCAGCTCGAGCACCAGGTGGCGGCCCTGCGGGCCCGCAACACCGAGCTGCGGGGCCAGGTGGCCGAGCTGCAGGCCGCCCTGGAGACCACGCTGCTCTCCCTCAAGGAGCGGCGCCCCAACCTGCCGGCCATCCGGCAGCCGGGCACGATCTCCCCGTTCGGCCACTGGCACTAGGCCGCCCCAGGGCCTGGCCGCCCCGGTGGGTGGGGCCGTGTCCTGCGTCTCAGTGACCTCCGCCACTCCCACCCGTTAGTCTCGGCGACGGCCCGGTGCGGGGGAGGTGGGACCCAGCGATGACGCTGACGATCGACTGGTTCTTCCAGCGTGCCGACTGGCTGCACCTGCTCAGCGTCCCGGTGTTCACCGGGGTCGTGGGCTTCCTGATCAACTGGACCGGCCTGATCATGCTGTTCTCGCCGGTGCGGTTCCGTGGCGTCACCATCCCGGGGATGCGTCAGCTCTCCCGCGTCCTGCCGCGCAAGCTGCAGGAGGTGCCCGGCATCCTCCAGGGCGGCATCGGCTGGCAGGGCATCGTGCCCGCGCGGGCCGCGAAGATGGGCAGCATCGCCGTGGACAAGGCGATCGCGAAGCTCGGCACGCCGCAGGAGTTCTACCAACAGCTCGAGCCCGACCGCATCGCCGAGCACATCGTGACGGTCTTCCAGCCCGACATGCCGGCGATGATCGAGGAGATCATGCGCCGCGAGCACCCGGCGCTGTGGCGCGACCTGCCCCCGCGGGCGCGCAAGGCGGTCATCCACCGGGTGCAGGCGCAGCTGCCCGGCGTCGTCCGCACGATCACCGACGAGATCGGTGAACACATCGACCAGCTGCTCGACCCGAAGATCATGGTGATCAACCACTTCCGGAAGAACCCTGCGCTGGTCGTGCGGATCTTCCGCGACTTCGGCCAGCGCGAGCTGAACCTGATGGTCGTCTTCGGGTTCGTCTTCGGCTTCGGGCTCGGCGTCCCGGTGGCGGTGGTCGACCACTGGTTCGCCCAGTGGTGGCTGCTGCCCGTGCTCGGCGTGGTCGTGGGCTGGATGACCAACGCCCTGGGCATGTGGCTGATCTTCGAGCCACCGGAGCCGCGGCGCATCCTGGGCATCAAGGTGCACGGGCTCTTCCTGCGCCGCCAGGACCAGGCCGCCGAGGTCTACGCGCGGATCATCGCCGACGACGTGATCACCCTGGAGAACATCGGGGACTTCCTGATGGACGGTCCCCGCGGCGACCGCACCCGCCAGATGCTGGCCGACGCGATGCGCCCGGCCATCGACGGTGCCGCCGGCCCGGCGCGGGGCGTCGTGCGCGTCGCGGTGGGCTCCCGCCGCTTCGACAACATCCGCGACGCCGTGGCCGTCGAGGCGGTCGACCGCACCATCAAGCCGTTCCGCGACCCGGAGTTCTCGCGCGAGCAGGCCGACAAGATCAACACCCTGATCGCCCAGCGCACCAAGGAGCTCCCGCCGCGGGACTTCGTGGAGATGATGCGCTCGGCGATCAAGGAGGACGAGTGGATGCTCTACGCCCACGGGGCGATCATGGGCTTCGGTGGGGGACTGCTCCACCTGGCCTTCTTCGGCGTGGGAGGTCCCGCATGAGCCCGTACGACCGGTCCGAGGACGACGAGGCACGCCGCGCGCCCGCGGTCTGGGAGGGCGCCGAGGCGCTGCCCGGGGTCGCCCGCATCGCGGCCACCGCCGCCGCCCGCTCCGCCGCCTGGACGATCGGGTCGGGGATCCGGTCGACCCGCCTGTTCGCGCGGGCCGTCACCGACCCCGACACCGCCGGCGAGCTGGTCCAGGGCGTGGCCCACGACGTCGCCGAGGCCAGCCGCACGGTCAGCGACGTCGCCCGCGCCGTCTCAGCCGGGGTGCCCCTGCCGCAGGCGCTGCGCGACGCGACCGCGTCGCTGTCCTCGGTCGTCCTCGCCGACGCGACACCGGCGCCCGACCACGAGCCGGACCGGTCGCTGAGGGCGCGTGGCGAGCAGCTCCTGCAGCGCTCGCGCGACGTCTGGAGCGAGCACGAGGAGCACCCGGCGTACGGCAGGATCCTGGGGGACCTGGCCCCCGACGAGGCCCGCATCCTGCTCCTGCTGCTGCGCGGAGGCCCGCAACCGTCGGTGGACGTCCGCACCGGCGGGCCGATCGGCATGGTCAGCTCGGCGCTGGTCGCGCCGGGGATGTCGATGATCGGGGCCCGGGCCGGGTGCCGCTACCTCGACGAGGTCCCGGCGTACCTCAACAACCTGTTCCGGCTCGGCCTGATCTGGTTCTCGCGCGAGCAGCTCGAGGACCCGATGGAGTACCAGGTCGTGGAGGCCCAGCCCGACGTGCTGGCCGCGATGCACTCGGTGCGCTTCGCCAAGGTCGTGCGGCGCAGCATCCACCTGACGCCCTTCGGCACCGGCTTCTGCCGCACCTGCCTGGTCGACCCCGAGGACGCAGAAACGCTCCCGATCCACCAGATCCCGGAGGACTGACCCCCGTCGGGGCCGGTCCTGCGTGATCGAGCACGGTGGGTCGGGAGCGTCTCGTCGATCAGCAGTCGATCGTGAGGGACACCTCGGTCAGAGGATGGCCTTCAGGATCGCCTTCGACGGCTTGGCGGGGCCCGCCACTGCCGACGCCGCGGGAGCTGCGGCGCCGAAGGCGGTCACAGCGATGAGAACGACAGCCACGGAGGCCTTGGCGCGAACGCGAATCCTGCTCATCTGTTACTCCTTGTGATGATTTACCGGGTGGGGTCCTTTATTCCTATCTGGTCCGGTGCGTGACTGTGCATGGCTATTTCGGGTCATATAAATGCCGTGAGTCCGATATAAACGTTGAAATCGGACAGATTTCAACCACCTTCTTGCGGGGTTGTCCCGTGTGCGGCGCCGTAGGTCCCCGACAGGGGGGCCTCAGACCGTGCTGGAGGGCAGCCGCAGGGTGAAGACCGAACCGCGCGGGGCTCGTGGGGAGTACGTGACCGCGCCGCCCTGCGCCTCGGCCAGCGCGCGCACCACGAACAGCCCCAGGCCGGTGCCGCGGGCCTGGGTGCCGGCGGCCCGGGAGTACTCCTGGAACAGGCGTGGCCGGAACTCCTCGGGCACGCCGTCCCCGGCGTCCTCCACGTCGAAGCAGACGTCGGCGCCCTCGTGGCGGACGCGGACGGCGTACGGCGGCTCGCCGTACTTGCGGGCGTTGCTGACCAGGTTGCCGAGCATCTGCTGGAAGCGCATGGGGTCGGTCAGCACGAGCGCGCCGCGGTCGTCGGTCAGGACGAGGTCGCAGTCCTCGCCGATCACCGTGCGCACGATCTCGGTGGCGTCGACCTCCTCGAGCTGCACCGCCAGGGTGCCGTGCTGGGCCTGGCCCGCGGCCAGGAGGTCGGCGGTCATGTTGTCCAGCATCCGCGTCTGGCGCCCGATGGCGGCCAGCATCCGACCCCGCTCGTCGTCGGTGAGGTCGCCGCCGTGCAGCTCCAAGGTCTCCGAGACCCCCATCAGCACGCTGACCGGGGTGCGGATCTCGTGGGCGGCCGTGGCGATCGCGCGCCGCAGCAGCTCGGCCTCGTCGCCGCTGCGCGACTGCAGGTAGACCAGCTGGCTGTCGGCGCCGGCTCGCACGATGGCGGTGATCTGCCGGGCGGGCTCGCCCAGCTCGAGCAGCAGCGTGCTGTCGTCGTGGCGGTGCACGTCGAGGTGTGCGGCGAGCGCCGGAGCGACGTCCTCGAGCGGGACCCGTCCGCCGGCCAGGTCGCCGAGGAGGCGGCCCGCCTCGCGGTTGGCCCGCACGACCTGCCCGTCCCGCACCTGCAGGAAGCCGAACGGAGCCTGCTCCAGGTGGTCCTCGACGTCGCCGGGGGTGCGCGGGGAGGGCAGCACCCGGTTCGTCGTGCCCCGCCGACGGGCGTCGGCCTGGGCGACGTGGGTGCGCACCTGGCTCACCATGGCGCCGAGCGACTGGCCCTTCTGGACGTAGCCGTCCGCGCCGCCGGACAGGGCCCGCCCGGTCAGCTCGGACGCGCCGAAACCGGACAGCATGATCACGGTGGCCCGCGGGCACCGCTCGCGGATCTGCGGGAGCGCCTCGAGGCCGTCCATCACCGGCATCGCGTAGTCGAGCAGGACGAGGTCGGGGCAGGCGCGGCCGGCGAGCCCGACGGCGTCGGCGCCGTTCCCGGCCTCGGCCACGACCTGGAACTCCCCCGTGCGCTCCAGGGCCATCCGCAGCAGGTCGCGCTGGTCGGGGGTGTCGTCGACGACCAGCACGCGGAGGGGGGCGGCGGGGCTGGTACGCGGTCTCATGCGTCTCCGTCTTGTGGTGCGGCCCGTGCCGGCCGGGGCGGTGAGGGGCGCGGCTCCGTCGGCGCCGCGACGACTCTAGGGAATCGGCGGGCAGGCACGCGGCGGGTCGGCGACACCCGCGACGCGCGGTCTAGACCTACAGGGAGGGGGTACGCCGTGGGCTCGGGACCGCGGGTGCGAGAATCTCAGAGTTGAGGGGAACAGACTCAACTTTGAGCGCGTTGCGACCAGCAGGACCACACACCGGAGGAGACCCACGTGGACGCATCCAAGCTGACCTCGCGCAGCGTCGAGGTCATCAACGCCGCCAGCACCCTCGCCGTGAACGAGGGCAACCCCCAGGTCGAGCCGACCCACGTCGCCGTCGCCCTGCTGCGTCAGGAGCGCGGCATCACGCCGTCGCTGCTGGTGCGTGCCGGCGCCGACCCGGCGGTGGTCAGCCGCGAGCTCGACCAGGCCCTGTGGAACCTGCCCAAGGCCTCGGGCTCGACCGTGTCCACCCCGGGGGCGTCCGCCGCCCTCACCCGCGTGCTCGCGCGCTCGCTGGAGCTGATGACCGAGATGGGCGACGACTTCGTCGCCACCGAGCACCTGCTGCTCGCGCTGACCGTGGTCGAGGGGCCAGTGCGCACGCTGCTGGCCACCGCCGGGGTCGAGGAGTCCGGCCTGCGCGCCGCCGTCGCGGCGGTGCGGGGCAGCCGCAAGGTGACCAGCCAGGAGGCGGAGGCGACGTACGAGGCCCTCGAGAAGTACGCCGTGGACCTCACCGCCCGCGCCGAGGAGGGCAAGCTCGACCCGGTGATCGGCCGCGACGCCGAGATCCGCCGCGTCGTGCAGGTGCTCTCGCGGCGCACCAAGAACAACCCGGTGCTGATCGGCGAGCCCGGGGTCGGCAAGACCGCGGTCGTCGAGGGTCTGGCCCAGCGCGTGGTCGCCGGCGACGTGCCCGACTCCCTCAAGGGCCGCCGGGTGCTCAGCCTCGACCTGGCCGCGATGGTCGCCGGCGCGAAGTTCCGCGGCGAGTTCGAGGAGCGGCTGAAGGCGGTGCTCGAGGAGATCAAGGCCGCCGAGGGCCAGGTGATCACCTTCATCGACGAGCTGCACACGGTCGTCGGCGCGGGCGCCGGCGGCGACTCCGCGATGGACGCGGGCAACATGCTCAAGCCGATGCTCGCCCGCGGCGAGCTGCACCTGATCGGCGCGACCACGCTGGACGAGTACCGCGAGCGCATCGAGAAGGACCCCGCTCTGGAGCGTCGCTTCCAGCAGGTCTTCGTCGGTGAGCCGAGCGTCGAGGACACGGTCGCGATCCTGCGCGGCCTGCAGGAGAAGTACGAGGCGCACCACGGCGTCAAGATCACCGACGCCGCCCTCGTGGCCGCGGCGATGTTGTCCGACCGCTACATCTCCGGTCGTCAGCTGCCCGACAAGGCGATCGACCTGATCGACGAGTCGGCCTCACGACTGCGGATGGAGATCGAGAGCTCCCCGGTCGAGATCGACCAGCTGCGGCGCGCGGTGGACCGGATGCGGATGGAGGAGCTGGCCCTGGCCCGCGAGACCGACGCCGCCTCCGCCGACCGGCTGGAGCGCCTGCGCGCCGACCTCGCCGACCGCGAGGAGGAGCTGCGCGGGCTCGAGGCGCGCTGGGAGCGCGAGAAGGCCTCCCTGGAGGGCGCGGGCGAGCTGCGCAAGCAGATCGACGAGCTGCGGGTCGAGGCCGAACGGCTGCAGCGCTCCGGCGACCTGGGCGCGGCCTCGGAGGTCCTCTACGGCCGGATCCCGGTGCTGGAGAAGCAGATCGAGGCGACCGAGGAGGCCGAGGCCGAGCACCTGGGCACCGGTGAGGACCGGATGGTCAGCGAGGAGGTCGGCCCGCAGGAGATCGCCGACGTCGTCGAGGCCTGGACCGGCATCCCCACCGGCCGGCTGCTCGAGGGCGAGACCGCCAAGCTGCTGCGGATGGAGGACATCATCGGCGAGCGGCTGGTCGGCCAGCGCGCGGCGGTGACCGCCGTGTCCGACGCCGTACGCCGCTCCCGGGCCGGCATCGCCGACCCCGACCGCCCGACCGGGTCCTTCCTGTTCCTCGGCCCGACCGGGGTCGGCAAGACCGAGCTGGCCAAGTCGCTCGCGGACTTCCTCTTCGACGACGAGCGCGCGATCGTGCGCATCGACATGAGCGAGTACTCCGAGAAGCACTCGGTCTCGCGGCTGGTCGGGGCGCCCCCCGGCTACGTGGGGTACGACGAGGGTGGCCAGCTGACCGAGGCCGTGCGCCGGCGGCCCTACTCCGTCGTGCTGCTCGACGAGGTCGAGAAGGCGCACCCGGAGGTCTTCGACATCCTGCTCCAGGTGCTCGACGACGGCCGCCTGACCGACGGCCAGGGCCGCACGGTCGACTTCCGCAACACGCTGCTGATCCTGACCAGCAACCTGGGGTCGGCGTACCTCGTGGACCCGCTGCTGGAGGTCGACAAGAAGCACGAGTCGGTGATGGCGGTGGTGCGGCAGTCGTTCAAGCCCGAGTTCCTCAACCGGCTCGACGAGGTCGTGATGTTCGACGCGCTCGGCAAGGGCGAGCTGGCGCACATCGTCGACCTCCAGCTGGCCGCCTTCGACACGCGACTGGGGCCGCGCCGGATCACCGTCGTGGTCAGCGAGGCCGCCCGGGCCTGGCTCACCGACCACGGCTACGACCCGGCGTACGGCGCGCGGCCGCTGCGGCGGCTGGTGCAGTCGGCGATCGGGGACCCGCTCGCCCGTCTGCTGATCGGCGGCCAGGTGGTCGACGGGCAGCAGGTGCGCGTCGACCACCTCGAGGGCGCAGAGGAGCTGCAGCTCGAGGTGGCCTGACCAGGGGCTTCGTCCGGTTGGTTGAATGACCCCATGACCGAGCCCACCACGACGGACCGCCCCCGCCAGCTGACCATGGCGGGATGGTTCGTGGTGGTGGGCTCGGTGTTCCTCGTGGCCTCGGTCTTCGACAGCGTCGCCAACCTGAACTCCGTCGACACCCGCCAGAGCGTCACCGACGCCCTCACCACCGGCTCGGGGGCCGGTCTGGGCCTCTCGGTGGGCACCGCGCTGACCCTGATGCGCGTCGGGCTGACGGTGGCGGCCGTCTGCGCGGCTGCGGCGGCCGTCGCGGGCTTCTTCGTGCTGCAGCGGCACCGTGGTGCCCGGCTCCTGCTGGCCGTGCTGGCCGTCCCGCTGCTCGTCACCGCGCCCCTGACCGGCGGGCTGATGGGTGCGCTGGTGGTCGCGGCCACCATGACGATGTGGAACGGCCAGGCCCGCGACTGGTTCGCCGGCCGTCCCGTGCGCCAGGCCCAGCCGCTCGGTGGTCGTGGGCCCCAGGGCGGCGACACCCCGGCCCCGCGCAAGGCCAACCCGTTCGACCAGCACGGCGACCTCGGGGCCGGCCCCGAGCACATGCCCGGCCAGCAGCCGGGCCAGCAGCCCGACCAGCCGTCAGGTCAGCAGCCCGAGCGCGATCCGCGGTCCCCGGACGCGCCGTCCGGGTCCGCCGCGCCGCCGTCGGTCGCCTTCCCCTCCCGGCAGCCGGCGGCCACCCCGGGGTTCGGCGCGCCACGTCCCGACGAGCGCTCGGTGATGACCGACCCCCGTGGCCCGCAGCCCGGGTTCCACCCGGGGGCTCCCGGTGACCAGGCGGCCGGTCCGGTCCCGCCGGGGGTGAAGATCGCCTGCTACGCCACCTGGGTGTTCTCCGGCATCGCGCTGGTGATGAGCGTCGTCGCGATGGTCGTGCTGGTCACGAACCCCGACGTGTTCGTGACCCCGCTCGTGGGCGACCCCTCCTTCGAGCGGTTCGCCGTGCCGCGCGAGAGCATCGTGCCGAGCCTGTGGCTGCTCGCCGTCCTGGGGGCCGGCTGGTGCCTGGGAGCCTGCGTGCTCGCCGGCTTCACCTGGCGGCACCACGACTGGGCGCGGTGGCTGCTCGCGTTCAGCGCCGGGTTCGCGTTCCTGCTGGCCCTGGCCGCCTTCCCGGTCGG
Organism: uncultured Actinomycetota bacterium; assembly: GCA_963750435.1. Classification (GTDB taxonomy): domain Bacteria; phylum Actinomycetota; class Actinomycetes; order Propionibacteriales; family Nocardioidaceae; genus Marmoricola. Next base: position 127,298 of record CAVVQW010000002.1, on the reverse strand, counting down.
GATGATCCACCAGCTCGCCTGCGCGCTGACCATCGGCGGGCTGTTCAACACGACCACGCGGGCGTGGTTCGAGCGCTCGCGGCGCTGATCCGCCTGCGCTGACCCGACCGGCCCGGTCGCGGCCGGTCAGGCGTGCAGGTCAGCCGCGGCGAGCCGGCGTACGCCCTCGTCGATGACGTCCTGCTCCTTGCAGAACGCCCAGCGCACGAGGTGGCGACCCTCGGCCGAGCCCTCCTCGTAGAACGCCATCGAGGGGATCGCCACCACCCCCGCCCGGGCCGGCAGCCCGTCGCAGAACGCGCGCCCGTCGGACCAGCCGAGCGAGGAGACGTCGGTGGTGACGAAGTAGGTGCCCTGCGGCGGGTGCACCTCGAGCCCGAGGTCGGCCAGCGCGGTGCACAGGCGGTCGCGCCGGCGCGCGAGCGAGTCGCGCAGCTCGCGGTGGAAGCCCTCCTCGTGGTCCAGGGCGTGCGCGATCGCCGGCTGGAAGGGCGCGCCCGAGGAGTAGGACAGCCAGTTCTTGGCCCCCTCCACTGCCGCCACGAGGTCGGCGGGGCCGGTGGCCCAGCCGATCTTCCAGCCGGTCAGGGAGAAGGTCTTGCCCGAGCTGGAGATGGTCACCGTGCGCTCGGCCATGCCGGGCAGGGTGGCGATCGGGACGTGCTCGTGGTCGTCGAAGACCAGGTGCTCGTAGACCTCGTCGGTGACCACGACCAGGTCGTGGCGTCGCGCGACGTCGGCCACGCCCTCCAGCTCGGCGCGATCGAGCACGCGGCCGGTGGGGTTGTGCGGGGTGTTCACCAGGACCAGCTTCGTGCGGGGCGACACGGCGGCCTCGAGCTCGGCGAGGTCGAGGCGGTAGTCGGGGGCCCGCAGCGTCACCGGTCGGCGTACGGCGCCGGCGAACTGGAGCATGGCGCGGTAGCTGTCGTAGTACGGCTCCAGCACGACGACCTCGTCGCCGGGGTCCACCAGGCCCAGCACGGCCGCGGCGATCGCCTCGGTCGCCCCGGTCGTGACGACCACCTGGTCGGGCGCCAGCTCCAGCCCGTAGTGCCGCCGCTGGTGGTCGGCGATGGCCCGCACGAGCTCGGCCACGCCCCGCCCGGGCGGGTACTGGTTGCGGCCCGCCTGCATCGCGGCGTACGCCGTGTCGACCACGGAGGCGGGCCCGCTCAGGTCGGGGAACCCCTGGCCGAGGTTGACCGACCCGGTGCGCACGGCCAGGGCCGACATCTCCGCGAAGATCGTGCTGCCGACGCCGCTCAGCCGCGCCGCTGTCCGGTTCCGCTCGCCACTCACGCCCCCGAACCTAGCCTCAGGTGGGGGATCGGGGGACCGGCCGGTGCCCGTTGCGTCACAATGGTCCGCATGGCGGGTAGACATCGACTGGGGCGGCGCCTCGTCCACTGGGTGGGGCTGGCGATGGTCGTGGCCGGCCTGGTGATGATCTCCTACGTCGGCTGGCAGTTCTGGGGGACGAACTACACCTCCCACCGCCAGCAGCAGCAGGTCGCGACCACGTTGCAGCAGCAGTGGAAGCAGGGCGGTGAGCGGCTCCAGCCGCGCTACGTGCCCAGCGGCAAGGCCTCGGCCCTGATCCGGATCCCGAAGTTCGGCAGGAAGTACGTCGTGCCGGTCCTGGAGGGCACCTCCGAGGACGTCCTGGCCAAGGGCTACGGCCACTTCAAGGGCACCGCCGACCCCGGCGACGTGGGCAACTACGCCCTCGCGGCCCACCGGGTCACCCACGGCGAGCCGCTGCGGCGGATGCCCGAGCTCAAGCCCGGCGACCGCGTGATCGTGGAGACGGTCGCGGCGACGTACACCTACGAGCTGGACACCGACCCCAACGCGCTGATCATCCCGTTCACCGGCGTCTGGGTGCTCGAGACGGTGCCGAAGAACCCCGAGGCGGGCGGCGCGCAGCCGGCCCAGCGGCCGGGGCAGCGCCTGCTCACGTTGACCACCTGCTCGGAGCTGTTCCACACCGACAACCGGATGATCTCCTTCGGGCACCTGGTCAAGGTCGACGGCAAGGCCGCCTGAGGCTCCCTCCTCCTGGCCGACCTCCGGCCCGGCGCCTTCGCTAGCCTGCGGGCATGGCCCCTCTTGATGGCATCCCTGCTGCTCCCGCAGACCCGGACCTGGCCCGCGACGTCGACGCCTGCTGCCGGCTGACCGGCGAGTTCACGCTGCGCTCGGGTCAGGTCGCGAGTGAGTACTTCGACAAGTACCTCTTCGAGTCCGACCCCGCCCTGCTCTCGCGGGTGGTCGAGCAGATGGTCGGGCTGCTGCCCGAGGACACCGAGCTGCTCGGCGGCCTGGAGCTCGGCGGCGTGCCGATCGCCACCGTGCTGAGCCTGCGCACGTCGGTGCCGGCGCTGTTCGTGCGCAAGCAGGCCAAGGAGTACGGCACCTGCAAGCTGGCCGAGGGCGCCGACGTCGCCGGCCGCCGGGTGACCCTGGTCGAGGACGTGATCACCACCGGTGGCGCCGTGCGCGACGCGACCCGGGCGCTGCGCGAGGCCGGGGCGATCGTGACCACGGTCGTGTGCGCGATCGACCGCAGCCCGGAGGACAAGAACCCCCTGGCCGACGTCGACCTCGAGGTGCGACCGGTGCTGACCAAGGCGCAGCTGGACGCCGTGACGGGCTGACCGACCCGCTGGTGGCTAGCGGGGCGCCACGTCGTGGCCGCTGATGTCGCGGTCGGGGCGTCCGTCGCGGTCGTTGTCGTCGGCGTCGGTGCCGGAGGTGCGCTTGTGCCGCCACCACTCGAAGGCGATCGGCACCACCGAGAACGCCAGGATCGCGAAGATGGCGTAGTCGATGTTGTCCCGCAGCCAGGGGAACGTCTGGCCGAGGAAGTAGCCCAGCAGGGTGATGCCCAGCACCCACCCTGCGGCGCCGACGGCGCTCCACACGAAGAACTTGCGGCGGTGCATCTGGGTGACCCCGGCGACCACGGTGATGTAGGTGCGCACGAAGGGCACGAACCGGCCGATCACCAGTGCCTTGCTGCCGTGCTTGTCGAAGAACGCCGTGGTCTGGTCGAAGTACTTCCGCTTGAGGATGCGGCCGTCGCGTTCGTACAGCGGCGGCCCGATCGCGCGGCCGATCTCGTAGCCGAGGACGTTGCCACCGAAGGCGCCGAGACCGAGCACCACCAGGGCGAAGGCCAGGTTGGCGACGTGGCCGCCGGGGATCACCTCGATCTGGCCGCCGGCGATGAACAGGCCCATGGCGAAGAGCAGGCTGTCACCGGGCAGGAAGGGGAAGAACAGCCCGCACTCGATCACGATGATCACCAGGCTGACCCAGAAGAACCCCGTGCCGAACTGCGAGAGCAGCCACGCGGGGTCCATCCACTTGATGCCGAGGAGCAGGGGCTGCAGCAGTCCGTTCACCGGCTCATCGTATCGGTCGCAGGCTGACTCCCACCTGTCCACATCTAGGGTGACGGCTGTGGAGGACCCCGACCGGCGCGCGCCGTACGACCCGATGCCGAACGGGCCCGCCGAGGTGGGCGTCGGACCCTGGGAGGGACCGTGGCCGACGGGGCCGGAGGCGGCGGCGTACGACGAGGAGCTGCTGGCGCACGGCGACCGGCGCAACGTGGTCGACGGCTACCGCTACTGGAGCCTCGAGGCGATCGTCGCGGACCTCGACACCCGCCGCCACGACTTCCACGTCGCCATCGAGAACTGGCAGCACGACTTCAACATCGGCACCATCGTGCGCTCCGCCAACGCCTTCCTGGCCCGCGAGGTGCACATCGTCGGGCGACGGCGCTGGAACCGGCGGGGGGCGATGGTGACCGACCGCTACCAGCACGTGCGGCACCACCCGACGGTCACCGAGCTCGCCGAGCACCTGCATGCCGAGGGGGTGACGCTGAGGGGGGTGGACAACCTGCCCGGCTCGGCCCACCTGGAGACCTGGGAGATGCCGCGCTCGGTCTGCTTCCTGTTCGGGCAGGAGGGGCCGGGGCTCTCGGACGAGGCTCGGGAGGCCTGCGACGGCACCTTCTCGATCGCGCAGTTCGGCTCCACCCGGTCGATCAACGCCTCGGCGGCCGCCGCGATCGCCATGCACTCCTGGGTGTCCCGGCACGCCGACCTGGACGGGGCCTGGCGGGGCTAGCCGCCCGTCAGGGGGTGGTCGTGGTGCCCGGGGCGAGGCAGCGGACGAACCGGTCGCCGGCGTTCCAGCCGGCGCGGCTCGGGGCCTGCCAGAACCCGCCGGGCAGCTTGGTCAGCTCCTGGCAGCGCGCCCGCGCGGTCGGGGTGTACGCCGGGGCCGTGGGGTAGGCGTTGCCGACGACGCGATAGACCGCGGTCACCCGGAAGGCGTGCGGCCGGCCGCAGGAGACGTCGCGGCCGGCCTGGTCCTGGCAGACCCGCAGCTGCTCGGGCACGCCCTGGCCGAGCAGGGGCCGGGCGCCGGGCAGGGTCACCAGCGTCGTGCCGGACCGGGCGAGCACGTCGCAGCGCACCCAGCGGGCGCCGCGCACCAGCTGGGCCTGGCCGGGGGTGAACAGGGTCCAGGTCAGCACGGAGGCGGCCCGGTCGGCCTCGGTGCCGCCGACCCAGCTGCGGAACGCGGGCTCGCAGAACCGCTGGCCCAGGGCACGTCGCTGGGCGATCGGGGTCTGCGGCGTCACCGGCCGCTTGAGGTAGCCGACGTAGGACACGACCGAGGTGTGCTCCTGGGCGCAGCCGACCCGCTTGCCGCGGGCCACGGACGCGAGCGACCCGGCGTACGTCAGGCGCTGGCACTGGCCCACGCGCGGGATCCCGAAGCCGGGGTCGGGCGCCGGCTCGGCGCTGGCGCTGGCACTCTCACTGGCGCTCGCCCGCGCGCTGGCGCTCGCCGACTGCTCGGGGGTGGTGGGGCGCGCGGTCCCGGACGCCCCCGGGGCCTCGGCGCCGCCGCAGGCCGAGAGCAGCAGCACGAGTCCGAGGAGACCGGCCAGGACGACGAGGCGCGGCGCGGCGCGGCGGCGGGGGAGGGGGTCGCTCATGGCAGCGCGATCCTCCCACGATCGACCACGACCGGGGCAGGAGTCGTCCACTAGGGTGCAACGAAGGGCCCTCGCCGGGCTCCCGCACGATCCGTCACCGCCCCGAGGCACCCAGAGGGAGATCGCCACCATGCCCATCGCCACCCCCGAGAAGTACGCCGAGATGCTGGACGCCGCGAAGGAGAAGTCGTTCGCCTACCCAGCCATCAACGTCTCCTCCTCCCAGACGCTCAACGCCGCTCTGGCGGGCTTCACCGAGGCCGGCAGCGACGGCATCATCCAGATCTCCACCGGTGGCGCTGAGTACCTCTCCGGCCCGACGGTCAAGGACATGGTCAGCGGCTCGGTGGCCTTCGCGGCGTACGCCCACGAGGTGGCCAAGAAGTACCCCGTCAACATCGCGCTGCACACCGACCACTGCCCCGAGGACAAGCTCGACGGCTTCGTCCGGCCGCTGCTCGCGATCTCGATCGAGCGCGTCAAGAACGGCCAGCACCCGCTGTTCCAGTCGCACATGTGGGACGGCTCGGCCGTGCCGGTCGAGGAGAACCTCGAGATCGCGAAGGAGCTGCTGGCCCAGGCCGCGGCCGCGCACATCGTGCTCGAGGTGGAGATCGGCGTCGTCGGCGGCGAGGAGGACGGCGTCGAGGGCGGTGCTGGCGACAAGCTCTACAGCACCCCCGAGGACGCCCTGGCGACCATCGAGGCGCTCGGCGCCGGCGACCACGGCCGCTACCTGACCGCACTCACCTTCGGCAACGTGCACGGCGTCTACAAGCCCGGCAACGTCAAGCTCCGCCCCGAGATCCTGAAGAAGGCCCAGGACGTCGTCTCGGAGAAGCTCGGCCTCCCGGCCGGCTCCAAGCCCTTCGACCTCGTCTTCCACGGCGGCTCCGGCTCGACGGCGGAGGAGATCGCCGCGGCCGTCGACTACGGCGTGATCAAGATGAACGTCGACACCGACACGCAGTACGCCTTCACCCGCCCCGTCGCCGGCCACATGCTCGCGAACTACGAGGGCGTCCTGAAGATCGACGGCGAGGTCGGAAACAAGAAGCTCTACGACCCCCGAGCCTGGGGCAAGGCCGCCGAGGCCGGCATGGCCGCCCGGGTCGTCGAGGCCTGCGAGCACCTGCGGAGCAGCGGGACCTCGGTCGGCTGACCGGTTCTGCGCTTTCCCATGTAACGCGGAGTTATTGATTCTGAACAAGGTGCGTCCGCCTCACTCGGGGTGGATAACACCGCGTTACAGGGGCCAGGGGTGGCAACCCGGTGCGCGGCCTGTTGTCGGGTCGGCTCTGGTTGTCCACAGGCGGGCAGCACGCGGGTTGAGCGGCCGGCGTACGTCGTCGAGCGTGTCCTCATGCGACCCAAGCTCCAGGCACTGGCCTCTCGTCAGGGCGGGGTCGTCACGCGGCGGCAGTGCCTGGCCGTGGGCTACACCGAGGTCGAGCTGCGCGGCCTGACCGCGGTGCACGGCCCGTGGGTGACCGTCCGACGTGGGGTGTACGCCGAGCGTGAGCTCTGGGACCAGCTCACCGGCGGGGACGACAAGACCCGGCTGCGTGATCGCGCCGTCCATCTCGCCATGAGCACCGAGCACGTGATGAGCCACGACTCGGCGGCTCGCGCCCTGGGGCTGCCGCTCATGCGGCCGGATCTCGAACTCAGTCACATCACCCGACCGGGAGTGGGTGGGAGCCGGACCGAGCGTGGTGTCAAGCACCACCTGACCAGGCTGCCGCTGGGTGACACCGTGGTGGTCGACGAGATGGAGGTGACCGGCCCCGCTCGCACCGGCGTCGACATCGCCCGTGAGCACGGGCTCGTCGCCGGCATCGTGACCCTGGACCGGGTCCTCGCCAACGGCACACCGCGCTCGGCGCTGGAGCTCGAGGTGCTGACCATGTGGTGCTGGCCCGGCGTGCGCACGGCACGCGAGGCCGTCGCACGGGCCGAGCCCGGCTCCGAGTCCGTGGGGGAGTCGCTGACGCGGGTCCTGATCGACGAGGCGGGGATCGGGCCGGCGCAGGCCCAGTTCCCGGTGTCGGTGGACGGCCACGTCTACTGGGTCGACCTGCTCGCGGGGTGCCACGCGGTGGAGTTCGACGGCCGTCAGAAGCTGCGTCCGGTGGAGCAGGGTGGACTCGCCGACCGACCCGTCGAGGACGTGCTGTGGGACGAGCGGGCGCGCCAGATCGCGATCTGCGGCGAAGGCCTGGGCATGTCGCGGGTCAGCTGGGACGACCTCTTCGGACGGGCCAGGCAGCGGACGATCGAGCGTCTGCAGCGGGAGTATGCCGTGACGGTTGAACGGTTCGGCACTCAGCTCCCGGCGCACCTCGCCGAGCGGGCGGCCCGGATCCGGCGTACGTCGCCGAGGCGCCGCAGCGCCTGACCTGCTGTGACGCGGTGTTCTCGACCCCGAGTGCACCTCACGCGCCTTGTTCAGAATCAATAACTCCGCGTTACATGGATCGGCCTGCGTCCTCAGCAAGGTCGCCGACCGCTGAGCCCGCCGTCGGCCCCGCGTGCGACGATCACGGGCATGAGTGACTCCAGCTTCGGCCGCGACCTGATGGCCGGCCCGCCGGCGACCCTGCTGCCCGAGGACCCCGCCGCCGCGGAGATCGAGGCCGGCGATGCGCCCCACGAGGTCGTGCGGCGCCACCCCGAGTCGCCGCTGGCCTGGGCGACCCTGGCCGAGATCGCGCTGGCCGACGACGCGGTCGACGACGTGACCGCCTACGCCTACGCCCGCGTCGGCTACCACCGCAGCCTCGACTCGCTGCGGCGCAACGGGTGGAAGGGCCACGGCCCGGTGCCGTGGGAGCACGTCCCCAACCGTGGGTTCCTCCGGGCGCTGGCCGCGCTGGCCGAGGCCGCCGGGCGCATCGGCGAGGCCTCGGAGCAGCAGCGCTGCTCGGAGTTCCTGCGCGACTCCAGCCCCGAGGCCCACGCCGCCCTCTCCTGAGGGTCGCCGGTCGAGCGGGTGCGGCATGATGCGGTCACATGAGTCCTGAGCCCGCGCGCGACCGTCTCCGTCGTGTGGCCGACCGCCTGCCCGACGGCCTGCGGCGCCGCGCCGAGGTGACTGCCCGTCGGCTCCGGTCCGGTGGGCCCGAGGTCAGCGTCGTGGTCCTGCTGCACGGTCACGAGGCCCATGCCCGCGCCGCGCTCGACGCGGTCCGCGACCAGCCGCTGCCCCGGCTGGAGATCGTGGCCGTGGTGATGCAGGACCACCTCGGGGGCCTCGCGCAGAGCGCCGCCGAGGAGGACTGGCGGGTCCGCCCGGTGGACATGTTCGGTGACGACTGGGCGGCCGGTCGCCGGTTCGGTGCCGTGGCGGCCAAGGCCGACTGGCTGCTGTTCGTCTCGCCGCGCGAGGTGCTCGTGCCGGGTGCCCTCGAGGCGATGCTCGCCGAGCGCACGGCCGACCACGTGGTCCTCGGCGGCCTGGTCGGCCAGGACGCCGACAGCTGGGCCCGCACCCCCCTGCTCGGGCGCCTCCTGGTGCCCCGCTCCCGGTGGGCGCGCGCCATCGACGACTCGGAGCGCAACGGGCAGAGCGTGGCCGTCACCCTGCTCGTGCAGGGTCACCACGACCTCGGCCGCGCGACCCTGCGCGACGAGCTGGAGCGCACGCGGCTTTTCGAGAAGGCCGAGAACCCGATGTCGCAGCTGTCGGCCCGGGTCGCGGCCGACCGGTCGTCGCTGGTCGTGCTGGAGCGGCCCGACTACGCCGCCGAGCACCGGGTGCGGGCCGTGGGCGCCCTCAGCCGCGACCTGCCGACGTTCCTGCGCGCCGTCGAGCTGTGCGACGACGCGGGTTGGGCGCTGCTGCAGGGCCACGCCGCCGAGCTGGTCGACCTCGCCGGCGACGAGCTGTCCGGCGTACCGGTCGAGGACCGCGTGATGGCCTGGCTCGCGGCCGGCGACCGCCGGGCCGAGCTCACCGACTTCGTGGCCGGGCGACGCTTCGCCGACGGCCAGGTGCCGACGGAGGTCGTCGACGGCGAGGTGCTCGCGCGCTTCGACCGCGTGCCCGACGACCTGCCCGACCACGTCGCGCGGCTGACCGAGGCCGAGACCCCCCTGTGCGCCCGGTTGCGCCGCTCGCGGGTCGAGGACGACTACCTCCTCCTCGAGCTGTACGCCGGGCTGCGCCTGGTCGACGCCCGGGCCCCCGAGGTCACCGCGCGCCTCGTCGGCCCCTCGGGGCTCACCCTGGCGGTCACCCAGGACGAGGACGCCGCCGTGACCCGCTGGATGGGTGACGCCCACCAGCGCCACGACCTCGGCCTGGTGCGGACCGAGGTGTCCCTCGGTGACCTGACCCACGGCGAGTGGCGCCTCGAGCTGGCCCTCACCGACCGCGGCGTACGCCGGAGCGCGGTCCTCGACGACCTCGACCCCCACGGCTCGGCCGCGCGCTCCCTCGTCGCCGACGGCCGCTCCTTCACCTGGCAGCAGGGCGCTGCCGGGCTGGTGCTGGTCGTCGCGGACGCTCCCGACGACGCCGAGCTGCGTCCCACGGGCATCGTCGTGCGCCGGGTCGAGCTCGCGCAGGGCGAGGTCACCCTCACCCTCCAGGGTGCGCCCGACGACGCCGACGTGGCCCTGCTCGGGCCCGGCCACACGGTCCTCGGCCGCCGTGAGGACGACGACCGCTGGGTCCTCGCGCTGGTCACCGACCCGTGGGGCCTCGGCCCGGCGCCGGCGCCGACCGGCACCTACCGGCTCTCGGTGCGGGCGGCCGAGACCGAGCTGCTCGTCGGGATCGCCGACGAGGTCGCCGACGAGCTGCCCCGCACCGAGCTGGACGCCCTGAGGCGCACCAGCCTCTGGCGCGGGCCCCGCGGCGGGCTCCTGCTGCGGCTCGACCCCGACCTCGGCGACGACGAGGCGGGCCGGTTCGCCCAGGCCCGGCTGCAGGAGGGTTACCGCGAGATCTCCGACCGCGTCGACCCGCACCTCGTCTACTTCCAGTCGTTCCTCGGCCAGGCGCCCACCGACCACCCGGCGGCGATCAGCGCCGAGCTGCTGCGGCGACGGCCCGACGGCGCGCGGCTGGTGTGGGCCGTCGCCGACGCGTCCGTTCGGGTGCCCGACGGGTGCGAGTCGGTGCTCCTGCGCAGCACGGAGTGGTACGACGTGCTCGCCCGCGCGGCGTACGTCGTCACCAACATCGAGCTCGACCCGTGGTTCGAGCGTCGCGAGGGCCAGGAGGTGCTGGCGACGTACCACGGCTACCCCGCCAAGGCGATGGGCCTGGGCCAGTGGCGCAACCGCGGGCTGACCCCGACCCACCTCGACCAGATGCTGGCCCGCACGTCGGGCACGTGGAACAACCTGCTGACACCGATCCCCGAGATGGACCGCTACTACCGCGAGAACTACGCCTTCGAGGGGCGCATCATCGCCGAGGGCTACCCCCGCGACGACGCGCTGCTCGCCGACGGCCGCGAGGAGCAGCGAGCCTCGACGCGTCGCCGGCTCGGGATCGCGGACCACCAGCGGGTGGTGCTCTACGCCCCCACCTGGCGCGACGACCTGGCCACCGACTTCCGGCGGGCCCGGGCCGTGCTCCACCTCGACGTGGAGGAGACCGCGCACGCGCTCGGTCCCGACTACGTCGTGCTGCTGCGCGGGCACCGCTTCCACGCGGTCGGTCGCGGTGGGGGCGCCCACGTCGTCGACGTGACGGCGTACCCCGAGGTGAACGACCTGATCCTCGCCGCCGACGTCGCCGTCCTCGACTACTCCTCGATGCGCTTCGACGTCGCCCTGGCAGGAAAGCCGGCCGTGTTCCTGGTGCCCGACCTCGACGACTACGCCGAGCAGACCCGCGGGTTCCTCTTCGACTTCGCCCGCTCGGCCCCCGGCCTGCTGGTCGACACGACCGAGCAGGTCGTCGCGGCCCTGGGCGACCTGCCCGCCCTCGCCGAGCGGTGGGCCCCCCGGATCGCGGAGTTCAACGCCTACTTCCACCGGCTCGATGACGGCCACGCCGCCGAGCGGGTCGTCGAGGAGTTCTTCGGGCCGTTGCTGGAGCGCTGAGCCGCTGCCCGGCCCCCGGGCGCCGGCCCATGGGCGCCGGTCGCCGGGCGCCGGTCGCCGGTCGCACAGGGCGGACGTCATACGAGGCGGACGTCATACGAGGCGGACGTCGTACGAGGCGGTCGCCATGGCCACCGGTCCGCATGACGTCGCGCGGGAGGTCATGCGGAGTCGTCGTGATCGCGGCCGGTTCGCATGACGTCCCGGGCGGTCGACCCGGGCGGTCGACCCGGGCGGTCGATCCGGGCGGCGGCAGCCAGTCCGCCAGTCCCCGTTGAGCCCCCCTGCTACGCCTCGCCCATCAGGGCGGCGAGGACGCGCTCGGAGACGTGGCCGTCGGCCAGGTCGTTGAAGCGGGCGTTGAAGGCGACCAGGGCGGCGGCGTCCGGGGCGGCGGGGGCGCGCAGGTGGTCCACGAGGTCGTCGAGGGTGCGCAGGCAGGGGGCGGGCGCGGTCTCGGCCCAGGGGTACGCCGTGGGGCGGTGCTCGTGCCACGCCTCGAGGTCGGGCACGTGGAACAGCATCGGCCGGCCGGTGAGCGCCCGGTCGAAGCGCAGCGGGGAGTAGTCGAGGACGGCGACGTCGGCGCCGAGCACCAGCTCGGTCGGTTCTGGGTGGGCGCTGACGTCGAGCACCAGCCCGCCCTGCCCGGGGCGCCGCGGGGGTCGGCGGTCGGTGGGGTCGCGCCGCTCCAGCAGGACGTACGCCGGGCCGAGCGCCTCGCCCAGCCGGCCGAGGTCGAGGGGGGCGTCGTCGCCGCGGGCCAGGTCGGCGTCGTCGCGCGGGGCCGGCGCGTGCAGCACGAGCGTCACGTCGGGGCGCAGGCCCAGGCGCTCGACCAGCCGGGCCCGGGCGACGGCCGCGTCACCGGCGACCAGGGGATCGGTGGCCGGACGGCCGGCGACCAGCACCGGCCCCTCCCAGCGCCACTGCTCGCGCAGCCACGCCACGGCCTCGTCGTGGGGGGCCAGCAGGGTGTCCCACTGCCGGTGGGCGTGCGCGACCTCGCGGTTCACCAGGTGCTCGATCAGGCCCTGGCGGCGCCAGGCCGAGACGCCGGTGGGGCCGTAGGGGTGCGGCAGCGTGCGCAGCCGCCGCTGGCCGGGGCGGGTGGCGAACCAGGGGCCGAGCTCCTCGCCGAGCACGACGGCCGGGGCGGCGCCGAGGGCGGCGTACCAGCCCCGGCTGCCGCGCACGAGCGCGTCCTCCCGCACGACGGGCACCGACGCAGCCTCCGCGAGGGCGTCCTGGTCGGGACCGGCCCCGAGGAGGAGCGGGGCGTCGGGCGAGGGGGTGGCGAGGGTGTCCTGCAGCCGTCGCTGGTGCCGCGGCCCGAGCTCGTCGGCGGCGAGCGGCGGCGAGAGCACGAGCACGGCGCGGCCGTCGGGCCGCTGGCCGGCGAGCACGGCGTGGTGGTCACCGAGGAGGTGGTGCGGCGCCCTCCCGGCGTACGCCGCTCCGGCGACCGCGAGGTGGGCCCGCCCGTCGGCGGGCTCGACCCGCAGCCGGTAGGCGCCGTCGGGTGCGGGGAGCCTCAGCGCACCCACGTCGGCGGCGTCGAGGGGCAGCTCCAGCCGCGTCGACCCGGCCGGGCCAGGGGAGACGGACGCGATCGTGGCCCCGTCGCCCACGAGCACGGCGCCGGTCACCTCCCGGTCGACCGTCACCAGGAGCACGTGGCCGTCGAGCGCGACGGACAGGACCTGGACGTCGTGCCCCCGCCGGTCGACCGCTCGCCCGGGGGAGACGTGCAGGGTGAGGCCGTCGGTCGAGGACCAGCCGGTCTCGACCAGCAGCCCGCCGACCACGCCCGAGCCGGGGCGCACGGCGGACGAGCGGGCGACGCGGCCGTGCAGCCCGCCGGTGCTGACCAGGCCGTCCTGGGCCACCTCGACCTCGACCGCCCAGTCGCCCGGGGCGAGCACGGTCGGGTCGAGGCTGAGCACGAAGCCGCCGTCGGCGGGGGAGGCGAAGGAGAGCGGGCTCCAGGCGTCGGCCTCGGGCAGGTGCCCGCGCTCGACGGTCAGCGGCACGCGCTCGTCGCCCGCGACCAGCCACGCCCGCACCTCGGGATGGTCGCTGTGCAGGCCGCGCAGCCAGGCCCAGCCGGTGATCCGCAGGCCCGTCGGGGACCACTCGAGGTGCTCGACGGCGCCCTCGAAGTGGCACTCCAGGCTGGAGGTCCAGCGCTGGTCGGCGGGCAGGGCGTCGGCCCACGGGCACGACGGGGGGAAGTCGGCTTCGAGCCGTCCGTCGACGACCCGGGTCGGGGGCAGGTTCTGCGCCTCGCGGAGCCAGTCGTCGGCCTCGAAGAGGTCCTCCCACCGCTCCTGCGCGGCGAGGTGGGCGCGCACGCGCATGGCGACCCGCACCTGGTCCAGCGCTGCGGGCGTGACCCGGTCGAGGAAGGTGCGGTAGGTCTGCGCCAGCAGCGCGCGGTAGTCGTCGTCGCCGGTCAGCGCGAACGGCAGGAACGGCGGGAAGTCCACCTCCAGGGCCCGTCCGACCCACGCGGCGTGCACCGCCTCGGAGGCCTCGGCCCGCAGCAGGTCGTGCGCCTCCTGCATGACCTCGATGCGGTCGCGCAGGTTGGCCAGCCGCGCCTTCTGCTGGCCGGTCGAGGTGAGGTCCTCCCGGATGCGCCAGTGGTAGGTGACCTTCTGGAGGACGTCGAAGCGCCGCGCCCGGACGTACGCCGCGAGCATCGGCACGTGGTCCTCGTAGGCGATGCCGCCGCGGAAGCCCCCCACCCGCTCGCGCCAGAACGCGGTCCGGAACACCCGGTTGCACGCGATGATGTCCTGCATCGCGTTCGGGAACTCCTCGATCGTGACGCCGAGCCGGTCCTGGCGGTGCACCGTGCGCGACCAGATCATCCGGTGCAGCTCGCCGTGCCGCAGCCGGCGCAGGTTGCCGACCGAGAAGTCCGAGCCGGTCGCCCGCAGGCCGTGCACCATCGTCTCGTAGGCGTCCGGCGGCAGCGTGTCGTCGGAGTCCATGAAGGTGAGGAACTCGCCGCGGGCCACGTCGACCCCGGCGTTGCGGGCGACGCCCTGGCCGGCGTTGGCCTGGGTCAGCACCCGCACGCGGAAGTCGCGCCGCTCGTAGTCGCGCAGGATCTCCAGGCAGCCGTCGGTGGAGCCGTCGTCGACCGCGACCACCTCGAGCTCCTGCAGGGTCTGGGACAACACGCTGTCCAGGGCGGCGGGGAGGTACTCCGCCACGTCGTAGACCGGCATCACCACGCTCAGGAGCGGCTCCTGGCGCGAGCGACGCAGGGCGGCCAGCGGTCGTCCGCCGGCCTTGCGCACCGCCGCCCGGAGGCGGGGGCGCCCGGGGCTCACAGCGGGTCGACCTTGCGGATGTCGACGATGACGCCCGTCTGGCCGCTGATCAGGACGTCGATCGAGCGGCGCGCGACCTCGGTGGACTCCAGCAGGGTGCCCGGGGGCTCCTCGCCGAAGGCGCGGGTGCGCATCGGGGTGCCCGTGCGCTCGGGGTTCACGCAGTTCACGCGGACGCCGTCGGCGGACCACTCGTCGGCCAGGGCCTGGGTCAGGTTCACCATGGCGGCCTTCGCCGAGGAGTAGAGGCTGTAGCCGCGGCGACCTCGGGTGTAGGAGCTGGAGGTGAAGTTCAGCATGCTGCCGCGGGTGCGCTGCAGGTGCGGGAAGAACTCCTGGGCCAGCAGCACCGGCGCCAGGTAGTTGATCTCGGTGGCGGCGTAGACGGTCTCCTCCGAGGTGTCGACCAGGTTGCCGCGGGGCAGCACCGCCGCGGTGTTGACCACGAAGTCGATGTGGTCGGTCTCGGCCAGCACCGCGTCGATCGCGGCCCGTACGTCGGTGCGCCGCTCGACGTGGGTGCCGGTCGAGGAACGGCTGAAGGTGAACACCCGGCAGCCGTGGGCCTCGGCGAGGGTCGCGATGTCGTGGCCGATGCCGTAGCTGCCGCCGAAGATCACCATCGTGCGGCCGCTCAGCGCCTCGTGGTAGCCCTCGTCGGAGCGGCTCGGGGGCACGTCGCCGGAGCTGAGCTGGAACAGCTTGTCGGCGATGTAGACGTCGATCGGGTCGGTCACCTTCATGTTGCGCTCCTCGCCCGCGACCACCCAGATCGGCACGTCGGGGGCGTAGCGCAGCACCACCGTGCAGTCGTCGGTCGCCTGGAACTCGGGGTCCTCGCGCGCCACGGCGTACGCCGCCCGGATGACGCGGGCACGGAAGGCCTGCGGGGTCTGGCCGCGGCGCAGGTTGGCCCGCGGCGGGATGTCGCGGATGACGTTGTGCTCGTCGACCTCGATGATCGTGTCGGCCGAGGGGATCGCGACGTCGACGGCGTCGTACCGGTCCAGCGCCTCGAAGCACTCGCTGATGATGCGGGCGCTGACCAGGGGACGCACGGCGTCGTGGAAGAGCACCTTGGCGTCGTCGTCCTCGACCACGTCGAGCGCGCGCATCGTGGTGCCGTTGCGGGTGTCGGCGCCCTCGAGCACGTGGGTG
Organism: uncultured Actinomycetota bacterium; assembly: GCA_963750435.1. Classification (GTDB taxonomy): domain Bacteria; phylum Actinomycetota; class Actinomycetes; order Propionibacteriales; family Nocardioidaceae; genus Marmoricola. Next base: position 111,710 of record CAVVQW010000002.1, on the reverse strand, counting down.
ACCTTGGCGTAGTCGCCGTCGCGGACGATGGCGTGCACCGCGTCGAGGTGCCCCGGCGCCATCATCACCACGATCCGCCCGACGTCGGGGTGCGCGTCGAGCACGGCCAGGGTGTGCTCCAGGATCGTGTGCCCGGCGATCTTGACCAGCTGCTTGGGGATGTCCAGCCCGACCCGGGTGCCGACCCCGCCGGCCAGCACGACCGCGACGTTGGTGGGGGCGTCGGCGCGGGCGGTCGCGCCGGCGCTCACCGCCACGCCCGCGACGGGGCCGGGGTGGGGACGACCTCGGTGGCGGGCCGGGTGGAGCGGCGCACGGCCTCGGCGACGCGGGCGCAGCAGCCGCCGTCGCGGTTGACGAACGTCGTGGCCATCCGCTCGGCGTACGGCGAGACGGGGGCGGGACCGGACTCGATCACGTGCTGGACCTCTCGGATGGCGTCGTCGAGGGTCGTGGCCACCGGCCCGAACCCGTCCTGGTCGAACTCGAAGTATCCACGGCTGCCGACGTGGCTGCCCTCGAGCATGTGCTCGGTGTCGAACTGGAAGTAGACCAGGGGCCGGTCGGTGTACGCCGCGTCGAAGGCGATCGAGGAGTAGTCGGTGACCATCAGCCGGGCCCGCGAGATCAGCTCCTGGACGTCGTTGTCGGCGTAGGTCAGCGCCTGCACGTGCGGCGGCAGGTCGAGGTGGCCGAGCAGCGGCTGCAGGTTGGGGTGCGGCAGGAACCCGACGGTGAGGCCGTGCTCGGAGGCGACCTGCGCCAGTCGGTCGTCGGTCAGGAACGCCTTCCAGCTGGTGAAGAAGTCGCTCTCCAGCGCGGAGAGGTCCAGCGGGCGCTTCTGGCTGCCCGGCACGATCGGCGGCAGCAGCCACTTGCGCCAGGTCGGCGCGACCAGGATCAGGTCGCGGCGCTCCGGCGGGTAGGTGCGGGCCAGGTCGAGCAGGCGGTCCCACCGGGGCATGCCGGTCAGGGCGACCTCGCGGGTGGTGACGGCGTACTGGCTGTGGTCGCCGGCGATCGAGTGGTACTCACCGGACGTGCTGGTGACCAGGGTGTCGAGCTTCTTCTGGTTCAGCCAGTTCGAGAGGTCGAACATGATCACGCCGTGCTGCAGGAAGGTGAAGCGCCAGTCGAGCTGACGGATCTCGCGGATCGCCTCCGGGGCGGTCACGGCGAGGTCGGCGTGGGAGGAGAGCAGGTGACGGCAGTGCATCATCAGCACCCGCCACTCGACGCCGCCGTGGGCGACCAGCCGGTCGGCGTACCCCTCCTCGACGAGGCGCTTCCAGTGCGGCGAGCCCTCCTCGAGCACGAACCAGGCGTTGGTGTCGGGCTCCTCGCGGCGCAGGTGCTTGAACATCGCCTCGGCGTTGTCGCCGGCGTCGTGCAGCCGGTCCATCAGCACCCAGGCGTCGGCGTACTTCCGGCGGGCGCGGGCGCGGGCGGCCAGTCGCTGGGCCTTGCGGCCCTCCCTGGTGACCGCGACCGGCGGGATCGCCTTGCTGGCCGGGTCGAGCACGCGGGAGGTGTCCGGGCGCAGGAACCAGCCCGCGATGCCCTGGGTCGTACGCCGGCGCGGGAAGCCCGGCCACTCGAACTCCAGGTCCTGGGGACGGCCGTCGAGGCGGGCCTCCATCATCCCCTTGAACGGGATCCACGCGGTGCGATGGCTCATCAGCTGCCGGCCGGTGAAGAAGAGCAGCGCGGTCTTGGCGTGCACCGGCTCGACGGTCTCGCCGTTGCTGCGGAACTCCTCGGTCGGGGCCTCGCCGGTGTAGTAGTACTGCACCCGCACCAGCTGCTGCTCGTCGTCGAGCAGGTCCATCAGCACGAACGGCTGGCGCCAGACCCGGCCGCTGTAGCCGTGCTGCAGGGCGTTGCGCGCCAGCCTCCGGATGCGGCCCATCACGTGCGGCACCACGTCGTCGACGTCGACGTGGCCGAGGATCTCCGCGACGACGTCGTGGAACCGGGCCCGGGCGTCGGCCCCCACGGGGACGCCGACCGGCGGCCGCGAGTCGTTGGTGAGGAAGAAGTGGGCCAGGCCGTGGACGACCTGGTGCTGGAGCCACTCCGGCACGCCGCCCTCGTGGGTGGAGGCCTCGACGAGCGGGTCGAGGTAGCTGCGGCGCAGCATCTCCAGCGTCGGGTCGTCGGTCCCCGGGCCGTCGGGGGGCGTCGCGGTCTCCGAGCGGCCGGTGAGCAGCACGTTCCGCCGCTGCAGGTAGTGCGCGCTGCGCATCAGCCCGGCGCGGGTGTCGCCCGTGCGCAGCATCAGCCGCCACGCCAGCGTGAACGCGTCGGGCGCGGCCGACCAGGTGTCGTCGAAGGTGACGTCGTGGGTGTGCAGCGCCTCGGTGCGGAAGAACGTGCTGGTCGGGTCGCCGACGATGGTCTCGGGCAACCGCTCGACGTCCAGCACGCGGTCGCCGCGGTGGAACATCCGCAGCGGGTGGTTGTTGGTGATCTCGGCGTCGCCCTCGCTGGCGACCAGGCGGTTCGTCGAGACCAGCACGGCGTCGGGGAGGCGGGTCACGAAGGCGGTCAGCCGGGAGAGGTAGTCGCGCTCGAAGCCGTCGCAGGGGCGCGGGAAGCTGACCCACTCGCCCCGGGCCGCTGCCAGCCCGGCGTTGCGGGCCGCCCCGATCGAGGCGCCGTCCAGGCGGATCACCCGCACCCGGCCGGCCTCGCGTGCCGCCCAGGACTCGAGCAGGGCGGGCGAGTCGTCGTGGGACCCGCAGTCGACGACGACCACCTCGAACCGGTCGCGGTCGAGGTCCTGGGCCTCGACGGCCGCGACGAACGCGGGCAGCCGGTCGGCGTCGTCGTGCACCGCGCAGACCAGGGTGACCTGCGGCGAGGTGGCCGAAGTCGGCGCCGGAGGGGTGGAGGGGGCCGTCATCCGCCGGCCTGCAGCAGGCTCTTCAGCGGGCGCTCCAGGTAGGGGGCCAGGGTGCGGTTGTACGTCGCCGTCAGGTGCGAGGAGTCGAAGTAGGTCACGACGCCGCCGACCACCACGTGGCAGGTCTCGCCCCGGCAGACGTGGTCGTTGAGGTCGATGAAGTGGATCCGCGGGTCGTCGGCGGCCTTGACGCCCTCGACGCCCGGGTCGGGCGCGAGCCACTTCGTGCGCGTGCCGTCGCAGGCCGAGGCGTAGTCGTCCTGGTGCTGGGCGATGCAGTCGGGCACCGCGATGCCGGCGGCCGGGGTGTCGTGCAGGACCAGCACCTTCAGGCCGGCCTCCTTCAGCTGGCGCAGCACCTCGGTCCACGCGGTGGCGTAGGCGTCGTAGCTCGACTCGCGGGTCTCGCCGACCGCCGGGGCCGAGATGCGGTTGGTCATCACCACGACGTCGGGCTTGTCGGCGACCAGGGCGTCGACGGTCTTCTGCACCCAGCTCAGGCAGGCCCGGGAGTAGGCGTCGGTCTCGAACGTCTGGCGCACCGGCAGGCTGGCGCAGCGGGACGCGAGGTACGTCGTGATCTTCCAGTCGTCCTTGTCGGCGAGGTCCTCCAGGGCGGGCAGCCACTGGCCGGCGTGGGAGTTGCCGACCAGGGCGACGTCGGTGGTGCTGGAGTCGCGCCCGAAGGTGCAGCGGGTCTGCGGGAACCTCGGCAGGTAGGACCAGCAGTCCTTGCCGCCGGAGACGTCGCCGTAGGCGTCGGACTTGTCGCTCGCGGCGTCGGCGGGGGCGGGCACGATCTTGTCGTAGGGCACGGCCCGGCAGCGCGAGGGGTCGTCGAGCGCGGCGGCGCCGAAGCAGGGGCCGCGCTGGGAGATCGCCTTGGCCAGCTGGGCCTCGGAGTCGGACTGGCGCTGGCTGACCTCGGCCTGCTGCAGGCCCGCGAGCGCGAGGACGACGACCATGCCGGCCGCGCCGAGCAGGAACGGCTTGCGCAGCGGGAGCCCCCACGAGGGGGCCCGGAAGCGGTCCTCGACGTGCTCCTTGGTGAGGTGGGCCAGGACGAGGCTCAGGACGAGGATGACGACGCGGTCCAGGTTGTCCATGCGGTGGCCGCGCAGCTGCGGGAGCAGCACGATCAGCGGCCAGTGCCAGAGGTAGACCGAGTAGGACACGTTGCCCAGCCATTGCATCGGCCGAAGGGCGAGGACGGGCCCGGGGGAGGTGCGGGTCATCGGCGGGCGGGCCCCGATCACCAGGGCCGTGCCGATGACGGGGAGCAGCGCCTGCCATCCCGGGAAGGGGGTCTTGCCGGTGTAGGTGAACGCCGTCCACGCGATCGCCGCGAAGCCCACCCAGGCCAGGGTGGTGCGGGCACCGGTGGGCAGCAGGGGTGGCAGGTCGCGCCGCTGACGGACGGCGACCACGACGGCCAGCAGTCCGCCGACGCCGAGCTCCCACATCCGGGTGGGCGTCACGAAGTACGCCGCGGCGGGGTTGTGCACCGTCTCCCAGACCGAGTAGCCGAGGGAGGCCGTGACCAGCACGGCGAGGCCGCCGAGCACCGCGACGTCGCGGTTCCAGCCGAGGCGGCGGGCGGCCAGGACCATCGCCAGGATCAGGATCGGCCAGACGAAGTAGAACTGCTCCTCGACCGAGAGCGACCAGAAGTGCTGCACGGGGCTGGGGGCGTTCTCGGCGGCCAGGTAGTCCACCGAGTCGGTGGCCAGCACCCAGTTGACGACGTACAACGTGGCGGCGCGGGCCTGGCGGGCGGTGTTGCCCCACTGGGTGTCCGGGGCCACGAGGCGCGACAGGACGAGCGTGGTGGCCAGCACCAGCAGCGAGGCCGGCAGCAGGCGGCGCACCCGGCGGCCCCAGAACTTCGCGAGGTCGCGGGCGCCCGACGGGGGCTTCTGCATCAGGTGCAAGGTGATCAGGAAGCCCGAGATCACGAAGAAGACGTCGACGCCGACGAAGCCGCCGGTGAGGCTCTTCGGGACGAGGTGGTAGATCACGACCAGCGACACCGCGACGGCCCGCAGGCCCTGGATGTCGGTGCGGATCTCGGTCGGGCGCCGGGGGGGCCCGCTGTGACCACCGTCGGCGGGGCTACCGGGGTGGCCCGTGGGGTCGACGGTGGTGGCGCTCATCAGGTGGATCGTACTGGGGAGGTCGCCGGGCGGCGGACAGGTCCCTCGGCGCGTGGGACGCCAGTGGCGTGGCGGCCACCCGCCTGTGACCCACCTAACGCCGACGACCGGTTCCGCTGGGGATCGGGCCGAGCGTAGGCTCGAGGAGCACGAGTCATTGAGTAGTCCGGTACCCGCGAGGGACTGGAACGAAAGGCGATGAGTTTCGATGGCCCGAATCGGGGTTGTCGGTGCCGGCAGGGTCGGCGCCGTCCTGTCCGCTGCGCTGCGCGCCGCCGGTCACGAGATCGTGTCCGCGGCGGGCGACTCACCGGCGTCCTTGCACCGTCTGGCGACGCTGCTGCCCGGCGTACCCGCCGAGAAGCCGACGGACGTGGCCCGCCACTGCGACCTGCTGCTGCTGACGGTGCCCGACGACATGCTGGAGAACGTCGTCACCACCTTCGTCGGCGCAGGTGCCATCCGCGAGGGCCAGGTCGTCCTGCACACCTCGGGCCGGCACGGGCTCGCCGTGCTCGAGGCCGCCACCCGCATCGGCGCCCGCCCGGTCGCGATGCACCCGGCGATGACCTTCACCGGCACCGAGCTCGACCTCGACCGGCTCCCGGGCTGCGTCTTCGGGATGACCGCCGGCGCGGGCGAGCGCGCGCTCGCCGAGGGGCTGGTGGCCGACCTCGGTGGCATCCCGCTGTGGGTGCCGGAGGAGAAGCGCACGCTCTACCACGCGGGTCTGGCCCACGGGGCCAACCACCTGGTCACCCTGGTCAGCCAGGCGATGGAGCTGCTCGTCGCCTCGGGCGCCGAGGACCCCGCCGCGACCCTGCGCCCGCTGCTGACCGCGGCCCTCGACAACGCGCTGGCCCAGGGCGACGCCGCCCTCACCGGCCCGATCGTTCGCGGCGACGTGCGCACGGTGCAGGCCCACCTCGCCGACATCGCCGAGCACGCGCCCGCCACCGTCCCGTCGTACGTCGCCATGGCCCGGGCCACCGCCGACCGCGCGGTCCTCGACGGCCGGTTGCTGCCGATCCGCCGTGCCACGCTCGTCCGTGTGCTCGACGAGGCCCTGCGGCGCGTCGGCGCGACCGGCCCGTCGGCCCCCGCGCCCGTGCGCGACGACGTCCGCAGCCGACGCCGATGAGCGACCGCCCCCTCCTCGCGTCCACGCGCGAGGAGCTGCGTGACGCCTTGGCCGCACGCTCCGGACACGTCGCCCTCGTGCCCACGATGGGCGCGCTGCACGTCGGCCACGCCGCCCTGATCGACGCGGCGCGGGCTCGGGTCGGGCCCGACGCCCCGGTGGTGGTCTCGGTCTTCGTGAACCCGATGCAGTTCGCGCCGGGGGAGGACCTCGACCGCTACCCCCGCACGCTCGAGACCGACCTCGAGGTCTGCGCGGCGCACGGGGTCGACGTGGTCTTCGTGCCCTCGGTCGACGAGGTCTACCCCGGCGGCGACCCGCAGGTCACCGTCGACCCGGGCCCCCTGGGCCGGGTCCTGGAGGGCGGCAGCCGACCCACCCACTTCGCCGGCGTGCTCACGGTCGTCGCCAAGCTGTTCGGGCTGGTGCGGCCCGACGTGGCGGTGTTCGGGCAGAAGGACTACCAGCAGCTCACTCTCGTGCGTCGCATGGTCGACGACCTCTGCCTGGGCATCGAGGTCGTCGGAGCCGAGACGGTCCGGGAGCCCGACGGCCTGGCGCTGTCCAGCCGCAACCGGTTCCTCGGCCCGCAGGAGCGCCGCCACGCCCTGGCCCTCGCCCGCGCGCTCGCTGCCGCCCGGGACGCGGCCCGCGGCGGCGCGGCCGATGCTCTCGCGGCGGCCGCTGACGTGCTGCGCACGGCCGACGGCGTCGACCTCGACTACCTCGAGCTGACCGCCCCGGACCTGGGGCCGGCTCCGGCCGCGGGCGAGGCCCGGCTGCTGGTGGCGGCGCGCGTGGGCAGCACCCGGCTGATCGACAACACGGCCCTCGACCTCGGCGCGGGCCGGGAGGAGACCTGATGCCGCGCACGACCACGGACAGCGCCCGGCCCCAGGCCGCCGACCTGCGGCCGGGCGAGCTCGCCCACGGTCGCCGGTAGCCTGCCGGGATGAGCGTCGAGACGGGGCCGCTGGTCGACCGGCTGGCCGCGGGTCCCCCCGGCTGGACCACCGAGGCCGACGTCGTCGTGGTCGGCTCCGGCATCGCCGGGCTGACCGCCGCCCTGCGGCTGCGGCACCAGGTGGGGTCGGTGCTGGTGGTCACCAAGGACGTGCTGGCGGCCGGCTCGACCCAGTGGGCCCAGGGTGGGATCGCCGCCGCCCTCGGCCCGGGTGACACCCCCGAGCAGCACGAGCACGACACGCTGGTGGCCGGGGCGGGTGCCTGCGACCGGCGCGCCGTACGCGTCCTGGTGACCGAGGGCCCGGAGGCGGTGCGCGAGCTGATCGCGCTGGGCGCGAACTTCGACCACACCGCGGCCGGCGACCTGTCGCTGACCCGCGAGGGCGGCCACCACCGCGACCGGATCGCGCACGCCGGTGGCGACGCCACCGGCGCCGAGATCCAGCGCGCGCTGGTGGCGGCCGTGCACGCCGCGCCCGAGATCGAGGTCGTGGAGCACGCCCTCGCGCTCGACCTGCTGCTCGCGGCCGACGGCGGGGTCGCCGGCATCACGCTGCACGTCATGGGCGAGGGACAGCGCGACGGCGTCGGGGCGGTGCGCTGCCGGGCCGTCGTGCTCGCCGCGGGCGGCCTCGGCCAGGTGTTCTCCCAGACCACCAACCCGCCGGTGTCCACCGGCGACGGCATGGCCCTGGCCCTGCGGGCCGGCGCGGTCCTGCGCGACCTGGAGTTCGTGCAGTTCCACCCCACGGTGATGTACCTCGGCCCCGACTCGCGCGGCCAGCAGCCGCTGATCAGCGAGGCCGTGCGCGGGGAGGGTGCCTTCCTGGTCGACTTCGAGGGCCACCGCTTCCTCCAGGGCCAGCACCCGCTCGCCGACCTGGCCCCGCGCGACGTCGTGGCCAAGGCGATCACCCGTCGGATGCACGAGACCGGCCGCCCGCACATGTGGCTCGACGCCCGCGGGCTCGGCGGCGACGAGGGGGCCGCCGCGTTCTGGGAGCGACGCTTCCCCACGATCCTGGCCACCTGCCGCTCGCACGGCGTCGACCCGGTCACCGACCTGATCCCGGTCGCCCCTGCCTGCCACTACGCCTCCGGCGGCGTGGTCACCGACCTGTGGGGACGCACCGGCGTGCCCGGGCTCTACGCCACCGGCGAGGTGGCCTGCTCGGGCGTGCACGGCGCCAACCGGCTGGCCTCGAACTCCCTGCTCGAGGGACTGGTCTTCTCCCGCCGGATCACCCAGGTGCTGCCCGACGAGCTGCGTCCGGTCACCGACCCGGTGGTCGACGACCGCGCCGCCGGCCTGGTCGGGGCCGAGGTGCGGCCGGCGCTGCAGGCGCTGATGACCGAGCGGGCCGGGGTGCTGCGCACCGCCGAGGGCCTCGCGGCGGCCGGCGAGGAGCTCGCCGCGCTGGCCCAGAAGACCGGCGAGGTCGGCACCGCCGCCTGGGAGGCCACCAACCTGGTCACGATCGCCTCCGCCCTCGCCGCCGCGGCGCGGCTGCGCGAGGAGACCCGCGGCTCGCACTGGCGCGAGGACTTCCCCGACCGCGACGACGACCGGTGGGCCGGCCACGTCGACGCCCGGGCCGGCGACCAGGGCCTCGAGCTCACCTTCGTCACGGCCGCACCGACCGACGGGACACCCGCATGACCACCTTCACGGCGTACGCCGACCTGCCGCAGCGGCTCCTCGACGAGCTCGTCGCGGCCGGGCTGGACCCCCGCCGGGTGCACGCCCAGGTCGTCGCGGCGGTCGAGGAGGACCTGCCCGACGGCGGTGTCGACGTGACCAGCGAGGCCACGATCCCGGCCGACGCGGTCGCCGTGGGGGACGTCGCCGCGCGGCACCCGGGCACCGTCGCGGGCCTGGCCGTCGCCGAGCTGGTCCTCGCCCACGTGCTCGGCGACCGGGTGACGGTGCGCGACCGCCTGCCCGACGGCACCCGGGTCGCCGCCGGCGACGTGGTGATGCGGGTCGAGGGACCCGCCCGGGGCCTGCTCACCGCCGAGCGCACCGCGCTCAACTTCGCCTGCCACCTCTCCGGCGTCGCGACGGCGACCGCGGCCTGGGTCGAGGCCCTGGAGGGCACCCGGGCGCGGGTCCTGGACACCCGCAAGACGCTGCCCGGCTGGCGCGCCCTGCAGAAGTACGCCGTCCGCTGCGGCGGCGGGGTGAACCACCGGTTCTCGCTCTCCGACCTGGCGATGGTCAAGGACAACCACGTGGTCGCGGCCGGCGGTGTGGTGCCCGCCTGGGAGGCCGTGCGCCGCGCCGACCCCGGCGTGCCGGTCGAGGTCGAGGTGACGACGCTGGAGGAGCTGCGCGAGCTGGTCGCCGTGGGCTGCGACCGGATCCTGCTGGACAACATGGACGACGCGACGATGGCCGAGGCCGTGCGCGTCACCGACGGGCGTGCCTCGCTGGAGGCCTCGGGCGGTCTCACGCTCGAGCGTGCCCGCGCGGTGGCGGCGACCGGCGTCGACTTCATCTCGGTGGGCGCGCTGACCCACTCGGTCGTGGTCTTCGACCTCGGCCTCGACCTGCGGGAGTCGTCGTGACGCTGCTGTGCGTGGACGTCGGCAACTCCCACACCGTGCTGGGGCTGCTCGACCACGGTGACGTCCTCGAGCACTGGCGGGTCGCGACCGACGAGCGCCGCACGGCCGACGAGTGGGCGGTGCTGGTGAACGGGCTGCTGCGCGAGAGCCCCGTCGGCGACAGCGTCCACGGGGTCTCGCTGTGCTCCACGGTGCCGGCGGTGCTGCACGAGTGGCGCGACATGCTGGTGCGCCAGTTCGGCACGGTGCCGCACGTGGTCGTCGAGCCGGGCGTGCGGACCGGCGTACCCGTGCTGATGGACAACCCCCGCGAGGTCGGCGCCGACCGGGTCGTCAACGCGCTCGCCGCCGCCCGGTTCTACGACGGCCCGGCGATCGTCGTCGACTTCGGCACCGCGACCACCTTCGACGTGGTCTCGCCGCGGGGGGAGTACGTCGGCGGCGCCATCTCGCCCGGCATCGACATCTCGCTGGAGGCGCTCGGCCGCCGCGGCGCCCAGCTGCGCAAGGTCGAGCTGCTCCGGCCGCGCACGGTGATCGCCAAGAACACCGTCGAGGCGCTCCAGTCCGGCATGGTCTTCGGCTTCGCCAGCCAGGTGGACGGCATCGTCGCCCGGATGATCGAGGAGCTCGGCGTCCCCACCGAGGACGTGCACGTCATCGCCACCGGCGGCCTCGCCCCGATCGTGGTCGCCGAGTGCCGCTCGCTGACCGACCACCAGCCCTGGCTCACCCTGCGGGGCCTCGAGCTGGTCTACGCCCGCAACACCTGAGCGGGCCGGGTGCCCGGAACGGGTGCTGGTTCGGCGGGAGGTGGCGCTGGAGCGGGGCGGGGGTGGCGCCGGAGCGGGGGGGAGAGGCGCTGGCGCGGGGCGGACGTCATACGGAGCGGCTGTCATCGCGACCGGGACGGATGACCTCGTTCGGGACGTCATCAGAAGTGAGGGCTATAGCCCTCAGGACGTATGACGTCCGCGGGGCCCGCCGCCGCCCAGCGCCGCCCCCGCCCGCCGCCCGTAGTGCCGCCGCCGGCCGTCCTCAGGCCCCCAGCCGCCACACCGAGACCGCCGAGGGGCTGGTGGCCGTGAACTTGGACCGGTCCCAGTCGGCCCAGCGGTCGACCAGGCGCATGCCGGCGAGGCGGGCCATCAGGTCGAGCTCGCTGGGCCAGGCGTAGCGGAACGGCGTGCTGGCCCGGCGTCCCTCGGCTCCGTCGAAGAAGTGGTGGTGCGACCACATCTGCTGGGTGAGCAGGTCGTACTCGTCGACACCCAGGTAGGCGTCGGTGCGCTCGAAGACGTGGAACCGGTCGCCGGGGGCGAGGCGCTGCAGCTGCGGCACCAGGTTCTCCACCACGAAGTGGCCACCGGGCACGAGGTGGGCGGTGGCCGTCGCGAAGACGTCGACCTGGCCGTCCTGGGTGGTCACGTTGCCGATGGTGTTGAAGACGAGGTAGGCGAGGTCGAAGCGTCGGCCGAGCCGGGCCGTGGTCATGTCGCCCACCGAGGCGGTCACCCGGTCGGCGCCGGGCTTGTCCTCGAGCCGGCGAAGCATCGCGGGGGAGAGGTCGAAGCCGTGCACGTCGATGCCCCGTGCGGCCAGGGGGAGCGCCACCCGCCCGGTGCCGACGGCCAGCTCGACCGCCGAGCCGCCCGGCCCCGCGAGGTCGGCGAGCACGTCGACCGTCGGGCCGAGGACCTCGGGGGCGAACATGTCCGGGCTGCTGTCGTCGTACGCCGCGGCGACCGGCTCGTCGAAGTGGTTCTCGCTCACGGGGCGACCCTGGCACCGGCGAGCCCGGCGCTCCACCCGTTTTCGCACCGGGCCCACCCCGACCCCTAACCTTGGCGGGTGAGCGACGCGCCTGTGACCGAGCCGACCGACGACCTGCCCGAGCAGATGCAGGTGCGTCGCGACAAGCGTCAGCGCGTGCTCGACTCGGGACGCGAGGCCTACCCGGTGACGGTGGAGCGCACGCACACGATCCGCCAGGTCCGCGATACCTACGACGGCCCCCTCGAGGCCGGCGACCTCGCGCCCGACACCCGCACCGGCGAGCGAGTGGCGATCACGGGCCGGGTGATCTTCCAGCGCAACACCGGCAAGCTCTGCTTCGCCAAGCTGCGCGAGGGCGACGGCGCCGAGATCCAGGTGATGCTGAGCCTGGCCGAGGTCGGCGAGGAGTCGCTCGCGGAGTTCAAGGCTCTGGTCGACATCGGCGACCTGCTGGCCGTGCGCGGCGAGGTGATCACCAGCCGCCGGGGCGAGCTCAGCGTCGCGGCCACCGACTGGGCGCTGGCCGCCAAGACCCTGCGCCCGCTGCCCAACGAGCACCGCCCGCTGTCCGACGAGGCCCGTATCCGGCTGCGCTACGTCGACATGATGATCCGGCCCGAGGCCCGCGACATGGTCCGCACCAAGGCCAAGGTGCTGCGCAGCCTGCGCGAGACCCTCGACGAGCGTGGCTACACCGAGGTCGAGACGCCGATCCTGCAGCTGACCAACGGCGGCGCCGCGGCCCGCCCCTTCGCCACGCACCTGAACGCCCTCGACCAGGACATGCTGCTGCGGATCGCGCTCGAGCTGGACCTCAAGCGCGCCATGATCGGCGGCGTCGACCGGGTCTACGAGATCGGCCGCACCTTCCGCAACGAGGGCCTGGACTCCACCCACGCCGCCGAGTTCTCGATGCTGGAGGCCTACGAGGCCTACGGCGACCAGTTCACGATGATGGCGCTGACCCGCGACCTGGTGCTGAACGCCGCGCGTGCGGTCGGCCGCACGGTCGTGCCGGCCCGCAACGGCGGTGAGATCGACCTCGAGGCCGAATGGCGCCAGGCCTCCATCCTCGACCTCGTCTCGGACGCGCTGGGTGCGGAAATCACGGTGGATACCGACGCCGAAACCCTGCGCCGCCACGCCGCTTCCCGCGACGTCGAGCTGCAGCCGAAGTGGGGGGCCGCGGAAATAGTTGTCGAGCTCTACGAACAGCTGTGCGAGGACGACCTGATCAATCCGACTTTCGTCATGGATTACCCGGCCGCGGTGAAGCCGTTGGCCAAGGCCCACCGCAGCAAGCCGGGCCTGAACGAGGCCTGGGACCTGATCATCAACGGCGTCGAGCTGGCGCCGGCGTACTCCGAGCTGAACGACCCCGTGGTGCAGCGTGAGCGGCTCACCGCGCAGTCGCTGCTGGCCGCTGCGGGCGACCCCGAGGCGATGGAGCTCGACGAGGTCTTCCTGAAGGCGATGGAGTACGGCATGCCGCCCGCCGGCGGCCTGGGCATGGGGGTGGACCGACTGGTCATGCTGCTCACCGGGGCCGGTATTCGGGAAACCATTCTTTTTCCTTTGCTCCGACCCGAGTGACCGGTCCTGTTCTCAGATAGTGGTCTGTTAGTGTCGGCTTTCCGACACACCCGCACACCCTTTCCAAGGACGGCCCTCGCAATGGCTCAGAAAGTCAACATCGTGCTCATCGACGACATCGATCAAACCGATGCCGAGGAGACGGTGACCTTCGGTCTCGACGGCAAGGAATACGCCATCGACCTGAATGCGAAGAATGCCTCGGCCCTGCGCGACGCGCTGGCGCCGTACGTCGGTCACGCACGTCCGGTCAGCGGTGGCAGCCGCCGTCGCAGCCCCGGCTCCTCGACCAAGTCGGCCGCCGGTGGCGGCACCGCGGCGTCGGAGATCCGGGCCTGGGCCCGCGACAACGGCTTCGACGTGCCCGAGCGGGGCCGCGTCTCCGCCGAGGTCCGCGACGCCTACGCCGCCGCCCACTAGGACGTGCCCGACCCGGCTCCGGGGTGGGTCCGGCTGACCCTCCAGGGGTCGGAGTGGACCTCGAGCCTGCTCACCCCCTCGGTGCGCATCAACGGGTGGCCGGTGCCCTCGCGCTACGGCGTGCAGGACCTCGCCGTGCATCCCGGCCCGAACCGGATCGAGATCGACGCCCAGTGGATGCGGCGCTACGGCCAGGCCGCCCTGGACACCGTCGTCGCGCCCGGGCAGGTGGTCGAGGTCTGGTACGCCGCGCCGTACCACCAGTTCACCCACGGCAGCATCGGCCACACCAGGCAGCGTCGCCCCGGCGGCGGCTGCCTGGTGGTCGGCCTGCTGCTCGTCGTCGTGGTGGTGCTCCACATCGTGCTGCTGGGCCTGCTGGCCTGAGCGGTCGCGGCGGGGAGGCGGCTCCTAGGGTGGTGCCATGGCCTCCCCGTCGCCCGCCTCCGCCTCCGCCGTCCGCACGGTCTTCGACCCCGCGGACCCCGAGGTCAACGCCTACAAGCTGCTGAACTCGCTGGTCGTGCCGCGGCCCATCGCCTGGGTCTCCACGATCGACGCCGAGGGCCGCGGCAACCTGGCGCCGCACTCGTTCTTCACCGTGGCCAGCGGTCGGCCGCCGGTGATCCTGTTCAGCTCGCTGGGCCACAAGGACACCGTCACCAACATCGAGCAGACCGGCGAGTTCGTCGTCAGCATCACCTCCGAGGACCTCTTCGAGCAGGTCAACGCGAGCAGCGCCCCGTTCGAGCACGGCGACGACGAGGCCCGCCTGCTCGGCATCGCCACCGAGCCGTCGACCACGGTGCGCCCCGAGCGGGTGGCGGCCTCCCCGGCGTCGATCGAGTGCCGGCTCGAGCGCATCGTCGAGGTCGGCCACGCGTACGTCGTCTTCGGCCTGGTCACCGCGATCACGGTGCGCACCGAGGCGCTCGAGGACGGCACCCACCCGATGATCGAGCACCTGCGGCCGGTCTCGCGGCTGGGCCGTGACGAGTGGGGCCGCCCGCCGGAGGTCTTCCGGCTGACGCGCCCGGAGAAGCCGGAGGACGTGCTCTGAGCGGCGACGGCGGCCTTGGCCCCGAGGCCGACCGGGCGCCCCGGTTGGACGGACGGGTCCTGATGGACCAGGTGTGGGCCGACCTGGTCTTCCTGCACTGGCGCGTCGACGCCGCGCGGGTCGCGGCGTACCTCCCCCCGGGGTGCGTGGCCGACGAGCACGACGGCTCGAGCTGGATCGGCCTGATCGGCTTCGAGATGCAGGACGCCGGCTTCGGCTACGGCCACCCGGTGCCCTACCTCGGCACGTTCGGCGAGATCAACGTGCGGCTCTACACGACCGACGCCGAGGGGCGCCGCGGCGTGGTGTTCCGCTCCCTGGAGACCGAGCGGCTCGCGCTGACCGCGGCGGCCGACCCCGTCGGGGTGCGCTACCGCTGGTCGCGGATCGCGATCGACCGCGACGGCGACCGCCTGGGCTACACCTCGAAGCGGCTGGCCCCGCCCTCGCGCGGCGCCCGCACCACCTTCGCCGTACGCCGGGGGGAGCAGGCGGTGCGCGACCCGCTCTCGGTGTTCCTCACCGCCCGCTGGGGGATGCACCACCGGCTGGGCCGCCGGCCGCTGTGGATCCCCAACACCCACAGCCCGTGGCCGTTGCGTTCGGCCGAGCTCCTTCAGTGCGACGACGAGCTGGTAGCCGCCGCGGGGTTCCCCGGGATCACCGACGGCCCGCCCGAGTCGGTGCTGTGGTCGCCCGGCGTCCGCACGCAGTTCGGCCTGCCCCGGCTGCACCCGGGGCCCCCGACCCCGCCTGGGCCCGCCTGAGCCACTCAGCGTCCCTCGAACTCCGGGTCCCCCGCTCGGGGGACCCGGAGTTCGCTCGCGCGGGGGTGGTGGGCCGGGTCCGCGGACCGGGAGGATCGGCACGTGGACACACGACAGGCACTCGCGCCCCTCGACGAGCCAGCCCCGGACGCCTGGCGCGCCGCCGCCCTGGTGGCGGCCGGCCTGACCTTCCTGGCGGTGGCCGCCAGCCGGGGCCTGGCCTCGAGCGTGGTCGACGTCCTCGCCCGTACCGGCCTCGTCGGTTCGCTGGCCCCTTTCTACGCGTTGGCTCCGGTGCTCGGCCTGGCGCTCGCGGTCGTGCCCGCGGCGGTGGTGGTGCTCGCCCTCCGACGCCCCTGGGCGGCCCTGACCGTGGCCGTGGTGCCGGTGCTGCTCCTGCTGCCCCTCGGCCTCGGCGTCCCGGCCGGCCTCCTGGTGCTCCTCGGAGGCGTCTGCGTCGCCGGCTCGTGGCGGCGGCCGGTGGTGGGCGTCGTCGCCACGATCGCAGCCCTCGCTGCGCTGGGTCTGGGCGTGCTCGGCCTGACGCTGGTGGGGTCTGGCCCCGTGGGCGCCTTCGAACAGCTGATCTCCGCCGGTCGCAGCATCACCGCGGCGTTCTGGGCCGTCGGGCTGTGCGGGCTCCTGGCGCTGACCCTCGTCGCCCGGGACCAGCTCCTCGCCTCCCGTCGTCGTCAGCAGGTCCTGGCCGTCCGCAGCGCCGAGGTCGAGGAGCAGTCGGAGGTGACGGCCGAGCGGGCCCGGCTGGCCCGCGACCTGCACGACGTCGTCGCCCACCACGTGTCGCTGATCGCGGTGCGCGCCGAGACCGCGCCGTACACCCACCCTGGCCTGGGGGCCGAGGCCCGCACGGTCCTGGCCGAGATCGCCGCCGACGCGCGTCGTGCGCTGGACGAGCTGCGCGGGGTGCTGGGCATCCTGGGTCGCAGCGTCGGCGAGGACCGGCTGCCGCAGCCGTCGTGGGGTGACATCGCGGCGCTCGTCGAGCGGTCGTCGTCCTCCGGCCAACCGGTCGACCTCGCGGGGGACGTGCGGGCGGAGGTGGACCCGGCCGTCGGGTACGTCGCCTACCGCGTGGTCCAGGAGGGCCTGACCAACGCCCGCAAGCATGCGCCGGGGGCCCCGGTGAGCGTGCGGCTGGAGCGCACGGCCCACCTCGCGGTGGTCTCGGTCGCCTCGTCGGGCGCCTCGTCGGGCGGCTCGTCAGGTGGCTCGACGGGCCGCTCTCCGGGGGCGGTCGGCGCCGACCTCGACGCGACCGCGCCGATCACGGGGCTGCGCGGGCCGTCCCGCGGCGCCCACCCGGGTGACGAGCCGGCGACGGCCCCGCTGCGGGCAGCCGGTCACGGGCTCGTCGGGATGCGGGAGCGGGTGGAGGCCCTGGGCGGCCGGCTGGTGGCCGGGCGGCGCGACGGCGGGTTCGTCGTCGAGGCCACGCTGCCGCTGGCGGCCGGGGACCGCCGATGATCCGGGTCGTGGTCGCCGACGACCAGCCGGTCATCTGCGCGGGCTTCGCCGCCCTGCTCGACGCCCAGCCCGACCTCGAGGTCGTGGGGACGGCGCCCGACGGTCGCGCGCTGGTCGACCTGGCCCGGCGCACGACGCCCGACCTGGCGCTGGTCGACGTCCGGATGCCGCACCTCGACGGGATCGCGGCCACCCGGGTGCTGACCGCCGAGCTGTCGACCCGGGTGCTGATCCTGACCACCTTCGACCTCGACGCCTACGTCTACGAGGCGATCCGCGCCGGCGCCAGCGGCTTCCTGCTCAAGGACGTCACGGCCGAGCGGCTGGTCGAGGGGGTGCGGCTGGTCGCCGAGGGCTCGATGCTCCTCGGCCCGGCCGTGACGAGGCGGTTGGTGGACGACTTCGCGGCGCGGGGGGCCGCGCAGCCGTCCACCGACCTGGCCCCGCTCAGCCCGCGGGAGCGGGACGTCCTGATGGGGCTGGCGCGCGGCCGGTCCAACGCCGAGATCGCGGCCGAGCTGGTCGTGGCCACCGAGACGGTGAAGTCCCACGTCGCGGAGGTGCTGCGCAAGCTCGGGCTGCGCGACCGGATCCAGGCCGTGGTCTGGGCCTACGAGCACGGTCTGGTGCAGCCGGGTGGGTGAGACGCGCCGGCTCCCGATCCGCGCGGCCGCGGGCGTGGTGGTCGTGGCGGGGGCGGCCGGCTCGGCGACCTCGCTCCTCCAGACCGTGCTGCCGCACGCCGTCGCGCCGCTGGCGAACTCCGCCGGTTCCTGGTGCCTGGTGGCCTGGCTGCTGGCCCGGCGGGCGTCGAGCCCGGCCCGCGGGGCCGCGTCCGCGGTGGGCGCGCTCCTGGCGCTGGTCGCGGGCTACTTCGTGACCGCCGACCTCCGCGGCTTCGGCGTCGCGACCACGTCCGTCGGCCTCTGGGTGGTGGCCGGCGCGTTGGTCGGCCCGCCCCTGGGCGCCGGGGCGGTCCGGTCGCGGACGGCTCCGGGGTGGCTCCGGGTGCTCGCCGCCCTGGTCCTGCCCGCGCTGCTCGTGGCCGAGGCGGCGTACGGGCTGCTCGTGGTGGGGAGCACCACGTCCACGGCGTACTGGGTGGGCGAGGGGGTGGTCGGCCTGGTGCTCGGCCTGCCCCTCGTGAGGAGTACGCCGGGGCGTGGCCGCCGTCACACCTCCCCCCGGGTCGTCGGCGCCCGAGATCACGACCCGGCGTCTGTTCGCTGACAGCGATAACCCTGGTTGGTGCGGAACACGTAGGCTGACCGCAGGGTTCAACCGGCCGTGCGGGTCGCACTGGTCGACCCTGCAGAGTCTTGAGGAGTAGCCCATGTTCGAGCGGTTCACCGACCGAGCCCGACGAGTCGTCGTGCTGGCCCAAGAAGAGGCCCGCATGCTCTCGCACAACTACATCGGCACCGAGCACATCCTGCTCGGCCTGATCCACGAGGGCGACGGCATCGCTGCCAAGGCCCTGGAGAGCCTCGGGGTCTCGCTGGAGGCCGTCCGGGCGCAGGTCGAGGAGATCATCGGCCAGGGCCAGCAGGCGCCCAGCGGCCACATCCCCTTCACCCCGCGCGCCAAGAAGGTGCTCGAGCTGTCCCTGCGCGAGGCGCTGCAGCTCGGCCACAACTACATCGGCACCGAGCACATCCTGCTCGGCCTGATCCGCGAGGGCGAGGGCGTCGCAGCGCAGGTGCTGCACAAGCTCGGCGCCGACCTCAACCGCGTGCGTCAGCAGGTCATCCAGCTGCTCTCGGGCTACCAGGGCAAGGAGCAGCAGACCGCCGGCACCGCGCCGGAGGCCGCGCCGTCCTCCTCGCTCGTGCTCGACCAGTTCGGCCGCAACCTGACCCAGGCGGCCAAGGAGGGCAAGCTCGACCCGGTCATCGGCCGGTCGCAGGAGATCGAGCGGGTCATGCAGATCCTCAGCCGCCGCACCAAGAACAACCCGGTGCTGATCGGCGAGCCCGGCGTCGGCAAGACCACCATCGTCGAGGGGCTGGCCCAGGACATCGTCCGTGGCGACGTGCCCGAGACGCTGAAGGACAAGCAGATCTACACCCTCGACCTCGGCGCCCTGGTCGCCGGCTCCCGCTACCGCGGTGACTTCGAGGAGCGCCTGAAGAAGGTGCTCAAGGAGATCCGCACCCGCGGCGACATCGTGCTGTTCATCGACGAGATCCACACCCTCGTCGGGGCCGGCGCGGCCGAGGGCGCGATCGACGCCGCCAGCATCCTCAAGCCGATGCTGGCCCGCGGTGAGCTCCAGACCATCGGTGCCACCACGCTCGACGAGTACCGCAAGCACCTCGAGAAGGACGCCGCCCTCGAGCGGCGCTTCCAGCCGATCCAGGTCAACGAGCCCTCGATCGCCAACACCATCGAGATGCTCAAGGGCCTGCGCGACCGCTACGAGGCCCACCACCGCGTCACGATCACCGACGAGGCCCTGGTCTCCGCGGCGACGCTGGCCGACCGCTACATCTCCGACCGGTTCCTGCCCGACAAGGCGATCGACCTGATCGACGAGGCCGGCTCGCGGTTGCGGATCCGCCGTATGACCGCGCCGCCGGACCTGCGCGAGTTCGACGACAAGATCGGCGAGGTGCGCAAGCGCAAGGAAGGCGCCATCGACGGCCAGGACTTCGAGGCCGCCGCGCGTCTGCGTGACGAGGAGAAGCAGCTCATCCTGGCCAAGGGCGAGCGCGAGAAGCAGTGGCGCGCCGGCGACATGGACGTCGTCGCCGAGGTCGACGAGGAGCTCATCGCCGAGGTCCTCGCCGTCGCCACCGGCATCCCGATCGTCAAGCTGTCGGAGGAGGAGTCCACCCGGCTGCTCAAGATGGAGGACGAGCTGCACAAGCGCGTCATCGGCCAGGACGAGGCCGTCAAGGCGCTCAGCCGGGCGATCCGTCGCACGCGTGCCGGTCTGAAGGACCCCAAGCGCCCCGGTGGCTCGTTCATCTTCGCCGGCCCCTCGGGCGTCGGGAAGACCTGGCTGTCCAAGACGCTCGCCGAGTTCCTCTTCGGTGACGAGGACTCCCTGATCCAGCTCGACATGTCGGAGTTCAGCGAGAAGCACACCGTCTCGCGGCTCTTCGGCTCGCCTCCCGGCTACGTCGGCTACGAGGAGGGCGGCCAGCTCACCGAGAAGGTGCGGCGCAAGCCGTTCTCGGTCGTGCTCTTCGACGAGGTCGAGAAGGCCCACCCCGACATCTTCAACAGCCTGCTGCAGATCCTGGAGGAGGGTCGCCTGACCGACTCCCAGGGCCGCGTCGTGGACTTCAAGAACACCGTCATCATCATGACCACCAACCTGGGCACCCGCGACATCTCCAAGGGCGTCAGCCTCGGCTTCAACCAGTCGGGCGACGAGGGCACCTACGAGCGGATGAAGAACAAGGTCAAGGAGGAGCTCAAGCAGCACTTCCGCCCCGAGTTCCTCAACCGTGTCGACGAGATCATCGTCTTCCCGCCGCTGACCAAGGACCAGATCATCGCGATGGTCGACAACATGGTCGCCTCGGTGGAGCTGCGGATGAAGGACCGCGACATGTCGCTGGAGCTCACCCAGCCCGCCAAGGACCTGCTCGCCACGCGCGGGTTCGACCCGGTGCTGGGCGCACGACCGCTGCGCCGCACGATCCAGCGCGAGATCGAGGACGTGCTCGCCGAGAAGATGCTCTTCGGCGAGGTCGGCCCCGGCCAGATCGTGCTGGTCGGCGTCGAGGGCGAGGGCGAGAAGGCGGTCTTCACCTTCGAGGGCAGCTCCAAGGGCTCCCCGCTCCCCGACTCCCCGCCGCTGGAGCACGTCGGCGGTCCGGTCCCCGGTGAGGGGCCTGACGACAGCGACGGCCCGGTGGACGTCCCCAAGACCGACTGACCCACCTGCTCCACACGAACGGCCCACCCGGGATGCCGGGTGGGCCGTTCGTCGTCCGCGAGCCTCTCGGGCCCCTCAGTCGGGCAGGGCGTAGCGGCCGTCGACCTCGACCACCAGGCCGTCGGCCAGCAGGCTGGCCAGCGCACGCTCGCGCTGCACCGGTTCGTCCCACGCCTGCTCCAGGCGCGGTCGAGCCACGCTGCCCTCGGCGTCGCGCAGCACCGCCATCAGCCGCCCACGCACCATCCGGTCGGTGCCGGCCCAGGCCTGGCCGCGCCGCGGCGGTCCGTCGTACGCCGGTCGGCCGGCGCGCACCCATGCGCACCGGTCCTGCACGGGGCAGGCGCCGCACGCCGGGGCGTTCGCCGTGCAGACCAGCGCGCCGAGCTCCATCACCGCGACCGCCCAGGTGCCCGGCTCGTCGTCGGGCACGAGCGACTCGGCGACGGCGCGCTCGGCCCGGCTGACGGCGGTGGCGGGGAACTCGACCCCGGAGACCGCGCGGGCGAGCACGCGCCGCACGTTGGTGTCCAGCACCGCGTGCCGACGGCCGAAGGCGAAGGACGCGATGGCGCTGGCGGTGTAGTCGCCGACGCCGGGCAGGGCCACCAGGTCGGCGTACTCCGCCGGCACCTCGCCGCCGTGCCGCTCGAGGATGGCCGTGGCGGCGGCGTGCAGCCGCAGGGCCCGGCGCGGGTAGCCCAGGCGGCCCCACGCCCGCACGGCCTCCCCGCTGGGCGCGTCGGCGAGCGCGCCGGGGGTGGGCCAGGTGGCCAGCCAGCTGTCGAAGACCGGCAGCACCCGCGCGACCGGGGTCTGCTGGAGCATGAACTCCGAGACCATCACCGCCCACGGGGTGGCCTCGGGGCCCCGCCAGGGCAGCTCGCGCGCGTGCTCGGCGTACCAGCTCAGGACGGGGGTGTGCAGGTCGCTCATGTCGTGGCCCATCCAAGCAGGGGGTGCCCCGGCGTTGCTCCACGGATCGGGTCTCGGCGCTGACTACCGTGACGTCCATGGCTCCTGTGACGAACCCGCGCGGGCGGCTGCCACAGCGTGTCTACTGGGTACGCCGCGGCGTCGTCGTCCTCGTGGCGCTCGCCCTGGTCTTCGGGATCGGCAAGCTGCTCGGCGGCAACGGCAGCGACCCCAGCCCCTCCGACACGGCCAGCACGAGCGCGGCCCAGCAGACGGCGGGCTCGAAGGCCGTCCTGCCGATGGGCCCGACGGCCCCGGTCGGGGCCACCCGCAAGAAGCAGAAGGCCGTGCCGCTGGTCGCCCCGAGCGGCACCTGCACCGACGACGAGGTCAGCGTCCTGCCCTCGGTGGCGCGGGCATGGGCGGGCGGGCCGATCGTGATCCGACTCCAGCTCAGCGGCACCCAGCCGGCCTGCACCTTCAAGGTCTCCCCGGAGAGCCTGGTGGTGAAGATCGCCTCGGGCGCGGACCGGATCTGGTCGACCCAGGACTGCCCGAAGGCCGTGCGCACCCAGGAGGTCGTGGTCCGCAGCGGCGTGACCACCACGGTGCCGGTCGTGTGGAGCGGTCGCCGCTCCGACCAGGACTGCTCCAGCTCCCCGGCCTGGGCGCTGCCGGGGTTCTACCACGTGTTCGCGGCGGCCTACGGGTCCACGCCGTCGGACGTGCAGTTCGAGGTCACCCGGGCGACCCCGCGCATCGTCACGCGCACCCCCAAGCCCAGGCCCAGCCCCACGACCAGCCCCACGACCAGCCCCACGACCAGCCCGACGGCCCGCCCGTCGGCGACCGCCAAGGCAGGTGGCCGGTCCGGCGCCAAGGCGACGGCCAAGCCCCAGGCCCGTCCCACCGCGACGGTGTCGGGCAAGGGATCGGCCTGCGGCGGCGACAACGCCGCGGACAGCTGCTGACGCAGCCCCCGCCCCACCTCCGGCAGCCGTGAGCCGACGGCCGCCGCTCCAGTCCGGACCCTCAGACCGCGAGCCGCAGAGCCCGATCGTCAGACGTAGCGCTCGAGGATGCTGGACTCCGCCAGGCGGGAGAGGCCCTCGCGCACGCTGCGGGCGCGCAGCTCGCCGACGCCGTCGACGGCCTGGAGGTCCTCGACGCTGGCCGAGAGCAGCTTCTGCAGGGTCTCGAAGTGCTCGACCAGCCGGTCGACCACGGTCGAGGGCAGCCGCGGCACCTTGGCGAGCAGCCGGTGACCGCGCGGGGTGACGGCACCGTCGAGGTGCTCGCCCTGGCCCAGACCGAGGGCTCGGGCGACGCTGCCGATGTCGACGAGGGCGGCAGGGGACAGGCTCTCCAGGTCGGCCAGGATCTCCTCGGCGGGTTGGTCGCGGCGGCCGCCGGCCTGGTAGTCGCGGACCACGAGGGCGCGCTCGGCGTCGACGCCGGTCACCAGCTCCTCGAGCTGGAGGGAGAGCAGGCGTCCGTCGGTGCCGAGCTCGTTGACATAGTCGTCGATCTCGCGGGCGATCCGGCTGACCATCTCCAGCCGCTGGGCGACCACGGCGACGTCGCGCACCGTGACGAGGTCCTCGATCTCGAGCGCGGACAGCGTGCTGGAGACCTCGTCGAGCCGCACCTTGTAGCGCTCGAGGGTCGCCAGCGCCTGGTTGGCGCGCGCCAGGATCGAGCCGGAGTCCTCCAGGACGTAGCGGATCGAGCCGACGTAGATCGCGATGATCTGCATCGACTGCGACACCGAGATCACGGGGGCACCGGTCTGCTTGGCCACCCGGTCGGCGGTGCGGTGGCGGGTGCCGGTCTCCTCTGAGGGGATGGTGTGGTCGGGCATCAGGTGCACGTTGGCCCGGTGGATCCGCGAGATGTCGCGGTCGAGCACGATGCCGCCGTCCATCTTGGCCAGCTCGCGGAGCGCGGTCGCCGAGAAGGGCACGTCGAGGGTGAAGCCACCGGTGACGATGCCCTCGACCTCGCGGTCGTGGCCCAGGACGATCAGCGCGCCGGTGCGGCCGCGCAGGATGCGTTCGAGGCCGTCACGCAGCGACGTGCCCGGGGCGATGCGGGCGAGGGTGGTGCGCAGGCGGATGGCGTCGTCGGAACGATCGGGGGAAGCCACGCGCGGAGTCTATGACAGGCCCATGCGCGGGCTCTCGTCCTTCTCCAGGTCGAGCAGCTTCAAGGCGCGCCGCACGTGGTCGACGTCGACCACGCGCATGCCGTCCAGCACCCGGCTCTGCCCGGCGCTCTCCCGCGTCTCGGCCGGCACGATGGCGGAGCGGAAGCCCATGCGGCCCGCCTCGGCCAGGCGCACGCCGAGGTCGCGCACCCGTCGCAGCTCACCGGACAGGCCCAGCTCGCCCATCGCCACGATGTTGCGGCCCAGGGGCTTGCCCAGGTGGGCCGAGACGATCGCCAGCGCGATGGCCGTGTCGTTGCTGGGCTCGGTGAGCCGGGCACCGCCGACGCTGGAGACGAACACGTCGTGGTGGTGCAGGCGGATGCCGGCGTGCTGCTGCAGGACCGCGAGGATCATCGCGACCCGTGCGCCGTCCACCCCCGACGTCGTGCGGCGGGGGCGCTCGCCGGCGCTGTGGGTGACCAGTGCCTGGACCTCCGACAGCAACGGACGGCGGCCCTCCATCGACACCGCCACGCAGGTGCCGGCGACGGGACCGTGGCGGGCGTCGAGGAACAGGCCGGTGGGGTCGGTGATCGCCACGATGCCCTCGGCGGAGAGGTCGAAGCAGCCGACCTCGTCGACCGGGCCGTAGCGGTTCTTCACCGCGCGCACCATGCGCAGGCGGGAGGTGCGCTCGCCCTCGAAGTGCAGGACCACGTCGACGAGGTGCTCGAGCACCCGCGGGCCGGCGATCGTGCCGTCCTTGGTCACGTGGCCGATGATCACCAGGGTGATGTTGCGCAGCTTGGCCATCCGGATCAGGGCGGCGGAGACCTCCTTGACCTGCGTCACCCCGCCCGGGACGCCGTCGACGTCGCCGGCGCTGATCGTCTGGATGGAGTCGACCACCAGCAGGGTGGGCTTGACCTCCTCGACGTGGCCCAGCACGGCGCCGAGGTCGGTCTCGGCGGCGAGGTAGAGCTCGTCGTAGATGCCGCCGGTGCGGTCGGCCCGCATGCGCACCTGGGCCGCGGACTCCTCACCGGTCACGTAGAGCACCCGGTGGCGCAGCCGGGCGGTCTGGGCGGCGACCTCGAGCAGGAGCGTGGACTTGCCGACGCCGGGCTCGCCGGCGATCAGGATGGCGGCACCGGGCACCAGCCCGCCGCCGAGCACCCGGTCGAGCTCGGGGACCCCGCTGCTGCGCGACTGGGAGTCCTCGATCGGCACCTGGCCGATGGGCCGGGCCGGCGCGGTCACCGGACCGGCCTGCACCCGGCTGCGGGGCGCGGACTTCTCGACCACGGTGCCCCAGGCCTGGCACTCGCCGCAGCGGCCGACCCACTTCGCGGCCTCCCAGCCGCACTCGTGGCAGTGGTAGCTGGGTCGGGGGGCCTTCGGGGCCGGTCGGGTCGCCATGACGAGCACGCTAGGTGAGGGGTCTGACAACCCCGGGCTGCGACGTGCCCCGCCGGGGGATGGCCTAGGATTGGAACGATCCATAGTTCCCGGGGAGTCCGATGAGCCAGCCAGTCAGCAGGCCCGACCTGCCGCGTGGCCGTCCGAGCGCACCGCCGACGCTGGCCACGGTCGCCGACGAGGCCGGCGTCTCGCGCCAGACGGTCTCGAACGCGCTGAACAACCCCGAGCTGCTGCGTCCCGAGACCCTGACCCGGGTGCAGTCGGTGATCGACCGCCTCGGCTACTCGCCCAACCGGGCCGCGCGCCAGCTGCGCACCCGCGCCTCGCACCTGATCGGGCTGCGCTTCGAGGCCGCGCAGGAGGGCACGAGCAACGCCCTGATGGACCGTTTCCTGCACAGCCTGACCGAGGAGTCCTCCCGCACCGGGCACCACGTGCTGCTGTTCTCCGGGGAGGACACCGACCCGCTCGACGGCTACGACGACCTGCTGCGCTCGACCGCCGTCGACGCCTTCGTGGTGACCGACACCTACGCCGGCACCCCGCAGGCGGGCTTCCTGCAGGACCGCGGCGCCCCGTTCGTGGCCTTCGGGCGCCCGTGGGACGACCCGCACGCCGACCACGCCTGGGTCGACGTCGACGGCGCCCACGGCGCACGGATCGCGACCGAGCACCTCCTCGAGCAGGGCCACGAGCGCATCGCCTGGCTGGGCTGGGAGCGCTCCTCCCGGATCGGCCAGGACCGGCGCTCCGGCTGGGAGGACGCCCTGCGCGACGCGGGTCGCGACCCGGTGGGGCTCGGCGTACGCCTGACCGACAACGTCGACGCCGCCCGGATGGCCGCACACCAGGTGCTCGAGGACCCCACCGTCACCGGCTTCGTCTGCGCCAGCGACACCCTCGGCATCGGCGTGCTGCACGCCTGCGCCGAGCGCGGTCTGCGCCCCGGGCCCGACATCGGCGTCGTCGGCTTCGACGACTCCCTGGCCGCCCAGGTGGTGTGGCCGGGGCTGACGTCGGTGCGTCAGCCGCTGGAGCAGGTCGCGGTCGAGATCGTGCGCATCCTGCACCTCGTGCTGGCCCACAAGCCGGTCGAGCAGCCGGGCCGGATGCTCCAGCCCGCCCTCGTCGTACGCCGCTCCAGCCGGCGCGACCCCGCCTGACGTCGGACCTACACAATTGTGTAGTGGACGCGCCAGCATCGGGCGCGGGTGACGCCTCGACCACACAATTGTGTGGTCACGCCGCCACCCTCAGAACCCCCGGCTCCACACGTGGACGGCGTAGTCGACGCTCGTCCCCTCGTGCTCGGCCAGGACGCTCTCGGCCACCGCAGTCGGCAGCTCGATCCGGACGACGGCCTCGAGGTCCTCGCGGGAGTCGAAGGTCCACGCGGTGGTGACCGGGTGCCGCTCCCAGCCGCGGTCGTGCCAGAAGCGGGCGACGGCGACCGGGTCGACGCGGGGGTAGCCGCGGCGGAACCAGGCGCCGAAGGTGGAGCGCGTGGCGTCGTTGTCGATGACCACCGCGCGACCGCCCGGGCGCACGACCCGGTCGAGCTCGGCGAGGCCGGGCTCGCAGCCGGGGCCGAAGAAGTAGGCCCAGCGGGCGTGCACCACGTCGACCGAGGCCTCCGGCGAGCGGCAGGTCGGTCGCCGAGCCGTGCAGCACCGAGACGGAGTCCAGCCGTCGGGTGCGGCGAAGGGCGATCGCGACCAGGTCGGGGTGCGGCTCGACGCCGACGACCGAGCGCGCCGCCGGGGCGAAGTGGGGGAGGTGGAAACCGGTGCCGCAGCCGACGTCCAGGACGTCGGCGTCCGCCCAGGGCGCCAGGCGACCGATCAGGGCCGCGAGCGCGCCGGCCCGGTCGAACGCGCGGTTCTCGACCTCGTAGGTCTCCGGGCTGTGCCAGATGTTCGGGCTGGGCACGGCCCCAGGGGCGAGACCGGGGACCTCGTGGGCCGCGGGCTCAGAGCCGGACGACACCGTGCGGGGTCTGGAACTTCACCGCGACGATGCCGGGGGTGCCGTTGGGGGCGACCCACTCGACCTTGACGGCCTCGAGCGGCTCGTCGACGGACTGGCCGAGCCACTCCGAGACGCGGGCGGGGTCGCCGGCGATCTCGAGGCACTCCAGGGAGACGTTGCCGGTGGCACCGACGCTGGGGTGGTCGGCCGAGGTGAGGTCCCACTCGATGAAGAACGGCAGCTGCGGGTCGGCCTGGAGACCCTTGACGCCGAGCTGCTTCCAGAGCAGCTCGGTGCCGTCGGGACGGTGCCGGTTGCCCTTGACCGCGTCGCGGCCGAGGCGCTGCTCGTGCGGGGCGATGTCGTCGACGGCGACGACCCAGCCGAGCCAGCCGCCCCCGAGCTCGGAGCGGGCACGCACGGCCTGGCCGAACGGCGCCTTGTCCGAGGCAGGGTGGTCGAGCACCTCCACCACCTCGAGGTAGGTGCCCTCGCTCAGCGGGAGGATGTTGTTGCGGGTGCCGAAGCGCGGGTGGATGCCACCGGTGACGAACTCCTCGCCCAGCTGAGCCGAGAGACGTTCCGTCGTACCTGCGAGCCCCCCCGGGCCTGCGGCGAAGACGATGTGGTCGAGACGCATGGTTGATTCTGACCCGGCCCGCTTTGCGCCACGACACCGGGGGGTGCCGGAATCCACCTGGTGGAACGCGTCTCGATCAGTGGGGTCGTGGTGACGCCGGGTGCAGGGCCAGTGCGGAGCGCGACCGCAGGTGGGCCTCGCAGGCCCGGGCGAGCACGTCGTACGCCGGCTGGCCCATCAGCGTGAGCAGCTCGGTCGCGTTGCTGACGAAGACGGGTTCGGTGCCCACGTGGGCGTCGGTGTTGCCCGAGCAGTACCAGTCGAGGTCGTGCCCGCCGGCGCCCCAGCCGCGGCGGTCGTACTCCCCGATGCCGACCTCGAGGTAGGTGGTGCCGTCGGGCCGCTCGACGTCGCGGAAGGTACGCCGGATCGGCAGCTGCCAGCAGACGTCGGGCTTGGTCTCGACGAAGTGCACGTCGTGGTCCAGGGCCAGGGAGTGCAGCGCGCAGCCGTAGCCGCCGTCGAAGTCCTTGCGGTTGTGGAAGATGCAGGCGCCGTCGACGACGCGGGTCTTGCGCTCGCCCTCGTCGTCGGTGTCGACCCAGCCCTTGCGGGTGACCCGGCCGCGGTCGTCGAGCGCCTCGGAGCGGTGCTGCCAGCGGCTGTCGTCGAGCTGGTCGACCCAGGCGGCGACGCGCTTCTCGTCGTCCTTGTCGGAGAAGTGCGCCCCCAGCGTGCAGCAGCCCGAGTCGGGGGCGTCGGCGTAGATGCCCTCGCACCCGTTGCCGAAGATGCACGTCCAGCTGGAGGTGAGCCAGGTCAGGTCGCAGCGGAAGACCTGGTCGGCGTCCGCGGGGTCGGCGAACTCCAGCCAGGCGCGGGGGAAGACGAGATCGACCTCGGGCACGGGCGCAGCCTATGCCGGGGGATGACGGGACCGGTGATCCGGTTTCCCAGGTGATGAACCGAAGCCGCCTCCTCACACACGACGTGTGGTGTGTGAGGAGGCAGGACGGGTTCACCACCTGGGAAACCGCCCGACGGGTAGCCTCGCCCCATGCGCCTCGGTGTGCTCGACATCGGCTCCAACACGGGCCACCTGCTCGTGGTCGACGCCTACCGTGGCGCGGCCCCGATGCCGGCCTCGTCGTACAAGGAGCCGCTCCGGCTGGCCGAGCACCTCGACGACGACGGCACCGTCACCGACGCGGGGGTCGAGGCCCTCACGCAGTTCGTGTCGTCGGCGCTGACGCTCGCCGAGGACAAGGGCTGCGAGGAGATCTACTCCTTCGCGACCTCCGCGGTGCGCGACGCCGGCAACAGCGACGACGTGCTGGCCCACGTCGAGCAGGAGACCGGGGTCGAGATCCGCGTGCTGCCCGGCGAGGACGAGGCGCGCCTGACCTTCCTCGCCGTACGCCGGTGGTTCGGCTGGTCCTCGGGCCGGCTGGCCGTCTTCGACATCGGCGGCGGGTCGCTGGAGATCGCGGGCGGCGACGACGAGGTGCCGGACGTGGCCTGGTCGGTGCCCCTGGGGGCCGGCCGCCTGGCCCGGGAGCACTTCCGCGACGGAGCCCCGTCGGCCAAGGACCTGGCCCGCCTGCGCAAGGACATCCGCCTGCAGATCGCCCGCGACGCCGGCTCGCTGCTGCGCGGCGGGGCGCCCGACCACGCGGTGGCGACGTCGAAGACCTTCCGCTCGCTGGCGCGGATCTGCGGGGCGGCGCCGTCCAGCGAGGGCCCGTTCGTACGCCGGATCCTGCCGGCGAGCGAGCTGGAGAGCTGGATCCCCAAGCTCGTGGAGATGGGTCGCGACGAGGTCACCGAGCTGCCCGGCGTCTCGGGCGGACGCGCCCACCAGGTGCTGCCCGGTGCTCTGGTGGCCTCGGCGGTGATGGACATCTTCGACCTCGAGGAGCTCGAGGTCTGCCCCTGGGCCCTGCGCGAGGGCGTCATCCTGGACCGCCTCGACCAGCTCAGCGCGCAGGGCTGAGGCCGCCGCAGCCATGGCGCCCCTCTTCGCGCTCTCCACCGCCTCGGTCTACCCGGAGAACACCACCCACGCCTTCGACTACGCCGAGCGGCTCGGCTACGACGCCGTCGAGGTGATGGTCGGCATCGACGTCGTCAGCCAGAGCATCGACAAGGTCCGCAAGCTGCGCGACTACCACCAGGTGCCGGTCTGCGCCGTGCACGCGCCCTGCCTGCTGATCACCCAGCGGGTCTGGGGCACCGACCCCTGGGCCAAGCTCGAGCGCAGCGCCGAGATGGCGCTCGCGCTGGAGGCCGACGTGGTCGTCGTGCACCCGCCGTTCCGCTGGCAGCGCGACTACGCGACCGGCTTCGTCGAGGGCATCGCGGCGCTCGAGGAGCGCACGGGCATCGCCTTCGCCGTGGAGAACATGTATCCCTGGCGGGCCACCTCCCGGCGGGAGATGAAGGTCTACCACCCCGGCTGGGACCCCTCGGAGGAGTCCTACGCGAACACCACCGTCGACCTCTCCCACGCGGCGACCGCGCAGTCGGACCCCGTCGCGATGGCCGAGCGCCTCGGCGACCGGCTGCGGCACGTGCACATGACCGACGGCTCCGGCTCGGCCAAGGACGAGCACCTCGTGCCCGGCCACGGCACCCAACCGTGCGGACCCTTCCTGGAGCACCTGGCCGCGCGCGGCTTCGAGGGCCACGTCGTGGCCGAGATCAACACCCGTCGGGCCGCCGGCCGCGAGGAGCGCGAGGCCGACCTGCTCGAGACCCTGGCCTTCTCGCGGCTGCACTTCGCCGCCCCCGACCGCGACGCCCCGGCCTAGCCCGGGCCGCCGCGCGCGGGCGCGCGTTCCTCGACGCCACCTCGGCGCGGCGGGATGATCGCGGGGTGGCCAGCAGCGCCGTACGCGTCCAGGGCCTCGCGGTCACCCGCGGGGGTCGGCCGGTGCTGCGCGACCTCGACCTCGAGGTGGCGGCCGGCGAGGTGACCGGCCTGCTCGGGCCGTCGGGGTCGGGCAAGACGACGCTGATGCGCGTGCTCGTGGGGGTGCAGCGCACCACGGCCGGCACGGTCGAGGTGCTGGGGGAGCCGGCCGGTTCGGCGTCGCTGCGCAGCCGCATCGGCTACGTCACCCAGCAGCCCAGCGTGTACGACGACCTGACCGTCACCGAGAACCTGCACTTCTTCGCCCGCGTGCTCGGGGTCGGCCCCGGCCGGACGACGGAGTGCCTGCGCACCGTCGCCCTGGAGGAGCACGCCGACCGGGTGGTCGGGCGGCTCTCCGGCGGCCAGCGCTCGCGGGTCTCGCTGGCCGTCGCGCTCCTCGGCGAGCCCGACCTGCTGGTGCTCGACGAGCCCACGGTCGGCCTCGACCCGGTCCTACGCGCCGAGCTGTGGGGGACCTTCCACGCCCTGGCGGCGGCCGGCGCCGGGGTGCTGGTGTCCAGCCACGTGATGGACGAGGCGTCGCGCTGCGACCGGCTGCTGCTCCTGCGCGAGGGCCGGCTGATCGCCCACGACACCCCCGCGGGGCTGCTCGCGAGCACCGGCGCCGCCGACGTCGAGCACGCGTTCCTGCACCTGGTCCAGGACTCCTCGTGAGGGCCCGGACCACGCTCGCGGTCGCCGGGCGGGTGCTCACCCAGCTGCGACGCGACCACCGCACCCTGGCGATGCTGCTGGTGCTGCCGTGCCTGCTGATGACGCTGCTCTGGTGGATGTTCTCCGGCCTGCCGGGCGACGGGTTCTCGCGGCTGGGGCCGGCGCTGCTGGCGCTGGTGCCGTTCATCGTGATGTTCCTCGTGACCTCGGTGACCACCCTGCGCGAGCGCACCTCCGGCACCCTGGAGCGGCTGCTCGCCATGCCGATGGGCAAGCTCGACTTCCTGCTCGGCTACGCCCTGGCCTTCGGGCTGATGGCGGCGCTGCAGTCGGCGCTCGCGGTCGGGGTGTGCCTGTGGCTGCTCGACCTGACGGTGCTGGGCCCGGTGTGGCTGCTGCTGGTGGTGGCGGTGCTCGACGCGGTCCTCGGCACGGCGCTCGGGCTGCTGGTCTCGGCGTTCGCCCGCACCGAGTTCCAGGCCGTGCAGTTCATGCCGGCGCTGGTGATCCCGCAGATCCTGCTGTGCGGGCTGTTCGTCCCGCGCGACGCACTGCCGCAGGTGCTGGGGGTGGTCTCCGACGTGCTGCCCCTGTCGTACGCCGTCGACGCCATGCAGGCCGTCGCGACCTCGGCCGAGCCCAGCGGGGTCGCCGGCGACCTGGCCCTCGTCGCGGCGTACGTCGTCGCGGGGCTCGGCCTGGGCTCCCTGACGCTGCGGCGACGGACCGACTGAGCCCTCGCCCGGCCCCGTCGGCGTGGCTAGGGTCGGGAGCATGAAGAAGCTGCTGAACCAGGTCGCCGACGTCGTCCCCCAGATGCTCGAGGGGCTGGTCGACGCCAACCCGGGCCTGGCCGTGCTGGCGGGGCAGACCGTCGTGCTGCGGTCGGACCACCCCGAGGTCGCCTCGCGCGGCGAGGTCGCGATCATCTCGGGCGGTGGGGCGGGCCACGAGCCCGCGCACGGGGGGTACGTCGGGCCCGGCATGCTCACCGGTGCCGTCGTGGGCGAGGTGTTCACCTCCCCCTCGACCGACGCCGTCCTGGCCGCGGTCCGGGCCGTCGGCGGGGACGCCGGGGTGCTGCTCGTGGTCAAGAACTACACCGGCGACCGGCTCAACTTCGGGCTGGCGGCCGAGATCGTGCGTGCCGAGGGGGTGCCCGTCGAGATGGTCGTGGTCGGCGACGACGTGGCGCTGTCGGCCGAGGGCGACCACGCCGGCCGACGCGGCATCGCCGGCACCGTGCTGGTGCACAAGGCGGCCGGCGCGGCCGCCGCCCGGGGCGCGGACCTCGCGACCGTCGCCGAGGTGGCGCGGAAGGTCGCCCACGGCGTGCGGTCCATGGGCGTCTCGCTCGGTGCGTGCACCCTGCCGGCCGTGGGCACCCCCGGCTTCGAGCTCGGCGAGGACGAGGTCGAGTGGGGGCTGGGCATCCACGGCGAGTCCGGCGTGGAGCGGGGTGCGCTCGTCAGCGCCGACGAGGTGGCCGAGCGGCTGGTCGGGGCGGTCGCCGAGGACCTGTCCCTGCGCGGCGGTGAGCGGCTCGTGGTGCTCGTCAACAACCTCGGGACCACCCCGCCCAGCGAGCTCGACATCGTCGCGCGGGGCGTCCTGCAGGCCCTGCGCACCCGGGGGGCCGAGGTGGAGCGACTGTGGGTCGGCACCTTCCTGACCGCGCTCGACATGCCCGGCTGCTCGGTCTCGGCGCTCGTCGTCGACGACGAGCTCCTCGGGCTGCTCGACGCCCCGACGGAGACCTCGGCGTGGCCGGCCGAGCACCGGGGCCGGGTCGCGGCCGAGCGCGAGGTGCCCGACCCGACCGCCGACGCCGCCGACGAGGAGACGGCCGGCGACCGGCTCGCCGACGGTCCGCTGCGTCGCGGGCTGCTGGCGGCCTGTGCCGCGCTGCGCGAGGCCGAGCCGGAGCTCACCCGGATGGACGGCGAGGTCGGCGACGGCGACCTGGGCACGGGCCTGGACCGCGGCGCCCGAGCGGTCGAGGGCGAGCTCGACGGCTACCCCGCCGACGCCGCCGGCGCCCTGCGGGGCGCGTCGGCCACGGTCCGCCGCGCCATCGGTGGCACCTCGGGGCCGCTCTACTCCATCCTGCTGATGCGGGCCGCCGCCGTGGTCGAGGAGGGCGACCCCTCGTCCGCCGCGACCTGGGCCGCCGCGCTGCAGGCCGGGGCCGAGGGCATCAAGGAGGTCGGCGGCGCCGACGTCGGTGACCGCACCATGCTCGACGCGCTGGTGCCGATGGGCGACACCCTGGCCGAGCGGCTCGCCGCCGGCGACGCGCCCGCGGACGCGCTCGCCGCTGCCGTCGACGCCGCCCGCGCCGGCACCGCCTCGACGACGGACACCGTCGCCCGGGTGGGCCGCTCGAGCTACCTCGGCGAGCGCGTCAAGGGCACCCCCGACCCCGGCGCCCACGCCGTCGTCGTGTGGGCCGAGGCCCTGGCCTCAGCCCTCGGGTGAGGTAGGTCCCGTCGGCAGTCCCGCCGGCAGGGTCAGGTCCAGGTGAGGGCCGCCCGCGTCTGCCAGTACGCCGGGGCAGGCTCGGCGAGGGCGTCCAGGTCGACCCGGGCCACCTCGTCGACGAGGTCCCGGGCCGCCAGGTTGGCGCTCAGCTGCGCGACGGTGGAGGCGCCCGAGAGCACGACGTCGGCCCACGGCCGCGCCATCGCGGCGGCGAGGGCGATCGCGTCCACCCCCGCCCCCAGCTCGTCGGCGACCAACGCGAGCCCGGCCGGCGTACCGGACCCCGACGCCGGTGAGAGCCGGCCGTTGGCCACGGCCTCCTTGACCACGACGAACCAGCCGGCGTCGTGGACCTCCGCGAGGGCGTCCTCGACCGAGGGCTCGAGCAGGTTCCAGGTCGACTGGACCGTGGTGAACGGCGACCCGGGCAGGGCCAGCGCGGCCCGCACCACGTCGGCCTGGTCGGGGCCGCTCGTCGAGATCCCCACGCGGACGCCGGTGCGCGCCAGGTCGCGCAGCGCCTCCAGCAGGACGGGGTCACCCAGCGCCGGGCTGTCCGGGGTCACGCTGTGCACGAGGTAGAGGTCGGGCGGACCCCCCAGGGCCGCCAGCGTCTCGGGCCACTGCCGCTCGAAGGTCTGGGGTGAGTGGTCCTTGGTCTCGTGCGTCCGAGCCCCGCGCTCGAAGCCCGCGACGTAGGTGTAGCCCCACTTCGACCCGACCCGGGCCTCCTCGCGGCGGCCGGGGTGGTCGGCCAGCCAGCGGCCGAGGAACTCCTCGCCCGCCCCGTAGGAGCGCGCGGCGTCCAGGTGGCGCACGCCGGCGGCCCAGGCCGACTCGAGCACCTCCTCGGTGTGCGCCCGCAGCCGGTCCACGTCGTGGAGGCCGCCCAGCGCCTCCCCGTGGCCGAGGTTGAGGTACTCCGGGCGCCCGAGCGCCGCGGTGCCCAGGCCGAGCTCGGCAGTCATGCGGACCATCGTGGCACTCCGGAGCACTCCGGGGCAGGATGTGACTGGTGGGGCTGGTGTGGCGAGAACCCGCCAGAACCGAACGAAGCCCCGACGCGTCTGACTCCACGGTGGGACAGTGCCAACCGGGCCGGTCC
This sequence comes from uncultured Actinomycetota bacterium, assembly GCA_963750435.1. Taxonomy (GTDB): domain Bacteria; phylum Actinomycetota; class Actinomycetes; order Propionibacteriales; family Nocardioidaceae; genus Marmoricola. The sequence goes on along the minus strand of CAVVQW010000002.1, from coordinate 76,778 downwards.
CAGGAGGACCAGTCCCAGGGGGGATCCGCATGAGCAGCAGCACCGGCACCAGCACGAGCACCACCACGAGGACCGGCTGGAGCCCGAGGGTGCGACGGTTCGCCGCCGCCCTCGTGGCCCTGGTCGCCCTGGTCTCGGCCACCCTGGTCGCCCACGGCCCGCACGCCGACGCAGCCGTCCCGCGGGTCTGCGCCGGCGTGGCCGGCTGCCGCGTGGTCGCCCACGTCGACGTCGACGGTGACGGGCGGCGCGACGCCGTCGGGATCGCGCGTCGGGGCGCCGACGGCGCGGGCGACGGCAGGGTGGTCGTCCGCGTGCGCACGGCGCGCCGGGTCGTGTCGACCGAGCGCCGGCTGAGCTACTGGTACGGCCGCCCCTGGCGCGGCGCCGCCCGCCTCGACGGCGTCGCCGGGGCCGAGCTGGTGGTCGGGTACACGACGGGCGCGCACACGATCTTCGAGCAGGTGCTCACCTGGCGCAGCGGCCGGCTGGTGGGCCTGCGGGCCCCCGGCGGCGAGGGCAGCTGGGTCATCGACGGGAGCGTCAACTTCCAGCGGGGCTGGCTGCGCCGGGCGGGGCAGCCGGTCGGCACCGTGACCCTGCTGGACGCCCAGCGCAACGGCGGCGACGGCCCCCGGTTCACCGGCACCGCCACCCGCTACCTCTGGTCGGGCGGACGCTGGGTCGAGCAGGCCCGGGTCACCAACCGCCGCCTGGCGGAGCGCACGGCGTACGGCTGGAGCGGCTGGCACGTGCCACCCCTGCCCCGCTTCTGAGCGGGGCTCGGCGCGGGGCGTAGCGTGTCCGGCGTACGCCGTTCTCAGGGAGGAAACGTTGCTTCGTCAAGCGCTCCTGATGCTGGCCCGCAGCCAGCAGGTCAAGGAAGTCGTGACCCGTCTGCCCGTGAGCAGCGGCATCGTCAACCGCTACGTGCCGGGTGAGCAGACCCCCCAGGCGGTCGACGCGTCGCACTCCCTGATCGACGACGGCCTGAACGTCACGCTGGACTTCCTCGGCGAGGACACCCTGGACGAGGCGCAGGCCGAGGCCACGGTCGAGGCCTACCTCGACCTGCTCGACCAGCTGGGCCGGGCCGGGCTGGCCCACAACGCCGAGGTCAGCGTCAAGCTCTCCGCGATCGGCCAGGCGCTGCCCGAGGTCGGCCCCAAGCTCTCGGTCGAGAACGCCCGTCGCATCTGCCGCGCGGCCCGCAACGCCGGCACCACGGTCACCCTCGACATGGAGGACCACACCACCACCGACCTCACGCTGGAGGCCCTGCGCGAGCTGCGCAAGGACTTCCCCGAGACCGGCGCCGTGGTGCAGGCCTACCTCTACCGCACCGAGCAGGACTGCCGCGCGCTCGCGCACGAGGGCAGCCGGGTGCGGCTGTGCAAGGGCGCCTACAACGAGCCGGAGGAGGTGGCCTACCAGGAGCGGCACGACGTCGACAAGTCCTACGTGCGCTGCCTCAAGGTGCTGATGGCCGGCGAGGGCTACCCGATGATCGCCACCCACGACCCGCGGCTGGTCAAGATCGCCTCGGCCCTGGCCACCCGCAACGGCCGGATGCCCGGGACCTACGAGTTCCAGATGCTCTTCGGCATCCGCACCGAGGAGCAGAAGCGGCTGGCCGACTCCGGGGAGAAGGTGCGCGTCTACCTGCCGTACGGCGACGAGTGGTACGGCTACTTGATGCGAAGGCTCGCCGAGCGCCCCTCCAACCTGACATTCTTCCTGCGTTCGCTGGTCTCGCAGAAGTAGCAGCCCGCCCGCACGCCACCCCCGAGGAGCCTCATGACCGTCGCGATCATCGGTGCGGGCGTGATGGGGGAGGCCCTGCTGTCCGGCCTCGTCCGCGGCGGGCACGACGCCGCCGACCTGCTGGTGGGGGAGAAGCGCCCCGAGCGCGCCGTCGAGCTCGAGGAGCGCTACGGCGTCTCGGTCGTGACCAACATCGAGGCCGCGACCCGCGCCGACACCGTGGTCCTGGTCGTCAAGCCGCAGGACATGGGCGAGGTGCTCGGCGAGATCGCGACGCACCTGCGGGCGGGCCAGCTGGTGATCAGCCTGGCCGCCGGCATCACCACGAGGTACGTCGAGGAGCACGTGCCCGCCGGCATCGCGGTGATCCGGGTGATGCCCAACACCCCGGCCCTGGTCGACGAGGGCATGGCGGCGATCTCGGGCGGCACCCACGCCACCGAGGAGCACCTCGCGCTGGCCGAGTCGATGCTCTCGGTCACCGGTCGGGTCCTGCGGATCGCGGAGAAGCAGCAGGACGCCGTGACCGCCATCTCCGGCTCCGGGCCGGCCTACCTGTTCTTCGTCGTCGAGTCGATGATCGAGGCGGGGGTCCACCTGGGTCTCCCGCGCAGCACCGCCACCGAGCTGGTCGTGCAGACCGTGGTCGGGTCGGCCAAGCTGCTGCGCGAGACCGGGGAGCACCCCACGGTGCTCCGCGAGCGGGTGACCTCGCCGGGCGGCACCACCGCCGCCGCGATCCGCGAGCTCGAGGACCACAAGGTGCGCGCGGCGTTCATCACCGCCATGGAGGCGGCCCGCAACCGGTCGATCGCCCTCGCGTCCAGCGACGACTGAGACCCGCACGGTGCCTGCGCCCGTCGAGGACACCGACGCCCCGGTCCCCGGTCCGGCCCCGCGGCGTACGCCGGTCTGGGAGGTGGGCCTGGCCTTCGCGCTGATCGCGGCCGTCCACACCGCGATCTCGCTGGTCCGCTGGCACACGCTGTCGTCGACGACCTTCGACCTCGGCGTCTTCACCCAGATCGTGCAGCAGTGGGCGCAGCTGAAGATCCCGGTCGTCCACCTGACCGGCGACTCGCTGATCGCCTCCCACCACTTCAGCCCGGCGCTCGCAGTCCTCGCCCCGGCGTACGCCGTGGTGCCCTCGCCGGTCACCCTGCTGGTCGAGCAGGCCCTCGTGGTCGCGGTCGGCGTCGTACCCCTGATGCGGCACGCCGGGCGCCACGGCCGGGTGCTGCCGTGGGCCGTCGCGATCTCCTACGGCCTCGCCCCCGGCCTGTGCAGCCTGGTCGGCTTCGACCTGCACGAGGTCGCGCTCGCGGTGCCCCTGCTGGCGTTCTCGATGGGGGCGATCCTCGACGGGCGCCATCAGGCGGCGGTGCTGTGGGCGCTGCCGATCGTGCTGGTCAAGGAGGACCTCGGCCTCACACTGGCCGCCATCGGCTTCGTGGTGCTCGTGCGCGGCGAGCGCCGGCTGGGCCTGCTCACGATGGTCGGGGGGCTGGTGATCACCGCGGCGACGGTGCTGTGGGTGCTGCCGGCGCTGGACGGCTCGGCGGGCTACTACTACGTGGACGCCTTCGCGCCCGGCAGCGTGGGCGAGGCCTGGACCACGCTGCGGCAGGCGGTGCCCCTCAAGGCCACCACCGTGCTCGTGCTGCTGGCGCCGACCGCCCTGCTGGCGCTGGGGTCGCCGCTGTCGCTGGTCGTGCTGCCCACCCTGGCCTGGCGGTTCACCTCCGACCGGGCCTCCTTCTGGACCACCGGCTTCCAGTACGACGCCGTGCTCGTCCCCGTCGTGGTCGCCGCCATGATCGACACCGCGCGTCACCTGCCCCGCCGGGCGGTGGTCGCGGCCTCGGTGGTGGCGGTCGCCGCGACCCTGTTCCTGGTCCCGAGGTACGACGCCGCCGACCTGCTGCACCCCGACCGCTGGCAGGCGCAGGAGCGGATGCCGGACCTGCTCGCGGCGCTGGCGACGATCCCCGACGGCACCCGGGTGGCGGCGTCGAACGACCTCGGGCCGCGGCTGGTCGGCCGCACCGAGCTGTACTTCTTCGGCGACGTCGCCCTCGAGGTCGGCCCGGTGACCGCGCTGCCCGACTTCGACCGCATCGACTGGATCGCCTACGACCGCGCCTACGAGACCGTCGTGCCGGCCGGACGCGCGACCCTCGACGGGCTGCTGGCCTCGGGCCGGTTCCGGGTCGTCACCGAGCGCGGCGGCGTCGTCGTCGCCCGTCGGACGGGCGGCGAGTAACCTCCGCCACATGGAAGGTGAGCCCTGCCGCGCGGCCCTGGTGTACGACGAGTCGCTCACCGCCTACGACTTCGGTCCCACGCACCCGATGGCGCCGGTCAGGGTCGACCTCACGGTCGCGCTGGCCGAGCAGGTCGGGGTCCTGTCGACGCTCCAGCGGGTGGCCGCCCCCGACGCGACCGAGGACGACCTCGTCACCGTGCACGACCCCGCCCTGATCGAGGCGGTGATGGCCACGAGCCGCGAGCCCGGCCGCAGCAACCTCGCGGTCGGCCTCGGCAGCGACGACAACCCGACGTTCCTGCACATGCACGAGGCCGCCCGGCACGTCGTGGGCGCCAGCATCGAGGCCGCCCGCCAGGTGTGGACCGGCCAGGTCGACCACGCCGCCAACATCGCCGGCGGGCTGCACCACGCGATGCCCGACCGGGTCAGCGGCTTCTGCGTCTACAACGACGTCGCCGTGGCGATCAAGTGGCTGCTGGCCAACGGTGCGAAGAAGGTGGCCTACGTCGACTGCGACGTCCACCACGGCGACGGCGTCGAGCGGATCTTCTACGACGACCCGCGGGTGCTGACGATCTCGCTGCACGAGACCGGGCAGATGCTGTTCCCCGGCACCGGGTTCCCCGCCGACTGCGGCGGGCCCGAGGCGCTGGGCTCGGCGGTCAACGTCGCGCTGCCCCCGGGCACGGCCGACGCCGGCTGGCTGCGCGCCTTCCACGCCATCGTGCCGCCGCTGCTGCGCGAGTTCGCGCCCGACGTCCTGGTGACCCAGCAGGGCTGCGACAGCCACCGCGACGACCCCCTGGCCCACCTCGCGCTCAGCGTGGACGGTCACCGGGCGACCTACCTGGCGCTGCACGACCTGGCCCACGAGGTGGCCGGCGGCAAGTGGGTCGCCCTGGGCGGGGGCGGCTACGCGGTCGTGGACGTCGTACCCCGGTCGTGGACGCACCTCCTGGGTGCCGTCGCGGGCGTCCCCGTCGACGCCGAGCAGGACACCCCCACCGAGTGGCGCGAGCTCGTCGCCGAGCGTCTGGGGGTGCGGGCGCCGTCGCGGATGACCGACGGCCGCAGCCCGGCGTACCGCGACTGGTCGGAGGGGTACGACCCCGACACCTGGCTGGACCGGGCCGTGCAGTCCACCCGCGACTGCGTCTTCCCCGACAACGGCCTGGACCCCCAGAGGCACTGACCAGACCGACGGAGCAGACGCGCTGAATTCGCCCGCTGTGGGGCCTTTCTGGAGGCCGATCGGAACCGACCGCAAGCGGACACGCCGATGCATCACTGTTCACTTTGCTGGATCTCTGGCACATGGGTCACATCTGGACCTATATTCGTCCCAGCGCACGTGGGGTCGTCGACGGCAAGTCGGGGGACGTGCGAGAGAAAGCTGGGTGCGCCATGCCGACGAACAAGCCAGGAGACATCTCCGAGGTCAAGTTCCTCACCGTTGCCGAGGTCGCTGCAGTCATGCGCGTCTCCAAGATGACGGTCTACCGTCTCGTGCACAGCGGCGAGCTGCCCGCCGTGCGCGTGGGTCGTTCGTTCCGCGTGAGCGAGGACGACGTGAACGAGTACCTCCGCAGCAGCTTCTTCAACGCCGGCTGACCCGGACCGATTCGGCCCTGCCCGTGGTGGCCCGTTACTGTGGGCACTTCGGACGGGGAAGACGTCGTGCCTGACCTTCCTCCGACACACTCTGGCATTTACGGATAGGTCGACTGTGGGTTCTGTCATCAAGAAGCGCCGCAAGCGTATGGCGAAGAAGAAGCACCGCAAGCTGCTGAAGAAGACGCGCGTGCAGCGTCGCAAGCTCGGCAAGTAGGCACTGGCTCCAGGCCAGCACCCATGGGCCAGGTCGTGCTCGTCACCGGCGTCGCCGGCGATCTCGGGCGTCGCTTCGCGGCGCAGCTGTCCGAGGCGCCGGGCGTCGAGCGTGTCATCGGCGTCGACGTGCTCCCGCCCCGGGGTGACCTGGGGCGGGTCGACTTCGTCAGGGCCGACATCCGCAACCCGGTCATCGCCAAGGTGATCGTGCGTGAGCGGGTCGACACGGTCGTGCACACGAGCGTGGCCGCGACGCCGGCTGCTGCCGGCGGGCGGGTCTCCACCAAGGAGCTGAACGTCATCGGGACGATGCAGCTCCTGGCGGCCTGCCAGCAGGCGCCCGACCTGACCAAGCTGGTGCTGAAGTCGAGCGCCGCCTTCTACGGCGCGAGCAACCGCGACCCGGCCATGTTCGACGAGGGCATGGTCGCCAAGCGCCTCGCGTCCGGCGGCTTCGCCAAGGACGTCGCCGAGGTGGAGTCCTACACGCGCGGGTTCGCGCGCCGTCGGCCCGACGTGGCGGTGACGACCCTGCGCATCGCCAACGTCATCGGGCCGCAGATCACCACGGCCATGACGGGCTACTTCGGGCTCCCGGTCGTGCCGACGGTGCTGGGCTTCAACCCGCGGCTGCAGTTCCTGCACGAGCGGGACGCGCTCGACGTGCTCCAGCACGCGACGCTGGGCGACGTCGCCGGCACCTACAACATCGCGGGCGACGGCGTGATCACCCTCAAGCAGGCCCTGCGCCGCCTGGGACGGCCCTCGTTGCCGCTCCCGGGCTTCGCCGTGCCCGGCTTCGGGTCCGCGATCCGCCAGACCCGGGTGGCCGACTTCTCCCCCGAGCAGGTCGCCTTCCTGACCTTCGGGCGCGGGCTGGACACCACCCGCATGCGCTCCATGCTGGGGTTCGAGCCCCGGTTCACCACCGCCGGGGCCTTCGCCGACTTCGCCCGATCGATCGGGCCCGGCCCGCTCGCGCCCGACCGCGTCCGCGCCGGCGAGACCGCGATCCTGGGCGCCCTGACCAGGGGAGGCGGCAGCCATGGGTGACGCCGAGATCATCCCGATCGGCACCCGCGGCAAGCCGGGGCGCGGCAGCGGCGCCGACAAGCCGTCGGCCCCGAGCCGCAGCCTGGCCCCCCGCAGCTCACCCCGCCCGGCTGCCGGTCGCTCCTCCGCGGCCGGCTCCGGAGCCACCGGCCCCCGCCCTGCCGCGGTCGGACCCGCTGCCCCGGAGGACGACGCCGCGGCCGAGCCGGCCGCCTCCGAGGCCGTGACGACGCCGCACCGGACGCGCCGCCGGCCGCCCCGCCCGGTTCCCCGGAGCGGGTCCCCTCGTCGCGTCCGCCGGTCACCGCCGAGCACCGCCAGCAGGGCCCCGGCATACCGCCCCTGGAGTGGCTGGGTGCCTTCACCTCGGCGGCCAAGGAGGTCTTCGGCGAGAGCTGGGAGCCCCGGCTGGCGGAGTTCCTCGCCTTCCTGCGGCGCCGGCTGACCGGTGACTTCACCGTCGACGACTACGGCTTCGACCGCGAGGTCACCGAGCGCCTGCTGCTCACCGCCATGCGCCCGATCGCGCAGAAGTGGTTCCGCATCGAGGTCATCGGCGCCGAGAACATCCCGACCAGCGGCGGCGCCCTGGTGGTCTCCAACCACTCCGGCACCGTGCCGCTCGACGGTGTGATGACCGGCCTCAGCATCCACGACCACACCGGTCGCTTCCTGCGACCGCTCGGGGCCGACCTCGTCTTCCAGCTCCCCGTGGTCGGCGACCTGGCCCGCAAGGGCGGTGCGACCCTGGCCTGCAACGACGACGCCGAGCGGATGCTGCGCGGCGGCGAGCTCGTCGGCGTCTGGCCCGAGGGCTTCAAGGGCATCGGCAAGCCGTTCAGCGAGCGCTACAAGCTGCAGCGCTTCGGCCGCGGCGGCTTCGTCTCGGCGGCGCTCCGCACCGCGCGTGCCGATCATCCCGACCTCGGTCGTCGGCGCCGAGGAGATCTACCCCCTCGTCGGCAACATCCCCTCGCTGGCCCGGCTGCTCGGCATCCCCTACCTGCCGATCACGCCGCTGTTCCCGCTGCTCGGCCCCCTCGGCCTGGTGCCGCTGCCCTCGAAGTGGCTGATCGAGTTCGGCGAGCCGATCCGCACCGACACCTACGACAGCGGTGCCGCCGACGACCCGATGCTGGTCTTCAACGTCACCGACCAGGTCCGCGAGTCCATCCAGCAGACGCTCTACTCCCTGCTGATCAAGCGCCGCTCCGTCTTCAGCTGACCCGTCTCGACGGACCAGGCTCCGGCTGAGCGGTGAGGTTTCGACCAGGGCCCTGGTGAGACGTCGCGGCCTCCACCCCGGGAACGGGGGAGGTGGGGGCCTACGGGCGGAGCAGGTCCTTGGTGGCACCGTCGAGGGTGCCGACGGCCTGGTCGGTCAGCGTCGGTGACGGCCTTGACCACGCCGTCGACGGGGGTGCCGGTCTTCGTGGTCGCCTTGACGGCGCCGGTGACCTCGTTCTCCAGGCCCTTGACCGCGGTGGTGCCGGCCGTGGCGAGGTTGGTGACGACGTCGCCACCGGGGGTGATCGTGCTGGTCACCTGGCCGGGATCGGGGGTGCTGGGCGGGGTCCGTGGTGCTGCCGCCGGGATCGCTCTTGGGGATGCTGTCGGCGGTGTTCTCCGCCGCGCGGGCCGCGGCGCGCAGCTGCGCCTGCTGGGTGGCGAGGTCCTGCCGTCATGGCTGCGATGTCGGCGGCGGCCTGGGTGACCGGGCGGGACAGCAGGCCGTCGAGGTCGGCGGCGCCGGCGCTGGAGGTCAGCTTCATGGGCACGGTGACGGTGTCGGTCGTCCCGCAGGTCCTCGCAGAGGCCCTTGGCCTGCTCGTCGAGCCGGGCGAGGGTGTCGGCCGACTGCAGCACGTCGTCGGCGGTGGCGTTGTCGGTGCCGCATGTCTCGCGGAGCGACTTCATGCCCGAGGACGGTGAAGTCGCGGACCGAGGCGATGTCGCTGGCGTCGGAGCCGTCGGCGTACGCCCGGAACAGCCGGTCGGCGCCTTCGTCTGGCGGTGGTGCGGAAGTCGCTGAGGGCCTCGGCGACGAGCGCGCTGTTGTCGCCGGACCTGGCCTGGAGCTGCTGGGCCTCGTCGAGGCGTGTGCCGGCCTGGGCGAGCAGCGAGCGGCCCCTGCTCGCGTCGCCGACGTGCACGGCCGTGGATATGTCCTCGACGCCCCGCTTGACCGGGTAGAGCGACTCGCCGGGCAGGGCGCCCGAGGCGGCCGCGGCCATGCCGGCGGTGCCGCCCACGATCACCAGGCTGGCGGCGACGGTGCCGAGGCGGCGTCGGGCGGGGGTGGCGGGGGTGCGCGTCGGCAGCCGCACGGCGTACGACCGGGGGTGCGGGGACCAGGTCGGTCTCGGCCGCGGTCATCAGGCGGGTGCGGAGGTCGGCGACGAAGTCGGGCCGGGCCTCGACCGGGGGCATCCGGCGGAGCGTCTCGACCGTGCCGAGCAGGTCGGCGTGGCGCTCGGCGCCGGAGCGGCTCGCCCGCCCCTCGAGGGCGCGGTCGAACTCCTCGGCTGCTCGGTGCGCGAAGAGGGGTGTCATGCCTGGGGTCCTGAGCTCTCAGTGGTGGTGCCGTACCGCCTCGCCCGAGACGGGCTGCGCGTCGTGCACGCTGACGAAACGGACAACGAGGCGTCAGAACCGGAAGTTATGGCGGTGCCGAAGTTACCGACGGGTCGTCTCGCAGGGTGGGCAGCGGCGCCGTGGACGGGCCCCCTGGAGGGGCCGTCCGACGACCACCTGGTGGACGTTCGAGGGGGTCATCCGCGCATCCCCTCGGGCAGCACCTTGGCCAGGTTGCGGACGCCGCGCAGCTGCAGCTGCTTGACCGCGCCGGCGCTGCGGCCCAGGACCTCGGCGGTCTCGGCGATCGAGAGACCCTGGAGGAAGCGCATCACCAGGCACTCGCGCTGCTCGGTCGGCAGCTCGCTGAGCGCCTCGAGCAGCGCCTCGTTGGTGAGCAGCGCCAGGACGGCGCCCTCGGGACCCTCGGTCGTGGTGTCGAGGGTGCTCATGTCCTCGGTGGTGCTCTCGAGCCGGGTGCGGCCGGCCTTGAAGTGGTCGGTGGTCAGGTTGCGCGCGATCGTCATCAGCCACGCGCCGAAGTCCTTGCCCTGCCAGCGGAACGAGCTCATCGACCGCAGAGCGCGGAAGAAGGTCTCGGAGGTGAGGTCCTCGGCCAGCTGCACCGAGCCCACCCGGTAGTAGAGGAAGCGGTAGACGCTCGGCTGGTAGTGGTCGTAGAGCAGGCCGAACGCGTCGGCGTCACCCTTGCGGGCGAGCTCGACCAGGGCGATCAGCCGCTGGCCCTCGTGCTCGTCCTCCAGCGACGAGGCGGCGTACTCCGAGTCGTCCTCGCGCTCCTCGTCAGGACCCGTGGAGCCGGCACCGGACCCCGGCATACCCGGGACCCGTCCCTGACCCCGCGCTGGGCCTGCGCCGGACCGGTCGGCGGGCGGGCCGCCCCCGGGACGGGCGTCGGTCGAGGGTCGGGCCTGGCTGAGCAGCCAGCCGGCGCCGCCGCCGCCGGGCGTCGCGAGCAGGAACCCGAGGTCGTCGCGGACGACCTGGCCCAGGGCGCGACGCAGCGCGTCGAGGCCGCGCTGGTAGTCCCCTGCACCCATGAATCCCCTACCGGCCCACGAGACCGGCTCCCTCGGCGAACGTCTTTGGATGCTACGCGGCGGCCCCGTCCGTGTGAACCGTCGTGTGACCCAGGACACCACGGTCCCACGCTCGTGGTGATCGCGCGCGGAAAGCCGGGGGAGGGCTCAGCTGATCCGACGGCGGATCGCCTGCCCGGCGGCCACGGTGCCGGCCACGGCTCCCGCGACGCCGGCGGTGAACACGCCGGCCCGCGCCGCCTTGCGGCCGGTGCGGTAGTCGCGGATCCGCCAGCCCTGGGCGCGGGCGTGCTCGCGCAGGCGGGCGTCGGGGTTGATCGCGCAGGGGTCGCCGACCTCCTGCAGCATCGGCAGGTCGTTGTAGGAGTCGGAGTACGCCGAGCAGCGCGCGAGGTCGAGGTCGAACCGGTCCGCGAGCTCGCGGATCGCCACGGCCTTGGCCGAGCCGTGCAGCATCTCGCCGACCAGCGCCCCGGTGTAGACGCCGTCGACGTGCTCGGCGACCGTGCCGAGGGCGCCGGTCAGCCCCAGCCGGCGGGCGATGATCGTGGCGATCTCGATGGGCGCCGCGGTGACCAGCCAGACCCGCTGGCCCTGGTCGAGGTGGAGCTGGGCGAGGGCGCGGGTGCCGGGCCAGATCCGGTGGGCCATCGACTCGTCGAAGATCTCCTCACCGAGCGACTCCAGCTCCTCGACGGTGTGCCCGGCGATGAAGGACAGGGCCGAGGCGCGGGCGTCGGCGACGTGCTCGGGGTCCTCCACGCCGACCAGGCGGAAGTAGGCCTGCTTCCACGCGGCGCCGAGGATGTCGCGGGTCGTGAAGAACTCGCGGCGGTGCAGGCCCCGGGCCAGGTGGAAGATCGAGGCGCCCTGCATGACGGTGTTGTCGACGTCGAAGAAGGCGGCGGTGTCGGACTCCGCCTCGACGCTGAGGGCGCTCTCCACCTCGGCGATCGCCGCGGCGGCCTCGCCGGCCAGCTGTGACCGACGCTGCAGGTTGGGCGGTCGCGAAGGCTTGCGCCCCTGCTTCCGGGGCTGCTTCGCACCGGCGGAGGGAGGGGTCACACGAGGCAGCCTAGGGCGTGCCGCCGAGCCCGTGGGGGGCCCGCGCGGTGTGAAAGACTCCCGGGATGGAGTCCAACGTCGCGGCGCTGCTGGCACGTGCGGCTGCGCAGGAGCCCGACAAGCTGGCTCTGAGTGAGGCGGCGTCGGGCCGCACCGTGACCTGGGCGCTCCTCGACGATCTCGCCCAACGGGTGGCCCAGGGCCTCTCCGACGCCGGCATGGTCGCGGGCTACCGCGTCATGGTCGCGGCCGGCAACAGCATCGAGTTCGTGGCGGCGTACCTCGGTGCCCTGCGTGCGGGCATGGTCGTCGTCCCGGTCAACCCGCGCAGCGCCACCGGCGAGCTGATCCGGATGCTGGCCGACTCCGGCACCCGCATGGTGATCACCGACGCGACCGCCGTGAGCGCGGTGCGGGCGGCGGTCGGCGGCCTGGTCGAGGCGATGGAGACCGCCGGGCTGGAGCCGTCGGCGCGACCGCGCATCGTCACGGTCGGCACGACCCTGGCCCCCGGCGAGCGCGGCTGGGACCAGCTCGTCGCCGCCCGTGGCCGCACGACCCCGGCCCGCCCGGACCCCGAGGGCCTGGCGGTGCTGCTCTACACCAGCGGCACCTCGGGCCGCCCCCGCGCCGCGATGCTGTCCCACCGGGCGCTGCTCGCCAACATCGAGCAGGTCGCCGCGGTCGAGCCGCCGATGATGACCGGCCGCGACGTCGTCCTGGGGGTGCTGCCCCTCTTCCACGTCTACGGCCTGAACGCCGTCCTCGGCCAGGTGCTGCGCCAGCACTCCCGCCTGGTCCTGGTCGACGGCTTCGAGCCGGAGGGGTCCCTGGACCTGATCGAGGACGAGGCGATCTCGGTGGTGCCGGTGGCGCCCCCGGTCTTCGCCTACTGGATGCAGGTCCCGGGCCTCGAGGACCGCCTCGGCCCGGCCCGGCTGGTGCTCTCGGGGTCGGCGCCGCTCGCGCCCGAGCTCACCGACGCCTTCACCTCCCGCACGCGGGTCGCGGTCCACCAGGGCTACGGCCTCACCGAGGCCGCCCCCGTCGTGACCTCCACCCTCTGCAGCGCCGTGCCGACCCCCCGCTCGGTGGGCGCCCCGCTGCCGGGCATCGAGCTCCGGCTGGTCGACGAGTCCGGCCACCAGCCGACCGACGAGGACCCCGGCGAGATCCACGTCCGCGGCGCCAACCTGTTCTCCGGCTACTGGCCCGACGGTGCCGACGGCCCCGACGCCGACGGCTGGTGGGCGACCGGCGACGTCGGCTACCTCGACCCCAGCGGCGACCTCTACCTGGTCGACCGGCTCAAGGAGCTGGTGATCGTCTCGGGGTTCAACGTCTACCCCGTCGAGGTCGAGGACGTCATCGGCGAGCTGCCCGAGGTCGCCGAGGCCGCGGTCATCGGCGTCGACGACCCGGTCACCGGCGAGGCGGTCGTCGCCTACGTGACGCCCACCGCGGCCGGGGCCAGCGACGCGCTGGTCGAGGTCGTGCTCCGCCACTGCGCCGAGCGGCTGGCCCGCTTCAAGCAGCCCTCGGTCGTGCACGTGGTCGACCACCTGCCCTACACGATCACCGGCAAGGTCCAGAAGGGTCGCCTGCGGGCGACCGAGCGCCGCCGCTCCCTCGGGCTCCTGGAGGAGCGGTGACCGAGCAGCCCGGGTCGACCGCGGCCCGCGTCACCCTCTACGGCAAGCCCGGCTGCCACCTGTGCGACGACGCCCGGGCGGTCGTCGAGCGGGTCTGCGCGGAGCTCGGGACGGCGTGGGCCGAGGTCGACGTCACCACGTCGACCGAGCTGATGGAGACCTACGGCGAGCAGATCCCGGTCACCTTCGTCGACGGTCGGCAGCACGACTTCTGGCGCGTGGACGAGGCGCGCCTGCGTCGCGCCCTCGCCTGAGACCGACCCGCATGTGGTGAGACATCCCACATGTGGTAGCCAGCGGTCGGGCTGTATTTGTTCCCGAGTTCACAAACTCCTACAGTGACGAAGGTTGTCCACCTGTGGAGAGTGTCAGAACAGTGAGTAGTGCCCGCATACCCGAGGCGACGGTCGCCCGTCTCCCGGTCTACCTCCGGGCGCTCAACTCCATGTCCGAGGCCGGCACCACCACCTGCTCGAGCCTCGAGCTCGCGACCGCCGCCGGCGTGAACTCCGCGAAGCTGCGCAAGGACCTCTCCCACCTCGGCTCCTACGGCACCCGCGGCGTGGGGTACGACGTCTCCTACCTGCGCTACCAGATCTCGCGCGAGATCGGCCTGACCCAGGACTGGCCCGTCGTCGTGGTCGGCATCGGCAACCTCGGCCACGCGCTCGCCAACTACTCCGGCTTCTCCTCGCGCGGCTTCCGCACCGTGGCCCTGCTCGACGCCGACGGCAGCCGCCACGGCGAGGTCGTGGCCGGCCTGGAGATCCGCGGCTTCGACGACCTCGCCGACGTGGTCGCCGAGCACGGCGTCGGCATCGGCGTCATCGCGACGCCGGCGATCGCCGCGCAGGCCGTGGTCGACCGGATGGTCGCCGTCGGCATCCGCAGCATCCTGAACTTCGCCCCGACGATCCTGACGGTCCCCGAGGGCGTCGACGTACGCCGGGTGGACCTGTCCAGCGAGCTGCAGATCCTCGCCTACCACGAGCAGCGCCGGTCCTCCGGCGCCGACGCCGTCGTCGAGGACCTGCCGGGCCACCTCGACGACCGCGAGCTGGACGACGTCGCGACCGGTGGTCGCGCATGAGCGTCCTGGTCGTGGGGATCTCCCACAAGACGGCACCCGTCCCGGTGCTCGAGCGGGTCGCGCTCGACGCCGAGGGCGTGCAGAAGCTGATCCGCCAGGTCAGCGAGGTCGAGCACGTCACCGAGGCCACCGTCGTCTCCACCTGCAACCGCACCGAGGTGTACGCCGACGTCGACCGCTTCCACGGCAGCGTCGAGGCGATCTCGCGGATGTTGGGCGAACGCGTCGGCGACACCGCCGAGGACCTCGTCGAGCACCTCTACGTGCACTACGACGACGGTGCGGTCTCGCACCTGTTCCACGTCGCGGCCGGCCTCGACTCCATGGTGCTCGGCGAGAGCCAGATCCTCGGCCAGACCCGTGAGGCCCTCCGTGTCGGCCAGGAGCACGGCACGATCGGCCCGGCCCTGAACGTGCTCTTCCAGCAGGCCCTGCGCGTCGGCAAGCGCTCGCACGCCGAGACCGACATCGACCGGGTCGCCCCCAGCCTGGTGCGCACCGCGCTCGACCGGGCGGCCGACCACGTCGGGCCGCTCACGGGCAAGCACGTCCTGGTCGTGGGCGCCGGCTCCATGGCCGGCCTCACCGTCGCCACCGCCCACCGCGCCGGGGCCGCCTCGATCGTGGTCGCCAACCGCACCCCGGAGCGCGCCACCCACCTGGCCGCGGAGTACGACGCCACCGCGATCCCGCTGAGCGCCCTGCGCGACTGGGCGGGCCACGTCGACGTGCTCGTCTCCTGCACCGGTGCGGCCGCGACGCTGATCGGGCCCGACCAGATCCGGGCCCACCGCACCGGCACCCACCCGCTGGCCGTGGTCGACCTGGCCCTGCCGCGCGACGTCGACCCAGCGGTCGGCGAGCTGCCCGGCGTGCTCCTCGTCGCCCTGGACACCCTGGCGGCCGAGCTCGAGGACGCCGCCGGCGGCGCCGACGTCGACGGCGTGCGCACGATCGTCGACCAGGAGCTGGCCGCCTTCCTCACCGCCCGCCGCAGCCAGAGCGTCACCCCGACCGTCGTCGCGCTGCGCACCATGGCCACCGGCGTCGTGGACTCCGAGCTGAGCCGGCTCGCCGCCCGGTTGCCCATGCTCGACGCGGCCTCCCGGGCCGAGGTGGAGAAGTCCATCCGGCGGGTCGCGGAGAAGCTCCTCCACCAGCCCACGGTCCGGGTCAAGCAGCTGGCCAACGAGTCCGGTGCCGTGTCGTACGCCGCCGCGCTGGCCGAGCTGTTCGCCCTCGACCCCGAGGCCGTCGAGGCCGTGACCCGGGCGGAGGGCAAGTGAACGCCGTCCGCGTGGGCACCCGCGCCTCCCTGCTGGCCCGCACCCAGAGCACCCTGGTCGCCGACGCCCTCACCGCCGCCACCGGTCTGCCGACCGAGCTCGTGCTGATCCGCACCGAGGGCGACGTCTCGCCCGAGCCGCTGGCCCAGATGGGCGGCACCGGCGTCTTCGTCAGCGCCCTGCGCGACGCGCTGCTGCGCAACGAGGTCGACGTCGCCGTGCACTCGCTGAAGGACCTGCCGACCGGGCCCGCCGACGGCATCGCCCTGGCCGCCGTACCCGCGCGCGAGGACCCCCGTGACGTCGTCGTCGCCCGCGACGGCCTGACCCTCGGCGAGCTGCCCCCGGGCGCCCGCATCGGCACCGGCTCGCCCCGACGCGTCGCCCAGGTGCTCGCGCTCGGCCTCGGCGTCGACCTGGTCGGTGTGCGCGGCAACGTCGACACCCGCATCGGCAAGGTCCGCTCCGGCGAGCTCGACGCCGTCCTCCTCGCCCGCGCCGGGCTGGCCCGCCTGGGCCGGGTCGACGAGGCCACCGAGGTCCTCGACCCGCTGCAGGTGCTGCCGGCCCCCGGCCAGGGAGCCCTCGCGGTCGAGACCCGCAGCGACAACCCCCTGCGCGACGTCGTGCGCCGGGCCCTGGACGACCCATGGAGCCGGGCCTGCGTCGAGGCCGAGCGCGCCGTGCTCGCCGAGCTCGAGGCGGGCTGCTCGGCCCCGGTCGGCGCGCTGGCCGAAGTTGCGGAAGGCGACCTCGGTGACGAACTGTGGGTACGAGCGGTCGCGCTCTCCCTCGACGGCGGCCTGTCGGTACGCCGATCCGCCTCCGGACCGCTCGACGACCCGGTCGGCCTCGGCCAGAAGCTGGCCGCGGAGATGTTGGCCGAGGGCGCAGCCGAACTGATCAGCACCACCCATGCACCGCAGACCCCGAAGTAGCAAGAAGGCGATTGTGACCAAGCAGAACACGACCAGCACTCCTGCCGCCGCGAGCGGAGGGCGCCCCGTCAAGTGGGTGTCCTTCGTGGGCAGTGGCCCCGGGGACCCCGGGCTGCTGACGATGCGCGCCGTCGAGCTGCTGCGCGAGGCCGACATCGTGGTGACCGAGGTGCCCGGCCACGCCGACCTCGTGCGCCACGTCCTGGGCCTGCCCGCGCCGGTCGAGCCGGAGGAGGGCCAGGAGGTCGAGCACCTCGGCCCCGTGCTCGTCGACGGCGGCTTCGGCGAGGACGGCCAGCCGCTGACGCACGCCTCGCGCGCCAAGGTCGTGGTCAAGCAGGCCAAGACCGGCAAGCGCGTCGTGCGGCTGATGGCCGGCGACCCCTTCCTCTACGCCTCCGGGCCCGAGGAGGCCCAGGCGTGCGCCAAGGCCGGCATCGGGTTCGAGATCGTCCCCGGCGTCTCCTCGGTCACCGCGGTCCCGGCGTACGCCGGCATCCCGCTGACCACCAAGAACCACCGCGAGGTCGCGGTCGTGACCTGCAGCGACGCCAAGATCGACTGGGAGGCCTACGCCACCCACCCGACCCTGGTGCTGCTGTCGGCCGTGCGCTCGATCGGCGAGATCGCCGCCGAGCTCGTGGCCGCCGGCCGCAGCGCCGACACCTCGGTGTCGATGACCCGCACCGGCACCCTGACCACCCAGGAGACCGTCGTGTCGACCCTGGGCGAGATCGGCGCCGACGCCCGCGCGGCCGGCATGACCTCGCCGGCCGTGGTCGTGGTCGGCGCGGTCGTCGACCTGCGCGAGACGCTGTCCTGGTTCGAGACCAAGCCCCTCTTCGGCTGGCGCGTGCTGGTGCCCCGCACCAAGGAGCAGGCCGGGGCGCTGTCCTCGCGGCTGCGCGGCTACGGCTCGGTGCCCGAGGAGGTGCCCACGATCTCGGTGGAGCCGCCCCGCAACCCCCAGCAGATGGACAAGGCCGTGCGCGGCCTGGTCGAGGGCCGCTACGAGTGGATCGCGTTCACCTCGGTCAACGCCGTCCGCGCGGTGCGCGAGAAGTTCGAGGAGTACGGCCTGGACGCCCGGGCCTTCTCCGGCCTGAAGATCGCCGCCGTCGGTGAGAAGACCGCCGCCGCGCTGGGCGACTGGGGCCTGAACTCCGACCTGGTGCCGTCCGGGGAGCAGTCCGCCCGCGGCCTGCTCGAGGACTGGCCGCCCTTCGACGACGTGCTCGACCCGATCAACCGGGTCTTCCTGCCGCGCGCCGACATCGCCACCGAGACCCTGGTGGCGGGCCTGGTCGACCTGGGCTGGGAGGTCGACGACGTCACGGCGTACCGCACCGTGCGGGCGGCCCCGCCGCCGGCGCCGGTGCGCGAGGCGATCAAGACCGGCAAGTTCGACGCCGTCGTGTTCACCTCGTCCTCCACGGTGCGCAACCTGGTCGGCATCGCCGGCAAGCCGCACGCCTCGACGATCATCGCGGTGATCGGCCCGGCGACCGCGAAGACCGCCGAGGAGCACGGCCTGCGGGTCGACGTGATGGCCGCCAACCCCTCGGTCGAGGAGGTCGCCGACGCGCTCGCCGACTTCGGCGCCAGCCGCCGTGCCTCGCTGCTGGAGTCCGGCCAGCCGGTCACGCGGCCCTCGGAGCGTCGCCCCTCGACGCGCCGCAAGGCCAGCTCGAAGTAGTCGCACCGACGCGGCGGACGGCAGCGCCGTCCGCCGCGGTCGCTCCCCGGGAGAGGACCCCATGACCGAGCAGCCCGGATTCCCCACCGTCCGACCCCGCCGACTGCGCCGTACGCCGGCGCTGCGCCGTCTGGTCGCCGAGACCGCCGTGCAGCCCTCCCAGCTGGTGCTGCCGATGTTCGTCGCCGAGGGGCTCACCGAGCCCCGCGCGATCTCCAGCATGCCGGGGGTCGTGCAGCACAGCCGCGACAGCCTCCGGCGCGCGGCCGCCGAGGCGGTCGAGGCCGGCATCGGCGGCGTGATGCTGTTCGGGCTGCCCGAGACCAAGGACGCCATCGGCTCCGGGGCGCTGGACCCCCAGGGCATCCTGAACGTCGCCATCACCGACGTGGTGGCCGAGGTCGGCGACCAGCTCACGGTGATGTCCGACCTGTGCCTGGACGAGTTCACCGACCACGGGCACTGCGGCGTGCTCGACCCCGACGGCTGGGTCGACAACGACCGCACCCTGGAGATCTACGGGCAGATGGCGCTGGCCCACGCCGCCGCCGGCGTCGACCTCGTCGCCCCCAGCGGCATGATGGACGGCCAGGTGGGCGTCATCCGCCGCACGCTCGACGCCGAGGAGCACTCCGGCGTCGGCATCCTGGCCTACTCCGCGAAGTACGCCTCGGCGTTCTACGGGCCGTTCCGCGAGGCCGCCAACTCCTCGCTGAAGGGCGACCGCCGGACCTACCAGCAGGACCCGCCCAACGTGCGCGAGGGCGTGCGTGAGGCCCGCCTCGACGTCGCCGAGGGCGCCGACATCGTGATGGTCAAGCCGGCCCTGGCCTACCTCGACGTGCTCAGCGCCGTGCGGGCCGACGTCGACGTCCCCGTCGCGGCGTACAACATCTCGGGGGAGTACTCCATGGTCGAGGCCGCCGCCGCGAACGGCTGGATCGACCGCGACGCCGCCATGATGGAGATCCTCACCGCGATCCGGCGGGCCGGGGCCGACGTCATCCTGAGCTACTGGGCGCTCGACGCCGCCCGGCTGCTGCGCGCCTGACGCTGCGCCGCCGCCCGAACACAGAAGGACCCCCGGCCGGTGGCCGGGGGTCCTTCTCCTGAGCGAGCCTGTGCTCAGCCGGTCTTGCATTCGCTGAACGATCGCAGACGTTGCAGCGCGTTCAGGTCCTGCCGGTGCTGATGCCAGACACCTGGCCGACGGCACTTCCACGGCCGGTTGCCACCGCCATGCCGGACGCAGGGGCCGGGCTGCTCGCCGCCACCGCCGCTGCTGCTGCCGCCACCGGTGGCGCCCTTGACGACGCCGCCCACGGCACCGGTCACGCCCTTGACCACGCCGCCGACCGTGCCGCCCACGGAGCCGCCGGTCGAGCCGCCGCTGGTGCTGGTGCCGGGGACCGTGCCGCCGGTGCCGGTGCTGCCGCCGCTGGCGCCGGGGACGCCACCGGTGGAGCCGGAGGTGCCGTTCGAGGCCGCGGCGGCCTGCTGCTGGCGCTGCTTGGCGGCCTGGCGCTGCTTGGCCTTGCGGACGGCCGCCTGCTGGTAGGAGCGGTCGATGGCGGAGGAGTAGCTGGAGGACGAGGAGGAGAAGGACGTGCCGCCCTGGGCGCCCGAGGGCACCGCGCTGTAGTCACCGGAGGAGTAGGCCTCCATGATCCGCAGCACGAGGTTCACGTAGTCCTTGCTGTGGTTGTAGCGGTAGACGGCCGCCTCCTGGCCCTTGCGGGTGGAGAGGTTGTCCGAGCCCGAGCAGAGGTAGACCGCGGTCGCCAGGGCCGCGTCGTCCATGTCCTGCGGGTTGCGCTGGCTGTCGCCGTCGGCGTCGACCTTGACGACCTGCCAGGTCGAGGGGATGAACTGCATCGGGCCCACGGCGCGGTCGAAGACGGTGTCCTTGTCGAGCTGGCCGCCGTCGGTGTCGTTGATGGCCTGGGTGCCGTTCTTGCCGTTCAGGGCGATGCCGTAGATGCCGGGCTTGCTGACGCCGTCGTCGCTGATGGTGTTGCCGTTGTAACGGCCGTGGTCGCTCTCGACCCGACCGATGGCCGCGATCAGCTCCCACGGGATGTTGCAGGACTTGTCGGCGGCGTCGATGATCTGGGCGCCGCGCTGGTACGCCGACAGGGCCGGCGCGGGGATGCCGTTGCTGGAGGCGCCGGAGACGACGGAGTCGGCCGAGCCCTGCGGCACGGCGGGGGCGATCACGCCGGGGACGGGGACGCTGGCCGGGGCCTCGATCGCGTCCTGCGGGACGGCGGTGCCGTCGGGCAGCGTGCCGGGCGTGGCACTGGCGTTGGTGGCGGTGGCACTGCTGGTGACCAGGCTGGCGGTCCAGACCCCGGACATCAGGGCGAGCGGGACCAGCGTGATGGCCTTGGTCCGGCGGGACAACGTCCTGGTGGTCATGCGGTGCTCTCTCCCCTGGTCGAACTGGTGGCCGATCTGCGACGACGCCTCCCGAGCTGTCGTGGACACTGCTCCAACGACGCTGCCCCGGAGGGGTCACGCGCAAACCCGGTCTGTGACGCATGCCACACGAGACGTGCCCCACCGTGCAGGCTACGACTGTTCACTGTCGAACTGAACGCCTTTATCAACATTTCAGGCAGTTCAGGCCTGGTGCCGGTGACGGGCGGTTCGTCGCTCGTGTGGACGGTCGGCGACAATGGCAGGGTGCCAGACCCAGCCCCCGACCGTCAGCCCCCGTCCACGCCCGGGACGACCCCCGCGAGCGCCCCGACGTCGACCGATGCCTCCGTCGAGTGGTTCGGCCGCGCCCACGCCGTGACGCCGGGCGGGGTGAACTCCCCGGTCCGGGCGTTCAACGCCGTCGGCGGCACCCCCCGCTTCATGGTCTCCGGCTCCGGCGCCTGGTTGACCGACGTCGACGGCCACCGCTACGTCGACCTGATCTGCTCCTGGGGGCCGATGCTCCTGGGCCACGCCCACCCCGAGGTCGAGGCCGCGGTCGTCGAGGCCGTGCGGCGCGGCACGTCGTACGGCACCCCGACGCGCAGCGAGGTCGAGCTGGCCGAGGAGATCGTCGCGCGCACGCCCGTGGAGAAGGTGCGCCTGGTGTCCTCGGGCACCGAGGCCACCATGTCGGCCATCCGGCTGGCCCGCGGCTTCACCGGTCGCGACGTCGTGGTGAAGTTCGCCGGCTGCTACCACGGTCACGTCGACTCCCTCCTGGCCGAGGCGGGCTCGGGCCTGGCCACCCACGCCGTGCCCGGCACCCCGGGCGTGCCGGCCGCCTCCACCGAGGCCACGGTCGTGCTCCCGTTCAACGACCGAGCGGCGGTCGAGGCGCTGTTCGCCGAGCGCGGTGCCGAGATCGCCTGCCTGGTCACCGAGGCCTCGCCCGGCAACATGGGCGTGGTGCCCCCCGAGCCCGGGTTCAACGAGTTCCTCGCGCAGACCTGCCGGGCCCACGGCGCGCTGTTCGTCTCCGACGAGGTGATGACCGGCTTCCGGGTCTCGCGCCGCGGCCAGTGGGGCCGCGACGGCGCGGTCGAGGGCTGGGCCCCGGACCTGCTGACCTTCGGCAAGGTGATGGGCGGCGGCTTCCCTGCCGCGGCCTTCGGTGGCCGGGCCGACATCATGTCGATGCTCTCGCCCGAGGGGCCGGTCTACCAGGCGGGCACGCTGTCGGGGAACCCGGTCGCGACCACCGCCGGCCTGGCCACGCTGCGCCTGGCCACCGACGAGGTGTACGCCGGCATCGATGCCGCGGCGACCACCTTGTCGGGTGCCGCCGGCGCGGCGCTGACGGCGGCCGGCGTACCCCACG
Source organism: uncultured Actinomycetota bacterium (assembly GCA_963750435.1). Classification (GTDB taxonomy): domain Bacteria; phylum Actinomycetota; class Actinomycetes; order Propionibacteriales; family Nocardioidaceae; genus Marmoricola. The sequence continues at coordinate 54,698 of CAVVQW010000002.1, read as the reverse complement.
TCGTGCAGCACCAGGGCAGCATGTTCAGCGTCTTCCTCGGTCTCGACGCCCCCGTGCGCGACTTCGCCGGCGCCTCGGCCCAGGACACCGGCGCCTACCGCGCCTTCTTCCACGCGATGCTCGACCGCGGCGTCTACCTGCCGCCGAGCGCCTACGAGTCCTGGTTCCTCTCCGCCGCGCACGACGACCAGGCGCTGCAGCACGTCATCGACGCGCTGCCCGCCGCCGCCGAGGCGGCGGCCGCCCACCTCACGACCCCCGTTGGGAGCTCCACGAAGTGAAGACGACCGTCCACCTGCTGCGCCACGGCGAGGTGCACAACCCGCACGGCATCCTCTACGGACGGGCCGACGGCTACCACCTCTCCGAGCGCGGGCGCGCGATGGCCGACCGCGTGGCCGACCGCATCGGCGACCGCGACATCACCCACCTCGTCTCCTCGCCGCTCGAGCGGGCCCAGGAGACCGCCGCCCCGTTGGCGGCCGCGCGCGGCCTGACCGTGACCTTGGACGACCGGGTGATCGAGTCGAGCAACATCTTCGAGGGTCGCCCCTTCGACATGCAGGACTCCATCCTGAAGCAGCCGCAGGTCTGGAAGGCCCTCTGGAACCCGTTCAAGCCCTCGTGGGGCGAGCCCTACAAGGACGTCGTGGCGCGGATGTGGCCGGCCGTGCTCGACGCCCGTGAGGCCGCCGAGGGTCACGAGGCCGTGGTCGTCTCCCACCAGCTGCCGATCTGGATCACCCGGCTCAAGGCCGAGGGCCGCAGCTTCGTGCACGACCCGCGCAAGCGTCGGTGCACCCTGTGCAGCCTGACCTCGTTCACCTTCGAGGACGCCCACCTCGTCAGCGTCGGCTTCTCCGAGCCCGCCGGCGACCTGATCCCGCTCGCCGACAAGCACAAGCCGTTCTCCTCCGGCGGCGCGGCCGACAGCGGATCCAAGGCCTGACGTGCGCGCCCGGATCGCCTCCGTCCTGACCGTGCTGCTGCTGGCCCCCGTGCTGGCGGCCTGCGGCAGCTCCCCGAGCACGGGTGACAAGGGCTTCGTCGACAGCACCGGCATCGTCACGCGGCTCGCCGTCGACGAGCGCAAGAAGCCCGACGCGGTCAGCGGCACCACCCTGGAGGGCAAGCCCCTCTCCCTGTCGTCGTACGCCGGCCAGGTCGTGGTGGTCAACGTCTGGGGCTCCTGGTGCGCGCCGTGCCGCGCGGAGGCGCCGAACCTCGCCGCCGCGGCCGAGGAGCTGGCCGCCGACGACGTCCAGTTCGTCGGGGTGAACACCAAGGACGACAGCCCCGAGCAGGGCCTGGCCTTCCAGCGTCGCTACGGCGTGACCTACCCGTCGCTCTTCGACCCGGCCGGTCGCAACCTGCTCGCCTTCAACGGCACCCTGGTGCCCAGCGCCATCCCGAGCACCGTCGTGCTCGACGCGCAGGGCCGGGTCGCCGCGAGCATCCTGGGTGAGCTGCCCTCGACCCGCACCCTGGTCGACCTGGTCAGGGACGTCCGGAAGTGACCCCCTGGCTCGTTCCCCTCAGCCTCGGCGGGTGGTTCCAGGACACCGCCCTGAACGGCTCGATGGTGCTGGCGATCCCGGTGGCGATGGCGGCCGGGCTGGTGTCGTTCTTCTCGCCCTGCGTCGTGCCGCTGCTGCCCGGCTACCTCTCCTACGCGACCGGGCTCTCCGGCGCCGACCTCGCTGACGCCAAGCGCGGCCGGATGTTCACCGGGTCGCTGCTGTTCGTGCTCGGCTTCTCCTTCGTCTTCGTCTCCTACGGCGTGCTGCTCGGCGCCGTGGGGGAGTGGCTGTTCGTCTACCAGCGGCAGATCACGATCGTGCTGGGGTCGCTGACGATCCTGCTCGGCATCGCCTTCCTGGGCGCGGTGCCCTGGCTCCAGCGCGACTTCCGGGTGCACAAGGTGCCGTCGGTCGGGCTGGCCGCGGCACCCCTCCTGGGCGTTCTCTTCGGCCTCGGCTGGACCCCCTGCATCGGCCCGACGCTGGCCGCGGTGACCACGCTGGCCACCAACCAGGCCAGCGCCGGCCGCGGGGCGCTGCTCACCGCGGTCTACTGCCTGGGCCTGGGGCTGCCGTTCATCGTGGCCGCCTTGGCCTACCGACGCATGCTGGGAACGATCCGCTGGGTGCGCCGCCACCAGCGCTGGGTCACCGCCTTCGGTGGCCTGATGCTGATCGCGGTCGGCCTGCTGCTGGTCACCGGCTGGTGGGACGTGCTCGTCGGCTGGATCCGCACCTGGTTCTTCCCCGACTTCACGGCAGGCATCTGATGGCGATCGGCACCCGACCCCCCCGGTCGAGCGCGCCAGCGGCCCCCGAGCCGCCGCGGCGTGGCGACGCGCCGGCGCTGCGTCCGCTCGAGCTGGCGCGCTGGACCTGGCGCCAGCTGACCTCGATGCGCACGGCCCTGATCCTGCTCTTCCTGCTCGCGCTGGCCGCCGTGCCGGGCTCGGTGATCCCGCAGTCGGCCGTGGACTCGGTGCGCACCTCCCGCTGGCAGGGGCAGCACCCGAAGCTGACGCCGATCTACGAGCGCCTCGGGCTGTTCTCGGTCTACGACTCGGTGTGGTTCTCGGCGATCTACCTGCTGCTGATGGTCTCGCTCGTCGGCTGCATCATCCCCCGCCTGCGGGTCTACGCCCGCGGCGTACGCGCCCAACCGCCGGCGGCGCCTCGGAACCTCGCCCGGCTGCCGCACCACGAGCGCTTCGAGACCGACGCCTCGCCCGAGGAGGTGCTGGACGCCGCCCGCGCACTGCTGAGGCGGAGGCGCTTCCGGCTGCGCCGACCGGTCGAGGGTGCCGACGCCGTGAGCTCCGAGCGGGGCTACCTGCGCGAGGCCGGCAACCTGATGTTCCACCTCTCGGTGCTGATCGTGCTGGTCGGCTTCGCCGTCGGCGGCCTGTGGGGCTTCAAGGGCGGCGTGATCGTGGTGACCAAGGACGGCTTCGCCAACACCCTGAGCCAGTACGACGACTTCCGGGCCGGCGCGCTGTTCGAGCCGCGGTCGCTGCAGCCCTTCGACTTCACCGTCGACGACTTCGACGTCACCTTCATCACCGAGGGTCGCGAGGCCGGGATGGCGCACAAGTTCATCGCCGACCTGACCTACCGCAGCACGCCGGGGTCGGCGCCGAAGGAGCAGAAGATCGAGGTCAACCACCCGCTGCACATCGACGGCACCGACGTCTTCCTGCTCAGCCACGGCTACGCGCCGCACATCACGGTCAGGAACGCCGACGGCACCATCGCCTACTCCGGGGCCGTCCCCTTCCTGCCCCAGGACAGCACCTTCCTGTCCTTCGGCGTGGTCAAGGTGACCGACGCCGAGCAGGCCGGTGGCGGCACCCGCCAGATCGGGCTCGAGGGCGAGTTCTACCCGACGTACGCCAAGCAGCAGGGCAAGGGGAACCTGCCGTTCTCGGCCTTCCCCGACGCCAAGAACCCGGCCATCTCGATGCTGGTGTACGCCGGCGACCTCGGCCTCGACCAGGGCCAGTCGCAGTCGGTCTACTCCCTGGACAAGAAGAAGATGGTGCTCCAGCTCAACGCCAAGGGGGCGCCCGAGCGCGTCGACCTGGGCGCGGGCGCCACCACGAAGCTGCCCGACGGCCTCGGCACGGTCACCTTCGACGGCGTGAGCCGCTACGTGAAGCTGCAGGTCAGCCACACCCCGGGCCAGAAGATCGCCCTCGGTGGCGTGGTGCTCGCCCTGATCGGCCTGCTGGGGTCGCTGTTCATCCGCCCCCGGCGCCTCTGGGTCCGGGCCCGTCGCGAGGACGGGCGTACGCTCGTGGACGTGGCCGGTCTCGACCGGAGCGCCGGCGGAGACCTCTCCGACGAGCTCGCTGAGATCGTCGCCGCCCTGCGTCCCGGGCCCGCCCCGGAAACCGACACGGCGTCCCCCACGACGCCCCCCACCGCCCGAGGAGAGTCGTCGTGACCCACGACCAGTTCGAGGTCCTCAGCAACCAGGCCGTCGCCGCGTGCGCGGTCGTCTACTTCCTCGCCGTGCTCGCCCACCTCGCCCAGTGGGCCTCGGCGCGCAGGATCGAGCCCGCCGAGGCCGACGGGTCCGTCCGGGCCGCCGAGCCCGCGCGGGCCCCCGTGGCGGTCGGTGCGTCGGTCTCCTCGTCGTCCGCCTCGTCGGCCGGCTCGTCGGTGCCCCCGGCCGCCGGCGCCGCCTCCGACTCCGAGGACGCCTCGGAGCGGATGCACCTGATGGGCCGTGTCGGCATCGCGCTGACCGCCGTGGCCGCGGTGATCCAGCTCGTCGCCGTGGTCAGCCGTGGCCTCGCCGCCGACCCGGTGCGCGTGCCCTGGGGCAACATGTACGAGTTCGTGCTCACCGGGACCCTCGTCGTGGTCGTCGGCTACCTGATGCTCTACAAGCGCTACTCGCTGTCGTGGCTCTCCCCGGTCGTGACCGGCTTCGTGCTGGTCGTGCTGATGGTCGACGTGCTCGTGCTCTACACGCCCGTGGTGCCGCTGCGCGACGCGCTGCAGTCGCCGTGGTTGGTGATCCACGTGATCGCCGCGATCATCGCGACCGGCGCCTTCACCCTGGGTGGGATGTGCTCGGCGCTCTACCTGGTCAAGTCGCGGTGGCAGGAGAAGCACGCCGACGACGCGGTGCCGGCGCGTGGCTACCTCGCCCGCCTGCCCGAGCTCGCCGTGCTCGACCGCGTGGCCTACCGCACGCACGCCTTCGCCTTCCCGATCTGGACCTTCGCGGCGCTGATCGCCGGGCCGATCTGGGCGCACTACGCGTGGGGCCGCTACTGGGGCTGGGACCCCAAGGAGGTCTGGGCCTTCATCACCTGGGTCGTCTACGCGGCATACCTCCACGCGCGGGCGACGTCGGGCTGGAAGGGCCGCTCGGCCGCGATCGTGGCGCTGGTCGGCCTGGCCACCCTCTGGTTCAACTTCGTGGGCATCAACTTCTTCTTCGGCAGCGGCAGCCAGCACTCCTACGCCGCCCCTGAGCCCACCGCAGTGGTCCGCACCCTCCACTAGCCGAGAGGGGGATCCGCGCACGCCAGGCCCCGCCGAGAGGGGGATCCACGCACGCCGGGCCTCGCCGAGAGGGGGCTAGCTGCACGCCGGGCCCCGCTGAGAGGGGGATCCACGCACGCCGGGCCCCGCTGACCGGGGGGCAGGTGCACATCCGAGCCCGTCGACCGGGGGATCTGCGCACGCGCGACGTGCCACGATTCCCCGCTCGGCGCCCTCGGACGTGGCACGATCCCCCGCTCGGCGCGCTGCGGCGTACACCCAGACCCCGCTCGGCGACATCTGCCGTGTGAGGAACCCCCGCTCGGCGGGGAGGGGTCAGACGTCCTCGGGGGGCTCGGTGTGCTTGCGGCGACGCTTGCGGTCGAGCTCGCGGAGGAAGTCCTCGTCGTCGTCGGGGCCGACCGGGCCGCGCGGGGTGGGGCGGCCGGTGCCGTCGGTGCCTCCGCCGGGGCGCTGTCCCTGGTTGCGGCGGTCGATCAACCAGAACACCGCGTAGACCACCGCAGCGAAGAGTGCGAGGAACACGAGGAAGCGGAGCATGCTGCCAGCGTAGGCGGTGACCGGTTGGGCCCTGCATGGAACGACGACCTATCCTCGGGATGGTGAAGTCGTTCGTGATCTACACCGTCTTCAGGCTCGGCCTGTTCGTGCTCTGCTACGCCGTGCTCGGTGGCCTCTACCTGCTCGTCATCGGCACCCAGGGGTCGCTGCTGTGGCCGTTCCTGGCCGCGATCGTGGTGTCGTCGGTGCTGTCGCTGAAGTACCTCGCCCCCCAGCGCGAGCGCTTCGCCACCGTCGTGCAGGAGCGCGCCGAGCGGGCGACGGCCCGGTTCGAGGAGCGCAAGGCCAGGGAGGACGTCGACTAGAGGTCGACGCTCACCCGGACGTACACACGCGCCGTCTCGGCGTACACGCGCGCCGTCTCGGCGGGTCTTCCCTCAGGAGCGCGGGGGGCGGCGCTTGAGCTGGCGGTTGATCCGCGTCTCGGACTGGCCCAGGACCTTGGCCAGCAGGGAGACGCGGTTGACGTAGGCGAACGCGCACACCGCGACGATGGCGATCAGGATGAGGAACCACATGGGGCCAGTCTCGCACCCGGGTGGTGGCGCCCAGGTCGGGGCGGGACGGGCCAGGTCAGGTCAGGGCGGGGACGGCCACGCCGACCACCACACCGGCGAAGATCCCCGCGGCGTACAGCAGCTCCGCGACGCCGGTCAGCTGCAGCACCGGGATCAGCGCCGGACCGCTGGCCCGCTCGCCCAGCACGAGCGTGACCGCCCGCACCGTGGCGGGCCCGGCGACCAGCGCGAGCAGCACCCACCAGGTGGTGGTCAGCGCGACCCCCACCAGCGCCACGACGGCGAGGTCGACCAGCAGGCCGTAGAAGTGCCTCGTGCGGTCCTCGCCCAGGACGACCGCGAGCGTGCGCTTGCCGGCCACGACGTCGGTCGGGATGTCGCGCAGGTTGTTGGCCACCAGGATCGCGCAGGCGTAGGCGCCGACGCCGACGGCGGCGTACAGCGCGGGCAGCTCGAACCGCTCCGTCTGGACGTACGCCGTGCCGAGCACGGCCACCAGGCCGAAGAACACGAACACCATCACCTCGCCCAGCCCGAGGTAGCCGTAGGGCTTGGAGCCGCCGGTGTAGAACCACGCGGCCAGGATCGAGAGCAGGCCGACCAGCACCAGCCACCAGCTCGTCGTGGCCGCCAGCACCAGCCCGACCAGCGCCGCGGCGCCGAACGAGCCGAAGGCCGCCAGCTTCACCGCCCGCGGGGTCGCCGCGCCGCTGCCGACGAGCCGCATCGGCCCGACCCGGTCGGCGTCGGTGCCGCGGATGCCGTCGGAGTAGTCGTTGGCGTAGTTGACCCCGACCTGCAGCAGCAGCGAGACCGCCAGCGCGAGCAGCGCCTTCCACCACACGGCCTCCCGCTCCCACAGCGCGATCGCGGTGCCCGCGAGGACGGGGGAGACGGCGGCGGGCAGGGTGCGCGGGCGCGCGCCTTCGATCCACTGGGCGGGGGTGGCCATGGCGGCGATTCTCGCAGGACTACTTTGGCGGACGTGAGCAGCCTGCGCCCGGTCTCCGGCACCGCCGAGGAGATCCTCGCGCTGCTCGGTGACTGGGACGCCGCCGACGCCCCCGAGCCCCTGGTGATCGCGACCTCCGGGTCGACCGGCCGGCCCAAGCGCGTGGCGCTCTCCCGCGACGCGCTGCGGGCCTCCGCCCTGGCCACCCAGGAGCGGCTCGGTGGGCCGGGCACGTGGGTGCTGAACCTGCCGCCGGCGTACGTCGCGGGGGTGCAGGTGCTCTACCGCTCGGTCGTCGCCGGCACCGAGCCCGTGGTCTTCGACGGCTCGTTCGCCGACGCACTGTCCGCCGCGCAGGGGCGCGCCTACGTCTCCCTGGTGCCCACCCAGCTGGTGCGGCTGCTCCGCGCCCGAGAAAGTGACAGCGGGAACGACGGCTCCGGACCCGACGTCGACGCCCTCGCGGCCTTCGACGCCGTGCTGATCGGCGGCGGTCCGCTGCACCCCGGCGTACGCCGTGAGGCCGAGGCGGCCGGCCTGCGGATCGTGCAGACCTACGGCATGAGCGAGACCTGCGGCGGCTGCGTGTACGACGGCCGCCCGCTGCCCGGTGTGGAGGTCCGCCTCGACGACGCCGGCCAGGTGCTGCTGCGGGGGCCGGTGCTCTTCGACGGGTACGACGGCGAGCCCGAGCGCACCGCCCGGGCGCTGGCGGGCGGCTGGTTCCACACCGACGACCTCGGCGAGATCGGCGACGACGGTCGCCTCCGGGTGCTCGGCCGCGCCGACGACGTGATCATCAGCGGCGGGGTGAAGGTGCCGGCGACCGCGGTGGCCGCCGCCCTCGCGGCCCACGACGCCGTGCGCGCGGTGGAGGTGGTCGGCGTGCCCGACGACGAGTGGGGTGAGCGCGTGGTCGCCGTCGTCGCCCCGGTCGACCCGCTCACGCTGGACGGCCTGCGGGACCTGGTCGAGCCGCGCTCGTGGGCCCCACGGCAGCTGGTGCTGGTCGCGGAGCTGCCCGAGCTGCCCAACGGCAAGCCCGACCGGGTCGCGATCCGGGAGCTGGCCGCCCGTGGCTGAGCTGCACGTCTTCTCGATCCCCCTGCGCACGCGCTTCCGCGGCATCACCGTGCGCGAGGGCGTGCTGCTGCACGGCGCGGCCGGGTGGGGGGAGTTCAGCCCGTTCCTGGAGTACGACGACCCGACCGCGGCGCCGTGGCTGGCCTGCGCCCGCGAGGACGCCGAGCAGGACTGGCCCACGCCCCTGCGCGACACCGTGCCGGTCAACGTCACCGTCCCCGCGTGCGACCCCGAGCGGGCGCACGCGATCGTGACCGGGAGCAACGGCTGCCGCACCGCCAAGGTCAAGGTCGCCGAGCCGGGGCAGGACCCGGGCGAGGACGAGGCCCGCCTCGAGGCCGTGCGCGACGCGCTCGGACCGGGCGGCCTGATCCGGGTAGACGCCAACGGCCTGTGGTCGGTGGACGAGGCCGTGAACAGGATCCGGGTGCTGGAGCGCGCCGCCGGCGGCCTGGAGTACGTCGAGCAGCCGGTCGCCTCGGTCGAGGACCTGGCCGTCGTACGCCGGAGGGTCCACGTCCCGATCGCCGCCGACGAGTCGATCCGGCGCGCGGCCGACCCCTACCGCGTGCGCGACCTCGAGGCGGCCGACATCGCCGTGCTCAAGGTGCAGCCGCTGGGCGGCGTGCGCGCCTGCCTGCGGATCGCGGAGGACATCGGTCTGCCGGTCGTGGTCTCCAGCGCGGTCGAGAGCAGCGTCGGCATCGCGGCGGGCCTCGCCCTGGCCGCGGCACTGCCCGAGCTGCCGCACGCCTGCGGCCTGGCCACCGTGCAGCTGCTGACCGACGACGTCGCGGTCGCGCCCCTGCTGCCCGTCGACGGCGCGCTGCCGGTGGCCCGTCCGGAGGTCGACCCCGCCCGCCTGGCCCGCCTCGCGGCCCCGCCCGACCGGGTGGACCACTGGACCCGCCGGATGGCCGCGGTCGCCGCCCTGGGGCAGGATCGACGATCGTGACCCCCTCCCGCCTGCTCGCCACCTGGCTGCTCGACGAGCTCGTGGCGCGCGGGCTGACCGACGTCGTGCTCTGCCCCGGCTCGCGCAACGCACCGATCTCGTTCGCGCTCGCCGCCGACGACCGGATCCGGCTGCACACCCGCATCGACGAGCGCACGGCCGCGTTCCTCGCCCTCGGGCTGGCCAAGGGCAGCCACCGGCCGGTCGCGGTGGTCACCACGTCGGGCACCGCAGCCGCCAACCTGCACCCGGCCGTCCTCGAGGCGGCCCACGCCGGCGTACCCCTCGTGGCCGTCACTGCCGACCGGCCCGCCCGCCTGCGGGGCACCGGCGCCAACCAGACCACCGACCAGGTGCGGCTGTTCGGCACCGCCGCCGGCTTCGCCGACCTGGACGCCCCCGACGACGAGGCCCTCGCCGCCGCCTGGCACCCCCACGGCCCCGTGCACCTGAACCTGCAGCTGGACGACCCCCTCGTGCCCGACGTGCGGGACCAGGAGGATAGTCCGAGACGTTCGGACCCTCGACACGCCGACCAGGAGGGTCCGAACGTCTCGGACCACCGATCCACGACCTCCGACCCCACCCCCCTCCCCCCGGGGCCACTGACGGTCGTGATCGCGGGCGACGACGCCGGACCGCCGGCCCGGCAGCTGGCGCAGCGGGGGGAGTGGCCGCTGCTGGCCGAGCCGAGCAGCGGCAGCCGCACGGGCGCGAACCCGATCCGCACCTACCGGCTGCTGCTCGGCACCGACCTGGGCGCCCGCGTCGAGCGGGCCGTGGTCTTCGGACACCCCACGCTGTCCCGGCCCGTGCAGCAGCTGCTGGCCCGCGCCGACGTCGAGGTGGTCTCGGTGCGCGCGGGCGGCCGCTGGCCCGACCGGCCGTACGCCGTGGGGGCCGAGCACGCCGCGGTCTCGGTCGAGAGCCAGACCGACACCACGTGGCTGGACGAGTGGCGTGCGGCCGACCGTGACCTCTCCCGTCGCATCGACGCCTTCGTCGCCGAGCAGCCCGGCCTCACGCCGTACGACGTCGCACGGGTCGTCGACGCCACCAACCCGCCCGGCGGGCTGCTGGTGGTGGGGGCGTCGAACCCGATCCGCGACCTCGATCTGATGGCCGGCGCCCACCCGGTCGGAGAGCGCCGGATGGTGCTGGCCAACCGCGGCCTGGCGGGCATCGACGGCACCCTGTCGACCGCGATCGGCGCCGCACTGGCCCGCCCGTACAGCTCGCGGGCGGTGGCCTACGTCGGCGACGTGACGTTCCTGCACGACCTGACCGCCCTGGTGATCGGGCCCGACGAGGTGCGCCCGGACCTGACCATCGTGGTGGCCAACGACGACGGCGGCTCGATCTTCGCCACCCTGGAGCAGGGCGGCGAGGCCCACGCCGCGAGCTTCGAGAAGCTCTTCGGCACCCCGCACGGCGTCGACCTCGGGGCGCTGTGCTCGGCGACCCGGACGCCGCACTGGCGGGTCACCGACCGGGCCGAGCTGGCGCACGCCCTGGCCAACCCCAACGGCGGCATCGAGGTGGTCGAGGCCGTCGTGCGCCGCGACGACCGCCGCGCGCTCGACCTGGCCATCCGCGCGCTCGCCGGCTAGCCCCGCCGTCGGGGGACCGAGCACCCCTCCCGGCAGGGGAGAATGGGCCGGTGCACACCGTCGTACTCCTCGTCGGCATCACCGTGGCCGTGGTCGCCGTGGCCGGGGTCTCCTCCAAGCTGGACCTGCCCGCCCCGCTGATGCTGATCCTGGTGGGGGTCGCCGGGTCCTACCTGCCGTTCATCCCCGACGTGCAGCTCGAGCCCGAGGTGGTGCTGTTCGGCCTCCTCCCACCCCTGCTGTACGCCGCCGCGCTGCAGACGAGCCTGGTGGACTTCAACGCCAACCGGCGACCGATCCTGCTGCTGTCGGTCGGGCTGGTCGTGGTGACCACCCTCGGCGTCGGGGCCCTGGTGCACGCGATCCTGCCGGGGCTGGGCTGGCCGGCCTCGCTGGCCATCGGCGCGGTCGTCGCCCCGCCCGACGCGGTCGCCGCCACCAGCATCGGCCGACGCATCGGGCTGCCCCGGCGCATCGTGACCATCCTCGAGGGCGAGTCGCTGCTCAACGACGCGACCGCCCTGGTCGCCCTGAACACCGCCATCGCCGCCACCGTCTCGTGGCGGATCGTGGGCGGCGACTTCGTGATCGCCGCCGTCGGCGGGGTCCTGGTCGGGCTGGCGTTCTACGTCGTCATCGGGTTCGTGCGCAAGCACACCACCGAGACCACGATCGACAGCGCGCTCGGGTTCCTGACGCCGTTCGCGGCGTACGTCACCGCCGAGGAGGTCGCGATCCCGCTCGGGAGCAACCACGACGCGCACCCCTCCGGGGTGGTGGCCGTCGTGGTGGCCGGGCTGCTCCTCGGGCACCGCTCGCCGGTGCTGCAGACCGCGCAGTCGCGGATCGCGATGCGGCTGAACTGGAACAGCATCCAGTTCATCCTGGAGAGCGCGGTCTTCCTGCTGATCGGGCTCCAGGCCCGCACGGTGATCCGCGACGCCTTCAGCGGCGAGGCGAGCGTCGCCACGGTGCTGGCCCTGTGCTTCGCGGTGCTGGGGGCGGTCGTGGCGCTCCGGCTGGTGTGGGTGTTCGTCTCCCGCTACCTCCTCGTGCGCCCCCACGCCGACGGTGAGACCGGCCAGAAGCCGCCCTGGACCTACACCTTCCTGCTCGGTTGGGCCGGGATGCGCGGCGTGGTCACGCTCGCCGCCGCGTTCGTGATCCCGCCGGAGACGCCGTACCGCGACGTCCTGCTGCTGGTCGCCTTCTTCGTCACCGCCGCCACCCTGTTCGTGCAGGGCCTGTCGCTGCCGTGGATCGCGCGACGTCTGCGCGTGCCCTCGCCCGACCCGGGCGCCGACGCGCTCGCCCGGGCCAACCTGCTGCACCAGGCCTCGACCGCCGGGCTGGCGAAGCTCGACGAGCTGGAGGAGGAGGACCCGCACGCGGTGGCCGAGACCATCCGCGACCGGGTACGTCGCCGCGACTTCGCCGCGTGGGAGCGGGTCGGCCCCAACCAGGACGAGAACCCCAGCGAGACCTACAACCGCTGGCGCCGGCTGATGATCGACGCCGAGCGCACGCGGGTCCTGGAGGTGCGCAGCACCGGCCGGGTGCCGCACGACGTGATCGACGAGGTCCTGGCCATGCTCGACGTCGAGGAGTCGATGCTGGAGTACAGCGACGCCGAGCGCAGCCGCGTGCGCGCCGCGTCGGTCGCCACGGCCTTCGAGGGCGGCTGCCAGCACCTGGCGCTGGTGCGGCCGCCGGTCGAGCCCGACACCCCGGACGAGTGCGGCGACTGCCTCCGGGAGGGCACCGCCTGGGTGCACCTGCGGATGTGCGTGTCCTGCGGGCACGTCGCCTGCTGCGACTCCTCGCCCCAGCGGCACGCGAGCGTCCACTTCGAGGAGAGCGGGCACGAGGTGATGCGCTCGGCCGAGGCGGGGGAGGACTGGCGCTGGTGCTTCGTCGACCAGCTCACCGGCTGAGCCCACCCGGTTCGCGCCGGGCCGGTTTCCTAGACTGACGGCATGCGGATCACGAAGTTCGGTCATGCGTGCGTGCGGATCGAGACCGGCGGGCGGGTGGTCGTCCTGGACCCGGGCGGGTTCACCGAGCCCGAGGCCGTCGACGGCGCCACGGCCGTGGCGATCACCCACGAGCACGCCGACCACCTCGACGTCGCCCACCTGCGCCGCACCGACGCCCCGATCTTCACCATCGAGGCCGTGGCGGCCCGCCTGCGCGAGGACGCGCCCGACGTGGCCGAGCGGGTGACGGTCGTGCAGCCGGGGCAGGACATCGACCTCGGCGTCCCCACCCACGTCGTCGGCGAGCGGCACGCGGTCATCCACCCCGAGATGCTGCGCTTCGACAACTCGGGGTTCCTGCTCGACGTCGAGGGCACCGCCGTCTTCCACCCCGGCGACGCCCTCACGGTCCCCGAGCGGGAGGTCGACCTGCTCCTGCTGCCGGTGAGCGCGCCCTGGCTCAAGATCGGCGAGTGCATCGACTTCGCCCGGGCCGTGGGTGCGCCGCGCTCGCTCGCGATCCACGACGCGGTCTACAGCGACGTCGGGCTCGCGATGGCCGACGCCCACCTCGGTCGGATGCTCGGCCAGCGCGCGCAGACCTACACCCGCCTGGACGCCGGCGCCGACCTGTGAGCACGGTCGGGCCACGCCGCGACCCCGACCCAGGCATCATGGGCGCGTGATCGACTGGCTGCGGGAGCGCTCCCTGACCGAGATCGTGCTGCTGGTGGTCGCCCTGTTCCTGGTGCTCACCATCGGTGCGGCCGTGCTGACCCGCGTGCTCGTGCGCCGGGGCATGCGGGCCCCGTTCGTGATCCGCCGGATCAACAAGCTGAGCCAGTGGTTCGTCGACCTGGTCAAGCGGCCGATCACGATCGCGGTGCTCGACGAGGTCGCCGACGTGATCCAGACCGGGCACTACACCAAGAACATCTCCGCGGCGCTGCTCGAGAACCACGACGAGCTGGTCGCCCTGATCGCGGAGAAGGTGCGGCAGGACCCCGCGGCCCGGGTGGTCGGTCGGCTGCCGGGGTACGACGCCGTCGTGGGCCAGGTCAGCGAGACCACCCTGCGGGTGCTGGTGCAGATGCTGCAGGACCCCCGGATGGACGAGCTGGTCTCGGACCTGCTGCGCAACAACCTGCAGCAGATCAAGGTCGCCGTGCGCGAGCGGCAGAACGAGCGGGTGCCCGAGCACGCCCCGCCCGACCCGTCGCCGATGGTCGTCCGCCGCAGGCCCTGACCCCGAACGGGCGCGGGCCCGGGCGGGTCAGTCGGTCAGCGCGTCGCGGACCGGGAGGAACTTGGCCTGGGCCTCGGCCAGCTCGGACTCCGGCTCGGAGCTCGCGACGATGCCGCAGCCCGCGAACAGCCGCACCTGTCGCCCGGAGATCTCGGCCGAGCGCAGGGCGATGCCGAACTCCCCGTCGCCCGAGGCGTCCATCCAACCGACCGGGCCGGCGTACCGCCCGCGCTGCATGCCCTCGATCTCCTCGATCAGCTCCACCGCGACCTTGGTGGGGGTGCCGCCGACGGCGGCCGAGGGGTGCAGGGCGGCGGCGAGCTCGAGCACCGTGGCGCCCGGCTGCTGCCCGTCGTGGTGCCCGTCGCCGTGGTCGTGCACGACGCCCGCGACGTCGGTGGCCAGGTGCATCACGTTGGGCAGGTGCAGCACGAACGGCACCTCGGGCACGTTGGTCGAGGAGCAGAACGGCGCGAGCGAGTCGGCGACCGAGCGGACGGCGTACTCGTGCTCCTCGAGGTCCTTCGACGAGCGCGCCAGCTGGCCGGCCAGGGCCGCGTCGCGGGAGTCGTCACCGGTGCGCCGGATCGTGCCGGCCAGCACCCGCGAGGTGACCAGGCCCCGCTCGCGGCGGACGAGCATCTCCGGCGTCGCGCCGAAGAGCCCGTCGACGTGGAAGGTCCAGCACATCTCGTACGACGTGGCCAGCTTGCGCAGCGGCCAGCGCACGTCGATGTCGCGGTCGGCGGTCGCGATCAGGTCGCGCGCGAGGACGACCTTCTCCAGCTCCCCGGCACCGATGCGCGCCACGGCGTCCGCGACGACGGACTCCCACGCGGCGCCGCTCATCGCGCCGTCGGCGAAGGCCACCCCGCGGGGTGCCTCGGGGGCGTCCTGGGCGACCAGGACGGGCGGGGTGCCCGAGCTCGTCGCGGCCCACCACGGTGATCCACGAGCGGCCGCCGCGGGTGCCGACGACGACGCGGGGGACGACCAGGACGCTGTCGCCCGGGTCGTCGGCGAAGGCGAAGCTGCCCAGGCAGACCAGGCCGGTGCCGGGCAGGGTGACCTCGTCGCGCACCACGGCGCCGGAGGAGATCTCGCGCCACCAGTCCGAGGCGTCGGCGAACCGGTCGGCGCCGGAGGTGCGGCACTCGGCCGCGACGCCCCAGGCCACGATGCCCTCGCCGCGCCGGAGCCACGCCATCGGGTCGGTGGCGGGCAGCAGGTCGACCAGCGCCGCGGGCAGGTCCGGGGCGAGCAGCTCGGTGGTCCGCGCCACGAGACGGCCGGCCGGCACGTCGGTGCGGGCGCTCGAGCTGGTCACGTCACGAGGGTACGTGGGGCCTCGAAGCCGTCTGCGGACCACCCGTCAGGAGCGGTAGACCACCACCGCGTCGCCCACGGCGACCTGGTCGAACAGCCACGCGATGCCGGCCAGGTCGCGCACGTTGACGCAGCCGTGGGAGGCGCCGGCGTACCCGCGAGCGGCGAAGTCGGAGGAGTAGTGCACCGCCTGGCCGCCGCTGAAGAACATCGCGAACGGCATCGAGGAGCCGTAGAGGTTCGAGACGTGGTCGCGCGACTTCCGGTCGACGTGGAAGAGCCCCTCGCGGGTGGGGGTGTACGCCGACCCGAAGCGCACCGCCATCGTGCGGCGCACGGTGCCGTCGACGACCCAGCGCACGGTGCTGCTGGTCTTGTCGACGCACAGCGCCCGGCCGGTGGTGCACCGCTCGTCCAGGGCGGCCGTGGTCGTGGTGCTGCCGGGCAGCCGGTTGGCGAGCTCGTCGGTGGTGGGCTGCCGGGTCATCGCGCCGAGCCGGTCGAGCGAGCGCTGGTCGACGTACCCGGTCACCGCGATCCGGCGCTTGGCCTGGAACCCGCGGACCGCGGCGGTCGTGGCCGGGCCGTAGTCGTCGCCCACGTCACCGACGTACCACGAGATCTGGCGCAGCCGGGCCTGCAGGTCGCGCACCCGGGTGCCGGCGTCCCCCGGGCCGAGCAGGCGCGGCCCCGGGGGAGGGGTGGCGCTGGGCCGCGCCGACGGCAGCGGGGCGCCGACCCGCGAGGCGGTGCTGCCCGAGGGGCGCCGGGGCCGGGCCTGGGGCCGCGCCGACGGGGAGGCGGAAGGAGAGGTGCCGGCGGGGCGAGCGCTCGTCGAGGTCGAGGACGCCGCCGAGGTCGACGCCGCCGAGGAAGACGCCGCCGAGGCCGTCGCCCCGCGGTCGCTGGCCATCGCCCAGCCGAGCGTGCCGGTGCCCACCAGCAGGGCGGTCACGACGACCACCTCGACGATCCTGCTTCGTCGTGAGGACATGGCGCCATCCAATCGTCGTCGGGACTCCCTGCTCCTACGACGCTCCGGCGGCGCGTTCGGTTCTGTCCGGGGTGTCGGCCACCCGCCGACGGCCACCGGGCGCTGCATAGGCTGACCCCGTGATCCCCCGATGACCCGCGCCGACCTCGACAAGCAGCCGGCCGAGGTGCAGGCGATGTTCGACGCCGTCGCCCAGCGCTACGACCTGACCAACGACGTGCTGTCCCTGGGCCAGGACCGTCGCTGGCGGCACGCCGTGGTCCGGGCGGTCGACCCGCAGCCGGGCGAGCGGGTGCTCGACCTCGCGGCCGGCACCGGCACCTCGTCGCAGCCCTTCCGCGACCTCGGGGCCGAGGTCGTGCCCTGCGACTTCTCCGTGGGGATGCTCCGCGTGGGCAAGCAGCACCTGCCGCACCTGCCCTTCACCGCCGGTGACGCCACCCGGCTGCCCTTCGCCGACGACACCTTCGACGCGGTGACGATCTCCTTCGGCCTGCGCAACGTCGTCGACCCCGTGGCCGGCCTGCGCGAGATGGCCCGGGTGACCCGCCCCGGCGGCCGCCTGGTGGTCTGCGAGTTCAGCAGCCCCACCTGGTCGCCGTTCCGCACCGTCTACCTGGAGTACCTCATGAAGGCGCTCCCGCCCGTGGCGCGTGCGGTCTCCTCCAGTCCCGACGCCTACGTCTACCTCGCCGAGTCCATCCGGGCGTGGCCCGACCAGCCCGCGCTGGCGGCCAGGATCGAGTCGGCCGGCTGGAGCAGCGCGCGCTGGCGCAACCTCTCCGGGGGCATCGTGGCCCTGCACCACGCCACGAAGTAGCCCTCGCGGTTCAGCCCGTGCGCTCGTGCAGGCAGAGCATGTTGCCGTCGGGGTCGGAGAACCAGGCCGCGCGCTCGCTGTCGAGCTCGCAGACGTGGTCGACGGTCTTCAGGCCCGGCAGGTCGTAGTCCTGGAAGGTCACCCCGCGGGCCTCGAGCTCGCGGACCTCGGCGGACACGTCCTCGACCTCCCAGCTCAGCGCCGTCGCGGTCGAGCGGGGGGCACCCGGGCGGGGCAGCAGCAGCAGGGGGGTGCCGCCGGCCAGGGTGAGCATCGCGCTGCCCTCACCGTTGGTCCCGGTGCAGTCGAGGCCGAGCTTCTCGACGTAGAACTCCGTGGCCCGGTCGACGTCCTCGACCGGGAGCATCACCGCCACCGCGCTGGTCGCGAGGGTCATGGGGCACCTCCTCGGCTCCTCTCCCAGGTTGCTCCTCGGGCCGCTGCGCGGGCAAGGGACGAAAGCCGCGACCTCCGGCGTACGCCGATTTAGGCAACGAGACCCTTGCCTAAATGTGCTGGTCAGCAGCGTGCCAGCACCCCCGGGGTGGGGGTTCGCGCGATGTGATGGAGACCTCTATGCTGGCTCCGTCACAGTTCGTGAAGCGTTTCACATGTTCACGAACACGGTGCGGTTCGCAAGGAGGATCATGGAACTCTACACGCCCGTCCTGGCGCTGATGATTCTCGCGGCAGGGTTCGCGATCTTCTCGGTGGCCGTCAGCTCGCTGACCGGTCCCAAGCGCTACAACCGCGCCAAGCTCGACTCCTACGAGTGCGGCATCGAGCCGACGCCCCAGCCGGTCGGCGGCGGTCGTTTCCCCGTGCGCTACTACATCACCGCGATGATGTTCATCGTCTTCGACATCGAGATCGTCTTCCTCTACCCGATCGCCGTGGCGTTCGACCAGATGGAGCTCTTCGGTCTGATCGAGATGGTCCTCTTCATCGTCCCCGTCTTCGTCGCCTACGTGTACGTCTGGCGCCGCGGCGGGCTGGAGTGGGACTGACCCGCACGACCGCCAGCGAGAGCGACCGGCACCGAGCACGGATGAAGGACTGAGATGGGACTCGAGGAAAAGCTTCCGAGCGGCGTGCTGCTCACCACCGTCGAGGGCGTCGCCGGCTACATGCGCAAGGCGTCGTTCTGGCCCGCCACCTTCGGCCTGGCCTGCTGCGCCATCGAGATGATGACCAGCGGCGGCCCGAAGTACGACCTGGCGCGCTTCGGCATGGAGGTCTTCCGGGCCAGCCCGCGCCAGGCCGACCTGATGATCGTCGCCGGCCGGGTCAGCCAGAAGATGGCCCCCGTGCTGCGCCAGATCTACGACCAGATGGCCGAGCCCAAGTGGGTCCTGGCCATGGGCGTGTGCGCCAGCTCCGGCGGCATGTTCAACAACTACGCCGTCGTCCAGGGTGTCGACCACGTGGTGCCCGTCGACATGTACCTCCCCGGCTGCCCGCCCCGCCCGGAGATGCTGATCGACGCGATCCTCAAGCTGCACGACCAGGTCCAGGCGACCAAGCTCGGCCCGAACCGCCTCCGCGAGATCGAGGAGCAGGAGACGGTCGGCCTGAACGCCCTGCCCACCAGCCAGATGAAGGGCCTTCTCCGCTGATGGCCGACGACACCACCGGCGAGAAGCTCGACTCCACGACCGGGCCGCTCAGCCCCACCGGCACCGAGGTGGACTCCACCGACCGGATGCCGGAGAACCTCCCCGACGGCGGCGGCGAGCAGATCGGTCGTCGCCAGGGCATGTTCGGCGTCCGCGGCACCGGCGACACCTCCGGCTACGGCGGGCTCAACAAGCCGGTCGAGATGCCGGCCGGGTCGCAGCCGCCGTACGGCGGGTGGATGGACGAGGTGGCCACGGCGCTGGCCGACGCCCACCGCTCGGGCGGCCTCGACACGGCCGTGGAGAAGGTCGTCGTCCACCGCGGCGAGATCACGTTCTTCATCCGCCGCGAGGACCTCCTCGCCACGGTCAAGGCGCTGCGCGACGAGCAGGCGCTGCGCTTCGAGCTGTGCGCCAGCATCAGCGGCGTGCACTACCCCGACGACCGCGGCCGTGAGCTGCACGTCGTCTACCACCTGCTCTCGATGACCCACAACCGTCGGATCCGCCTCGAGGTCACCGCGCCCGACGCGGATCCGCACGTCCCCAGCGTGGCGGCCACCTACCCGACCGCCGACTGGCACGAGCGGGAGGCCTTCGACTTCTTCGGAATCGTCTTCGACGGCCACCCCGCCCTCACCCGGATCCAGATGCCCGACGACTGGCCCGGACACCCGCAGCGCAAGGACTACCCGCTGGGCGGAATCCCGGTGGAGTACAAGGGCGGGACGGTTCCCCCGCCCGACCAGCGGAGGAGCTACAACTGATGGTCTCGACAAGCTCGACCAACGAAGGCGTGACCGCCGACCCGTACGCCGCCACCGAGGCCGACACCAGCCAGGGGCGGGTCTTCACCGTCACCGGCCAGGACTGGGACTCCATCACCCAGGGCATCTCGGAGGAGCACGACAACAAGGTCGTCGTGAACATGGGGCCCCAGCACCCCTCCACCCACGGCGTCCTGCGACTCATCCTCGAGCTCGAGGGCGAGACCGTCACCGAGGCCCGCTGCGGCATCGGCTACCTGCACACCGGCATCGAGAAGAACATGGAGTACCGCTCCTGGGTGCAGGGCGTCACCTTCTGCACCCGGATGGACTACCTCTCCCCGTTCTACAACGAGATGACCTACTGCCTCGGGGTCGAGAAGCTGCTCGACATCGAGGACCAGATCCCCGAGAAGGCCCAGGTCATGCGGGTGCTCCTGATGGAGCTCAACCGGATCTCCTCCCACCTGGTCGCGATCGCGACCGGCGGCATGGAGATCGGCGCCCTGACCGTGATGACCATCGGCTTCCGCGAGCGCGAGCTGGTCCTCGACCTGTTCGAGCTGATCACCGGCCTGCGGATGAACCACGCGTTCATCCGCCCCGGCGGCGTCGCCCAGGACATGCCCCCCGGCGGCCTGGACGCGATCCGCGACTTCCTCGCGCTGATGAAGAAGCGCCTGCCGGAGTACGCCGCCCTCTGCAACGCCAACCCGATCTTCAAGGCCCGCCTCGTCGACGTGGGACACCTCGACCTCGCCGGCTGCCTGGCGCTGGGCATCACCGGCCCGGTGCTGCGCTCGACCGGCTACCCGTGGGACCTGCGCAAGATGCAGCCCTACTCCGGCTACGAGGACTACGACTTCGAGGTCGTCACCCGCGACAGCATGGACGCCTACGGCCGCTTCCGGATCCGCCTCGACGAGATGTGGGAGTCGCTGAAGATCGTCGAGCAGGCCGTGAACCGGCTCGCCGACCTCGAGGGCGCCCCGGTCATGATCGGCGACAAGAAGATCGCCTGGCCGAGCCAGCTCTCGATCGGCTCCGACGGCATGGGCAACAGCCTCGACCACATCAAGCACATCATGGGTGAGTCGATGGAGGCCCTGATCCACCACTTCAAGCTGGTCACCGAGGGCTTCCGGGTGCCTCCCGGCCAGGCCTACGTGCCGGTCGAGTCGCCCCGCGGCGAGCTCGGCGCCCACGTGGTCTCCGACGGCGGCACCCGCCCCTTCCGGGCGCACTTCCGCGACCCGTCCTTCGTCAACCTGCAGGCCACGTCGGTGATGAGCGAGGGCGGCCAGGTCGCCGACGTCATCGTCGCCATCGCCTCCATCGACCCCGTGATGGGAGGTGTCGACCGATGACCGAGGGCCGCATCCCTGGCGTCGACGACGACACGACCGCCAGCTCCGTCTCCACCACGCAGGTGGCGCGCGAGGAGCCGCTCGACCCCACGACGTACGCCGAGCTGGAGCAGATCGCCGCGCGCTACCCCCAGGCCCGCTCGGGCCTGCTGCCGATGCTGCACCTCGTGCAGAGCGCCGAGGGCCGCGTGACGGCCCGCGGCATCGAGGCGTGCGCCGCCATCCTGGGCATCAGCGCCGCCGAGGTCAGCGGGGTCGCGACCTTCTACACGATGTACAAGCGCCGCCCCGTCGGTGACTTCCACGTCGGGGTCTGCACCAACACCCTGTGCGCCGTCATGGGCGGCGACCTGATCTTCGACCGGCTCAAGAGCCACCTCGACATCGGCAACGACGAGACCACCGACGACGGCAAGGTGACGCTTGAGCACATCGAGTGCAACGCCGCGTGCGACTACGCGCCGGTGATGACCGTCAACTGGGAGTTCATGGACAACATGACCCCCGAGTCGGCGACCACGCTGGTCGACGACCTCCGCTCCGGCGTCGAGCGCACCTCGACGCGCGGGCCGCGGCTGGTCACCTGGCGCCAGGCCGAGCGCGTGCTGGCCGGCTTCCCCGACGACCTCGCCGACGAGGGCCCCTCGGCGGGCCCTGCCTCGCTGGTCGGGCTCGAGATCGCCCGCCGCGAGGGGTGGACCGCCCCCAGCCTCGACGAGGCCGCGCAGGCACGGGACAGCAAGGCCCAGGGCGCCGACACCGCCGAGGGTTCCACCACCGAGGGCAAGGCCGCCGGCGCCCCGGAGAGCAAGGAGGCCGCGTCCGACGCGGCCGTCAAGGAGTCCGGCGCCGACGCCAAGCACGAGGACAACCCGGCCAACCCGGGAGGGGACGACAAGTGAGCAACCCCATCGACACCCTGACCCCGGTCCTGACCGACAACTGGGGCGACGAGCGGTCCTGGACCCTCGCGGCGTACGAGCAGCAGGGCGGGTACGCCGGCCTGCGCAAGGCGCTGGCCATGGCCCCCGCCGACGTGGTCGAGACCGTCAAGGCCTCGAACCTGCGCGGACGCGGCGGCGCGGGCTTCCCGACCGGCATGAAGTGGGGCTTCATCCCCCAGGACAACCCGAACCCGAAGTACCTCGTGGTCAACGCCGACGAGTCGGAGCCGGGCACCTGCAAGGACACCCCGCTGATGATGGCGAGCCCGCACACGCTGGTGGAGGGCGTGATCATCAGCGCCTACGCCATCCGGGCGCACACCGCCTTCATCTACGTGCGCGGAGAGATCCTGCACGTCATCCGCCGCCTCCAGCGCGCGGTCCAGGAGGCCTACCTCGCGGGCCACCTCGGCGAGGACATCCACGGCTCGGGCTACCACCTCGACCTGATCGTGCACGCCGGTGCCGGCGCCTACATCTGTGGCGAGGAGACCGCGCTGCTCGACTCGCTGGAGGGCCGTCGTGGCCAACCGCGCCTGCGCCCCCCGTTCCCCGCCGTGGCCGGCCTCTACGCCAGCCCGACCGTGATCAACAACGTCGAGTCGATCGCCTCCGTACCGAGCATCATCGACCGCGGCGCCGAGTGGTTCGCCTCCATGGGCACCGAGAAGTCCAAGGGCTACGGCATCTTCTCGCTCTCGGGGCACGTCACGAACCCGGGCCAGTTCGAGGCGCCGCTGGGGATCACCCTGCGCGAGCTGCTCGACCTGGCCGGCGGCGTGCGCGAGGGCCACGAGCTGAAGTTCTGGACACCCGGCGGATCCAGCACCCCGCTGCTGACCGCCGAGCACCTCGACGTGCCGCTCGACTTCGAGGGCGTCGCCGGGGTCGGCTCGATGCTGGGCACCCGCGCGCTGCAGATCTTCGACGAGACCACCTGCGTGGTCCGGGCCGTGCTGCGCTGGACCGAGTTCTACAAGCACGAGTCCTGCGGCAAGTGCACGCCCTGCCGCGAGGGCACGTGGTGGCTCGCCCAGACCCTGGCCAACCTCGAGCAGGGCAAGGGCAGCGAGTCCGACCTCGACCTGCTGCTCGACGTCTGCGACAACATCCTGGGCCGCTCGTTCTGCGCCCTCGGTGACGGCGCGACCAGCCCGATCAGCTCGTCGGTGGAGTACTTCCGCGAGGAGTACCTCGCCCACCTGACCCACGGCGGCTGCCCCTTCGACCGGCACGCCTCCACGGTCTTCGCAGCAGAGGGAGTCTCGGCATGACGACCACCCCGGAGAAGTCGCGCGGCACCGTGGAGAAGTCCGACGAGGTCACCCTGACCATCGACGGCATCGAGGTCTCGGTGCCCAAGAACACCCTGGTGATCCGGGCCGCGGAGGAGATCGGCGTCCAGATCCCGCGGTTCTGCGACCACCCGCTCCTGGCTCCTGTCGGTGCCTGCCGCCAGTGCCTGGTCGACGTTCCCGACGCCGGCAACGGCCGCCCCATCCCCAAGCCCCAGGCCTCCTGCACGATCACCGTGGCCGAGGGCATGGTCGTGAACACCCAGGCGACCTCGCCGGTGGCCGACAAGGCCCAGCAGGGCGTGATGGAGCTGCTGCTGGTCAACCACCCGCTCGACTGCCCCGTCTGCGACAAGGGCGGCGAGTGCCCGCTGCAGAACCAGGCCATGAGCAACGGCCGCGGCGAGAGCCGGTTCACCGAGCACAAGCGGCTCTACCCCAAGCCGATCAACATCTCCGCCCAGGTGCTGCTCGACCGCGAGCGCTGCGTGCTGTGCGCCCGCTGCACCCGCTTCTCCGAGCAGATCGCCGGTGACCCGTTCATCGCGCTGATCGAGCGTGGCGCCCTGCAGCAGGTCGGCATCTACGAGAAGGAGCCCTTCGAGAGCTACTTCTCCGGCAACACCATCCAGATCTGCCCGGTCGGCGCGCTCACTTCCTCGGCCTACCGCTTCCGCTCGCGGCCGTTCGACCTCGTCTCCACCCCGTCGGTCGCCGAGCACGACGCCTGCGGCTCGGCCATCCGCGTGGACCACCGCCGCGGCAAGGTGATGCGCCGCCTGGCCGGCGACGACGCCGACGTGAACGAGGAGTGGATCACCGACAAGGACCGCTTCGGCTTCACCTACGCCACCCAGACCGACCGGCTGACCTATCCGATGGTGCGCGACGCCGACGACGGCGAGCTGCGTCCCGCCAGCTGGCCCGAGGCCTTCGTCGTGGCCGCCCGCGGCCTGGCCGCGGCGCGCGCCGCCGGCGGCGTCGGCGTCCTCACCGGTGGTCGGCTGACCGCCGAGGACGCCTACGCCTACGGCAAGTTCGCCCGGGTCGCGCTCGGCACGAACGACATCGACTTCCGCGCCCGCGTCCACTCCGCCGAGGAGGCCGACTTCCTGGCCGCCCAGGTGGTGCTCGGCGGCCCGCACTCCGGCGCCGTGACGTACGCCGACCTCGAGACCGCCCGCTCCGTCGTCCTGGTGGGCCTGGAGCCCGAGGACGAGGCCGGCACGGTCTTCCTGCGCCTGCGCAAGTCGGCCCGTGGTCGGAACCTGCCGATCTACTCCATCGCGCCGTTCACCTCGCGTGGCCTGCACAAGATGTCGGGCACCCTGATCCCGACGCGGCCCGGCGACGAGCCGGCCGCGATCGCGGCCCTGGCCCACGACGGCTCGGTGGCGCTCGACAGCGGCGGCCTGCTGCTCGTCGGCGAGCGCATGGCCGGCGTCCCCGGCGCCCTCGCCGCGGTGAGCGAGCTGGCCTCCACCACCGGCGCCCGCGTCGCGTGGATCCCGCGCCGGGCCGGTGACCGCGGTGCGGTCGAGGCCGGTGCCCTGCCCAACCTGCTGCCCGGTGGCCGTCCGGTCGCCGACGCCTCCGCCCGGGTCGACCTGGCCACCGCCTGGGGCGTCGAGCACCTGCCCGAGACCCCCGGCCGCGACGGCGACGCGATCCTCACGGCCGCGGCCGCGGGAGAGCTCGGCGGCCTGGTCGTCGGCGGCGTGGACCTGGGCGACCTGGCCGACCCCGAGCTGGCCCGCCAGGCCGTGGCCACCGCCGGCTTCGTGGTCGCCCTGGAGCTGCGCGAGTCCGACGTCACCCGGGCCGCCGACGTGGTCTTCCCCGTCGCGCCGGTGACCGACCGCTCCGGCACCTTCGTCAACTGGGAGGGCCGGGTCCGCCCGTTCGGCAAGGTCCTGCACCACCCGGGCTCGCTGCCCGACCTGCGGGTGCTGGCCGGCATCGCCGAGGAGCTCGGCGCCTCGCTGGGCTTCCGCACCCCCGAGCAGGTCTGGGACGAGATGGGCCAGGTCGGCCCGTGGGACGGCGAGCGCTCCCTCGTCTCGGACCCCGTGCGCCGCGACGACGACGCCGTCCACCTCACCGAGCTCGGTGAGGAGAGCGACGAGCTCGTCCTCGCCTCCTGGAAGCAGCTGCTGGACGACGGCCGCATGCAGGACGGCGACGACGCGATGCGGCGTACCTCCCGCGCGGCGGTCGTCCTGGTCGGACCCTCGACCCTCGAGCAGCTCGGTGCCCGCACCGGCGACCTGGTCACCCTGAGCGGCCCGCTGGGCGCGATCGACCTGCCGATCGGCGTGGCCGACCTCGCCCCGGGCACGGTCTGGGCCCCGGCCAGCGCGCCGGGGGCGGCCGTGCGCCACGTCGTCGGGCCGGCCGGCTCCTCGGTCGCGATCACCACCATCGTCGGAGGCGCCCGATGAACCACCCGCTCACCGCCCTCGTCGGGCTCACCCCGCTGGACACCACCGTGGGCCTCAGCGCCTTCGGCAAGGACCCGGTCTGGCTGGTCATCGTCAAGGCCGTGCTGATCTTCGTCGTCCTGGTGCTGCTCACCCTGTTCAACATCTGGTGGGAGCGCCGGGTCGTGGCCCGGATGCAGCACCGCATCGGCCCCAACCGCAACGGCCCCTTCGGCCTGCTGCAGAGCCTCGCCGACGGGGTGAAGCTGGCGCTGAAGGAGGACATCGTCCCCAAGGCGGCCGACAAGCTGGTCTTCGTGATCGCCCCGGTGATCGCGGTCATCCCCGCGTTCGTGACCTTCTCGGTGATCCCGTTCGGCCCCGAGGTCAAGGTCCCCTTCACCGACATCACCACGCCGCTGCAGCTGACCGACATGCCCGTCGCAGTGATCTTCGTGATGGCGATCGCCTCGATCGGCATCTACGGCATCGTGCTCGGCGGCTGGTCCAGCGGGTCGACGTACTCCCTGCTCGGCGGGCTGCGCTCGAGCGCCCAGATGATCTCCTACGAGGTCGCCATGGGCCTCGCGCTGGTGGCGGTCTTCCTGCACGCCGGCTCGATGTCCACCTCGGAGATCGTCAACGCGCAGAAGGACGTCTGGTTCGTCTTCACCCTGATCCCGTCGTTCGTGATCTACGTGATCGCCATGGTCGGGGAGACCAACCGCGCGCCCTTCGACCTCCCCGAGGCCGAGGGCGAGCTGGTCGGCGGCTTCCACACGGAGTACTCCTCGCTGAAGTTCGCCCTGTTCTTCCTGGCCGAGTACATCAACATGGCCACGGTCTCGGCCCTGGCCACGACGCTTTTCCTCGGCGGCTGGCGCGCCCCGTTCTTCATCGACAAGATCTGGGCCGGCGCCAACGAGGGCTACTGGCCCTTCCTGTGGTTCATGGGCAAGGTCTTGTTCTTCATCTTCATGTTCATCTGGCTGCGGGGCTCGCTGCCGCGGCTGCGCTACGACCAGTTCATGGCCTTCGGCTGGAAGGTGCTGATCCCGGCGTCGGTCGTGTGGATCGTGGCCGTCGCCGCCATCAGGGTCGTGGACCTGCGCGGCGGCTTCAGCCAGGGCTGGCTCTTCGGGGCCGCGGCCGTGCTCGCCGTCCTCGTCGTGGTGCTGCTGTTCGTGCCCGACAAGGGCGACCAGGACCAGGACACCGGCGTCGGGGCCGAGGAGCCCTTCGACGCCTTCGCCGGCGGCTACCCCGTGCCGCCCATGCCGGTCGCCGCCGCGACCGACGCCGACACACCTCGTGGAGGGAAGCGCTGATGGCCACGCTCAAGGAGCAGCTCTGGGACCCGGTCGCCGGGTTCGGAGTCACCTTCCGGACGATGTTCCGCAAGGTCGTGACCGAGCAGTACCCCGAGCAGAAGGAGCCCACGGCTCCTCGCTTCCACGGCCGTCACCAGCTGAACCGCTGGCCCGACGGGCTGGAGAAGTGCATCGGCTGCGAGCTGTGCGCGTGGGCCTGCCCGGCCGACGCGATCTACGTCGAGGGTGCCTCGAACGTCGACGGCGAGGGTGACGAGTCCGGCCGGTTCAGCCCCGGTGAGCGCTACGGCCGCGTCTACCAGATCAACTACCTGCGGTGCATCCTGTGCGGCCTGTGCATCGAGGCCTGCCCGACGCGCGCGCTGACGATGACCAACGAGTACGAGCTGGCCGACAACAACCGGGCCGACCTGATCTACGAGAAGTCCGACCTGCTCGCCCCGCTGCTGCCCGGCATGGAGCAGCCCCCGCACGAGATGAAGCTGGGCGAGGACGAGGGCGACTACTACCGCGGCACGCTCCGCCGGCGTGACGAGGAGGGCCCGGCATGATCGCCTTCTGGATCCTCGCGCCGGTGATGGTGGTCTGTGCGCTCGGGCTGCTGTTCGCCCGCAAGGCCGTGCACTGCGCCCTGCTGCTGGCGGTCGTGATGATCAGCCTCGCCGTGCTGTACGCCGTGCAGGACGCGCCGTTCCTCTTCGCGGTGCAGATCATCGTCTACACCGGCGCCATCTTGATGCTCTTCCTGTTCGTGCTGATGCTCGTCGGCGTGGACTCCTCGGACTCCATCGTGGAGACCATCCGCGGCCAGCGGCTCTTCGCCGTGCTGGTCGGGCTGCTCTTCGGCGTCACCCTCGTCGTGGGCGTCGCCCAGGTCTCGGTCGGCACCGTCACGGGGCTGACCGCGGCCAACCAGGCCGGCAACGTGCCGGCCATCGCCCAGGTGCTGTTCACGAAGTACGTCTTCGCCTTCGAGGTGACCTCGGCGCTGCTGATCACCGCGGCCCTGGGCGCCATGGTGCTCGCCCACCGCGAGCGCCTGACCCCCAAGCTGAGCCAGGGCGACGTCGCCCGCCAGCGGATGCGCGACTACGCCGACCACGGGCTGCACCTCGGCCCGCTGCCTCCTCCCGGCGTCTTCGCCCGGCACAACTCGGTGGACACCCCGGCCCTGCTGCCCGACGGCACCCCGTCGGAGGCCTCGATCTCGCGGGTGCTGGCCGCCCGCGGCTCGGTCAACCGCGCCCCCGGCAGCGCCGTCCAGGTCGAGGCCCTCGGCGGCGGCGACCACTCGGTGCCGCAGCGTGACGACGCCAGCGGCAACGGGGGTGCCGGTCGATGAGCGCCACCCCCTTCATCGTGCTGTCCGCGATCCTGTTCACCATCGGTGCCATCGGGGTGCTGACCCGGCGCAACGCGATCGTGGTCTTCATGTGCGTCGAGCTGATGCTCAACGCGAGCAACCTGGCGCTGATCACCTTCGCCCGCGTCAACGGCAACCTCGACGGGCAGGTCGCGGCGTTCTTCGTCATGGTCGTGGCCGCAGCCGAGGTCGTGGTCGGGCTCGCGATCATCATGACCATCTTCCGCACCCGTCGCTCGGCCTCGGTCGACGACGCCAGCCTGCTGAAGTACTGAGGTACTCACCTTGATCTCATCTGCCCTGGGCGTCCTGACCGAGGAAGGCCACACGATCCCCGTGGTCGACCCGAGCGGCGCCGGCTCCCTGGCGCTGCCCCTGGTGCTCGTCATCGCCCTGCCCGCCCTCGGTGCCGCGATCCTGCTGCTCGGTGGCCGGCGTACGGACCGGTTCGGCCACCTGCTCGGCACCGCCACCGTGGTCGGCTCGTTCGTCTGCTCGCTGGTGCTGTTCTTCTCGATCCTGGGCCGCGGAGCTGCGGACCGCCAGGTCAGCGTCGACCTCTGGACCTGGTTCAGCTCGGGCGCCTGGGAGGTCAAGGCGGGGCTGCTCTACGACCCGCTCTCGTCGCTGTTCCTGCTGCTGATCACGGGGGTCGGGTCGCTGATCCACGTCTACTCGATCGGCTACATGGAGCACGACGAGCGTCGTCGGCGCTTCTTCGCCTACCTGAACCTCTTCGTCGCCGCGATGCTCGTGCTGGTCCTCGCCTCGGACTACGTCGGCATCTTCCTCGGCTGGGAGGGCGTCGGCCTGGCGTCGTACCTCCTGATCGGCTTCTGGCAGCACAAGCCGTCGGCGGCCGCCGCGGCCAAGAAGGCCTTCGTGATCAACCGCGTCGGTGACATCGGCCTCTCGCTCGGCATCGGGCTGATCTTCGTCACCTTCGGCACGACCTCGTTCGCCAAGGTCTCGACGCTGACCAGTGGCGCCTCGCACGGCGTGATGACCGCGATCGGCCTGCTCCTGCTGCTCGCCGCCTGCGGCAAGTCGGCGCAGTTCCCCCTGCAGAGCTGGCTGCTGGACGCGATGGAGGGCCCGACCCCGGTCTCGGCGCTGATCCACGCCGCGACCATGGTCACCGCGGGCGTCTACCTGATCGTGCGCTCGCAGTTCATCTTCGAGTACACCGCCGACGCCCGCCTCGTGGTCTCCATCATCGGCACCATCACGCTGCTGATGGGTGCCTGGATCGGCTGCGCCAAGGACGACATCAAGAAGACCCTGGCCGGCTCGACGATGAGCCAGATCGGCTACATGGTCCTGGCGGCCGGCCTCGGCGTCGCGGGGTACGCGTTCGCGATCTTCCACCTGCTGACCCACGGCTTCTTCAAGGCCAACATGTTCCTCGGCGCCGGCTCGGTGATGCACGGCACGAACGACGACGTGAACATGCGCCACTACGGCGCGCTCCGCAAGGCGATGCCTGTGACGTTCGCGACCTTCGCGATGGGCTACCTCGCCATCATCGGCTTCCCCGGGTTCTCCGGCTTCTGGTCCAAGGACAAGATCATCGAGACCGCGCTGTCGCAGAACCTCGTCCTCGGCATCTGCGCGCTGCTCGGTGCCGGGGTCACCGGCTTCTACATGACGCGCCTGATGCTGATGACGTTCCTGACCAAGGAGCGCTGGGAGCCCGACGTGCACCCGCACGAGTCGCCCAAGGTGATGACGTTCCCGCTGATCGTGCTCGCCGCGCTGTCGCTGCTGGGCGGCCTGCTGCTCCTCAACGACTGGATCGTCACCTTCCTGTCCCCGGTGACGGGGGTGGCCCCGCACGAGGAGCCGCCGCTCCCGGCGATCGTGATCAGCGTGCTCGCGGTGCTCGTGGTCGCGGTCGGCGTCGGGATCGCCTGGATGCTGTTCATGAAGCGCGACGTGCCCCGTGAGGCCCCCACCCAGGTCTCGGCCCTGACCACGGCCGGCCGCAACGACCTGTACGGCGACCGCTTCAACGACGCGGTCATCGTCGAGCCCGGCCGCCGCTTCACGCACGGCCTGGCCGCCTTCGACCGGACGGTGGTCGACGGCGGAGCCGAGGGCACGGGGGCCGCGTTCAGCGGCCTGTCGGGCCGTCTGCGCCTGGCCCAGAACGGCTTCGTCCGGTCCTACGCGCTCTCGCTCCTCGCGGGTGCCGCTCTCGTCCTTCTCGCACTCGTGGTGGTGAACCTCGGATGAACCTGCCCTGGCTGACCATCCTCCTGCTCCTGCCCGTCGTGGGCGCGGTCGTGCTGACCGTGATGCCCGCGCGGGCGGCCTCCAGCGCTCCCAAGGTGATCGCCCTGGCGTTCTCGGTGGCGACCCTGCTCCTCGGCATCGGGCTGGCCATCGGCTACACGCCCGGTCGGGGCCTGCAGTTCACCGAGGACCTCGTCTGGATCAAGCTCTTCGGCGCGCACTACGCCCTCGGGCTGGACGGCATCGGGCTCTCCCTGGTGCTGCTCACCGTGATCCTGACCCCGGTCGTCATGGTCGCTTCGTGGAACGACGGTGACCACGGCACCTTCGGGGCCAAGGGCTTCTTCGCCTGGATCCTGGCCCTCGAGGGCCTGTCCATCGGCGTCTTCGCGGCCACCGACGTGTTCCTGTTCTACGTGTTCTTCGAGGCCACGCTGATCCCGGTCTACTTCCTGGTCGCGGGCTACGGCGGCGTCGACCGGGTCCGGGCCGCGGTCAAGTTCCTGCTCTTCTCGCTGGCGGGCGGGCTGATCATGCTCGCCTCGGTGATCGGTCTGTACGTCGAGTCGGCGAAGACCGAGGGCGGCCCGACGTACCTCATCACCGAGCTGGCGAGGATGGACTTCGGCACCGCCGCCGGTCGCTGGATGTTCCTCGGCTTCTTCATCGCCTTCGCTATCAAGGCGCCGATGTTCCCGGTGCACACCTGGCTGCCCGACACCACCGCCAACGCGACCCCGGGCACCTCGGTGCTGCTGGTCAGCGTGCTGGACAAGATCGGCACCTTCGGGATGATCCGGTTCTGCCTCGAGCTCTTCCCCGAGGCGTCGCGCTGGGCCACCCCGGTCGTGGTCACGCTGGCGATCATCAGCATCCTGTACGGCGCACTGATGGCGATCGGGTCGGAGAACATCTCCCGGCTGATCGCCTACACCAGCGTGTCGCACTTCGGCTTCATCGTGCTGGGCATCTTCGTGATGAACAGCCAGGGCCTCTCCGGCGCCAACCTCTACATGTTCAACCACGGGCTCTCGACGGCGGCGCTGTTCCTGATCACCGGCTACATGATCAAGCGCCGCGGGTCGGCCGAGATCAGCGACTTCGGCGGCGTCGAGAAGGTCGCGCCCGTGCTGGCCGGCCTGTTCCTGGTGGCGGGGCTGTCCTCGCTGTCGCTGCCGGGCCTCTCGCCGTTCGTCTCCGAGCTGCTCGTCATGGTCGGCGCCTTCGTGCACTCCCCGTGGGCCGCGGCCTTCGCCGTGCCCGGCATCGTGCTGGCCGCGATCTACATCCTGTGGACCTACCAGCGCACGATGACCGGCCCCGTCCGTGAGGGTGTCGTCGGGATGAGGGACCTGAACGTCCGCGAGGTCTCCGCCGTCGTCCCGCTGCTGCTGCTCATCATCGTGCTCGGGTTCTTCCCCAAGCCGCTCCTCGACGTGATCAATCCTGCCGTCGAGCACACCATGGCTCAGGTCGACAAGAGCGACCCGCAGCCCTCCGTGACCGAAGGGGAGGCCTCCAAGTGAGCACCCCACAGACTCCTGCGCGCGGCTCGCTGCGCTCGCTCATGGCACGACTCTGCGAGGACCCCGCATGAACGGCTTCGTTGCCCCCAAGATCGAGTACTTCACGGTCTCGCCCGTCCTGATCGTCCTGGGCGTCGCGGTCGTCGGCGTCCTCATCGAGGCCTTCGCCCCCCGCGGGCGCCGCTACCTCGTGCAGGTGGCGCTCGCCGTCGTCGGACTGGTCGCCGCCTTCGGGATGGCCGTGGCCGTCTTCCTGCGGCTCGACCCCGGCACGAGCTCGCCCAAGACCGGCACGGTCGCGGCCATGGGTGCGCTGGCCGTCGACGGCCCGGCGCTGTTCTGCTGGATGCTCGTCCTGGTCCTCGGCGTCCTCAGCGTGCTGCTCTTCGCCGAGCGCGCCCTGGAGGGTGGGCTGCTCCCGTTCGCCGGGCAGGCCGCCGCGCTCCCCGGCACCGAGGCCGAGCGCGAGGCCTCCACCCGCGGCCTCGAGCACACCGAGGTCTTCCCGCTGATGATGTTCGCGATCTCGGGGATGCTGCTGTTCCCGGCCGCGAACGACCTGC
The DNA here is from genome assembly GCA_963750435.1 of uncultured Actinomycetota bacterium. GTDB lineage: Bacteria > Actinomycetota > Actinomycetes > Propionibacteriales > Nocardioidaceae > Marmoricola. Next base: position 22,194 of record CAVVQW010000002.1, on the reverse strand, counting down.
TGATCATGTTCGTCGCCCTCGAGGTGCTCTCGCTGCCGCTCTACCTGCTCTGCGGCCTGGCGCGTCGTCGCCGGCTGCTCAGCCAGGAGGCCGCGCTGAAGTACTTCCTCCTGGGTGCCTTCAGCTCGGGGTTCTTCGTCTACGGCATCGCCCTGATCTACGGGTACGCCGGCTCGATGGGCTTCGCCCAGATCGCACAGGCGGTCTCGGGTCGCGACGGCAGCCAGGGCCTGCTCATCGGCGGCATCGCGATGCTCAGCGTGGGCCTGCTCTTCAAGGTCGGCGCCGCGCCGTTCCACTCCTGGACCCCCGACGTCTACCAGGGTGCCCCCACCGCCGTCACGGCGTTCATGGCCGCGAGCACCAAGGTGGCCGCCTTCGGGGCGCTGCTGCGCCTGTTCTACGTCTGCTTCGGCGCCAACCGCAACGAGTGGCTGCCGATGATCTGGATCGTCGCGATCCTGACCATGGTGATCGGCTCGGTGCTCGCGCTGACCCAGACCGACATCAAGCGCCTCCTGGCGTACTCCTCGATCGCCCACGCCGGGTTCATCCTGACCGGGTTCCTCGGGATCCGGTCGCTGACCGACGTCGCCCCCGGCAGCCTGACCGGGGTCAGCGCCGTGCTGTTCTACCTGACCACCTACGGCTTCACGACGCTGGCGGCCTTCGCCCTGGTGACCGTGGTCCGCGACGGCGGCGGCGAGGCGACCAACCTCGCCCGCTGGCAGGGGCTGGGCAAGGAGTCGCCGCTCGTGGCGGGGCTGTTCGCCTTCCTGCTGCTGGCCATGGCGGGGATCCCGCTGACCAGCGGCTTCACCGGCAAGTGGGCGGTCTTCGCCGCGGCCCTGAACGCGGGCGCCTGGCCCGTGGTGATCGTCGCGGTGCTGACCTCGGCGGTCGCGGCGTTCTTCTACGTCAAGGTGATCGTGATGATGTTCTTCTCCGAGCCCGTCGGCGAGGGCCCGAGCGTCACCCGGCCCAGCGCGCTGACCGGCACGGTGATCGCGGTCGGCGTGGCCGCCACCCTGCTGCTCGGCGTCGTGCCGGGCGCCCTGATCGACCTTCTCGGCCGCGTGGGAGTATTCATCAGGTGAGCTCCAGTCTGGCCCTGCCCATCCTCGACGCCGACCTCGAGGCCCGTCTCCGGGCCCGCATGGACGAGGTGGAGCAGGCGCTGATGGTTCACGTGCAGAGCGAGGCCCGCTTCGTCACCGAGGCGGCCCAGCACCTCATGCAGGCCGGCGGCAAGCGGTTCCGCCCGCTGCTGGTGCTGCTGGCCGCCGAGACCGGCGACTCCTCGGCCGACGGCGTGCTGACCGCGGCCTGCGTCGTCGAGCTGACCCACCTGGCCTCGCTCTACCACGACGACGTGATGGACGAGGCCGACCTCCGCCGGGGGGCCGAGTCGGCCAACGCCCGCTGGGACAACCACGTCGCGATCCTCACCGGCGACTTCCTGTTCTCCAAGTCCTCCGAGCTGACCGCCGAGCTCGGCGCCGACGCCGTCCGGATCCAGGCCCAGACGTTCACCCGGCTGGTCGAGGGCCAGATCCTGGAGACCCTCGGCCCGGTCGAGGGGGAGGACCCGCTCGAGCACTACCTGCGCGTCGTGGCCGGCAAGACCGGCTCCCTGATCGCCACCTCGGCCCGCTACGGCGCCCGCTTCTCCCACGCGCCCCGCGACGTCGAGGAGGCGCTGACGGAGTACGGCGAGAAGGTCGGCGTCGCCTTCCAGCTCTCCGACGACATCCTCGACATCGACTCCGAGAGCGAGGAGTCCGGCAAGACCCCCGGCACCGACCTGCGCGAGGGCGTGCCCACGCTGCCCGTGCTGATCGCCCGCCGCTCCCAGGACCCCGCCGACGCCCGGCTGATCGAGCTGCTCGACGCCGACCTGACCGACGACGCGCTGCACGCCGAGGCCCTGAAGCTGCTGCGCGCGCACCCGGCCATGGGTGAGGCCCGGGCCTACGTCGTGAACCTCGCGCGCGAGGCCAAGGCCCTGCTCAAGGTGCTGCCCGACGGGCCCGCCCGCACGGCGCTCGAGGCCTTCGCCGACGTCGTGGCGGTCCGCTCCTCCTGACCTCCGCCTGCGCGGATGGCGGCCACCCGTCGTACGCCGTGCGGCCGCGGAGCGGACAAAAGCCGCCCGCGACGCGTGGGAATGGGTAGGGTCGCGCCTGTTCGCGGGGGACATCGGTCGCCCGCACGAAGGAAGGGAACGATGGCGATGTCCTACAACACGCCACCGCCTGGCGGGGGATCCTACGAATCAGCTCCTCCGCCGCCGCCTGGAGGCGGCTACGGCGGGGGATACGGCGGAGTGCCCCAGGGCAGCCCGCCGCCCAACCACCTGGTCTGGGCGATCCTGTCCACCCTGTTCTGCTGCCTGCCCCTGGGCGTCGCGTCGATCGTGTTCGCGGCCCAGGTCAACAGCAAGTGGAACGCCGGCGACGCCGCCGGCGCGCAGGAGTCCTCGGCGAAGGCCCGCAAGTTCGCCCTGTGGAGCACCATCGTGGGTGTCGTCCTGCTCGTGCTCTACATCCTGCTGATCGTCGGGGGCGTCATCTCCCTGAGCGGCAGCACCAGCACCACGACCAGCGGCTACTGAGCCGTTGAGCGTCACGACACGCCCCGCGCCCGCCGGCACCGCCCGGCGGCGCGGGGCGTGGTCGGTGGCAGCCGTGACCGGCGCCGGCCTCGTCGCCGCGGCCACGCTGTTCACGGTGGACCCGAACCAGCCCGGCCACTACCCGACCTGCCCGTTCCTGGCCACGACCGGGCTCTACTGCCCCGGCTGCGGTGCCCTGCGCGCCACCCACGACCTGCTGCACGGCGACCTCGGCGGCGCCCTGGCCCGCAACCCGCTCGCCGTCCTCGCCGTGCCCTACCTCGCCCTGGCGTTCGTCAGCTTCGTGCTCCGCCAGACCGGCCGCCCCGCCCCCCGCTCGACCTCCCTCCCGGCCTGGACGATGTGGCTCCTGCTCGGCGTGGTCCTCACCTTCGGCGTGCTCCGGAACCTCCCGGGGTTCGGGTGGTTGTCCCCGGCCTAGTGGATCGGCCGTCGCTGGGCGAAGTTTCACTAGGGCCCTAGTGAAACCGCCGCTAGATGCACGAAACTTCGTGTCACCAGCGGCAGGATCGTGCAGCCGTCGACCACCACGACGTACGCCGGGCGGGTCCGCGGCCCAGTCACGAGGCGAAGCGCGTCGCTAGCTTGCGACGCACCCGGTCTCCGAGCGCCTGGGGATGGTGGAAGTCAGCCCAGGTGAATCGGATCATCCCGAAGTCCGTGGCGTCGCGGAGCCTGTCCTCGCGCTTCTTCTCGTCGAAGACCGCGTCGCTGGGCGTCCGACCGGGGCGTAGCAGCCTGCCGTACTTGATCTTGCCGTCGAACTCGCCGAGCAGCCGCTGTTCGGGCCACGCGAAGTCGGTGATGCCCACGAGCCGGCCCTGGTCGTCGTACACCCTGAACTGGAGGACGGGCTCGGGGATGTGCTGCCAGAAGAAGTGGCACCGGCACAGGCTCTCCCCGACGGACTGCGAGCCGGGCCGGGCCAGCCGGACGGGCATGTGCAGGTGCTGGGAGAAGGGGTGGTGCTCGACGCGCCTGCGCTGGCGCTCGACGTCGTCTGGAGTGCCGAGATCCAGGTCGTAGAGCGAGTCGAGGAGCACGACCCCCTTGGCGACCGAAGTGAGCGCCGCCGCCCCGACGGCGGCGCTGACCGGATCGACGAGCAGCATCTCGTCCAGGCTGAAGATGTCGTCCGGAGACCAGGGGCCCTCGTGGTAGCTGACGTGTTCGAGCCGCCGACCGCCCTTCCCGTCGAGCCGGGTCACGTGCACCTGCGAGAGGTCGGGCTCGTGCAGGCGCAGACCCAGCATCACGGCCGCCGAGGTGTGGCTCAGCGCCACCCGGTTGTCGTGCCGCAGCAGGACTGCCTGTGACAGGAGCCGGTGCTGCTCGAGGGGGTCGGCTGCGTCCCAGGCGGCGTACGGCATGTAGACCCCGTGCCTGGTCCGAGCCAGGATCTTGGCCTCTTTCGCCGCTGCCAGGTGACGGTCGCGGTAGCCGAGATCGATCGCCTCGGAGCGACGGAAGAGGCCGTTGGGGTGCAGGGTGAAGAGCTCGTCCACGTCCCCGATCCTGGGGTGCCGGTGGCGGCGTACCCAGCGAGTCGGCGGTGGCTTGTGGAGAACCTCGGTCACGCAGAGCCTGTGGACGCCAAGCGGTCGGGCGGTCGCGAACGCCGCTGGCCGGCTGCATGAAACTGCCGCTAGGTGCGTGAAGTTTCGTGCACCCAGCGGCAGTTTCACTAGGGCCCTAGTGAAACTTCGCCACCCCTCACGCAGCGCTGGCCTGGGCCACCAGCCGCAGCTGGCGACTGCGGTGGCGGAGGGTGTCGAGGGTGAAGACGACGAGGGCGACCCAGACCAGGGCGAAGCCGATCCACTTCACGTCGGTCATCGCCTCGTGGAAGACGAGCAGGCCGATGGCGAACTGCAGGGTCGGGGCGAGGTACTGCAGCAGGCCGATCGTGGTCATCGGGATCCGGATGGCGGCGGCACCGAAGCAGATCAGGGGTACGGCGGTGACCAGGCCCGTCGTCATCAGCAGTACGCCGTGCCCCACGCCGTCGGTGCTGAAGTGGCCCTGGCCCGAGACGGCGAGCCAGACCAGCCAGCCGAGGGCGACCGGGAAGAGCACGATGGTCTCGAAGGTGAGGCTCTCGACCGCCTCGAGGTCGGCCTTCTTCTTGGCCAGCCCGTAGGTGCCGAACGAGACGGCCAGCAGGAGCGCGATCCACGGCGGGTGCCCGTAGTCGACGGCGAGCACCACCACGGCCACGCCCGCCAGCCCCATCGCGGCCCACTGCACCGGGCGCAGCCGCTCCCCGAGGACGACCACACCGAGCAGCACGGTCACGAGCGGGTTGATGAAGTAGCCCAGCGACACCTCGACGACCCGGCCGGCGTTGACGCCGTAGATGAAGCCGCCCCAGTTGAACGCGATCACCACCGCGGCGATGGTCAGCAGCACGAGGCTGCGGCGCGACCGAAGGATCGCCCGCAGCTGCGACGTGCGCCGGAGCAGGACCGTCAGCGCGACCATCGTGACCATGGACCAGGCCACGCGGTGGGCCAGGATCTCCACAGCGCCGGCGGGCTCGAGCAGCGGCCAGTAGAGCGGGAACAGCCCCCACATGACGTACGCCGCGACGCCGAGCAGGAAGCCGCGTCGCTGGTCGCTCACGTCATCACCGTACGCCGTGGACGGTCCTGACTGGGACGAGGGTCTACCGTCAAGCCCATGAGCACCTACTCCGTCTCGCGCTCGGTCACCGTCGCCGCCCCGCCGGCGCAGGTGCACGCCCTGGTCGACGACTTCCACGCGTGGCCCCGCTGGTCACCGTGGGAGGGACTGGACCCCGACCAGGAGCGGCACTACTCCGGTCCCGACCGGGGCGTCGGTGCGCGCTACGCCTGGCAGGGCAACCGCAAGGCCGGCGCCGGTTCGATGGAGATCACCTCGTCGACGGCCGAGGCCGTGGGGGTGGCACTCGAGTTCCTGAAGCCCTTCAAGTCCACCAGCGCGGTCACCTTCCACCTGGTGCCGGCCGCCGCCGGCACCGAGGTCACCTGGGAGATGACCGGGGAGCAGAGCGGCCTGATGGGCGTCTTCGGCAAGGTGGTGTCGATGGACCGGCTGATCGGCAAGGACTTCGAGAAGGGCCTCGCGCAGCTCAAGTCGGCTGCGGAGTCCGACGTCGCCGGGAGCTAGACGACCGTCCAGGTGTCGCCGCCGTTGATCAGCGCGCCGAGGGCGGCGTGCTGGTCGTCCTGGGCGGCGGAGGCGGTGCGGATCTGGTCGCGGGCCTGGTCGTCGTACGTCGCGCGGTCGACCTGGCGGAAGATGCCGATCGGCGACTGGTGCAGGATGCCCGCGTCGGTCAGCCGCGACAGCGCGAAGGCCGTCGTCGGGTCGTCGGTGTGGGCGTCGTGGACCAGCAGGTCGGCCTCGTTGGAGGCGTCGACCTCGACCACCTCGACGCCGCCCGAGGCGGCGCGGACGATGCCCTTCGAGCCCTCGTGGCCGAACCGGATCGGCTGGCCCTGCTCGAGCGGGATGATCGCGTCGGCCTTGGTGTCGGGGTTCTTGATCGCGTCGAACGCACCGTCGTTGAAGATCGGGCAGTTCTGGTAGATCTCCACCAGCGAGGTGCCGCGGTGGGCGGCGGCCGCGGCGAGCACCGAGGTGAGGTGCTTGCGGTCGGAGTCGATCGTGCGGGCCACGAACGTCGCCTCGGCGCCGAGCGCCAGCGAGACCGGGTTGAACGGGTGGTCGACCGACCCGGCGGGCGTGGACTTGGTGACCTTGCCCGGCTCGGAGGTGGGGGAGTACTGCCCCTTGGTGAGCCCGTAGATCCGGTTGTTGAACAGCAGGATCGTCATGTTCACGTTGCGGCGCATCGAGTGGATCAGGTGGTTGCCGCCGATGGACAGGGCGTCACCGTCGCCGGTCACCACCCAGACCGAGAGGTCCTCGCGGGCGGTGGCGATGCCGGTGGCGATCGCGGGGGCCCGGCCGTGGATGGAGTGCATCCCGAAGGTGTCGAGGTAGTAGGGGAACCGCGAGGAGCAGCCGATGCCGCTCACGAAGACGATGTTCTCCTTGCGCAGCCCGAGGTCGGGCAGGAACGACTGCACGGCCTTGAGCACGGCGTAGTCGCCGCACCCGGGGCACCAGCGCACCTCCTGGTCGGAGGTGTAGTCCTTGCCGGTCAGCTTCTCGTCGGTCGTGGGTACGCCGGCCAGGCCGGGGAAGGGGAGCTCGGTCGCGGTCATCGGGTGACCTCCTCGGAGGTGCTGGCGTCGACGGCGAGGTCGTCGGCGCCGGTGGTGGTCTGGATCAGGTCGGTGATCGCCTCGGCGAGCTCGGCGGCCTTCAGCGGCAGCCCCCGGACCTGGTTGTAGCCGACGGCGTCGACGAGGTAGCGCGCGCGGACCAGCAGCGAGAGCTGGCCGAGGTTCATCTCCGGCACGAGGACGGCGTCGTACCCCTTCACGATCTCGCCGAGGTCCTTCGGGAACGGGTTCAGGTGGCGCAGGTGGACCTGCGCGACGTCGTGGCCGTCCTTGCGGACGCGGCGGCACGCGGCGCCGATCGGGCCGTACGTCGAGCCCCACCCGAGCACGAGCACCTTGGCGCGGCCGCTGGGGTCGTCGACGCGCAGCGGCGGCAGCGACTCGGCGATGCGGTCCACCTTGGCCTGGCGGATCCGGACCATGTAGTCGTGGTTGCCGGGGTCGTAGGAGATGTTGCCGTGGCCGTCGCCCTTCTCCAGCCCGCCGATGCGGTGCTCGATGCCGGCGGTGCCCGGGACGGCCCAGGGGCGGGCGAGGGTCTCCTCGTCGCGCAGGTAGGGCCAGAACTCCGCGACGGGCTCGCCCTCGGGGTCCTTGGGGTCCACCGACTCGTGGTTGGGGCCGGTCGCGAAGGCGGGGTCGATCGTGGGAAGCTCGTCGAGCTCGGGGATCCGCCACGGCTCGGAGCCGTTGGCGAGGTAGCCGTCGGAGAGCAGCATCACCGGGGTGCGGTAGGTGACGGCGATCCGCACGGCCTCCACGGCCGCGTCGAAGCAGTCACCGGGCGACTGCGGGGCGACGATCGGCACGGGGGCCTCGCCGTTGCGGCCGAACATCGCCTGGAGCAGGTCGGCCTGCTCGGTCTTGGTGGGCAGGCCGGTCGAGGGGCCGCCACGCTGCACGTCGACCACGACGAGCGGCAGCTCGGTCATCACCGCGAGGCCGATGGTCTCGGACTTCAGGGCGACGCCGGGGCCCGAGGTGCTGGTGACGCCCAGCGAGCCGGCGAACGAGGCGCCGAGCGCAGCGCCGATGCCGGCGATCTCGTCCTCGGCCTGGAAGGTGGTGATGCCGAACCGCTTGTGCTTGCTCAGCTCGTGCAGGATGTCCGACGCCGGGGTGATCGGGTAGGTGCCGAGGAAGATGTGCAGGCCCGACTGCACCCCACCGGCGACGAGCCCGTAGGCCAGCGCCAGGTTGCCGGTGATGTTGCGGTAGGTGCCGGCGTTCATCTTGGCCGGCTTGATCTCGTACTGCACCGCGAAGGCCTCGGTGGTCTCGCCGAAGTTCCAGCCCGACTTGAACGCGGTCACGTTGGCGTCGCGGATGTCGGGGACCTTGGCGAAGCGCCGCTCCAGGAACGAGATGGTGGTCTCGGTGGGGCGGCCGTACATCCACGACAGCAGACCCAGGGCGAACATGTTCTTGGCGCGGGCGGCGTCCTTGCGGGAGAGCCCGAACTCCTTGACCGCCGCCACCGTCATGCCGGTCAGGTCGACCACGGTGAGGGCGTAGTCGGCCAGCGAGTCGTCCTCGAGCGGGTTGCCGGCGTACCCGGCCTTGATCAGGTTGCGACCGCTGAAGTCGTGGCTGTCGACGATGATCGACGTGCCGGGCTTCATGTCGGTCAGGTTGGCCTTCAGCGCGGCCGGGTTCATCGCGACCAGCACGTCGGGGGCGTCGCCCGCGGTGAGGATGTCGTGGTCGGCGAAGTGCACCTGGAACGACGAGACGCCGGGGAGCGTGCCCTGGGGTGCGCGGATCTCGGCCGGGAAGTTCGGCAGCGTCATCAGGTCGTTGCCGAAGGCGGCCGACTCCTGGGTGAAGCGGTCCCCGGTGAGCTGCATGCCGTCACCGGAGTCACCCGCGAACCGGATGATCACGCGATCGAGCTGCTTGACCTGCTTGGCCACCGTGGCTGACCTTCTCTCTCGTCGACGTCGGGTGCCCGCCGGGCACAACGGCTGAGCCTGTTCGCCGTCCTACGGCGCAAGGCCGCCGGGGCGGGACACCAAGGAGCAACGATAGTCCGCTGCGCCTATTCCCAGAGCACGTCTCTCCTCACAAGACGGGCAGATCGACGGTCTGGACCAGTGATCCGAGTCACGGCCGAGTAAGGCAGTTGTTTCGCTAAAGTGTAGTAACTTACTTGCTTAACGCGCCTCTGGCGTGTGGCCCACACGAACGAAAGGCAGGCCCATGACTCGCAAGAACCCCGTCTGGTGGTTCGGCGCAGCCGCACTCGCTACCTCCCTGCTCGCCACCTCCGCCTGCTCGGACCCCGCCTCCGGCGGCGGCAGCTCCAGCAGCGCCGGATCGGTGAGCATCGTCGGCTTCTCGGTGATGAAGACCGCCAACAAGCAGGTCGTCGCCGACTTCCAGAAGACCGACGCCGGCAAGGGCGTCACCTTCACGCAGTCCTACGGCGCCTCCGGCGACCAGGCCCGCGCCGTCATCGCCGGCCTGAAGGCCGACGAGGCCCACCTGTCGCTCGAGCCCGACGTCACCAAGCTGACCGACGAGAACATCGTCGGCTCCGACTGGAAGAGCGGCGCCAACAAGGGCATTCTCACCCAGTCCGTGGTGACCATGGTGGTCCGCAAGGGCAACCCCCTGGGCATCAAGACCTGGGACGACCTGATCAAGCCCGGCGTCAAGATCGTCACGCCCAACCCCGGCTCCTCGGGCTCGGCGAAGTGGAACATCCTCGCGGCGTACGGCCACGTCCTGGCGCAGGGCGGCGACGACGCGGCGGCCCAGGCCTACCTGAAGAAGTTCCTGGCCAACGTCGCGGCGTTCCCCGGCAGCGGCAAGGACGCCACCACGGCGTTCGAGGGCGGCACCGGCGACGTCCTGCTGTCCTACGAGAACGAGGCCATCGAGGCCCGCCAGGCCGGCGCCGACTTCGACTACGTCGTGCCGCCGCAGACCCTGCTGATCCAGAACCCGGTCGCGCTGACCAAGGACGCCGACAAGGCCGCGAAGGCGTTCCTGGACTTCCAGCTCGGCCAGCAGGGCCAGACCGACTACGCCGAGCAGGGCTTCCGCCCCCTCGACGACGGCATCAAGGTCGACGTCAAGGGCGCCAACGACCCGGCCGACCCGTTCCCCGCGCCGGAGAAGCTGCTCACCGTCGACGACGACTTCGGTGGTTGGTCCGAGGCCAACACGAAGTACTTCGACGAGAAGACCGGCATCGTCACCCAGCTCATCGCGGCTTCCGGGAAGTCATGACGACCCTGGACACCCGGCCGCCGGCCCCGGCCGCGACGCGCACGCGTCGGGCCCGGGGCCACCGGTCCCTGGGGGCGGGATCCTCGCTGGGCCTCGGCATCGCCACGATCTGGCTCAGCCTGCTCGTGCTGATCCCCCTGACCGCCGTGCTCGTCGAGGCCGCCGAGCTCGGGCCGGGCGGCTTCTGGGACGTCGTCACCGAGGGCCAGACGCTCGCCGCCCTGCGGCTGACCGTGCTGGAGTCCATCGGCGTCACCGTGCTCAACGTCTTCATGGGCACGCTGCTCGCCTGGGTGCTCGTCCGTGACCGCTTCTGGGGCAAGCGCCTGCTCGACCTGGTCATCGACGTGCCGTTCGCGCTGCCGACCATCGTCGCCGGCCTGGTGCTGCTGACCCTCTACGGGCCCAAGTCGCCGTTGGGGATCAACGCGGCCAACACCCGGGTCGCCGTCTTCCTGGCCCTGGCGTTCGTCACCCTGCCGTTCATCGTCCGCACGGTGCAGCCGGTGCTGGAGGCGCTCGAGCGCGACGTCGAGGAGGCGGCCGCCTCCCTGGGGGCCAGCCGCCTGATCACGTTCCGCCGGGTGATCCTGCCGTCCCTGGTGCCCGCGATCGCCGCCGGCGCGGCGCTGGCCTTCGCCCGCGCGATCAGCGAGTACGGCTCGCTCGTGCTGCTCTCGGGCAACCTGCCCAGCCGCACCGAGGTCGCCTCCAACCGGGTCTACGCCTTCATCGAGAACGGCAACCGCCCTGCGGCGTCGGCGATCGCCGCCATCCTGCTGGTCGTCGCCCTGATCGTCATCGTCCTGCTCGACGTGCTGCAGAGGAGGTTGGCCCGCCGTGACAGCTGACACCGCCGCCGGCCCCGGGCTCGCGCCCGCCCCCGAGGAACCCACGCCTCCGTCCACCCCGACCTCGCGTCGACCCCCGACCGGTCGCTACGGGCGCGAGCCCGCCGGCGTCCGGTGGGGCCTGCGCACTCTCGCGGTGGTGTACGTCGTGATGCTCGTCGCCTGGCCGACCTTCCTGGTCTTCCAGCGGGCGCTCGAGCCCGGCCTCGGGGCGATGGTGGACTCCCTGCGCGACCCCGAGGTGGGGCACGCGCTCTACCTCACGGCCTACATCACCTTCTTCGCGGTCCTGATCAACCTGGTCTTCGGCCTGACGATCTCGCTGCTGCTGGTGCGCTACGACTTCCCGGGCAAGCGGGTGCTGTCGACGCTGGTCGACGTACCCCTGTCGATCTCGCCGGTCGTCGTGGGCCTGGCCCTCGTGCTCGTCTACAACGGTCGCGACGGGTGGTTCGGCCCGGCGCTCGAGGGGGCCGGTTACCAGGTCATCTTCGCCTCGCCCGGCATGATCATGGCGACCGTCTTCGTGGCGCTCCCGTTGGTCATCCGCGAGGTGGTGCCGGTGCTCGAGGAGGTCGGCGACGACCAGGAGCAGGCCGCACGCAGCCTCGGCGCCAACTGGATCCAGACCTTCCGTCGGATCACCCTGCCGGCCATCAAGTGGGCGGTCGTCTACGGCGTCGTGCTCGCGCTCGCCCGCTCGATCGGCGAGTTCGGCGCGGTCAAGATCGTGTCGGGCAACATCGCCGGCCAGACCATGACGGCGTCGCAGCAGGTCGAGGACGCCTACCAGAACTTCCAGCAGGGCACGGCGTACGCCCTCGCGGCCCTGCTGGCCTTCATCGCGATGGCCTGCCTCGTCATCGTCTCCCTCCTCCGTCCCAAGGATGACCAGTCATGAGCATCAACGTCTCCGGCGTGAACAAGAAGTTCGGCGACTTCGTCGCGCTCGACGACGTGAGCGTCGACCTGCCCACCGGACAGCTCACCGCGCTCCTCGGGCCCAGCGGTGGCGGCAAGTCCACGCTGCTGCGGATCATCGCGGGGCTGGAGACCGCCGACTCGGGCACCGTGACGATCGAGGGCAACGAGGCCACCCACCTGCCCCCGCAGAAGCGCAACGTCGGCTTCGTGTTCCAGCACTACGCCGCGTTCAAGCACATGAGCGTGGCCAAGAACGTCGCCTTCGGCCTCGAGATCCGCAAGCGCGACAAGGCCGAGACCGCGCGCCGGGTCGAGGAGCTGCTCGAGCTCGTGCACCTCTCGCAGTTCGCGCACCGCCTGCCTTCCCAGCTCTCGGGGGGCCAGCGCCAGCGGATGGCGCTGGCCCGGGCGCTGGCGGTCGAGCCGACGGTGCTGCTGCTCGACGAGCCCTTCGGCGCCCTGGACGCCAAGGTGCGCAAGGAGCTGCGCGAGTGGCTGCGCCGGCTGCACGACGAGGTCCACGTGACGACCGTGTTCGTGACCCACGACCAGGAGGAGGCCCTCGAGGTCGCCGACGAGATCGTGGTGATCAACGAGGGTCGCGTCGAGCAGGTCGGCACCCCCGACCAGCTCTACGACGAGCCCGCCTCGGACTTCGTGATGGGCTTCCTCGGCCCGGTCACCACCCTGCGCGGCCGGCTGGTGCGCCCGCACGACATCGAGGTCTTCACGAGCCCGTCGGTGCACGGCGGCGTGCGCGGCCACGTCACCCGCGCGCTGCGCGTGGGCTTCGAGGTGCGGCTGATGGTCGAGATCGACGAGCAGGGCCACGACGAGGTCGAGGTGTTCGTCACCCGGGCCACCCAGCGCCACCTCGGCCTCGAGGAGGGCGTCGACGTGTGGCTCGCGACGACCAACGGGGCGCACACCCAGGCCGTCATCCACGCCGTCAGCGGCTGAGCGGGTGCTCCCGGCCCGGGACTAGGGTCGGTAGCCAGTGCCCCCACCGAGAGGAACCACGCGATGAGCGACGAGCCCAGCCTGGAGAACAAGGCCGCCGAGCTGCTGCGGCTGCACCAGGACCCGACCCTGCTCACGGTGGTGAACGTCTGGGACTCCATCAGCGCCAAGGTCGTGGCCGACGTGCCCGGCACCTCGGCGCTGGCGACGGCCAGCCACTCCATCGCGGCCTCCTGGGGCTACGAGGACGGCGAGAACATCCCGGTCGACCTGATGATCGCGGCCGTCGGCCGCATCGCCCAGGCGACGACCCTGCCGGTCACGGCCGACCTCGAGGGCGGGTACGGCGACGCGCCGGCCACCGTCCGCAAGGCGATCGGCGTCGGCATCGTCGGCGCGAACCTCGAGGACCAGCTGAAGCCGGTCGCCGAGGCCGCCGCCCAGGTCGCCGCCGTGATGGACACGGCGATGGCCGAAGGCGTGCCCGACTTCGTGCTGAACGCGCGCACCGACGCCTTCGTCAGGGCCGGCGACCGCGACCCGGCCGCCGTGCTCGCCGACGCGATCGAGCGCGGCAGGGCCTACCTCGACGCCGGTGCCCCGGTCGTGTTCGTGCCCGGCGCGCTCGACGAGGAGCAGGTCGCCGCGTTGGTCGACGCGTTCGGCCCGCAGCGCCTGACCACCATCGGCCTCCCCGGGACGCCCTCGCTGGCCCGGCTCGAGGAGCTCGGCGTCGCCCGCGTCTCCTACGGCCCGATGTCCCAGCGGGTCGCCCTCACCGCGCTCCAGGAGCTGGCCGAGGAGATCGGCCGCGGGGGCGTCGTACCGTCCTCGATGCGGCCGCTGAACTGACCCTGCCGCACCGCGCGGTGCGGCCAGACGGCGCGCGCGGCCTGCGGCCGGGTGGACGTCATACGTCGCGGTCGCCATGACGGCGAGGTCGGATGACGTCCCACGGGAGGTCATTCGAAGCGGTCGCCATGGCAGCCGGTCCGGATGACGTCCGGGCGGCGTACGACGACGTTCAGCGGTAGTTGGTGAACTGCACCGCGAACTCGTAGTCCTGCGACTTCACCAGCTGCTGCACGGCCTGGAGGTCGTCGCGCTTCTTGCTGCTGACACGCAGCTCGTCGCCCTGCACCTGGACCTTGACGCCCTTGGGGCCCTCGTCGCGGATCAGCTTGCCGACCTTCTTGGCGTCCTCCGAGGAGATGCCCTCCTTGAGGGCCACGGTGATCTTGGACTCGCGCCCGGACTGGCGCGGCTCCTCGGCGTCGAGGATCTTCAGGGACTGCTGGCGCTTGATCAGCTTCTCCTTGAACACGTCGAGCACCGCGGTGGCGCGGTCCTCGGCGCTGGCCGAGATCTCGATGGCCTGGTCGCCGGACCACTTGATCTCGGCTCCGGTGCCCTTGAAGTCGAAGCGCTGGGAGATCTCGCGCGCCGCCTGGGAGAGCGCGTTGTCGACCTCCTGGTGGTCGAGCTTGCTGACGATGTCGAACGACGAGTCGGCCATGGTGAAGGGGGCCTCCATCCGATTTATGTTGTGGGTGGGTGCTGCGCTATCCTCGCTGCTGCTGCCGCACCACAGTACGTGGTCGGCGAGCATGGCAGGTTGTCCGAGCGGCCAATGGAAACGGACTGTAAATCCGTCGGTGTATACCTTCGCAGGTTCGAATCCTGCACCTGCCACCAGCGTGAAAAGCGAAGCCCGCAGGCCCCTGACCTGCGGGTTTTCGCGTGCCCAGGGTGTGGTGAGGCGTGTGGTGAGGTGTCTCGCCCAGAGGCACCCCAGGCCACCACGGGCCCCGCTGGGGCGATATCTGGGCGGAATACGGGAGGAAGTTTGGCCGCCAGGGTGCCCGACCGGGCACGTGGACCGTCGTGGACCACGGGCATGCGCCTGGCCAGCGTGGCGTCGCGGCTCTCAGACCGCGTGGACGCGGAGGTGTGGGCGGGCGTTGTTGACGTAGCCCTTCGGGTTCCACAGTGCTGCTTCGCTCTCGGGCTGGGTGGCTGCCGAGGAGTCCCAGGCGCGTACGACGATGTCGTGTTCTCCGGGTGCGAGGTCGAGCAGGATCCGCCACTGCCGCCAGGCCCACGGCCCCTGGTCGTCGAGGAGCTCTGCCGATGACCAGCTCGTGCCGTCGAGCGAGACGTCGACCCGGGCGACGTGCCTCTCGCCGCCGGCGAAGGCGTGACCGCGCACCTCGAGCGAGCCCGCGGGAACCGTGGCGCCGTTCTTCGGAGCCACGACGTCCGAGTTCAGCGCCACCAGCCCGAGCGGCATGCCGACGCCGGCGCCCGGCACTCCGTCCTCCGGCAGCAGCCGGTAGACGACGTCTTGGAAGTAGCCCGGCCATGGCGTCGAGCGGATCTCGATCTCCTCGAGCCACTTGACGCTGCGAGCCCCGATGTAGCCGGGTGCGACGACGCGCACCGGTGCGCCGTGGACAGGGGGGAGGGGTTCGCTGTTCATCTTCCAGGCGAGCAAGACCTCTGGACGGGAAGCCTTCGCGAGCGGGATCGAGCCGCCGAAGCGCTGAGCGGGCTTCGCCTCCGGTGCGATGTCGGCGCCCACGAAGCCGACGTGCTCGGCCTCGGGTCGCGGGCCGGCGAGCGCGAGCACGTCGGCGAGCGCGACCCCGGTCCACGTCGCGGTCCCGGTGGCACCCGGACCCCACGGTGCCTCTCCCGGGATGTCGCGGATGCCGATCAGCCCCGCGCGCCGGTTGCCCGCGCACTGCAGCGTCGCGGTGACCTCGCGTTCCTGGAACGCCTCGCGCAGGGTGGCCAGCGAGAGGCCCAGCTCGCGCTCGACGGCACCATGCACCCTGAGGCGCCACGTGCCTGGATCGAGGTCGGGCACCTCACCGTGCCCCCGCACGTAGAAGGCGTCAGTGGGGGTCAGCGGCTCGGCCAGGGCGGCCAGACCGCTCTCGGCGTTGAACGGCTGCTCCTGGTGGACGATCATGTCCGCGCGTTTTCCGTAGCGACCCATGTCCGGATCGTAGGGGCCGCCGAACACGGGGCCCATGAAGCGGCCCCTTTGATTCCACCGGACGAGCGAGCCGGGCGGTCTCGACCCGACACGGCACCCGCGGTCCAGGTGCCGCGCAGGTGCCGGCGTACGCCACTCGGTCCTGGGGTCGTAGCGTCGTCTGGTGACCAGTACGACCTCCAGCGGCGCTCCGACCGGACGCCGTGACGGCATCCTCTCCCCGACGTACCTCGCGACGACCGTGGGCATGTTCGGGCTGATCGCGTTCGTGGCCTTCGAGGCGATGGCCGTGACGACGGTGATGCCGACCGTGGCACGCGACCTCGACGGCTTCGCGCTCTACGCCCTGTCCTTCGCCGCACCCCTGGCGAGCGGGGTCGTCGGGATGGTCGGGGCCGGCATGTGGAGCGACCGCGTGGGTCCGCGGGGCCCCTTGCTGATCGCGATGGCGCTCTTCTCGCTCGGGCTGCTGGTCTGCGGCACCGCACCGAGCATGGAGGTGCTGATCGCGGGCCGCGTCATCCAGGGGCTGGGCGGCGGCGCCCTCGTCGTGGGGGTGTACGTCGTCGTCGGCCTGGTCTACCCGAGCGTCCTGCAGCCCGCGATCTTCGCCTCGTTCGCGGCCGCCTGGGTGCTGCCGGCCCTCTTCGGGCCCGGACTCGCGGCCCTGGTGGCAGGCGCCGTCGGCTGGCGCTGGGTCTTCACCGGCACCATCTTCGTGGTGCTCCTGGCGCTCATGCTGATCGCGCCGACGCTGCGCCGCATGGCGGCGCACCCCGAGGGCACCACCACGTCGGTGTCCCGCCTGGGCTGGGCCCTCGTCGCCGCGGTCGCCGTGCTGGCCCTCGAGCTGCTCGGCTCCGGTGGCGGTCTGGACAGGGTCGGTGCGGTCGGCACGCTCCTGCTGGTGCTGGTTGCCCTGGCCCGGCTGCTCCCCGCCGGCACGCTGACGGGGAGGCGTGGGCTGCCGGCCGTCGTGGCGACGCGGGGGCTGCTCAGTGCCTCGTTCTTTTGCGCGGAGGCCTACGTCGTCTACGTGCTGCAGGACCGCTGGAGCCTCTCGGTCGGCCACGCAGGCATCGCACTGACGGTGGTCGGCGTGGTGTGGGCCCTCGCCAGCCAGGTGCAGTCACGGCTGGGGACCCGGATCACCCATGAGCGGGCGATGCGGTGGGGCACCACGGTGGTGCTGGCCGGCCTCCTCCTGCTGCTCGTCACCGTGGCCCTGCGGGGTGGCGGGAGCGACCTGCCGGCGGTGCTGCCGATCGCGGCGTACGTCCTCGCGGGCGCGGGGATGGGCTTCGCCTACCCCCGCACGTCGGTGGCGATGCTGGCCGAGTCGACCGACCGCGACCGCGGGCTGAACTCCTCGGCGCTCTCGGTCGCCGACTCGCTGGGCGCCGCGCTCGCGCTGTCGGTGAGTGGTGTGGCCTTCGCTGCCGCCCAGAGCGGTGGCACCGACCCGTTCCTCGTGGTCTACGCCCTGGCCGGGGTCATCGGTGTGCTGGGCGCCTTCGCCGCCGTCAGGACCCGCTCCTGAAGTCGGCGCGAAGTCCGGGGGTGGCTAGCCTGAGCCGGTGACGGACAAGGATCAGATCGCCGGACTGCTCGCCGACTTCCCCGTGAGGGTGGAGATCCCGGTCGCCTGGGGCGACATGGACGCCTTCGGCCACGTGAACAACACGGTGTACTTCCGCTACTTCGAGACCGCGCGGATCTCAGGTTTCGCCGAGCTCGGTCTGGGTCAGATCGGGCAGTCCGACGGTGTCGGCCCGATCCTGCACTCGGCGAGCTGCCGGTTCCGGATCCCGCTGACCTACCCCGACACCGTCACCGTCGGTGCCAGCATCGGCGACATCGGCGAGGACCGGTTCGTGATGCTCTACCGGGCGGTGAGCCACCGCCACGACGCGGTCGCCGCTGACGGCGAGTCGCTGATCGTCACCTTCGACTACGCGACCGGCACCAAGGCCCGGGTGCCGGATGATCTTCGAGCGCAGCTCCTCCAGATGCGAGGCGGAGCCGGATAGCAGCCGACCGGTTCCGCCGTGACCGGCAAGAAGCGGTGACGCTCACGCGCGAGTGCGGCAGGATCGGCCCATGAGCAAGAAGCGCAGGGTTCCCCCGCAGGACGCGATGTTCCTGTGGACCGAGACGCCGGAGACGATGATGCACGTGGCGTCGTTGATGCCGTTCACGCCGCCGGCCGATGCGGGACCGACGTACCTCCGCGACGTCCTGGACGAGGCGCGCGAAGAACGGGTCTCGTCGCCGTGGAACCTGAAGCTGACGCACCCGTTCCTGCTGCGACACCCACGACAGGCGTGGGTCGAGGACGAGAACTTCGACTTCGACTACCACGTACGGCGCTCGGCGCTGGCCAGTCCGGGCGACGAGCGCGAGCTCGGGATCCTGGTGTCGCGGCTGCACAGCCACCAGCTCGACTTCACCCGGCCGCCGTGGGAGCTGCACGTCATCGAGGGTCTCGAGGGGGGCCGGTTCGCGCTCTACACCAAGGTGCACCACGCCCTCGTGGACGGTTACACCGCGGTGAAGATGCTGGGCCGCTCACTCTCGGAGGACCCGCAGAGCAAGGGAAAGTTCTTCTTCAACCTCGACCAGCCGAAGCGCTCGAAGCCGCCGAGGGAGGCCGTGTCGCTGGTCCGTGCCGTGGGTGGCACCGCGACCGGGGTGACCAAGGGTGCGCTCGGGGCGGTGGGTTCCGCGGCCGGCGTGGCCAAGGCCGTCGTCAAGCTCGAGGTCAGCCGCGGGGAGGAGCACAAGAACCTCAAGGGTGGGTGGAGCGCGCCCGACTCGATCTTCAACCAGCGCACCAGCCGCACCCGTCGCTTCGCCACCCAGCAGTTCGCCACCTCCCGCTTCAAGGCCATCGCCACGGCATCGGGCGGGACCCTGAACGACGTGGTGATGGCGGTCTGTGGCGGTGGGCTCCGTGCCTACCTCGAGGAGCTCGGTGAGCTGCCGGAGAAGCCCCTGGTGGCCTTCGTGCCGGTGAACATCCGCGAAGGGGGGGACGAGGGCGGTGGCAACAAGGTCGCCGTGCTGATGGCCTCGATGGGCACCCACGTGGAGGACCCGGTGGAGCGTTTGGAGGCGGTGATCGACTCGACCAGCCAGGCGAAGAACCAGATGGCGGGGCTGGGTCAGCTGCCCGCACTGGCCTACTCCGGGTACCTCCTGGCGCCCAGCGTCGCCCAGACGTTGGCCGCGATCGCCGGTGTGAAGAATCCGTTGCCGACCACCTTCAACCTGGTGCTCTCCAACGTGCCCGGGCCGAAGAAGACGCTGTACCTGCGTGGCTCGCGCCTGGAGGCGGTCTACCCGGTGTCGATCCCGGCGCACGGGATGGCGCTGAACATCACCCTGGAGACCTACGCCGACACCATGAACTTCGGTTTCATCGGTGACCGGGAGGCAGTGCCCCACCTGCAGCGGCTGGCCGTCTACACCGGTGAGGCGCTGGTCGCGCTCGAGCGTGGCCTCGGGCTCCCGTCCGATGCAGGGGACACCGGGCCTTCGGAGGCGCCGGCCAAGCCGGTGAAGAAGAGCGCCACGAGGAAGGCGCCGGCCAGGAAGAGCGTGACGAACTGACCGTGTGAGGCAGACCGGGCAAGAAACCAGAGGGCCCGAACGATCAGGGCCCGTCGGGGTCCCGGGGGTCCTCGGTCAGGGCCATCCGGTCGTCGTGGGACGCCTCGCGGTCGCTCTTGGCGTGCTGGCGGTCCAGGGCTGCGGCGTTCCGCCCCGGGGCCTTGGAGTCGTAGCTGAAGCCCTCTTTCAAGGATCGCGCCCGTTCGATGGCGTCCTCACGGTTGCCGGACCGCAAGTCCCTGGCGTCAGACACCGCGTCGCGCTCCGTGGCGGCCGCATCGATCTCGTCCGCCTTGACCATCCGGTCTTCCAAGGCCTTCTCGCGACGGTCCAAGGAAGCCTCGCGTGCGTCCGCCTCGAGGTCCCGTTGGAGCTCACGTTCCTTCACGTGGGGATTCAAGCACGACCGGGGGTCCTCGGTGAGGGCAACCCGTTCATCGTGGGAGACCGCCCGATCACCCTTCGCGTGTGCGCGGTCCAGGGCGGCACCCGCCAACAAGGAGCTCACCGAGCTGTAGGCCCAGACAGGCGGGACCCTACGGCGCCGGCGTGTTGTGTCCAGGTCGACCACCTGGCCACGAGCGTCGTGCGTTCACCTCGTCCACAAGAGTGGCTGCGATGGCGCGGACCTTGGTGTTGCTGTGGGACGAGGCGCGCCAGAGGAACGCTTGGGCGGCCTCGTCGTTGATGTCGTAGCGCTCCATCACGATGCCGATGGCCTGCCCGATCAGCTGCCGAGAGGCGATGGCGTGGTTCAGGCTCTCGATGTGGCGGGCCTTGCCGAGGGCGAGCGAGGCGTGGGTGGCGAAGAACGCAGCCACGATCACGTCCTCCTCGGCGATCTCTTCGCTGGTGGTCGAGTAGAGGTTCAGCCCGCCGATGGTGCCGTGGTCGTCGAGGTGGAGCCGCACCCCCAACTGTGACTTGAGCCCGAGGTCCAGTGCGCCGGGCAGGTAGTGGGGCCAGCGCGTGTCGTCCTTGATGTGCGGGGCGGGAACCACGTCGTCGCCGTCCATGCTGGCCACGCACGGCCCCTCATGGAGGCTGTACTGGAGGTCATCGAGCTGCAGCACCAGGGGGCTGGTGGACGCTCGAGTGATGATCACCCCGTCCTTCTCGGTCGTGGAGACACCGATGTGGTCGAAGGTGGGGAGCGCCTCCGCAGCGCTGCGGACGATGACTTCGAGGGTGTCATCAACGGTGGCGGCCCGGTGCATCTGGTTGGCGGCGTGCGCGATGGCGTGCGCGATCTTGCTGTCCACAGGGGACTCATCTCTGTACGTCGTGCCTCATGGAGGGGCGGGGACACAGAGAGGCGTTCGTCAGACGAGGCCCTGCGATCCGTCCCGAGGGGCCCGGATCGGGCACCCTCGGTACGTTGCCGACTCTACGCCGTAAGCCCCCGGCAGGTGGCATTCACGACCGGTGACGGTCAGACCAAGGTCTCGGCTTCGGGGTCCTCGTCGAGCACGATGCGCAGGGCCCGGACGGCGTCCTCGCGGCGCTGGATCGGCACCAGGAGCAGCGGACGCGTTCCGAGTCGGGTGCCCTCGTAGACCTCTTCGAAGCCCTCTCGCTCGAGTCGGGCGCGGGCGCTGTTCAACCGCTCGTCGCCTGACATCTCGAACCGCATGCGAAGGACGCTAGCCACTAGTTGTCTTTGACCACGATATGAGGACCGCCGGGGTCCGCTGTGGTCTAGCCCAACGTGGTGGAAAGGGCCGTCCGCGGCCAACTCGTGGAGGGCGCTGCGGACGGCCGCTGCCCGGCCCCTTCCGGCGACACCAGGTCGAATGCGCCCGATCGCGGTGGCTAGACAGAGGGTTGACGCCATCGCGAGGCAGCTCCTTCACCACTCGGCGATCCCGTCCTAGGGTGACCGCTATGAGCCAGACGATCTTCGCGGCGATGGGTGGGCGAGCAGCGTGCCTGGCGCTGGCCGAGGCCTGGCACGAGCGCGTGATGGCCGACCCGGTCGTGTCCCACGCCTTCCACGCAGGAGTGCACGAGCACCACACCGAGCGGCTGGCGGCCTACTTCGCCGAGCAGCTCGGCGGCCCGGCGACCTACACCTCCAGCATTGGCGATTACTCATCCGTCGTGCGCACGCACACTGGCAACGGGCCGCACGAGCAGATGGACGGCCGCGCAGTCGCGGCCTTCGTCCGGGCGCTCGACGACGTGAGCATCCCCGACGATCCTGAACTGCGTTTCGCGCTGATCGCGTGGTTCACCTGGGGAACCGCGATGCTGAACCATCGGTGGACGTCGCCCGTGGACGTTCCCGACGACCTCCCCCTACCCCAGTGGGGCTGGGACGGGACAGCCGAGGGCTACTAGGACACCCCGGACCGAGCCCGTGCGTACACGCCATCGAGGCCGCAGGGCTGGAGCAGAGCGCCCATGCCATGGTCGAGCAGCACCGAATGACCAGGCCCCAGTACGGCGCGCTAGCCGGTTATCGGCCAAGCCCGTCGAGGTATTCGGCGACCCTGCTGACCGGCCACTCCTCGTCGAGCGTGGCGATGACTCGGTCGAGCACCTCGGCCGGCGTACCTGTGGACTCGGTCCAGGGGGACCGTGCCCAACCCGCGAGGTAGTCGTCGGCCCCCGTGTCACCGAGTCGCATCGCCGCCTCATCGATCGCTTCCTGGAACCGCGGCGGCAGCTGGGCCTTCACAGCCTCATCGCCCGCCCGGGCCGCGACCATCGATGGAAGCTCGCGCCACAACGTCACCTGGT
>CAVVQW010000001.1:0-158834 GCA_963750435.1 uncultured Actinomycetota bacterium | reverse complement strand
GCGGCGGTCCTGTCGCGTTGATGGTTCGGTTCTGGTCCGTAGAAACCGACGCATCAGCGTTGTCGGCAGACAACGGCCAGGAGCATGAGAAAGGCCCTGACCTGCAGAACAGATCAGGGCCTCTCGGTCGGGCTGACAGGATTTGAACCTGCGACCCCTTGACCCCCAGTCAAGTGCGCTACCAAGCTGCGCCACAGCCCGAAGCCCCGCGATCTGACGACCGGCGAGGCGAATGGAACCCTACCGCAGGGGGTCCGATCACGCCCGAATCGGGCCGCGCTAGCGGGTGGCGCCGGAGTAGTTCCGCGACCATCAGGCGCGAGGTGTCGACGGCGACGAAGGCCGAGGCGGGGATGCGCTTGAGGGCCTCGACCATCGCGGGCGGCCAGCCCGCGTTGCGCTCGCCCTGGAAGAACCACGGCGAGCCGTTGTCGGCGAGGACCAGTCCGTAGCGCTTCATCGCGATGATGACGCGGCGGGCGTACGCGCCGTACCCCGTCAGCGGGTAGGACGCCTTCAGCCGGAAGCGTGCACCCATCGGCGGGTAGGCGAGGCTGTCCTGCGAGCCGGCGTCGTGCCTGGCCGGCCAGAGGTGGTGGCGGCTGGTGACGTCGGTGGTGAACCGGATCGCGTGCTTCACCGCGCCCGCCTTCACCTCGCTCCAGCGCAGCAGCCCGGGCAGGATCGGCAGCCCGGCGGCGTCGGCGGAGGTCCAGGTGTCGCGGCGCAGCGCGTTCGACTTCAGCGACCACGTCGCGCCCGAGCCGGCGCCCCAGCGGCCGCCGCGCACTCGCGGGTGTTCCAGGTCTCGAAGAGCCGGCAGGTCCCCTTCTGCACGACGACCGCGTGCATGTCGCCACCGGAGTTGCGACCGCCCTCGATCTTGGTGTCGGTGCCGAACGGGTACCGCACCCGGTCGCTCTCGCTCGGCGTAGTCGAAGTGCACCGGGATCCTTCGGTGCGTTCCTCGCCACGACCGTGATCGGGATGCCGTAGTTCGGGCCATCGCCGTACGACGGGCCGAAGTCGGGGTGCAGCTTCCGCCGAGGTCGACATGTGCGAGAGCCACTGGCGGCTGCGCGCGTGGATCGGCAGCCGGGAGATGTCGCTGTTCCACCAGTTGTTCGCCGGGAACACCGGGCACGCGACCGCGGGCCTCGCCTGGCGGGCCCTTCGGCGACCTGCGTGCGCACGCCGGGGTCGCCGGGGACCGGCAGCGAAAGTCGCGCTCGGCAGCACCGCAGCTCCGGGGAGCAGTGGCGACCAGCAGAGCACCGGTCAGCAGCAGTCGTGAACGCGGCATTCGCCCACATTAGGCAATCTCCGGCGCTCAGGTTCTTCTTCGGCAGGCACAGCGATCCCTCTGACGGCTCACAGGATGCCCTCGGGATCGCGAGGTTCTCTGGGTCCATGCCACGAGAACTGCGCGCCGACCCTCCTCCCGGCAGCCCTCCCCAGTACGCCCGATCCCGGCGCCGACACCGACCCCGGCCGGCGACCGTCCCGCGGCGCCGCCGCTCGCTCGCCCTGCCTGCGGTGGTCGCGGCGCTGGCCCTCGCGCGTGGTCGGCGCCGGGTCGGGTACGCCGCCGGCCGCCAGCGAGCCTCCTCGGCGGCCGCGAGCCCAGGGACCGCCTCGACCGGCATGACCCTGCCGGGTCACGGCGCTGTGCCGGACCAGTCGGCTCAGCCGGGCCCGGACGCAGCAGTCGGCCACGGCCACTGCGGCGTTCAGCGAGCGGCCGTCGGCCGGCAGTGACCAGGCCAGCTGGGTCGAGCTCGACCGACACGACCAGCCAGGCCTCCGGCGACCAGCTGACCGGGCTGGTGCGGATCGTCTCGACCATGGAGTACGACGGCGCCACCGCCGCCGGCACCGGCATGGTGCTCACCTCCGACGGCGAGGTGGTCACCAACCACCACGTCGTCGAGGGCGCGACCAGCGTCAAGGTGAAGGTGATGTCGACCGGCAGACCTACACCGCCGAGGTCGTCGGCACCGACGCCGACGGCCGACGTCGCCGTGCTCCAGCTCGAGGACGCCAGCGGGCTCGACACCGTCACCACCGACGACGACGGCGTCACCGTCGGCGAGGCCGTGACCGCCGTCGGCGACGGCAACGGCACCGTCGACCACCTCAGCGCGGCCACCGGCACGGTGCTCGCGACCGACCAGTCGATCACCACGCAGAGCGAGGGCAGCGGCCGAGGGCGAGAGCCTCACCGGGCTGATCGAGATCAGCTCGCGACGTGGTCGGCGGCTACAGCGGCGGCGCGACGTACGACGCGGACGGGGAGGTCGTCGGCATGACGACCGCCGCCTCGAGCGGGACCGCGGACATCGTCGGCTACGCCATCCCCATCTCCACCGTGCTGACGCATCGCCGACGACCTCGAGTCGGGCGTGACCGGCGCGGCCTACGTCCTACGGCCTACCCCGCCTTCCTCGGCATCGGGCTCGGCGACGACGGCACCACCGTCCAGGGCGTGTACGACGGCACCCCGGCCGCCGACGCCGGCATCGCAGGCCGGCGACACGATCACCTCGGTCGGCGGCACCCGCACCACCACCGCCACCCAGCTCCGCGCGGCGATCGCGGCCCACTCCCCCGGCGACGAGGTCAGCATCACCTGGACCGACAGCAGCGGCTCCAGCCACACCGCCACCGTGACCCTGGCGCCGAGGGTCCGGTCGCCTAGCGGGACGTCATAGACCGGTCGCCGTGGCAGCCACTTCGGTACTACGTCTGGTGACGTCATACGAATCGGTCGCTCGGAGCACCACTCCCGTATGACGCACGACCCGACATCAGCGCTTGCGCTTCTCCCGCGGCCGCACCTGGAGGTCGATCGGGGTGCCGACGAAGCCGAACTCCTCGCGCAGGCGGCGCTCGATGAAGCGCTCGTAGCCCGCGTCGAGCTTGCCGCTGGTGAACAGCACGAAGGTCGGCGGCGAGGTCGAGGGCTGGGTGCCGAAGAGCACCTTGCGGCTGCTTGCCGCTGCGGACGGGGTGCGGGTGCTCGGCGACGAGCCGGCCGAGGAACGAGTTGAGCTGGCCGGTGCGTGACCCGGGTCTCCCAGCCCGCCAGCGCCTTCTCCAGCGCGGGCACGAGCCGGTCGACGTGCCAGCCGGTGCGGGCGGTGACGTTGATCCGCGGCGCCCACTGCACCTGCACGAGGTCGCGCTCGATCTCGCGGTCGAGGTAGTAGCGGCGCTCCTCGTCGACCAGGTCCCACTTGTTGAAGGCGATCACCAGCGCGCGGCCGGAGTCGCGCACCGTCTGGATGATCCGCATGTCCTGCTCGGAGACCGACTGCGAGCCGTCGATGACGAGCACCGCGACCTCGGCGCGCTCGATCGCGGTCTCGGTGCGCAGCGAGGCGTAGTACTCGTGCCCCGACGCCGTCTTCACCCGCTTGCGGATGCCGGCGGTGTCGATGAACCGCCAGGTCTTGCCGCCGAGCTCGACCAGCTCGTCGACCGGGTCGACGGTGGTGCCCGACGCGTCGTCGACGACGACGCGGTCCTCCCCCGCCAGCTTGTTCAGCAGCGAGGACTTGCCGACGTTGGGCCGGCCGATGATGGCGATCCGGCGCGGGCCGCCGAGCTGGCTCGAAGTTCTCCGGCGGGGTCTCCGGCAGCGCCGCGAGCACGGCGTCGAGCAGGTCGCCCGAGCCGCGGCCGTGCAGCGCCGAGACCGGCATCGGCTCGCCGAGCCCGAGGTTCCACAGCCCGTAGGCCTCGGCCTCGGCGCGCTGGTCGTCGACCTTGTTGGCCGCGAGCACGACGGGCTTGCCGGACTTGCGCAGGATGCGTACGACGGCCTCGTCGTTGTCGGTGATCCCGACCCCGGCGTCGACGACGAACAGCACGGCGTCGGCGACGTTCACGGCGATCTCGGCCTGGGCGCGGATGCTCTCGGCCAGCCCGCGCGCGTCGGGGTCCCAGCCGCCGGTGTCGACGACGGTGAAGGCGCGGCCGTTCCAGACGGCGTCGTAGGAGACGCGGTCGCGGGTGACGCCGGGCACGTCCTCGACGACGGCCTCGCGGCGGCCGATGATCCGGTTGACCAGCGTCGACTTGCCCACGTTGGGGCGGCCGACGACGGCCAGGATCGGCGCGCGGGTCTCGGCGGTGGCGGTGATCGGTGTGGTGGTTGCTCATGCTCTCTTCTTCTCGCGCTTGGGGCCCGAGCGGGCCGGGCAGGGTCATGCCGGTCGCCTGCTCGGCCGTCGCGGATGGTCTGCAGGATCGCGTCGGTGACGACCGCGGCGGCGTCGGCCATGTCCTGCTGGGTGCGGGGCCAGGGCTGGCGCCCGAGGTCGACGGGGTCGCCGAAGGTCATCGCGATGCGCGGCTGCCGCGCGGCGGCACCGAGCCGTCGGCGCCGCCGGGCAGCCGGGTGCCGAGGAACGCGACGGGCACGACGGGCGCCCCGGTCACGAGGGCCAGGTAGGCCGCGCCCGCCCGCGGCGACGCCATGTCACCGGCCCCGCGCGCGCCCTCGGGGAAGACCCCGACGGCGTGGCCGTCCTGCAGCGCCTCGCACGCGCGATGCGGATCGCGGCCACGTCGACGTGGAAGCGGTCGAGCTCGATCTGCCCGGCCGCGCGCAGGAACGGCCCGAGCGGCCCGGCGAACATCTCCTGCTTGGTCAGCGCGTGCACCGGCCGCGGCGCGCAGATCGCGAGCAGCGGCCCGTCCAGCCAGCCGACGTGGTTGGCGGCCATCACGACCGGCCCGGTCGGCGGGCACCCGCTCGGCGCCGTGGATCTCGAGGTCCCACCACGCCGCGATCATCGCCGTGCGGCGACGAAGCGTCCGGCGGTGAGCAGCCAGGTGCGCGGCGCGCGCACGCCGGCGGTCGAGGGCAGCTCTCCACCGTCGATGCGGAGAGCCTCGCGTCATGGCTGGCTCCCCGTCGTCCGGTCGGCTGGACGGCCCGACCGCCTGTCGACGAGCGCGACGACCTGGTCGACGACCTCGTCGAGGGAGTACGGCGTGGTGTCGAGGTGGACGGCGCCGTCCGGCATCATCGCCGGCGCGACGGCCCGGCCGGAGTCGATCGCGTCGCGGCGCAGCAGGTCGGCCTCGGTCGCCTCGACCGTGCCCGCCCCGTTCTCCGCCGTACGACGCGCCGCGCGGGCCGACGGGTCAGCGGTCAGGTAGAGCTTCACCGCGGCGTCGGGGGCCACCACCGAGCCGATGTCGCGCCCCTCGACGACGATGCCGCCCTCGCCGATGATCGAGCGCTGCAGCTCGAGCAGCCGCTGGCGCACCTCGGGCACGGACGCGACGGCGCTGACGTGGTCGGTGACCGCCTGGGACCGGATCTCGACCGAGACGTCGCGCGCCGTCGACGGTGATCGTCGGGTCGCGCGGGTCGGTGCCGGAGACGATCTCGGGCTCGCCGGCGCGGGCGGCGATCGCCGCGGGGTCGGCGAAGTCGACGCCCTGGTCGATCATCCAGGCGGTCACGGCACGGAACTGGGCGCCGGTGTCGAGGTAGCGCAGGCCGAGGCGCGTCGCGACACCGCGGGAGGTGCTCGACTTGCCCGATCCCGACGGCCCGTCCATGGCGACGACGACCGCTGCTCACCGACTGGCTGCTCACTGCACTGCTCCTGCTGTCTCGACTCCTCCAGCAGGGGCCAACCCTACCGGTGGGTGACCCATTCCCTGGTCTCGAGAGCGGCCGCGCAGCCACTCGGCGGCTGTGTCCTCGCACCACCAGCTCGACCAGGCCGACCGGACGGCCGGGGTCGTGGTCGATGTGCAGGTCCTCGATGTTGACGCCGATCTCCCCCACGTCGGCGAACAGCCGGGCCAGCTCGCCGGGGTGGTCGGGCACCGAGACGAACACCGAGGCGGTCGCGATCGCCGGCCCGCCGTGCTTGCCGGGGATGGCCTGGGTGCCGGTGACGCCGCGGGTCGAGGATCTCGCTCGAGGGCGTCCTCGTCGCCGCTGGCGAGCACCGTCGACCAGCCGCTCGAGGTCGCCCTGCACGTCGCGCAGGATCTCGCTGACCGCCGCCTGGTTGGCGCGGATGATCTGGCCCCACATGTCGGGGTCGCCGGCCGCGATCCGGGTCACGTCGCGCACGCCCTGGCCCGACAGGGAGAGGTGCTCGGGCTGGGCCTCGGCGAGCTGCCCGGCGGTGAGCACGGCGAGCAGGTGCGGCAGGTGCGAGGTGCGGGCCACCGCGCGGTCGTGCTCCACCGGCGAGAGCCGCACGGGCTCGGCGCCGCACAGCCGGGCGAGCGCCTCGACCAGGGCGATCGCCTCGGGCGAGGAGTGGACGTGCGGGCGTGATCGCCCACGGGCCGACCGTCGAACAGGGCGGCGCGTCGCGGCCAGCGGACCGGAGCGCTCGCTGCCGGCCATCGGGTGGCTGCCGACGTAGCGGGCGAGCAGGTCCTCGCTCGACGTGGTCGGCGACCTGGGCCAGCGGCAGGCCCTTCACGCTGCCGACGTCGGTGACCACTCCCCCGCGCTCGAGCGCCTCGACGACCGCCTCGGCGATGTGGTCGGGCGGCACGGCGACGACGGTCAGCTGGGCGGCGCCCTCCGCCGGGGCCGGGCCGGCCGGCGCCGAGCCCGCTGGCGGTGCGGACGTGCTCGTGGTTGACGTCGGTGAGCCAGACCTCGAGCCCGGCGCGCTGGGCGGCCAGGCCGACCGAGGTGCCGAGCAGCCCGGCGCCGACGACGTGGACGGGCCCGACCAGGTCAGGCTCATTCATCGGGCACCGCCCGCACCCGGGCGAGGTCACGGCGCAGCGCGGCCGCGCCGTGCAGGTAGACGTGGGTGATGTCCTTGCGCGACAGGTCGGTCTCGACGTGCGCCATCATCCGCACCACCCGCGGCATCGAGCCGTCGATCTCGAGCTCGCGCGCGCAGATCAGCGGCACGTCGTCGAAGCCGAGCTGGCGGGCGGCGTACGCCGGGAACTCGGAGTGCAGGTCGGAGGTCGCCGTGAAGATGATGCTGATGAAGTCGTCGACCGTCGAGCGCGTTGGCGTCGAGCACCCCGCGCACCATCTCGGCGACGCGGTCGAGCATGTGCTCGCGCGCGTCGGTCTCGAGCTGGGTGGCCCCACGCACGGCACGGACGGACACGCTGACTCCTCACGGTGGTCGGGCTGAGCTCCAGCCTAGGAGCCAGCGCTCGGCTCAGAGCCCGGCCGCGTCGAGCAGGGTGCCGAGCTCCCGCTCGTCGAGCTCGCGCAGGCTCCCCTGCTTCAGCCCGGCCAGCCGGACCGGGCCGATCTGGGTGCGGGTGAGCCGGCGTACGGGGTGGCCGACGTGGTCCAGCAGCCGACGCACGATCCGGTTGCGGCCCTCGTGGATCACCAGCTCGACGATCGAGCGCTCGCCGTGCGCTGGAGCGCACCTTCGCCGCGCTCACCTGCGACCGGCCCGTCCTCGAGGGTCACGCCGTCGCGCAGCTGCTGCAGGGTCGCCCGGCGTGACGACGCCGTCGACCTCGGCGACGTAGGTCTTGTCCACCTCGTACGACGGGTGCGCCATCCGCTGGGCGAAGTCACCGTCGTTGGTCAGCAGGATCAGCCCGTCGGTGTCGGTGTCGAGCCGGCCGACGTGGAAGAGCCGCTCGGGCCGGTCGGCGACGAAGTCGGACAGCGTGCGGTCGGCCCTGCGGGTCCGACATCGTCGAGACGACGCCCGCGCGGCTTGTTCAGGACGAGGTAGACGTGCGTCGCTGACCGGCGGCAGCCGGCGTCCCTCGACGCGGATCACCGCCGTGCGTCGGGTCGACCTTGGTGCCGAGCCGGGTGACGACCTCGCCGTCGACCTCGACCAGCCCGGCGAGCATCAGCTCCTCGCACTTGCGCCGGCTGGCCACCCCGGACTGGGCGAGCAGCTTCTGCAGCCGGATCAGCCCTTCGTCGTCGGTCTCGACCTGCCTCATTCGTCCACGTCGGCTCGGCCGACGTCGGACTGCGGCTCGGCTCGCGGCTCGCGGGGCTCGCGCCGCGACGCTCGACCGCGACCTCCTGCTCGTCCTCGAAGTCGTCCACGCTCGGCAGGAACGGCGCCAGCTCGGGCAGCTCGTCGAGCGAGGTGACCCCGATGCGCTCCAGGAAGTAGCTCGAGGTGCGGTAGAGGTGGGCGCCGGTCTCGTGGTCGGTGCCGGCCTCCTCGACCAGGCCGCGGGTGAGCAGGGTGCGCATCACGCCGTCGACGTTGACCCCGCGGATCGCGGAGACGCGGCTGCGGCTGACCGGCTGCTTGTAGGCGACCACGGCCAGCGTCTCGAGCGCCGCCTGGGTCAGCCGCGCCTGCTGGCCCTCGAGCACGAACCGCTCCACGACCGGCGCGAAGTCCTCGCGGGTGTAGTAGCGCCAGCCGCCGGCCACGTTGCGCAGCTCGAAGCCGCGGCCCGGCTCGTCGTACTCCGCGGCCAGGCGCGGCCAGCGCCTCGACCACCTCGGCCACCGGGTAGCCGACGGCCGTGGCCAGGGTGGCGTCGTCGAGCGGCTGGTCGGCGACCATCAGCACCGCCTCCAGGGCGGGCCGCAGCTCGGCCAGCGGCACCTCGAGGGTCTCCTCCTCGGTCGCGGCCTGCTGGTCCTCCAGGACGTCGCTGGTCACGGTCTCGTCGTCGTCACTGGCGGCTCCTCGGCTCGTCGGCTCGCTCGCGGGTCGCCGTCTCGGCGACCGGCTCCTCCGGCGGCGCGCCGTCGAACTCGTCGTTGATCTCGACCTCGGTGTCGTCGGTCGCCGGTCCAGCGGATGCTGAGCTCGCCGAGCGGGGTCATCTGGTCGAAGGCCACCACGCCCTCGCGGAACAGCTCCAGCAGCGCCAGGAACCGCGCCACCCGGGTCATCATGTCCGGCGCGTCGGCGGCCAGCGCCCGGAACGTCATCGTGCCGCTGCCCTTGAGCCGGCCGACGACGACCGTGGCCTGCTCGCGCACGCTGACGGCCGGGGCGTGGATGTGGCCCAGGCCGATGCCCTCGGGCTCCGGCTTGGGCTCCAGCGCCGGGCGGCCAGGCCGGCGAACTCCTCGAGGCCGAGGCCGATCAGCACCTCGGGCAGCAGCGTGGCGAAGCGCTCCTCGAGCCCGACCGAGCGCGGGTGCCGGCGCGCCTCCTCGGTCATCCGGCGGTCGAGGATGCCGGCGACCTGCTTGAACGCCTTGTACTGCAGCAGCCGCGCGAACAGCAGGTCGCGCGCCTCGAGCAGCGCGAGGTCCTCCTCGTCCTCGACGTCGCCCTGCGGCAGCAGCCGGGCGGCCTTGAGGTCGAGCAGGGTGGAGGCGACGAGCAGGAACGAGGTCGTCTGCTCGAGGTCCCACACCTCGCCCGCGGCCTTGATGTGGGCGATGAACTCGTCGGTGACCTGCGAGAGCGCCACCTCGGTGACGTCGAGCTTGTGCTTGCTGATCAGGCTCAGCAGCAGGTCGAAGGGGCCCTCGAAGTTGTCCAGGCGTACGGCGAAGCCGCGCGCTCGCCGCGGCCTCCTCGGCGTCGCGACCTCCTCGGGCGCGACCGCCAGATCGGTCATCGCTCCGGTCAGCCGCTGCACCAGCACGCTGTCGTCGCCGTTGGCCTCGAGGTCGGCCAGCGCGATCGCGATGGCCTCGCGGACCAGCCGACCGCGGTCGACGGCCAGGCCCTGGTGGCGACGCAGCGAGAGCCGGGCGTGCTCGATGTCGAGCAGCTCGTCGGCGGTGACGTAGACGGTCATCTTCTCGTCGTGGCGCACCCGGCCGCTCGGCTTGCGCGGCGGTGCGCTCGGCGGCGCTCGTCCGGACGGCCTCGGGCTCGTCGCGGGACCGCCGTCATCGGGCCGGTTGCCGCGGAACAGGTCGTCCGCGGTGGGCAGGCTCACACGTCGAGACAACGGACCGCCACCTCCCTGGCGAGCTGGCGGTAGGACTCGGCTCCGCCGGACGTCGGCGGCATAGCTGGTGATCGGCTCGCCGGCCACGGTGGAGTCGGAGAACTTGATGGTGCGCCGGATGACGGTGTGGAAGACCTGTGTCGCCCCACGCCTCGACGAGCCGCTGCATGACCTCGCGGCTGTGCAGGGTGCGGCCGTCGAACATGGTGCCGAGCACGCCGTCGACGATCAGCTTGCGGGTTCAGCCGCTCCTGGACCTTGTCGATCGTGGTCTTGAGCAGGGCCACGCCGCGCAGCGCGAAGTACTCGCACTCGAGCGGCACGATCACGCCGTCGGAGGCGGTCAGCGCGTTGACCGTGAGCAGGCCCAGCGAGGGCTGGCAGTCGATCAGGATCACGTCGTACTGCTCGATCGCCGGGGCCAGCACCCGCTGGAGGGTCTGCTCGCGGGCGACCTCGTGGACCAGCTGCACCTCGGCGGCCGACAGGTCGATGTTGGAGGGCAGCAGGTCCATGCCCGGGACGCCGCTGGGCACCACGACGTCGTCGAGGGTCACGTCGCGCTGCATCAGCAGGTTGTAGATGGTGAGGTCCATCTGGTGCGGGTTGAGCCCGAGACCGACCGACAGCGAGCCCTGCGGGTCGAAGTCGACGAGCAGCACCTTGCGGCCGAACTCGGCGAGCGAGGCACCCAGGTTGATGGTGGTCGTGGTCTTGCCGACGCCACCCTTCTGGTTGCACATCGAGATGACCCGGGCGTTGCCGTGGGTGGTCACCGGCCGGGGGTCGGGGAACTCGGGCATCGGGCGGCCGGTGGGGCCGAGCACGACCTCCTCGGCCGGCGCCTGCCTCGACGGCGACCTCGACCGGAACCTCGACGACTTCCTCGACAGCGACGTCCTCGACGGGCGCGGCTTCCTCGGTCGCGGTCTGGGTCGGGAACTGCAGCGGCTCGCGGTCCTCCGGCGGCGGCTCGATCGGGTCCTGGGCTGAGGTCGCGGAGGTCGGTGCCATCGGGGGGATCTCTGGTGCTGCGGCCTGCCGAAGAATCGCCCGAACCCGTTGGCACCGCTCATGGTGCAGTCCTCTCCGCCATTCGCGGGCCCCGAATCCTTCCCCGGACCGGCCGCCGCTGTTTGTCGACTTACCGCCAAGCCGCGGGCGCGACTCTATGCACCTGTCTCAGCGGTCACAAGCCGAAGGCAAACGCATCACGACCATCATCCAAATCTGGGGATGGGATGTGTGTAGCGCCTCGCCGTGGATGCACAGCTGCTGCTAGTCCTGTGCACAAACCTGTGTACGACGGATGGCCTCGGCGAGGTCTCGGGCCCGGCCGTGAAAGTCGGCGAGTCGCCGTGAAACTGCCGTGAAACCGGGCGCGCCGCAGACTTCGGGACATGACGACACAGCACTTCCACACCCCCTCGGGCACCTCGACGCCCGCCGTCGAGGCGCACGGCCTGGTCAAGAAGCTTCGGCGACCAGCGCGCCGTCGACGGCGTCGACCTGACCGTGCACCGGGGCGAGGTGTTCGGCGTCCTGGGACCCAACGGCGCCGGCAAGACCACCATGCTCAAGATGCTCGCCACCCTGCTCCCGATCGACGGGGGCGACGCGCAGCATCTTCGGGGTCGACGTACGCACGCAACCCGCACGTCGTCCGCCAGCTCCTCGGCGTCACCGGGCAGTACGCCTCGGTCGACGAGAACCTGACCGCCACCGAGAACCTGCTCCTCTTCGGCCGCCTCCAGGGACTGAGCCGGCCGGCGGCGCGCGAGACCGCCGAGCGGCTGCTCGACGCAGTTCGGGCTCGAGGAGGCCGCGACCAAGCAGATCGCCCAGTTCTCCGGCGGCATGCGTCGCCGGCTCGACCTGGCCGCCAGCCTGATCACCCGGCCCCCGCTGATCTTCCTCGACGAGCCGACCACCGGCCTCGACCCGCGGACCCGTGGCCAGATGTGGACCACCATCCGCGAGCTGGTGCAGCAGGGCAGCACCATCCTGCTGACCACGCAGTACCTCGACGAGGCCGACCAGCTCGCCGACCGGATCGCGGTCATCGACCAGGGCCGGAAGGTCGCCGAGGGCACCTCCGACGAGCTGAAGTCCTCGGTCGGTCGCTCGACCCTGCAGCTGCAGCTGGTCTCCGCCGACGACATCCCGGCCGCCGCCCGCGTCGTCGAGCGCGTGCTCGGCGAGGAGCCGGTGCTCACGCCGGAGGCCCGGCGGATGAACATCGCCCTCCAGCGCAGCGACCAGGCCGTCGACGTGCTCGTCGGCCTGCGCGAGCAGCAGATCCCATCGACTCGGTCACCGTGCAGAAGCCCTCGCTCGACGAGGTCTTCCTCGCCCTCACCGGCCACGACACCGGCGAGACCGAGCGACCACCGACTCCGGCGACCGCCGAGACCACCCATGACGACTCGAACGATCTGGAGGCCGTGCGATGACCACCCTGACCACCGCAACGCCCGCTCGACCCCGACCGCCGGGCTGCCCACCCACGTCAGCCTGGCCGACACCGTCAGCCAGACCATGACCATGGCCTGGCGCGCCACCCTGAAGATGCGGCGCAACTTCGAGCAGTTCTTCGACGTCACCATCCAGCCGCTGCTGTTCACCGCGATGTTCGCCTACATCTTCGGTGGCGCGGTCTCGGGCGGCGTGGAGCGACTACCTGCCGATCCTGATCCCCGGCCTGATCGCCCAGACCGTGCTCACCGCCTGCGTGGCCACCGGCGTACAGCTGCGCGAGGACATGGACAAGGGCGTCTTCGACCGCTTCCGGGTGCTGCCGATCGCGCGGATCGCGCCGCTGGCCGGCCCGATGGTCGCCGACACCGCTCCGCTACGCGATCGCCGCGACGCTCACCTTCGCCACCGGCATCGCCATGGGCTACCGCCCCGGCGGCGGCGTCGCCGGCGTCTTCGCCGCCATCATCCTGGCGATCATCGCCGGCTGGTCGCTGGCCTGGGTGTTCACCTGGTTCGGCACGGTCGGCAAGAGCGCGCAGGTCGTGCAGGGCTACTCGCTGATGGTGATGTTCCCGCTGACCTTCCTGTCCAACGCCTTCGTCCCGGCCGACACCCTGCCCGGACTGGCTGCAGACCTTCGTCAAGATCAACCCGGTCTCCCACGTCGTCTCCGCGGTGCGCTCGCTGGCCAACGACGGCACCTTCACCTCCGAGGTCGGCTGGTCGTTCCTCGGCTTCGCCGTCGTGATCGCGATCTTCGCCCCCCTGTCGGTGCGCAGCTTCAAGAAGAAGATCTGAGGCTGCAGGTTTCCCCGGTCGACCGGGGATTCATGCAGATGAGGGCGAAGTATTGCCCGTCAAGCGCAGGTTTCCCCGGTCGACCGGGGAAACCGACAGTCCAGCCCAGCGACCCGCACGGACTCCTGCACCTGGACGAGGAGGTCCGCCAGCCTCCCCGACCAGCTCACGGCCCGGTCGCCCGTCGTACTCCTCCAGGAGCGCGTCGAGCCGGCCGGGCCGTGCGCGTTCGGCGGCCTCGGCCAGCGGCGCCCAGCCATCACCGGGAAGGTCCGGTTGTAGGAGAACCGCTGGGCCATCACCAGCAGGCGTACGGCCGGCTCCGGATCGAGCTCCGGATCCCGCTCGCGCGATCGAGCAGCCAGGCCGCCAGCGCGGCGACCATCATCCCGGTGACGGGGAAGTCGAGGAAGGCGTCCTGGCCGCGCAGCAGCCGGTGGCCCTTGCCCAGGACGCTCTCGGCGAGCTGCTCGCGCGCTCGCGATCTGGGCCGGGGTCGTCGCGAACCGCACGTGGGCGATCAGCGCCGCGGCCTCGGCGACGATCGTCCAGGGCTCCATCCCGGAGGTCTCCATGCCCGGGAAGCGGATGGCGCCCATCTGCGTCGACCGCCTCGAGGTACGCCGCCAGCCCGGCCGCGCACGTCACCCTTGGCCAGGGCCAGCTCGGCCCGGGTCGCGGACTCGATCGTCTGCCCCCCGAAGGTCGGGCCCTGCCGCATCCGGTGGACCTCGTCCAGGATCCGCTCGCACTCCCCGACGTCGCCGAGGATCAGCGCGCCCATCGCCATCCCGGCCCGCAGCTGGACCGCGTCGTCGTTGGCGTGCAGCCGCTCCAGCATCGGCCAGCCGAGCTCCGCGTGCCTGCGCGCCGTCGCGGGTCGCCCACCTGCATCGCCAGCAGCGCCAGCTGGGTGTGCAGCATGCCCAGCTGCCACGGCGTGGTCTGCTCGTCGGCCGGGCGCCAGGGCCCGCTCGGTGTAGGCCACGGCGCCCCGTCGATGTCGCCCTCGTTCTCCGCCAGGTTGGCCGCCCACTGCAGCGCCATCATCGCCGCGGCGGGGTCGGCGTCGTCGGCCACCCGGAGCACGGACTCGATGCGGTCGCCGTCGACTCCGCCTCCACGAACATGGCGTAGATCGCCCGCGACCACGGCTGCTCGGGCGGCCCAGGCGCCCCATCGCGGCGATCATGGACTCCAGGTTCCGGTCCTGGAAGAAGCCCATGTGGCTGAGCACGACGGACAGCGCGTCCTGCGTGGCCGGCACCAGCTCGGGCGGGGGCTCCCACGACTCGAGCATCCGCTCGGAGGCGTCGATCATGGCGAACACCCGCGGGTTGTTGCCGGTGATCGCCCAGAAGGTGCCCAGTGTGGCGATCAGGCCGACGGCGGCGCCGCGTCGTCGTCGGCCATCGCCCGCCGCAGCACGTCGGCGAGGTTGTTCTCCTCGAGGCTCAGCTCGTCCACGGCGGCGATCTGGTCGGTCGCCGAACAGCGCCTCGCGATCCTGTCGACCATGTCGACGGCCCACGCGGTCTGCGCCGCCGAGCGCCTCCTCGCGCTCGCCGGACTCGGCCAGGCGCAGGGTCCCGAACTCGCGCACCGTCTCGAGCATCCGGTAGTGCACGACCCCGTCCGCCTCGACCACCGACAGCAGCGACTGGTCGATCAGGCCTCGACCAGGTCCATGGCGTCCGGCCCAGCACCGCCTCGGCCGAGCCGATCCCCACGCCGTCGTGGAACACCGACAGCCAGGCGAGCGCCTGCTGCTCCCTCGGCGCCGAGCAGGTCCCACGACCACGCGATCACCGCGGTCAGGGTCTGGTGCCGCGCCGGGGCGGAGCGGTCCCGTCCGCGGAGCACGGCGAACCGGTCCTCGAGACGCTGGCGGAGCTCCTCCAGCGACATGGTCCGCATCCGGGCGGCCGCGAGCTCGATCGCCAGGGGCAGTCCGTCCAGCCGGGCCACCACGTCGTCGACGAGCCCCGGGTCGAGGTCGGCGGTCGGTCGCGCGGCCCGTGGCCCGTCGTACGAACAGAGCAGCGCCGTCGGCCGCGCGAGCTGGTCGAGGAGCACGACGTGCTCGGCGGCGATGTTCAGCGGCGCCCGGCTGGTGGTCACGACCCGCAGGTCGCGGGCGGTGACGAGCAGGAAGGCGACCAGCGACGCCACCGCCTCCACGACGTGCTCGCAGTTGTCGAGCACCAGCAGCGTCGGGCCGGTGTCCAGCTCCTGCGCGATCCGGCCGCGGATGTCGGCACGCTGCGCGGGGGTGTGCGTACGCCGCGACGTGACCGAGTCGCGCACGCCCAGCGCGGCACCGATCTCGGGCACCACGTCGTCGGGCGAGGTGATACCGACCAGCTCGACGAAGTGCACCCGCGCCTGGGTCGCCTCCCGGGCGAGCACGTGCGCGATCCGGGTCTTGCCGATGCCGCCGGGGCCGATGATCGAGGTCAGCCGGCTGCTGCGCACCGAGGCCCGCAGTCGGGCCAGGTCGGCCTCGCGACCGAGCAGCTCCTCGGCGTCGTACCGTGATGCCCGTGCGGACCGGGTCGTCGGCCGCCAGCAGCTCCCGGTGCAGCCGCTGCAGCGCGTCGGACGGGTCGACGCCCATGCGGTCGCGCAGGTCGCGCGCGGTAGTCCTCGTAGTGCGCCAGCGCCACCGGCACCCCCGCCGCCACCGCCTCGGCGCGGAGCAGCGCCTCGAGCACCTCGGTGTCGTCGCGAGGCTGTTCGTGCACGGCGCGCAGGTGCTCGAGCGCCTCGCGCTCGCGTCCGCTGCGGGCCAGCGCGAGCCCGAGCAGTCGCCGTGCGTCGAGGGCCGTACGACGGGCGCGGGACCGCACCTCCGCCAACGGCCCCTCGGCGTGCTCGTCGTCGATCGCGGTCAGGTCGAGCGCCTCACGCGCCAGCCTCGCTGCCTGGGCGGGATCACCCGCGGCGAGCTCCGACTCCGCGCGCTGGAGCAACCGCCCCAGCAGCAGCGCATCCACGTCCTCGTGGGCGATCCCGAGTCGATAGCCGTTGCCGTGCCGCACCAGCACGCCGGCGCCGCACTGCGACCGCACCCGTGAGACCAGCACCTGCAGGGCCTTGGTCGGGTTGACCGGACGGTCCTCGCCCCAGACCACCTCGATCAGGGCGGTGTCGGAGACCCCCGACGGCGTCAGCACCAGCGCGGCCAGCAGGGCAGCCGGCCGCTCCCCCGGGAGCGGAGCGCCCTGCCAGGTCACGTCGTCGAGGAGACGCAGGGCAGCGGTCACGCGGCCAGCCTATGCATCGGTCACTGCGAGCGCGCGGGGATGCGCCGCGGCGTACACCTCGCGCAGGCTGTCCACGGTCACGAGCGTGTAGACCTGCGTCGTCGTGACCGAGGCGTGGCCGAGCAGCTCCTGCACGACGCGCACGTCGGCGCCGCCCTCGAGCAGGTGGGTGGCGAAGGAGTGCCGCAGCGTGTGCGGGGAGACCTCGGCGGTGATCCCGGCGCGCTCGGCCGCCTTCACGATCACCGACCAGGCGCTCTGCCGCGAGAGCCGGCCGCCGCGGGCGTTGAGGAACATCGCGCCGCGCACGGCGGCGGCGCCGCTGCCCGCCTCGAGCAGCTCGGGGCGGCCGCGGACGACGTAGGCCTGCACCGCCTCCCGGGCGAACCTGCCCACCGGCACGATCCGCTCCTTGGAGCCCTTGCCGCGCAGCAGCACGCTGCTGCCCGGCGGGGTCGTCGAGCTCGAGGTCGTCGACGTCGAGCCCGACCGCCTCGGAGATGCGCGCGCCGGTGCCGTAGAGCACCTCGAGCAGCGCCCGGTCGCGCAGCGCCAGCGCCGTGCCGGGCGCGCCCGCGGCCTCGAGCAGCTTCTCCACGTCGCCGAGCGAGATCGCCTTGGGCAGTCGCTTGGCCGGCGTCGGCGGGCGTACGCCGACCGAGGGGTCGTGGCCGCCAGCCCGTCGCTTGACCGCGAACTTGTGGAACCCGCGCACGGCGACCACCGTGCGGCCGGCCGAGGTGGCGCTGAGCGGCTGGTGCTCCCGGTCGCCCTCGCGCAGCGCCATCAGGAACCCGCTGACGGTCTGCTCGGTGATCTCGTCGAGGCCGCTCACCCCGACGGCGTCGAGGTAGCCCG
This sequence comes from uncultured Actinomycetota bacterium, assembly GCA_963750435.1. GTDB lineage: Bacteria > Actinomycetota > Actinomycetes > Propionibacteriales > Nocardioidaceae > Marmoricola. Next base: position 141,567 of record CAVVQW010000001.1, on the reverse strand, counting down.
AGGTAGCGCCGCAGGTCGCGGCGGTAGGACTTGACCGAGTTCTCCGCCAGCCCGCGCTCGACCACCAGGTGGTCGAGGTAGGTCCGGACGGCCCGGACGAGCGCGCTCGGACCCTCGGTGGTCGCGCGCGCCCTCGGTCACCGGATCAGCTGAGGGCGGCGTCGAGCGCCACCGACTCCAGGCCGTGCGCCTCGGCGACCGGCGCGTTGGTGACCTGGCCCGGCGTGGGTGTTCAGCCCCAGCGCCAGCGAGTGGTCGTCGCGGCAGGCCTGCTGCCCAGCCCTTGTTGGCCAGCGCGACGGTGTAGGGCAGCGTCGCGTTGGTCAGGGCGTACGTCGAGGTGTTCGGCACGGCGCCGGGCATGTTCGCCACGCAGTAGAAGACCGAGTTGTGCACGGTGTACGTCGGGTCGGCGTGCGTGGTCGCGTGGGTGTCCTCGAAGCAGCCGCCCTGGTCGACCGCGATGTCGACGAGCACCGAGCCCGGCTTCATCTGCGAGACCAGCTCGTTGCTGACCAGCTTGGGCGCCTTCGCACCGGGGATCAGCACGGCACCGATCACCATGTCGGCCTCCATGCACCTGCTGCTCGATCGCCAGCTTGGACGACGCCAGCCCGTGCACCTGGTTGTTGTAGCGCCAGAACGACATCCGCAGCTTGTCCAGGTCGGTGTCGAGCAGGGTGACGTCGGCGCCCATGCCGAGGGCGATGTTGGCGGCGTTCTGGCCGGACACACCGGCGCCGATCACGACGACCTTGGCGTTGGCGACGCCGCCGACCCCGCCCATCAGCACGCCACGGCCACCCTGGGCCTTCATCAGCGAGTAGCGCGCCGACCTGCGGCGCCAGGCAGCCGGCGACCTCGGACATCGGGTAGAGCAGCGGCAGCGACCCCGAGGGCAGCTGCACGGTCTCGTAGGCGATGCCGGTGACCTTGCGCTGCGACCAGCTCCTCGGTCAGCGGCTGGTCGGCGGCGAGGTGCAGGTAGGTGAACAGCACCAGGCCCTCGCGCATGCGGTGGTACTCCTCGGAGACCGGCTCCTTGACCTTGAGCACCATCTCGGCCTCGCCCCACACGTCGTCCGCGGAGTCGATGATCGTGGCCCCGGCGGCGACGTAGTCGGCGTCGTCGATCTGCGAGCCGACGCCGGCGTCCTTCTCGACGCGCACCTCGTGGCCGTGCGCCACCAGCTCGTGCACGCCGATGGGGGTGATGGCCACGCGGTACTCGTGGTTCTTGACTTCCTTGGGTACGCCGATCCGCACGTCGTTCTCCTGTCGGTGCAACGCCCTGCGGTGGTGCCGCCACGACGTCGTGACGACGCGGCGACTCTAGTGCCGCGCGGCCTCGTGCGCGGCGGTCAGACCCGCGTCGCCCATCGCGCGCAGCACGTTGCGGCAGGTGAGCCCGGCCAGGTCGTCGTGGACCACCCGCGGTCGGCCAGCGCCGCCAGCAGGCGGGGGTAGCCGGTCGACGTCCTCGAGGCCGTCGGGCAGCGCCCCGACGCCGTCGTAGTCGCCGCCGAGCCCGACGTGCGTCGACACCGGCGACCTCGCGCACGTGCTCGACGTGGGCCACGACGTCGGCGATGCCGCCCCGCGGCGCCGGGTGCTGCTCGGCGTAGCGCCCAGCGAACGCGTCGCCCTCGGCCGTGTCCGCCTCGAGGCCCGCCTGCGCCAGGGCCGCGTCGACGCCGGCGTCCCAGTCCCGGACTGGCGGTGCTCACGAAGTGCGGCACGAAGGTGACCATGCAGACGCCGCCGTTGCCGGCCAGCCGGGCGAGGACGTCGTCGGGCACGTTGCGCGGGTGGTCGGCGACCGCGCGGGCCGAGGAGTGCGAGAACACCACCGGCGCGGTGGAGGCGTCCAGCGCCTGGCGCATCATGTCGGCGCTCACGTGGCTGAGGTCGACCAGCATGCCGATGCGGTTCATCTCGGCCACCACCTCGCGGCCGAAGTCGGTGAGCCCGCCCAGCACGGGGCTGTCGGTGGCCGAGTCGGCCCACGGCACGTTGTCGTTGTGGGTCAGCGTCAGGTAGCGCACCCCGAGCCGGTGCAGCATCCGCAGGGTGCCCAGCGACTCGTTGATCTGGTGCCCGCCCTCGGCGCCCATCAGGCTGGCGATCCGGCCCTGCTGCCAGGCCCGCTCGACGTCCTCGACGGTGGTGGCCAGCGCCAGCCGGTCGGCGTACCGCGCCACCATCGTGTGCACGCGCGTCGACCTGCTCCAGGGTCGCGGTCACCGCCGCGTCGCCGGCCAGCGTCGCGGGCACGAACACCGACCAGAACTGTGCCCCGACTCCCCCGGCCCGCAGCCGCGGCAGGTCGGTGTGGGTGCCGAGGCCGGGCAGACGTCGGTGTCGGTGAGGTCCAGCCGGTCGAAGTCGTAGTCGACGTGCTCCGGGCCGCCCACAGCAGGTCGTTGTGCCCGTCGACCACTGCCGTGGCTCGCGCAGCAGCGCGCCGATCCGCGAGCGGTCACGGCCGAGTCGGACACAGCACCGTCGAGCCGCCGTCGGCGCTCGAGCACGTCGTACGCCAGGACGGCGGCCGCCATCGGGCTCTCCTGGATGCGCCCGTCGAGCACCGCGTCGATCAGGTCGTCCACCGGGCACCCAGAGCTTCTCGAGCTCGGCCTCCTCCGCGTGCAGCTCGAAGTCACCGCGGTCGGAGCGGCTGAGCCCGCGAGCGAGGTAGATCCGGTGCAGCTCGGTGGTGATGCCGGCGCTGGGGTTCAGCGTCATCAGCAGCCGCCAGTGCTCGGCCTGGAGCTCGACCTCCTCCTGCAGCTCGCGCTCGGCGGTCAGGCGGGGGTCCTCCCCCGTCCGCGTCGCAGATGCCGGCCGGGAGCTCGATCAGCAGCCCCTGGGCGGCGTGGCGGTACTGCCGGATGCAGCAGACCCGCTCCTCGTCGTCCACGGCCAGCACGATCACCGCACCCGGGTGCTCGACGACCAGTCGCCGGAACGTCTCCTCCGGGTGGCCGGGACGCTGCACGCTGTCCTCGCGCAGCGCCACCACCCAGCTGTCGCGGTGCAGGTCGCGGGTGCCCACGACGGGCCACGACATCGGCTGGTCGGCGACCTCGGGCGTCGCTCACGCGTCGCACGTCCGCGGCCGCGGGCTCGGCCGAGGCCGCTGCGTCCTCGGCGTGACGGCGACGCAGGGCGCTCTCCTCGATCGGGATCTCCAGCTCGCGCTGGCGGTGGATCGCCGCCCCGACGAGCCCGGCGAACAGCGGGTGCGGCCGGGTCGGGCGCGAGCGCAGCTCGGGGTGGGCCTGGGTCGCGACGTAGTACGGGTGCACGTCGGCGGGCAGCTCGACGTACTCCACCAGGCTGTTGTCCGGGGAGGTGCCGGAGAACACCAGCCCGGCCTCCTCGAGCTGCTCGCGGTAGGAGTTGTTGACCTCGTAGCGGTGGCGGTGGCGCTCCTCGACCCGCGCCTGCCCGTCGTACGCCGCGCGGACGACGGAGCCCTCGAGCAGGTCGGCCGGGTAGAGGCCGAGCCGCATGGTGCCGCCGAGGTCGCCGGCGCCCTCGACGAACGCGTGCTGCTCGGCCATGGTCGCGACCACGGGCTCGGGGCACTCGGGGTCGAACTCGGTCGAGGCGGCCTTGGACAGCCCCGCCTCGGAGCGGGCGTACTCGATCACCATGCACTGCAGGCCCAGGCACAGCCCGAGCGTCGGGATCTGGTGGGTGCGGGCGTAGGTCAGGGCGCCGAGCTTGCCCTCGATGCCGCGGATGCCGAAGCCACCGGGCACGCAGATGGCGTCGACGTCGCCGAGTCGACGGGCCGCGCCCTCCGGGGTCTGGCAGTCGTCGGAGGCGATCCAGACGATGTTCACCTTGGCCTCGTGGGCGAAGCCGCCGGCACGCAGGGCCTCGACGACGGAGAGGTAGGCGTCGGGCAGGTCGACGTACTTGCCGACCAGGCCGACGGTGACCTCCTCGTTGGGGTGGTGCACCCGCTCGAGCAGGTCGTCCCACACGGTCCAGTCGACGTCGCGGAACGGCAGGTTCAGCCGGCGCACGAGGTAGGCGTCGAGGCCCTCGCGGTGCAGCACCTTGGGGATGTCGTAGATCGAGGGGGCGTCGGCCGCGGTGACCACGGCCTCCTCGTCGACGTCGCACATCAGCGAGATCTTCTTCTTCACCGACTGCGGGATCTCGCGGTCGGCGCGGCACACGATGGCGTCGGGCTGGATGCCGATCGAGCGCAGGGCGGCCACGGAGTGCTGGGTCGGCTTGGTCTTCAGCTCACCCGACGGGCCGATCCACGGCACCAGCGAGACGTGCAGGAAGAACACGTTGTCGCGGCCGATCTCGTGGCGCACCTGACGGGCGGCCTCGAGGAACGGCAGCGACTCGATGTCGCCGACGGTGCCGCCGACCTCGGTGATGACGACGTCGATCTCCGGGCCGCCCATCGCCAGGATGCGGTCCTTGATCTCGTTGGTGATGTGCGGGATCACCTGCACCGTGTCGCCGAGGTAGTCGCCGCGGCGCTCCTTGGCGATCACCGTGGAGTAGACCTGCCCGGTCGTGACGTTCGCGATCTGGCTCAGGTCGGTGTCCAGGAACCGCTCGTAATGCCCGATGTCGAGGTCGGTCTCGGCCCCGTCGTTGGTGACGAAGACCTCACCGTGCTGGAACGGGTTCATCGTCCCCGGGTCGACGTTCAGGTAGGGGTCGAGCTTCTGCATCGTGACCCGCATGCCTCGGGAGCGGAGCAACCGACCCAGGCTGGAGGCGGTCAGTCCCTTGCCGAGGGACGACGCGACACCTCCGGTGACGAAGACGTGCTTGGTCGGCTGCGGTGCTACCAAGAGGGCTCCCCGTGGGCTAGTGACGTTCGGTCTTCCACGGGGTTCGACCCTAGCAAGGATTTGGCCCCTCTCGTGCCGCCTCGCGGATCAGTTGCCGGTGGCGCGTGAGGCCTGCGCCACGTCGAGCAGCTCCTGCGCGTGCGCCATCGCGGTGTCGGACTCCTCCATGCCGGCGAGCATGCGGGAGAGCTCCTGCACCCGCCCGGCGTCGTCGAGCGCGTCGAGGCCCGAGGTGGTGACCGTGCCGTCGCTGCTCTTGCGCACCACGACATGCCGGTCGGCGAAGGCAGCGACCTGCGGGAGGTGGGTGACCACCAGGACCTGGGAGGACCGGGCCAGGGCCGCCAGCCGGCGCCCGATCTCGACCGCCGCCTTGCCGCCCACCCCGGCGTCGACCTCGTCGAAGACGAAGGTCGGCACGGGGCGGGTGTCGGCGAGGGCGACCTCGATGGCCAGCATCACCCGCGAGAGCTCGCCGCCCGAGGCGCCCTTGCCCAGGGCCCGCGGCTCGGTGCCGTTGTTGGCCGCCAGGAGCAGGTCGACCTCGTCGATGCCGGAGGCGGTGAAGCGCCAGCGGTCGCCCTCGAGCTCCAAGCCCCGCTCGTCGGTGGTGCGGCCGAGCTCGACGCTGAAGCGGGCGTGCGGCATCGACAGCTGGTGCAGCTCCTCGGTGACCACCATGGCCAGTCGGTCGCCCGCGGCGTGGCGCAACCCCGAGACCCGGCCCGCGAAGGTCGCCAGCGACGCCCGCAGGTCGGCGCGCTCGGCGCGCAGCTCGACGATGCGGTCGTCGGAGCCGTCGAGCTGGGTCAGCCGCCCGGCGGAGACCCGACCCCACTCGAGCACCTGCTCGACGGTGTCGCCGTACTTCCGGCCCAGGGCCGTCAGGGCGGCGCGGCGCTCGGAGACCGCGGCCATGCGCGCCGGGTCGGTCTCCAGCCCGGTGCTGTACGACGCCACGTCGGCGGCCACGTCGCCGAGCAGGTAGGACACCTCGGCCACCCGGTCGGCCAGCGAGGCCGCCTCGGGGTCGTGCTCACGGACGGTGTCCAGGGCCCGGCGGGCGGCGGAGACCGCGCCGAGGGCGTCGGGGGCGTCCTGGTCGGAGGAGAGTGCCTCGCGGGCGGCCTCGGCAGCGGTGCGCAGGGTGTCGGCGTACCCCAGGCGGGTCTCCTCGGTGGCGAGCGCGACGTCCTCCCCCGGCTGCGGGTCGACCGCCTCGATCTCCTCCAGCCCGAGCCGGAGCACGTCGGCCTCGCGGGCTCGCTCGCGCGCGGACCCGATCACCTCGCGCAGCTCGTCCTCGACGGCCCGCAGGCGGGAGTGCCCGGCGCGGTAGTCGGCGAGCACGGCGGTCAGCTCGGGCCCGGCGTAGGAGTCCAGCGCGTCGCGCTGGGCCTCGGGCCGCAGCAGCCGGTGCTGGTCGGACTGTCCGTGCACGGCCACCAGCGCGTCGCCGACACGGGACAGCACGGAGGCAGGCACCGAGGCGCCGCCCAGGAACGCCCGGGAGCGCCCTTCGGCCGAGACCTGCCGCCCCATCAGCAGCAGACCGGCCTCGACCTCGCCGCCGTGCTCGTCGACGAGGCCGGCGAGCTCCTCGTCGGCGCGCACGACCCCCTCGATGCGGGCGGTCTTCGCGCCGGTGCGCACCGAGCCGCTGTCGGAGCGGCCACCCAGCAGCAGCCCGAGAGCGGTCACCAGCATGGTCTTTCCGGCGCCGGTCTCACCGGTGATGACGGTGAACCCCTCACCCAGCTCGAGCACGGACTCCTCGATCACGCCGAGCGAGCGGATCCGGATCTCCTCGATCACGGCTCAGGCCTCGCGTCGTCGACGGGCGGCGACACCGCGCCAGCCCTCGACGGGCAGGTCGAACTTCGCGACCAGACGGTCGGTGAACGGCGCCTCGTGCAGCCGCACCAGGCGCACCGGGGTGCGACCGCGCCGCACCTCGATGCGCGCGCCGGGCGGCAGGTCGACCGTGCGCCGGCCGTCGCACCACAGCACCCCGGCGCCCTCGGTCGTCGCCAGCACCTCGACGGCCAGCACGGAAGTGGGCGAGACCACGAGGGGGCGCGAGAACAGGGCGTGGGCGCTGATCGGCACCATCAGCAGCGCCTCGACGTCGGGCCACACGATGGGCCCGCCCGCGCTGAAGTTGTACGCCGTGGAGCCGGTCGGGGTCGCGCAGACGATGCCGTCGCAGCCGAACCTGCTCAACGGACGGTTGTCGACCTCGACGATCACCTCGAGCATCCGCTGGCGGGCCGCCTTCTCGACGCTGGCCTCGTTGAGCGCCCAGGTGCTGGCCAGCACCTCCTTGTCGCGGTAGACGGTGACGTCGAGGGTCATCCGCTCCTCGCTGGAGTAGTGCCGCCCGACGACCATCTCGATCATCTTCTGGACGTCCTCGCTCTCGGCCTCCGCGAGGAAGCCGACGTGCCCGAGGTTGACCCCCAGCAGCGGCGTCATGGTGCCGTGGGTCAGCTCGGCCGCCCGCAGGATGGTGCCGTCGCCGCCCAGGACGATGACCAGCTCGCAGTCGTCGGCGCGGGCCTCCTCGGTCGGCACCGTCTCGACCTCGCACCCGTCGGGCAGGTCGAGGTCCTTGGCCTCGTCCTCCACCATCCGCACGACCAGGCCGTGGGTCAGGAGGGAGACGACGACCTCACGGGCGACGTCACGTGCCTCCTCGCGACCGGTGTGCGCGGTGAGCAGGATGCGCCGGACGGTGTCGGAGGGGGTCACGGCCTCACCCTCTCACCCGCCACCCCCAGCGAGCCGGATCGGGCCACCTCGGCCTCGATGTCCGCGCGCCCCACCTCGGCGGCCCCCCGGCGCAGCCAGAGGAAGAACTCCACGTTGCCCGACGGCCCCGGCAGCGGGCTGGTCGTCACGGCCCGGGCGCCCCAGCCGCGGCGGCCCGCCGACGTCGCGACGGCGTCGACGGCGTCGGCGCGGTGACCCAGGTCGCGCACGACCCCGCCCCGGCCGAGGCGGTCCTTGCCGACCTCGAACTGTGGCTTGACCATCAGCGCGAGGTCGCCGTCGGGGGCGGTGACCCCCATCAGGGCGTCGAGCACGAGCTCCAGGGAGATGAAGGACAGGTCGCCCACCACCAGGTCGACCGGCCCGTCGATCAGCTCGACGTCGATCTCCCGGATGTTGGTGCGGTCGTGCACCCGCACGCGTGGGTCCTGCTGCAGCGCCCACACCAGCTGGCCGTAGCCCACGTCGACCGCCACCACCTCACGGGCTCCCCGGCGCAGCAGCACGTCGGTGAAGCCTCCCGTCGAGGCACCGGCGTCCAGGCAGCGACGCCCCGCCACCGCCAGGCCCAGCGGCTCCAGGACGTCCAGTGCCCCCGCCAGCTTGTGGCCGCCGCGGCTGGCGTAGTCGGGACTCGTGGGGTCCTCCCGCACGACCAGGTCGGCGTCGGTGGTCACCCCGGTCGCAGGCTTCGTGGCGGGCGCCTTGTTGACGCTCACCCGACCGGCGGCGATCAGCTCGGTGGCGTGCTCGCGCGAGCGCGCGAGACCACGGCGGACCAGCTCGGCGTCCAGGCGCAGGCGGCGGGGTGGCACGACCGGGCCGCCGCTCAGCGCCGGGTGGTGTCGCCGGCGTCGCTGAGCGCGCGCCGCAGCGAGTCGTGGGCCTGCTCGAAGACGGCCACGTGGTCGGCGACCGGCGCGTCGTCCAAGGCGTCCAGGGAGGCGACGACGGCGTCGACACCGGCGTGGCCGGTCTCGACCGGCTGCTCGCGCGCCTCGTCGGGACCCGGCTCGTGGGCCTCGAACGCGTCGCGGGGGGTCTCGCTCATGGGCAGCAGGCTACTCGGGGGCGCTGACACCGTCGGTCACGACGGGCGTGCCCTGCGCGTCGAGGTGGCGCCACGCGGCAACGGCGACGGCGCGCCACCAGTCGGCGGTCGCGCCCTCGCCCGAGACCTGCAGCCGGGCGTCCTCGACGGAGGCGGTCCAGCCGCCCACGCGCGCACCGTCCTCGGTCTCCTCGGGCGCCGGCTGGGCCTCGGCGAGCGCGGCCAGGTCGGGGGCGACGTACGTCGGGCGCTCCTGCGGGCGCGCGGCCACCAGCTCCTCGAGACCCGTCACGCCGGTGAGCACGAGCAGGCTGGGCCAGCCCATGGTCACCGCGCCCTCGATGTCGGTGTCCAGACGGTCACCGACCACCAGGGGTCGCTCGCCACCCACGCGACGCAGGGTCTCCTCGAACAGCGGAGGCTGGGGCTTGCCGGCCACCTGCGGCTCGCGCTCGGCGAACTCGGCGATCAGGCGCACCAGCGCCCCGTTGCCCGGCGCGACACCGGTCGCGGTCGGGATCGTCATGTCGGTGTTGCTGGCCACCCACGGAAGCCCCTGGTGGACCAGCGAGGCGCCCCGCATGACCTGCTTCCAGACCAGGTCGGGGCCGTAGCCCTGGACGACGGCGACCACGTCGTCGGCCTCCAGGTCGGTGACCGGCTCCAGGCCACGCTCGAGCAGGGCCTCCTCGAGACCCCGCCCTCCGATCAGGAAGACGCGACTGCCGGCCGGGACCTGCTCCGACATCAGGCGTGCCGCGGCCTGGGCGCTGTTGACGACGTCCTCGTCACGGGCGTCCACGCCCAGCTCGCGCAGGTGGTCCCCCACGGTCGAGGGCGGGCGCGAGGCGTTGTTGGTCACGAACGCGAGGTGCATCCCGCCGGACTGCGCGGCGTTCAGCGCCTCGGGCGCGCCCGGCACGGCCTCGCGGCTGCGGTAGACGACGCCGTCGAGGTCGAGCACGGCGACGTCGTACTCCTCCTGCAGCGGCCGGTCGGTGCTGCCGAGCAGGTGCCCCTGGGGGCTGGTCACCTCAGGAACCGCCCTCGAGCGTCTTCTCGAGCTTCGCGGCCCGCTCCACGGCGTCGGTCACCGACTCGGAGTCGACCGCCTCGGTGCGGTGGAACCAGGTGAGCGCGTCGACGGGACGACCGGCTGCCTCGAGGGCGTCGCCGTAGGCGTAGCGGAGGCGCGCCACCCAGGGCTCACGCGACTTCGACAGCAGGTGCGAGGTCTCCAGCGTGCGCAGCGCGGCATCCATCTCGCCGCGGTCGCGGCGGGCGCCGGCCTCGACGATCGTCAGCTCGGCGAGCAGCGCCGGGGACAGCTTCTCCCTGGGGGCGTTCTTCACCAGGGCCAGGGCGCGGTCGGGCCGACCGAGAGCCCGCTCGCAGTCGGCCATGATGGCGACGTACTCCTGCACACCGTTCATCCGCTTGGCGGCGCGCAGCTCAGAGAGCGCCTCGGCGTACTCCCCCGCGGCGTACGCCGCCTCGCCGACGGCCTCACGGACCACGGCCAGCCGGCTCGCACGGGCCCGGGCGGCCAGGGTGTGGGCGTAGGCGGTCTTGGGGTCGGAGTCGATCAGCTCACCGGCGGCCACGAGGTGACGGGCGACGCGCTGACCGAGCTTCTCCGGCAGCGACTGGAGCTGGGCGACGATCGAGCGGTCGAGCTCGCGCCCCGTGATCTCCTCGGGGATCGGCGGACCGTCGTACCTCGCCTGGCTCTCCGAGCGCGGCAGGTTGTCGGTGAGCCGGGCGTCGCGACGATCCGGGGTGCGGTCGTCGCGGCGGGCCCGGCTGAAGTCGCGCTTCTCGCCGTCCCGTCCACGAGCCTCCGTCACGGCCGCTGTCACGGCCGCCGCTGCCACTGCGCTCGCCGGGCTTGCGGTCACCGGGCTTCCGGTCTCCGGGCTTGCGATCACCCGGCTTGCCCGACGAACGCGGGCCTCCGGACTGGGGACGGTCGGAGCGACCGCCCTGGGAGCCTCCGCGCGGCTTGCGGGACGAGCGATCTTCAGGCACGACTTCTCCTCGGGAGACACGGTGGAGCGGATGGATCTGGGAAAAGACTAAGGGCCGCACCCCACAAGGGGGTGCGACCCTTAGTAAAAATTGTCCGGCGACGTCCTACTCTCCCACGACCTCCCGGTCGCAGTACCATCGGCGCTGAACGGCTTGACTTCCGGGTTCGGAATGGGACCGGGTATTTCCCGTTCGCTATGGCCGCCGTAACTCTATGGAGTTCTTCGATCGATGACTACCAGTGGACGCAACAAAACATGTACGTGTGTGTTGGATCAAACCGGCTCCCGACCGTAACTCGGGAACCACACAGTGGACGCGCAACATCTTTGAGGGACAAGCCCTCGGCCTATTAGTACCGGTCGGCTAGGCATTACTGCTGTACACCTCCGGCCTATCAACCCAGTCGTCTACTGGGGGCCTTACCCGGTTAACCCGGTGGGAAACCTCATCTTGAAACGTGCTTCCCGCTTAGATGCTTTCAGCGGTTATCACTTCCGAACGTAGCTAACCAGCCGTGCTCCTGGCGGAACAACTGGCACACCAGAGGTTCGTCCATCCCGGTCCTCTCGTACTAGGGACAGCCTTTCTCAAGTTTCCTGCGCGCGCGGCGGATAGGGACCGAACTGTCTCACGACGTTCTAAACCCAGCTCGCGTGCCGCTTTAATGGGCGAACAGCCCAACCCTTGGGACCTACTCCAGCCCCAGGATGCGACGAGCCGACATCGAGGTGCCAAACCATCCCGTCGATATGGACTCTTGGGGAAGATCAGCCTGTTATCCCCGGGGTACCTTTTATCCGTTGAGCGACGCCGCTTCCACATGCCAGCGCCGGATCACTAGTTCCGACTTTCGTCCCTGCTCGAGCTGTCACTCTCACAGTCAAGCTCCCTTGTGCACTTACACTCGAAACCTGATTGCCAACCAGGCTGAGGGAACCTTTGAGCGCCTCCGTTACATTTTAGGAGGCAACCGCCCCAGTTAAACTACCCATCAGGCACTGTCCCTGATCCAGATAATGGACCTAGGTTAGATATCTAATACGACCAGAGTGGTATTTCAACGTTGACTCCACACTCACTGGCGTGAATGCTTCACAGTCTCCCACCTATCCTACACAAGTCGAACCAAACACCAATACCAAACTATAGTAAAGGTCCCGGGGTCTTTCCGTCCTGCCGCGCGTAACGAGCATCTTTACTCGTAGTGCAATTTCGCCGAGTCCACGGTTGAGACAGCGCCCAAGTCGTTACTCCATTCGTGCAGGTCGGAACTTACCCGACAAGGAATTTCGCTACCTTAGGATGGTTATAGTTACCACCGCCGTTTACTGGGGCTTAAGTTCTCCGCTTCGCACACACAAGGTGCACTAACAGGTCCCCTTAACCTTCCAGCACCGGGCAGGAGTCAGTCCGTATACATCGTCTTACGACTTCGCACGGACCTGTGTTTTTAGTAAACAGTCGCTTGGGCCTGGTCTCTGCGGCCATCACCGCTTCCTACCGAAAAGGTAGTAACGGATCCGGCCCCCCTTCTCCCGAAGTTACGGGGGCATTTTGCCGAGTTCCTTAACCATGGTTCACTCGATCGCCTTAGTATTCTCTACCTGATCACCTGAGTCGGTTTGGGGTACGGGCGGCGCACAGCTCGCTAGAGGTTTTTCTCGACAGCATAGGATCATCCACTTCACCCAAAAGGGCTCCCCATCAGGTCTCAGGCATACACAACGCGGATTTACCTATCGTTGCGCCCTACACCCTTAGCCACCGACTACCATCGCGGTGGTTGGACTACCTTCCTGCGTCACCCCATCGCTTGCCTACTACCAGTTCGGGTCATGCGCTCTGCCACCATCGCCCCGAAGGGTCCCGGTGGTTTCGGGCACTTAGCATCACTGGGTTCAGCATGGGCGCTGTTTTGCCGGTACGGGAATATCAACCCGTTGTCCATCGACTACGCCTGTCGGCCTCGCCTTAGGTCCCGACTTACCCAGGGCAGATTAGCTTGACCCTGGAACCCTTGATCATTCGGCGGAAGAGTTTCTCACTCTTCATTCGCTACTCATGCCTGCATTCTCACTCGTGTGGCGTCCACAACTGGTTCACACCGCTGCTTCACTCGCCACACGACGCTCCCCTACCCATCCACACACCTGGACCAACACTCACGTGCGGCCTAGCTTAATATATGAATGCCATAGCTTCGGTGGATAACTTGAGCCCCGCTACATTGTCGGCGCGGAATCACTTGACCAGTGAGCTATTACGCACTCTTTCAAGGGTGGCTGCTTCTAAGCCAACCTCCTGGTTGTCTCTGCGACTCCACATCCTTTTCCACTTAGTTATCGCTTAGGGACCTTAGCTGATGGTCTGGGCTGTTTCCCTCTCGACAATGGAGCTTATCCCCCACTGTCTCACTGCCGCGCTCTCACTTACTGGCATTCGGAGTTTGGTTAATTTCGGTAAGCTTGTAGGCCCCCTAGACTATCCAGTGCTCTACCTCCAGCAAGAAACACGCGACGCTGCACCTAAATGCATTTCGGGGAGAACCAGCTATCACGAAGTTTGATTGGCCTTTCACCCCTATCCACAGGTCATCCCCTCAGTTTTCAACCTAAGTGGGTTCGGTCCTCCACGCGGTCTTACCCGCGCTTCAACCTGCCCATGGATAGATCACTTCGCTTCGGGTCTTGATCGTGCCACTCAGACGCCCTATTAGGACTCGCTTTCGCTACGGCTACCCCACACGGGTTAACCTCGCGACACAACGCAAACTCGCAGGCTCATTCTTCAAAAGGCACGCTGTCACCTCACACCCACAAGGGATGTTCAGCTCCAACGGATTGTAGGCACATGGTTTCAGGTACTATTTCACTCCCCGCCAGGGGTACTTTTCACCTTTCCCTCACGGTACTTGTCCGCTATCGGTCACCAAGGAGTATTTAGGCTTAACGGGTGGTCCCGCCAGATTCACACGGAATTTCAGGGGTTCCGTGTTACTTGGGGTCACGCTTCAGAGCCATCGTCTTACGCATACGGGGCTATCACCCTCTACGGCAGAACTTTCCAGTCCACTTCGACTTCAACGATGGTTTCTTACTCTGTGCCGTCTCGGCAGAAACGACTAAACGGCCCCACAACCCCCACTTCACAACGCCTGCCGGCTATCACATGAAATAGGTTTGGCCTCATCCGATTTCGCTCGCCACTACTCTCGGAATCACTTTTGTTTTCTCTTCCTGCCGGTACTGAGATGTTTCACTTCCCGGCGTTCCCTCCAAACCCCCTATGTGTTCAGGGGCAGGTAACTGGACATGACTCCAGCTGGGTTTCCCCATTCGGAAATCCCCGGATCAACGCTTGGTTGCCAACTTCCCGGGGCTTATCGCAGGCTCCTACGTCCTTCATCGGCTCTTGGTGCCAAGGCATCCACCATGTGCCCTTAGTAGCTTGTCTTGCTACAAAGATGCTCGCGTCCACTGTGTAGTTCTCAAAATACGGGCGGAACCCCCACCACAACCCCCGCCTACCCCAGACAACCAGTCACCCCCATGAAGAGATGACCCGCAACCTGGAACGGTTCGGAGAGATAGGAGGCCGCAGAAGAATCGACGTCTTTCGACTCGATCCCTCAGGACCCAACAGTGTGCCTGACATACACCCCCACCAACCAGCTCGCGTTCCACGCCCACACGACCTAGATCGCGTTGGACAGTACTAACTCGCACTCGCAGCGAGGGAGATACCAAATAATCGACGTTCCACTAATGAGCTGGCCATGCCGGGAAACATTCGTCCCCGAAACACGCCAATGGACAACCACACCAGGTGTGGCTGCCAAATGCTCCTTAGAAAGGAGGTGATCCAGCCGCACCTTCCGGTACGGCTACCTTGTTACGACTTCGTCCCAATCGCTCGCCCCACCTTCGACAGCTCCCTCCGTAAACGGTTGGGCCACTGGCTTCGGGTGTTGCCAACTTTCGTGACGTGACGGGCGGTGTGTACAAGGCCCGGGAACGTATTCACCGCAGCGTTGCTGATCTGCGATTACTAGCGACTCCGACTTCATGGGGTCGAGTTGCAGACCCCAATCCGAACTGAGACCGGCTTTTTGGGATTCGCTCCACCTTACGGTATCGCAGCCCTTTGTACCGGCCATTGTAGCATGCGTGAAGCCCTAGGCATAAGGGGCATGATGACTTGACGTCATCCCCACCTTCCTCCGAGTTGACCCCGGCAGTCTCTTATGAGTCCCCACCATGACGTGCTGGCAACATAAGACGAGGGTTGCGCTCGTTGCGGGACTTAACCCAACATCTCACGACACGAGCTGACGACAGCCATGCACCACCTGTATACAAGTGTCCAAAGAGACCTCTGTCTCCAGAGGCTTCTCGTATATGTCAAACCTAGGTAAGGTTCTTCGCGTTGCATCGAATTAATCCGCATGCTCCGCCGCTTGTGCGGGCCCCCGTCAATTCCTTTGAGTTTTAGCCTTGCGGCCGTACTCCCCAGGCGGGGCGCTTAATGCGTTAGCTGCGGCACGGAACTCGTGGAATGAGTCCCACACCTAGCGCCCAACGTTTACGGTGTGGACTACCAGGGTATCTAATCCTGTTCGCTCCCCACACTTTCGCTCCTCAGCGTCAGGTAATGCCCAGAGAACCGCCTTCGCCACCGGTGTTCCTCCTGATATCTGCGCATTTCACCGCTACACCAGGAATTCCGTTCTCCCCTGCATACCTCTAGTCTGCCCGTATCAGAAGCAGGCTCGGGGTTAAGCCCCGAGTTTTCACTCCTGACGCAACAAACCGCCTACGAGCCCTTTACGCCCAATAATTCCGGACAACGCTCGCACCCTACGTATTACCGCGGCTGCTGGCACGTAGTTGGCCGGTGCTTCTTCTGCACATACCGTCACTTTCGCTTCGTCTGTGCTGAAAGAGGTTTACAACCCGAAGGCCGTCATCCCTCACGCGGCGTTGCTGGATCAGGCTTTCGCCCATTGTCCAATATTCCCCACTGCTGCCTCCCGTAGGAGTCTGGGCCGTGTCTCAGTCCCAGTGTGGCCGGTCACCCTCTCAGGCCGGCTACCCGTCGAAGCCTTGGTAGGCCATTACCCCACCAACAAGCTGATAGGCCGCGAGCTCATCCTCCACCGCCAGAACTTTCCACCCCACCACATGCATGGTGAGGTCATATTCGGTATTAGCTCCCGTTTCCGGGGGTTATCCCAAAGTGAAGGGCAGATTGCTCACGTGTTACTCACCCGTTCGCCGCTCGTGTACCCCGAAGGGCCTTACCGCTCGACTTGCATGTGTTAAGCACGCCGCCAGCGTTCGTCCTGAGCCAGGATCAAACTCTCCGTTGAATTCATAACGACCAACCAGCCCCCGAAGGAACCAACCAGCCGAATTCTTTGGTGTTCAAACCCCAGCAAGAGAACGAGACACTGACAAAATACATTGCCAGAATCATCGTGTTTCTTACCAAAGGAACCGCCAACCACCACAACCCACACCCCAAAGGGACGCGACCTGCGAATAGTCAGACGGGTTAATTAATTCGTCGACTTTTGGCACACTGTTGAGTTCTCAAGGATCAAGCGCGCACCAGTGCTCAACCTCTCGGCTGTTCATCTGGGGCGGCAGTCAAAGTTACCGACCGACTCCGACAGAGTCAAATCGTTGGCTTCTCCCGCGTCCCGCTGCGATGCGCCACCTGGTCTGGGTGTCCCGGACGCACGAGGCGCACACGGTCCACCTCGTCAGAGGCGATCTTGCGGGGATGGTCGTTCCGGTCCGGCCGCTCCACCGGGTCTCGCGACCCTCGGTCTTGCGTCCTGCGTTCTTCCGGCCCAACGAGATAGAACATTAGGCGGCTGCGGAGGCACCGTCAAATCGGCTCGATGTGGCCCCGGTCACGCCCCTCGTTCACGCAGGTCACGGGCTGGATCGGGCCTCAGGAGGCCGTCCCTGGAGGGCGATCCGCGCCCGGAACGGCCTCCCAGGAGGTCACCCGGGCCCTCACTCCAGGCGTACGCCGGCGAGCCGCTTCTTGCCCCGGCGCAGCACCAACCAGGAGCCCGCCACGAGGTCGCCCTCACCGGCCACGTGCTCCACGTCGGTCACCCGCTCGTTGTTCAGGTAGGCCCCGCCCTCGGCGATCGTGCGGCGCCCCTCCCCCTTGCTCTTGACCAGCCCGGTCTCGACGAGCAGGTCGAGGGTGGGCGTCCCGCGCGGTGCCGTCGTCGCGCCGGCCTCGCTCAGGGCGGAGGCCAGGGTCTCGGGTCGGAGGTCGCGGAGGTCACCGCCACCGAAGAGCGCAGCCGCGGCCGCCTTGGCGCCCTCGGTCTCCGCAGGCCCGTGCACCTCGGTGGTGACGGCATCGGCCAGCGCCTTCTGGCCCGACCGCAGGAACGGCTTCTCGCGGGTCTGCTGCTCGAGGTCCTCGATCTCCTCGTGGGAGAGGAACGTGAAGATCCGCAGCAGCTCGCCCACCTTCTCGTCCTCGGCGTTCAGCCAGAACTGGTGGAAGGCGTAGGCCGAGAGCATCTGGGGGTCCAGCCACAGGGCACCCCCCTCGGTCTTGCCGTACTTCGTGCCGTCGGACTTGGTCACCAGCGGGGTGGCGAACGCATGGGCACGCCCACCGCTGGAACGCCGGATCAGCTCCACGCCTCCGGTGAGGTTGCCCCACTGGTCGCTGCCGCCGAACTGCAGCGTGACGCCGTGGTCGCGGTAGAGGTTGAGGAAGTCCATCGACTGCAGGAGCACGTAGCTGAACTCGGTGTAGCTGATGCCGGCCTCGAGCCGGCTCCTGACCACGTCACGGGCCAGCATCCGGTTGACCGGGAAGTGCTTGCCGATGTCGCGCAGGAAGTCGATGGTCGACAGGCTGGCGGTCCAGTCGTAGTTGTTGACCATCGTCGCCCCGGTGGGGCCGTCGAAGTCCAGGAACGGCTCGATCTGCCGGTGCACCTTCTGCACCCACTCCTTGACGGTGTCCAACGAGTTCAGGCTGCGCTCCCCGGAGTCGCGCGGGTCGCCGATCATCCCGGTGGCACCACCGACCAGGGCGTACGGCGTGTGCCCCGCCCGCTGCAGCCGCTTGGCGGTGAGCAGCTGCACGAGGTTGCCCATGTGCAGGCTGGGCGCCGTCGGGTCGAAGCCGACGTAGAAGCGCACGCTCCCCTGGGTCAACGCCTCACGCAGGGCGTCGCGGTCCGTCGAGTGGGCGATCAGGCCGCGCCACTCGAGGTCGTCGAGCAGGGTCGGGTCGGGTGTCACGGGTGCTTCTCCTGGTGCGTCGGCAGTGCATGGGCACAGCGTCGGGGAGGCGGCGTACGGCGCCCCCTGGGCGCGTCCAGCCTGCCACGGGGAGGCCGGGCGCCCGCGTCCGACTCAGCCCGCGGTCCACCCGGGGTCGCGACCGGCCTTGCCCAGGACGTGCGACGAAGGCGGGGGCGTCGTCGGGCACGCTCACCTCCGGGCCGAAGGCCCGCATCGTGCGGCCCTGCTCGCCGATCTCGTCCATCACCTCGACGGCGCGCGCCACGGCGTCGTCGTCGTAGGTGACCTCCTGGCCGCTCCCGCGGGCCAGGTCCCAGCCGTGCACCATCACCTCGACGAAGCCCATGTCGCCCACGGTGGACCGGGGCATCGCGCCGTCCATCGCGTCGCCCTCCCACGCGTCGGGCTGCGCCCAGGCGCTCGCCCACCTCGTGAGCAGGTCACCCAGGTCGCCGCGCCACTGCTCGCGCAGGTGGTCTCCCCCGGTGCCCCAGGGGTCGTCGACGTCGAGCGGCTCGGCGGCCCCGACGCGGCGCATCGCCTCGAGGGTGCCGAGCATGTGGTTCGCGACGTCGCGCACCTGCCAGTCCGCGCACGGCGACGGGTCGTCCATCGCGGTGGCGCTCACACCCTGGACCACGGGCTGGAGGGAGGCGGCGACGCTGTGCAGGTGCTCACGGGTGGACATGGTGACCTTTCGTCGAGGGGCCGGTGTCCGGTCAACCTACTCACGGAGACACCCCTCGCACAGGGTCTCGGGCCCGATCGGTCACCCAGCGGTACGCCGCGGCCGGGGCTTCGCCGGCACGTAGCGGCTGACCGTCGGCTCCCCCGGCAGCCAGAACCGCCACGGCCGGTCGGCCGCCAGCCGCAGGCCGACGCGCGGCCCGGTCGCGACCTCCGCGGGCTCGGGCCCGATCTCCACCATTGCACGGACGTCGAGGCCGTCCTGCTCGCGCGCGATGCCCAGCGCCGAGCACAGTCGTGCGGGGCCGCGGGCCAGGTCACGGTCGCTCGACCGCGGCCGGCGCGCCCGCGCCACCCCCAGCCCGTCGACCACCTCGCCCGCCCGCAGCAGCACCGCGCTCGCCTCCCCCTCGGGACCGCAGGAGACGTTGCAGCAGAAGTGCATGCCATAGGTGAAGTAGACGTAGAGGTGCCCGGCCGGCCCGAACATCGTCGCGTTGCGGCGCGTGGGGCCCTTGGCGGCGTGCGAGCCGGGGTCGGCGGCGCCGGCGTACGCCTCGACCTCGGTCAGGCGCACGGTGACCCCGCCGTGGGTGAGGCGCGCACCCAGCAGCCGCGGAGCCGCCTCCAGCACCGGCCCCGAGACGACGTCGAGCAGGCTCAGGCCAGCCATGCCCGGTGGTCCGCCACCACGGCGCGGAGCTCGACCAGCTGCTCCGCCACCCGCTCGGGAGCGGTTCCTCCACGGCCCAGGCGGGAGGACACCGACCCCTGGATCGTGAGCACCTCGCGCACCGCGGGCGTCAGGCGCGCGTCGATCTCGGCGAACTGGGCGTCGGTCAGCTCGTCGAGCTCGAGGCCCAGCTCCTCGCAGCGGCGCACGCACGCGCCGGCCAGCTCGTGGGCGACCCGGAACGGCACGCCCTCGCGCACCAGCCACTCGGCGATGTCGGTGGCCAGCGAGAAGCCCTGGGGCGCCAGCGCGGCCATCCGGTCGGTGTCGTAGCGCAGCGTGGCCACCTGGCCGGTGAAGGCCGGCAGCAGCACCTCGAGGGTGTCGACGGAGTCGAAGACCGGCTCCTTGTCCTCCTGGAGGTCGCGGTTGTAGGCCAGGGGCAGCGCCTTGAGGGTCGCCAGCAGCCCGGCCAGGTTGCCCACCAGCCGGCCGGCCTTGCCCCGGGCGAGCTCGGCGATGTCGGGGTTCTTCTTCTGCGGCATGATGCTCGACCCGGTGGAGAACGCGTCGTCGAGCGTCACGAACCCGAACTCGCGGGTGTTCCAGAGGATGATCTCCTCGGCCTGACGGCTCACGTCGACGCCGATCATCGCGGTCACGAAGGCGAACTCGGCGACGTAGTCGCGGCTCGCGGTGCCGTCGATGGAGTTGGCGGAGGAGCCGGTGAACCCCAGGTCGTGGGCGACGGCGACCGGGTCGAGACCCAGGCTGGAGCCCGCCAGCGCCCCCGAGCCGTACGGCGAGTCCGCGGCGACGCGGGCGTCCCAGTCACGCAGCCGGGAGACGTCGCGCAGCAGCGGCCACGCGTGCGCCAGGAGGTGGTGGGACAGCAGCACCGGCTGGGCGTGCTGCAGGTGCGTGCGGCCCGGCATGATCGCGCCCAGGTGGTCCTCGGCCTGCCCGGCGATCGCGTCGGCGAGGTCGAGCACGAGGCCCGCGACGATGCGGCCGTGCTCGCGCAGGAACACCTTGAACAGGGTGGCGATCTGGTCGTTGCGGCTGCGGCCCGCGCGCAGCTTGCCGCCCAGGTCGGCGCCCACGAGGTCGACCAGGGCCGCCTCCAGGGCACCGTGGACGTCCTCGTCCTGGGGCGTCGGCAGCAGCTCGCCGGTCGTGACCCGGCGGTCGAGCTCGTCGATGCCGTCGAGCAGGCCCTGCAGCTCGTCGTCGTCGAGCAGCCCGGCCTGGCGCAGGGCCCGCGCGTGGGCGCGGGACCCGTCCAGGTCGTAGCCCGCCAGCCGCCAGTCGAAGTGCGTGCTCCGCGACAGCGCCTCGAGCTCGGGGCTGGGGCCGCCGGCGAACCGGCCGCCCCAGAGCTTGCCTGTGTTCGTCGTCCCGCTCACGGGCGCCAGTCTGTCAGTCCAGGGCCCTGCCGACCGAGCGGGCCCGGATGTCGGGGGCCGCCAGCCGCTCGGCGTTGGCCGCCAGGTCGTCGGGCTCCTCCTGGGACTCGCGCTCGGCCTCGACCCGCACGCGGTAGGCCTCCACCTCGTCCTCGACGCGGCGCTCGTCCCAGCCCAGGATCGGTGCCACCAGGGCGGCCGCCGCCTCGGCGCACGCGACGCCCCGGTCGTGGGCCTCGATGGAGATCCGGGTGCGGCGCGAGAGGAGGTCGTCGAGGTGCAGCGCGCCCTCGTGGGAGGCGGCGTACACGATCTCGAGCTTGAGGTACTCCTCCGCACCGGGCAGCGGTTCGAGCAGGGTGGGATCCTCGTCGGCGACGGCGAGCACCTCCTGCACCAGCGAGCCGTAGCGGTCGAGGAGGTGCGTCACCCGCCACGACGGCAGGTCGCGGTCGCGGGCGATGTGGTCGACGCGGTTGGTCATCGCCTGGTAGCCCTCGGCGCCGACCAGCGGGATCTCGTGGGTCACGCTCGGGCCCACGCCCGCCGGAAGGTCGACCAGGGCGGCGTCGACGGCGTCCTTGGCCATCACGCGGTACGTCGTGTACTTGCCGCCCGCGATCGAGACCAGGCCGGGCTGGGGACGGCCCACGGCGTGCTCGCGGGAGAGCCGCGAGGTGGCCTCGCTCTCGCCGGCCAGCAACGGCCGGAGCCCGGCGTACACGCCCTCGATGTCGTCGTGGGTCAGCGGCGTGACCAGCACCGAGTTGACGTGCTCGAGGATGTAGTCGATGTCCGCGCGGCTGGCGGCGGGGTGGGCGCGGTCGAGCTCCCAGTCGGTGTCGGTCGTGCCGACGATCCAGTGGGTGCCCCACGGGATCACGAACAGCACGGACTTCTCGGTGCGCAGGATCATGCCGGTGGTGGAGTTGATCCGGTCGCGCGGCACCACGATGTGCACGCCCTTGGAGGCCCGCACGTTGAACTGGCCGCGGCCGCCGGCGAGCTTCTGGATGTCGTCGGTCCACACGCCGGTGCAGTTGACGACCACCCGGGACGGCACCTGCACCTCCTCGCCGGTCTCGACGTCGGTGATCGTCACGCCGACCACGCGCTCGCCGGCGTGCTGCATGGCGGTCACCTTGGCCGAGGTCAGCACGGTCGCGCCGTACGACGCGGCGGTGCGGCCCAGCATCATCGTGTGCCGGGCGTCGTCGGCCTGCGCGTCGTAGTAGAGCAGCGCGCCGGCCAGGGCGTCCTTGCGCAGGCCGGGCACCATCTGCAGCGCCTTGCGGCGGGAGAGCTGCTTGTGCCGCGGCACCGAGCGCGCGCCGCCCATCGAGTCGTAGAGGGTGAGGCCGGCGGTGACGTAGGGCCGCTCCCACACGCGGTGCTGCAGCGGGTAGAGGAACGACACCGGCTTGACCAGGTGCGGGGCGAGCCGGGTCAGCATCAGCTCGCGCTCGCGGAGCGCCTCGCGGACGAGCGCGAAGTTCATCTGCTCGAGGTAGCGCAGGCCGCCGTGGAACAGCTTGGAGCTGCGTGAGGAGGTGCCGGAGGCGAAGTCGCGCTGCTCCACGAGCAGCACCCGCAGCCCCCGCGTCGCCGCGTCGAGCGCCACGCCCGTGCCGGTGACGCCGCCGCCGACGATGACCATGTCCCAGTCCTGCCGGTGGGCGAGACCGTCGTCGTCGCCCCGGAGCGACTCCCATGCCTGTGCCCGCTCCTGCGGCCCGAGCCGTGCCGGTGTGAGCATCGAGAGCTCCTTCGTCGAGGTGGAGGTGCCAGGTGTGGTGCGAGCACCGCGTACGTCCCACCCTAGGAGGCACACCCCCGTCCTGTCGCGACGCGAGGGAGTGCACGAGCGGACCCGATGTGCAAGCATGCGAGTCGGCCACTGTGGCTCAGGTCACACGGTCCACCGACATCGTTGCTCTCGGAAAGGCTGCGCGTGCTGACCGACATCTTCATCCCCGAGGTCCTGGGGACCATGATCCTGATCCTGCTCGGCACCGGCGTCGTCGCCAACGTCGTGCTGCCCAAGACCGGAGGCTTCGGCGGGGGCACCCTGCTGATCAACTTCGGTTGGGGCCTGGGTGTGTACGCCGGCGTCTACGTCGCCTACAAGTCCGGCGCCCACATCAACCCGGCGGTCACCCTCGGCCTGCTGGCCGCGGGGAACTCCGGGCTCTCCTTCGCCGACGTGGTCGTCTACATCGCCGGCCAGATGGTCGGGGCCATGCTCGGAGCAACGCTGTGCTGGGTGGCCTACAAGAAGCACTTCGACGACCCCGAGGCCGACGAGGGCTCCAAGCTCGGCGTCTTCTGCACGATGCCGACGATCCACTCCCCGATCTGGAACGTGCTGACCGAGGTGATCGGCACCTTCGTGCTGGTCTTCGTCATCCTGTCCTTCGGCAAGACCCCCACGCAGGTCGGTCCTCTGGCCGTGGCCCTGCTCGTCGTGGGCATCGGCGCGAGCCTCGGTGGCCCCACCGGCTACGCGATCAACCCGGCCCGTGACCTCGGGCCCCGCATCGTGCACGCGCTGCTGCCGATCCCCCGCAAGGGATCGAGCGGCTGGCACTACGCCTGGGTCCCCGTCGTGGCCCCGATCATCGGAGGCGTGCTCGGCGGGCTGCTGGGCCACGCCGTCGGCTACGTCTAGACCCGCCCGCCCGTCGCCCCACCCGTCGTACGTCCACCTGCAGCACACCACCGGAAGGCAGCACTGATGGCTGACACGAAGACCTACATCCTGTCCATCGACCAGGGCACGACCAGCACCCGCGCCATGGTCTTCGACCACTAGCGGCTCGGTCGTCGCGGTCGACCAGATCGAGCACGAGCAGATCTTCCCCCGCGCCGGCTGGGTCGAGCACGACCCCGTGGAGATCTGGAACAACACCCGCGAGGTGATCGGCGGGGCGCTCGGCAAGGCCAACCTGAACAGCAAGAACATCGAGGCCGTCGGCATCACCAACCAGCGCGAGACCGCGGTGGTGTGGGAGAAGGCGACCGGCAAGCCGGTCTACAACGCCATCGTGTGGCAGGACACCCGCACCCAGAAGATCGTCGACGAGCTCGCGGGCGACGAGGGTGTCGAGCGCTACAAGGACGTCTGCGGGCTGCCGCTGGCGACGTACTTCTCCGGACCGAAGGTGAAGTGGATCCTCGACAACGTCGACGGGGCGCGCGAGAAGGCCGAGTCCGGTGAGCTGCTCTTCGGCAACACCGACACCTGGCTGCTGTGGAACCTCACCGGCGGCGCCGAGAACGACGGCGTGCACGTCACCGACGTGACCAACGCCAGCCGCACGATGCTGATGAACCTCGCCGACCTGACCTGGGACTCCTCCATCGCCGAGGACATGGCGATCCCGATGTCGATGCTGCCGGAGATCCGGTCGTGCTCGGAGGTCTACGGCGAGTGCAAGCCCGGCGTGCTGAACGGCACCCCGATCGCCGGCATCCTCGGGGACCAGCAGGCCGCCACCTTCGGCCAGGCCTGCCTGGAGAAGGGCACCGCCAAGAACACCTACGGCACCGGCAACTTCATGCTGCTCAACACCGGCACCGAGCAGGTGCCCAGCGAGAACGGCCTGCTGACCACCACCTGCTACAAGCTCGGCGACGAGCCGACCGTCTACGCCCTCGAGGGCTCGATCGCGGTCACCGGCTCGCTCGTGCAGTGGGTGCGCGACAACCTCGGCATGATCGGCACCGCGGCCGAGATCGAGGAGTCGGCCAAGAAGGTCGACGACAACGGCGGCGCCTACTTCGTGCCGGCGTTCTCTGGCCTCTTCGCCCCGCACTGGCGCTCCGACGCCCGTGGCGCCCTGGTCGGGCTGACCCGCTTCGTCAACCGCCACCACATCGCCCGCGCGGTGCTGGAGTCGACGGCCTTCCAGACCCGCGAGGTCCTGGACGCGATGAACGCCGACTCCGGCGTCCCGCTGACCGAGCTGCGGGTCGACGGCGGCATGGTGGTCAACGAGACCCTGATGCAGTTCCAGGCCGACATCCTCGGCGTGGACGTCGTACGCCCCAAGGTCGCGGAGACCACCGCGCTCGGGGCGGCGTACGCCGCGGGCCTGGCGGTCGGCTACTGGGAGAACACCGACGACATCACCCAGAACTGGGGCGAGGACAAGCGTTGGAGCCCCCAGATGGACGAGGACGAGCGCGAGCGCCTCTACCGCAACTGGAAGAAGGCCGTCACCAAGACCCTGGACTGGGTCGACGACGACGTGAACTGACCCCACCTGCACGAACGCCGACGGCCGCACCCCTGGGGGGTGCGGCCGTCGGTGCGTGCGGACGTGGGCGGGCAGGGGCGCGCATGTAAATCGGGGTTATGGACGCTCCACCAGGGTCGTGCCGCCCCTCGAGCGTCCTCAACCCCGCGGGAGCCGGCGTACGCCGCAGGCCCGGGCCACCGCGCCGAGGTGCGACCGTCACCGGCGCGGCCTCCGCGACTGCCACCGACGTACGCGAGCTCCGACAGGCTTGTGGACGCTTCCGGGGCGGCGGAAACCGAGTGGAGCGTCCGTAACCCCGATTTACAAACTCCCCGAGTCGGGGCCGCCCTGTCCCCCGGGCTGCCCGCCCCCACGCCTCAGTCGGTGCCGGTCTCCATGGCGACGTCGTCGAGGGCCCGGTCGCCGTGGCCGCCCGCGGGGGCGGGGTTGCGGGTGATCCGGTCATAGCCGCCGGGCTCGATGGCGCCGTACAGCGTGCCGTTCTCGACCAGCACCTGGCCCTGGTCGAGCGGCTGGGAGGCGTACTGCTCGAGCTTGTCGCGGGAGTCGGCGATGTCGAGGTTGCGCATCGTCAGCTGGCCGATGCGGTCGACCGGGCCGAAGGCGGCGTTCTCGGTGCGCTCCATCGACAGCTTGTCGGGGTGGTAGGAGAAGTTCTCCCCCGACGTGGCGAGCACGGTGTAGTCCTCGCCGCGACGCAGCCGCAGCGTGACGTCGCCGGTGACCAGCGAGGCGATCCAGCGCTGGATGGACTCGCGGATCATCAGTGCCTGGGGGTCGAGCCAGCGGCCCTCGTAGAGCAGCCGGCCGAGCTTGCGGCCCTCGTTGTGGAACTGCGCGATGGTGTCCTCGTTGTGGATCGCGTTCAGCAGCCGCTCGTAGGCGATCCAGAGCAGCGCCATGCCGGGCGCCTCGTAGATGCCACGCGACTTGGCCTCGATGATCCGGTTCTCGATCTGGTCGCTCATGCCGAGGCCGTGGCGGCCGCCGACCGCGTTGGCCTCCATCACCAGCGCGACGGCGTCGTCGAAGCGCACCCCGCCGATCGCGACCGGGCGGCCCTGCTCGAAGCGCACGGTGACGTCCTCGGTCTCGATGGCGACGTCGGCGTCCCAGAACTTCACGCCCATGATCGGTTCGACGGTCTCGAGCGAGACGTCGAGGTGCTCGAGCTTCTTGGCCTCGTGGGTGGCGCCCCAGATGTTGGCGTCGGTGGAGTACGCCTTCTCCTTGCTGTCGCGGTAGGGCAGGTCGTGCTCGACCAGCCACTGGCTCATTTCCGCGCGGCCACCCAGCTCCTGCACGAAGTCGGCGTCCAGCCAGGGCTTGTAGATCCGCAGCTCGGGGTTGGCCATCAGGCCGTAGCGGTAGAACCGCTCGATGTCGTTGCCCTTGAAGGTCGAGCCGTCGCCCCAGATGTCGACGCCGTCCTCGTGCATGGCCCGCACCAGCATCGTGCCGGTGACGGCGCGACCCAGAGGCGTGGTGTTGAAGTAGGTGCGGCCGCCGGAGCGGATGTGGAAGGCGCCGCACGCGATCGCGGCCAGTCCCTCCTCGACCAGCTGGGGGCGGCAGTCGACGGCGCGGGCGATCTCGGCGCCGTACTCGCGGGCCCGGTCGGGTACGCCGGAGATGTCGGGCTCGTCGTACTGCCCGATGTCGGCCGTGTAGGTGCAGGGCACCGCGCCCTTGTCGCGCATCCACGCGACGGCGACGGAGGTGTCGAGGCCGCCGGAGAAGGCGATGCCGACGCGCTCGCCGGTGGGCAGCGAGGTGAGGACCTTGCTCATGCTGGGGATTCCTGACGTTCGGGGGTGAGGGGGATCAGCTGGGGGGTGGGGGCTGGCGTCAGCCGCTCGCGCGGCCGGCCAGCCCCACGAGTCGTCGGGCGACGCCGTCGCCGCCGGCGGGGTCGCGCGAGATCACCATGACGGTGTCGTCGCCGGCGATCGTGCCGAGCACGTCGCCGAGGTCGGCCTTGTCGAGGGCCGAGGCGAGGAAGTTGGCGGCACCCGGTGGGGTGCGCAGGATGACCAGGTTCGCGCTGGCCTGGGCGGAGACGAGAAGCTCCTCGAGCAGCCGGGCCAGCCGGCTCTCGCTGGCGGCCGACTCGCGCGGCGGCATCGGTGAGCGGTCGCCGCCCTCGGCCGGCACGGCGTACACCAGCGCGCCGGAGGCCGCCCGCACCTTGACGGCGTCGAGCTCGACGAGGTCGCGGCTCAGCGTGGCCTGGGTGACCACGAGCCCGTTGTCGGCGAGCAGCTCGGCGAGGTCGGTCTGCGAGCGCACCTCGTGCGACCCGAGCAGGTCGATCACGAGCTGCTGACGGGCGTTCTTGGTGTGCGGGATGACGGCGCGGGTGGCGCCGACGGCCTCGGGCACGGGGGCGGGCTCGCTCACGACGTCGCCCCCAGCAGGAAGCAGAGCACGGCCTTCTGGGCGTGCCGGCGGTTCTCGGCCTCGTCCCAGACCACGCTCTGCGGGCCCTCGAGCACCTCGGCGGTGATCTCCTTGCCGCGGTACGCCGGGAGGCAGTGCAGCACCAGGGCGTCGGCGGCCGCGTGGCCCAGCAGGGTGTCGTCGAGGCTCCAGGGCGCGAACGCCTCGGTGCGCGCCGCCGCCTCGGCCTCGCGGCCCATCGAGATCCAGGTGTCGGTCGCGACGACGTCGGCGCCGGACACCGCGGCGACGGGGTCGGCGACGAACTCGGCGCTGCCGCCGGTCGTGGTGGCGATCTCCTGCGCCCGGGCCAGCAGGGTGGCGTCGGGCTCGTAGCCGGTCGGGCCGCTGACCCGCACGTGCATCCCGGCGGTGGCGCCGGCGAGCAGCAGGCTGTGGCCCATGTTGCAGCCCGAGTCACCCACGAAGGCCAGCGTCAGGCCCGGCAGCGCGCCGCGGTGCTCGCGCACGGTCAGCAGGTCGGCCAGGGCCTGGCAGGGGTGGAACTGGTCGGTCAGCGCGTTCACCACGGGTACGCCGGAGCGCGCGGCCATCTCGTCGAGCCGCGACTGGTCGTGGGTGCGCCAGACCACGAGCGTGGCCTGGCGCCCCAGCACCCGGGCGACGTCGGCGATGGACTCGCGCACCCCGATCTGCGCGAGGGCACCGTCGATGATCATCGGGAACCCGCCGAGCTCGGCGATCCCGGAGGCGAAGGACGCCTGGGTGCGCAGGGTCGGCTTGTCGAAGAGCACGGCCACGGTCTGGGGCCCCTCCAGCGGGCGCGCCTCGAAGGGCGCCGCCTTCAGCCGCAGGGCGTGGTCGAGGACGGCGGTCTGCTCCGCGGGGGTCAGGTCGTCGTCGCGCAGGAAGTGCCTCATCCCTCCCCCTCGTAGGCGGCGTCGAGGATGCCCGGCCAGGCGGCCAGGAACGACTCGACGTCGGCCTCGGTGAGCACCAGGGGCGGCGCGAACCGGATCCGGCGCGGGGTGGGCGGGTTGACGATGAAGCCGGCGTCGAGGGCGGCGGCGAACACCTGGGGGGCGCGGTCCTCGGACAGGTCGAGCCCGAGCAGCAGCCCGCGGCCGCGCACCTCGGTGACCCGGGCGTCGGCCAGCAGGCCTTCGCGCAGCCGGGCACCCAGCTTCTCCGCGTGCTCCATCAGTCCGTCCTCGCGCAGGGCGGCGACGACGGCCAGTCCGGCCGCGCAGGCGACCGGGTTGCCGCCGAAGGTGGTGCCGTGGTTGCCGGGCTCGAACAGCTCCCCGGCCTCCCCCAGCCCGATGCACGCACCGATCGGGAAGCCGGCGCCGAGACCCTTGGCGAGGGTGACGATGTCGGCGCGGACGCCGTCGTGCTGGTGGGCGAACCACCGGCCGGTGCGGCCCATGCCGGTCTGGATCTCGTCGAGCCACAGCAGGGCGCCGTGCTCGTCGGCGATCCGGCGGGCGGCGGCGAGGTAGCCCTCGGGGGCCACGTTCACCCCGGCCTCGCCCTGGATCGGCTCGAGCAGCACCGCCGCGGTCTCGTCGTCGACGGCAGCGGCGAGCGCGGCCTCGTCGGCGTACGGCACGAAGACGACGTCGCCGGGCAGCGGCTCGAAGGGGGCGCGGTAGGCCTCCTTCGAGGTCAGCGCGAGCGCGCCCATCGTGCGGCCGTGGAAGCCCTCCTGTGCCACGACGACCTTGGTGCGGCCGGTGCGGCGGGTGAGCTTGAAGGCGGCCTCGACGGCCTCGGTGCCGGAGTTGGTGAAGAAGACCTTGCCCACGGCCGGCTCGCCGTCGTGGCCGAGCTCGGCCAGCAGCGCCTCGGCCAGCTCGACCTGCGGCCGGCTGGTGAAGAAGTTGGAGACGTGGCCGAGCGTGCCGAGCTGGCCGGTGACGGCCTCGACCAGGCGCGGGTGGGCGTGGCCGAGGAGGTTGACGGCGATGCCGCCGAGCAGGTCGACGTACTCCTTGCCGTCGAGGTCCCAGACGTGGGCGCCCTCGCCCCGCTCGAGCACCAGCTTGGGCGGGCCGAAGGTGTTCATCAGCGCGCCGGCGTAGCGCTCCTGGTACGCCGCGGACGTCGGCGTCTGCTCGTCGCTCATGCGTCGTCCTCGGTGTCGTAGGCCTTGCGCAGCTTGGTCTCCACGCCCGGGATCACCTGGGTGCCGACGCCCTCGGCGGTGAACAGCTCGAGCAGCACGGCGTGCGGCCCGCGACCGTCGACGACGGTGGCCCGCGGGACTCCCCCGGTGACCGCGTCGTAGCAGGCCTGCATCTTGGGCACCATCCCCGAGTCGAGGCTGGGCAGCATCTCGGCCAGGGCCTCGGGGCTGATCTCCTGGATGACGTCGTCGCTGTCCGGCCAGTCGCGGTAGAGACCCTCGACGTCGGTCAGCACCAGCAGCTTCTCGGCCCCCAGCGCGATCGCCAGGGCCGCGGCCGCGGTGTCGGCGTTGACGTTGTGCACCACGCCGTGGTCGTCGGGCGCGACGCTGGAGATGACCGGGATCCGGCCGGCCTCGACGAGGTCCTGGACCGCCTCGGGGCGGACCCGCGAGACCTCGCCCACCAGGCCGAGGTCGACCTCCTCGCCGTCGACGACGGTGTTGGTGGCCTTGGCGGTGAACAGGCCGGCGTCCTCGCCGGAGAGGCCGACGGCGATGTGGCCGTGCTGGTTGATCAGGCCGACCAGCTCGCGCTGGACCTGCCCGACCAGGACCATCCGGACGACGTCCATCGCCTCGGGGGTGGTGACGCGGAGGCCGCCCTTGAACTCCGACTCGATGCCGAGCTTGTCCAGCATCCGCGAGATCTGCGGGCCGCCGCCGTGGACGACGACCGGCTTGAAGCCGGCGTACCGCAGGAAGGCGATGTCCTCGGCGAAGGCCTGCTTCAGCTCCTCGTCGATCATCGCGTTGCCGCCGTACTTCACCACGACGACCTTGCCGTGGTACTCCATCACCCACGGCAGGGCCGCGGCGAGCGTGCGGGCCGTCGCGGAGGACGGCCTCTTGTTGGTCTCGGGGGCGCTCACGACGAGTACGCGCTGTTCTCGTGGACGTAGGCGTGGGTGAGGTCGTTGGTCCACACGGTCGCCCGCTCGGTCCCGGACTTCAGGTCGATGGTCACGCTGACCTCCCGGTCGGTCAGGTCGACGCCGGCAGGGTCCTCCGCCGGGGTCGACTCGCGGCAGACCCAGACGCCGTTCATGGCGACGTCGAGGTCGGCGGGGTCGAAGGTGGCCGCGGTGGTGCCCAGGCTGGCCAGCACCCGGCCCCAGTTGGGGTCGCGCCCGAAGACGGCGGCCTTGAACAGGTTGCTGCGGGCGACGCTGCGCGCGGCCTCGACGGCCTCGTCCTCGCTCGCGGCGTGCAGCACGGTGATCGCGATCTCGTGGTCGGCGCCCTCGGCGTCCTTGAGCAGCTGCATCGCGAGGTCGGTGCAGGCCTGGGTCAGGGCCTCGGTGAAGTCGGCCAGGCCGGGGGTGACGCCGCTGGCACCGCTCGCCATCACGGTGACGGTGTCGTTGGTCGACATGCAGCCGTCGGAGTCGAGGCGGTCGAAGCTGACCCGGGTGGCGGCACGGAGCGCGGTGTCGAGGTCGGCGGCGGGGACGACGGCGTCGGTGGTCAGCACCACCAGCATGGTGGCGAGCTGGGGCGCGAGCATGCCGGCGCCCTTGGCCATGCCCCCGATCGACCAGCCGCCGGGGCCCTCGACGACGACCTGCTTGCTCACCGAGTCGGTGGTCATGATCGCCTCGGCGGCCAGGGGGCCGCCGTCGCCCGCGAGCGCGGCCACGCAGTCGTCCACGCCGGTCAGCAGGTTCTCGCGCGGGTTGGCCAGGCCGATCAGCCCGGTCGAGCACACGACGACGTCGACCGACCCGATGCCCAGGCCGTCGGCGACGCGCTCGGCGACCGCGTGGGTGGTCTGGAAGCCCTCGGCGCCGGTGTAGCAGTTGGCGCCGCCGGAGTTCAGCACCACGGCCTTCACGGTGCCGTCCTTGACGACCTCCTGGCTCCACAGGATCGGGTTGGCCTTGCAGCGGTTGGCGGTGAAGACACTGGCCGAGTCGAAGGTGGGGCCGGTGTTGACGACCAGGGCCATGTCGTTGGCGCCGGTGGACTTCAGGCCGGCGGGGACGCCGGACGCGGTGAAGCCGGCGGGGTGGGTGACGCTCACGGTGGAACTCTCCTCAGGAGGTGACGGGCACGGCGGGGGCGACGGTGTGGCCGTGTCGTCGCCACTCCTCGGCCGCGCGGTCGGCGTCGTTGACGTGCACCAGCAGCCAGTCGGTGTCGTAGGTCGAGATCGTGAACACGCTGATCTCGGCCTCGGCCATCGGCTGCAGCAGGGTGACCAGCACCCCGGTGAGGGCGAAGTCGAGCGGCCCCTGGACGGCGAAGGCGGTGAACGGGCCCTGCTGCTGCACCTTCTTGGGCACGCTGCGGCGGGCGCAGACGATGCTGGTCTCGCGCGCGCTGGCGGTGACCGAGAACAGCGACGACGACTCGGCCCAGGCCGGGACGTCCGTGCCGGCGCCGAGCCGCACGACCGCCAGCTTCTCGGGGAACTGCTCCAGGCTGTACGTCGCCATCAGGGGGCCAGCCCGACGGTCGAGAGGCCGGTCTGCTCGGGCAGGCCGAGCGCGAGGTTCATGCACTGCACGGCCGCGCCGCCGGTGCCCTTGGCGAGGTTGTCGACGGCGCCGACGGCCACCATCCGGCCCGCGTCGGCGTCCAGCGTCACCTGCAGGTGCACGCTGTTCGAGCCGATCACCGACTTGGTCGCGGGCCACAGGCCCTCGGGCAGCAGGTGCACGAAGGGCTCCTCGGCGTACGCCTTCTCGTAGGTGGCGCGGACGTCGTCGGCGGTGACGCCCTCGACGACCGACGCGCTCGCGGTGGCCAGGATGCCGCGGGGCATCGGCACCAGGACCGGGGTGAAGCTGACCCGCACGCGGTCCTCGGTGAGGCCGGACAGGTTCTGCACGATCTCGGGGGTGTGGCGGTGGGTCGCGACGCCGTACGCCGACGCGGAGCCCATCACCTCGCTGCCGAGCAGGTTGGTCTTGGCCGCCTTGCCGGCACCGCTGGTGCCGGAGGCCGCGACCACGACGAGGTCGTCGGCGTGCACCAGGCCGGCGGCGACCGCAGGGCCCAGCGCCAGGGTGGAGACGGTGGGGTAGCACCCGGGGACCGCGATCCGTCGCGCGCCGGTGAGCACCTCGCGCTGGCCGGGCAGCTCCGGGAGGCCGTAGGGCCAGGAGCCGGCGTGCTCGGAGCCGTAGAAGCGCTCCCAGGCGGCCGGGTCGGTCAGCCGGAAGTCGGCGCCGCAGTCGACGACGACGACCTCGTCGCCCAGGGCCTCGGCGACCGCGCCGGACTGGCCGTGGGGCAGGGCCAGGAAGACGACGTCGTGCCCGCCGAGGACCTCGGGGGTCGTCGCCTCCAGGACCCGGTCGGCCAGGGGCACGAGGTGGGGCTGCAGCACCCCGAGGTGCTCCCCCGCGTTGGAGCCGCCGGTGAGCGCGCCGATCTCCACGTCGGGGTGGGACAGCAGGAGACGGAGGACCTCACCCCCGGCGTACCCACTGGCTCCGGCCACGGCGACTCTCACAGACATGTGCATGACTATACAGACCAATGCATGTTCGCGCGAACTCGCCTTGCGGCTCGGGGCGGGTCAGTCGATCGCGAACTCGCCCAGCTCGTCCCAGTGGTCGCCCTCCATCAGCACGTTGCGCACCTTCGGGGTCTCCTGGACGTACTGCGGCAGGTCCTGCTGCGCCTTCTTGAAGTGGTCGCTACTGACGTGGGCCTCGGCGGCGTCGTCCTGGAAGGCCTCGATCAGGACGTACTCGTTCGGGTCGTCGACGCTGCGCGACCACTGGAAGAACAGGTTGCCCTCCTCGGCCCGGGTCGCCTCGGTGAACTCACGGCTCAGCTCGACCCACTGGTCGGCGTGCTCGGGCTTCAGCTTCCACTTCACGCAGATGAAGATCATGCGGGCGCTCCTCGGTGCAGTCGGTGCGACGGGGTCGGGTCGCGACGATGCTGCCAGAGCGGCGGGCGAGGTCACCAGCGGTGTTGTCGTCGGCTGAGAAGGACCGGTTGCCCCGACCCCTACCCTGTGAGCATGGTCACGGCTGCAGCCCAGGAGCACGGGTCGCGCCCCGGGTCGGTGCACCGCACCCTCGACATCCTCGAGGTCGTGGCCGCCACCGGCGGCGCCACGGCGAAGGAGATCGCCGACACGACCGGGCTGCCCCTGCCGACCGTCTACCGGCTGGCGCGCGAGCTGCTCGACAGCGACTACCTCGTGCACATCCGGGAGGAGAAGCGCTTCGAGCTCGGCTACAAGCTGCACCAGCTCGGCGTCTCGCTGCACCAGCAGATCGGGGTGCCGCGGGAGGTCAGGGCCGAGGTCACCGCCCTGCACGAGCAGCTCGGCCTCGCGGCGTACTTCGCGGTCCACCGGGGCGCCCAGATCGCGGTCGTGTTCACCAGCGACTCGCCCGCCTGCCCGCGGCTGACGCCGATCGAGTTCGGCTTCCACGAGGCCGCCCACGCGACGGCGCTCGGCAAGATCCTGCTGGCCAACATGGACCCCGACCAGCGTGCCCTGCACCTCGACCCCGAGCCGATGCCGCGGTTCGGCCCCGGCACGATCACCGGCCACGCCGAGCTCGCGGTGCAGCTCGAGCGTGTCGCCGACCGCGGCCTGGCCTGGGAGCACGGCGAGCTCCAGGCCGGCGCGACCTGCGTCGCCGCCGCGGTCCGCAGCGGCAACGGCGTGCTCCTGGGCTCGGTCGCCGTCTCCGGCCCCGACGCCCGGATGAGCGCCGACCCGGCCGAGGTCGAGAACGCCCTCCGGGCCACGGCCTCCCGGGTCAGCCGGTTCTACCGGTCCGGCCGCACGGCGGTTCGCTGAGGGTGCGGCGCTCGTCGGCCGCCCGGGACGTCATCCGGAGCGGTCGCCATCGCGACCAGCTCGTACGACGTCCCGTGGGGCCACGATCCGCCTCTCAGCCGACCAGGGTCCGGGCGGTGGTGGCGAGGCGGGTGCCCTCGGGGCGGGAGCGGGCGCGGCCCACGAGGTCCTGGGCCGCCTCGGGCCAGGTCGGGTGGTCGAAGGTGAAGCCCGCGTCGAGCAGGCGGCCGGGCACGACCCGGCGGCTCTTCAGCAGCAGCTCGGGGTCGGTGCGCATGGCCCAGGCACCCATGCCCGCCATCGCCGCGGTCGCCGGCAGGCCCACCTTGGCTCCCCACGCCGAGCGCAGGTCGCGCATCAGGTCGGCCTGGGGCAGCGGGCCGGGGGCGGCGAGGTTGACCGGGCCGGACAGGTCCTCGCGCTCCAGGAGCAGCTCGACCGCGCGGACGAGGTCGTCGCCGTGGATCCAGGAGACGTACTGCCCGCCACCGGCGACCGAACCGCCGAGGCCGAGCCGGGTCAGCATCGAGAGCACGTCGAAGACACCGCCGAGGTCGGGCGTCATCACCATGGCGGCCCGGAGCGCGACCCTGCGGGTGTGCGGCAGGTCCAGCTCCTGCTGGGCGGCCTCCCAGCGGCGCGCGATGCGCACGCTGTACTCCCAGTAGAGCGGCACGTGCGGCTCCTCGCCGCCGATCACCCCGGTCGCCTCGTCGTTGGCGGCGTCGCGCCGGTCGGCGTAGATCGTGGCGGTGCTCATCTGCAGCCACACCCGCGGCGGGCTCGCCGCCTGCGCCACCGCATGGCCCACGGCCCGGGTGGACCGCACGCGGGAGTCCATCATCTCGCGCAGGTGCTCGTCGGTGTAGCGACAGCTGACCGTGCGACCGGCGAGGTTGACGACCGCGTCGGCGCCGTCCACCTCCTCGGCCCAGTCGCCGACCGTGACGCCGTCCCAGACCCGGTGGCGCACCCCCGGCTCGAGCTGCTCGGGGCGCCTGCTCAGCACGACGACGTCGTGGCCGCGGGCCGCGAGGGCACGGCGCAGCAGACCTCCGACCTGTCCGGTCCCACCGGGGATGACGATGCGCATGAGGTCAGCGTAGCGAGGGTTTGAACATGTTCAAATAACAAGGGGCCTCGACGACGGGCCTCCGGCCCTGCTCGACCGACGGGCGCGCTGTTCTCGCGGGCCGATAACCCGGCTTGGCCGGGGCAGGCAGGCTTCCTAACGTGGCGGGCATCACACCGTGCTCGGGCCGGACCACCCGGTCGTCGAGCGAGATCTGGAGCGACCATGGCGCAGACCCCTGAGCAGTCCTTCTCCCCCGCGGCCCGCACGAACCTGGTGCGGCTGCTGCGGGCGGCGTACCCGCACCCGACGTTCCCGGACGGGCCCTACGAGCGCACCGCCGAGGAGATCCTGGAGCAGGTCGACGCGTCGCTGTGGCACCGGCTGGCGCTGACCCAGGGCCTGGAGTCGCTCGACGCGGCGGCGCAGAACTCCCGCCAGCGCGGCTTCGCCGACCTCGACGACGAGGAGGCGCTGGCGCTGCTGCGCGGCATCGCCGACGCCGAGTTCTTCGCCTTCATCCGCGGGGTGACGGTGGTGACGCTCTACAACGACCACGAGGTCTGGGACCTGCTCGGCTACGAGGGCGAGTCGTTCTCCAAGGGCGGCTACCTGCACCGTGGCTTCGACGACCTCGACTGGCTGCCGAACGCCCGCATCGAGGAGTACGACGGGCCCGAGCGGCTCGTCGAGGTGGCCCCCGACGACGCGCTGACCACGACCGGAGGACAGGACCGATGACCACGAGCAACCCCGAGCTGGGCCAGCCGATCGACCACGACGAGGAGGTCGTCGTCATCGTCGGGTCCGGAGCCGGCGGCGGCACCGTCGCCTACGAACTCACCCAGAAAGGCATCCCCTGCGTCGTCCTCGAGGCGGGCCCGTGGCTGAAGCCCGAGGACTACGAGAACGACGAGTGGGCCGCCTTCAACCAGATGGCGTGGCTGGACAACCGCACGGCGTCGGGTCCCTACCGCGTCGCCACCGACTTCCCGAACCTGCCGGCCTGGATCGTCAAGGCGGTCGGCGGCTCCACCACCCACTGGTCCGGGGCCACGCCGCGGTTCCGCGAGTACGAGTTCAAGACCCGCAGCCACTACGGCCGCATCGAGGGCGCGAACCTGCTCGACTGGCCGATCACCCTCGACGAGCTCGCGCCGTTCTACGACCGCGCCGAGATCGCGATCGGCTCGACGCACCGCCACGGACGGCCGCCGCTGCCGGGCAACAACAACTACAAGGTGATGGCCAACGGGGCCGAGAAGGTCGGCTACAAGTTCTACGCGACCGGCCCCTACGGCACCAACGCCGAGCCGTACGACGGCCGGCCCGCCTCGCTGCAGGACGGCTTCAACTTCCAGGGCGACAAGAGCACCGCCAAGTGGAGCACCGCGGTGCGTGAGATCCCGCGGGCGATCGCGACCGGGAAGTGCGAGCTGCGGCCCTCCTCGCAGGCCGTGCAGATCACCCACGACGCCACCGGACGCGCCAACGCCGTGGTCTACCTCGACTCCGAGGGCAACCTGCACCGCCAGGCCGCGAAGGTGGTCTGCGTCGCCGGCAACTCGATCGAGTCGCCGCGGCTGCTGCTGATGAGCGCGAGCTCGCTGCACCCCGACGGCCTGGCCAACTCCTCGGGCCAGGTGGGACGCAACTACATGCGCCACACCACGGGCTCGGTCTACGCCCGCTTCGACCAGCCGGTGCACATGTACCGCGGCGAGACGATGGCCGGGATCATCGCCGACGAGGCCCGCCTGGACACCAGCCGCGGCTTCGCGGGCGGCTACTACATGGAGACGCTGTCCCTCGGGCCCGCGTTCCTGGCCGCCTTCGCCGAGCCCGGGTCGTGGGGGCCTGAGTTCACCGAGATCATGGCGGCCTACGAGAACACCGCCGGCATGTGGGTCGTGGGCGAGGACCTCCCGCAGGAGACCAACCGGGTCACCCTGAACCCGGCCGCGAAGGACCAGTGGGGCCTGCCGGCCCCCGACGTGCACTTCGCCGACCACCCCAACGACGTGGCCATGCGCGAGCACGGCTACGGTCGCGCGGACATGCTCTACGAGGCCGTGGGCGCCAACGGCACCCACCACACGCCGCCGTACCCCGCCACGCACAACCTCGGCACCTGCCGGATGAGCGAGCGTCCCGAGGACGGCGTGGTCGACCGCTTCGGCCAGGCCCACGACGTGCCGGGCCTGTTCGTCAGCGACGGCTCGGTGATGACCTCGGGCGCGGCCGCCAACCCGACCCTGACGATCGTCGCGCTCGCGATCCGGCAGGCTGAGCACATCGCCGAGACCCTGGGGAGGACCCCGTCCTGACAGCACCGACCGGGGGCGGGTCGCACTCCGCCCTCGCAGAGTCACTCCAGCGGGCGCTCGGCGACGACCACGTCGTCTCCGGGCGCCCGCTCGACCTGCTCGCCCTCGCCCACGACGCCTCGCACTACCTGCTGCACCCCCGCGCCGTGGTCACCGCCCGCGACGCGACCGGCGTCGCCGAGGTGATGCGGGCCTGCACCCGGCTCGGGGTGCCCCTCACCTTCCGCAGCGGCGGCACCTCGCTCTCCGGCCAGGCGCTCAGCGACTCGGTGCTGGTCGACACCCGCACCGGGTTCACCGGCATCGAGGTGCTCGACGGCGGCCGGCGCGTGCGGGTGCAGCCCGGCGCCACCGTGCGCGCCGTGAACACCCGGCTGGCCCGGTCCGGCCACCGGCTCGGCCCCGACCCGGCCAGCGAGGTCGCCTGCACGGTCGGCGGCGTGATCGCCAACAACTCCTCGGGGATGCAGTGCGGCACCGCGCTGAACTCCTACAACACCGTCGAGTCGATGGTCGTCGTGCTGCCCAGCGGCACCGTGCTCGACTCGTCCGACCCCCAGGCCGGCCGGCTGCTGGCAGAGCGCGAGCCCGCGCTGCACGCCGGCCTGCTGGCGCTGCGCGACCGCGTGCGCCGCGACCCGGCCTCGGTCGCGACGCTGGAGCGGCTGTTCGCGCTGAAGAACACCATGGGCTACGGCCTGAACAGCTTCCTGGACCACGACGACCCGATCGACCTCCTGGTGCACCTGATGGTCGGCAGCGAGGGCACGCTCGGGTTCGTGGCCTCGGCGGTGTTCCGCACCGTCGAGGTGCTCCCCCACGCCGCCACCGGCCTGCTCGTCTTCGACGACCTGGCCACCGCGTCGTCGGCGGTCCCCGACGTGCTCGCCACCGGCGTGGCCACCGCCGAGCTGCTCGACGCCGAGTCGCTGCGCGTGGCCCAGGCCGACCCCGGCTGCCCGTCGCAGATCCGACGCCTCGACGTACGCCGGCACGCGGCGCTGCTGGTCGAGCTGCAGGCCGCGACGGCCGACGAGCTGGCGGGCTCCCGGTCGAGCGCCGAGCCGGGGCTGGCGGGTCTGCCGCTGACCTCGCTGGCCGAGCTCACCTCCGACGCCGCCGAGCGCGCGTCGCTGTGGCGCACCCGCAAGGGCCTCTACAGCGCGGTCGCCGCCGCCCGCCCCCAGGGCTCCAACGCCCTGCTGGAGGACGTCGCGGTGCCGGTCGACCGGCTCGGGGAGATCTGCCGCGGGCTGACCGGGCTCTTCGACGTGCACGCCTACGAGGCCCCGGTCATCTTCGGGCACGCCCGCGACGGCAACCTGCACTTCCTGTTGAACGAGCGCTTCGACGACGCCACCAGCCTGCGGCGCTACGAGGACTTCACCACCGACATGATCGACCTCGTGCTCGACCTCGGCGGCACCCTCAAGGCCGAGCACGGCACCGGGCGCATCATGGCGCCCTTCGTCGAGCGGCAGTACGGCGCCGAGCTGACCGGGGT
The DNA here is from genome assembly GCA_963750435.1 of uncultured Actinomycetota bacterium. Lineage (GTDB taxonomy): Bacteria > Actinomycetota > Actinomycetes > Propionibacteriales > Nocardioidaceae > Marmoricola. The sequence continues at coordinate 102,299 of CAVVQW010000001.1, read as the reverse complement.
GATGCGCGAGCTGAAGCGCCTCGCCGACCCGCACGGCACCCTGAACCCCGGGTCGGTGCTGACCGACGACCCCGGCCTGTGGCTGCGCGACCTCAAGACGGCCGCGCCCGTCGAGGACGAGGTCGACCGGTGTGTCGAGTGCGGCTTCTGCGAGCCGGTCTGCCCCTCGCGCACCCTGACGCTGACGCCCCGCCAGCGCATCGTCGTACGCCGGGAGATGGAGGCCGCGCGGGCGGCGGGCGACACCGCGCTGCTGGCCTCGCTCGAGGCCGACTACGAGTACGCCGGCGTGGAGACCTGCGCCGCCGACGGCATGTGCGCCACCGCCTGCCCGGTGCTGATCAACACCGGCGACCTGGTCAAGCGGCTGCGGGCCTCCTCGACCACGCGGGCGGGCGAGAAGGCCTGGGAGGTCGCCGCCGGCCACTGGGACGGCGCGACCCGCGCCGCCTCGGCCGCCCTCAGCACGGCGCACCGCCTGCCCGACCCGGTGCCCGTCAGGCTCTCCCGGGCCGGCCGACGCGTCGCCGGTGAGGACCAGGTGCCCCTCTACGACCCGGCGCTCGGGGGTGGCGGCGACCGCCGCACCGTGCTGCGCGACGAGGCCGCCGAGGCCGTGCTGTTCACGGCCTGCGTCGGCACCATGTTCGGCGGCGCGGTCGACGCCGCGCTGCGCACGCTCTGCGAGCGGGCCGGGGTGCGGCTGCGCACGCCCGACGACCTGCCCTCGCTGTGCTGCGGCACCCCCTGGCGGTCCAAGGGCCACCAGGCCGGGTTCGAGAGGATGTCGGCCATGGTCACCTCGTCGCTGGATGCCGCGACCGACCACGGCCGGCTGCCGGTGGTGGTCGACGCCAGCTCGTGCACCGAGGGGCTGGCCGGGGTGCTCGACGGGCACCGGGTCCTCGACGCGACCACGTTCGTCGTCGAGCACGTCCTGCCCCGGCTGACGGTGTCGACCCCGGTGCCGGCCGTCGTGGTGCACCCGACCTGCTCGAGTACCGCCCTCGGCGTCACCGACGACCTGGTGGCGCTCGCCTCGGCGTGCTCCACCGACGTGCGGGTGCCCGACGCCTGGGGCTGCTGCGCGTTCGCGGGCGACCGGGGGCTGCTGCACCCCGAGCTCACCGCGTCGGCGACTGCTCCCGAGTCGCGCGAGGTCGCGGCCATGGGGCTGCCGGCCGGCACGGCGTACGTCTCGGGGAACCGGACGTGCGAGATCGGGATGGCCCGCGCGACCGGTGCGACGTACCGCCACGTGCTCGAGGTGCTGGAGGAGGCGACCCGCCCGGTCTGAGGACCCCGGAGGACCCCGGGGGGGACCTCAGGCCAGCCAGGTGGCCGTCTGGCCGAGCACCCCGGAGCCGTCGAGGTCGGCCAGCGACAGGCCGGCGAAGGCGGAGGCGCCCTCGGAGGTCTGCCAGCGGAAGCGCGGCTCCTGGGTGGTGCACGCCTCGACGATGACGGCGGCGGCGTCGGTGGGCGACTGGGCGTGGTCGAAGGCACCGGCGGTGCGACGGAGGTACGCCGCCAGCAGCTCGGCGTACGGGTCCTCGGGATCGGCGCCGTCCGGAGCACCGGCGACGTTGCCGACGAAGTCGCTGGCCACGGCGCCCGGCTCGACCACGCTGACGGTGACGCCGAAGGTCGCGGCGACCGGCGCCAACGACTGCATCAGGCCCTCGACGGCGAACTTCGCGCCGCAGTAGGCGTCGGCGAACGGCTGGCCCACCACGCCGCCGACGCTGGTCACCGTGACCACCCGGCCGCTGCCCTGGGCACGCATCACGGGCAGCACCAGCCGGGTCAGGCGGGCCACGCCGAGGTAGTTCACCTCGAGCTGGGCCTGCAGGTCCTCGTCGGTCAGCTGCTCCAGGGTGGCGACGGCGCCGCGGCCCGCGTTGTTGACCAGGACGTCGAGGCGCCCGTGGTCGGCCATGACCCGCTCGACGCAGCCCGCCGCGTTCACCGCGTCGGTGACCTCGAGCGGCTGCACCTCGAGGCGGGCCGCGGTCTCGGGACCGTCCTCCTCGGCGGCGTCGAGAAGTCGCTGGGCCTGGTTGGGGTCGCGCATCGTGGCCACCACGGTCAGGCCCGCGCTGGCGAGGCCGACCGCCGTGCGCAGGCCGATGCCGCTGGAGGTGCCGGTGACCAGGGCGACGCCCGTCGAGGTGCTCATCCGCCCACCCTAGGACGCGCCCGGTTTCCCAGGCGGGCTTCCTAGGGTGGGGCCATGGACGACACCGCTCCCCCGCCCACCGCCGCACTCGTCGTCGCCGACGTGCGTCCCTGGGGCGGTGAGGCCTGCGACCTGCTGGTCGACGACGGCCGCTTCGTCGCCGTCGTACCGTCCGGCACCGGGGTCGCCCGCGAGCGGCTGGCGGGCCGCGGTCGGCTCGCGCTGCCGGGGCTGGTCAACGCCCACGCCCACGTGGACAAGTCGTGGTGGGGCCTGCCGTGGGAGTCGTACGCCGGCGACGGCGGCGTCGACGGGCGGATCCGTCACGAGCGGGCGCGGCGCGACGACCTCGGCATCCCCGGCGTCGCGATCACCCGGGCCGTGCTCGAGCAGATGGTCGTGCGCGGGACCACCGCGATCCGCAGCCACGTCGACGTCGACCTCGGGCTGGGGCTGCGCGGCATCGAGGTCGTCCGCGAGGCGGCGGCATCCTTCGACGGCCTGACGCTCGAGGTCGTGGCCTTCCCGCAGGACGGCGTGCTGCGGCGGCCCGGGGTGCTGGAGCTGCTCGACCGGGCGGCGGCCGCCGGGGTCGAGCACGTCGGTGGGCTGGACCCCGCGAGCATCGACCGGGACCCCGTCGGGCAGCTCGACGGGCTCTTCGACATCGCCTCCCGGCACGGCTGCGGGCTCGACCTGCACCTGCACGACCCCGCCGAGCTCGGGGCCTTCCAGGTCGAGCTGGTCCTCGACCGGGTCGAGCGGCACGGCCTCCAGGGCCGGGTCACGGTCGCGCACGGCTTCGCCCTCGCGGAGGTCGGCGCCTCGCGGCGGCACGACCTGCTCCAGGCGATGGGCGAGCTGGGGGTCTCGATGACGACGGTCGCGCCCCTGGGCCACCCGCAGCTGCCGGTGCGCGAGCTCGACGCCGCCGGCGTGCGCCTCGGGCTCGGCACCGACGGGATCCGCGACCTGTGGAGCCCCTACGGCACCGGCGACACCCTCGAGATCGCCCGGCAGTACGCCCGCGCCTCCGGACTCGTGCGCGACGACGACCTGACCCGGGTGGTCGAGCTGGCCACCGACGCCCGCTTCGTCGGCCGCGCCACGCACGGGCTGGTGGTCGGCGCACCCGCCGACCTGGTGCTGCTCGACGCCGAGAACCCGATGGACGCGCTCGTCCGCGCACCCGAGCGGTCGTTGGTGCTCGCGGGCGGGCGGCTGCTGCACGGGGGCTGAGGCTCGACCCGGCGGCGACGGGCGGGGGCGGGGCGGCGGGCGGGCGCGCACGGCGGCGGCGGGCGCGCAGGACGTCATACGAGCTCGTCGCCATGACCGCCGGGACGCATGACCTTCCGTGGGACGTCATCCGTCCCGGTCGCCATACCCACCGGGACGTATGACGTCCGCCCCGGCCCCGGCCCCGGCCCCGGCCCCGGCCACCTTCGCCCCGACCGGCTCGTGAAAGCGCCGTGAAAGCGGCCTCCGGCAGCCTGTGGCCATGACCAACGCGACCACCCACCACGACCTGGCCGTCTCCGCCCGGGGACTGGTCAAGGACTTCGGCGACAACCGGGCCGTCGACGGCATCGACCTGGACGTACGCCGGGGCGAGATCTTCGGCGTCCTGGGCCCCAACGGGGCCGGCAAGACCACCATGCTCAGCATGCTCGCGACGCTGCTGACCATCGACGGCGGCGAGGCCGAGATCTTCGGCATCGACGTGCGCCGCCACCCCCACCAGGTGCGCCAGCTGCTCGGCGTGACGGGGCAGTACGCCTCGGTCGACGAGAACCTGACCGCCTCGGAGAACCTGCGCCTGTTCGGCCGGTTGCTCGGGCTCTCGCGCGCCGAGTGCCGGGAGCGGGCCGCGTCCCTGCTGCACCAGTTCGGGCTCGAGGAGGCCGCCGACCGGCAGATCTCGAAGTTCTCCGGCGGCATGCGGCGCCGGCTCGACCTCGCGGTGAGCCTGGTGCGGCGACCGCCGCTGATCTTCCTCGACGAGCCGACCACCGGCCTCGACCCGCGCACCCGCGGCCAGATGTGGACCACGATCCGCGAGCTGGTCGCCGACGGCTGCACGATCCTGCTGACCACGCAGTACCTCGACGAGGCCGACCAGCTGGCCGACCGGATCGCGGTGATCGACCGCGGGGTCAAGGTCGCCGAGGGCACCCCGGCCCAGCTGAAGACCTCGGTGGGCGGCTCGACGCTGCAGCTGCGGCTCAAGGACGCCGCCCAGGTCGAGCTGGCGACCGGCATCCTGCGCGACGTGCTCGACGAGGAGCCCGTGCTCTCCCCCGAGGCCGGCGCTCTGAACGTCGCCCTGCGCGACGCCGACCAGGCCGCCGACGCCCTGATCGCGCTGCGCGAGCGCCAGGTCAGCGTCGAGTCCGTGACCGTCGCCCAGCCCACGCTGGACGAGGTCTTCCTGGCGCTCACCGGCCACGACACCGGCGACCGCCCCGGCTCCGACACGGGCCCCGACACCGGCCCCACCACCACCCCCGACGAGAAGGAGCTGGAGACCGTCCGATGACCAGCCTGTCCACCGCCCCCGCCCCCGCCCCCACCACCCTGCGCACCACGGTGCCGGCCGACCCGGCCGCGACCGTCCGCCCGCACGTCAGCCTGGGCGAGACCGTGCAGCAGACGCTGTCGATGGCCTGGCGGGCCACCAAGAAGATGCAGCGCAACCCGGAGCAGTTCTTCGACGTGCTCGTGCAGCCGCTGCTGTTCACCGCGATGTTCGCCTACGTCTTCGGCGGGGCGATCTCGGGCGACGTCGGGAGCTACCTCCCGCTGCTGATCCCCGGCATCCTCGCCCAGACCACGATGACCGCCTGCATCGCGACCGGCACCCAGCTGCGCGAGGACATGGACAAGGGCGTCTTCGACCGGTTCAAGGCGCTGCCGATCGCCCGGATCGCGCCGCTGGCCGGCCCCATGGTGGCCGACCTGCTGCGCTACACGATCGCCACGGTGCTGACCTTCGCCACCGGCTTCGCGATGGGCTACCGCCCCGCCGGCGGCCCGGCGTACGTCGTCGCGGCCGGGCTGCTCGTGATCGTCACCGGCTGGTCGCTGGCGTGGATCTTCACCTTCGTCGGGATCGTCGGCAAGAGCGCCCAGAGCGTGCAGGGCATCTCGATGATGATCATGTTCCCGCTGACGTTCCTGTCCAACGCCTACGTGCCGGCCGACACCCTGCCCGGCTGGCTGCAGCGGTTCGTGCAGCTGAACCCGGTCTCGCACGTGGTCACCGCGGTCCGCGACCTGGCCAACGAGGGTCGGGTCACCGGCGAGGTCGGCTGGGCGCTGCTGGCCTGCGCGATCGTGGTCGTGGTGTTCTCCACGCTCTCGGTCCGCGCCTACAACAAGGCGCTGTAGGGCCTGGGTCAGGCGAGCGCGGCCACCACGGCCCGCAGCTCGTCGGTCAGGTCGGCCGCGCGGCGCCCGGCGTACTCCTCCACCTGCGGGGCGAGCGCGCCGGGCGCTGCGCGCTCGACCAGCGCCTGCACGTGCCCCCAGGCCATCGAGGGCAGGTTGCGGTGGTAGCCGAAGCGGTGGCCGAGGGCGACCAGGCGCACGGCGCCGGCCTGCTCGGCGTCGTCGGTCGGCCCGGTGGCGAGGATCCAGGTGCCGAGGCCCACGAGCACCCCGCCCAGGACGGGGTAGTCCAGGTGCAGGTCGGCCAGCCCGTTGCCCGTCGTGCGCACGGAGCCCGGGTCGTCGGCGGGGTCGGTCGTGCCCGTCGTCCCGGGCACCATCCGTGGCAGGTCGCCCCGGACCCGGAGCGCGTCCTCGGCCACCTCCGCGCCGCGGCCGTGGAACGCGTGGGTGGCGAGCACGGTCGCCTCGGCGTACATCACCCACGGCATCAGCTCGGGCGGCTGGGTCAGGTGGCCGAACTGCCGCCCGTAGGCGTCGACGAGGCACTCGCGGTGCAGCCGGAGGCCCTCGTCGACCTGGCCGCGCGCCAGGGCGAGCTCGGCCCGGCTCGTGGTCGCGACGCTCCAGCCCATGCCCGGGGTGCCCGGGTCGTCGGCGTCGATCCGGCCGATGATCTCCTCGGCGGTGTCGGTGCGCCCCGCGGCGAGCTCGGCGAACGCCGTCACGCTGAGCAGCTGGACGACGTCCTCGCGCGCACCGAGCGCGGCCAGCACGGGCTCGGCGCGCCGGGCGTGCGCCACCGCCCGCGGCCAGTCACCGACGTGGGTGGCCAGGGAGGCGAGCTGCGACTCGGTCATCGCCCGCAGCCAGGGGCCGTCGGCGTCGTCGCACAGCGCCAGGGCGCGGGCAGCCGTGCCGAGCGCGCCCTCGAGGTCGCCGGAGTTCTCGTGCACCTGGGTGGTCCACTGCAGGGCGTTGTGGGCGACGCGGGGGTCGGGGTCCTCGCAGAGCCGGGCGAGGACCTCCAGGGACGGCGCGGTGTCGGCGTACACCTCCAGGAGCAGGCGCACCATCGCGTCGGTGCGGCTGTGGTCGCCGGCCAGCCCGAGCTCGACCAAGCGCGCGACCGCAGCCGGCGGGGGCGTGCCGGTGAAGACCGTCGTGGTCACGACCAGGCCGGCCAGCACGCCGCGGAGCTCGTGGCCGTTCGTCCCGGGGGCGGGCTCGGCCGCCGTCACCAGGTCGAGCACCTCCCGGCCGAGGCTCAGCACGCCGAGGTGGTCGCCCTCGATCGTCCAGCACGCCGCCAGGGCGCCGGCCATCGGCACGACGGCCTGCGCGTCCCCGGCCGCGGCCGCCACGCGCATCACCCCGGCCAGGTTGCCGACCTCGCCGCGCAGCTCACCCATCGCCTCGACCTGGTCGGGGCTGAACAGGCGGTCGGTCAGGTCGCGGGCGGTGTCGACCGCCCAGGCCCGCAGCCGCAGCCCGGTCTCGTCGGTCTCGCCGGCGGCGGCGAGCTGCTTCAAGCCGTACTCGCGGACCGTCTCCAGGAAGCGGTAGCGGAGCCGGTCGTCCTCGCGCACGACCAGCAGCGACTGGTCGACGAGCTCGGTCAGGGCCCCGACCGGGTCGAGCCCGAGCACGGCCTCGGCACCGGCGAGCGAGAAGCCGTCGGGGAAGGTGGCCAGGCGGCGCAGGGCGACGCGGTCGTCCTCGGCCAGCAGGTTCCAGCTCCAGGCGATCACCGCCTCCAGGGTCTGGTGCCGGTCGGGCGCCGAGCGGTCGCGGCCGCTGAGCACCGCGAACCGGTCGACCAGCCGCCGCTCGATCTCGGCGACCGACATCACCCGCACCTTGGCCGCGGCCAGCTCGATGGCCAGCGGCAGGCCGTCCAGGCGTGCGACCAGGGCCGCGACCTCGCCGTCGGGCCCCTCCTCCAGGCGTACGCCGGGGCGCGCGGCGCGGGCGCGCTGGGCGAAGAGGTGCTCGGCGTCGCGCTGACCCAGCTGGGGCAGCAGGTAGACGCGCTCGGCCGCGATCGTCAGCGGCGCCCGGGTCGTGGTGAGCACGCGCACGCCGTCGGTCGCGGCGACCAGGAACGCCACCAGGTCGGCGACCGCGTCGACCAGGTGCTCGCAGTTGTCCAGGACCAGCAGGGTCGGCGGCCCGGCCAGCTGCTCGACCACCCGGCCCCGCATGTTGGCGCGCAGCTGGGCCGTGCGGGCGTTGGTGACGGTCTCGCGCACGCCCAGGACGCCCGCGACCTCGGGCAGCACGCCCTCGGCCGAGGTGACGCCGGCGAGCTCGACGAGGTGCACGACCGGCTGCTCGGCGATCCGCCCGACGAGGTGCGCGAGCCGGGTCTTGCCCAGACCGCCGGGGCCGACGACCGAGACCACCCGGTTCTCGGCCAGCAGGCCACGCACCCGGGAGACGTCCTCGTCGCGGCCGACCATGGGGGTGCCGTCGTACTTCAGGCCGCGCCGCACCGGTGCGTCGCGGGCCAGCAGGTCGGCGTGCAGGCGCCGCAGCGCCTCTCCCGGCTCGGCGCCCAGGTCGTCGCGCATCCGCCCGGCGTACGTCGCGTAGCGGGCCAGGGCGGCCGGCACACCCCGCACCTGGGACTCGGCGCGCAGCACCTCGACCAGGCGGTTCTCGTCGTGGGGGGCGTGGGCCAGGGCCTCCTCGAGCAGCGGCAGCGCCTCGGCGGCGTCGCCGCGGGCCAGCAGGGCCGACCCGAGCAGCAGGCGGGCCCGCTCCTGCCGACGGTGGGCGGCGTCGACCACGGCGGCCAGCGGCCCCGCGTCGGCCGCCGTCGTCACGGGGACCTCCAGGGCCCGGCGCGACTGCAGCCGGGCGACGTCGAGGTCACCGGCCACGCCCGCGGCCACCGCGTCGTCGACCAGCCGCCGCAGGCTCAGGGCGTCGACCTGGTCCTCCCGCAGGCCGAGGCGGTAGCCCGTGCCGACGCGCTCTACCGCCGAGGCGTCGGTGTGCCCCCGGCTGCGCGAGACCAGCACCTGCAGCGCCTTGTCGGGGTGGTCGGGCTGCTCCTCGGGCCAGACCTGGTCGACCAGGTCCTGCACCGACGCCGACCGCGGGTGGGCCAGCACCAGGGCGGCGAGCAGGGCGTGGCCGCGCCCGCGCGGGACGGGCCGCCCGTCCCAGCGCACCCCGTCCAGCAGGGTCAGGCCCGACCCGTCCAACGTGCCCCCAGGCCCTCGGGCCTCAGGCCCTCTGCTCGGCGCCGTGCCGCTGCACGGCCAGGGCGACGGCGGCCTCACGGGAGGCCGAGGTGTCCTTCTCGGTCAGCGTGCGGTCGACGGCCCGGAAGCGCAGCGCGAACGCGAGCGACTTCCGGCCCTCGGGCACCTGGGCGCCGGTGTAGACGTCGAACAGCCGCACCGACTCGCACAGCGGGCCGGCGCCCTCGCGCAGGGTCGCGGCCAGCTCGGCCGCGGGCAGGTCGGCGTCGACCACCAGGGCGACGTCCTCCTTGGCCACCGGGAACGGCGACAGGGTGGGCCCGGTGGGCTCCTGGGCGCGGGCCATCAGCACGTCGAGGTCGACCTCGAGCGCGGCGGAGCGCTCGGGCAGCCCGAAAGCGCGGCAGACCCGCGGGTGCAGCTCGCCGGCGCGGCCGAGCAGGGCACCCCCGACCCGGACCTCGGCGCAGCGGCCGGGGTGCCAGGGTGCCTTCTCGCTGGCGGTGACGGTGACCTCGGCGCCGAGCTCGGCACCCAGGTCGCGCACCAGCCCGACGGCGTCGGCCCACGACGCGGCGCGACCCTCGCCCCACCAGCCCGCGCGCTCGCGCTCGCCTGCGACGACGACCGCGAGGTGCAGCGGCTGGTCGGGCACGGCGGCGAAGAGTGCCTCCAGCTCGTCGTCGCTCGGGCGTGCCTCGACACCGTAGACGGGCGCGGCCGCACCGTCGGGCGTCGGCAGCGCGACCGTCCCGGTCTCGAAGACCGAGGCACCGGGGGCGCCGCGACTCAGGTTGCGGGCGGCGGTGCGCAGCAGGGCCGGCAGCAGCGTGGTGGTGTACGACGGCCGCTCGGCCGAGAGCGGGTTGGCCAGCCGGACCGTACGCCGGAGCGCGTCGTCGGCGGCCAGCCCGAGGGCTTCGAGGTCGTCGTCGCCGACGAACGGGAAGCTGATCACCTCGGCGTACCCCGCACCGGCGACGAACCGGCCGATGCGGCGGCGCAGCCGCTGCTCGCGCGACAGGCCACGACCGGCGGGTGCCGGCGGCAGCACCGAGGGCACCTCGTCGTAGCCGACGGCCCGGGCGACCTCCTCGACGAGGTCGTAGGGGTCGGTCAGGTCGGGGCGCCAGCTCGGCACCCGCGCGGTCAGGTCGTCGGCGCGGGCCTCGACGGAGCAGCCGACCGCCTCGAGGTGCCGCACCGTGGTCTCCGAGGCGATCGAGAGACCGGTGACGCGTGCCGGGAGGTCGATCGCCATCGTGATCGACGGGGCGGCCGGCGGCGAGCCGACCACGGTCACGCCGGGCTCGATGGTGCCGCCGCCGTGCTCGGCGAGGAGGTCGGCCACGCGCTGCGCGGCGGCCTCGCAGATCTCGGGGTCGACGCCGCGCTCGTTGCGCTTGCCGGCCTCCGACGTCAGCCGCTGGCGACGTCCGGTGCGGAACATCGACGTGGCGTCCCAGTGGGCCGACTCCACGAGCACCCGGGTGGTGGTCTCCGACATCTCGGTGGTGCGGCCGCCCATGACGCCGCCGAGGCCGATGATCCCGGAGTCGTCGGTGACGACCAGGTCCTCGGTCGACAGGGCGCGGTCCTGGCCGTCGAGGGTGGTCAGCCGCTCGCCCTCGGTGGCGCGGCGCACGCGCACGGTGCCGGTGAGCCGGTCGGCGTCGTAGCCGTGGATCGGCCGGCCGAGCTCGAACATCACGTAGTTGGTGACGTCGACCGCCAGCGAGATCGAGCGCTGCCCGACCTGGGCCAGTCGGCGCACCATCCAGTCCGGCGTGGGCGCGGTGGGGTCGAAGCCGGAGACCGTGCGGGCCACGAACACCGGGCAGCCGGCCGCGTCGTCGACCTCGACCGGGTAGCCCCGGTCGTCGGCGGGCGGCGTCTCGCGGTCGGCCGGGTCGTGGAAGGGCACGCCGTAGGCCATCGCCGACTCGCGGGCGACGCCGCGCAGCGACATCGCGTAGGCCCGGTCGGGGTTGATCTCGAACTCGATCACCTGCTCGTCGAGGCCGAGCACGCCGAAGGCGTCATCGCCGGGCCGCCCGGCGTCCGCGGGCAGGACCATGATCCCGTCGTGCTCGTCGCCGAGGCCGAGCTCGCGGGTCGAGCAGATCATGCCCGCGGAGACGTGGCCGTAGGTCTTGCGCGCGGCGATCTCGAAGTTCCCGGGCAGCACGGCACCGGGCAGCACGACGACGACCAGGTCGCCGACGGAGAAGTTGTGGGCCCCGCAGACGATTCCCTGGGGCTCACCGGTCCCGTTGGCCTCCCCCACGTCGACGCTGCACCAGTTGATGGTCTTGCCGTTCTTCTGCGGCTCGGGCGACATCGTCAGCACGCGCCCCACCACCAGCGGGCCGGTGAGGTCGCCGCCGGCGTGCTCGATGGCCTCGAGCTTGAGCCCGAGCGCGGTCAGCGGACGGGCCAGCTCCTCGGCGGTGACGTCGGCCGGGAGGTCGGCGTACTCGCGGATCCAGGACAGGGGGGCCTTCATGGCGCGTCAGATCTCCGTTCCGAAGGCGGTGGTGAAGCGGACGTCGCCCTCGAAGACGTCGCGCAGGTCCTCGATGCCGTGCCGGAACATCAGCATCCGGTCGATCCCGAAGCCGAACGCGAAGCCGGTGTAGCGCTCGCTGTCGACGCCGCAGGCGGTCAGCACGCGCGGGTTGACCACGCCGCAGCCGCCGAGCTCGATCCAGCCCTCGCCACGGCAGGTGCGGCAGGACTCGACCGCCGGCGCGAGGCCGCGGCAGACGAAGCAGACCATGTCCATCTCGGCCGAGGGCTCGGTGAACGGGAAGTACGACGGGCGGAAGCGGGTGCGGATGCCCTCGCCGAACAGCGACTCGAGCAGGTGGTCCAGCGAGCCGCGCAGGTGGGCCATCGTGATGCCCTCGTCGATCACCAGGCCCTCGACCTGGTGGAAGACCGGGCTGTGGGTGGCGTCGTACTCGTCGGTGCGGAACACCCGCCCGGGCACGACGACGTAGATCGGGGGCTCGCGGGTCAGCATCGTGCGGGCCTGCACGGGGCTGGTGTGCGTGCGCAGCACGAGACGGTCCTCGGCCGGGTCGGTCCAGAAGGTGTCCTGCATCGTGCGCGCGGGGTGGTCGGGCCCGAGGTTGAGCGCGTCGAAGTTCAGCCACTCGGCCTCCACCAGCGGGCCCTCGGCGACCTCCCAGCCCATGGCGACGAAGATGTCGGCGATGCGCTCGGACAGCGTGGTGATCGGGTGCCGCGAGCCGCGGGGGGTGCGGTCCCACGGCAGGGTGACGTCGACGGTCTCCTCGGCCAGCATCCGCTCCTCGGCCTCGGCCTCGAGCTCGGCCTGGCGCAGGCCCATCGCCTGGTTCACCGCGCCGCGGGCCTGGCCGACCCGGCGGCCGGCGTCCTTGCGGGCCTGCGGGGGCAGGGCGCCGATCTCGCGGTTGGCCAGCGCCAGGGGCGAGCGGTCACCGGCGTGCTCGGTGCGCACCTGCTTGAGGCCGACGAGGTCGGTCGCCGCCGCGATCGCGGCCAGCGCCTCGGTGCGCATGGCGTCGACGTGCTCCTCGTCGAGCGGGGTCACCTGGACCGGGTCGTACTCGGTGTTGGGGCCCGACATGACTGCCTTCCGCATCGCTTCCGGCCACCCGGCGGGGCGCCGCGGGCCAGTCTAGGAAGGCGACCGCTCCCCCGGCCAACCGGTTCCCCCGGGTGGTCATCCTGCCGTCGGGAGTCCTGGGTCCCGCCGGCGACCTACCGGCGGTCGTCGGAGGGCCAGAGGATCTCCAGGCGGGCACCACCGGAGGCGGAGGCGGAGATCGCCACCTGGCCGCCGTGCACGCGGACCAGGCCGTGCACGATGTACATCCCCAGGCCGGTGCCGCCGCGGATGCCGTGCTTCCAGAACTTGGTGAAGACCCGGGCCCGCAGGGCCTCGTCGATGCCCTCGCCCTCGTCGTCGACCCGCACCAGGACCCCGGGCCAGGGCTCGCTGACCGGCTCGACGGTCACCGCGACGGTGCCCTCGCCGTGGCGGATCGCGTTGTCGACCAGGTTGGTCACGACCTGGGTGAGCTTGTCGGGGTCGGCGAAGACGGTCGGCACCTCCTCGGCGTACGTCGAGACGACCGGGCGGGTGGTGCCGGCCCGGACCGACTCCACGCAGCGCTCGACGAGGGTGCGGGTGTCGACGTCGCGCGGGTAGAGCGGCAGCCGGCCGGTGTCGATGCGGGCGACGTCGAGCAGCTCGGTGATCAACCGCGACAGCCGCTCCGCGTCGGCGTGCACGGTGGTGAGCATGAGCTTCTTCTGGTCGTCGTTGAGCCGGTCCCACTTGCTCAGCAGGGTCGAGACGAACCCCTTGACGCCGGTCAGCGGCGAGCGCAGCTCGTGGGCGACGGTGGCGACCAGGTCGGAGCGGTCGCGGTCGAGCCGGGCGCGGCCACGACCCGAGCGGATCACGAGGGCGACGTTCTCCACCCGGCCGAAGCGGCTCGCCCGGTTGATCCGGCCGGTGACCAGGACCTCGGTGCCGTCGCTGGTGAACCACGACTGCTCGGTCAGGCCGACACGGCTGCCCAGCCCGGCGTACGGCGTGTTGCTCTCGAACCACTCGCAGCCGTTCTGGTCCTGCAGCGTCATCACCTCGGCGAGGGGGCGACCCACGCGCACCCCGTCGCCCAGCAGCCGCACGGCCATCGTGTTGACGGTGGTGACGACGCCGTCGGCGTCGGCCACGACGACCCCGTCGGGCAAGGTGTCGACGACGGAGGTCGCGACGTCGGGCTCCTGGACGCTCACGCCGACAGCCTAGGGGCACTCCTGCGGCTGCGCGGCCTGCGACGCCTGCTCCTGCGCCGCGGAGCGGGCCCGCGACCGGCCGAGGTTCCAGGCGGCCCAGGGGTCGCCCTCGCCGAGCCCCACCGTGAGGTCGCCCAGCGGGCAGCGCTCGGCCGGCGGCAGCGGGTGGGCCAGGATCGTGGGCAGGGCGTCGGCGCTGAGGCCCCCGAGGTACGCCGGGTCGAGCTTGCCGATCGCGTCGTAGCGCTCGAGGTTGTGCCGCGCGATCCAGGCGTCCGGGTTCGCCGCGGCCAGCCCCAGGAGCAGCATCGCCCCGACCAGAAGCGCCAGCCGGGGCAGCCAGGCGCCCCGCAGCCGGATCCCCGCGACCAGCACCCCGATCACGACCAGGCCGAGCCAGCCCTCGAACAGGTCGACCAGCAGGCGCAGGCGGGTGAAGCCGTAGGCGTCCTGGTAGAGGTCCATCCGGTGCAGCGCCGACGCCACCACGACCAGGGTCAGCGCGCACAGCACGCCGAGCGAGCCCCGCAGCCAGCGGCGGTCGATCGCGGTCTCCGCGGCCTTGCGCGACGCGGCCCACACCACCAGCAGCGTGAGCGCGGTCGCCATCGTGAGCTGCGCGAACCCCTGGTGCACGTAGTCGGCGTAGGTCAGCCCGGTCGCCCGGCGCACGTAGTCGTGGCCGCCCAGGAACGCGGCGGCCTGCGCGGCGAGGAACACCACGAAGACCGCGTCGACGAGCAGCACCGGGGCCAGCCACTCGAAGCGGTGCTGGGCCGGGCGGCGGCGTACGACGTCGCCCTCGACGCGCGGCGGGTTCAGCGAGAGGTACGCCGCCGCGAGGACGACGCCCGCCACGGCCACGGCGGTGAACACCCGCAGCAGCAGCGAGTCGCCGAGGTCGGGCAGCACCAGGCTCAGCCAATGGCCGACGATCGCGTCGCCGGTCGCGAACAGCAGCCCGAAGACCAGCACGGCGGCCAGGGAGAACAGCACCGTGCGCACCACCGCGGCCGCTTCGGCCCCGGCCCCGAAGGCGCGCAGGCTGCGGCCCAGCCACGGCAGCCCGCGGATCCCGGCGAAGGGCCAGGCCGACGCGCCGAAGAACATCCCGACGGCGCTGCGTCCGCCCACCAGCGCCGTCGTGGTGAGCAGGGCGCTGACCAGCAGCCCCAGGACCGCCACCCACTGGGCGTCGCGCAGGGTCACCACCACCGCGAAGCCCGCGCAGAGCACCGCGCAGGCCCACGTGAACGGCTCGCGGCGGCGCCGGCTGACGGCCAGCACCAACGCACCGGACGCGAGCAGGACGAGGGTCAGTCCGAGGCCCGGGTCGGCGTACGGCAGGACCAGGCCGGCCAGCAGCCCGATGCCGAGGGCGACCAGGACGACGCCGCGGCGCGCGGGCACGCCGGCGTCGCGCCAGACGCTGCCGAACGCGTCGTCGACCAGCGACGTGGGCGGGGCGGTCCGGCGGAGCGGCGGGATCGTGGTGGCCATCGGGCCGGTCCTCTCCTGGGGGCGGTCGACGGCGTTCGGAGCCGGCTGGGTGGTGGCGGGACGCGGAGGTGCCGGTCGGGTCTGGGCCGGTCGGGTCTGGGCCGGACGGGTCTGGGCCGGTCGGGTCTGGGCCGGACGGGCGGTGACAGGACGGTCCGGGGGGCCGGGCTGCGGGAGGTCGACCACGAACCGGGCGCCGCTCTCCCCCGGCGCGGGGTCGGCGAGGGCGATCCGGCCGCCGTGCAGGTCGGTCACCCAGCGGGCGATCGCCAGGCCCAGCCCCGTGCCTCCGGTGCCGCCCCGGCCACCGACGTGGGGCAGGGTGCCGAAGCGCTCGAAGACCCGCTCGCGGTCGTCCGGCGCGATCCCCGGGCCCTCGTCGCCGACCTCGAGCCGGGTGCCGCCCGGGACCGCGTGCGCGAGCACGTGCACGGTCGACCCGGCGGGTCCGTGCCGCGAGGCGTTGTCGAGCAGGTTGGCGAGCAGCTGGTGCAGCCGCCGCGGGTCGACGTACGCCGTGAGGGCGGCGGGCTCGACCACGACCTCGAACCCGACCTGCCGCGCCGACGCGGTGGTGCGCGCCTCGGCCACCGCCCGGTCGACCAGGTCACGGACCGGGAGCACCTCGCGCTCCAGCGTGACCACGCCGGCGTCCACGCGGGACAGGTCGAGCAGGTCGGTGACCAGGTCGCTGAGGCGCTCGGCCTGCCCCAGGGCCGTCCGCACGGTCTGCGGGTCAGGGGCGGTGACGCCGTCGTCGAGGTTCTCCAGCACCGCCACCAGCGCCGTCAGCGGGGTCCGCAGCTCGTGGGAGACGCTGGCCACCAGGTCGCGGCGCTGCCGGTCGACCGTGGCCAGGTCGCCGGCCATCACGTTGAAGGCCCGGGCCAGGTCGCCCACCTCGTCGGTGGAGCCGGTGTCGACCCGGACGGCGTAGTCCCCCGACGCCATCCGCCGGGCCGCCTCGGTCATCTCGCGCAGGGGTGAGGTCATCCCGACGGCGAGGAGCTGGGTGACCCCGAGGGCCAGCAGCACGGTGACCGGGATGCTCAGCCACGCCGGCACCGCCCCCGCGCCCAGGGTCGCGAGCACCGCCGCGACCACGACGGCCGCGACCACCAGCAGGCCCAGCTTGACCTTGATCGAGGTCACGCGCCGCAGCGGCTCGCGCGGGCCCGGGAGCGGGACGCTCACCGGACCTCCAGGGCGTAGCCCACCCCGTGCACCGTCCGCAGCCGGTCGGCGCCGATCTTGGCGCGCAGCGACTTCACGTGGGAGTCGACCGTGCGGGTCGCGCCGGCGCCGCCGTCCCAGCCCCAGACCTCGGCCAGCAGCCGCTCGCGGCTGAGCACCTGCCCGGCCTCGCGCGCCAGGGCCCGGGCCAGGTCGAACTCGGTCGGCGTCAGGTGCACCTCGGCGTCGCCGATCCAGGTGCGCCGCTGGCCGGCGTCGAGGCGCAGCGTGCCGACCTCGAGGGTCCGCATCGCCGGCCCGCCGTCCTGGCGCGCGAGCTCCTCGGCCCGCTGCACCCGACGCAGCAGCGCCGAGACCCGGGCCACGAGCTCGCGCATCCGGAACGGCTTGGTCAGGTAGTCGTCGGCCCCGACGCCCAGCCCCACCAGCACGTCGGACTCGTCGTCACGGGCGGTGAGCATCAGCACCGGCACGGGCCGCAGCGCCTGGATCCGCCGGCAGACCTCGAGGCCGTCGAAGCCGGGCAGCATCACGTCGAGGACGACCAGGTCGGGGTGGTGCTCGGCGTGGGCCGCGACCGCGCCCGGACCGTCGTACGCCGAGACGACGCGGTGGCCCTCGGCCCGCAGCCGGTCCCCCACCGCCTGGTTGATCAGCGGCTCGTCCTCGACGACGAGGACCGTCGTCCCCGCAGAGGCAGAAGTCGATGCACCCGGTGCCGTGCTCCCCGTCAGACCCATGCCCGGACTCTAGGAGCCCGCGCGGTCGGGAGGCGTGAGCGCGAGGTGAAGGTTGTGTGCAGGTCGGCTCCGGCGGCGCAGCGACGCCACCTAGGCTCCCGGCATGGCAGCACTCGGGGGGACAGCACGAGTGGTGCTCGCCGCCGTCCTGGCCCTGCTCGCCACCGCCTGCGGGACCTCGCCCGGCGCCGACGAGCCGGCGTACGGGCAGGCGCTGGTGGAACACCGGTTCGAGAAGACCCACGTCGTGCGGCTCGAGGACGACGTGCGGCTGGCGGTCGGCAGCCCCGACGGCCACCGGATCCAGGTGCAGTGGAGCCGCAGCGGGGACGCCGGCGACTGGAGCGCCCCCACGACGGTCGACACCGACCCGCTGTGGACCCACGACGTCCGGGTGACCCACCGCGGCGGCACGGTGGCGATCGACCCGGACTGGTGGCGCGAGCGGGTGCTGGACGACGACTACGCGCCCCACCACACCAGCCAGGTGCTGTGCCGGGCGTTCCGGTGCCTGCCCGCGCACTCCTCCGTCGACCTCTCCAGCACCCGGTTCGACGCCGAGGGCACCTTCGCCAGCTTCGGGCTCGGGGACGAGCGGGTGCTGCTGTGGACCTCCCCGGACGGGTTCCGCACCTCGCGGCTGACCGGGCTGGGCCCCGAGGCGTCGATCGACCTCGCTCCGGACGGCGCCTTCGCGGGGACCCAGGGACGGCGGTCTGGCGCGCTGTGCGTCTACGACCTGCTGGTGACCGCGCCCCACGAGACCCGGTTCCGGCGGGTGGCCTCGAGCCCGCAGGTGCCGGGCCCGCCGTGCGACGCCTCGTCGATCGAGCTCGGGCGCGACCGCGCGAACGTGTTCGTGGAGGGACTACGCGGCGGGGTGGACTTCCGGCGCACCGACGGCGTGTGGGCGGTGGTGCGGTCCCAGCGCCCGCTCGTCGCCTACCCCGACACCCACGGCCGCGGCACGCTGGCCACCCAGGAGCTCGACCTGGGCGCCGCCGGCACCGTCTCGATCGGCTCCCCCGACCAGCGCCGGATCATGGTGCAGACCCACCCGGCCGACAGCCGCGAGTGGGACCTGCCGCGGCAGGTCGCCACCGCACCATCCGGCACCCGCTGCCGGATCGCCTCGCCGGTCACCAACGAGGCCGGCGCGGTGGTCGTGGTCGGCTGCTACCCGGAGGCGCAGCCGTGGCGTCCGGCTGTGCGGTCCGCGGGCGACCCGGCGTACGGCGTGGCGCTGGCGACGTCCGACGGCCGGTCCTGGCGGGTGCTGCCGCTGCGCGACCCCAAGATCGAGCCGCTCGAGCAGGGGACCAGGCAGGTGCTGGTGCAGACCCGGTCGCGCACCCTGCTCTGGGGGAAGGGGTACGACGACTTCGTGCCGGCCGCCCTGCCCACGCGGCTGGTCGACGGCCTCGGCGTGACCCCGGACGGCCGGACGCTGCTGCGGATCAGCGGCAACGACGACGCGAGCCGACCCTGCGACGCCACGTTGTACGCCGCCGCCGTCACCGACCGCCGCTGGACCCGCGTGCGGACGCTGCCGATCACCGCGCAGCAGATCCCCTCGCCCGGCTTCTGCGACGCCTACCTCTCGCCGTCGGACGGCGGCTTCGACGTCGGGGTCGCGGGCACCGACGGCTACACCTGGGACGGCCGGGTCACTCCCCGGGGACGCGCCGGGTGGGCCGTGCGGTCCTACTGACCGCGACGGGCGCGGGCGCTGGCGTAGAGGCAGACCGCGGCGGCCGTGGAGAGGTTGAGGCTCTCGGCCCGACCCAGGATCGGGATCGAGACCCGGTGGTCGGCCAGCTCGGCCAGCTCCTCGGGCAGGCCCCAGGCCTCGTTGCCGAACAGCCACGCGATCGGGCCGGACAGCAGGCCCGACTCCTCCGCCTCGAACAGGTCGACCTCGCCCGCACCGTCGGCGGCCAGCACCGTGAACCCGGCGTCCTGGGCCGTCAGCACGACCTCGCCCGCGTCGCCGCCCAGGGCCAGCGGCTGGTGCCACAGGCTGCCGACGGTGGCCCGCACGGTCTTGTCGTTGTAGGGGTCCACGCTGCTGCCGGCCAGGACGACCGCGGAGGCTCCGGCCGCGTCGGCGGTGCGGATCACGGTGCCGGCGTTGCCGGGGTCGCGGACGTCGGCGCAGATCACCAGCACGCCGGGCAGGGCCTGCTGGAGCACGACCTCGAGCGGCCGGTCGACGGGCCGGCACACGGCCACCATCCCCTGGGGGCTGACCGATCCGGAGAGCGCCTCGACGGCCGCCTCCTCGGTCACCGACCAGGGGATGCCGGCGTCGAGCACGGCACGACGCAGCGCGGAGTGCTCGCGGCTCACGGCGTCGGTGGCGAAGACCTCGACGACGCCGCCGGGCGTCGGCAGCGCCTCGGTCAGCGCCTTGGCGCCCTCGGCCAGGAACTGGCGGCGCTCGGTGCGGTCACGGCGTCGCTGGAGCTTGCGCGCCTCCTTGATCCGCCCACTGCGGACGGTGAGCAGATCGGTGGTCATGGGAGGAGCATCCGGTTTCCCAGGTGATGAATGCAAACCGCCTCTCCACACACGACGTGGCGTGTGTGAAGAGGCGGGTCGGGTTCATCACCTGGGAAACCGGCGGCGGCCGGGTTCCGTACGACGAACCAGCGGCCTTCAGCCGGGCCGGCGTCGCTCAGGCGGAGGCCGGAGCGTTGACGTCGGCGGGGAGGTTCGCCTTGGCGGTCGCGACGAGGGCGGAGAACGCCGGCGCGTCGTTGACGGCCAGGTCGGCCAGGATCTTGCGGTCGACCTCGACACCCGCGGCCTTGAGGCCCTGGATGAAGCGGTTGTAGGTCATGTCCTCCGCGCGGGCGGCCGCGTTGATGCGCTGGATCCAGAGCTTGCGGAAGTCGCCCTTCTTCTTCTTGCGGTCGTTGTAGCTGTAGACCAGCGAGTGGGTGACCTGCTCCTTGGCCTTGCGGTACAGGCGCGAGCGCTGACCCCGGTAGCCGGAGGCGCGCTCGAGGACGACCCGGCGCTTCTTGTGGGCGTTGACTGCCCGCTTGACGCGTGCCATGTGATGCTCCTTGGTGCTAGTTCGTGATGTGCCCGTCAGGGCGGTGATCGGGGGTGGGGCCGACCCGGGGAGGGTCGGACCACGGGGCCACTAGAGGCCGAGCAGCTTCTTGGCGCGCGAGACGTCGGACTTGGCGAGCTCCGTGGTGCCCGAGAGGCGACGGGTCACCTTCGAGGACTTCTTCTCCAGGTTGTGGCGCATCCCGGCCTTCTGGCGACGGATCTTGCCCGTGCCGGTGACGCGGAAGCGCTTGGAGGCACCGGAGTGCGTCTTGTTCTTCGGCATGTCATTTCCTTACTTCTCGTTGCGACGTGGTCCGTCAGGCGGGACCACGTGGGTCTGGGTCGGGAGCCGCGCGGGGCGCGGTGCCGAGCTGGGTCAGGCCTCGATCTCGGGGTCGAGGTTCTCGGAGCGGCCGCGCTCCTTCTTGGGGCCCGGCGCGGCGCGCCCGGCCGAACGCTCGGCGTGCTCCTCGGCGCGCTCCGCCTCGCGTGCTGCGGCGCGCACCTCCTTCTCGGCCTTGACCTCGGCCTTGGCCTCGGACTTCTTCTTGTGGGGGCCGATGACCATGGTCATGTTGCGGCCGTCCTGCTTGGGGTTCGACTCGATGAAGCCCAGCTCGTTGACGTCCTCGGCGAGGCGCTGCAGCAGGCGGTAGCCCAGCTCGGGCCGGTGCTGCTCGCGACCGCGGAACATGATCGTGATCTTGACCTTGTCGCCCTGGCGGAGGAACCGCACGACGTGACCCTTCTTGGTCTCGTAGTCGTGCGCGTCGATCTTCGGCCGGAGCTTCATCTCCTTGATGACCGTGTTCGTCTGGTTGCGGCGAGCCTCACGGGCCTTCTGCGCGTTCTCGTACTTGAACTTGCCGTAGTCCATGAGCTTGCAGACCGGGGGCTTGCCCATGGGCGCGATCTCGACCAGGTCGAGGTCGGCCTCCTGGGCCAACCGGAGGGCGTCGCTCGTGGAGACGATGCCGACGGTCTCGCCGTTGGGGCCAACGAGCCGGACTTCCGGTACCCGGATCCGGTCGTTGATGCGGAGCTCGGTGCTGATGGGTCCTCCTGGATAGATCAGATGGTTGACCTGGGGAGAACGTCCCCGCCCCGTCGTTTCTGCCCGGGAACGGAAGAAGGCCTCCGTGCGACGCACGGAGGCCTGGACCAGGAAACGGGTAGCGCGACACCAAGGACGCACCGTCCGTGACCAGGAACCCGACGACCTGGTGGCTCAGCGTGCGAACCGGGCGGTCGATGCGGGTGGGAGAAAAAGGCCTCCGCTTGTCAGACGCGACCGCCCTCACGGGTGGTCGCATCGGTCGGGAACAAGGGTACAAGCCCCGGGCCGGGAATGCACATCGAGCCCTCCTCAGAGAGGGCGCACCCAGGCCCAGCCGCCGTCGAGCCGCTGCAGGCGCAGCCCCTCGGCGAGCAGCCGCAGGTCCTCGCCCTCGACGGCGAACGGCACCGGGCCGGCCACGTCGAGCACCAGCGCGGCGGCGTCGTCCTGCAGCGCGGCCCGGGCGGCGTCGGCCAGGGTCACCGGGACCGGGCGCGCCTCGGGGTTCCAGCCACGCAGCGACGCGGTGCCGGTGAAGCCGAGCAGGGCGGTGCGGCCGTCGCGGCCCTGCATCAGCACCGCGGCCATGTCGCTGGTCTTGTCGTGGGCCAGCCCGTGCTCGTCGTGCTCGACCTCCCCGAGGATCGCCACGACCGGCACCAGCACGCGGGTGCCGTCCAGGGCCGCCAGGGTGGCGTGGAACCGCTCCCCCGGCACCTCGTCGTACGCCGTCAGCGCCTCGGCGACGCCGTCGGCGACGGAGCCGTCGTCGCCGGCGAATCCGGGGTCGGGGATCGATCGCACCGGGTCATGCTCCCAGACGTGCCCCCGGACGTGCCCCGGACGTGCCCGGACGTGCCCCGGACGTGCCTAGGCTGGGTGCATGCCCAGCCCCCTGCCCCTCGCCGTCGACGTCACCATCGACTCCACGACGTGGGCGGCGCTCGCCCTCGTCCTGACCCTGGTGGGCCTCGGTGTCACCTACGTGTCGTGGCGCCGACGCGGCGTCGCGGCCGGCCTGCGCGCCCTGGCCTGGACGCTGGTGCCGGTGGCCGCCTGGCTCACCGGCACCCTGCGACTGGTGGTCGCGGTCGTCGAGGACGTCGCCAACTGGGCCGTGCGCCTGGCCTTCTCGCCCACCGTCTGGGCCGGGCTCGTCGTGGCGGGCGTCGCCGTGCTGCTGTGGTTCGTGTCGGGGCGGATGCTCGCGCGCGGCATCGGCGTGCGTGCCGTGACGGGGCGCCGGGAGCGAGCCGTCGCCGCGAGCGGGGCGGCTCCGGAGTCCGACCGGGCCCCGCGGAAGGCGCCGAAGCAGCCCCGGCCGCAGAAGCGCGACGACGGCCTCGAGGGGATGGACGACATCGAGGCGATCCTGAAGAAGCACGGCATCTGAGCGTGAGCCGCCCGGTGTCCGACCCGGCGTCCCCCGCACCAGACCCCGCGTCCGGCCCCAGCCGGCGCGACCTCGCCCGCCGGCTCGACGCCGCCGTCGGCACCCTGGACGACCCGGGCAGCCCGCTCGTGGTCGTCGACCTGGACGCCTTCGACGCCAACGCCGCCGACCTGGTGCGCCGTGCAGGAGGTACGGCGGTGCGGGTGGCCTCCAAGTCGCTGCGGGTGCCGGGCCTGCTCGAGCGCGCCCTGGCGACGCCCGGGTTCGCGGGCGTGCTCGCCTACACCCTGCGCGAGGCGCTGTGGCTGGTGCAGGAGGGGGTCAGCGACGACGTGCTGATGGGCTACCCCACCGTCGACCGGCCCGCGCTGGCCGGGCTGCTGGCCGACGACCGGGCGCGGGCCGCGATCACGCTGATGGTCGACGACACCGCCCACCTCGACCACGTGACGGCTGCTGTCGGCGCTGGTGGGCTGCGCGGCGTACGGATCGCGCTGGACGTCGACGCCGGTCTCCGGCTCGGCCGGGCGCACGTGGGCCCCAAGCGGTCGCCGCTGCACGACGCGACCCAGGTGCGGGCCCTCGCCGAGGAGGTCGTGCGCCGGGGCTTCGCGCTGGTCGGGGTGATGACCTACGAGGGCCAGGTGGCCGGGGTGCCCGACGACGTGCCGGGGGGCCTCCCCCGATCCCTGGTCGTACGCCGGCTCAAGGCCGCCTCGGTGCGCCAGCTCGCCGAGCGCCGCGCGGCGGTCGCGGCCGCGCTGGCCCACGTCACCGACCTCGAGCTCTGGAACGCCGGCGGGTCGGGGAGCATCGAGACCAGCGTCGGCGACCCCGTGGTCACCGAGGTCTCGGCCGGCTCGGGGCTGCTGGTGCCCGGCCTGTTCGACCACTACGTGTCCTTCACGCCGCGGCCCGCGGCGTACTTCGGTCTCCCCGTCGTACGCCGACCCGCCCCCGGGCTGGTGACCGTCGCCGGCGGGGGCTTCGTCGCCAGCGGACCGCCGGGCGCCGACCGGGTACCGCTGCCGTGGGCGCCCCCCGGGCTGGAGCTGACCCGTCTGGAGGGTGCCGGCGAGGTCCAGACGCCACTCGGCGGGCCGGGCGCCGACGCGCTCGCCATCGGTGACCGCGTCTGGTTCCGGCACGCCAAGTCGGGCGAGCTGGCCGAGCACACCAACCTCGTGCACCTCGTGCGGGGCAGCGAGGTGGTCGCGACGGTGCCGAGCTACCGCGGGCTCGGGCTCGCCTGGTGACCGACGCCGTCCACGCCGTGCTCCGGCTGCTCGAGGAGCGGCCCCCGACCCTCGGGACGGGGCGACTTCTCTGCGTCGACGGACCGGCCGGGTCGGGCAAGACCACGCTGGCCGCGGCCGTGGCCGCCCGGGTGCCTGGCAGCCGGGTGGTGCACCTCGACGACCTCTTCGAGGGCTGGTCGGGCCTGCCGACGGTCGACACGCAGCTGGACGGGCTGCTGCGGCCGCTGGCCGAGGGCCGGCCGGGCGACTACCGCCGCTGGGACTGGCCGGGTGACCGGTGGGACGAGACCGTCGCCGTCCAGCCGGGGCCGCTGCTCGTCCTGGAGGGCGTGGGATCGGGGGCGAGCCGCTGCGCCGACCTGCACACCGTGCTCGCCTGGGTCGAGGCGCCGCACGACCTGCGGCTGAGGCGCGGGCTGGACCGCGACGGCGACGCCTTCGCCCCGCACTGGGCGCGGTGGGCTGCGGCCGAGGCCGAGCTCTTCGCCCGCGAGCGCACCCGTGAGCGGTCCGACCTGCTCGTCGACGGCCGGGACGGCACCGTGCTGGCCCCCTAGGGACCTGACCGCCGAGACGGCGCGCATGTCCGCCGACACGGCGCTTGTGTCCCGCGAGACGGCGCGGATGTACAGCGAGGCGGCGCGAATGTCCCGCGAGACGGCGCGCATGTCCCGCGAGACGGCGCGCATGTCCCGCGAGACGGCGCGGATGTACAGCGAGACGGCGCGGATGTACAGCGAGTACGGCGCCTGTGTCCGATCTCGGCGTACACCCGCGCCGTCTCGGCCAGGCCTGGCTTCGCAGAAGCGGCCGTGACCAGACTCTGGCTCCGCTACGGTTGATATGTCCTCTTTTAATATATTTCGCCACGTCTTTCTGCCGCTGGAGCCCTCATGCGTCGCCCTCCTCGCTCCTCGCTGCTCCTGGGGGCGGCCCTGCTGGTCCTTCCCCTGGCCCTCCTCGCCTCGGTGATGACCGGGGTGACGGCGACCGTCGCGGAGGCCGCCACCGGCGCCGCGGCCCCGCGACCCACCGTGAGCGGCCACCGGCTGCTGGACGCCGCCACCGGCGCCCCGTTGCGCGTGGCCGGCGTCAACCGGTCGGGCTCGGAGTACGCCTGTGTCCAGGGTTGGGGCCTGTTCGACGGCCCCGTCGACGACACCGCGATCACGGCCGTCGCCGACTGGGGAACGAACGCGATCCGCGTGCCGCTCAACGAGAGCTGCTGGCTCGGCCTCGACGGCGTGCGCCCGGAGTACGCCGGAGCGGCGTACCGCACGGCGATCACGGACCTGGTCGACCGGGCTGCCCGGCACGGGCTCGCCACCATCCTCGACCTGCACTGGGCCGCCCCGGGGGCACAACCTGCCACCGGTCAGCAGATCGCCCCCGACGCCGACCACGCGCCGGCGTTCTGGTCCAGCGTCGCCAGCGCGTTCAAGGATCAGCCCTCGGTCATGTTCGAGCTCTTCAACGAGCCACGTGACATCTCCTGGGCGTGCTGGCGCGACGGGTGCACCACCCCCGACGGATGGAGCGCGACGGGGGCCCAGCAGCTCGTCGACGCGGTCCGCGCGAGCGGCGCCCGGCAACCGATCATCCTCGACGGACTCAACTGGGGAGGCGACCTGAGCCAGTGGTCCGCGTACGCACCCGACGATCCGCTCGACGCCCTCGTCGCCGGCTGGCACGCCTACAACTTCTCCGGCTGCCGCACGACCGGCTGCTGGGACGCCACGGTCGCCCCCGTGGCCGAGCACCACCCGGTGCTGCTCACCGAGGTCGGCGAGGACGACTGCGCCACCGGCTTCCTCGAGCAGGTCCTGCCCTGGGCCGACCGGCACGAGGTGGGCTACCTCGCCTGGTCGTGGAACACCGCGTCGTGCGGGTCCGGACCCGCGTTGATCAGCGACTACGCCGGGACCCCCACAGCCTTCGGCGCCGGCTACCGGCACCACCTCGCGCAGCGGTCGACGCCCACGCCCACCACGCCCACGCCCAGCACGCCCATGCCCAGCACGCCCACGCCCACGCCCACGCCCACGCCCACCACGCCCACGCCCACCCCTTCGGAGGCACCCGTCTCTGTCCCCGCCCCCGTGGCCCCGGCGCCGAGCAGGCTCGACCGGGCAGCCCTCTTCGACTTCGAGGACGGCACCACGCAGGGGTGGACCACGAGGTGGGGATCGGTGGACGTCGCCCCTGCGGCCGGCCCGGCGAGCTCGGGCACCCACGGCCTCTCCCTGAGCCTCGACGGCGCCGGGTACCCCGCGGTCGGGACCGACCGAGGTGTCGCCGGGCTGCGTCCCGGAGGCCGGGTGAGCTACCGCCTGCACCTCCCCGGCAGCGCGCAGGACCGCGTCGCGCCGACCGTCTCGCCCGTGCTGTTCGACCAGTCCTGGAAGGTGACGGTCCTGGCCCGGCACGCCCTGCATCCCGGCTGGAACACCGTGACCTTCACGGTGCCACGCGCCGTGACCACCACGCGGGTGCTGGGTCTGCAGGTCGACGACCCAGCGGGATGGACCGGCGTCCTCACCCTCGACCGAGTGACGGTGGCGAGGCTCCGCCACACCTTTGACGCCGCGGGCAGCACCGCGGGCTACCGGGTCCGGTTCGGCCGGACCTCGCTCCGCAACGTCGCCGCCCCGTCCTCCGACGGGAGGCGCGCCCTACGGGTCACGCTCCTCTCCCCTGGCCCCCACGGCATCGCCAGCACCCAGGTCACCGATCTCCTCCCCGGCTCGGTCGCCTCCCTACGGGTGTGGGCACCCCGTGGGGTCCGCGCCACCTCGCGGCCCCTGCTCTACGACGGGTCCGGACACCCGCACCTGCTCGGCGTACGACGGCTCGCGCCGGGTTGGAACCAGGCTCAGTTCGTGGTCCCAGGAGTGATCCCCGGGGTGCGGTCCGTCGGCGTCCGCATCGACGTCGCCTCTTCCTGGCGCGGGAGCGTCCTGCTCGATTCCGTGGCGTGGTGACGGTCGGAGGCTCCGAGGCACTCCTGCGCCACCTCGCAAACCTCGCGTTCCGGGTCACTACTTGAGAGGAACCTAAAGGTGGCGTGAACAACGCGTTTCGTCCCCATCCGGGAGACGTGGCCGATCCGTATGCCTGGACATGCGTGCCTTCTCGGTTGCCCCCACGCCCACCCATCCGTCCCGCCCGACCTCCAGCCCGACCCCCGTGCCGCCCATGCCGGCACGCAACCTGGTCGTCATCCCCACCTACGACGAGATCGAGAACCTCGAGTCCATCGTGAACCGCACCCTGCAGGTGCACACCTCCCTCGACGTCCTGGTCGTCGACGACAACAGCCCTGACGGCACCGGCGACCTGGCCGACCGGATCGCGACCCGCACCGGCCGGGTGCGCGTCCTGCACCGTGCCGGCAAGGAAGGTCTGGGCGCGGCGTACCTCGCCGGCTTCGCCTGGGCACTCGAGCACGACTACGACACCGTCGTGGAGATGGACGCCGACGGGTCCCACCAGCCGGAGCAGCTGCCCCGCCTCTACCAGGCCCTGACGCAGGCCGACCTCGTCCTCGGCTCCCGCTGGGTCGCCGGCGGAGGGGTCGAGAACTGGCCGCTGCGCCGCGAGATCCTCTCCCGGGGCGGCAACTGGTACACCCGCCGCGCCCTGCGCCTGCCGCTGCGCGACGCGACGGGCGGCTTCCGGGTCTTCCGCGCCACCGCGCTCAGGGCGCTGGACCTCGACGAGGTCTCGTCCCACGGCTACTGCTTCCAGGTCGACCTCGCCCGCCGCGCCGTCCGTTCCGGGCTGGTCGTCCGCGAGGTCCCCATCGACTTTCGCGAGCGAGAGCACGGGGTCTCGAAGATGAGCGGCTCCATCGTGCGCGAAGCCCTCCTGCGCGTCACCGTCTGGGGACTGCGCGACCGGTTCCGCCGCCAGCCGGAGGTTGCTGGGCGTGCCACTCGGCAGGAGAACGCCCGCACCTGACCCGGCGCCCGCCCACGTCCAGGCCCGGGCCGATGCCCGCGCCACACCCGGCACGATCACTGAGGAGACTCCCGGTGGCTTCCCGACCGCAGCACATCCCGACCGACCGCCCGCGTACGCCGACCACCCGACGTCGGCGCGCCCTGACTCTCGCCGCCCTGCCCGTCGCCGCCCTGGCGGTGTCGCTCTCGATGGCGCTGCCCGCCGCGGCCGCGTTCACCCCGACGTCGCCCACCAGCGTGTCCGCGGCGGGCGACGCGGCGGGCGACGACCAGCTCCTGCCCCCCGGGCAGAACGCCCCGGCCGCCCCCGAGCAGGCCGACCCGGCCTCGAGCGGCAGCACCCAGACCCCCTCGACAGCCAGCCAGGTCTCCTGGCTCGGAGCCCTCGGGCTGACCGCCCTGCTGGCGATCTCGCTGCTGATGACCGTGGTCGCCCTGACCACGCTGTGGTGGATGCTCCACGCCTGGCGCAGCACCCAGTCCCTGGGCGCGACCCGGTTCTCCACCACGACCTTGCCCCCGCAGCGCTCCTTCTCCCTGATGGTGCCGGCCCGCCACGAGGAGGCGGTGCTGGCCCACACCATCGACGAGCTCGCCAAGTCCGACCACCCCGACTTCGAGATCCTGGTCCTGATCGGGCACGACGACCCCGGCACCGAGGCCGTGGCCCGCGACGCCGAGCAGCGCCACCCGGGCGTGGTCCGGGTCGTGATCGACCACAGCGTCCCGAAGAACAAGCCTCGAGCGATGAACACCGCCCTGCCCTTCGTCACCAAGGACGTCGTCGGGGTCTTCGACGCCGAGGACGAGGTGCACCCGCGCCTGCTCAGCCTGGTGGACTCCCGGTTCACCGAGACCGGCGCCGACCTGGTCCAGGGCGGCGTGCAGCTGATGAACGTGCAGACCTCCTGGTGGTCCCTGCGCAACTGCCTGGAGTACTACTTCTGGTTCCGCTCCCGCCTGCACTTCCACGCCGAGGCGCGGTTCATCCCGCTCGGCGGCAACACCGTGTTCGTGCGCACCGACCTCCTGCGTGAGGCCGGCGGCTGGGACGGCGACTGCCTGGCCGAGGACTGCGAGCTCGGGGTGCGCCTGTCGACCAAGGGCGCCCGCGTCGCGGTCGCCTACGACCCGGAGGTGGTCACCCGCGAGGAGACCCCCGGCTCGCTCGGCTCGCTGTTCAAGCAGCGCACGCGTTGGAGCCAGGGGTTCCTGCAGGTGCTGAAGAAGGGGGCCTGGAAGGAGCTGCCGACCCGCCGCCAGCGAGCGCTGGCCCGCTACACCCTCGCGATGCCCTTCCTGCAGGCCTTCACCGGCCTGATGATCCCCGTCTCGGTGGCCCTGGCGCTCTTCGCCAAGGTCCCGACCCTGGTCGCGATGGCCACCTTCCTGCCCGTCGTCCCCACCCTGGTCACCCTGGTCGTCGAGGCCGCCGGGCTGGGGGAGTTCGGGCGCAGCTACGACGTCAAGGTCCGACTGCGCGACTACGTCAAGCTCGCCCTCGGCACCTTCCCCTACCAGGTCTTCCTGGCCGGCGCGGCGATGCGCGCGGCCTGGCGCGAGTTCCGCGGTGACTCCTCCTGGGAGAAGACCGAGCACACCGGTGCCCACGTCAACCCGGTCCTCCGCGTGCCCGCCCAACGCTCCGGGGACCAGCCCCTCGGCAGCGACCGACTCCAGACCCAGCCGGACGCCGACGGTGAGCACGTCGTGCTCTCCGCCGCGGCCGAGCAGGAGGTGAACCGATGACCAGCGTCCTCGACCGGCCAGTCCTCAGCGCGGCCCCGACCGACCCCGCCCCCGAGCAGCCTGACTCCTGGCGCGACCGCGTCCACCGGCACCGCCACACCCTGTTCTACGTGGTTCCGCTGCTCGCGTTGACCGCCTTCGTCGGACGATTCGGGATGGGCGGGTCACCGCAGCGCATCGACGACGAGGGCACCTACACCGCTCAGGCGTACGCCGTGCAGAAGCTCGGCGAGCTGACGCACTACACCTACTGGTACGACCACCCGCCCCTCGGCTGGGTGCAGATCGCCGGGTGGACGTGGCTGACCGACGCGTTCGGACGCTACGACGTCCCGGTGATGGCGGCACGCGAGGCGATGGTGGCCTTCCACGTCGTCGCCGCCGCCCTGCTCTGGGTGCTGGCGCGCCGGCTGGACCTGAGCCGCCCCGCGGCGGCCGGTGCCGTGCTGGTCTTCGCGCTCTCGCCGCTGTCGGTGCAGTTCTCCCGCACGGTCTACCTCGACAACGTGGCGCTGCCGTGGCTGATCGCGGCCTTCGTGCTGGCCCTGAGCCGCCGGCGACAGCTGCTCGCCTTCGCCGGTGCCGCGCTGTGCTTCGGGATCGCGGTGCTGAGCAAGGAGACGTTCCTGCTCGCGCTGCCGTTCCTGGCCTGGCAGATGTGGCGCTCGGCCGGGCACGACACCCGCCGCTACACGCTCTCGGTGGCGGCATCGCTGCTGACGCTGGTGCTCTCGGCGTACGCCCTGTTCGCGCTGGTCAAGGGCGAGGTCCTGCCCGGCAAGGGACGGGTCTCGCTCCTGCAGGGCGTGCTCTTCCAGCTCGTCAACCGCGACGCCAGCGGCAGCGTGTTCGACGCCTCGACGCAGGCGGGACGCTCCGTCGCCGTCTGGTTCACCCTGGACCCGGTGCTGCCGGTGGTCGGCGTGCTGGCGGCGATCGTGGCGGTCTTCGTCCGTCGGCTCCGCCCGGTGGCCGTCGGGTTCCTGTTCCTGACGGCGGTCGTGCTCAAGCCCGGCTACCTCCCGATCCCCTACGTCGTCGTGCTGCTCCCGTTCGCAGCGCTGCTCGTGGCCGCGGTCGTCGACCTCGGCGTACGCCGTGGCGGTCGTTGGTCGACCGCGCTGGTGGCCCTGGCCACCGTCGCGGCCGGCGTCGTCGCGGCACCCCTGTGGGCCGTGCAGCTGCGGGGTCTCTTCCTCGCCGACCTGGACCGCCCCTTGCGCGAGGCGCAGAGCTGGGTGGACCAGAACGTGGACCGCAGCGACCGGCTGCTCGTCGACGACGCGGTGTGGGTCGACCTGGTCGAGGCAGGATTCCCCCGGCGCAACGTGGTCTGGTACTACAAGGCCGACACCGACTCCGACGTCTCCTCGCTCGCCCCCAACGGCTGGCGCGACTACGACTACGTGCTGCTCACCCAGGCGCTGCGCCGGTCCCTGGGCACCGCACCCACGGTGCAGCAGGCCCTGCAGAACGCCACCCGCACGGCGGTCTTCGGCTCCGGCGACCAGGAGGTGGAGATCTACCGCGTCGCACCGCAGGGCCGTCAGGCCCTCGACGACGCGGCCGCCCGCGACCAGCAGGCGCGCATCTCCGCGGGACAGGCGCTGCTCGACAACCCGCGGCTCGACCTGTCGTCCGCGGCGGCCACCGAGCTCCGCCAGGGGCAGGTGGACGCCCGCGTGGTCTCCCTGCTCGCCCAGGTCAGCAGCGAGCACCAGCTCACGGTCTCCGACTTCCCCGTCGTCTTCGGGGAGGACGGCCAGCTGCCGCGACGCACGCTCGCCGTCACCTCGGTCGACGGGACGCCCGTCGACTCCGCGGACGGCGACGCGCTCGTGGCCGCGATCAAGGACCAGGTCGGCAGCTTCGCCCCCGACCGGCTCACGCGTGACAGCGGCAGCCTCACCGTCCGCTACGACGTCGCCGACCCCAGCGACCTCCTGCCCGCACCCACCTCATGACCCGCCTCGACCTCCACAAGGAGCTCTTCTGATGCCGCACTCCCGGACCACCACCCGCCCCCTCCCGCACCACCGCCCCGGCCGCAGCGCCGGGACGACGGCCCGCGCCCTCGCCGTCCTGGTCGCGGCCGTGCTGGTCGTCCTGGCCGCTGGAGTGGCCAGCACCGCCAGCGCAACCACGGCCACGAGCGGCTGGATCCGTGCGGGCCACCTCTCCCCCGGCACGCCCGAGGCCGACGTCCGGCTGACCCCCTTCGCGGGCGGTCGGACCCGGACCCTGGACAGCGTGTCCTTCGGCCGGCTCTCTGACTACACGCGGGTGCCGGTCGGGCTCTACACCGTCTCGCTCGTCCGCGCCGGCTCGCCCATGTCGACGGCGCCGATGATCTCGCAGAACGTGCGTGTCGCCGAGGGCACCGCCTCGACGGTGATCGCCACCGGCTCGGGCGACCAGGTGCGCGCCTCGGTCCTCTCCGACGACCTGACCCCGCCCCCCAGCGGCCAGGCCAAGGTCCGCCTGGTCTCCGCCGCCACCGATCCCGCCACGGTCGACGCCACGATCGTCTCGGGTCCGACGCTGGCCAAGGGCGTCACCACGGGCTCCTCGACCGGCTACGCCGACGTCGACGCCCAGACCTGGTCGATCGAGCTCGCCGGCAGCGACGGCCAGGACTCGGTCGTACGCCGGGTGCCGGTGCAGGCCGGTGGCATCTACACGCTGGTCGCGCTGAACACCGCGCAGGGCGGGCTGGCGCTGAAGGCCGTGCAGGACAGCGGCAGCTCGACCTCGGCCAGCGGTGCCATGCCCACGGGAGGCATCGACACCGGGGGCGGGGGCCTGGCCGCGCCTCAGTCCTCCGGAGCCGGTGACCTCGGGCTGCTCGCCCTGCTCCTCGGCGTGAGCGCCGCGAGCGGCGCCCTGGTCGTGCTGCGTCGCAGGGCCACTGCGTGAGAGGCCCCCAGCCGCGCCGCGCCTCGCGCACGCTGCTCTGGGTGGGGGTGGCCCTCGCCAGCGTCCTGGTCGCCGGGCTGCTGGCCGTGGCCGTCACCCGTCACC
Source organism: uncultured Actinomycetota bacterium (assembly GCA_963750435.1). Lineage (GTDB taxonomy): Bacteria > Actinomycetota > Actinomycetes > Propionibacteriales > Nocardioidaceae > Marmoricola. The sequence continues at coordinate 69,783 of CAVVQW010000001.1, read as the reverse complement.
CGGGGGGTGGACCCGAAGAGGCGGGCAGCACCCCCCTGGCCGCCCGCACCACCGAGATCGACGCCCGGGAGTTCCTCGACACCTACGTCGAGGACGGGCGCGTCGTCCGCAAGGACCAGGGCGGCGACACCGTCAGCGAGGGGCAGGCCTACGCCATGCTCATCGCGCTCGGCGCCGAGGACCGCCCCCGCTTCGACGCCGTGTGGCGCTGGACCCGGGAGAACCTCGGTCGCGACGACGGCCTCGTCAGCTGGCGGTGGCAGGACGGCGCTGTCGTCGACCCCTCCTCGGCCGCCGACGCCGACCTCGACATCGCCCGCGCCCTGGTCCGAGCCGGTGCGGTCTTCGACCACCCGGCGTACACCTCGGCCGGAGTGACGCTGGGGCGCGCGATCCTGGACCACGAGACCGTCACGACACCCGCCGGGCTGGTGCTGGTCGCCGGTCAGTGGGCGACGGACGCGCCGTACTCGTTCAACCCCAGCTATGTCTCCCCGGCCGCGACCAGCGTGCTGGCCAAGGCCTCCGGGGACCCCCGCTGGGCCCAGGTCGCCCGTGGTTCGCGGGCGGCGCTGGAGTCCCTGACCACCGGTGGGAAGCTTCCGCCCGACTGGGCCCAGATCGACGAGGACGGGACGGTGCGCCCGGTCGGCGGCCCCGGTGGGCAACCGGTGCAGTACAGCTACGACGCCGCCCGCACCGTCCTCCGCCTCGCGGAGTCGTGCGACCGGAAGGACCGAGCGCTCGCCGTCGGCACCTCGCAGGTCGTCGCGCGCGACGGCAAGCCGCCGGTCGCGGCCTACGACCTCGCAGGGTCACCGCAGACCGACGTCTCCAGCCCCCTCGTCACCATCGCCCAGGCGGCCGGTCTGGCCGCCGACGGTCAGGACCGCCGGGCCGTCACACAGATCAGCCTTGCCGGCGACCAGCAGCAGCAGTCACCCACCTACTACGGCGACGCCTGGACGGTGCTGGGTCCGATGCTCCTCACCGACCCCGACCTCGGCGGTTGCCCCCTCCTGGAGGACACCCGATGAAACGTCTCCCGCACGCCGCGATCGTGCCCCTGTTCGCTCTCGCCCTCGTGCCGACGGCTGCCGTCTCGCAGTCGGTCGGCGCCGGCCCCGAACGACCCGACGCCAGCTCGGCTGCCGTCCCCAGAGCCGTCGCTCCCGCGCCCACGCCGTCCATCCCCACCGCGGCCGCGCCCGTGATCCGGCCGCAGCGGGCCCGCACGGCCGTTCCCACCCGGGTGCAGGTGCCCTCCCTGGGTATCGACTCGTCCCTCGAGCGCCTGCACACCGCCGCCAACGGTGAGCTGGAGGCACCCCGGGCCTGGCAGCAGGCCGGCTGGTTCGCCGAGGGCACCCGACCGGGGGCCACCGGTCCGGCCGTCATCGCCGGGCACGTCGACTCCCCCGACGGCCCCGCTGTCTTCGCGCGCCTGTCCGAGCTCGCCCCCGGAGACCTCGTGGTCGTCCGACACCGGGACGGCACCGCCGCCCGGTTCCGCGTCGACCGGAGGCAGGTCGTGCCGAAGGACGGGTTCCCGACGGCGGCCGTCTACGGCCCCACGCCCGACGCCCAGCTGCGGCTGATCACCTGCGACGGCCCCTACGTCCGCACCTCGGGCGGCTACCAGGACAACCTGGTCGTCTTCGCGAGCAAGGTCGGGGCATGAGTCCCGTCGACCGGATCCGCCGGGCCGGCCACCACCTCGACCTGACCCGCACGCTGGGCTCGGGGGTCCGGCTGCTGGCCCGCTTCGGCGTGATCGGGCTGCTCGCCTTCGTGGTCGACGTCGGCCTGTTCAACCTCGCCCGGCACGCCCTCGACCTCGGCCCGCTCACCTCCAAGACCCTTTCGGTGGCCGCCGCCACGACCTTCGCGTTCCTGGGCAACAAGGCCTGGACCTTCTCCGAGCGCGAGTCCCACCGCGGCGCGACCACGGCGTACGTGCTGTTCTTCGCGTTCAACGGCATCGCGCTGGTGATCAGCCTGGGCTGCCTCGCCGTGTCGACGTACCTCCTGGGCCTCGACTCGCCGCTGGCCGAGAACATCTCCTCCAACATCGTCGGGCTCGGCCTGGGCACGCTCTTCCGGTTCTGGGCCTACCAGCGATGGGTCTTCCCCGCCGACGCCCGCGAGAGGGACGACGCCGACGAGGACGCCGGGACCCCTGAGCCCGAGCTCGTCGACCTGCACCGCTGACGGGCCACCCAGACCCCGACCGGCGAGACGGCGCGTGTGTCCGGCGAGACGGCGCGTGTGTCCGGCGAGACGGCGCGTGTGTCCCGCGAGACGGCGCGTGTGTCCCGCGAGACGGCGCGTGTGTCCCGCGAGACGGCGCTTGTGTCCCGCGAGACGGCGCTTGTGTGCACATACGCGCCGTCTCGGCGTGCACACGCGCCGTCTCGGCGTACACCCGCGCCGTCTCGGCGTGCACACGCGCCGTCTCGGCGTCCATCCGCCTGCCCCTGCTCACGGCTCGAGGCGCCACGTCGTCCAGCGATGCTCCACGCTGAAGCCGGCGGCCTCGTAGATCCCCAGGGCACCGGTCGGGTTCTCGGAGTCCACGTCGAGGGCGGCCCGGTCGTAGCCCGCCTCGCGGTAGCGGTGCATCACCGTGCGCAGCAGGATCGAGGCCAGCCCCCGTCGACGGTGCTCGGGGACCACGCCCACCTTGGCGACGTAGGACTCGCGCAGGCCGGTGGCCTCGAGGACGGCGTCGTACTCCGCGCTCTGGACGTACGCCGCCACCTCGCCGGCGGAGGTGCGCGCGAGCAGGCTGTACGCCGGGCGCAGCGCGCGGTGCTCACTCACCCACGTGCGCCACATCTCGGCGTCCCACGGCGTCCACCCGGGCAGGTCGACGAACGCCCGGTTGTGCGCCCGGAGCAGCTCGGCGTGGTCGGCGCCCTCCCAGGTGTGCAGCGCGTAGCCCTCGGGCAGGGCGGGCTCCCCGGCCGACCCCGTCGCCGGGTCGCCGCGCAGGTCGGAGGCCATCCCGAAGCTGTAGCGGTGGGGCCGCAACCCGCGGGCCTCGACCATCGCGGCGAAGCCGGGCAGGTCCGACGGGGCGGTCGTGGTGACGACCGGCCGCAGGTCGGCGCCGCGCTCGCGCACGTGCTCGCCCGCGCGCTCCAGCAGGCGGCCGAACAGGGCGGAGCCGGTGCCTCGCCGACGCTCGTCGGGGTGCACCACGCCGTCGATGCCGACGCTCAGCGCGCCGTCGGCGGCGGCCCTCGGCATCAGCTGCGAGGAGGCCACGACCCGCCCTTCGCGCTCGACCACCAGCCAGTCGCGGCCGACCTCGACCATCGGGTTGGCGAGGTCGTCGACCACGTCCTCGAGCGAGTAGTGCTCCCCCGTCTCGTCGACCCGCTCCGCCGCCGCCAGCAGGGCTGCGACCGCGGGAGCGTCTGCGGCGGTCATCGGCCGGAACACGAGGTCGGGGTCCACGGGGCCGAGCCTCGCACCACGACCGCACGACCGCACCGGGTTTTCCGGGCAGTGGGGTCTTCCAGGCGGTCGGGCGTCCTAGGCGGTGGGGGTGTGCGCCTCGATGGTGGCGCGCAGCTCGCGGACGGCGCGCCGGGCGCGGTCACCGTCGGAGCCCTGGATGCCGATCACCGAGATCGTGGTGCCGTCGGAGAGGTCGAGGGTGCCCCAGGGGGCACCGCGGCGCAGCGACACCGAGATCACCTGCGACCACTCGAAGACCCGCTTGCGGTAGCCGTTGACGACCGTGAGGCCGTCCTCCGTCGCGGTCACCTTCGAGCGCACCAGCGAGTTGTAGGTCAGGAACAGCAGGACGCCCATGAACACCAGGGTCCCCCGCTGGAACGGCGTGAACTGGCTGCGGACGTCGTCGCCCAGGCCGATCCAGACCGCGGCCACCAGCGCGACCAGGAGGCCTCCGAGCACCCAGATCGCGATCCGGACGCCGTACGGGCGCCACGTGCGTGGCAGCCCGGGCGCCTCAGAGGCGGCAGGCATGGATGTCGGTGAGCAGGATCGCCCGCGCGCCGATCTCGTAGAGGTCGTCCATCAGCTTCTGGGCCCCGTCGCGCGGCACCATGGCCCGCACGGCCACCCACCCCTCGCGGTGCAGCGGCGAGAGCGTCGGACCCTCGAGGCCCGGCGTCAGCGCGACGGCGTCCTCGATCCGGTCGTTCGGCATGTCGTAGTCCATCATCACGTAGGTGCGGGCCACCAGCACGCCGTCGAGGCGGCGCTTGAACACCTCGAAGCCGTGCGGCTCGGCGCCCCCGCGGGTGATCAGGACGGCCTCGGACTCCAGGATCACCTCGCCCATCACCTCCAGGCCCGCGGCCTTCAGCGTGCTACCGGTCTCGACGACGTCGGCGATCACGTCGGCGACCCCGAGCTGGATGCTGGTCTCCACCGCCCCGTCGAGACGCACGACCTCGGCCTCGATGCCGCGCTGCTCCAGGTGACGCCGCACCACCCCGACGTACGACGTGGCGATGCGCTTGCCGGCGAGCTCGTCGAGCGAGGTGAGCGTGCCCGGCCGCGCGGCGAAGCGGAAGTGCGAGCGGCCGAAGCCCAGCGTGCGCACCTCCTCGGCCTTCGAGCCCGAGTCGAGCAGCAGGTCGCGGCCGGTGATGCCGACGTCGAGGGTGCCCTCGCCGACGTACAGCGCGATGTCGCGCGGGCGCAGGTAGAAGAACTCCACGCCGTTCTCGTGGTCGAGCACGGTGAGCTGCTTGGAGTCGGTGCGCTGCCGGTAGCCGGCCTCGCGCAGCATCTCCGAGGCACTCTGCGACAGCGAGCCCTTGTTGGGGATCGCGATCCGCAGCAGCGCCGCGTCGGTGGTCGGAACGGGGTCTGCGGTGGTCGAGCCTGTCGAAACCATGGGTGTCCTAGAGGTGGGCGTAGACGTCGTCGAGCGAGATCCCGGCGGCGAGCATCATCACCTGCGCGTGGTACAGCAGCTGGCTGATCTCCTCGGCCGCCCGCTCATGGCCCTCGTGCTCGGCGGCCATCCAGGACTCGGCGGCCTCCTCGACCAGCTTCTTGCCGATGGCGTGCACGCCGGCGTCGAGCTCGGCCACGGTGCCCGACCCCTCGGGGCGGGTGCGGGCCTTCTCGTTGAGCTCGGTCCAGAGCTCCTCGAACGTCTTCACGCCTCTAGGTTAGGCGGTTCGGGGGCCTTGACCGCGCGCAGGGTGTGGGCGGTGACCAGTGCCGCGGCGGTGGCCTCGTAGCCCTTGTCCTCGACGCTGTCCTCGAGCCCGGCCCGGTCGAGGGCCTGCTGCTCGGTGTCGCAGGTGAGCAGTCCGAAGCCGACCGGGACGCCGTGGTCGAGCGCGACCCGGGTGAGGCCGTCGGTGGCCGAGGTGCACACGAAGTCGAAGTGCGGGGTGCCACCGCGGATCACCACGCCGAGGGCGACGAGGGCGTCGTACCCCTCCTGCGCCAGCGCCTGCGCCACGACGGGGAGCTCGAAGGAGCCGGGCACGCGGACGAGCCGGTAGTCCTCGACGGAGTACGCCGCGAGCGCCCGCTCGGCGCCGGCGACCAGGCCGCCCATGACCTGGTCGTGCCAGCTGCTGGCGACCACGGCCACCCGCAGCGCGCTGGAGTCGACGGGGTGGTCGGTGGGGCTGCCGTGGCCGCTCATCGGTCGGCTCCTTCGGTGGTGGGGGCGACGACGACCGGGCCGCCGAGGCCGGGGTCGAGCTGGTGGCCCATCCGGTCGCGCTTGGTGACCAGGTAGGCCAGGTTGTGGTCGTTGGCCCGCGGCGTCAGCGCCACCCGTTCGGCGACCGTGATGCCGTAGGACTCCAGGCTCTCGGTCTTGTCGGGGTTGTTGGTCAGCAGCCGCACCGAGGTGACGCCGAGGTCGCGCAGGACCTGGGTGGCCGCGCCGTAGTGGCGGGCGTCGGCCGGCAGGCCCAGGTCGAGGTTGGCGTCGACGGTGTCGCGGCCGCCGTCCTGGAGCTGGTAGGCCTGCAGCTTGGCGAGCAGGCCGATCCCCCGGCCCTCGTGGCCGCGGAGGTAGATCACCACGCCCCGGCCCTCCTGGACGATCAGGTCCATCGCCTCCTCCAGCTGGGGACCGCAGTCGCACCGCTGGGAGCCGAAGACGTCGCCGGTCAGGCACTCGCTGTGCACCCGGGTCAGCACGGGCTCGCCGCCGCGGAGGTCGGCCGGGTCGCCGTAGACCAGCGCGACGTGCTCGCTGTCGTCGACGGTGATCCGGTAGCCGAACGCGGTGAAGTCGCCGTGGCTGGTGGGCAGCACGGTCTCGGCGACGCGGACGACGTGGTTCTCGGTGCGGCGCCGGTGGTGCACCAGCTGGTCGATCGAGACCATCTTCAGGCCGTGCTCGTCGCAGAAGGCACGCAGTTCGGGGGCGCGCTTCATGGTGCCGTCGTCGTTGACCACCTCGACGAGCACGCCGGCCTCGGTCAGCCCGGCCATCCGGGCCAGGTCGACGGCCGCCTCGGTGTGGCCCCGTCGCACGAGCACCCCGCCCTCGCGGTAGCGCAGCGGGAAGACGTGGCCCGGCCGGGTCAGCTCCCACGGCTCGGTCGCGGAGTCGGCCAGCACCCGGGCGGTGTGCGCGCGGTCCTTGGCCGAGATGCCGGTGGAGACGCCGTCGCGGGCGTCCACCGAGATCGTGTACGCCGTGCGCAGCTTGTCCTTGTTGTGCGGCGTCATCAGCGGGATCTCGAGCCGCTCCAGCATCTCGCCGGGCATCGGCACGCAGATCACCCCGCTGGAGTGCCGGATCGTGAACGCCATCAGCTCCGGCGTCGCCTTGCTGGCGGCGAAGATCAGGTCGCCCTCGTTCTCGCGGTCCTCGTCGTCGACGACGACCACGGCCTCACCGGCGGCGATCGCGGCGATCGCGTCCTCCACCGGGTCGAGCCTGATCCGGTCCTGCTCGGTCATGCGGGCACCTCTTCCTCGTGCACGACCCGCTCGGTGCGGGCCGCGCGCATCCAGACGACCAGGCCGGAGACGACCAGCCCGCCGTAGACGATGAACAGCACGGCGGTCGGGTAGTAGCCCGAGTGCCACAGCAGGGGGACGCCGACCACGTCGACGGCGATCCAGGCGACCCAGAAGTCGGTCCAGCCACGGGCCATGGCGTAGGTCGCGACCATGGAGCCGACGAAGATCCAGGCGTCGCACCAGTAGTACCAGCGGGGCGCCGGGAAGCCCGCGCCGATCACGCTGAAGACCCACTGGAGGAGCACGACCCCGGCCGCGGCCGCGACGAGCAGCGGCACCCGCTCGTGGGTCGAGGCCCACCGCGGCGTCACGGCGTGCTCGGCGTCGCCGGCACCGGCCGCACGTCGGGCCTTGACCGCCTGCCAGCGCTGCCAGCCGTAGATGCTGGTCAGCACGAAGAACACCTGACGACCGGCCTGGCCGAACAGCGGCACCTGGGCGTCGGCCTCGAAGGTGGCGGCGATGAAGACGCTGAAGAGCAGCACGTTGCCGGCGATGCCGACCGGCCAGGCCCACACCTTGCGGCGCAGCCCCCCGACGGCGGAGGCGAAGCCGAACCCGTTGCCGAGGATCTCCCGCCACGTGATCGGGTGCCCGGCGATGCTCACCTGGGCGTCGTACAGCTGGGCGAGGAGGCTCATGGACGGACCATCTTCTCGACGTACTTCGCGATCACGTCGACCTCGAGGTTGACGGTGTCGCCGGGCTGCTTGAACCCCAGGGTGGTGCGCGCCAGCGTCTCGGGGATCAGGCTGACGGTGAACGAGTCGTCCGCGACGTCGACCACGGTGAGCGAGATGCCGTCGACGGTGATCGAGCCCTTGGCGACGAGGTAGCGGCCGAGGTCGTCGGGCAGGGAGACCTCCACGACCTCCCAGTGCTCGCTCGGCGTACGCCGGAGCACGCGACCGGTGCCGTCGACGTGGCCCTGCACGATGTGGCCACCGAGACGGGTGGTCGGGGTGACCGCGCGCTCGAGGTTGACCCGGGTGCCGGGCGCGAGGGCCCCGAGCGAGGTCTTGGCCAGGGTCTCGTGCATGACGTCGGCGGTGAAGGTGCCGTCGGCCCGGCAGACCACGGTCAGGCAGCAGCCGTTGACCGAGATGGAGTCGCCCAGCGAGGCGTCGCTGGTGACGAGCGGGCCGTTGACGGTCAGCCTGACCGCGTCGCCCTGGTCCTCCAGGACCTCGACGGTGCCGAGCTCCTCGACGATGCCGGTGAACATCAGTCCCTCTTCTCGTGGTGGTGCGGGTGGGTGGGGCGCAGGACGAGCCGGACGTCGGTCTCGTCGCCCGTGCCGAGCGTGGTCGCCTCGACCACGCGCAGGTGCAACGCATCGGCGATCGTGGTGATGCCCAGGTCGCCGACCGCGCTCGTGCCGGCACCCAGGAGGACCGGCGCGACGTAGGCGACGACCTCGTCGACGAGGCCGGCCCGGAGGAAGGCCGCGGCGAGCGTGGGGCCGCCCTCGAGGAAGACGTGCTGGCGGTCACGGGCGTGCAGCAGGGCCAGCGCCTCGTGCGGGTCGTGGGTCGGCAGCAGCACCGTCTCGGCCGCGTCGTCGAGGACCTTGGCCCCCGGGTCGAGGTCGCGCTGGCCCATCACGGCACGCAGGGGCTGGTGCGGGAGCGGCTCGTCGTACTCGTCGCGGACGGTGAGCGAGGGATCGTCGGTCGCGGCCGTGCCGGCGCCGACGAGGACGACGTCGCACTGGGCGCGCAGCCGGTGGGTGTCGCGGCGGGAGGCCGGGGAGGAGATCCACCGGCTGGTCCCGTCGGCCGCGGCGCTGCGCCCGTCGAGGGTGGTGGCCAGCTTCCAGGTGACGAAGGGGCGTCCGTGCTCCAGGGCGAAGGTCCAGGCGCGGTTCAGCGCCCGCGACTCGCGCTCCATCAGCCCGAAGGCGACCTCGACCCCGGCGGCCCGCAGGCCCGCCTCTCCCCCGGTGGCGACCGGGTTCGGGTCGGGCTGGGCGAAGACCACCCGGGCGACGCCGGCCTCGACGAGGGCCCGCGAGCACGGGCCTGTCCGGCCGGTGTGGTGGCAGGGCTCGAGCGTGACCACGGCGGTGGTGCCACGGGCGGCGTCGCCGGCCTCGGCCAGGGCGGCCGCCTCGGCGTGGGGCGTGCCGGCACCGCGGTGGTAGCCCTCGGCGACCGGCGTGCCGTCGGGGTCCAGGAGCACGCACCCGACGCGCGGGTTGGGGCCGAGCGGCACCCCGGGGGTGCGGGCGAGCTCCAGGGCACGACGCATCGCGTGCTGCTCGGCTGCGCTGAACTCCATCTCCACCCCTCCTGGTCGCGCTCGCGACTGTGGGGTGGCGGGATCCCCGGGAGCACCGGAGACCCGTGCGTGCGTCTTCTCATCCGGACTTTGACCGTCGGTCCAGGATTCCCACCTGGTCAACCGGCCGCTGGCTGCGGCCGGGTCGCGGACTTCCGGACGGGGCGAGGTCGCCTCGGTCGGTCACCGCCGGTGCGGATTTTCACCGCCCCCAGAGCACGCGAGCAGGATCTGCTCGAACGCCCACGAGTCTGCCACAGCCATGGCGGCGGGCGCTGTGACCCCGTTCACGCCGGACACGCGTCCGGGTGCGGACGACGCGATGCCCGGTGCCGCCGAGCGGCACCGGGCATCCCCGACATGGACCGGGGTCCCTCCCAAGAGGACCCCGGGCAGCGTCAGCGCACCGCGGCAGCGGCGGCGACGACGTCGACCAGGCCGTAGCCCTTGTCGAAGCTGGTGGTGCCCGACGGCCCGGCCTCGTAGGCGGCGCCGTCGGCGTACTTGTAGGCGGTGGTCTTCAGGGCCTGCTCCACCTGGGCGGGGGTCGCCGAGGGGTTGGCCTGGAACAGCTGCGCGACGATGCCGGCGACGTGCGGGGCGGCCATCGAGGTGCCGCTGATGGTGTTGAAGGTGCCGACGTCGAGCGGGCCGGGGCCGTTCTGCGGGTCCAGGCCGGTGGAGCAGATGGCGAGGTAGGGCCGGCAGGAGGAGGTGATGTTCTCACCGGGCGCCGAGAGGTCGGGGTAGGTCGACTGGTCGCCGGCGTGGCCGCGGGAGGAGAAGTCCGAGACGGTGCCGTCGCGGGTGCCGGTCTCCTGGTCGTTGGACGAGGCGACCGAGATCACGCCGCCGGTGGGGTCCTGGCCCGGGGGGTTGGACAGGCTGGTGGAGCCGTCGCCGCCGTCGTTGCCGTTGGCCCAGACGGTCACGACGCCCTCGGCAGCCAGAGCGCGCTGGAGCTTGACGGTGGCCGACTGGGGGTCGAAGGCGCCGCCGCCGGTGGGGCCGTAGGAGTTGTTGGTGACCTTGATCGGCGGGCAGGCCGAGGCGCTGACGCCGGCGCCGCAGGGCGCCGCGTGGTTCTCCAGCACCCAGTTGAGGGCGGCGTCGGCGCCCAGGATGACCAGTCCGGCGCCGGTGGACAGCGAGACCAGCTTGGCGCCGGGGGCGGCGCCCTGCTGGGAGCCACCCGCCGTGAGCGTGGTGGGGCGGCCGGCCACGATGCCGCTGACGTGGGTGCCGTGGCCCCCGGCCGACAGGGTGTCGGTGTCGAGCACGTTCGGCACCCGCTGCACGGTGCACAGCTGCTCGGTGGGCTCGCAGAGCGTCTTCAGGTTCGCGACGACGGCCGAGCTGCCGTCCTTCTCCTTGAAGTAGGGGTGCGTCGGGTCGACGCCCGAGTCGATCACCCCGACCGAGACGCCCCGGCCGGTGAGCGGGGAGCCGTCGGCGCCGGTCACGGTGCGGGTCGCCTCCAGGCCGCGGGTGGCCTGGTTGGAGGTCTCGGCGAAGAACCGGATCGGCTGGGCGCCGGCCTCGACGTAGGTCACTCCGCTGGTGCCCCGGAGCTGCTCGACCTGGGCCTTGGAGGCCCGGGCGGCCACGACGCCGATCGTGGCGAAGGTCGCCGTGCGGCGCAGGCCGACGGTGCTGACGGCCGCCTTCGCGGCGGAGAGGTCACGGCCGTGGACGAGCACGGTGGTGGCGCCGGTCAGGGAGGTCAGCTGCTGGGACAGGTACGGCGACACCTCGGCGAGGCGGGGCGCGGCCCCTGCCGGTGACGGGGCGGCCAGTCCGAGGGCCAGGACCGCGGCTGCGGCCGCGGCGAGGGTGGTGGGGAGTCGACGTCGCACGGGGTCTCTCTCTCGAGGGGCCTTGGCGGGCTGGTGTGCTCCGGTTCGTCCGGGGCGCCCGGCGGCTCTGTGCACCCCCAACGAACGACCGTGTCCCAGGTCACGCCCCCGTCGCGGCCTCCGCGGCCTCCCGGAGCTGGACGACCATCGCGTCGGGGTCCTCGGCGGAGTAGACCGCCGACCCGGCGACGAAGACGTCGGCGCCGGCCTCGGCGCAGCGGCCGATCGTGTCCAGCGAGACGCCACCGTCGACCTGGATCCAGACCTCGAGCCCGGCGGCCGAGACCAGCTCGCGCGCCCGCCTGATCTTGGGCAGGCACAGGTCGAGGAACTTCTGGCCGCCGAAACCGGGCTCGACGGTCATCAGCAGGAGCATGTCGAGCTCGCCGAGCAGGTCGGCGTACGGCTCCACCGGGGTGGCGGGTCGGAGCGCCATCGACGACCGGGCCCCCTGGGAGCGGATCTCGCGGGCCAGGCGCACGGGCGCGGACGCCGCCTCGGCGTGGAAGGTCACCGATCCTGCGCCCGCCTCGGCGTACGCAGGTGCCCAGCGGTCGGGGTCCTCGATCATCAGGTGCGCGTCCAGCGGCAGGTCGGTGCTGGCGGCCAGGCTGGCGAAGACCGGCAGGCCCAGCGTCAGGTTGGGCACGAAGTGGTTGTCCATGACGTCGACGTGCACCCAGTCGGCGCTCGGGATGCGGGCCACCTCGTCTGCGAGCCGGGACAGGTCGGCGTTGAGGATGCTGGGCGTGATCTGGAGGGCCATGATGGGGACCAGGCTAGTCGGGGACCTCGGCGAGGGGGCGGGTCCCTCTTGCGGACGGCCCGCGATTCAATGTCTACTAATTCCATCCACTTTTCCTCCACCACGCGGGAGACACCGTGCACGTCGTCAGCGTCGAGGTCCCGCACCTCGGCAACCGCACCCACCTCGTCCACGACGGCACCGTCGGCGTCGTGATCGACCCCCCGCGCGACGTCTCGGGCGTCGAGGGCGCCGCCGCCGCGGCCGTTGTGCGGATCGTGGCGGTCGCCGAGACCCACCTGCACGACGACTACGTCTCCGGCGCGGTCGTGCTGGCCTACCGACACGGCGCCGACCTGCTGCTGAACGCCGACGAGGACGTCGAGTTCGCCCACATCGGTGTCCGCGACCACGAGACCCTGGTCTACGGCGACCTCGACCTGCGGGTGATCGCCACGCCCGGGCACTCACCGCACCACCTGGCCTACCTCGCCGTGGACTCCTCGACGCCCGACCTGCCGGGCGCGCTGTTCAGCGGCGGCAGCCTGCTCGACGGCGGGGTGGGCCGCACCGACCTCGCCGGGCCCGGCCTGGTCATGCCGCTGACCCGGGCCCAGTGGCTGAGCGCACGCCGGCTCGCCGCCCTGCCCGACGGCACGCGTCTGCACGCCACGCACGGCGTCGGCAGCCACGGCGCCGTCGTCGTCGGGCCGGTCCCGAGCGGGGCGACCGTCGGTCAGCAGCGCGCCACCCACCCCGCCCTCACCTCCTCGCGCGACGGCTTCGCCGCTGACCTGGTCGCCGGGCTGGGCCCGGTGCCGACGCACTGCTCGCGGGTGGGGTCGCGCAACCGCGTCGGGGCCTGGCTGCCTGCGGCCGGCGAGCAGGTCGGCCCCAGCGAGCTGGCGGCCGCCCTGGCCCGGGGCGCGCAGGTGCTCGACGTCCGCTCGTCGGAGGAGTACGCCGCGGGCCACCTGCCCGGCTCGCTCACCGTGCCGTTCGGCGACCAGAGCGCGGTGTACGCCGCGTGGGTGACGCCGTGGGGCAGCGACCTGGTGCTGGTCTCCGACGAGGAGGACGAGCTCGCGACCCTGGTGGGTCACCTGGCCTCGATCGGCGTCGAGGGGGTCGCGACGTCGGTGCTCCGGCGTACGACCGCCGGCTGGACGACCAGCGGTCACACCGACTGGGCCGGCTTCGTGGCCGCCGCCGCAGCCGAGGTCGACCGCGTGGTGCTCGACGTCCGCAACCCGTCGGAGTGGGCCGCCGGCCACCTGCCCGACGCGGTCAACATCCCGGTGCACGAGCTGCCCGACCGTCTCGACGAGGTGCCGCCGGGCCGGGTCTGGGTGCACTGCCAGGCGGGCTACCGCGCCGCCGTCGCCACCGGCCTGCTCGACCGGTCGGGTCGCGACGTGGTGCACGTCGACGACCGGCTCGACCGCGCCACCGACCACGGGCTCGTGCTCGTCCGCACCCCCGTGGCCGCCTGAGGACCCGACCGTGCGAGGACTATCCGGTGCCGGTGCCGTGTTGGGGACGAGGTCCGCAGCACGCACGACCACGGAGAGGAACCGATGACCACCCCCTCGGACGTCCGTCCCACGAGACCGACCACCGCGCACCGCGCTCCGTCCCAGCTGCCGCCCTCCCGGAGCAGCTCGGCGCCCCAGGTCACGGTGGCGGCCCTCGGCGCCCTCGCCGCCCTGCTGCTCGGCCTGCTGGTCTGGCAGCGCTCGGGGCAGGTGCCGGCCGTCCTCTACGTCATCGGCACCGCGCTCGGCTTCGTGCTGTTCCACAGCCGGTTCGGGTTCACCTCGGCGTGGCGCCAGCTCGTCGCCGTGCGCCAGGGGGCCGGGCTCAGGGCCCACATGCTGATGATCGGGGTCGCGGCCACGCTGTTCGCCCCGATCCTGGCGGGCGGTGTGGCCTGGCACGGCGCCACGGCCGCGCCCTCGCTCGCCCCGATCGGGTTCGGCGTGGTCGTCGGCTCCTTCCTCTTCGGCGTCGGCATGCAGCTCGGCGGCTCCTGCGCCTCGGGCACGCTCTTCGCCGTCGGCAGCGGCCAGACCGCGATCCTGATCACGCTCGGCGGGTTCGTCGCCGGCTCCACCCTCGGCGCCCTGCACTTCCCGTGGTGGGCCGCCCTGCCCAGCCACGCCCCGGTCTCGCTCGCCTCCCAGCCCCTCGGCTACCTCGGCGCCTGGCTGATCACCATGGCCGTGATCGGCGTCGTCGTCGCAGCGACGTACGCCGTGGCGCGCCGCGGGCAGGTGCCGCCGGTCGACCGGGCGCCCGCCGCCCGAGGGCTCGCGCGAGCCGTGCGCGGGTCCTGGCCCCTCTGGGTCGGCGCGCTGCTGCTGGCGGGACTGAACGCGCTCACCCTGTGGGTCTCCGGCAGCGCCTGGGGGATCACCTTCGCGTTCGCCCTGTGGGGCTCCAAGCTGCTGGGCGCCCTCGGGGTCGACGTCACCTCCTGGACCTACTGGCAGGACCCGGCCAACGCCGCGAAGTTCGACGCCGGCTTCCTGGCCGAGAAGACCTCGGTGATGGACCTCGGGATCATCCTCGGCGCGCTCTTGGCCTCCGCGCTGGCCGGCGCGTTCGTGGTGCACCGCCGGATCCCCGCACGCCTGGCCCTGGGCGCGGTCGTGGGCGGGGTGCTGATGGGCTACGGCGCCCGGATCGCCTACGGCTGCAACATCGGTGCCTACTTCGACGGCATCGCCTCCTTCAGCCTGCACGGCTGGCTGTGGGGCGCGATGGCGCTGCTGGGCACCGCCGCCGGGCTCGCCCTGCGCCCGCTGTTCGGGCTGGCCAACCCCCGGCCGGAGGACTCGGTCTGCTGAGCCCCCTGGCTCAGGCGCGGCGCCGCAGCAACGCCAGGAACATCGCGTCGGTGCCGTGCCGGTGCGGCCACAGCTGCACAGCGCCCTCCAGGTGGGCGCTGGCGGCGTCGTGCGCCTCGGCCACCAGCGGGCCGGCGTCCTCGAGGTCCACGTCGTCCCGCTGCTCCAGCACCGCCCGGACCACCCCGGCGGTCTCGGCGACCACGGGCGAGCAGGTCGCGTAGACCACGACTCCCCCGGGCCGCACGGAGTCCAGCGCCGCCTCCAGCAGCGCGCGCTGGAGCGGGACGAGGTCGCCGACGTCGGCCGGCGTACGCCGCCAGCGGCTCTCGGGACGCCGCCTCAGCGCCCCCAGCCCGGAGCACGGCGCGTCGACCAGCACGCGGTCGAAGCTGCCGCCCGCCCAGGCCGGGCGGGTGCCGTCGCCGGTGACGACGTCGCCGACCGTCGCCCGCAGGGCCTGTCGGACGAGCGCCGAGCGGTGCGGCAGGCGCTCGTTGGCCAGCAGCCGGGCACCCCCCTGGGTCGCGAGCGCCGCCAGGAGCGCGGCCTTGCCACCCGGGCCCGCGCAGAGGTCGAGCCAGCGTGCGTCGCGTCCCTCCACGACCGCGCGGGACAGCGCGAGCGCCACCAGCTGCGACCCGGCGTCCTGCACTCCCGCCCGGCCGTCGCGCACGGCCGGCACGGCCCCGGGGTCGCCGCTGTCGAGCACGGCGGCCAGCGGCGAGATCGCGACCGGCTCCCCGCCCAGCTCCGCGACCGTGCTCAGCCCCGGGCGGGCCACCAGCGTCACCCGCGGCCGCTCGTTGTCGGCCAGCAGCAGCGCCTCGAGCTCCTCGGGCCGGGCCAGCGCTCGGTCCAGCTCGTCGACGATCCACGCGGGGTGGGAGGTGCGGACGCCCAGCGGGGCGCCGAGGTCGTCCATCCAGGTCGCGAGGTCGCGCTCGGAGATCCGGCGCATGATCGCGTTGGTGAACCCGGCCGGCTTGTGGCCGACCCGCGCCCGCACGAGCTCGACGGTGCTCGCGACGGCGGCGTGGTCGGGCACGCGCATGGCCAGCAGCTGGTGGGCGCCCATCCGGAGGGCGTCGCGGACGGCCGGGTCGGGCTCGCGCCCGGCCAGGTGGTCGATGACGGCGTCGTAGGTGCCCTGCCCCCGCAGGGTGCCCCCCACCAGCTCGGTGGCGAACGCGGCGTCGCGGGTCGCCAGCCCCTGCTCGCGCAGCAGCTGGGCCAGCACGAGGTTGGCGTAGGCGTCGTCGGCGCGGACCGCGACCAGCACGTCGTACGCCAGGAGGCGGGCGGGGTCCACCTTGCTGGGGGGCCTGTCCGGGGTCGGGGTGGGGCCCTGCCTCTGGCCGGGGCCTTGCTCCTGGCCCTGGCGCTGCTTGCTGCCGGGGGCGCGCTTGCTGCCGGAGGCGCGCTTGCTGCCGGGGGCGCGCTTGCCCGGGGCCTGCTTGCTGCCGGAGCCCTGCTGGCCGGACGCCTGCGCGGGGCGGGGGCGGTCGGTGGGGCGGCCGGGGGTCATGCGTCCAGCTCGCGGACCAGCGCGGCCGGTGCCGTCGCCCGCCAGGCGTCGGTGATCACCTCGGCCAGCTCGGCCCGGGTGATCTCGTGCAGGCGGGAGAGCCGGACCAGGACAGCGTTGCTCCTGCGAAAGTGGTCGATGGTGAAGAAGGGGCCCTCACCCTCCACCAGCGCCACTTTCGCAGCCGGGTCGCCGACCTGCACCACCAGCAGGTCGGCGTAGGGCTCCCCCGTCACCGGGTCCACGGCCGTCGCGTGCGGCTTGCGGTAGAGCACGAACCCGCGGCCCTTCTCGTCCGGCTTCGTCGTGTGCCGCGATACCAGCCAGGTCGGTACGTCGCCCCAGGAGGTGCCGAACCAGGTGCCCGGCAGGCCGCGGCACAGGTCGTCGACGTCCTCGGGACGGGCGGGACGCGTGTCGTCCGGGTCGGCAGCTGGCACCGGCCCACCTTACGGCGGGCCGAGGCGGGCCGGTGCGGGCGGCTCAGCCACACAATTGTGTAGCTCGGCGACCACCCGCGCTCACAGCTGGCGCATTCGCTACACAAGTGTGCAGCGCCGCGCGCCAGCTGCCCGACACCCCTGGCCCACCGCCCGCTGGGGTGGCAGGGTCCGGGCATGGAGTTCTCCGACGTCGCCGCTGCCTACCTCGAGACCGATCCCGTCGCCATGAGCGACGCCACCAGGGCGGACCGGTCCCCCGCGCGCCGGTTGCGTGACGCGTTGGAGCCGATCGCCACCCAGGGCTGGTGGGCGCGCGAGGTGCACGACCACCCGGCCGCCGGGGGGCTGGGCTTCCTGGAGAACTACGTCTGGGGCCGGGCGGCCTCCCTGGGCGAACCGACCGCCGAGGTGGTGACCGCGACCTTCGGCGTCTTCGAGCCCGGCCTGGTCGCCGCCCTCCTCGACGCCGGGCGCGACGTCGTCCCGCGCGCCGACATGCTGCGCGCCCGCGAGGAGGGCGCCGTCGCCGCGCTGCACCGCGTGCTGGGTGACGAGGTCGGGGCGCCCGAGGTCGGCGTGCTCGCCGAGACGCTGCTGGCCGCCGTCGACGCCCAGGACGGTCTCGGCCGACCGCTGTTCTCCGCCCTCCGCGGGCTGCCGCGGCCCACCGACCCGGCCGGTCGGCTGTGGCGGGCCGCCGAGCTGTTCCGCGAGCACCGCGGGGACGGGCACCTCGCCGCCTGCGCCGTCGGCGGGCTGGGGGCGGTGGCGGTGAACCTGCTGACCGAGCTGTGGCACGGCTACCCGCTCGGCGAGTACACCTCCACCCGCGGCTTCCCCGAGGACGTCATCGCCGCCGAGGCCGCGACGCTGCGGGACCGCGGCTGGCTGGACGACGACGGGCTGACCGCCCAGGGACGGCGCGCGCGCGAGGAGCTCGAGGTCGCCACCGATGCCTCTCAGCGCGACCTGGTGGCGGCGCTGGACGACGTCGACGGCCTCGTCGCCGCCGCCGAGCGGCTCTCGGCACGACTCGTCGAGGCCCGTGCGGCGCCGGTGGACGCCCGCAAGCGGGCCGCCGGCTGAGGGTGCCGCCTAGCTGGTCGGGCCGGGGTCGGTGTCGCCGAAGCGGGCGCCGGACTCCAGCCGGGCACCCCGCGCCCAGTCGGCGGCGTCCATCTCCTTCTTGCCGAAGGCCTTGACCCGCCCGAGCTGCACCGGCCCGGTGGCCGTGCCGACGAAGACGGCGTTCTTGGTGACCTCGAGCAGGCCCGGCTGCAGGCGCTCGCGCCCCACGGTGCGGACCGCGCCCAGCTTCACCCGCTCACCGGCGTACGTCGTCCAGGCGCCGGGGAACGGCGTGCAGGCGCGGACCCTGCGGTCGACCGCGATGGCGGGCTCGGACCAGTCGACCTGCGCGTCCTCGACCAGGATCTTCGGCGCCAGGCTGACGCCCTCGGCCTGCTGCTCGCGGGCCTCGAGGGTGCCGTCCTCGATGCCGTCGAGGGTCTGCACGAGCAGCCCGGAGCCGCCCTCGGCCAGCCGCTCGAGCAGGTCGCCGGCGGTGTCGCCGGGGCGGATGGTCTGCGTCATCGTGCCGTACGTCGGACCGGCGTCGAGCTCCTTGACGATCCGGAACGTGGTGGCGCCGCTGACCTCGTCGCCGGCCCAGATCGCGTGCTGCACTGGCGCGGCGCCCCGCCACGACGGCAGCACCGAGAAGTGCAGGTTGACCCAGCCGTGCTCGGGGATGTCGAGCGCCGACTGCGGCAGCAGCGCGCCGTAGGCCACGACCGGGCAGCAGTCCGGGGCGAGCGCGCGCAGCGCCGCCTGGAACTCCGGGTCGCGGGGGTGGACGGGCTTGAGGACGGGCACCCCGAGCTCCTCGGCCCGCTGGCCCACCGGGCTGGCGGTGAGCCGGCGTCCGCGGCCCGAGGGCGCGTCGGGCCGGGTGACGACACCGACCAGCTCGTGCCGGCTGGCCGCGACCGCCTCGAGCGCCGGCAGGGCCACCTCGGGGGTGCCCGCGAAGACGACCCGCATCAGATCCCGAGGCCGTGGGTGGCGTGCGGTGAGACCTTCACGCGGGGCGGCTGGCCGAACCACTCGGCGTCGCGGATGTAGCGCATCGCCTCCTTGCGGGACTCCCGGTCCAGCCGGTCGACGAAGATGATCCCGTCGAGGTGGTCGGTCTCGTGCTGGATCGCCCGGCTGAGCATCTCCGAGCCCTCGACCACCAGCGGCTCGCCGTGCATGTCGAAGCCGTTGGCCACCACCGACAGCGCCCGCAGGCACTCGATGCTGAAGCCGGGGATCGACAGGCAGCCCTCGGCGCCCTCCTGCTGCTCCTTCGACAGGGTCAGGGTGGGGTTCACCAGGTGGCCGAGCTCGCCGTCGACGTGCCAGGTGAACACGCGCAGACCCACGCCGACCTGTGGGGCCGCCAGCCCGGCGCCGGGGGCGTCGAGCATCGTGTCGGTGAGGTCGGCGACCAGCGTCTGCAGCTCCTTGTCGAAGTCGACGACCGGCGCGGCCGGCGTGCGCAGCACCGGGTCGCCGAAGAGCCTGATCGGCCTGATGGACACGGGTCCTCCTCCACGGGTGGCGTGAGATCCCAGTCTAGGAGCGGCGGGAGGAGACCGACCGGCGGGATAGTCCGAGACCGATGAGTCCGCCGCCCAGCACCGGTCGGTCCCTTCGACCACTTCTGCTCGGGAGGACGCATGCGCACGCTCGCCATCACCCAGAACGTCACGCTGGACGGCTCGATCGAGATGCTCGGCGACTGGTTCGACCCCCAGGGCCAGGGCGACATGTCCGACCTGTTGGCGGAGAACGAGCGGCAGGACGCCGCGGCCGACGCCTTCCTGTGCGGCCGGCGTACCTTCACCGACCTGCGCGGCTACTGGCGCGACCTGGACGACGACACGACCGGCGTCAGCGACTACCTCAACGGGGTCACGAAGTACGTCGTCTCCTCGACCCTCACCGACCCGCAGTGGGACCGCACCACCGTGCTGGGCGGCGATCCCGTGGAGGAGGTACGCCGGCTCAAGGACGCCCCGGGCCGCGACATCGTCGTCACCGGCAGCATCAGGCTGTGCCACACCCTGATCGGCGCGGGCCTGGTCGACGAGTACCGCCTGTTCACCTACCCGGCCGTCCAGGGTGGCGGCCGCCGCCTCTTCCCCGACGGCTTCGAGGCCTCCGCGTTGCGGCTGGACCGGGTGCTCCCGTTCCGCTCGGGGATCGTGCTGTCGGTGTACGCCGCCCGAGCCGCCTGAGCCACCCGCCCGACCCCCACCCACACGGGCTCACCCCAGCTCGGCCGGGTCGACCTCGATCCGCAGGTGGGGCAGCTTGCGGGTGGAGCGGTGGGCCTGCAGGGCCTGGAGCGCCGCGGACAGGGCGGGGCCGGAGGCGCGGGGCACGCGCACGACGTAGCGGACCTCCCCCTCCTCGCGGGTGTCGCGCTCCTCCACCGGGACGGGGCCGAGCACCTCGGCGCCGGGGGGCCAGGCCACCACGGCCAGGGCCTGCTCGAGGTCGTCCGGCAGCCCGAGCAGGGTCGCGACGCGGGATGCCGGCGGCAGGTGGGCCGACAGGCGCTCGTCGATCTCGCGGCGGGCCAGGCCTGCGGGGTCCCAGCGGATCAGCGCCTGGAGGGCCGGCTCGCCCGACTCGCCCACGGCGAGGACCCGACCGCCGTCGCCGGGCGCCCGGACCAGGGCCGCGGCGTTGGCCCACCGCCGGGTCGCCTCCTCGGCGGCGCGCAGGTCGGCGCGGCCGAGCAGCAGCCAGGTGTCGAGGAGCAGGACGGCGGCGTACCCACCCGTCGCCACCGGCTCGGCCCCCGGTGTCGCGACCACGATCGCGGGGTCGGCCGGCACCTGCGGGAGCACCCGCTCACCGGACGACGACTGCTTGACGGGTACGCCGGGCAGCGCGCGGCCGATCTCCTCCGCCGTGCGCGCGTCGCCGAGCACCGGGGCGCGCAGGCCGCGACCGCCGCACTCGGGGCAGGTCCAACCGGGCGCGCCGGTGCCGCACCAGGAGCACTCCGGGGGCCGCGCCGGGCCGCGCTGGCGCAGCGGACCGTGGCAGACCCGGCACAGCGCCGGGTGCCGGCACCGGTCGCACGCCAGCCGGGTGGCGTAGCCGACGCGGGGCGCCTGCACCAGCACCGGCCCGTGCTGCACCGCCTCGCGCAGCAGCTGGATCGCCTCGCTGGGCAGCCGCGACGACCGGGCCCCCGCGTCGCGTGCGAGGTCGACGTCGCTGTCACCGGTCAGGCCCACCGCGATGCGGCGGCGCACGACGTCGCGCGGGGCGCTCACCTCGGTGGCCCACCCCGTGCGCAGGAGGTACGCCGCCTCGACGCTGCGTGCGTGGGCGGCCAGGAGCGCCGCGCACCCGGTCTCCTGGGCGCGCATCAGCAGCACCTCGCGGGCGTGGGGGTACGGCGCGCGCGGCTCGTCGAACAGGTCGTCGCCGTCGTCCCAGATCGCCACCAGCCCGAGGTCGAGCACCGGGGCGAAGGCGGCCGCACGGGTGCCGATCACCACCTTGACGGCCCCGCGGCTGACCGCCAGGAACGCGCGGTAGCGCTTGGCCGGGCCGGCGTCGGCGGCCAGCACCACGTGCCGCCCCTCGCCGAGGCGCTCGCGCAGGGCCGCGTCGAGCCGGTCGAGGTCGCGGTGGTCGGGCACGCAGACCAGCGCCCCCCGCCCGGACGCCGCAGTGGCGACCACGGCCTCGGCGAGCACGGTGGTCCAGTCGTCACCGGGCACGACGGTCCACACCAGGCGCGGCGACTCGCCCGCGGCCAGCGCCGCCAGGGCCGGCTCACCGCCGTCGTAGTGGGCGTACGCCGCCGGGTCGGGGGTCGCGGCGACCGGCTCGACCGCGACCGACTCCTGCTTCTCCACGTTGGCGTGCCGCGGGGGGACGGCCAGGCGCAGGACGTCGGACCGGGTGCCGGCGTACCTCGCCGCGACCGCGCCCGTCAGCGCCGCCACGTCGGGGGTCAGCACCTGCTCGGCGCTGACCACGCGGCGCAGGGGCATCAGCCGCCCGGTGTGCTCGGTCGTGCTGGTGCGCTCGATCACGAAGCCGTCGACGTCCTGGCCCGCGAACCGCACCTTGACGCGCGTGCCCGGCTGCGCGGCGTCGTCCATCGTGGCGGGGACGGCGTAGTCGAAGGGCCGGTCGAGGTGCGCGAGCGCCACGTCGACCAGCACGCGCGCGATCGGGTCGACCTCGGCCCGCGGCACCGGCTTCTTCTCCGGCGGCGGCTTCGCCTTGCGCGCGACCGCCTTGACCCGCTCGGGCGGCGGGAGCAGCTCGAGCTGCTCCTCCTCCCCCGTCGTCACAGCCGCATGCTCTCACCCGGGGGCGACAGGCCCGCCCGGGCGGTGGTGGGGGTGACGGCAGTTTCCCAGGTGATGAACCCGAATTGCCTCCTCACACACGACGCACGGTGTGCAAGGAGGCGGATTCGGTTCATCACCTGGGAAACCGGCAGCCCCCACCCGCCAGCCCCGCGGGGTGCTCAGATCCCGGCAGCGGCCTTGAGCGCCTCGGCGCGGTCGGTGCGCTCCCAGGTGAAGTCGTCGAGCTCGCGGCCGAAGTGGCCGTACGCCGCGGTCTGGGCGTAGATCGGGCGCAGCAGGTCGAGGTCGCGGATGATCGCGGCGGGGCGCAGGTCGAACACCTCGAGGACGGCCTTCTGGATCAGGTCGTCGGACACGACGCCGGTGCCGAAGGTCTGCACGAAGACGCCGACGGGCTGGGCCTTGCCGATGGCGTAGGCGACCTGCACCTCGGCGCGCTTGGCCAGGCCGGCGGCGACGATGTTCTTGGCCACCCAACGCATGGCGTACGCCGCGGAGCGGTCGACCTTGGACGGGTCCTTGCCGGAGAACGCGCCACCGCCGTGGCGGGCCATGCCGCCGTAGGTGTCGACGATGATCTTGCGGCCGGTGAGGCCGGCGTCGCCCATGGGACCGCCGACCACGAAGACGCCGGTCGGGTTGACCAGCACGCGGTGGTCCTCCGAGGGGATCTCGAAGGCCGCGAGCACCGGGTCGATGACGTGCTGCTTGATGTCGGCCTCGAGGGTCTCCAGGGAGACCGAGTCGGCGTGCTGGGTCGACAGCACCACGGTGTCGACGCGCACGGGGCGGTCCTGGTCGTCGTACTCGATGGTGACCTGGGTCTTGCCGTCGGGACGCAGGTAGTCCAGCGTGCCGTTCTTGCGGACCTCGGTCAGGCGCTCGGCGAGGCGGTGCGCGATCGTGATCGGCAGCGGCATCAGCTCGGGGGTGTCGTCGGAGGCGTAGCCGAACATCAGGCCCTGGTCGCCGGCGCCCTGCTGGTCCAGCTCGTCCTCGGAGGCGCTGACGCGCGACTCGTGGCCGTGGTCGACGCCGGCCGCGATGTCGGCGGACTGGCCGCCGATGGCCACCTGCACGCCGCAGGACTTGCCGTCGAAGCCCTTGAGCGAGGAGTCGTAGCCGATGTCGAGGATCTTCGCGCGGACCAGCTCGGCCACGGGCGCGTAGGCGTTGGTGCGGACCTCGCCGGCCACGACGACCAGGCCGGTGGTCAGCAGCGTCTCGACGGCGACGCGGAGGTTCTTCTTGTCCTCGTCGTGGGCGAGGAGGTAGTCGAGCACCGTGTCGGAGATCGCGTCGGCGATCTTGTCGGGGTGGCCCTCGGTCACCGACTCGGAGGTGAACAGTCGTCCGGTCACGTCGTGCTCCTGCGCTGGGGGGTGGATGCGTGGGGTGGTGCGTCTGGGGGCCGGATCCCGGCCGCGACGAGCCTAACGGAGCCCCTGTGAGCCCCGACGCCGTCTCACCACGTGGTGGGTGCCGGGGCCGGCGTCGATCAGGTGGGCGTGGGACCGGTCGCCGCGGCGCGGGTGGCCAGGACGCGGTCCCAGATCACGTGGGCGAGGGCCGTCTTGGAGCCCAGGGACACCGGGGTGCTGCTGCCGTCGGCGCCGAGCACCACGGCCTCGTTGTCCTCGGCCCCGAAGACCGCTCCCCCGCCGACGTCGTTGACGACCAGCAGGTCGCAGCCCTTGCGGGCGAGCTTGCCCCGGGCGTGGTCCATCACCGAGCCCGCGTCGTCGCCGGTCTCGGCCGCGAAGCCGACCACGACCAGGCCGGCGCGGGGCCGGTGGGCCGCCAGCCCGGCGAGGATGTCGGGGTTCTGCTCGAGCTTGATGTCGGGGCTGCTGCCGTCGGCGCTCTTCTTGATCTTGGCCAGCGCGACGTCGACCGGGCGGAAGTCCGCCGGGGCGGCGGCCATCACGACCGCGTCGGCGTCGGCGCAGGCCGCGACGACCTGCTCCTGCAGCTCGGCGGTCGTCTCCACGCGGCGTACGGCGACGCCCGCCGGGTCGGGCAGGCTCACGTTGGCGGCCACCAGTGTGACCCGCGCCCCACGGGCGGCGGCGGTGCGGGCCAGGGCGAGGCCCTGGCGGCCCGACGAGCGGTTGCCGAGGAAGCGCACGGGGTCCAGCGGCTCGCGGGTGCCGCCGGCGGAGACCACGACGTGCAGGCCGGCGAGGTCCTGCACGGTGGCGCCGCGGGCGAGGACGTCGGTGGCGAGCGCGAAGATCTCGCCCGGGTCGGGCAGCCGGCCCTTGCCGGTGTCGGCGCCGGTCAGCCGGCCCTCGGCGGGCTCGATCACCACGACGCCGCGCGAGCGCAGGGTGGCCACGTTGGCCCGGGTGGCGGGGTGCTCCCACATCTCGGTGTGCATCGCCGGGGCCAGCACCACCGGGCAGCGCGCGGTCAGCAGCGTGCTGGTCAGCAGGTCGTCGGCCAGCCCGTGGGCGGCCTTGGCCAGCAGGTCGGCCGTGGCCGGGGCGACCACGACGAGGTCGGCCTCCTGGCCGATGCGCACGTGCGGCACGAGATGGACGTCGGTCCACACCTCGGTGCTCACCGGCTTGCCCGACAGGGCGGCCCAGGTGGGGGCTCCCACGAACTCCAGCGCCGCCGCGGTCGGGACGACGGTGACGTCGTGGCCGGACTCGGTGAGCCGGCGCAGCAGCTCGCAGGCCTTGTACGCAGCGATCCCGCCGCTCACGCCGAGAACGACGCGAGGGCGGGACCGGTCAGCCTGCTCAGGCCGGGTCATGATGGTGGGACCTGGTCACTCGACCGTGGGCTCGACGGCGGGGGTGGCGGCCGCCTTGGCCGCAGCGGCCTCCTCGGCGGCGACTGCCTCGGGGTCGATGTCCTCACAGGTCAGCAGGTCCTCGTTGATCTCGCGCAGCGCGATGCTCAGCGGCTTCTCCTGCACGTGGGTGTCCACGAGCGGGCCGACGTACTCCAGCAGGCCCTCGCCGAGCTGGGAGTAGTAGGCGTTGATCTGACGAGCGCGCTTGGCGCTGTAGAGGACCAGCTTGTACTTCGAGTCGGTCTTGGTCAGCAGGTCGTCGATCGGGGGGTTGGTGATTCCCAGGGCAACGGGCTGAGTACCGGACACGCTCATCGAGCCTCACAGACATGTTGTCGATCAAAAGAGAAGGCGTCAGGGCGCAGACGGCGCACCGGACTGCATCAACTCTACCAATTCCTCACCCGCAGCGTGAATCGTGCGGTTGACGATGGTGTGGTCGAACTCCGGCTCCGCGGCCAGCTCGGCGCGGGCCGACTCGAGGCGGCGCTCGCGCTCGGCCTCGTCCTCGGTGCCGCGACCGACGAGGCGGCGCACGAGCTCCTCCCAGGAGGGCGGGGCGAGGAAGACGAACCGGGCCGCCGGCTCGCGCTCGCGCACCTGCCGGGCGCCCTGCAGGTCGATCTCGAGCAGGGCCGGTCGCCCGGACTCCAGCGCCTCGCGGACCGGGCCCCGCGGGGTGCCGTAGCGGGCGCCGCGGTGGACCACGGCCCACTCGAGCAGCTCGTCGTCGGCGACCAGGCGGTCGAACTCGTCCTCGGCGACGAAGTGGTAGTGCACGCCGTCCTGCTCGCCGGGGCGGCGCTGACGGGTGGTGGCCGAGACCGAGATCCAGATCTCCGGGTGGTGCTCACGCACCCACGCGGTCAGGGTGCCCTTGCCGACGGCGGTGGGGCCGGCCAGCACCGTGAGTCGTGGCTCCGCGGCGGTCATCGGTCCTTCACTCGGAGCTGAACTCGGCCACGAGGGCCGCCGCCTGCTTGGCGCCGAGGCCGCGCACGCGTCGGGTCTCGGAGATCTTCAGCTTCTCCATCACCTGGCGCGCCCTCACCTTGCCGATGCCGGGCATCGACTGGAGCAGCTCGCTGACCCGCATCTTGCCCACGACCTCGTTGTGCTGGCCCTCCTCGACGACCTCGGCGAGCGAGGCGCCGGAGTGCTTGAGCCGGTTCTTCAGCTCGGCGCGCTCGCGACGGGAGGCGGCGGCCTTGGCCAGGGCGGCCTGGCGCTGTTCGGGCGTGAGGGGCGGCAAGGCCACGGGGACGTCCTCGTCTTCTGCTCGAGGTGCGAGCGGGGTGGGGCGGGTGGGGAGGTCGGGGTTGCCCCGCAATCTAGTCACGGCCGGCGACCGCCTGCAACGCGGGAGTGGCCCGACGTCGTGCGCCGAGACCAACGTCACGGCCCCGGGACCGACCAAGCCGGGGTCAGAGCCCGAAGTTGACCTTGCAGACGTCGCGCGCCTGCTGCTCGATGCCGTCCGCGGCCCCCAGGACGTCGTCGGTCCCGAGCTGGCCGACGGCGTCGGAGACGGCTCTGCGGTCGGTCGCCGACAGTCCCGCCGGCGGCTGGCCGCCCACGAACTCCGAGGCCTCGACCCCGACGTCCTTCAGGGTCTTCTGGAGCCCGTCGAGCGCGGCCAGGAACGTCTGCCACTCGTCGGCCACGTCCGTGGGCGCCCGGTCGGCGAGGTCGTGCAGCAGGGTCAGGTTCGACAGCAGCGGCGAGGGCGAGTCCGAGTCGACCATGTCGGCGATCTTGGCGCGGTCGCTGCGCAGCTGGGTGCAGTAGGCGTCGATGCTGTTCTCCCCGCACCCGGTCAGGGGAACCAGCAGCAGCGCGATGATCAGGACCGCCACCCGGGTGACCAGCCGGGGGGCACGGCGACCACCGCGCCGCATCAGGCGGTCCCCCGCAGGGCGGCGAAGGCCTCGGCCGCCTGCGCGGCGGCGGCCCGCAGCGAGGCGGCGTCGGGGCCGGCCCCGAGGATCTCGCGGGAGCTGGACGGCAGCACGAGGTCGAGGCAGCCGGCGAAGATCCGGCGTACGTCGTCGGCCGTGCCGCCCTGGGCGCCGATGCCGGGCACCAGCAGCGGACCACCGATGGCGAGGTCCTCCTCGGTGCCGCCGATCGTGGCCCCGACGACCGCGCCGAACGAGCCCAGGCCCGAGGTGTCCGGATCGTTCAGCGCCCTCAGCTCCGCCAGCACCGACCCGGCGACCGTGGAGCCCGACGTCGTGCGCGCGTGCTGCACGGTCGGCGCCTCGGGGTTGGAGGTGAGCGCGAGGACGAACACGCCCTTGCCGTGGGCGCGCGCGGTCTCGATCATCGGCGTGACGCTGCCGAAGCCGAGGTACGGCGTGGCCGTGATCGCGTCGGCGGCCAGGGGCGAGCGGGGGTCGAGGTAGGCGTCGGCGTAGGCCTGCGCGGTCGTCCCGATGTCGCCTCGCTTGACGTCCAGGACGGTCAGGGTGCCGCCCTCGCGGGCCGTCTCCAGCACCCGCTCGAGGACTGCCACGCCCCGGGAGCCGTGCCGCTCGAAGAACGCCGACTGGGGCTTCAGCGCGGCCACGTGGCCGACCAGGGCCTCGGTCGCGCCGAGGGCGAACCGCTCCAGGCCGTCGACCGAGTCGCCGAGCCCCCACGCCTCGAGGAGGCCCGGGTGCGGGTCGATGCCGGCGCAGAGCGGGCCGAGGCGGTCCATGGCCCCACGGAGCCGGGCACCGAAGGGCGGCGTCGCGTGGTCGGTCACGCGGCTCCCCCGCTGGTGGACAGGCTGCGGTTCAGGGCGCCGTTGGTGCGGGCGGGCCACCACGGCCCCTCGTAGACGAACGCGGTGTAGGCCTGGAGCAGGTCGGCGCCCGCCTCCAGCCGCTCGAGCGCGTCGTCGACGGTGCTGATGCCACCGACCCCGACGAGCGTGAGGTCGGGGCCCACGCGGCCGCGCAGGAGCCGCAGCACGTCGGTCGCGCGCGCCGTCAGGGGCGCCCCGGACAGGCCTCCCCCGCCGGCGGCCTCGACCTGCTCGGCCGAGGAGGCGAGCCCGGAGCGGCTGATGGTGGTGTTGGTGGCGACGATGCCGTCCAGGCCCAGCGCGACGGACAGGTCGGCGACGGCGAGGACGTCGTCGTCGGAGAGGTCGGGCGCGATCTTCACCAGCAGCGGGACGTGGCGGTCCGAGACCGCGTCGGCCCGACGGCGTACGGCGGACAGCAGCGGCTCGAGGCGCTCCACCGCCTGCAGGTCGCGCAGGCCGGGGGTGTTCGGCGAGGAGACGTTGACGACCAGGTAGTCGGCGTACGGCGTGAGCAGGGCGGTGCTCTTCTCGTAGTCGCGCACGGCGTCCTCGTCGGGCACCGCCTTGGTCTTGCCGATGTTCACGCCGAGGGGTACGCCGTTGCGCCGCCCGGTGCGGTGCGCGCGCCGCTCGGCCAGCCGGGCGGCCACGGCCTCGGCACCGTCGTTGTTGAAGCCCATGCGGTTGACGATGGCGCGGTCGGCCGGCAGCCGGGCGAGCCGCGGCCGGGGGTTGCCCGGCTGGGGCTCACCGGTGACGGTGCCGATCTCGACGAACCCGAAGCCCAGGTCGGCCAGGGCGTCGATGCCCACCGCGTTCTTGTCGAACCCCGCGGCCAGGCCGAGCAGGCCGGGGAAGTCCAGGCCCATCACCCGGCTCGTGGACCCTGTCGCGACGCGACCGCCGACCAGCCGGGTGACCGGCTGGGTGATCGGACGGGCGGCGCGGATCGCGCGGAAGGCGGTGTGGTGGGCCCACTCGGGGTCGGTCCGGGTCAGGACGGTGTCGAAGAAGCGCTGGTAGACGCTCACGGGTCTCAGCGGTCCTCCCCGCGCGCGGCTCGGGCCCAGTCCTGCAGGGAGCGGACGCCGATGTCGGAGGCGAGCATCGCCTCGATGCCCTGCACCGCAGCGCCGAGGCCCTGGACGGTGGTGATGCACGGGATGTTGCGCAGGATGGCAGCGGTGCGGATCTCGTAGCCGTCCAACCGCGGGGAGCCCCCGCTGGTGCTGCCGTGGGGGGTGTTCACGATCAGGTCGACCTCGCCGTCGAGGATCCGGCCCACGATCGTCTTCTCGTCCTCGGTGTCGCCCTCGAAGTGCTTGCGCACGACCGTGGCCGAGACCCCGTTGCGGCGCAGCACCTCGGCGGTGCCCTGGGTGGCGAGGATCTCGTAGCCCAGGTCGGCCAGCCGCTTCACCGGGAAGATCATCGTGCGCTTGTCGCGGTTGGCCATCGAGACGAAGACCCGACCGCTCAGCGGCAGCGAGCCGTAGGCGGCCGTCTGGGCCTTGGCGAAGGCCGTGCCGAAGTGGCCGTCGAAGCCCATCACCTCACCGGTCGAGCGCATCTCGGGGCCGAGCACGGTGTCGACGTTCTGCCCGTCGATGGTCTTGAACCGGTTGAAGGGCATCACCGCCTCCTTGACCGCGATCGGGGCGTCGCCCGGCAGGTCGCCGCCATCGCCCTCGGCGGCCAGCAGGCCCTCGTCGCGCAGCGCCTGCACGGTCTCGCCGAGCATGATCCGGGCCGCGGCCTTGGCCAGCGGGCGGGCCGTGGCCTTGGAGACGAACGGCACCGTGCGGCTGGCGCGGGGGTTGGCCTCGAGGACGTAGAGCACGTCGGAGCCGAGCGCGAACTGGATGTTCAGCAGCCCCCGCACCCCCACGCCCTTGGCGATGGCCTCGGTGGCGACGCGGATCCGGTCGATCTCCTCCTTGCCCAGGGTGATGGGCGGCAGCGCGCAGCTGGAGTCGCCGGAGTGGATCCCGGCCTCCTCGATGTGCTCCATCACGCCGCCGAGGTAGAGGTCGGTGCCGTCGTACAGCGCGTCGACGTCGATCTCGACCGCGTCGTCGATGAACCGGTCGACCAGCACCGGGTGCTCCGGGCTGATCTCGGTGGCCCGCTCGATGTAGCCGCGCAGCGAGTCGTCGCCGTACACGATCTCCATGCCGCGCCCACCCAGGACGTACGACGGCCGCACGAGCACCGGGAAGCCGATGGTGGCCGCGATCTCCTGGGCCTCGGCGAAGGTGGTCGCCATGCCGTGCAGCGGCGCGGTCAGCCCCGCCTCGGCCAGCACCCGCCCGAAGGCGCCGCGCTCCTCGGCCAGGTGGATCGAGGCCGGCGGCGTGCCCACGATCGGCACCCCGGCGTCCTCGAGCCCCTGCGCCAGGCCGAGCGGGGTCTGGCCGCCGAGCTGGCAGATCACGCCGGCGATCGGGCCCGCCTGGCGCTCGGCGTGCACGATCTCGAGCACGTCCTCCAGCGTGAGGGGCTCGAAGTAGAGCCGGTCGGAGGTGTCGTAGTCGGTCGAGACCGTCTCGGGGTTGCAGTTGACCATCACGGTCTCGTAGCCGGCCTCGTGCAGCGCCATGCTGGCGTGCACGCAGGAGTAGTCGAACTCGATGCCCTGGCCGATGCGGTTGGGCCCCGAGCCCAGGATGATCACCGCCTCCTTCTCGCGCGGCCTCACCTCGGTCTCCTCGTCGTAGGAGGAGTAGTGGTACGGCGTGCGTGCCGCGAACTCCGCCGCGCATGTGTCGACCGTCTTGTAGACCGGGCGCACCCCGAGCGCGTGCCGGACGCCGCGGACGACGTCCTCCTTCATGTCGCGGATCCGGCCCAGCTGGGCGTCGGAGAAGCCGTGGCGCTTGGCCCGGCGCAGCAGGTGGGGCGTGAGCTCGGCGGCCTCGATCACCTCCTGGGCGACCTCGTTGATCAGGCACAGCTGGTCGATGAACCAGGGGTCGATCAGGGTGGCGTCGAAGACCTCCTCGGCGGTGGCGCCGGCGCGCAGGGCGTCCATCACCTCGCGCAGGCGGCCGTCGTGGGGCGTCGCGATGGTGGTGAGCAGGGCCTCCTTGTCGAGGTCGACGTGGCGGTGGCTCCAGTCGAAGACGGCCTTCTTGTCCTCGAGCGAGCGCAGCGCCTTCTGCAGCGCCTCGGTGAAGTTGCGCCCGATCGCCATCGCCTCGCCGACCGACTTCATGTGCGTGGTCAGCGTCGGGTCGGCCGAGGGGAACTTCTCGAACGCGAACCGCGGCACCTTCACCACGACGTAGTCGAGCGTGGGCTCGAAGGACGCCGGGGTGCCGCGGCCGTGCGAGGTGGTGATGTCGTTCGGGATCTCGTCGAGGGTGTAGCCGATGGCGACCTTGGCGGCGATCTTGGCGATCGGGAAGCCGGTGGCCTTGGAGGCCAGCGCGCTGGAGCGCGAGACCCGCGGGTTCATCTCGATCACGACCACCCGGCCGTCGGCCGGGTTGACCGCGAACTGGATGTTGCAGCCGCCGGTGTCCACCCCGACCGAGCGGATGATGCCGATGGAGAGGTCGCGGAGGTGCTGGTACTCGCGGTCGGTCAGCGTCATCGCCGGCGCCACCGTGATCGAGTCGCCGGTGTGCACGCCCATCGGGTCGAGGTTCTCGATCGAGCAGACGATCACCACGTTGTCGGCGGTGTCGCGCATGACCTCGAGCTCGTACTCCTTCCACCCGATGATCGACTCCTCGAGGAGCACCTCGGTGGTCGGGCTCGCGGCCAGGCCGGCGCCGGCGATGCGGCGCAGGCCCTCCTCGTCGTACGCCATGCCCGAGCCGGTGCCGCCCATCGTGAAGCTCGGCCGCACGACCATCGGCCAGCCGAGGTCCTTGGAGGCCTCGAAGCAGTCCTCGAGGGTGTGGCAGACCACCGAGCGGGCGCACTGGCCCCCGAGCTCCTCGACGATCGCCTTGAACGACTCGCGGTTCTCGCCGCGGTTGATCGCCTCGATGCTGGCGCCGATCAGCTCCACGCCGTACTTCTCCAGCACGCCGGCGGCGTCGAGCGCCATCGCGGTGTTCAGCGCGGTCTGGCCGCCCAGGGTCGCGAGCAGGGCGTCGGGGCGCTCCTTCTCGATCACCTTCTGCACGAACTCGGCGGTGATCGGCTCGACGTACGTCGCGTCGGCGAACTCGGGGTCGGTCATGATCGTGGCCGGGTTGGAGTTGACCAGGATCACCCGCAGGCCCTCGGCCCGCAGCACCCGGCACGCCTGGGTGCCGGAGTAGTCGAACTCGCAGGCCTGCCCGATGACGATCGGGCCGCTGCCGATCACGAGCACGCTCTGGATGTCGGTGCGCTTGGGCATCTCAGGCCCCCTTCCGCTCGGACATGAGCTGGCTGAACCGGTCGAAGAGGTAGGCGGCGTCGTGCGGTCCGGCCGCGGCCTCGGGGTGGTACTGCACCGAGAAGCTCAGCAACGCGCCCTCGGCGTCCCGCAGCTCGAGGCCCTCGACGACGTCGTCGTTGAGGCAGACGTGGCTCACGCTGGCCTCGCCGTACGGCGTCGTGGTCGAGCCCTCCAGCGGGGCGTCGACCGCGAACCCGTGGTTGTGCGCGGTGACCTCGACCTTGCCGGTCGTGCGGTCCATCACCGGCTGGTTGATGCCGCGGTGGCCGTAGGTCAGCTTGAAGGTGCCGAAGCCCAGGGCCCGGCCGAAGAGCTGGTTGCCGAAGCAGATCCCGAAGTAGGGCAGCCCGGCCGCGAGCGCGCCCTGCAGCAGCTCGACCTGCGAGGTCGTCGCCGCCGGATCACCGGGACCGTTGGAGAAGAACAGGCCGTCGGGCCGCACGGCGAGCACGTCTTCGAGGGTCGAGGTCGCGGGCAGCACGTGCACCTCGATGCCGCGCTCGGCCATCATCCGCGGGGTGTTGGCCTTGATCCCGAGGTCGATCGCCGCGACTCGGAACCTCGGTTCCTGAGCCTGTCGAAGGGCGCCGACCGCGGGGACGACGTACGCCTCGGTCGTGCTGACCTCGCCGGCCAGCTCGGACCCGGCCATCTCGGCGGAGTCGAGCACGCGGGCGAGCAGCGCCTGCGGGTCGAGCTCGGTGGTGGAGATGCCGACGCGCATCGCGCCACGCTCGCGCAGGTGGCGGGTCAGGGCGCGGGTGTCGATGCCGCTGATGCCGACCACGCCCTGGTCGACGAGCTCGTCGTCGAGGGTGCGCACCGAGCGCCAGCTGGACGGCACGCGCGAGGGGTCGCGGACGACGTACCCGCTGACCCAGATCTTCCGAGACTCCGGGTCGTCGTCGTTCATGCCGGTGTTGCCGACGTGCGGGGCGGTCATCACCACGACCTGCCGGTGGTACGACGGGTCGGTGAGCGTCTCCTGGTAGCCGGTCATGCCGGTGGAGAAGACGGCTTCGCCGAAGACCTCGCCCGGGGCGCCGAACGCCTCACCGGTGAACGAGCGTCCGTCCTCGAGCACGAGGATCGCCGGGGCCGAGGGCCTGCGGGTGGGAGCATGCAGTGGCACGCCGTACCTCCTTGTCCGCCTCACAGGACGGGTCGTTAAAGGATGTCGAACGCGGCCGACCCTACCAGCCGGAACGGGCTCTCCGGGAGACGCGTCCGGGGCCCGGCGGGCCTAGGATCACGGGGTGTCCGGCGTCGTCCTGGAACGGGATCGCGAGCTCGCCGCGCTGCTGCGGGCCGCGCGGTCGCCCGGTCACGTGGCGCTGGTGCGGGGCGAGGCGGGCATCGGCAAGTCCACCCTGGTCGCCGCCCTGCGCGAGGCGCTGCCGCCCGACGCCCGACTGCTGGTGGGCCACTGCGACGACCTGGCCACCGCCCGGGTGCTCGGCCCCCTGCGTGACCTGGCCCCCAGCGCGGGCGGGGAGCTGGCGCGCGCGCTGCGTGAGGGCCACGACCGCGACCGGCTCTACCCGGCGCTCCTGGCCGAGCTGACCTGGCCCGAGCACGTCACGGTGCTGGTCGTCGAGGACGTGCACTGGGCCGACGACGCGACCCTCGACGTGCTGCGACTCCTCGTGCGGCGGGTGGCGCAGCACCCGGTGCTGCTCGTCCTGACCTTCCGCGACGACCTGCCGCGCGACCACTCGCTGCACCGGCTGCTGGCGCTGGCGCACGCGGGGCCCGTGACCGACCTGCCGCTCGGGCCGCTCAGCCCGCACGCGGTCGGGCGGCTGGGGGGCGACGGTCGCCTGCACGCCTTGAGCGGTGGCAACCCGTTCTTCGTCCACGAGCTGCTGACGGCTTCCCGGGGGGCCGTGCCGGCCAGCGTCACCGAGTCGGTCCTCGCCCGGCTGGAGCACCTCTCCCCCGCCACCCGCGACGCCGTCGACCAGCTCAGCGTGCTGACCGCGCCCGCCGGACGCGAGCTGGTCGAGGCGGTGGTGCCCGACGCGCTGGCCACCTTGGCCGAGGCCGAGGAGCACGGCCTGCTGCAGGTGTCGGCGCCCGGCCGGGTCGCGTTCCGCCACGAGCTCACCCGGCGCGCGGTCCAGGACGCCCTGCCCGCGGCTCGGCGCTGGGGGCTGAACGCCCGGGTGCTCGCCACGCTGGAGCGCCTGGGCGGCTCCGACCCGGCCGTGCTGGTGCACCACGCGGCCGAGTCAGGTGACGCCGAGGCCGTCGTGCGCCACGGCCCGGCGGCCGCCCGCGCCGCGGCCGACAGCGGGGCGCACCGCGAGGCGGCCGCGCACTACCGGCTCGTCCTCGGACACCGGGACGCGTTCGCCGACCAGGAGCTGGCCGACCTGCTGCAGTGCTCGGCGATCGAGTGCTACGCCGTCGGGGACCACGGCCGGTTCGCCCTGGACGACCTGCGGGAGTCGGTGGCGCTGCGGCGCACCCTCGGCGACCCTCGAGCGCTGGGCGCCGGCCTGCGCTGGCTGTCGCGCATCGCGTGGTGGGCGGGTGACCGGGCGACCGCCGAGGAGGCGGGCGCCGAGGCCGTCGCCGTGCTCACGCCGTCG
Organism: uncultured Actinomycetota bacterium; assembly: GCA_963750435.1. Lineage (GTDB taxonomy): Bacteria > Actinomycetota > Actinomycetes > Propionibacteriales > Nocardioidaceae > Marmoricola. Next base: position 35,115 of record CAVVQW010000001.1, on the reverse strand, counting down.
GCGGCGCCGGACGAGCTGGCCCTGGCCCACAGCAACCTCTCCCAGCTCGCGATGCTCGGCGCCCGCACCGCCGAGGCGGTCGACCACGCCCGTCGCGCCATCGTGCTGGCGCGCGAGGTCGGCGACGTGCAGGTGCTGATGCACGCGCTGAACAACCTGGGCACGGCCCGGTGGAACGCCGGCGACGTGGACGGCCGCGCCCAGCTGGAGGAGTCCCTCGCCCTGGCGCTGGAGCACGACCAGGACGAGCACGCCTGCCGCGCCTTCTGCAACATCGTGTGGCAGCTGTTGGCCGACGGGCGGCTCGAGGACGCCGCGGCGTACGTCGACCAGGGGATCACGCACGCGGAACGGGCCGAGCACGTCGTGTTCTGGAAGTACCTCCACGTCGAGAAGGCGATGGTCGCGCTGGCCCGGGGCCTTTGGGACGAGGCCGTCGCGCTCGCCGCGACGGGGATGGACGCCACGCCACCGATCCGCAGCAGCGCCGTCACCGTGCTGGGGTCCGTCGCCGTGCGCACCGGGCGCGACGAGGTGCTGGGTCGCCCCGCCGCCGACCTGGTGGGCGAGGCCTGGTCGCTCTCGATGGGGCTCGACGAGCTGCAGCGGACCGGCCCGGCGGCCCTGCTCGTCTGCGAGGAGGCCTGGCTGCGCGACGACCTCGCCACGCTGACCTCGGTCGCGCAGCGGGTGCACGACGAGGCCGAGCGGTTGGGCAGCGCCGACGTGCGGGAGCGGATGGCGTGCTGGCTCACGCTGGGCGGCGTGCCGACCGGGGCTGGCCGCGGCTCGGCGTACGACCTGGTGCGCGCGGGCCGGCACCGCGAGGCGGCCGCCGCATTCGCCGAGCAGGGGTTCGTCCACGAGGCCGGCTGGGCGCTGTCGCTGTCGGAGGACACCGGCGACCTGCTCGACGCGCTGGCGCGGCTCGACGCGATCGGCGCGGCGCCGCTGGCCGCCCGGGTGAGGCGGTCCCTGCGCGGGCGCGGCACGCCCGGCGTACCCCGAGGACCGCGGGCGGAGACCCGGGCCGACCCCGCCGGGCTGACCGGAAGGCAGGCCGAGGTGCTGGGTCTGCTCGGTCAGGGGTGCAGCAACGCCGAGATCGCCGCCCGGCTCGTGCTCTCGGTGCGCACCGTCGACCACCACGTCGCGGCCGTGCTCCACAAGCTGGGCGCCTCGTCGCGCCAGGAGGCCGTGCGCCTCGCCGGACCCTCCTGAGCGCCGAGGTGGGCAACGGGTGCGGCCGACATGGGCACCCGTCACCGATCCGCCCTGGGCGGTCCCGGACGTAGGACGGAGGTAGTCCACCGACGAGAGGAACCACCATGACCACCACCCCTCCGGCCCGGGACACCTCGGCCGTCCCCCAGCAGGCCGGCAGCCCGTCGGCCGAGACCGACCCCGGTGCCGCCGACCGCGCCTTGAAGGCCAAGCACCGCGCGATGTGGGCGCTGGGCGACTACCCGGCCGTCGCCGGCCAGGTGATCCCGTCGCTCGGAACGGTGCTGGTCGAGGCCGCCGTCGTCGCCCCGGGCCAACGGGTGCTCGACGTCGCCGCCGGCTCCGGCAACGTGGCCATCCCGGCGGCGCTCGCAGGTGCCCAAGTCGTCGCCTCCGACCTCACCCCCGAGCTGCTCGACGAGGGCCGACGCCTGGCCCGGGAGCAGGGCGTCGACCTGGAGTGGCAGCAGGGCGACGCCGAGGCGCTGCCCTTCGCCGACCACACCTTCGACACGGTCTTGTCCTGCGTCGGCGTGATGTTCGCGCCGCACCACCAGGCAGCGGCCGACGAGCTCGTGCGGGTCTGCCGCAGCGGCGGCACCCTCGGCCTGGTCAGCTGGACCCCGGAGGGCTTCGTCGGCCAGCTGTTCGCCACGATGAAGCCCTACGTCGCTCCCCCGCCCGCCGGCGCCAGCCCACCCCCGCTCTGGGGCCGCGAGGACCACGTGCGCGAGCTGCTCGGCGACCGGGTCCGAGACGTCGTCGCCGAGCGCCGCCAGCTGCGGGTCGACACCTTCGACCGGCCCGCGGACTTCCGGGAGTTCTTCAAGCGCTGCTACGGCCCCACGATCGCGGCGTACCGCTCCATCGGCGACGACCCCGCCCGAGTCGCGGCCCTGGACACCGACCTCGACGCCCTCGCAGCCCGCTTCGGCGCCGAGGCGGGGTCGATGGAGTGGGAGTACCTCCTGCTCACGGCGCGGAAGGTGGGAGCGCCGGCGGACAGCCGGTTTCCCAGGTGATGAACCCGATCTGCCTCCTCACACACGTTGCCTGGTGTGTGAGGAGGCGGATTCGGTTCTCCACACGGCACGTTGCGCGGAGCACCGCGATCACCGGCCCGGAGAACGGCACGGCGAAGGTGCCACGATCATGGATCGGCTACGCAGGGCGGAGTCTCCTCTCCGGTGGGATCCGGCGCTCCTAGGTAGAGGGGTCCACGTGTGCCCCTCTACCTAGCGTCGGTGCGCTCACGGTTCGGCGTGTGGCCGACCACCACCGGTGACGGTCGAGCTGCTGGCCTCGGTCGACCTCGGGCCCGAGATCCCGGGCCTAGGCGGCTACGAGCTGCGCACCCGGCGGGTGACCATCGAGCCGGGCGGGGTGTTCGGGCCGGTGCACGACCACCGGGGAAGGCCGGGGAGTGTGGTCGTGCGGCACGATCACCGACCACCGCGACGGCGTGGCGACCGACTACGGGCCCGGGGTCGGCTGGCCGGAGGACAGGAACACCGTGCACTGGCTGGAGAACCGGGGCACCGAGCCGGCCGCCGAGATCTCCGTGGACGTCGTACGCCGGGAGCCGCGGTGAGCGCCCCCCGCCTCTGACCCCCTACCGCGGCACGTCCACGTCGTGGGTCACGGTCCCGTCCCGCAGCGTCACGTCGTACGCCGGCGCCTCGGCAAGGCCGGGGTTCCGCGGTGAGGCGTCACCCGCGGGCCACCACGCGGCCCAGCGCCCGCCGTCGACCGAGGCCTCGACCCGGACACCGCCCGGGGTGGTCACCTCGATGCGGACGACGTCGGCGCCGGCCCGGCCCTCGACGTAGACGAACAGCTCGCCGTCCACCGAGCCGGCGCCGTAGGCGTCCTCCCGCGCCGCGGTACGCCCCGGCACAGGGACCACGGCCTCCTCCGCCCGCTCGAGGCCGCCGAAGAAGCCGCCGACATCGGGTCGCGGGTCGGCAACGAGGTCGTCGGGAACCAGGCAGGACCCCTGCAGCTGACGACCCGACTCCGCCGCGGCGGTGAACACGACGTAGTCCCAGCCACCCCGCGCCTCCGCGACCAGCGCCGACGCCGGCGCGTCGGGATCGAGGGCCAGGTCTCCCCCGTTGCCGCTCTGCAGCACCACGCACGCCCGCAGCGCGGTGGCGCGCGCGGCGCCTTCGAGCTCCACCGGGGTCGGCGACCAGGTGGCGAAGGCCTTCTCGCCGCGGGTGAGGACCGGGACCACGACGACCGTGGCGGCCACCACGGCAGCGATGCCGACGGCGACCAGGGCGAGCCGGGGACGCCGTCGCGCGGGCACCGGCCGCGGCTCGGTGGCCATGATGCGTTCGAGCGCGACACCGGCCCGTTCGCGCTGGGCGGAGGTCAGCTCACGGTCGGCGGCATCGAGGTCGCGCAGCAGGCGGTCGGTCGGGTCGTCGTAGGTCATCGCCGGGGTCCCTCGGGTGCGGTCGCGCTCGTGCGCGACGAGGTGGCGGCCGGCGCGGCCCCGACGTGGCCGCGGAGGGCGCGGCGGGCCCGCGAGAGCCGGAGGCGGTACGCCGTCGCGGAGCAGCCCAGGACGACCCCCGCCTCGGCCGACGTCAGGCCGTCCCACACCGCCAGGCTGATCGCCTCCTGCTCGCCCGCGGTCAGCAGCGCCCACCCTCGCGCGAGGTCCAGCCGGGCCGCGGCCAGGTCCTCACCGTCACCGACCCCGGGCGCCACCTCGGCGAGGCGCACGGCGAGCGCGTCGCGTCGGCGTACGCCCCGGCGGTGGTTCAGGATCGTGGCCCGGGCGACGCCGAACAGCCACGGCCGCGCGTCGGCGACGTCGACGGGCAGGTCGTCCAGCCGTCGCCAGGCCACCAGGAACACGTCGGCGGCGACGTCCTCGGCCTGCCCCGGGGGCACGCGCCGTTGCGCGAACCGCAGCAGGTCGGCGTACGTCGCCTCGTGGACCGCCCGGAAGCGCGCCTCCCGCCCGGCGGGCGAGGTGGGGTCCGAGGTCGTCATGTCAGGCACCTGTCCGGTCGGCGGCCGGTGTGTCACCGCCCGAGAACGCCCCTCAGGAGAGCCCGACGATCGTCCCGTCGTCGAGCAGGTCGATCCGCGAGGCCGCCGGGGTGGCGGGCAGCCCCGGCATCGTCATCACGTCGCCGCACACCAGCACCACGAAGCCGGCGCCCGCGGAGAGCCGGACCTCGCGCACGTGCAGGTCGTGGCCGGTCGGGGCGCCGCGCAGGGTGGGGTCGGTGGAGAAGGAGTACTGCGTCTTGGCGACGCAGACGGGCAGCCCGCCGTACCCGTCGGCCTCCAGCCGGTCGATGCGCCGCCGGGCCTTGCCGTCCCAGGTGACGCTGGACGCGCCGTACAGCCGGTGGGCGAGGGTCTCGGCCTTCTCCACGAGCGGCAGGTCGTCGGGGTAGGTGAAGGAGAACGTCGAGGCATCGGACTCCTCCAGCAGCTCGAGCACGCCCTTGGCGAGGTCGGAGGCGCCGGAGCCGCCGTCGACGAAGTGCGTCGCCGGGAAGGTGCGTACGCCGAGCGCGTCGACGAGCTCGACGACGCGGGCCACCTCGGCGTCGGTGTCGTCGGGGAAGCGGTTGAGCGCGACCACGCAGGGGATGCCGTAGACCTCGCGCACGTTGCGCAGGTGCCGCGCGAGGTTCTCCATGCCGCGCTCCACCGCGGCGAGGTCCTCGCGCCCCACGTCGGCGACCTCGACCCCGCCGTGGAACTTCAGCGCCCGCACGGTGGCCACCACGACGGCCGCGTCGGGCCGGAGCCCGGACTTGCGGCACTTGATGTCGACGAACTTCTCCGCCCCGAGGTCGGCACCGAAGCCGGCCTCGGTGACCACGTAGTCGGCCAGCCGCAACGCCGCCCGGGTCGCCACGACCGAGCTGCAGCCGTGGGCGATGTTCGCGAACGGGCCGCCGTGCACGAAGGCCGGGGTGTGCTCGAGGGTCTGCACCAGGTTGGGCGCCAGCGCGTCGCGCAGCAGCACCGACATCGCCCCGTGGGCGTCGAGCTCGCGGGCGGTGACCGGCCTCTTGTCGCGGGTGTGACCCACCACGATGTCGCCGATGCGGCGCTTGAGGTCGGCCCAGGACTCGGTCAGGCAGAAGATCGCCATCAGCTCGGAGGCCACCACGATGTCGAAGCCGTCCTCGCGCGGGTAGCCGTTGGCCGGGCCACCGAGCCCCACCACCACGTCGCGCAGGGCACGGTCGTTGAGGTCGACCACGCGCTTCCAGTCCACCGACCGCACGTCGAGGCCGAGCGCGTTGCCGTGCTGGAGGTGGTTGTCGATCAGCGCCGCCAGCAGGTTGTTCGCGGCCGCGATCGCGGCGAAGTCGCCGGTGAAGTGCAGGTTGATGTCGGTCATCGGCACGACCTGTGCCCAGCCGCCGCCGGCCGCGCCGCCCTTCATCCCGAAGACCGGCCCCATCGACGGCTCGCGCAGGCAGGCCATCGAGCGCAGGCCCAGCCCCCGCAGGGCGTCGGCCAGCCCGACGGTGGTCGTGGTCTTGCCCTCGCCGGCCGGCGTCGGGGACAGCGCCGTCATCAGGATCAGCTTGCCCAGCGGCCGGTCCTCCAGGGAGTGCAGGTAGCCGAGGTCGACCTTGGCCTTGTGGTGGCCGTAGGGCACCAGGTGGGCGGCGTCGATCCCCAGCTCGTCGCGGGCGACCTCCACGATCGGCCGCAGCTCCGCGGCGTTCGCGATCTCGATGTCGGACAGCACCTAGGCACCCTCTTTCGTGACGCCCATGCGTCGTAGCAGTCGTGAGCGGTCCTCGGAGACCGGCAACCCGATGACGTTGGACTCGACGTTCCTCCGCGCGATGGCCGAGCCGGCCCGCGCCACCTCGGCGGCCGCGACCAGGTCGGCGTGGACGCCCGACCTCGCGGAGGGTCGCAGGCGGTCGATGAGCACGAGCACCTCGATCGCGGTCTCGACGACCTGCGCCTGGGGCTCGGCCGCGCCCAGCAGCGCCGCGTCGATGGCGGCGCGCCGCTCCTCGGCGTACGCCGACCCGCGCGGCAGCGACCAGGCCGCGGCGACCGCGGCGAAGGCGGTCTCGTCGTCGGTCATCAGCTGGGCCGACCGGGTCACGAGCAGCTCCGCCCGGTCGACCAGCGCCGGGTCGTCGCAGAAGCGGGCCACCATCGCGACCAGCGCGGCTGCCTGCGCGGTGCACAGGGCAGCGACCGAGCCGCCCGCGGGCGTCGGGGTGCGGGCGCCGAGCCGGGCCAGGAAGTCGGCGACCGTCCCGGTGTCCTGCTGCGCGTCGTGCACCACGAGCCCAAACTAGTGCGGCCCGCCCCCGGCGTCACCCCGCCGGCCCCGACGCTCTGCCGCCCGGCCTCACGACGCCGCGTCCAGCTCACCCGCCGCCTCGACCAGGACGGGCAGGAGCGAGTCGGCGATCACGGCGTACCCCGCGCTCGAGGGGTGGAAGCGGTCGTTCGAGAACAGCGAGGGGTCGGTCGCGAACGCGCGCGAGGCCCGCTGGTCGGGGTCGGCCACGCGCCCGCCCTCGGCGAGCACCGCGGCCACCTGCTGCTCGCGGAACGCCGCCCCGGCGCTGCGCACCACCTCGCGCAGGAACACCGGCACGTGCGGCACCGCGCTCAGGTCGGGCGCCGGCGCGACCACGACCTCGGCGCCGGCGGCGCGCAGGCGGCGTACGGCGTCGGCCAGGGCGCGCACGGCCGGCTCGACCGGCTCGAGGTGGGTGAGGTCGTTGGCGCCGATCACGATCACCACCAGGTCCGGAGCCCAGGCCACGGCGTCGCGGACCTGTGCGGCCAGCCCCGAGCTGCGGGCGCCGGGGACGGCGAAGACGCGGGGCTCCACGGCGTACCCCCGGAGGTCGAGGCCCTCGGCCAGCCGCCACGCCAGCCGGTCACGCTCGCGCGCGGCCCCCTGGCCCCACGCGATCGAGTCCCCCAGGACGGCCAGCCGTGTCGTCATCCCCCCAGCATGAGCGACGCCCCAAGCGTCGGACGTGCGGGCGGCCCGGTCAGAGCAGCGCGCCGTCCAGCACCGTCGGCCGCCCACCGAACACCGTGGCCACCACGGCGCCGGTCAGCTTGCGGTCGTGCCAGGGGTTGTTGCGCGAGAGCGAGGCGCTGTCCGCGCGGTCGACGACGACCACGGCCTCGGGGTCCACGAGCGTCAGGTGGGCGGGCTGGCCCACGGCGAGCGTGCCGCCGTGACCCTCGAGCCCGGCGATCCGGGCCGGGGCCTGCGACATCACCCGGGCGACGTCGGCCCAGTCCAGCGCACCGGAGCCGACCATCACGTCGCTGACGACCGACAGCGCGGTCTCCAGGCCGAGCATGCCGAACGCCGCGTCGACGAAGGCGTGCTCCTTGTCGTGGCGGGCGTGCGGGGCGTGGTCGGTGGCGACCGCGTCGATGGTGCCGTCGGCGAGCGCGGCCCGCAGCGCGGCGACGTCCTCGTCGGGACGCAGGGGCGGGTTGACCTTGAAGACGGGGTCGTAGTCGGTCAGCAGGTCGGTGGTCAGCAGCAGGTGGTGCGGCGTCACCTCGGCGGTGACGTCGATGCCCTGGGCCTTGGCCCAGCGCAGCACCTCCACCGAGCCGGCGGTCGACACGTGGGCGACGTGCAGGCGGCTGCCGGTGTGCCGGGCGAGCATCACGTCGCGCGCGACGATGGTCTCCTCGGCGATGCCGGGCCAGCCGGGGAGGCCGAGGCGACCGGACAGCTCGCCCTCGTGGCAGCAGGCGGCGGGGCCGGCGAGGTCGGGGTCCTGGGAGTGCTGGGAGACGACGCCGCCGAACGCGCGGACGTACTCCAGCGCCCGGCGCATCACCCGCGGGTCGTGCACGCACGTCCCGTCGTCGGAGAAGACCCGCACCCGTGCGCGCGAGCGCGCCATCAGGCCGAGCTCGGCGAGCTCCTGGCCGGCGAGGCCGTGGGTCACCGCGCCGACCGGCTGCACGTCGACCAGTCCCGCGGCGCGGCCGAGGTCCAGCACCCGCTCGGCCGCCTCGGCGGTGTCGGTCACCGGGGAGGTGTTGGCCATGGCCAGCACGGCGGTGTAGCCCCCCACGGCCGCGGCGCGCGACCCGGTCAGCACGGTCTCGGCGTCCTCGCGGCCCGGCTCGCGCAGGTGGGTGTGCAGGTCGACCAGGCCGGGCAGCGCGACCAGGCCGTCGGCCTGGATCACCTGGGCACCGGAGGGCGCCGCGTCGACGAGGACGCCCCCGTCGACGTACAGGTCACGACGCTCCCCACCGAGGACGGCGGCACCGGTGATGACGAGCGGAACGCTGCTCACGCGACGCTCCCTTCCCCTGCGAGCAGGTGGTAGAGCACGGACATGCGGACGGCGACGCCGGCGGAGACCTGGTCGAGCACGGCCGAGGAGGCGGCGTCGGCGGCGTCGGCGGCGATCTCCAGGCCCCGGTTCATCGGGCCCGGGTGGAGGATCGGGGTGTCGGGACGCAGCAGGGCGAGCCGGTCGCGGGTCAGGCCGTAGCCGACGGTGTACTCCCGCGCGCTCGGGAAGAACGCACCGCTCATGCGCTCGCGCTGCACGCGCAGCATCATCACGGCGTCGACCTCGGGCAGCACCTCGTCGAGCTCCCACGAGGTCTCGAAGCCCGCGTCCTTGGACCACGCGGTCACCCCGGCCGGCATCAGCGTGGGCGGGGCGACGACCGTGACCCGGGCGCCGAGCTTGGTCAGCAGCAGGACGTTGCTGCGGAAGACCCGGCTGTGGGTGACGTCGCCGACGATCGCGACGTGACGGTCCTCCAGCGACCCCAGGCGCCGGGTCAGCGTGTAGGCGTCGAGCAGGGCCTGGGTGGGGTGCTCGTGGGTGCCGTCGCCGGCGTTGATCACGACCGCGTCGGTCCACCGGCTCACCTGCTGGGCGGCCCCGCTGGCCATGTGCCGGATCACGAGGCCGTCGACGCCCATCGCGGCGACGGTCAGCACGGTGTCGCGCAGGCTCTCGCCCTTGCTGACGCTGGAGCCCTTGGCCGAGACGTTGATGACGTCCGCGGAGAGCCACTTGCCGGCGATCTCGAAGGACGAGCGCGTGCGCGTGGAGTCCTCGAAGAACAGGTTGACGACCGTGCGACCCCGCAGGGCGGGCAGCTTCTTGACCGACCGGCGCTGCACGTCATGCATCTCCGCGGCGGTGGCGAACAGGGTCTCGACGTCGTCGACCGACAGGTCGTCGATCGAGAGCAGGTGCTGGCGCATCAGGCGTCCCCGTCCGTCGTGGCGGGGTCCGTCGTGGCGGGGTCCGTCGTGGCGGCGTTCGGCGCGATCCGGACCTCGTCGTACCCGTCGACCTCCTCGAGCCGCACCATCACCCGCTCGGTGCGGGCGCTGGGCAGGTTCTTGCCGACGTGGTCGGCGCGGATCGGCAGCTCGCGGTGCCCGCGGTCGACCAGCACGGCCAGCCGCACGGTCGCGGGCCGACCGAGGTCGTTCATCGCGTCGAGCGCGGCCCGCACGGTCCGGCCGGAGAAGAGCACGTCGTCGACGAGCACGACGGTCTTGCCGTCGATGCCGCCGGCCGGGACCTCGGTGTGCTGGGGGCCGCGGGTGGGGTGCCGACGCAGGTCGTCGCGGTACATCGTGATGTCGAGGGTGCCGGTCGGCACCTGCACCCCCTCGACCTTGGCGATCCGGTCGGCCACGCGCCGCGCGAGGGCGACCCCGCGCGTCGGGACTCCGAGCAGGACGAGGTCCTCGGAGCCCTTGTTGCGCTCGAGGATCTCGTGGGAGATGCGGGTCAGGGCCCGGCTGATGTCACGGGCGTCGAGGACGGTGCGACCTTCGGCGGTCGCCTCCTCGCTGGGGGACGCGGGTGAGGATGGGAGCACCATCGGCACCGGACCTCCTTCTCCGCCTCTCGGGACGGCTCGTTAAAGGATGTCGAACGCCGTCGACACTAACAGCCGACCGGGCCCGATGGCCGTCCCCCGCGAGGGGTGCTGGGAGACTCACGCCCGTGCGAACCTCACGCGGTCTGGCCGGCGTCCTCTCGGTGCTGATGGCCACCGGCTGGGCGGCCAACCACTTCGCCGCCGTGATCCCGGCCCTCGCCGGCCGTGACGGTCTCTCGGCGGTGCTGCTGGACGGCGTCTTCGGCGTCTACGCCCTCGGCCTGCTTCCCGGGCTGTTCGGCGGCGGCACCCTCTCCGACCGCATCGGGCGCCCGCTGGTCGTGCTGCCCGGGGCGGCGATCGCGGCCCTGGGCACCGTCGTGCTGCTGGCCTCCCACGAGCCGGCGAGCCTGCTCGTGGGGCGCCTCGTGGTGGGGCTCGGGGCGGGCCTGACCTTCGGCGCCGGCACCGCCTGGTGCGCCGACCTGGGCGGCGCGGCCGGGACCGTGCTGGCCGGCGTCTTCCTCACCTCCGGTTTCGCGGTCGGCCCCCTGGTCTCCGGCCTGCTCGCCCAGCTCGGCCCAGCGCCGCTGCGGACCCCGTTCGTGGCCTCGCTGGTGGTGTCGGTGGCCACCGTGCTGCTCGCGGCCCGGCTCAGCGTCCCCGAGACCCGAGCCCGGCTGGCCGAGGCGCGCAGCCACCCGCGTCCCGCGGTCGACCCGGTGCACTCCGCCCGCGCGGCGCTCGCCTGGTCGCTCCCCGTGGGACTCGTGGTCTTCGCCAGCCCGACGATCACCATCGTGACGCTGCCCCCACGCCTGCCCACGGCGTACGACGGCCCCCTGCTCGTCGGCGTCGCGGCGATCCTGGCCCTCGGCACCGGGATCGTCGTCCAGGCCGTGGCGCGGCAGCGCAGCTGGGGACCCCGCTCAGGGGTGGCCGGCGCGACCTGCTCGGCGGCCGGGTTCACGCTGATGGCGGTGACCGGCCCGCACCTGGGGCTGCCCGCCTTCGGCGTCATCTGCGTGCTGATGGGCCTGGCCTACGGACTGTGCCTGCGCGAGGGCCTGCTCGATGTCGAGACGCTGTCGCCGCCCGACCGGCGAGGGACGCTCACAGGGCTGTACTACGTGGTCACCTACCTCGGCTTCGGGGTGCCCCTGCTGCTGGTGGCCGTCCGACCGGCCGCGGGGGTCGTCCTGCCCGCGCTGGCCCTGGCCCTGGTCGCGCTGCTGGTCGCCGTCGGGCGCGCTCTCCAGCTGCGCCACGGGCACCCGGCGCGTGCGACCTGAGGCACGGTCGCCGCTCTCCTAGGGTGGCGCCATGACCAGCACACCCCCCGATCCCGCAGGCCCCACCGGCACGCAGCACTCCTCCGACGACCCCCGCAACGACGGCATCCTGATCTGGGTCAACGGCGAGCTGGTCCCCCGCGAGCGCGCCGTGGTCTCGGTCTTCGACTCCGGCTTCGTGCTCGGCGACGGCGTGTGGGAGGGGCTGCGGGTCTCCGGCGGCCACCCGGCGTTCCTCGACCAGCACCTCGACCGCCTCGAGGAGGGCGCCCGCGCGATCCTGCTCGACCTCGGCCTGTCGCGCCAGGAGCTCGCGGACGCGATCCACGCGACGCTGCGAGCCAACGACATGGTCGACGGGGTGCACGTGCGGCTGATGGTCACCCGCGGCGTCAAGTCCACGCCGTACCAGGACCCGCGCGTGACCGTCGGGCCCGCCACCGTCGTGATCATCGCCGAGCACAAGGAGCCGATGCCCGCGACCGTCACCGACGGCATCACGCTGTTCACCACCCACGTACGCCGCGCCACGCCGGACACCCTGGACCCCAAGCTGAACGCGCACAGCAAGCTGAACGACATCCAGGCGTGCATCCAGGCCTACACCGCCGGCGCCGACGAGGCGCTGATGCTCGACCCGCAGGGCTTCGTCGCCACCTGCAACAGCACGCACTTCTTCATCGTCACCCGCGACGGCGAGGTGTGGACCTCCGACGGCCGCTTCTGCCTGGCCGGTATCACCCGCTCCAACGTCCTGGAGGTCTGCCGCCAGCACGAGATCCCCCACCGGGAGACCACGTTCAGCCTGACCGACGTCTACAACGCCTCGGAGGCCTTCGTGACCGGCACCTTCGCCGGCGTGGTCCCGGTGCGCACCGTCGACGGCCGCACGATCGGCGACGGGCTCCCCCACGCCGGCGCACGCGGGCCCGTCGTGCACCGCCTGCAGGAGCTCTACCAGCAGCACGTCGCAGCGGACCGCGCCGCCGCGGGAGGGGCCTCGTGACCGTCCGGGTCGCGATGTGGTCGGGCCCGCGCAACATCTCGACCGCGATGATGCGCGCCTGGGAGAACCGTCCGGACACGGTCGTCGTCGACGAGCCTCTGTACGCCGCCTACCTCGCGGCCACCGGGCTCGACCACCCCGGCCGCGACGACGTGATCGCCTCGCAGCCGACCGACTGGCGCGAGGTGGTGCGCTCGCTGAACGACCCCGTCGACGCCGACGTGCACTACGCCAAGCACATGACCCACCACCTGCTCCCCGGCACGGCCCTGAACTGGGTGCCCGCGTTCCGCAACGTGCTGCTGATCCGCGACCCGGCCGAGGTCGTGGCGTCGTACGTCCGGTCGCGGGAGTCGTGCGAGCCCGAGGACATCGGACTCCTCCAGCAGGCCCGCCTGCTCGAGGTGCTGCCCGAGGACACCCCGGTCATCGACGCCGGTGACTTCCTGCGCGACCCCGGTGCCCACCTGCGCTGGCTCTGCGACTGGCTCGGCATCGGGTTCACCGACCGGATGCTCACCTGGCCGGCCGGTCCCCGCGACTCCGACGGCGTCTGGGCGCCGCACTGGTACGCCGCCGTCGAGCGCTCCACCGGCTTCGAGCCCTGGCGCCCCCGTGCGGTCGATCTCGACACCCACGACGCCGCCGTCGCCGCGGCCTGCCGCCCGGCGTACGACGTGCTGCACGCGCGGCGGCTGCGGCTCTGACCTACTCCCCCACGACCCCGTCGATCGACTCGCGGAGCAGGTCGGCGTGGCCGTTGTGGCGGGAGTACTCCTCGACCAGGTGCACCAGGATCCACCGCAGGGTCAGGCCCTCACGCCCGCTGCGGCCCACCGCGACGGCGTCCGCACCGACCCCCAGGGCCAGCGCCGTGTCGACCGCGGCGGCGGAGCGGGCCAGGGCCGCCTCGTGCAGCGCGTGCAGGTCGGCGGGGTCGTCGTCGCGGGCGCTGTGCCAGTCCCAGTCGCCGTCGGCCTCCCAGTCGACCGTGGCCCAGGGCTCGGGGGCGTCGTGGCCGGCGAGGACCTGGTGGCACCACCAGTCCTCGACGTAGGCGAGGTGCTTGGTCATCCCGCCGAGGGTCATCCCCGACGGCGGCAGCACCTGGTCGAGCTGCGGCGCGCTCAGGCCGGCGGTCTTCCTCGCGAAGGTCTGCCGCTGGTAGTCCAGGAACCCGAGCAGCACCTCCACCTCGCTGCCCGCCGCGGGCGGGTCGACGCGGGTGTCCTCGCCCGGCTGCTCGGCGGGCGCGGGCGGCGGCACCTGCCACAGCTCCACCGGGTTGCCCTCCGGGTCGTGGACGCGGGCGAAGCGACCGGTCTCGGGGGTGTCCCACTCGGGCCTCACCTCGACCTCGATGCCTGCGGCGGACAGCTGGGCGAGCAGCTCGTCGAGGTCGTCGACCCGCAGGTTCAGCATCACCGGGCGGTCGGACGCCCAGTAGTCGGTGTCCCGCGGGAACGGCGCGAACACCAGCGGCCCGCCCCGCACCGTCCAGGTGTGCTCGTCGGCGGGGCCGGCGCCCGGGGCGGCCTGCCCCGCACCGACGCCGAGGTGCTCGGCGTACCACTCGGCCAGCGCCTCGGCATCGTCGGCACGGAAGAAGAGGCCGCCCACTCCCAGCACGCTCATCGTCGTCCTCCTCTCACCCTTGGTCGGAGAAGACCGACCAGCAGAGGTCGTCGCGCGGCGCTGGTCGTCCAGCACGAGCTCGCGCACGGCCTCGGGCAGCTGGTCGCGCTGCCACTGACGCTCGACCCTACCGGCGTCGAGGCTCACCTCGGGGAGCGTCCGAGGCCCGCACCGCCTTATCGTGTACGCCGCTGCCCGAGGTCGTGGGCGGCGACGTGAGCCACGGCCCCCGCCTGTCCCGGCGGCGTACGCCGAGAAGCGCGGCGCACCCCTGAGGTCGCGCGCCGCCCCCATGGCGTGCCCACCCGCCGCCCGCGCCTGCATCATCGACAGGTCGCCGCGCACCCAGGCGCGCGCGGCCTCGATGGCCTGACGAGGCCTCGGGTCGTCGGGTCTCGCCGCCTCGAACAGCGGGAGCACGTGCTCGGCGCACGCGGCGGCCCACAGCGCGAGCAGGTGGTGGTCGGCGTCCGTGAGGGTCCCTCCGCGCCGGATCGTGACGAGGCGGGGGTCGCGCTCCTGCGACAGGATCACCTGTCCACCTGCTCCGCGCGGTGAGAGTCGAGCAGCATCTGGCGCCGAGGGTAGGCCGGGGAGGATCATGCCTTCGCGCACCACGTCGCTGGAGGTTGCCGACTCCATGGCCGGCCCGGTGGACGGATCGATGCCCCGATACGCCGCCCCCGACTGGCCCGGCCCCAGCACCTCGGCCCTGATCCACCTGGACTTCCTGGTCGACGACCTCGTGGCCACCGAGGCGCTGCCCGTGCCGTCGGTGCGCGCAGGTTCGACGAGCAGCCCAACGAGGGGCACTGCCTCGTCCTCGCTGATCCCGACGGTCATCCGTTCTGCCTGACCACGGTCGACGAGCTCGGCTGAGTCCGGGGTCGCGGGCCGCCACGTGGTGTCGGTCGAGCAGGGCCGAAGGCCCGCTTCGTCGGTTGAGCAGGGCCGAAGGCCCGTCGTCGAAACCACGTGTCGCATCCGGGAAAAGTTGTCCACAGATGATCGAACACCTGTTCTAATGCCTGCCTTCAGGTGGGAGAATCAGGTCATGAGCCAGTCCACCCGCCGCACCCACCCGGTGCACGCGTTCACCCGACAGCTCATCGGGCGACTCGACGACCTCAGCATCACCCCGGTGTGGTCGATGCAGCCCGAGGAGCGCCGCGAGAGCCTGCTCGACCTGGCCCACGCCGAAGCCCAGCTCACCGCCCTGCGCCTCAGGGTCCTCGCCGAGGCCGACCGGGCCGGCGACACCGACGACACCGCCGCCTGCACCATCGCCGACTGGGTCGCCGTGGAGACCCGCCAGGTCCGCCGCGACGCCCGCTGCGACCTCAACCTCGCCCGCAAGCTCGAGACCCATGTTCATCTGGCCACGGCGATGGCCGCCGGCGGGGTCAACGCCGACCAGGCCCGGGTGATCGTCAGGTCCCTGGACCGCCTGCCCACCAGCGGCGACTTCGCCGTCACCGCCGAGCAGCAGGTCACAGCCGAGCAGCACCTGGTCGGCCTGGCGGCCACCTACGACGCCAAGGCCCTGGCCCGGCTCGGGATGCACCTGTTCGAGGTGATCGCCCCCGAGGTCGCCGACCAGTTCGAGGCCAAGGTCCTCGCCGACCAGGAGGCAGCAGCCCTCAAGCGCACCTGGCTGACGATGCGCGCACGACGACGAAGGCACCGTCCACGGCAAGTTCAGGATCCCGGCCCTGCACGGCGACATCCTCGGCAAAGCCATCCTCGCGATCGCCTCCCCGCGAGGCCCGACCCCGATGGGCACCCCGCCCCCGAGCCGTCAGCCCAGGGTGAGCAGGTCTCCACCCCGGTCAAGCACGGCCTCGCCCTGTGCCAGCTCCTCGAAGCACTCCCCGCCGACGCGCTCCCCACCGCCGGCGGTGTCAGCGCCACCATCGTCGTCACGATGACCCTCGAACAGCTGACGACATCCCTCAGCGAGCACGGCGTGGGCACCCTCGACACCGGCGGTGTCCTCACCGCGGGCGAAGCCCGACGCCTGGCCTGCACCGCAGGGATCATCCCGATGGTCCTCGGTGGGAAGTCCGAGCCCCTCGACCTCGGCCGGAAACGACGGTTCCACTCACCAGCTCAACGGCTGGCGATGGCCCACCGCGATGGCGGCTGCACGGCCGTGGGCTGCGACCGGCCGCCCTCGATGTGCCAGGCCCACCACGACACACCCTGGTCACGAGGCGGCCGCACCACCGTCGAAGGCGGCCGACTCCTCTGCGGGCACCACCACCGACGCGTCCACGACCCCCACTACGCACACCGGATCGAGCCCTCCGGGCGGATCAGCTTCCACCGACGGACCTAGACCGACGGCTGCGACCGACGACGGCGACGCGACACTGTGCCGCGGATCCGGTCACCAGGCGGCTCGAAACCGCGGCACTCCCTGGACGGAACATCAGCCAACGACCAGGTTTCGACGACGGGCCTCCGGCCCTGCTCAACCGACGTACCGATCGTGCTCGACCGATGTCGCGGGAGGGCTTCGACGACGGGCCCGCGGCCCGCTCGGCCGACGTCACGGCCCTGCCGAGCCCTCGTCGCCGCGCCCGGGGCGAGGCCGGTTCGTCGCCTCAGGAGGGTGGGGCCGCGGCGACGAGCCGCGGGAGGACGACGTACGGCGGGACGTCGAGCTCCAACGTCGCCGGAGGGCCGGCGGTCTCACAGGTGCGGGTGGAGACCGTGCAGCGCACCCAGGTGAGGCGGATCGTCGGCTGGCCCGAGGAGTACGCCGGCTCGCGGGCGACCGCGAGCAAGTGGTCGTCGTCCTCCCAGCGGGGGCCACCGACGTCGTACCAGCCGAAGCGGCCCTCGAAGCGCGCCCGCACCGCGCCCGTGCTGGCGTCACGGACCACCAGCGGCCGCAGGAAGACGTCGTAGCCGCGGGGGTCGGCGTCGTGCGGTGTGCCCGAGACCAGCGACGACCCGTCGGGGCTGAACTGCTGCGGCACCTCCCCCTTCGGTAGGGACCAAGCACCGGACGAGCCGGCGCCCGGGACGGGTGACGTAGGAGGGGACGTCGTCGGGGCCCTGCGCCGCCGCGAGACGTGCGCCGTCCGCGCCGGCCACCTGGCCGGTGTCGGGCAGCACCGGGCTGATCGCACCCGACCCGAGGTCCCACGCGGCCGTCGACCGGTAGGTGCCGACCAGGGCACGCGTGCTCGAGAGCGCGAGCACCCGCAGCTGCTCGTTGCGGAACCGGTGGCGGGCGACCTCGACGCCGTCGGAGGTGCGCGACACCACGACGGTGGCCCGCGCCGGGCCCTGCTGCTCCAGCCACGCGAAGGTGCGGCCGTCCGCCGCGACGGCGAGCACCAGCGGATCCGACCGCGTGCGCGCGAGCACGCGCGTGCGGCCGTCGCGCTCGACCCGGAAGGCGGTCGGGCCGGAGCTGCCGGCCGCGACGAGGAGGTACGCCGAGCCGGCCCGGTCGACCGACACCACGTCGCTCCCCCGCGACCCGTCGAGGTCGACGGCGATGCTCCGCGCGCCGTCGTGCAGCCGGGAGGTCGTGGCGTCCCACCAGGGCAACCGGGGGTCGGCCCCGCGCGCCAGCCGCTGCCGGGTCGACGGTCACCGCGGCCGGCCCACCGGTCGGAGCGGCGGTGGCCGAGGGGCGTGGCGCTGCCGACGGCGAGGCACCCGCGGAAGTGGCGCCCGACGAGGTCGACCCGGGGGACGACCCCGGCGACGACCGGGCGACGACCGGGCGACGACCCAGGCGACGAGCAGGGCGACGACCCCGGCGAGCCAGCCCGGACCCCGCGCACCCGGCGAGCAGGCAGGCAGCCCCAGCGCCGCCGCCCAGCCGGCCGTGCCCCCCGCGAGCCTCACCGCAGGCCGCTCAGCTCAGGTCCTTGAGCGCTTCCTCGACGGCCCGGTGCATCGTCGGGAAGGCGTAGATCATCGACAGCAGGGTCGACGTCGGCACCTGCGCGTGCACGGCCGTGGTCAGCATGCCGAGGATGTCGCCACCGGTAGGACCCACCACCGTGGCGCCGACCAGCACGCCGCGGTCGGCGTCCTCGATCACCTTGACCAGGCCCTGCGCCTTGTTGATCCAGCCGCGTGAGTTGGCCGACATGTCCTGGTGACCGATCCGCAGGTTCAGGCCGGCGTCGCGCGCCTGCTGCTCGGTCATCCCGACTCCCCCGACCTCGGGATCGGTGAAGGTCACGTGCGGGACGGCGTGGTACTCCGCCCGCGGGCCGTCCTGGCCCAGGATGCTCGCGACCGCGACGGCCGAGTGGTACATCGACAGGTGCGTCCACGCCCCGTGGCCCACGACGTCGCCGATGGCCCAGAGGCCCTCGCCGGCCACCATCCGGTCGTCGACCTCGATGCTCCGCGCGGCCGGGTCGAGCCCGACGGTCTCCAGCCCGAGGTCGCTCAGGTTGGGCCGGCGACCGGCGGCCACGAGCACCTTCTCGAACTCCAGGGTCTGGTCGGCCCCGCCGGAGCCCAGCGTGATCGTGAAGTGGCCGTCGGCGTACGCCACGTGCTGGAGGTCCACCCCGGTCAGCACCTGGATGCCCTCCTCGGCGAAGACCCGGCCCAGCAGCTCGCCGGCCTCGGGCTCCTCGGGCCCAGGATGCGGTCGCCGCGCTCGAGGACGGTCACGCGGGTGCCGAAGCGCGCGAAGCCCTGGGCCAGCTCGGCGCCGATGGGCCCGCCGCCGATGACGGCCATCGTGGCGGGGGCGGTCTCGGCCTGGAGGATCTCGCGGTTGGTCCAGTACGGCGTGTCCGCGAGGCCGTCGATCGGGGGTGCGGCCGGGGAGGTGCCGGGGTTCAGGACGACGCCCCGCGTGGCCTCGTAGGTCTCGCCGTCCACCTCGACGGTGCGCGGGCCGGTCAGGCGCGCGTGGCCGCGCACGAACGTCACGCCCGCGTCGGTGAGCCGGTCGACCCCCGCCTGGTCGTCCCAGTCGCTGGTGGCCTCGTCGCGGATGCGCTTCGCCACCACCGAGAAGTCGGGCTCGACCTGCGCGGCGCCGGCCAGGCCGTCGACGCGGCGGGCCTCCTGCAGCGCCTCGGCCGCCCGGATGATCATCTTGCTCGGGATGCAGCCGTAGTAGGGGCACTCACCGCCCACCAGCCGCTCGTCCACGCCGACCACCGAGAGCCCGGCCTTCGCCAGCTCGGTCGCCGCCGCCTCGCCACCGGGGCCGAGACCGATCACCACCACGTCGCACGTCGTCACCATGGGCCCATTCAAGCAGCGTCCGGGCGAGGTGGTCTCGACAGGCTCGACCTGCGACAGTCCGAGGTGGTCTCGACAGGCTCGACCGGCGACAGCCGAGGTCGTCTCGACAGGCTCGACCAGCGACAGCCGAGGTGGTCTCGACAGGCTCGACCGGCGAGCCGGGGTCTCGAGGCTCGACGACGCCGACCCCTCGCTCAGGCCGTACCGTCGTCACCACGGCCGTCACCGACGGGCGCCGGGGCGTGGAGCCGAACCCGAACCGCGGGTCGGGCGACACCGGCGCCAGGTCGCCCAGGTCGTCGCCCTGCCAGGTGCCGGTCATCGAGGTGACCCGGTGCAGGTCGGTGGCGCCGTAGAACTCACGCCGCCCGCCGCCCGCCGTGCCCCGGGTGCGTACGCCGCGCAGCAGGACGCGGGCGACGGGGTCGGTCACCCGGGCCCACGCCGGAGCCGTGGCGAGCCGGCGCGGCACCAGCCGCAGCAGCAGCCCGAGCACCGGGCGGCGGCCGACCGAGAAGGTCAGCTCCAGCCCCGGCGCCGCGACGTCCCACCAGTCCTCGCCCGGTGCCTCGCCGCCCCGGACCACGACGTCACCGATGACCACGCGGTCGAAGTGGTAGGTCGAGGCGACGAAGTCCGCGACCTCCTGCGACGGCGCCAGCAGCCAGCGGGAGCCGTCGGGCTCGGCCAGCATCACGTCGGCGAAGGACCCGAGGGGCGAGTCGCTCCAGCGGCCGACCACGACGCGCACGCCGCTCGTCGAGCCGACGCCCGCGATCGCGCCCTCGAACCGCTCCCGTCGACTGACACCCCTCCCGGCCACGCTCATCAGGCGAGGCTAGCGAGCGGGCTCAGCGGTCCAGGTGCCGGGCCCGGGCGAAGCAGAACAGGCCGTAGCAGACGAGCCCGAGGCCGATCAGCGCGATCAGCACCGGCCCGAACGGCTGCTGCAGGACCTTCTGCAGGGCCTGGTCGAGACCGCCGCCCTCGCGGGAGTTCCCGTGCACGCCGGCCACCACGAACAGCCCGCCGACGATGCCCAGCGACACGCCCTTGCCGATGTAGCCGACCTTGCCGAGGACGAGGTACGCCGCGCCGGAGGTGCCCAGCTTGCCCTCGGTGTCGAGGTGCTCGGCGAACTTCTCCTTCCAGCCGCGCCAGGCGGTGTTGGCGGCGTACGCCACGATCGCGAGGCCGACCAGCACGACGATCACCTGGCCGCCGGGCCAGCCCAGGACCTTGGCGGTGGTGCCCTTCGAGCCGGACCCGCTCGAGCCCGACTGCGTCGCCACCTTGAGCGCCGAGACGCCCAGCGCGCCGTAGATGACGCCCTTGCCGAGCGAGACCAGCCGCTTGCGGAGGCGGTCCTTGCCCTCCTCCTCGCGGTGGCCGAAGCCCGCCTCGACGAGCCGCCACAGCACGAGCAGCAACATGCCGACCGCGATCGCCCAGACCAGGACGGTGCCGCCGGTGTGGCGGGCGAGCTCCTGCAGCGCACCCTTGGTGCTCGCGTCCTCGTTGCGCCCGCCGAGGGCCAGCTGCACGGCGAGGTAGCCGAGCATCAGGTGCACGACGCCGTAGGCGACCAGGCCCACCCGGACGGCGTGGTCCAGCCAGTCGCTCTGCTCGGCCTCGCGGCCCTTCTGCTGGGCCTCGCGGCCCTTCTGCTGGGCGTCGTCGACGGCGCCGTCGATCGAGTCCCCCACGGAGCTGCCTGGGCCGTTGGTCATCTGCTCAGCATCCCACCGCGGAGGCCCCCGACGGGGGTCAGGACCCGAAGTCGATGTCCTTGAACCACGACTCGGTGACGTAGTCGGTCTCCCAGCCCATGGCGCGGTAGAGGCCGTCGGCCCCGGTCGGCGACGACGCGTCGACCTCGAGCCCGACCCGGTCGCGGCCGCGCTCCGCCGCGTCGGCGATCACGGTGTGCAGCAGCGACTTGGCCACCCCGCGCCCGCGGGCGTTGCGGTGCACGCCGATGTAGTCGACGTAGCTGCCCTCGTGGCCGTGCGGCGTTCTCCGGCAGCACCGTGCTGACCAGGGCGCCCGCGGCCTCCTGCACCCCGTCGATCTCGACGAACGCCACCCACCAGTGGTCCCAGCGGTGGCCGGGGTCCTCGCGCAGGCGCTGCACGAACTCGGGGAAGCTCTCGCGGTAGGAGTTGAAGTGGTCCTCGAAGGACTTCTCCAGCATCTCGTGCACGATCACCAGGTCGGCCGCGACCGGCAGCCCGTTGTCGTGGCTGGCCACCCGGCGGATGGTGACGCCCTCGCGGGCCCCGGGCAGCGACGTCGCCTCGTCGGGGGTGACGGGACGCGTCATCTGCAGGTAGGTGCGGCGGTTGGTGTAGCCCGCGGAGGCGAGCCACTCGCGCTGCACGACGTCGGCCTCGAAGGGGCTGGCGTCCATGCGGGTCTCGGCGACCTCGCGCAGGGCGCAGATCTCGGCGGCCTGCTCCTCGGCCCAGGCGTAGAGGCAGGCGGCCAGGGCGTCCTGGGTGGCGCGACCCTCGATCGTGCGGTCGACGTAGACGTGCAGCATCGTGCGACGGGCGGCACGGTCGTGCACCACCACCCAGGCGCGGACCTCGCCGGCGGCGTCGACCAGCACGAGCTGGCGGCGCGTCCAGGACGCCGGGCCGGCGATCTCGGACTCCACGGCCTCGCGGTCCGCGCGACGCGACCCGGTCCACGGCTCCTTGTCGGCACCGCGCAGGTCGGCGAGCGCGTTCAGGTCGGTGAGCTCGGGGGGCCTGGCCGTCCAGCCGTCGGGCAGGCCGGCGAGGGAGGGAGCAGCGGCAGGTTCGGAGGTCACCGACCCATCCTGCCCGAACCGGCGCGCCCGTGCCGGGTCGGACGAGGGTGTCGAGACGCTAGTCACAGACCGTGGCGAGGCGGCGGACCCAGGCCGCCCGGCCGGAGGTGACCTCCTCGCACGGCAGGACCCCGCTGTCGGTCAGCCCGATCGAGGCGAAGGTGCCGCGCACGGTCGTCACGCTGGTGCCGTCGTTCAGCACGCCCCCGCAGGCCCGGGCGCTCCACGTGCCGCGGTAGACCCTGGCGGCGACGTACTCCGCGTAGAGCCGGATCCGGGACCGGTTGCTCACCCGCCGTCGCACGAAGAACTCCCCCGGCAGCGGCGACGGCGACGCGCGCCTTGATCGCGGCCCCCACCCGTCGCAGGATCGCGGCGTCGACGCTGGCGTCCGCCGGCTGCACGACGAGCACGCCGGGGGTGATGTCACCCAGCTTCTGCAGCCGCGTCGCCCCGCGGGCGGTGACGCCCGGGCCGAGGTCGAGGCCGGCGGCGTACAGGGTCGTGCGCCGTTGGCTGCGCAGCACCTGGCGTCCGGAGGGCCGGAAGCCCTTCACCCGGCACGGCGAGTCCTCCAGGGTGGCGGCTCGCCGACCCGGACGGGGTCGGGCGGCTGGCGGTCGGGCTGGCCGACGGGCTCGCCGACGGGCTGGCCTGCTGACCCGACGTGCGTGCCGTCGGCTGCTCGTCGCCCGAGGCGCAGGCCGACGCCAGGAGCACGACGAGCGCCGCGACCAGCAGCCGTCCCCCGGTCACGAGCGCCGCGTCAGCCGACCAGCGAGTCGCGGTTGCGGACGATGTTGCCCAGCACGCCGTTGACGTACGCCGGGGACTCGTCGGTGCTCAGGTCCCTCACCAGGTGGATCGCCTCGGAGACGGCCACCGCGTCGGGGGTGTCGTCGACGAAGAGGATCTCGTAGGTCGCGATCCGGAGCACGTTGCGGTCGACCGCCGGCATCCGCGTGAGCGTCCAGCCCTCGAGGTAGCCCGCGATCACCTCGTCGAGGCGGTCGCGGTGCGCGGCGACACCCTCGACGAGCTCGACGGTGTAGGGGTTGACCTGCCCGCCCTCGTGCTGGTCGGCGAGCAGGTCGGTGGTCGACCCGCCGCTGCGCATGTCAGCGGCGTACAGCACGTCGAGGGCGCGCTTGCGGGCCTTGGACCGGGCACTCATGCGGGGTCCCCGGCGCGACGGGAGCGCAGCGAGTGTCGTGTGGGGGTGCTCAAGAGGAGACGCGACCCTGGTAGGAGGAGTCGCGGGTGTCGACCTTGATCTTCTCGCCGGTGGTGATGAACAGCGGCACCATCACCTGCGCGCCGGTCTCCACGGTGGCGGGCTTGGTGCCGCCGGTGGAGCGGTCGCCCTGCAGGCCCGGCTCGGTGTAGGTGACCTCGAGCTCGACCGACGCGGGCAGCTCGATGTAGAGCACCGTGCCCTCGTTGGTGGCCACGATGGCCTCCTGGTTCTCGAGCATGAAGTCCTTGGCGTCGCCCACGACGTCCGGCGGCACC
Source organism: uncultured Actinomycetota bacterium (assembly GCA_963750435.1). GTDB lineage: Bacteria > Actinomycetota > Actinomycetes > Propionibacteriales > Nocardioidaceae > Marmoricola. Next base: position 11,525 of record CAVVQW010000001.1, on the reverse strand, counting down.
TCGAGCTGCTCGTAGGTGCCGGTGTCCATGAAGACGTAGGACGTGCCGTCGTTGTAGAGGTACTGCATCGTCCGCTTGTCGACGTTGGCCACGTCGACCTTGACGTCGGCGTTGAACGTGCGGTCGACGGTCTTGCCCGAGCTGATGCTCTTCAGCTTGGAGCGCACCACGGCGCCGCCCTTGCCGGGCTTGTGGTGCTGGAACCAGATGACCTGCCAGAGCTGGCCGTCCAGGTTGAGCACCATGCCGTTCTTCAGGTCGTTCGTCGTCGCCATCGCTGAGTGTCTCGCGCCTTCGTGTGGGGGTCCGTGCGGTCGGCACCCGCTCGCGCAGGCACAGCGGTCGAGTCTAGCGGCACCCCGCCGGGCGGTGGCACGATGACCCGATGCGCTCTCGGACCCCGCTCACCTCGACCGTCGCCACCCTCTCCCTCGCGCTCGTCTCGGCGCTGGTCGTGTCACTGAGGTCTCGCCACGGCCGCCGGGGCCTCCCCCGCCGCCGCGGACGGCCCACGACCTCCCGGGGCCGTGGCGCTGCACGACCCGGACTTCTCCGCCAACGTGATGGCGCCGCTGAAGATCACCGACTGGGCCGACTTCCGCGGCGACCTCCGCAAGGTCGAGGCCTACGGCGTGGACGCGGTCAGCGTCGACGTGTGGTGGGGCGACGTGGAGAAGCGCGACAACCGGTTCACCTGGGGCTACTACGACCGGGTGTTCACGGCGATCACCGCCGCCGGGCTCGACATCGCGCCGATCTTCTCCTTCCACCAGTGCGGCGGCAACGTCGGCGACGACTACACCTCGCTGCTGCCGTCCTGGCTGTGGGAGAAGTACGCCGGCCGCAGCCTGGGCGGCGTACGCCTCGGGCTGAAGGGGCTGCAGCACCGCAGCGAGCAGGGCAACTACTCCCCCGAGACGGTGCAGGGCTGGGCCGACCGCGCAGTGGCCGGGGAGTACCGCGACTTCACCCGCGCGTTCACTCGTCATTTCGAGAAGCGGTTCGGGCGCGACGTCTCGGAGATCAACGTCTCGCTCGGCCCGTCGGGCGAGCTGCGCTACCCGTCGTACAACAGCCACGACACCGGCAGCGGCTACCCGACGCGCGGGGCGCTGCAGGCCTACTCCCCCCTCGCCGTGCGCGACCTGCAGCGGTGGGCGCTGCGCGAGCACCGGTCCCTGCGCGGAGTGAACCGCGCGTGGGGCACGGCGTACACCCGGGTGGCGCAGATCCGTCCCCCGGCCGACGCCGACGCCTTCTTCGACAGCGGCGCCTACCGCGACTCGGCGTACGGGCGGGACTTCGTGGACTGGTACAACGGCTCGCTCGTCGCCCACGGCCGCCGGATGCTGACCACGGTGGCCACCGAGCTGCGCGGCCACTTCCGCGGCGCCGACCTCGGCTACAAGGTGCCCGGCATCCACTGGCAGATGGGCGCCGGGTCGCCGTACCCGCGCGCCACGGAGGTGACCACCGGCCTGATCCAGACCAGCGTCGACACCTCGGCGCGGTCGACCGGGCACGGCTACGGCCGGATCGTGCGCCTCGGCGCGCGGCCGATCGCAGGGCGTCACGTCGTGATGCACTTCACGGCGCTGGAGATGGGCGACAACGACCCCGGCGAGCCCGACGCCGCCACCGGCCTGCGCCCCTACTCGCTGGCCAAGACCCTGGTCGGCTGGATCGGCGACTACGCCTACCGCGTCGGCACCGACCTCAAGGGCGAGAACGCGCTGTCCGGCGGCGTGCAGTACGACTTCGGCTGGGACCAGATCGAGGACGCCTTCGCCCACTGGGGCTACCTCGGCCTCACCGTCCTGCGGATGAACGACGTCGCCGACGGCACCGGCGCCACCCGCTACGCCACGTTCATCGCCACCTACCGCTAGCCCCACCCCCACCCCCGCACCCTCACCCGCACCCGCACCCTCACCCGCACCCGCACCCGGGGGCTCAGCCCACACCCCCACCATCCCGTCGACCGGGGGTTCAGTGCACGCAGGAACCCGCCGACCGGGGGTTCACAACACACCGGCGTGCGCGGATCCCCCGTTCGGCGGAGCTGCGCGTGCGTGGATCCCCCGGTCGGCTGCTGCGGGCGTGCGCGGATCCCCCTCTCGGCGGCTGCGGGCGTGAAACCCCCGCTCGGCCGGGGGCGAACTCGTCGGTAACCTGGCCGGCATGTCCTTCTTGCGTCGCCAGATCCTCAATGCCGCGCTGACCGCCAACGCCGTGCGGCCGCTCCCGGGGGGGCGCACGATGGTGCCGGCCTTCCTGGCCGGGTGGATGACGAGCGAGCTCGCGCCGCAGCTGCTCGCGGCGACGGTGCTGGACACCACCGCCGAGCTGACCGTACGACGCCGCAGGGGCGGAGAGCCCCGCAGCGAGGCCGGTCTCGCGCTCGCCGCCGTCACCGCGGGCGCCCTGGGCTGGATGGTCGTGCAGGCCTCGCGCTCGGCCGGCCACGTCGAGTCGACCCTGCGCGACGGCCTGGGCGCCGACTACCTCGACGTGCTCGACGACCCGCCCGCTCCGGAGGACCTGCGCACCACCGTCAGGGAGCTGGCCCGGCCGTTCCAGATGGCCCGGCCCGGCGTCGAGGTGATCAAGGACATCAACTACACCGCCGGCGGCAAGCGGGCCCGGCTCGACGTCTACCGTCCCAGTGGCGTCGACCTCCGGGACGCTCCGGTGCTCGTGCAGGTGCACGGCGGTGCCTGGACGCTGGGCACCAAGGAGTCGCAGGGCCAGCTGCTGATGAACCGGCTGGCCGAGCGCGGGTGGGTCTGCGTGGCGATGAACTACCGGCTGGCCCCCCAGCACCCCTTCCCCGCCCAGGTCATCGACGTCAAGAAGGCGATCGCCTGGACCCGCGAGCACATCGCGTCCTACGGCGGGGACCCGTCGTACCTCGCGGTCACCGGCGGCTCCGCCGGCGGACACCTGGCCGCGCTGGCCGCGCTCACCCCGGGCAAGCGCGAGTGGCAGCCGGGCTTCGAGGACGCCGACACCAGCGTCGCGGCCTGCGTGCCGTTCTACGGGGTCTACGACCTGGCCGGCCTGACCGGGCTGCGGTCGGCGAAGGCGATGTTCCGCGGCTTCCTCGCCCCCCGGGTGTTCCAGAAGGACCCCGACGCCGACCGGGCCGACTTCGTCGACGCCAGCCCGCTGGTGCACGTGTCCGCCGACGCCCCCGACTTCTTCTGCCTGCACGGCAGCAACGACTCGCTGGTCGACGTGCGCCAGGCCCGGATCTTCGTCGAGGAGCTGAAGAAGGTCTCCCGCGCGTCGGTGACCTACGCCGAGTTCCCCGGCGCCCAGCACGCGTTCGAGGTGTTCGGCTCGATCCGCAGCCACCACGCCGTGCGGGCCGTCGAGCGCTGGCTCGAGCACCACCACGCCCTGTGGCTGCGCGAGCACGCCACCCAGGACGACACCCAGGTCGACACCCAAGACGACGCCGCGGCGCCGGGCCAGACCTCCGCCAGCGCATGACGAGCCCCTCCACGCCGCCGATCCCGCCGGACCTGCTCGCCCACGCCCGCGCGGCGAAGGGCTTCATGCCCGAGGACGAGGGCCACCTGCTGCACCGCACCGCCGTGGAGCACCTCGCCGACGGGCCCGCCCTCGAGGTCGGCACCTACTGCGGCAAGAGCGCGATCTGGCTCGGCGCGGCGGCCCGGGCGACCGGGAGCACGGTCTTCACCCTCGACCACCACCGCGGCTCGGAGGAGAACCAGGCCGGCTGGGAGCACCACGACCCGACACTGGTCGACGCCGAGCTCGGCCTGATGGACACCCTGCCGTTCTTCCGCCGTGCCGTCGCCCTGGCGGGCCTCGAGGACGAGGTCGTCGCCGTCGTCGGGCGCTCGACCACGGTGGCGCGCCACTGGCGCACCCCGCTCGCGCTGCTGTTCATCGACGGCGGGCACGCCGAGGAGTCCGCCCAGGCCGACTACTCCGGGTTCGCCCGCTGGGTGCGGCCCGGAGGCGTCCTCGTGGTCCACGACGTGTTCGAGCGGCCCGAGGACGGCGGCCAGGCGCCGTTCCACGTCTGGCAGCGGGCCGTCACCGGAGCCGCGTTCGAGCCCGTCGAGACGGTGGGCTCCATGCGGGTGCTGCGCCGCGTCGTCAGGGGGTCGGGGACGTCAGGGGCGCCCGGGCAGGACGTCGGCTGAGAGCCGGTCGGGGCACCCGCACTCGAGCCCGATCTCGCGGAAGGGCGCGGCCAGCGTCTCGCCGCGCATGATCCCCGAGCCCGGCGTCGTCCGCGACAGGGCGTCGGCGGCCAGCACCACGGCGGCCGCGGTGTACGTCGTCTGGTCGGCCGGCCAGTTGATCTCGTCGGGGTAGACGTAGCCGGTCCAGTACGACCCGTTCTCGTGCCGCAGGTGCTGCATGTCGGCGAACACCCGCAGCGCCCGCTCGCGCTCGTCGAGGCAGTCCAGCGCCATCACCAGCTCGCAGCTCTCCGCCCCGGTGACCCACGGGTTGGTGTCCACGCAGCGGATCCCGAGCCCGGGCACCACGAAGTCGTCCCAGCGCTCGTCGAGCATCCGCACCCCGTCGCGGCCGCGCACGGCACCGCCGAGCACCGGGTAGTACCAGTCCATCGAGAACGTGCGCTTGTCCAGGAACAGGTCGGGGTGCTCGCGCACCGCGTGCCCCAGCCGGCCGCCGGCCAGCTCCCACTCGGGCTGCGGCTCGTCCATCAGCTCGGCCAGCGCGACACCGGCGCGCAGCGACTGGTGGATGCTCGCCGACCCGGCCAGCACCGCCTCGGCGTTGACCCTCGCCGGGCCCGCGTCGTCCCACTCCTGCGACCACGCGATCCCGCCGAAGGGCAGCTGCAGGCCGACCACGAAGTCCAGCGCCCGGCGTACGACGGGCCACATCCGCTCGACGAAGCCCAGGTCGCGCCGGATCGTCCAGTGGTGCCACACCCCCACCGCGACGTACGCCGTCAGGTTGGTCTCGCCGCTCGCGTCGACCGGCACGCCGTCGAGGATCTGCATCGGCCAGGAGCCGTCGGGCCGCTGGCTGCGCCTGCTCCACTCGTACGCCGCCTCGGCCTCGGCCACCTGCCCGCCCACCAGCAGCGCCATCGCCGCCTCGACGTGGTCCCACACCATCACGTGCTGGCCGGTGGCCCACGGGATCGACCCGTCGGCGGCCTGCACCCAGGTGATGGACGCGGCCGTCAGCGCCACCTGCTCGGCGCTGAGCACGCCGGGCACCGAGGGGATCGCGTGGGAGCGGGACACCGGGGTCAGGCGCTCGCCGGCTTGCGCAGGTAGAGCACCATGCTCTTGCCGATCAGCGGGTTCAGCGCCTTCTCCGCGCCGCGGGTGACGGCGCCGATGCCGCGGGTGCCCATGATGTCCCAGACCAGCAGCTGGTGGTAGGCGCGCACCAGCGGGTGCCGCTCCTTGCGGACGCCGACCGCGCACTTGATCCACCAGTACGGCGCGTGCAGCGCGTGGGCGTGGTCGCGCCCCTCGAAGACCATCCCGGCCTCGGCCAGCTTGCCGACCAGCTCGTCGCCGGTGTAGATCCGGATGTGCCCGCCCTCGTTGGCGTGGTACTCGTCCGACAGCGCCCAGCAGATGCGCTCGGGCAGCCACCGCGGCACCGTCACGGCCATCGTGCCGCCGGGGCGCAGCACGCGCACGAGCTCGGCGATCGCCTCGACGTCGGCCGGGATGTGCTCGAGCACCTCCGAGGCCACCACCCGGTCGAACTCCCCGTCGGCGAACGGCAGCGACAGGGCGTCGCCCTGCTTGACGTCGGCCTCGGCGCCCTCGGGCACCTCGCCCTGCTCGCGCATCGCGGCGAACAGGTCGGAGACCCCGGACAGCTCGTCGGCGTCCTGGTCGAAGGCGATCACGTCGGCGCCGCGGCGGTACATCTCGAAGGCGTGGCGGCCGGCGCCGCAGCCCATGTCGATCACCCGGTCGCCCGGGCGCAGCCCCAGGCGCTCGAAGTCAACGGTCAGCACGTCGGGTCTCCTCCTGCTCCACGGTCGCCGGGCGGGCGCCCACGACCTCGTCGTACGCCGCGACGGTCGCGGCCGCGACCGCCCGCCAGCTGAACCGCTCCTGCACCCGGCGACGGCCGGCGGCCCCCATACGGGCCCGGCGCTCGGGGTCGTCGAGCAGCGCCAGCAGCGCCGCCTCGAGCTCGCCCACGTCGCCCGGGGTGACCAGGTCGGCGCACTCGCCGTCGGGCCCGACGACCTCGGGGATCGCGCCGGCCCTGCTCACGACCAACGGGGTCTCGCAGGCCATCAGCTCGGCGGTCGGCAGCGAGAAGCCCTCGTAGAGCGACGGCACGCAGGCGATCTGGGCGGACCCCATCACCTCGACCAGCTCGGCGTCGCTGATGCCGCTGACGAACGAGACGTGGTCCTTGATGTCGAGGCTGTCGAGCAGCTGCTCGGTGCGTCCCCCGGGCACCGGTCGGGTCACGAGCAGCAGGTGCACGTCGCGCTCGACGCGCAGCTTGGCGAACGCCTCGAGCAGGGTCGCGATGCCCTTCATCGGGGCGTCGGCGCTGGCCATGGCCACGATGCGGCCCGGCACGCGCGGCACCGTCGGCGGCACGAACACGTCGTCCACCCCCAGCGGGATCACCCGGATGTCGTCGTCGCGGACGCCGAAGTCGCGCACGATGTCGCGGCGGCTGGACTCCGAGACGGTCAGCACCCGACCGCAGGCGCGCGCGACCTGGCCCTGCATCCGCAGGAAGGAGTACCACCGACGCAGCGTCAGCCGCTTGCGCAGGGTGGGGGCCGCGGCGAGGTCGACCTTGCGGTCCACGGTGATCGGGTGGTGGATGCAGGTGATCAGCGGCAGGCCCATCGCCTTGACCTCGAGCATGCCGCTGCCGAGCGTCTGGTTGTCGTGCACGACGTCGAAGTCCTCGAGGCGGTCGCGCAGCAGGCGGGCGACCCGCTTGCTGAAGGTGCGCGGCTCGGGGAACCCGGCCGTCCACATCGTCAGCACCTCCTCGACGTCGACGAGGTCGCGGATCTCACGCGGGTGCGGGGTCCGGAACGGGTCGGGCTCGCGGTAGAGGTCCAGGCTGGGCACCTTCGTCAGGCCCACCCCGGGGTCGAGCTCGGGGTAGGGCTGGCCGGAGAACACCTCGACGGTGTGGCCCAGCGCCACCAGCTCGCGGGAGAGGTGGCGGACGTAGACGCCCTGACCCCCGCAGTGCGGCTTGCTGCGGTAGGACAACAGTGCGATGCGCAAGGACCGGCCTTTCCGGGCGGCCCCCCAGCGGGACCCCCGAGTCTCGTCAGCTGAGGGGTGCCCAGTATGACCGGCCGGTAACCACGACCCCGACGCGGCTCACGAACCGGGCGGGCCGGCCATCTTGCGGTGGTCCCAGCTGGCCACCTTCACCGGCTCGACCACGATGCCGACCCTCTTGTGCGCCTGCTGGGCGACGAGGTCGTCGCCGAAGTCGCCGAGGTCCTCGTTGCCGGTCATCCGCCGGGTGACCGCGGCCCCGAGCGCCCGGACCTCGTCGTAGGACTCCACCAGGCGCGCCCGGCCGGTGATGGTGACCCCGCGCAGCTCGAAGTACTCCTCCCCGCCCTCGACCAGGCAGGTGATCCGCGGGTCGCGACGCAGGTTGACGACCTTCTGCGAGCGGCCGTAGGTCCAGAACGCGATCCGGCCGTCCTGGACGACGTGGAACAGGGTGGTCAGGTGGGGCTCGCCGCGCGGCCCGATCGTCGCGACCTGCACCTTGGCCTGGGCGACCAGGAACTCCTCGATCTCGACGTCGGTCATCTGCACGCGGCTGCGCTGGGAGGCCACGCGCGTCACGACCCGTCGCTGGAGTGGCCGGGGAAGGACGACTGGTCGGGGAAGACCAGCACGGCCGCGTTGTTGACCGCGGTCGCGACCTCGCCGAAGCCGACGGCGATCAGCCGCACCTTGCCGTCGTACTCCGTGATGTCGCCGGCCGCGAAGATGCGCGGCAGGTTGGTGCGCATCGCGGTGTCGACCCGCACGTGCCTCTTGTCGAACTCCAGGCCCCACTCCTTCATCGCGCCGAGGTCGGCGATGAAGCCGAGGGCGGCCACGACCGACTGGGCGGGGCGCACGAGCACCTCGCCGTCGTTCGTCGTGATCTCCACGCTCTCCACGTGGTGCTCGCCGTTCAGCCCGGTCACCTGCGCCTTGGTGATGACCTCGGTGCGCCCGGCCAGCACGGCGTCGATGGTGGCCTGGTGGGCCCGGAACTGGTCGCGGCGGTGCACCAGCGTGACCGACGCCGCGATCGGCTCGAGGTGGTGCGCCCAGTCGAAGGCGCTGTCGCCGCCGCCGACGATGACGACGTCGCGGCCGGCGTACTCCGCGAACGACGGCACGAAGAAGACCAGCCCGCGGTCCTCCCAGCCCTCGCCGGCCGGCAGCGCGCGCGGCGTGAACTTGCCGATGCCCGCGGTGATGATGACCACCTTGGCGTTGACCAGCGTGCCGTCGTCGAGCTCCAGCTGCACGCCGTCGTCGTCGGTCTTCAGCGTGGCGGCGGTGCGGTCCAGGAGGTACGTCGGGCGGGCGCTGGCCGCCTGCTCCACGAGCTGCTCGACCAGCACCCGGCCCTTGACGTTCGGGAAGCCGGCCACGTCGAGGATCGACTTCTCGGGGTAGAGCGCCGAGACCTGACCGCCCAGCTCGGGCAGGGAGTCGACCACGGTCACGCTCATGCCTCGGAAGCCGGCGTAGTAGGCGCCGAAGAGGCCCGCCGGGCCCGCCCCGACGATCAGCAGGTCGGTGTCGATCTCCGTCGTGCCCGCCATGTGTTCTCCCATTCTCCGCAGCACCGGTCGCAGACCGGTCAGAACGTGCCCATCGTGGACACTTGCCACTCTCCCGCATCGCGGGTCACGGTGACCAGCACCCGGTTCTGGTCGACCCGCTGGTTCCCGGCCCCACGGGCAGTGGTCGTCTGGTCCACGAAGACCAGCGCCACCACGCGCGAGCTGCTGGCCGAGACGATCGCCGACCCGACCGCGCGGGCCTCCACCGTGACCTCGTCGCGCACGGTCCGGTCGCGCACGGCGGCCATCGTGGCGTCGTACTGCTGCCGGAAGGACGGGGTGGAGACCTCGCGCGAGGCCGAGATGTCGTGGTCGAGGGTCTTCGCGCCGTAGGACAGCACCCGCTGGGTGAGCCGGGGCACCGCCTCCAGGGCCGACGCGGCGGCGGACGGCGACGACACCGGGGCGGCGGCCACGGGGGTGGCGGCCGAGCTCTCCTGGCGCGACCACAGCACCCCCGCCGCGGCCGCCAGCGCGAGGCAGAGCACCACCAGCAGGACGGTCAGGCGGCCGCTGGCCCAGAACCGCACGTCAGCCCACGAACGTGAGGTCGGAGGTCAACCAGCGGTCGTCCTGGCGCTCGAGCGTCAGCCGGAGCCGGAAGAAGCGTCGCTGGGCCCGGCCGTCGGTCGAGCGGTTGGCGACCCGGGCGTCGGCCGCGACCAGGGCGACGGCCCGGTCAGCCCCGCGGTCGTCGATCCCGACGTCGAGGACGCGGCCCTTCGAGACCGCCTGCGAGCGACGCGAGGAGGCCACCAGGTCGGCCCGGCCGCGGGCGTACTCGCGGGCGAAGTCACCGGTGGCCCCGTCGAGCACCCGCCGCACCGCGCGGTCCATCCGCCGGTGGTCCAGCGTCAGGAAGGCCAGGGCCTCGCGGCGGGCGGCCCTGTCGACGGCGGTGTGCCGGGCGCTGTACGCCGCGGCGTCCTCGGTGGTGGGCTCCGCACGCGTCGCGAAGAACACGCTCAGCAGGCCCAGCACGACCGCGAGCACCAGCAGCGCCGTGTTGGGGAAGGCCCAGGACGACCGGACGCGCGGCGACGTCTCCTCCGTGCTCGGCACACCGACCTCCCGACCCGACGCCCCGGCGTCGCTCCCCGCGACCGCGGCGACGCTCTCGCGGGCATGCTACGGCGGCGCACCGGCACGCGTCCGCCGGACCCTAGACTCCCCCGCGTGAGCCCCCACCACGAGCCCTCCGAGCGGAGGCACCGGCTGCTGCGCCACCCCTCGGGGCTGCTGCTGGCGGCCCAGCTGCTGGCCGTGCTCGCCTACCCGTTCCTCGACCGGTCGCGGGTGGGGTCGGCGTTCCTCGGGGCGATCTCGATCGTGGTGGTCGGGCTGGCGCTCTGGGTCGTGCGCAGCACCCCGGCGCTGACCGTGATCGCGTTCGCGTTCGGGCTGCCGGCCCTGGTGATGACCGTCCTGGAGGCCGTCGTGCCGGGGCAGGACTGGGTCTTCCTGACCAGCGCCCTGCTGCACGCGCCGTTCTACTTCTACGTCGCCTACAGCACCATCCGCTACCTGTTCCACGACGACCACGTGACCACCGACGAGCTCTACGCCATCGGTGCGGCGTTCACGGTCGTGGCCTGGGGCTTCACCTACGTCTACGTCGCTGTGAGCATCGTCTGGCCGGGCTCCATCGACCCGATCAGCGACGGCTCGGGCCGGTTCTTCGACCTGCTGTTCTTCTCCTTCACCAACCTGACCAGCGTCGGACTCTCCGACATCCTGCCGGTCGGCAGCCACGCGCGGTCGATCGTGATCCTGGAGCAGGTCGCGGGCGTGCTGTACGTCGCGATGGTGATCTCGCGGCTGGTGGCCATGACCGTGCGCGACGGCTCACGCCGCGACTGAGGGACTGGGGTCAGGAGCGGCGGAAGAGCCGGGCGAACAACCCGCGCTGCTCGCTGATCACCGAGCTGGTCACCGGGTGGGCGGGGTCGGTCTGCGTGGGCCGGTGCACCGGGCCACCCGCGCCACCGGGGCCGACGACCTGGGCGCCGGGCTCGGAGGGACCGGCCGTCGAGGCGTCGACGGCGAGCTGCTCGAGGAACGCGTCGACGTCGCCGATGGCGTAGCCCTCGCGCAGCCGCACCGGGGTGAACCGGGCCGCGTCGACCAGCGGCTGGAGCGGACGACCCATGGCGACGGCGTCGACCAGCTCGTCGAGGAAGTCGTCGACCTCGCCCATGTCGTAGCCCTCGCGCAGGCGCACCGGGGTGAACCGGACGTCGTGGATGCGGCGGACCAGGTCGTCGCTCACTTGGTGGCCTCCATCATCTGACGCAGCTCCTTCTTGAGGTCCGAGATCTCGTCGCGCAGGCGGGCGGCGAGCTCGAACTGCAGCTCGGCGGCCGCGTTGTGCATCTGGGCGGAGAGCTGCTGGACCAGCTCGGCCAGGTCGGCCGACGGGATGCCGGCGGTGTCGGGCAGCCGCTCGTGCATCTTCGACAACCCGGGCACCGGGGCCTTCTTGCTCTTGTCGCCGCGGACGCCGGTGCCCTGCCAGGTCTCGAGCAGGGCGGCGGTGTCCTCGTCGTCGCGGGCGAGCATCTCGGTGATGTCGGCGATCTTCTTGCGCAGCGGCTGGGGGTCGACCCCGTGGAAGGTGTTGTAGGCGACCTGCTTCTCGCGGCGCCGGTTGGTCTCCTCGATCGCCTTCTCCATCGAGGGCGTGATCTTG